>NZ_BSDI01000029.1:3493-225871 GCF_027923225.1 Phytohabitans aurantiacus
GCCGGCGGCATCACCGAACGACCGCGCATGGGGCAGAGGCCCGCACAGCTAGGGCACAGGGCTTCCGAGCCTCGCCCGGTGGTCAGCCCAACCGGGGGACGTATCTCGATGTCTGAGAAAGGAGTCCGCCATGCCGTCAGCGGTGCCAACGAGGCTCACTGACAACCTGTGGCTGGCGGCGCACGACAGCGTTGACGGCAGGCCCCACATCGGTGACTGGCCCTTGGCGGTCGGATTGGCCACCGGTCTGCTCGCCGAACTCGGCCAGTACCGGTACTGCGAACTGCGGCAGGGCGAACTGTTCCGCACGAACGCCGATCTGCCTGACGATCCGGCGCTGGCCCCGCTGCTGACCAAGATGGCTTCAGAGGAGCAGAGCCGTCCCCCGCTGCCACCGCCAACGGCCCGGGGGCGAGCACGCGCATCGGGAGCGGCCGAAGAGATCTGGGGCAGGCTGCCAGCGGCACAGAGTGGCCGGGTATGGCCGCCGCAGGCGCAGGATGAGCACCGGCACCGCAGGCAGGGGCACGATCTGCGCGAGTGGATGTCGTATCTCGCCTACGCGAAACGCGCCGAGGATCGGGTCATCGCCCGGCTTTCGCGGACGGGTCTGATCCGGCTCGATGAGCGCCGCAGGCTGCTGGGTGGCACGAAGGTGCGTTACGTGCCGTACGACTCCGTCGCCTCCGGAAATCCGGCCAACGCTATCAGCGCCGCATTGCAGCGCAACTTTGCCTTGACCACGTCCGAACTGCTCCTCGCGGGGCTGTTCCTGGTCACGGGTTTGCACCACTATGCACTGTCCACGCTGGCCCCCGAGGAGCGATCTCTACTGACGCGGCAGCTCGGCATGGGGCTGGATCCCATGTCGCGCGAACTGCTCAAAGCCGCGGACGCAGCCGTCGGCGAGGCAGCCATGCGCTAGTGCCGCCCCATCCCTGTCACCCTTTTCGGAGGAACCCACGGTGTCCGCAACATCCATCCCCTTGGCCGAGGCGACCAGCGTGTCCAACGCGCTGGCCCGCAACCGGCTCGGCCCGTTCGCGATCGGCTCCGCCATCGCCTCATCGGTGGCGCCGCTGACCGTCATCACGCTCGTCGTCCCCCTGGCGCTCGCCGCGACCGGCCTGATCGGCTTCCCCATCGCGATCGCCGCCGTCGCTGGGATCTTGATGATCTACGCGGTCGGGTACCTGGCGATGGCCCGGCACATCCCCAATGCCGGCGCGTTTTACGCCTATGTCGCCGCCGGCATCGGACGCCCATTGGGTGTGGGCACCTCGTGGGGCGCGCTGGCCACCTATTGCAGCTTCCAGCTCTGCTGCTACGGCGCGTTCGGCGCTGCGATCGGCGCCCCGCTGCTCACTTCCTGGGTCGGCTTCGACGTGCCCTGGTACATCCCGGCCTTCCTCGCCTGGATGCTGGTCGCTTTCCTGGGCGCGAACGAGATCAAGCTGTCCGGCTACGTCCTGGTCTTCCTGGTCATCGCCGAGACCGTGCTCGTCGTGGTCTACAGCGTCGTCATCGCGCTCGCCCCCGGCTTCGCCTTCTCCGCCGCCGCGATGAACGTCAGCGACCTGTCCGGGCCGATGCTCGGCGTCTTCATCGTCCTGGGCGCGACCTCGTTCGCCGGTGTCGAACAGTCGGTCGTCTACATCGAGGAGTCCAAAGACCCCCGGCGGACCATCCCGGTCGCCACCTACGTCACCATCGGCACGATCGGCGCGGTCTACATGCTCGCGTCCTGGGTCCAGATCTCCGCCGCCGGCCCGCAGCCCATCGACCGCGCGACCGCCGAAGGCGCCGACCTCTTTTTCAACGAGGCTGCCACCGTGCTCGGCCGGTCCGCCGTGACTGTCGGGAAGATCCTGCTTGGCACCGGCCTGATCGCTGCCCTGCTGGCGTTCCACAACGCCATCACCCGCTACGCCTTCGCCCTGGGCCGTGAAGGCGTCCTGTTCCGAGTCTTCGGCCGCACGACCATCAAAGGCGCGCCCCGCAACGCCTCCCTGGCTCAAACAGGGCTCGCCTTCGTCGTGCTCACCATGTACGCGCTCGCCGGCTGGGATCCACTGGTTCAGCTGTTCTACTGGGGTTCCACGGCTGGCGGTCTTGGTGTTCTGCTGCTCTACACCCTGACCAGCATCGCCGTCATCGCCTACTTCGCCCGCGATGCGCGCGGCGAGAACTTGTGGCAGCGGCTCATCGCGCCGTTTGTCGCGAGCGTGATCCTGCTCGGTGTCACCTACCTGGCTGTGGACAACCTGGCTGCCCTGTTCGGCGTCGAGCCTGGCACCGGCCCGGCCCGCGTCGTGCCTATCGCCTACCTGGTGATCTTCGCGGCCGGTACCGGCTGGGGTCTGATTCTCAAACGCAGGAATCCGGCTGTCTACGACGGCATCGGGCGCGGCACTCGCAGCGCGACCGCCTCCGGCCTGTCCGCCGTCCTCTAACCGAAAGGGACCACGATGACCACCGTCCCGGCCCTGCGCACCGCCGGCGAAGCCGACATCGACAATGTCGCCGACCTGATCGCCGACTCGTTCGACCACATCGACGTCATCCACTTCCTGGTGCCCGACCCGGACCTGCGCCGGCCGGTGACGCGGGACTGGTACCGCCTGTATGTCGAACACGCCATCGGCGGCGCCGGCCAGGTCGTCATGACCGCCGACGGCGCTGCCGCCGCGGTCTGGTTCGACCGCACCGGCGCGCCGAGCGAACCCGAGGACTACGACAAGCGCCTGGCCGAGCTGGCCGGTGAACACCTGGACCATTTCCAGCACCTCGACCGGCAGATGGAAGCCCGCCACCCGACCGACCCGCATTGGCACCTGCTGTTCCTAGCGGTGCGTCCCGACCGGTGGAGCCAGGGCCTGGGCAGCGCCCTCATGGATCACACCCACGCCCGCCTGGATGCCGAGGGCGTCCCCGCTTATCTGGAGGCCACCAGCGAGCAGAACCGCAAGCTGTACCGGCGGCACGGCTACACCGACATGATCCCACCGGTCATCGAGGTGTCCGCCGTCGCCCACCTCTACCGCATGTGGCGCCCCACGCAGAACCACTGACAACCGCGGCAACCCGGGCCGGTGATGCCGGCGGCATCACCCCAGAACCAACAAGGGGTACCGGCAGACGCCGACCACCCCATGATGGCCGCCTCCTGTCGGGGGTGGCGTCCGAGCCCGACGCCACCCCCGACCCCGGACGACAGGCAAACAGAAGCCCCAACCATCCCCACTAGCCACCACCGTATAAGAACACCCGCCATAGATGAGGAATGCCAACAAATGACTCCCCCCACGACCGTAGTGGTCAGCCGAATCCTGGAAGCCAGTATGACGGTTGAGGAACTCCTCGAAGGGCAACTGGAGCTAGGTCTCAATAGGGCAAAAGGCGGCGAACCCAGCTTCTCGCAGTGGGGCAAGGACTCTCCTTTTGTCAGTTGGGATAAGTGACAGCGCGGTGGAACTTCTCGACTCCCTAACGGACGGGTTCGGCATCGTACTGGTCCAGCCGACCACACGTTGCAATATCGACTGTGCGTACTGCTACCTGCCGGGGCGAGACCGAATCAACCGTATGCCAGTCGAGGTCGCTGAAGCTGTCGCGCATGGGATCGCGGCGCAAGGCGCGCCGCACGTTGTGGTCGGGTGGCACGCCGGCGAGCCGCTGGCGACTGGCCGCGCCTATTTTCAACAGCTTCTGCCTCCGTTCGAGGCGCTGCGCCAGTCCGGTGTGATCACGCACTCCGTGCAGACGAACGCCACCCTGATCAACGATCAGTGGTGTGACCTGTTCGCCGAATATGGCATAGCGGTCGGCGTTTCAATCGATGGCCCGGGGGCAATGAACTCGGCCCGCCGCGACTGGCAGCGACGCGACACCTTCGACCGGGCGATGCGAGGCATCACACTGCTGAAGGCTCACAAAATCCCAGTCACGGTTCTCACCGTGGTCACCGCGGCGACCGTTGACCGTCCGCAAGAACTGCTCGGATTCCTGGGCGAAATAGCCGCCGCGGTTGGCTTCCTTTTCGAGGAGCGCGACAACGCGAACTGTGACCGAGACCGGCCAACGGTCACCTTTGATCAGGCGGTGGCGTTCTGGAGGGAAGTGATCGCGTACCTGCGCTCCAATCCCGGCCTGCGTGTCCGCGAGATCGCGGACATCGCACGCTTCCTCAAATACCAGGAGCCGGCCCTGCGGCTGGATCTCATACCCACCATCGCCTTCAACGGCGACGTCGTTGTAGCAGGACCCGAACTCGCTGGCGCACCCGCACCCGAATACGGCAACTTCGTCGTGGGAAACGTATTGACCACACCGCTGCCCAAGATCATGGAGCAGGTCAGAAACGTGGACTACGTTCGCCGGTTCGCCACCGGGCTCGCCAACTGTAAAAGCCGCTGCTCGTTCTGGGATTACTGCGGCGGCGGATGCACCGCCTCCAAACGGTGGTTCGAGCATGGCCAACTCGAAGCCACCGAGACCACCTTCTGCCGCAACCGAATCCAAGCACCGGTCATGGCGCTGCTATCGGTAATCGAGGAGGAAGGGCTGCACGTGGACACCCTCGGTGGAACCACGAACGAACTACGGCGGATAGCAGGCGATGCCCGGCAGCGCCCGGCCGGATCGCTGGCGCCCCCTGTTCCAACACCAGGCGGCATCAGATAAACCAACCGGTCACCGCCAACCCCTAGTCCATGACCGCACCGGACGAAATCGCAGAACCTGAAGGAGCTTTTGTGGCCCGTGTCGGGGTTGCGTTGTTCAACTATGAGGACGGCGGCCGGACCGTCGACGGCGTGTACGAATTCGCCAACCTTCGACGGGCCTTCGCCGACGTGGACTCCCATCCAGCGTTGATCTTGTTCTGTGAGGCGAAGAACTACAAAGACCACGCGGGACAGGCCAAGTACGCCGCGGCTGAGGCGCTGTCGGACCAGCTCGGTGTCCCGTACGTGGTCGAGATCGGCAGTATGGCGCGTGGACCCTTGCCGCCGGCCATTTTCTACAACCCTAACGTGTTGGTCCTGCGCCGCTGGTGGAATGAAGACGATCCGGGCGTCTACGACGACCAGCGCAACATCGCCCGGTTCGCTGTGCGCGGCAGCGCACCGAACGCCGCCGACCGCACCGAATTCCTGGCCTGGGTCCACCACTGGGAACCGCTGTCCGGCGATGTTCGGCTCGAAGAGGCTCGGCGGGCAAGCCGCACCGGAGCGCAGAGCTTGCCGGTGATCGGCGGCGGTGACCTCAACGCCACCGCCTCCGGCAAGCACCTGCCGCAACGCGACTGGATGGCCGCTCCCTACAACGTCCGCAGCCACAAAGGCGTCTGCGGACCGGACGGACGGTGGGGGCCGGACACCCGCGCGATCGACTACCTCATCGGCGTCTGGGCCGAGGACCGCCAGGAGCGCCGGGACGGTTGCGGCCTACACGCGGTTGCCGAGATGGCCTGGCAACTCGACCGCAGCAGGCCGATCCTGCCGACCGTCAACGACGGCATCGACGCGTGCGGTGCGCTGCTTATCGACTGGCTGCTGGTCAACGACGCCATGAAGCCCCACGTCACCCCGGGCAGCTACCGGGTACACATTCCCGACCCCGGCCTGCCGTACCCCTCCGACCACCGGCTCGTCACCGTCGTGCTCGATCTCTGACCCCCGCGGCCCGTACGCAGCAGCCCTACCTGAGTTGGGAGCAAAGGTGATCACTATCGAGGCGGTCGTGTTCGACATCGGTGAAACGGTGCTCAACGACACTCGCGAGGCCGCCGCCTGGGCGAACTGGCTCGGCGTGCCCGCACACACGTTCTCGACGGTGTGGGGCGCGGGCCGCGCACGTGGCCTCGGCGAAGCCGACATCTTCGCGTACTTCCGGCCAGGCTTCGACGTCGACCGGGAGCGTCGCCTGCGTGAGGCCGCCGGCGCAGGCGAACGCATCGACGAATGCGACCTGTACCCCGACGCGCGCCTGGCGATGGCCGAGCTGAAGGGACGCGGCCTGCGGATCGTGGTCGCCGGCAACCAGAGCGCCGTCGCCGCTGACCTGCTACGGCAGCTCAACCTTCCCGCCGACGCCGTCGCTACCTCCGCCGAATGGGGAGTGCGCAAACCAGGGCGCGGCTTCTTCGACCGGGTCGTTGACCTGTGCGGCTGCGACCGGGCGGCCGTCCTGCACGTCGGCGACCGACCCGACCGGGACATCTGGCCCGCCCGAGACGCCGGCCTGCGTACTGCCTGGCTCCGCCGTGGCGTCCAGGGCTTCCTGGCCGCGAACGACGCCCGGGTGAGCGCCGCAGCCGAATGCGTCATCACCTCGCTGAGCGAGCTGGCCGACCTGATCAGACCGGCCCTCGTCCCCACGACAGCCCACACGTGACGCCCGCCTACCAAACACGCCCTCACTCATGGACTTCACCCAAGTCCGCGACCCTTAACCGTCCACAGGAGACCCTCGATGAGCCAGACCGCCCCGATCCCCAGCAACGACCACGAGGACAGCCAACCGACCGCCGCGCCCGACCGACTGTTACCTGAGGCACCACCACCACGCCGGCGGTCGAGGGCCGTGATCGCGACAGCGGCGGCGGCGACCCTCGCGTTGGTCTTCGGCGTGGCCGGCGGCATAGCCGTAGGCCGCACCAGCGGCCCAGCGGCACTCACAGATGCCGCTGCGGCCTCCTTGGCCGCCACCGTCTACCCGACGGGCTGTTCAACCGCTGAGGTTGACGTGACCCCGGGCGCACCGGCACCGATCGAGCAGCCCATCGGACCGACCGTCGTGCAGTTCCCCCACGACGCCGAGCCAGCCCGCCCGCACCTACAGAACCTGCACAGCCTAGTCACCGCGAGCCCACCTGACCGGCCCGGGTGCGGCCGGTATGTCTTCGTTCGGCTACGGCAGTGGGCAGCGGACACCACTGTCGGCCCCGACGGGATCGGCACCACGACGACGATGCGGTTCGAGCATTACCGGTGGCGGGCCGACGACCGCTCCGGCCGGGTCGTCACCCACCGTCAGGCCGTACCAGAGCCGACCATCACCAGCGAGGACTTCACCACCGGTGAACTGCCCGGCGCGATACGCGCGCCACTGAGCACTGATCCCGCCGCCCTGGCCGGCCAGATCAACGACGTCCAGCCGTGGCGGATGGGAGACCAAGCCGGCATCCGCGCCACCGCCGACATCTACGGCTGGCACGAACCGGACCGCGACCAGCGAGCCGCGATCCTCGCCGTCCTCTACGAACGCAACCTGCGATGGCGCGGCGACGCCGTCGACCGCGCCGGCCGGCCCGGTGTCGCTGTCAGCGTCGACAGCAGCAACGGCGCCACCCGGGACCTGCTCATCCTCGACCCCGCCACCGGCCGGCCGTTGGCCTACGAACTGGTCTTCCTCCGCAATCCCGGAAGCATGCGCGGACCGTTCCCCGCCGTTCAGGACTACGTGCTCTACCTCCACCACAACCGCCAGCCCAACCTCACCTAACCAACACCCCGGGGCCGCCCGCCGCCCATCCCCCGGCCCGGCGGGCCGGCCGGGGCCGAAGGCGCGCAGCGCGAGCGACAACTCGTTCAACGCCTCCGAACGCGCTGTCGCATCCCTGCAAACACCGTGCCGCGCCCTTCGGCCCCGGCCATCACCCCCACCAGTCCACCCCCGCAGGCCAAAACCCGTAATGAGGACTACTCCATGAACCGTGCAGCCTCCGAGAGCACGTCCTGCGGCGGCAGCCCCGCAGCCGCGCAGTACCGGAGCCGGGCGTGGCGGGTCGGTGAGTGATGGCTACCCCACCCGCACCGCCGACCGCCCCACCGCAGACCCCACTAGCCTCCGCGCCGTCCAGTGCGCAGGTGCAGGTGCTGGTGCCAGCGCCGAGGTGGCTGCTGCTGGCCAACCGTGCTGCGGGGCTGGTGCTGATCTTTGGTTGCTGCGCGGCCGGTGTCGTCGTCACCCTGTCGTGGCCGGGGCCGGTGGACACGGCCTGGACGCTGCTGATCGCCGTCTGCCTGGCCGCGCCCATCAGCGTGATCGGCCCGCCCTGGCGCTACCTCGTCACGCCCCGCACGCCGGTCACGCTCACCGACGCCGGGATCGACACCGGGACGGCTATCGTCCCCTGGGCAGATGTGTCCGTAGTGGAGACGGTGTGGGCGCCTGCCACCGGACGGCGGATCACCGTTCGCCGACGCGACGGGCGCACCGTGCCGCTGTGGATACTCACCGGCGCGGTCTGGCCGGACCGGCAGTTTGAGGCGAACCTTGCTCGGCTGGCGGGCTGCGCTCATGTCCAGAACCCGTCGATCACCGTGCGGCGGCACAACCTGCCGCGGCTCGTCACCGCAGCCATGCTGGTCCTGCTGATCCCGGCTGCCGCCTGGCGAGTCCAGGAGCACGGGCTGGTTGGGCCGTGGTCGGCGGTCGCGCCGTACACCACCGCCTGCGACCTGCTCACCGAGAGTCCAGGGGCTGCGCTCTGGCCAGCGGATTTCACCGTTCGAAGCGGCATGGTCGACGAAAGCCGCTCCTTCTGCACCTGGGAAACCCTGCCCGACCAGGCAGCGCAGACACCCCTGGATTACATGACGCTGTCGGTCACCGTGCACGGCTGGGCAGGCATGCACAGCCCTGTCGCTACCGCCGCCCACGATCACACGATCCGCGCCACTGTCGGCGCCAAACCGCTGCAACTGGGCAGGATCACCGACGACGCGGTCATCACCACCGGCCGCATGTCTGTGGAAGTGGCCGCCCGGCGAGCCAACATCACGTTGACCGTCCGGGTCACCTGTATCACCGTCGCTGGCTGCCCTCTGTACGCGGAGCACATCGCCGGCCAGGTCGCCTACTGGGCACTGATTGGAATCCGGCCCGCACACCCTGACGGTCTCAACCGCGACACCTGCCCTGGTGTCCTCTTTGGATTTGCTGCCCGGATAGCGGCGAGCATCCTTTGCCGCAGCCGGTGACGAAGGACGAGCAAACCCCTCTACCGAAGGAACGATGTGACGACGAGGACCAGAAGCCGCCAGTTCGCCCTAGCGGTCGTGACGGTGGCGATGCTGCTGGCCGGCACCGCCACTCCCGCGACGGCGGCCACCGGTGACCCGCAGCCCAAGCGACCCAACGTGGGCAGCTCACAGCCCGCGTACCAGTGGGCCCGCTGCGACCTTTGCTAAGGCCAGAAACCTCTAGCACGCAAGGGTTCTGGCTCCGGTAACGGAGCAAACCACAACGCTGGAGCCAGAACCCCGTTCCAAAACAAGCTATCGGCCGCCATGGAGGAGGCAATCGTGACCGGAACCAGCCACGCTCGGGTGCCGAGCCCAGCCGAGTTCTCGGCCCTCGTTGACGTGCGCGCCAAGGAGCAGACCGCGCATGGATGACATTGACTTCGTGATCAGCGAGCACGCCGCTTGGTCGCCAGCAATCGGCGGCGGACGGTTACGCGTGTTCCAGGTACCCGACGGCGCCCGATGGCTCGTCCACACAACCGGAAACACGTGGTCGCGGCACGCGCTCGGTTCGGCCGCGGCTGCGGCCGAACCGGTGTACGACACGTTCCGGCTTCCGGACGGCGCGCTGGAACAGATGCCCGAACTGGCCTCAGCACTGACCGGCCTGGGAACCGTGGCCAGGTTCAGAACCTCGAACCTTTGGGAGGCGATCGGCTCGGCCATCATCCGGCAAGCCATGCGGGCCGTGCACACCCACAACCTGTACCTGCACTTCCGCCAGAGGTACGGCGAGCCCATCGACCTACCCGACGGCGACCGGTACCTCCAGTTCCCGACCCCGCAGGCCATCCTCGCCCTGACCACCGAGCAATTCCACGCCGCCGGCCTGGCCTTCAAACAAGGCGTCCTGCGCGACGCCGCCACCGTCTACCTACGCCACGAACCACGATGGCAACAACAACCGCCGTACACATTGGTGGACCTGCTCCAGCAGATCCCGCGCGTCGGAAAGTGGACCGCCCTGGCCGCCGTCTGCGACTGGAGCAACGACTGGGCGCTCTTTCCACCTGGTGATCTGGCCATCCGAACCTGGGTACGCCGGGCTGCCCCATCGTATCCCTGGCCCACAGACGAACGCAGATTCGGCAGCCTCTGGCGCGCGTTGAACGGCCCCCACCTGTCACAGGCCACCCTCCTGACCCTGGCATGGGCAAACCGCCAAACGACCCAGGAGCCCAAACGGTGACAAGTCAAGGGGACCGCGCGGCCGCCGCGGGCCGCCGCGTCGAGCGCGGCATCGCCACACCCACGCGATCGCCGCCGACGTGGCCGCACACGACGAGATCGACCCGTACCTCGATCCGTGCGCCGGCCTGACGCCCTACCTAGCCAGGAGGTGATGCCGGCGGCATCACCCGGCCAACCGACAAACGATGTTGCGGTACGCGGAACCCGGGTCGAGTTCCTCCAACGACGTGGACGCGTTGCAGGCGCCGACGTTCGACGCCAGCGACTCGGATCGCCCCGCATCAAGCCGGCAGTCAAGGATGCAAAACCCCTTTTGGAGAATGATCATGACCACACCATGTGAAGCCCGAGCAAAGCGGCGATGGTCCCGCTACACCTCGCTGCTGGCCGCGGCAGCTGAGGGCCGGCGCGGTGTGTCACGCCGGGCTGCCACCATCGCCCGCGCAAGCCTCGCCGAGGTCCCTCGATGAAAGGTTCCGTACCGGGCCGCAACGACGACGTAACGGCGCGGACCGCTGAACACGCTGACGTAGAGGCGGTCGTAAGCGTGTTGGTGGAAACGTCTGTGGCCACCCCGGACGCGTATTGGCTCATCCCTGACAGGGGTGAGCGCAAGGCGGTGTTCGGCCGGTACTGGCAAGCGTTGGTGGATCCAGTGCTGTCGGGGCGGGTGGACGGCTGGTTCGTTGACGTCACTGACCCGGTTGACGCGGTCGCGGTGTGGCAGGACCACACACCCTCCCAGACCGCACAGTCGAATGTGGACGATGAGTTGCTGAACGCGGCGTACGGCCGGCATGCGGACCGGTTCCGTCTTCGGGAGGCGGTGCTAGCCCATCATCGGCCGTCCCAGCCGCATCGCGGCCTGGTGTGGATGGGTGTGCGCCCGGATCGGCAACGGCAGGGGTTGGGCAGCGCGCTGCTGCGGCACGCCCTGCGCAGCATGGACACCGACTCAGACGGGGCCGCCACGTATCTGGTCGCGGTCTGTTCGCCGGCCCGCGAGTTCTTCATGCGACACGGCTACCAACTGCACCAACCGGCGCCGCTGTTCCTCCCGGATTCCGGGCCGGCGCTGTGGCCGCTATGGCGTGATCCCATGCCAGCCGATCACCGCTCACCGCCGCCCAAGCACTAAGGCAGCAGGAGCAGTGACTGGGCGGCGGCGCCAAGCAGGTATCCAGCGTGCCCTATCAACTATGGACTGGCGGTGGTTGTCGTTTCCTGCGAGACCGGTGGGCCGAATCGTGGTGGAAAGGCTGGGCAAGAAACCGTGTTCACCGCCTGCGAACGCGTCGATCGCAACAACACAACCGGGCCTCGCGCTTCGGGCGCAGCCATCACAGCGAACCATTCCGCGACCAGTCGACAGGACAGCGCGCTCATGAGCCCATATGACCAGGCGCAACGGCTCGGATGGTCACCAGGGCGTGAACCAGCTGATCCGGCAGCCGCGCGGCGAACGTTGTGCCACGAGCTTCGCCGGGCTCGCTCGGATGCCGGCTACACCCGACGGCGGGTGTGCGAGGTTCTGGGTTGGTCGTTGGCCAAGCAGCAGCGGATCGAGACAGGACAGGTCGGTCTGTCGCCGACCGACCTGCGCGCGTTGCTGGACATCTACGGTGTGCACGACCGCCAGGCCCGGGAACGGCTGGAACAGATGGCAGCCCGATCCAGACGCGAACAGTGGTCGGCGTTCCGGCAAGTGCTGACCGCGCAAACCCGCGCCTACCTGAACTGGGAGGGCGTGGCGTCACGGCTGCGGCACTACGAGCCGCTGCTAATACCGGAGTTGCTACGTACCGAAGCCTACGCCTGGGCGGTGATCCGGGCGCTGGCGCCGCCGGACACGCCGCAACGGTTGATGCGTCTGCGGTTGGAGGCGTGCCTGGCTCGGCAGGCCGTCTTGGACCGAGACGATCCGCCCAGCCTGTACTTCGTGATCGAACACAGTGCCCTGTACCGACCGGTCCGTGCCGGCAACACCAGATGCCCGGTCATGACCGAACAAGTCCAGCGGCTGTGCGAACTCACCGACCGCCCCAACATTTCCATCCAGGTGCTGTCGCCGCGGCTGGGGTTGCACCGCGGCTTGGCCGGCCCCTTCACGCTGCTGGACCTCTGCGGCGATGACAGCGTCGTCTACCTGCCCGAGCGCGCCCATCCCGCCCTGACCACACCAGATGACGTCGCGGACCACGAGCGCGCCTTCGTGGACCTCGCCGCTGCGGGGTCACCACTACAAGCCAACGCCAGGGCCCCCGGCCCGCACGAACTCCAGCCGATCCCGCAGCACGCGAAGGTGACCACTCAATGAACCCTCTACCGGTCGTAACCGTCTACGTTGACGACGGCGTCTGCGATGGACAACAGCGCAACGTCGGCAACGACTTCGCTGCGGCGCCGCGGACGCAACGTTTCGGCCATCGACGGCATCGGGCAGTGCTGATCATCACGCTCGCCGTGACGGTCGTCGCTGCCGCCTGCCAAACGCCGACACGGGCACCGAACCAGCCGCCGACGACCCCTCGATCGGCGGCAGGCGACGCCAGCCAGCCGTACCCAGCAATGGCCTCACTGGCCAAGAACAAACCGGAAGGTTGGCGACACGCGTGCGGCGCCGCAACGCTGACCAGCTGGTATGTAGTGACGGCCGCGCATTGCGTCACGAACGACACCGGAGGCGTGCTTGACCCGGCCGGCATGCGGGTCCGCACAGGGACCGCGACCTGGGCCAAGGGCGGGCAGACCGTCGGCGTCGCGGCGATCAACGTCCATCCACGCTGGCACCGGGAACTGAGCCCGCCGCGCGCCCACGGCGACCTGGCGCTGCTGCGCCTGGCGACCAAGGTCGACGCCGAACCGCTCCCGATCGCGTCTCACGTCCGCGAGTCAGCACCGACACGACTGCTGGGCTGGGGTGCCAAACCCGACAGCGACGCGGCGTTGCTACCGGATGGCAAGGCCCCGCCGACGGACGTCCTGCACGAGTTCGACGCGGTGACGGCAACACCACAAGTGTGCGCCGACATCAAGATCACCGACGGGGAGATTTGCGTGCAACACCCGGACGGTGCCGTGCCCTGTTACGGCGATTCCGGCGGCCCCGTCCTGCAGCACGTTGACGGCCGTTGGCATCTGATCGGTGTCATCAGCCACGGCTATGACCCTTCAAACGATCCGCGATGTCCTCGGGTAGCCCCGCTGTCGGCCAACACGGACCTAACCGACCAGGTCTACCGGTCGTGGATCCGGCAGATCGCATGCACGCCAACGTTGACCGATTCCGCACCCTGCCGGAACCACCCGGTCGGGCTGATTACCGATGCCGCAGCGGCCTTCTCGCCGGCCACACCTACTTCCAACGGGCTGCACAACCGCCAAGTCCGACTCGCCCACCTGCGACCGATACGCATACCTGCCCCCGAGGGCCGCCGATACCCACCGTCGGATCCGAAGGCTTGGACACCACAGAGGACACCGACGTCTGTCAACGAATTGTCAACGTGGGCCGACGTGGCTGGCCGACATTCATCCGTCTGCGGTCAGCTGGTCGCTGAAATGAGTCGGTGCGCTTGCAAACACGTCAATAGCGCTGTCGCATGCCGAGGTGCGGGGTACCGGTCGCAAGGGCCAGTGCTCCGCTGGGCCTGCCGCCGCTTGGGGTCCATGCGCGTCGTTCTGTTGATCCGTTGTGCGGCCGAGGGAAACGGGAGGCAGCCATGATCCACGCCGGTCAGGCGCGGTCGACTCCTGCGTCCACCGGCGGCCTGCCGCCGAAATCGCCGTCTGGCATGGTATGGCCTACGTCGTCCGGAGCGGACCATCTGGTGTGTCACCGTCGGCTGTCTACGGGAGACCCGGTCACGAGGTCTTCGGCATGCACACTGATTGAGCGGCGGCTGGTGGGCAACCGTGGTGAGCACGCGGTCCTGGTCCTGTCCGTGGAGGGTAGCGGTCTACGGGGTTTCCGGCACGATGCTCGTCGCCCTGGACGAGCTCGGCATCGCCGTCAGTTGCTGACGCCGGTCATCGACACCGGGACCGTAATGATCAACGTCGCCCAATGGTGAGCTGAAGTCCGCTAAAGCCTCACCGCAGGCGGCGGCCCCGCGCTCATGCCCGCCGTCACGTCGTGCACCGATCACGCGCGAAGGCTGCACTCGCTGGGTGCATGACCGTCCGAAGGTTGTCGTTCGTCAAGGCTTCACTGGAGGTGTCCTATGTGCACCCACCAACCGTCGTGCCCGTCTGCTGAAGCCGTCGACCGGGAAGCGGCTCGCGTGGTCGCGTCCTTTCCCGAACAGGGTTGGAGCCTGCTGTGCAACGGCGTGATTGCCTTCGACGACACCGGCGAACTACTGCCTGACGGCAGATCGATCGCTGCGCACCGCGGACCTGCGCGGCACGCCCTCGCCCGCTAGGCGCCGCGCCGCAAGCCGACACCTCGTACGCCGCACCGCCACCCATACACAGGAGGAACGGTTCTCTATGCCCCGTCGCGTACCGGCATCCGTTGATTCGAGATGGAACACCGCCGCCGCAGCGTCCATCGCGTCATGGCAGGGACCCAGGCCGCGATCTGCCGCGGTGACCATGCGCTCGACGATGAGGGGCGAAGCTCCATGATGGACGATGCGGTGCTCGGCGCCATTGCTGCGGCAGTCGCTTCGCGCACAGTGGAAGGAGTAACGGATGCCGGGCGGGCGGCGTTTTCCTCGCTGATGCAGCTAGTGCGCCGCAAGGTGGACGCTGCACCTTCCGGGCAGGCTGTGCTCGATGCGGCGCTAGCTGATCCCGCGGATCGGGCGCGTGTGGACGCGCTGCGTGCCCAGTTGGCCAAGTCGGTCGCCGGCAGCCCTGTCTTCGCCGGTGAACTGGCCCGACTGTGGCAGCTCGCCCAGCCGGCCAATCAGGCCACCGACGGTGGTGTGGTCAACCACGCCGGCGGAACGGTGAACGGACCCGTGGTACAGGCCCGGGACATCAGCGGCGGGGTCGCCTTCGGGGCAGGGGATTCCGGCCACCTGCGGGGGGCCGGCTCGTGACAGACGAGACCGCCTCTGCGGCTTCGCCCGTTCGTAACGTCCACGACGGCCACACGTACGGTCCGGTCGTGCAGGCCGGCGCTATCCACGGCGGCGTGCACTACCACGAGCCGGCGGCCAACAATCATCCACGGCCTCGGCAGCTTCCCGCCGAGCCGACCCGCTGGGTTGACCGCGAGGACGAACTGACCGAACTGGACACCGCGCTCGGCGACCTTGGCCAGCGCCGCCCGGTGCTCGTACTGACCGGGCTCGGCGGTGTCGGTAAGTCCGCGCTGGCGCTGCGGTGGGGACACCGGCACCGCCCGATCTTCCCGGACGGGCAGCTCTACACCGACCTGGGCGCGGCAAGTCCCAGCGGCCCGCTGCCCTCCGGCGAGGTGCTGGGCCGCTTCCTGCGCGCCCTCGGCGTCCCGCCGCGAGCGGTGCCGGTCGACGAGGGAGAACTGGCTGGTCTATGGCGCACCCTCAGCGCCGACCGGCGACTGCTGATCCTGCTGGACAACGCAGCTTCCGCCGCGCAGGTGCGGCCGCTGCTACCCACCGGCGTCGACAGCGTGGTCGTGGTGACCGCCCGCACCCTGCTGGACGGCCTTGCCGTCGACGGCGCCCGCTTCACCCCCGTACAGCCGCTGCCGGAGCCAGCCGCGGTCGCGCTGCTGGAGCTGACCGTCGCGGACCGGCGAGTCATCGACGAACACGACGCCCTGCACACGCTGGCCCGGTTGTGCAGCGGCATGCCGATCGCGTTGGGCGTGGTCGGCTCCCGGCTGGCCATCCACCCCAGGCGGCCGGTGCGCCGGCTCGTAGACAGCCTCACCGACCAGCGCCACCGCCTTGACCACCTGTCCATAGGAGACATCTCCGTGACTGCCGCCTTCGACCTGTCCTACAAAGCATTGAGCGACACCGCCGCCCGCTGCTACCGACTGGTCGTCGGGCTGCACCCCGGGGCGGAGTTCACCACCGCTCTCGCAGGAGCGGCGCTCGACCTGCCCGGCCACCGGATCTCGACCGTGCTGGACGAGCTTGTGCTGGCGAGTCTGATCAGCGAGGTCGCCGAGGACC
Organism: Phytohabitans aurantiacus; assembly: GCF_027923225.1. GTDB lineage: Bacteria > Actinomycetota > Actinomycetes > Mycobacteriales > Micromonosporaceae > Phytohabitans > Phytohabitans aurantiacus. The sequence continues at coordinate 19,833 of NZ_BSDI01000029.1, forward strand.
GTTACCTGTACCACGACCTGGTGGGTGTGCACGCGCGCCGGCAGGTCGCCGACGATCCGGAAAAAGACCAGGCCCGCCAACGGATCCTGACGTCGTATCTGGCCGCCGCCCACACCGCCGACACGATCCTGACCCCGTACCGGCGCCGCCCCAAGATCCATGTGTCCCCGCTGCCGCCGGACGCGGTGGTGCGCATGACCGGCCGGGACCAGGCCCTGGACTGGCTCGAAAGCGAACGACCGACCCTGGTCGCGGCCGTGCGGGTGATGTGCGACACCTACCCCGCGCTGGTTTACACGCTCGTGGACGCAATGTGGCCGCTGTTCCACTTCGGCCGCCACCACCCCGACCGCATGGTCGTCGACGAGGTCGCCCTGGACTGCGCCCGCCGCATCGGCAACCCCGCCTTCGAGGCAGCCGCCCTGCGCCGGTGGGGACTGGCGCACTACGACATCGGTCAACTCGACAACGCCGCCAGCCTGTTCCAGGACAGCCTTCTGATCGCGGCGCGGGTCGACGGGCTGCAGCACATCCGGGCAGGGGCCTTCGCCGGCCTGGGCCTGGTCGCCCTCGCCGCGCAGGACCCGCAGACCGCCATCCGCTACTTCACCCGAGAACTCGAAACCTGCACCAAGGCACAAGACACCCGCGGCATCGGCCTTGCCCAGATACGGCTAGGCCGCGCCCACCGCCTAGCCGGCCACCGCTCAGCGGCGATCACACACCTGACCAAAGCACACACCATCCTGGCCGAGCTGGCCGATATCGACCCCTACAACGGCGCCCTCGCACGGATCGAGCTCGGCCGAGCCCTGGCCGACAACGGGCGACCCGAGGACGGCTGCACCCAAATCGAGCACGGCTTGCGGGAGATGACCGAGCTGCGCTCACCCAGAGGCCGCGCGCAAGCGCTCCACGCCCTGGGCGAGATGGCGGCTGGGGCCGGCGCGTCCAGCAATGCCGTGCACTACCTGACCGAAGCCCAGCACCTTTACGAGTCGGTCGGTGACGCCGAGGTCGCCGACGTGCGGCGCCTGCTCCAGAAGATTTAGCCAATCACCGGCAGGTGACCCCAGCACCCGAGAAGGTCCGGCCCAGCACTACCCGCCTTCCAGCACGCCTGCCCCAAGGCTTGCCGCCCGAGGCGGCGAGCCGCGCGCCGCGACCGCGGCGCGCGGACCCCACCCTTCGAAAGGAACCTGTTGACCACCCGATCGACAACCCGAGCACTCAAGGGCGTTTTCGGCACCGTATTGGTGGCCGCGATGGTGACCGTGGCGGCTCCCGCCGGTGCGGACCCCGGCGGGGAACCGGTCACCCCGATGATCATTGGCGGTGACCTGGCGACCGAAACGTACACCGGCATGGGATCGCTGCAACGCAAGGCCGACCAGTGGCACTCCTGCGCGGTCTGGCTATCCGACCTCTCACCACGACACGCGATCACCAACGCCCACTGCGTCACCACCTACCCAACCTCGACGCCCCGGGACGCGAGCCTGTACCAGGTGCGGTTCGGCTCCAACAACCGCCTCGACGGCGGCAAACTCGTCGGCATCAAGAGGATCCTGCCGCACGCAGCGTGGAACTGGGGCGCCGGCACCGGCGCAGACGCCGACATCGCCGTGCTGGAACTCGACCAGCCGGTACGACTCAAGCCGTTCCACATCCCCACCCGAACCCCAGCCCCGTCAAGCAAACGAACCACGGTACGGGCCATCGGCTGGGGGCTGACCTCATGGCCAGGATGGACCGGCCCGGCACCGGTCGACCTGTCCCAGCTCACCATGGACATCGTCGACCCGAGCAGCTGCGCGGCGGCCGACATCGGCGTGGGCGAGATCTGCGTGATCGGCCCGGATTCGGCAACCGGAATCTGCTTCGGTGACTCCGGCAGCCCGGTCCTGCAACGCTCCCGACACTGGGGTACCCGCTGGGACGCCCTCGGCGGCTTCTCCCGCGCCGTCGACGAGCAGACCTGTACCGGCGCCGCCGTCATGACCGACGCCGCCTACTACCGCACCTGGATCCGCACCGTCATCCGCACCGGCGTCGTACCCCCGGCGCCCGCCCACGCGACCAGCATCAGGTCGAACACACCAAACCCCATCTACCAAAGGGCTAACCAGCAAGCCGGCTAACCATCCGGGAACGACAACCTCTTGGTCCCGGCCACCAATCAGGGGCCGGGACCAAGAGGCACCGAACCGGTCATCCACCCAGCAGGCCGCCAGCCCGGCCGCCGGGGAGGCGGCCCGGCCGTCCCCAGAGCGCACTGCGCCAGCCCTACCAGCGCCCCGCACCCAGCCAGGAAGAGAGAGCAATGCCAGCAGAGGTCGAGACGTTGTACACCCACGGCCGGGTCACGCTGCGCGCCATCCGTGAGCCCGAGGCCGGCATCGGCGGCTACGTGTTCGCCGAGTGGTACGGCGGCCAACCCGTGATCGCCGTGCTGCCCTACCGCCACAGCCCTACCGGGCTGCAACTGCTGCTCACCGACGAACGCGTCCCGTGCTGGCCCGAGACCACCCTGTCCGCCGTCACCGGTGCCCCGGAACAGACCGACCCCATCGACGACGCCGTCCGGGAACTTCAGGAAGAGACCGGCTTCCACCTGGATTCCAGCCATCTTGTCACGCTCGGCTGGTGCCGGGACAGTAAAGGATCCTCCACCCGCTACCAGATGTTCGCGGCCAACGTCACTGGACTCGAGCCCGGACCACGCACCGGAGACGGCAGTCGCCTGGAAGCCGAAGCCACCTGCACCTGGATCACCCTGCAGCAACTGCCCGACGTGCGGCACAGCATCGCTCACGTCCTCACGATCCGCCTCCTGGCCCACCTCGCTGCCGAGCGACACGCCGTGTTCGCGGAGCCCTTCTCACGCCCGGCCCTGCCACCGGACGGCGTCACACCAAGCCGGACCGGCATCTGGCCTGGCGACCCAGTTCCCCGGCGATCTGCACAAGCTGGTCCATGGTCTGCAGGAGCGGAACGATGACGTGGACCGGCTCGATCCGCACATCGGTCGTCAGGCAACGGGCCAGATCGCTGGCCGCGTCGTGGAGCCGACGGCCAACCGGGTCGGGTCGGCGTCGCTCACGTGATCACGTCACGCGTCCGGGTGGGCGAGGGTGTGTTTCTTCTTGAGGGAGATCATCCAAAGCCCTGGCCAGCGGTAATGCGACGACAGCGGCGTCCGGGAGGGCGGCATCTATCCATGTACGTCGCTTGCGGCTGTGGCCAGCGGAGAAGCCGACCTGCTGCCATGATCACCGTCGCGCAGGTCACTCCAAGAGAAACGCACCCGGTGGGCGACATGTGACAGGCTCGGCGGGCCGCCTCCGTCGCGCAGCGAGGTGGCTGTCCCAGTGCAACGCCACGACCGCGACCAACCCGATCGCCGCCACTGAATAGGTCCAACCACCCGCCCAGATCAGCAGCGGCAACAGCGTCGTCGTGGCCGCGGTGAGCACCAGCAGTGGCCACACCATCCACCTGTGCCCGGCCGCGCCGCGGGTCATCGGCCAGATCAGCACGGTGGCGCTGAAGCCCACGACGCCGGTCGCCAGGTGGAGCAGCAGCAACCGGTCGTTCATGCACCGGACGCTACCGGCCCGTAACCGAGGGTCTGTATAGGGCGGCCCGGTCTCACCCTTCAGAGTGACCGGATGATCACCGAATGGCCGACCGGCCCTCGCGCTGACCAAACGTACCGATCGCGTCGGATGCCTGGCGTGCCAGGGCATGACACGCACGGCACCCGCGCAAGGGGGCATCGCCGGGCGTGCGACAGGCAGCCGCGTGGGGGCGAGTCGCCCGTACGGTGTCGGTACGATTAGCCGACCCGGCCGCACCTACTCATGTAGGGACGAAGTGGGCATGCCCTTACGCCATCAGTCTGCCCGGGAAGGATCATTCGTGATCGACGCTGTGTCAGCCATCCGCACGCCTACGGCGGCCGATTACCGCCGACTGGCCCGGCCTGCCGGGCTGGTGACGAATCTGGTCAGCTATCCGGTCGCGTCGAGGTTGTGCGTTGTTGCTGCTAGGTTCCGGATTCGGCCGACCGCGTTCACGCTGGCGAACCTGGTTTTGGGTGCGGGCACGTCCGCAGCGGTGATCGCTGCGGCGCCGGTGCTCTCCGGCGGCGGATCTGCGGCGGTGGTCGCTGGCGTGCTGGCGTGGCTTGGCTGGCAGATCGCCTACATCTGCGACTGCGTCGACGGGCAGCTCGCGCGGGGAACTAAGGTGATCAGCCCTGCCGGCGGCCGACTTGATGTGTTGTGTGACATCACCGTGCAGGTCGGTGTTGTCGCTGCTGTCGCCGCGGTCGTGCAGGCGTCCACCGCGGTGCCGGGTTGGGTGGTCGCGGTGTTCGCCGCGACGTGGATGGTGAACATGGTGACGTCGGTGATGGACAAGCAGGGCGCCGGGTCGAGCCTGGTCGCGTCGAGGTCGGTGCCGGTGCGGCTGATCAAGGTGGTCCGTGACTACGGCTTCATGGTCACGCTGATTGCCGTGGTCCTGATCGTCCGCCCGGCGGCGATGGTGTGGGTTCTGGGGTTCTTCGCGGTGGTGAACGGCGCTTTTCTGCTGATCAGTGTTGCCAAGGAGGGTGTCACCGCATGGCGGGAGGGTCCTGCCCGATAGCGGGGTGCTGGCTGAGGACTTTGGTACGGACCCAGCCGGCGGCGGTCATCGTCGACAGGAACACCTCGGTGAATTGAATGCTGATCGGGATGCCGGCGGCGGCTGCGGCCGCGGTGCGAAGCTGCTCGGGGGTGCGTGTCCCGTCGATGGCGTGGGCGAGCGCGACGGCTGCGGCGTACCGGTCGCCGCCAGCGCCGAGCAGTTCACCGAAGGCGGCCCGACGGGTGGGGTCGACGGCGGCGAGTAGGTTGTGCAGGTTCCATGGCCCGTCCCACAGCGGCTCAATGGCCGGGGTGCCCGCCGGGGTGGTGTGGATGGTTGCGCCCAGGAGCCGGCCCGCGATCTCCACAATGGCGGCTGCGGACAGTTCGATGTCAGGTGCCGCTGGGGGAGTCCAGCGGGCGAGGGTGTCGTAGGCGCTGGAGATGGCGTCCCGAGCGGCCTGAGCGTCCATGGGGTCCCGGTTGGTTACCTCAGCGAGCCGGGTGAGGTCGAGGCGGCGCATCGCGGCCAGGATGTCGGTGGTGGCCGCACCGGTGCATAGCGCGGTGGTGGCGGCGGCGACCATGGCTGTGTGCCGGTGCAGGTGTTTGGCCGACAGCGTGCTGACGGTGTCGCGTGAGCTGTGGTGCAGGCTGCTGGGGCCGCATGTTAGGTGTGCGCCTGGGATTGCGATCTTCGGGTCGCTGAACAGTAGGTGATCACTTGCGCCGACGAATGGGACGACCATTCGGGGATGCCGGCTGCAGGTCGACGCGGTCGAGTAGGAGATGACCGGTGGGTCCGCCGCGTCGGCGGCGGCGTCGAGTGCTGCGGCGAGCGGGGATGGTACGTGGTCGGCGCTGCGTTCGATGGTCAGGACTGCGCCGGTCTGGGTGGGGTGGGCGCCGACCATGTCCACGCTGATCACGAAGTCCGGTAGCGGCTTCGCCGATTTCAGGCGTTCGTGCAGCCATGCTGCGGTGCCGACCATCTCGGGCGCCCACAGCAGTTCCAGCCGTGGCCGCCGCTGGGCGGGGAGGGCGGCAGCGGCTGCCCCGATGGATAGCAGGGCGGCGACGCCGGAGGCGTTGTCGTCCGCGCCGGGGCCGGGGTGGCACAGGTGGGCGATGAGCAGTGCGGCCGGGCCGGGTGCGGCGCCGGGTACGACGGCGTGCACGACCGGCATGGCGGCGGCCGGTTCATGCTCGGCGTGCACGGTGAGTTCGGTGCCTGGTCCTGTCGCGCGTAGGCGGGCGGCCTGCTCACCGGACAGTGACATCGCGACCAGCGGGCACCTGTCGGGGATTTCGAGCCGGTCGACGCGGCCGGGGTCCGGGGACGCGGATTCGACGCCGACGGCGGCTGCGCCGGCTGCGGTGAGGCGGTCGAGCAGCGCGGGGATCTTGAACCGTGGTGTCGGCGGGACCAGCACGAACGCTCTGGTGAGGTCGGCCTGGCTCGGTGCGTCTGCGGCGAGTGTGACCAGTGGCGTGTGCATCCCACCGGTGGGGGTGGAGGCGCTGCCCCGGGCGAGGATCATCGGGCAGGTGGCGTACTGCGCGATCAGGTGGTCGCCGAGGTGCAGGCTCGCCGCGACCGGTGAGTTGGCGGCGGGAGCGGTGAACTGCCACCAGCGGGACGTCGGCGCGCCCGGCGGGTGCCAGGCGACGGTGACGTCGAGTCCAGCGTCGGCCGCGAGACCCTCGACGACGGTGGCGGCGCGGGCCAGGCCGGTGCTGCCTTGGAGCCGGTCGAAGGCCACCGCTGCCACGTGGTCGAGCAGCACCTGCGGCCTGATCGCCTGCTGGTAGAAGTCGGTGAGGTCCCGCATCGACATGTTGGGGTCTGCCTTACCAGGCCAGGGGGAGGGTTTCGAGGCTGAAGATCCCGTTCTGTGGTGTGAACCGCAGCGGCTTGTCGATTAGGTGCAGGCCGGGGAACCGGTCAGCGACTGCCGCGAGGCCGATCCGCAGCTGCGCGCGGGCCAGGCTTTGCCCGAGGCATTGATGGATGCCTCGGCCGAATGCTAGGTGGCTGGCTCCGTTGTCGCGCCCGGGTTGCATCTGGTCGGGCTTGGCGTATCGGGTGGGGTCGTGGTTGGCGGCCAGGACGGAGATGATGACACCGGTGCCGGCCGGTATGGCGACGCCCTGCACGGCGGTGTTCTCGACGGCGACCCGGGTGATGCCGGTGTGCACGACGCAGTGCCAGCGCAGCAGTTCCTCGATGGCTGCCTCCGCGACGGGTTGCGGGCCGGTCAGTTGGTCGCGCCAGCGCGGGTCTTCGGCCAGGTCGAGCAGCGTCAGCGCGAGCATTCCGGCGCTGGTTTCCTGCCCGGCGGTCAGCAGCAGCCGGATCGTGTCGGCGATCTGCTGCGCGGTGACCTTGCCGGTCAGAAGATGGTTGCGGACCAGGTCACCGATGATTCCTGGCCGTGGGTTGTGGCTCTGCTCGGTGACGACGTCATCGAGGTGGGCGAGCAGGTCGGTCGCGGCCTGCTCCTTCGCCGGGCCGTCGACCGCATGGGTGTTGAGGGCGGCGGTCAACGACCTGATTCGCTCGTCGCTGCGCAGGCCGAGCAGCGTCTCGATCGTGCGACCGGGGAACGGGACGGCGAACCCGGCGACGAAATCGGCGGGGCTCCCGGCGCCAGCGATCGCGTCGGTGAGCTTCCTGGCGGTTGCCGCGAGCCGTGGTTCGAGGGCGCGGATGTGCCGGGCGGTGAAGTAGGGCAGGACCATCCGGCGCAGGGTGTCGTGCTCGGGGGCGTCCTGCCGCAGGAAGGTGGGTCTGCTGGTCAGCGCGGCCCGGCCGGGGCTCATGACGGGATACCCGGGCCGGGTCGCGTCCGCGCTGAACGCCCGGTTGCAAAGGACGTCCCGGGCGCCTTGGTCGCTGGTGACCAGAAACGCGAGGGTTCCATCATGTAGTTCGACGCGGGTCGGCGCCCGCCCGGCCAGCTGTTGTAGCTCGGTTGGCAGTTCCCGGCCGGCCGGCCGGGCGAACGGGTACAGCGGCGGGCGAGGCATGGTGTTCCCCAGGCAGTCTCGGGCGGGGCTGGGCACCCGTGGTGCCCCGGCGTGGTCTAGCCGCATTCGTGTGGTTCGTTGTCAGTTGACGTGCTTGGTCAGGTCCGCGTCGGCGGTGTAGAAGACGACGCTGACACTGAGCCGCGCCCGCGTGACCTCGTCGCTGACCTTCTGCACCGCGTGCCAGGAGTCGTCGCCTCGGACGATCACGACGCTGGTCCCCGCCCTCGGGCAGACCCGGCGCCGGAGGCTGCCGGCGTCCGGGCCGTCCAGGATGAGCAGATCCCCGCCGGCGCCGGCGGGCCAGTCGGCGTTGAAGTAGAAGACGTGGGTGAGGATCTTGTACCGGTTGTCGCGATGCGGACCGAGCCACGTCTGCGGCGGGTACCGGTAGAACGCCACCACGCACTGACTGCCCTCGAGGGTGACGCCGCCGAGGTGCCCGACAGCCCGCCGGTAATGCTCCGATCGCAGCTGGGTGGTGAACGGTGTCCAGACCGGGGCGAGGTCGGCGCCGGTCAGATCGTTGCGGACCCCAACCTCGAACGTCTTGCCTTCGGCGTCCGGATTCAGCTCCCGCACCGTCTGGAAACCCTGGTCCGGGAACGAGGCGACCATCTCGTCCAGCGTCGCCTGGTCGGTGATCGCACCGGTGAGGACGCAGTGCGGCCACGGCCGCCCGGCCAGTTCCGCGTTCCGGATCAGATCGAGGTCGAGCGGACCGCTTTGCGTGGTGGGGTGTCCCATCGGGATCACTGCTCGGCGCGCGGGTTGAGCAGCCATTGCGGGGCCGGGTCGTCGCCCAGGTCGACGATCGACGGGTCGGCCAGGCCAGCGGCCAGGTCGGGGAAGTTCGCGATGATGAAGTACGCCAGGAAGTACAGCTGCGACCTACGCGCCGACACCGACGGCTGCCGGCGGGCGTAGTTGTCACGGGAGTTGTCCAGGTCCAACGCGTCGATGAGCTGCTTCGGGATCCGATGCAGCGGTGCGAGGATGTGGAAGCCCTTCGCGTCGCGGATCGGATAGGCGGGCAGCGGCCTGCCGATCAGCATCTGGTAGAGCCGTTCCGCGATGACATCTTCCTGGTTGAACCCGAAGATGACGGCCCGGCGGCCGGCGTTCTCCGCGATCTCCAGGTTGAGCTGCTGCACCCACAGGGTCGCGATGACCTCCCGCTCGTCCGCCGGGTACATGGCGTGGTACTTCTGCAGAACTTCCTCAAAGGCGGTCTTGTAGCCGAGCTCGACCGCCGATCGCGACTCGTCGAAGACCTCGTAGGTGAGCCCGAACCGCTGGGCGATCCCGACCGCGGCCTTGATGTGCCCGCCCTCATCCTCGAACCCGTTGGCCGTGATGACCGCGAAGAACCGCACGTCCGGGTGCTCGTCCTGGTACCGGCCGGCGCACTCGCCGACGATGCGGCCGTCGCCACCACCGGACAACGCGATCTGAACGACCCGCTCGCCGGGGTTCGCGGCCCGGTACTTGTCCAGGACGGCGGCGAACGAGGCGTAGATGTAGTCGATGCCGGCCTGGCGGTCGAACTGCAACAGCTCCGGGCCCTGCGCGCCCGGGACGAAGATCTCAGCGACCGGCGTACCGGCGGGATGCACCGTCACCGCCGGGTTGAGAATCGTGAAGTCGGGGTTGCGGATCGACATGGCGGTGACCGTGTCGTCGGCGCCGATCGCGTGTGCCAGCGACACGAACCGGCCGCTGTCATCGGACAGTAGGAACCCGGCGAGCGGCAGGTTGCTGCGGCGCAGGGCCTCCAACACCGGCTCGCCGGGCCGGGTGTCCACCTTCGCGTCGAAAGCGGTGGTGCGGATCTTGAGTGTTCCCACGGGGCGTGCCCCTTTCACTGGACGGTGCGGATCAGGGGTGAGCGGGCCGGCGGGACGGCCGGCGGCGCAGTCGGATCGCCGCCGCCGGCCGTACTGGTTCAGCCGTGCCTGCCAGGGTGCGTTCCGCCAGCAGCGCAGCGCACCGTTACCGATCGGGTCAGAGGCTGGCGATCTGGCTGGTGACGATCTCGTTCGCCTCCAGGCCGGTCGCGGTGATCACGCCGACCCGGGCGCAGGTGCCCTGCGGGGAGACCCGCAGCGCCGCCGCACGGCTGGTGTCGGTGCTGATCGAGACCGCGGTCGTGATCGACCGCATCGTCCCGGTGCTCGTGCTGGACATACCGTCCTCCTTGCTCAGATGGACATGACCGGGCACGACCGGTGGGCGTGCCCATCCCAGGCCGCGAGGTGTCGCGGCCCGGAAGCCGGTGAAATTGGGGGGAGACGGCGCGGGGCGGCGGCTGGCCTGGCGCTACCCGCCCACGTGCCCGACCCCGCCGATCAGAGCGTGCGGGGGCGAGCCGGGCACCAGCCCGCAGACCGGGTAGCGCCGCCAGTCACGAACCGGAATCGGCGCATCGGCGAGGGTGCGGTCCTCAGCGCCCAACAACTCCAGGCCCCCGAACGCCGACAACAGCTCCGCCCGCTGGCGAGGGTCGTCTTCCGGAGCCGGCAGGGCGGTGAGGACCACCAGGCTGTGGGGGATCAGGCGCTCGCGCAGCCGGTCGATCCGGTGCGCGCGGTCGCCCGATGGGACATCAGTGTGGATCGAAACGACGACGACCGGTCTGGCGAAGTCGATCGACACAGGGAACTCGGTGCCCTCTGGCCAGCCAGCGACCTGCCCGCTCGGGGCGATACACGCGATGATGTCGCGGACGACCTGGGGCGGCAGGAAACTGCCGGCGTCGACGAACTGATCGGTCTGTTCCCGATCGACGGCGAACTTCGAGACTTGGGCGAGGAATGCCGTACCTTCCCCCACGGCGGTGATCAGCCGGTCCGTCCGGGCGCCGGTCGAGGTAGTCATCCGCTGACTCCTTTAGTCGGTTGGCCACAGGGCGCTCCCACGGGGCCGGGCAGGCGAGCGATACAGGGCGCTGGCAGCCCCGCCCGGCATGTGAACGAGCGATCCGTTACGCATCGCCAATCGGTGTTACCTCAGCCAACCAGAGACATCGATGCCCTGCCCAGGTCGCAAACCAGCGTTCTACTCGCACGCACCCGGACGTTTTGACGGTGACCGTATTGCCAACCGCCGCCGCGCAAGGTACGGAGAATTGCACAGCGTTGCATCCATGAATGGGGGCAAGGTGCCGGAGCGTAATCAAGAACTGGCCGCTCAAATCACCGACGCCGGCATGACCATTCCCGAGGTCGCCGACGCCATCAGCGAGCGGGTGCAGGACCTGACCGGCAAAGAGTTCGACTACACCGAGCGCAGCGTGCGCCGGCTGCTCTGCGGCGCGACGAGCTGGCCACATGCTCCTGTCCGCCTCGCCCTGGAAAGCCTCTTCGAAACCTCCGCCGTCGATCTTGGATTTACCCCAAGATCCGGATCATCACGCACTCCATCCGGCGGGGTAACGTCAGCATTCGACAGACCATTTCTCCACGAACAGGAGGGATCCGTGCGACGCCGTGACCTGTTCGACATCGCCGGCGGGGCACTGTTTTCGATCATCGTCCCGAGCCTGCCCCGCCGCGGACGCATCGGTCAGTCAGATCTCGTGCGGTTGCGCGACCCACTGACCCAACTGTTCACCGCCGACGACGCGGCCGGCGGCGTCGCTCTTGCCCAAGAAGCGGTCTGGCACGCCGACCGGCTCCTGGAGGCCCGCAAACGCTACGAGATGTCCGTGGCCGTCAGCGACGCACTGCACGGCCTCGCCGGGCAGTACAAGGCGGCCGCCGGCTGGTTCGCGATCGACGCCGACGACCTGACCCTCGCCGGCCAGGTGCTACCCGAAGCGCTCAAGCTCGCCGCGCTGGCCGGCGACAACCTGCTCACCGTGCAGGTCTGGAACTACATGGCGATGCGAGCCCGTCAGGCAGGCGAGGGTGGCGAGATCCACCAGATCTCCCGCACCGCGCTGCGCTCCACGGCCGCACGCCAGCACCCCAGGGCCGCCGCCCTGTTCCACTGCCGGGCCGCCTACGGAAGGGCTTGGCGCGGCGAGCGGCGACAGGCACTGCGCTCGCTTCAACGCGCACATGACGTCCTCGGCAACGCCTGCGATGAAGACGTTCCCACCTGGCTGGGGTTCGTCAACCGCGCCCAACTGTTCGCTCAGGAAACTCTCGTGCACAGCCTCCTCGGACAGTGGAACGAAGCCGTCGAAAGTGCCCAGAGCGACCTGCGGCTCATCCCCGGCGCCTACCACCGCAACCGGGTCCACGGGCTAATCCACCTCGCCAAAGCAAATCTCGGCGCACGCAGTCCCGAGATCGCCGCCGACGCGGCCACCTCCGCCGTGCACGAGATCTCCTCACTCAGCGGATCACTGCGGGCCGGCCGGGCAGCAGCCCGACTGCGGAAACTGCGCGGACGGATGGAGACCTGGCGGCCGGTGCCCGAGGTCGCACGCTGGCTCGACTTCTACGACACCTCCCTCAGCGCCGCATGACCACAGCAGAGATCAACACCGTCCGGCACACCGACGTCACCAAGGTCACCGACCTGCTCGTCAGCATCTACGAAACGGTGTACGCCACCCGACTCGACGACCCGTTCTTCTCCCTGGACAGATTCCGTCAACGCCTACACCAGCACGCGGCCAGCCCTCGATGGGAAGCCGTGATCGGCTACCACGACACCCATCCCATCGGTTACGCCTACGGCGCCACCCGACCCGCCGCCACCGACTACTGGGCGACGCTCACCCCGCGACCGGACGACGACTTCGCCCACGAAGACGGAGAACGCACATTCGTGCTGTTCGAACTCATGATCCTTCCGGCCTGGCGCGGCACCGGCGCATCGCGAACGGTGCACGACGCCCTACTGGCCAGCCGCCCAGAAACCCGAGTCTGCCTCGCGGTCGAACACGACCACCCCCGGGTTCGAGCCCTGTACCAGCGCTGGGGCTACCAGTTCGTCGGCCAGCGGACTCCAACACCGGACTCCCCGGTCATGGACATCATGTGGCGCCCCCGAGAGCTACCTGATCAGCCCTGAGGCGAGTCAAGGTGGCCGCCGCGCGACACCACTCTCCAATGTGTACAACGTCGGCCCACCTGGACCATGCGGCATGGCCCGCACGGCGCACCGACCCGAGCGAGTCGTACAAGGCGTCCACGGCGGAGCCCGATGCCGGCGGCATCACCCACTCCACAGTGGGCGTGATGCTGGCGCCACCCCGGCGGGCTGGGCGGTGCTGTGCTCTGCCCGGGCGGGCGGCCTGGCCGGTGCGGTCGATGCCGCCGGCATCACTGCCCAATGTGAGCGGGCCATCGTCCAATGTGGCTCCACCTGAGGTCGATCGGCTGTGTGATCAGCTGAATCGTCCCCGTGGTGGGCAGGGGCGACACCTACGCCCCGGAAGCATCAGCGCGACGCGCCGAAGGGGGCGCGGGTACCGGCAATCTGACACCGGGGGTGATGAAATCCACGTCACCGTGGGGCGTGTCTGTCAAGTCCCCCTGACATGACAGGGGTACCGTACGTACACGTACGCCGGGTACGGCACAACCCGTGGCCGGGGAAACAGGCGGGTCGGGAGCCCTACGGACCCCCGACCCAAGCGGCACTACCTAGCGGACAGATCAGCGGTCGTCACCGGGCCCAATCCAGGTTGACCATGATCAGTCCACATAGCGCGATAGCCCTCGCCGCCACGGCGAGGGCGTCGTGTTGGCGGTGTTCCGCGAAGACCGCGGACAACTCCGACACGAGCGCCGCCACCCCGCCACACCTCGGCAAAGAGGGTCGGTCCGGGGCGGTTGGTACTGCCGTGTGACCTCTTTGGACATGCGCACCCCCGGCGCGGAGCCCAAAGTCCCGGGCCTTCCGGGACGGGACCCCTCGAGTCGGTCCCGGGCGGGGTCGCTGGAGGTAAGCAGATCTGTAGATGTCAGGGCAGTGCCACCAACCGAGGTTACGGGGCACGGCCGTGGTTCCCGGGGATTTCAGCGCGTGTTGTCGGGCAGGTTGTTGGCAGGCGTCCGGAGCCGGCGTCGTCTCGAACCGGATCAGCTCGCTCTTCGAGGTAGCTGCCTTGTCTCCGACACGAGTGTGGACAGTCAACTCGGCGGCTGATAGTCCAGTGTTCCGCCCGTTGTTGACGCGATCGAGGAAGATCCGCCCGCCGGGACCATCAGCCACGGAGGAGGGCGAGGGATACGGTGCGCCGTCGATCGACCGCCCTCCGCTGGACAACGCTGCTGACCGGCGGCGCCGCCGCGGTCGGCATGGTCGCGGTAGCGATCTTCGCCAACCAGGCTTACACCGACGGCAGACTCCGGTGGATGTGGCTGGCCGGGGCGCTGGCAACGGCCGCGGCGGCCGTCTGGGTCGACGCCATCCGGCAGCGGGTGCCGTCCCGGGCGGTGCTGGCGGTCACCGACTCCCGAGGCCGGCCTCGCCTTATGCACGAGGCGACGCTGGCGGAGCTGGGCGTGCACCCCAATCGCTTCGACACCGACGACGGGCCTGCCCCGTACCTGCCCAGGGACGACGACGCGAAGATCATCGCAGCTGTGGAGTCATTGAGCGTGGGGGTCATCGTCCACGGCGCTCGCCTGGCCGGCGCCAGCCGGAGCTTGGCCCACCACGCCCGCCGGCTGCTGCCCGACCATCTGCTGCTGATCTACCGTCCCGACCCCGACGTCACGATCGCCCAACTGGTCGCCCACGCCGCCGGGCAGCCCCGTGGTGCGGCCGCTCGATGGCGCGCTGCTGTGGCTAGACGGTCTCGATCCCGCCCAGGTGGGCCAGCTGGACGCCGCCGCGCTGAGATCCTTGCCGCCTGGGCTGCGCATCTTCGCCACCGCCGAGACCACGCGGGTCACCGGCATCCAGGTCCCGGCCCACGTCGCCGAGGCGCTAAAAAGTCACGCCACTCTGATTCCCCTCGCGCCGATGTCGGAGTCTGAACGTCAGGCGTTGCGTCACATGCCCAGTTACCAGCCCATTGTCCCCGCCCTGGCCGAAGCCGACCCGCCGCTGCTGGGCCGGCTCCTGATCTCTCTGGACACCATCGGCGGCATGGTCGACTTCAGCCGCGTGGCGTTCTCCGCCGGCATGGTCGACTTCAGCCGCGTGGCGTTCTCCGCCGGCATGGTCGACTTCAGCGGCGTGGCGTTCTCCGCCGGCATGGTCGACTTCAGCGGCGTGGCGTTCTCCGGCGGCAGGGTCGACTTCAGCGGCGTGGCGTTCTCCGGCGGCATGGTCGACTTCAGCGGCGTGGCGTTCTCCGGCGGCGCGGTCGACTTCAGCGGCGCGGCGTTCTACGGCGGCAGGGTCGACTTCAGCGACGCGGCGTTCTACGGCGGCAGGGTCGACTTCAGCGACGCGGAGTTCTCCGCCGGCAGGGTCGACTTCAGCAACGCGGAGTTCTCCGCCGGCAGGGTCGACTTCAGCAACGCGGCGTTCTACGGCGGCACGGTCCACTTCAGCAACGCGGCATTCTCCGCCGGCACCGTGGACCTGGCCCGGCCGCGGGACTGGTCGGTGCCGCCGGTGGGATTGCCGGCGGACATGCCCGGAGTGCTCCTACCCCCTCCGGAGTACCTGGCCCAGATCCCGACTTAGTTAGGTCCAGGAATACCCACTTCCCGTGCCCATTTGGCGGTAGTACGCCGTGGGAGGGCATTCGGGCCGGGGCGCAGTGAGCGAGCACGCTGACGGTCGGTGTCGGCGGTGTCGGGTACAGGCCACCGCCCTGGCACCGCCGGCCCGCCCTGGCGGACGCTCAGCCGGGGCCAGTCCGATGTGGTCATGCCAGGGTTGTGGGGATTGCTACGTCCACCGCAAGGTGCCAACTCGACTCCACTGCGGATCGGGAATGTCCGGGACCAAAGGGGTCTGCCCGCCCCGGCGGCCAGTGGGGCGGGCAGACGCTGCGGATGACGTGGATGACATACAGGAGCGGCAAAGTTTGCCTAAGCTCTGAATACCGGTGCGAAAACAGTCTTTCGCTCCATGTCAGTGGGACTCCTTCCTCATCAGAATGAGCATGGTGACGGTGGTTATTGCCCAGATTATGAGTGGCAATGCCAGCTTCACCCAGATCGGTATGGGGCATAGATAGCAGATCACGCCAAGTAGCGTGGCGGGAAGCATCCCGATTCCGAATGCGATCATGAGTGCGACAGCGTTCAGTATCCGGGTCTGGTCCCCACCCTCGGTCTCGATACTGCCCTCTCCGTTCATGCCGGGGAGGCGAAGCTTACCGGTCAGGTGAACGCGGCCAGCTAATCCAGCCAGTTCAGCCGCCGGTTGACCCGTCATCGCCTTGGGCACCTGTCGTGATCGTGATCGTTGGTGACGGCGTCTAGGCATCTATTCACTTCCCGACAGTGGGAAGCGGCCTGTACGGGGTTTCTCCCCGAGGTACGTATGGAGCATCATTGACGGTACCGGTTTCTCCTCAGGAACCGAACACGGCCTGGGCGGGAGCAGTCGTCCCCACGACGTAAAGGCATCCCGCTCAGGTCCGTGACACGCGCAGTTGCGCACGCACACTTAATTCAAAGGCTGCCGCCGATATTCTGGCTACTGAGGAATGCGCCGGTTGACCAATTTGTGACCAGGTGGACGTTTCCGTTTTCGCAGAAGCATCGGTGGCGGCAAGATTATGACCAGGTTCTGAGCTTCCGCACTGGCAGAACTCGGCCTTTTGTCTGACGAATGGCTTCGTCGAAGGTGGCACGTCCAGCACTGCGTGTCGGGTCGCCGACGCTTGGCGGGGTCGGCGATGCTGGCCTGCGCGGTTAGGTCGGACCGGGCCTGGTTGGCGGGCGCAGAAGAGATGCAGAAGGTGGAAGGTTATGGCGGAGGCCGAGGCAGAGGACGGTTGTGTCGAGGGAAGTCTGCAGGCTGCGATCGACGCTCTGCGGCTAGACAATGAATACAGGCGTCTCACTGCGGGTAAAGTTCGGCGATCTGAAGATCAGATACTGCTTTTGGTCGCCGTTCGCCAGCTCGTCTTCCGCTTCGGAAGCTGGTCAGGTTTCCTGGCGAGGCGGGCGAAGATCGACAAGAAGCCTGAGCCCACCAGTGACCAGATCGCCAAGCAGCGCGGCGAACTCTCGGGAGAGATGAACGGCCGCGGCGAGCGACCCTACCCGAAGCTCAAGGCGACGACCGAGATCTTTCGCGTCGCTCTGCACGGCGCAGAATCGGCCGAGCGCGAGGCAGTCTGGGCGCTGGTGAGTTGCCTGTGGAAACGGATCACCGGTGAAGATGTCGACCTGCCTGCAGAGGGCGAGCAGAATGCATCCGAAGATACACAGATCACCGCCCAGCAATTGATCATGGCTGCAGTCGCAGGGCAACGACGGGCGGAAGCCGCTGTCGAGGAGGCAACCGACGAGCGACGCGCACTCGCGGAGCGGTGCGTCAGCGCCGAAACCGCTCTGCAGGCCGCGACTGCGCGAGAAGACGTTCTCATGGAGCGGATCCGGGAGCTCGACCTCAAATCCGACTTCCTTATGCAGGAGAACGCTAAGCATCGCGCAGCGCGTCACCAGCTTGAAGAAGTGGTCAAGCGGGCGCACGAGGAGCGCGACGCGGAACGGCATGCGGCGGCGGCCGCACAAGCCAAGGCCGTCGAGCAGGCGCAGGCCGCGGAGGCGTATCGGCGCGTGAGTGCCAAAAGCCAACATGACGCCAACGCAAAGGTCGAGAGGCTTGCCCGCATGGTGGCCTGGGGGGAGGCGGAGGGGAGGCCAATCGACCGGCAAATTCTGCGGATGTCCGGAATCGAACTCGATATCTTCGGCCATGCGGACAGGAACCAGAAGGCAATCTGCGCCTACCTCACGTCCCGTTGGCATATAGTCCGCTATCCTCACCCGGATCTTCCACCGCCGATTCCAAAGGGCATCAACCCGGAGCTGGTGGACCGGACATACAACGGACAGGGTCCCCTTCCTCCCTGGGAGCAGTTTGTCGCGATCGTCGAATCTATCGGGGGACAGCTCTCCTTCATCGCATCATTCTACACTGCGGTAAAGGCTCAGGAGACGCCAGTCGATCACCTCAAGGCGGACTTCTCGGCGATCATGGACCATGCGCAAATCCCTGGCCTGACAGAAGAAAAAGAATCCAGCAATACGGGCAAGGCCAGTGCGGTAGCGCCAAAGCGCTGGTTGCGTCTTCCCACCTTCCTTCGCTTGAGAAAAATAAGACTCCGTAAGGTGGACGACGCTTCACAGGAAGGCGCGGAACAGCCCGGGGGAAACGCAGAAACAGCTGCGAGGAAATCCCGACGAGAGGCCGCGACACAGCGCAACCTTTATCAGTGACGAGCCGTGCGGGCATCGCTGCCTGGCCTCTGGGCGTGGGCATCGACGGGCAGCCGAGGACATGGGCCGACTCCTGGGGCCTACCCGTGACGACGTCGACCTGCCGGAGCGGCACCTGGCCGAGCTGTTCCCGGACACGCTGTGGAACGAGCCCGACCAGCCCCACGGCTACGCCGGGATGCCCGCCTAACGGCGATCCTCGACGTGCCCGGGCGGCTGGCGGACCTGCACATCCGCTCGCGGTGGCCGGGTGGGGGCCTCGGTCATCGCCGCCGAGTTGCTGCACCGACCGATAGACCGCGCATGTACTCCGAGTTTGCACTATTCGGGAAGGCGCTCTCCCGGCTCGCCGGTGAAGCCTATGTTGTCCGGCTCGTCTTGGACCTTTTCGATGAAGGTGTCCGTCAACGAGGCGTCGAAGGTTCCACGGCTGACGACCTTGATCTGGCGATCGCCGGCATCGTCCATCGCTGCGTGCGTAAGGGCATCGGCGACAAGGCCTGGGTCGTCATTGGCGGTTAGCTCGACTAGAACCGTGAGGATCAGCGTCCTCTGGGATGGCGCTTGAGACGTCAACTTCCTGTTTCCTTCCGTTAATGGCTTGCTACGACGATCCCCCGGCGGCGGGTAGCGGAGCGGGCGTTTGCTGAATCCCGCCGAGGGCGAGGCGGCTGGTCATGTCGCGCTTGACCTCGCCGGTGTCGGCTACAGGCCAGCACTGTGACGGCGGCGGCCCGCCGTTGGTCCAATGTGGGTGTGCCCCGTCTTCGTGATCGTCTGGGCGCCGCCCGCGTTGGGTGGCGTACCGGGCGCAGCCCGTGGGCGGCCTCGACCGCCGTCCGAGGCCGGGCCGTGGGCGGCGACCGCGGGCGGCGGCTCCATCCGGCCCCGCCTGCACCAGCGGTCGCCGGCCGGGCCGGCACGGTCCGCGAGGTGGTGCTCACCGTTTTCCAGGGCGTTACGGCGCTCACGGCGGTGGCGGCCGTGCTGTTCACCGCCCGATCGCTGGGCTACACCGCCGACGCGACCACCGCCACCCGAGACCAGCTGCGGCTCACCGAGCGGGCCCAGATCAGCGACCGGTTCGGCCGCGCCATCGATCAGCTCGGCCAGGAAGGCCCGGACAAGCTGTCCATCCGCCTCGGCGGCATCTACGCCCTGGAACACATCATGCGGGACTCGGCCGCCGACAAGCCGACCGTCATCGAGGTGCTGTGCGCGTTCATCCGCACGCACGCACCGCGACCGAACCCTATTCCAGAAGAAGTACCGCCGTCGTCGCCGGATGTGCAGGCCGCCATCGTCGTCCTCGGCCGCCGCCCGGACCCTGACTCAGCTGGCATTGACCGTCTGGAGTTGGCCGGAACGCTGCTCTCGCTTCCAGACGCGGATCTGGGCGGCGCCCGCCTGGTCCTCGCGGACCTGTCCTTCGCGAACCTGGCCGGCGCGGACCTGAGCGGCGCGGACCTGAGCGGCGCGGACCTGAGCGGCGCGAACCTAAACGACGCGTACCTGGGCGGCGCGTACCTGGCCGGCGCGGACCTGAACGGCGCGAACCTGGGCAACGCGGACCTGGACACGGCGAACCTGGCCGGCGCGAACCTGAACGGCGCGAACCTGTTCGTCGCGAACCTGGACACGGCGAACCTGAACAGCGCGAATCTCGGCGGCGCAGACCTGGCCGTCGCGAACTTGAACGGCGCGAACTTGAACAGCGCGAACCTCGGCGGCGCAGACCTGGTCGACGCGAACCTGGTCGACGCGAACCTGGGCCGCGCGAACTTGAACGGCGCGGACCTGACTGGCGCGGACCTGACCGGCGCGGACCTGAGCGGCGCGGACCTATCTTTCGCGAACGGGTTGGCCATCGCGCAACTGGCCGGCACCCGGATGGACACGTTGACCCGACTGCCGCCCGGGGTGGCGGTACCGTCACCGAGGCCCACCCGCTGAGCCATTCCCCTGATCGTGGAGGTCGCTTGTCGGACCGCCGCCGTCTGGTGCGGGCATGAGCGCCCTCTTCGCCGCCCGCCGTGCCCCTGTGCTGCGGGAAGGGTGGGGCGTGGTCGCCCGAGGCGGGTAATCCGGGGGTGGTGGGTTGCATGCTCTGTGCGCTGTCGAGAACGCACTGGCGCAAAGGCCGGTCAACCGGGAGGACGGCCAGCCCTACAAGCCGGTCCGGCCGCTGGGAGACGACGGCTGAGGGATTACGGCTCGTCCTGCTGCACCGGGCGGCCGTCGGGATGCAGATCGTTCTCCGGGGTCGCCTCAACCGAACCGAACGTCTCGTCGAACCAGGTGAGGAAGCCGGCCACGCCGCCCCACTGGGCGGTGATTCGCTTGTAAACGGCGCGCTGGTCGTGGCCCGACTGGAACATCCGGGTGCCGGTGACCTCCTCGCCGCAGCCGCAGGCGCACCGGCGGGCGAGCTCGGCCGGGTGGTCGACGTAGGTGACCGGGTTGCGGTGCGCGTCCAGGATCGGCTGGCCGATCAGCTGGTCGTGGACCGGATCGCCGGGGCCGAGGATGTCACCGAGGATCGCCCATTTCCCGCCGCCGGCCGCCTCCATCCCGGTCTTCCGCACGACGAGCACGACCTGCTTGGTGGTCGTGGAGGAGAAGGCCACGTACTGCTCGACGCCGGCGCGGGCACCGAACAGCCACCGACCGCGGTTGCGGGCGAACAACTGCTCGGCGCTCTGGTCGGGGCTCCAGCCGTAGAAGTCGCGCCCCATCGGGTCGTCGGCCGTCGCCGGCTTTGCGGGCCCGAGCTTGATGTGGATCATTTCCGTCCCCTATACCTGGTAGCCCTTGGGATAGTTGTTATGACCGTAGGGGATTAGTCGATAACAAGCAAGGCTTGGGGTATCGGTTATATGTCGACGCGGTGGCGCGCTCGGCGGCGCCGCCAACCGGGGTCTTAGTTAGGTCCGGGAATGGAACATTCCCGGACCTAACTCACCAGTCCCGGCCCGCCCTCGCTGCCAGCACCGCCCCACAGATCTCCTCCTGCGGGCGGCATCTGCGCGTTGGGGAGCGACCGGAGGCGGGGGAGTGCAGGCAGGCCGGGGCGTCCCATCGGGTGATGCCCCCAACAGCGCGGAGTGGAGGGCCGGGTCGAGTCGCACCCGCATCCTGCTGTGAGGTTCATGTCTGAGAAGTGGGGGTTGGTCGGAAGGCTGGGGTATGCCTCAGGTTGAGGGTCAGATATCGGCACGCCCTCACATTGCCCGATGTGGGCTCAGCTCCGACCGTGCCCCGCGCCCGGGCGGCCCGGGGACCGCCCATCGATCGCGCCGCGCGCACGGACGGACGGGAAAACCCCGATGGAGGATTCCGGTATGAGGATGCAGGGCCACGGCGGCAGCGCCGCCCGCCCGTCCACAGTGGATGGGCGGCGGCGGATGACGCTGCCGACCGCTCTGGCCGATGCCGCCGGCATCACCGGCCCGGTGGTGGTGCTGCGCGGCGAGCGGGCGGGGGAGCTGCTGGTGTCCACGCCGCAGGCCGCCCTGTCCCGGCTGCGTCGGGGCCTCGCGCGGGCGCGTGAAAGCCACGGCCGGCACGCGTCGCTGGGCGCCGCCCTCACCGACGGGCTCGGCCGGCCGGCGCCCGCCGTCCCGGCCGGCACGCCCGCGCCGCTGCCGGCGGACGGGCCGATCGTGGTCGACACCGCGCCGCTGCTGGCGCTGTTGGACGGCGACCCGGCTGGCGAGGCGGTGGTGCCGCTGCTGCCCCGGTTGGTCACCACCTGGGCCGCCGTCGACGACCTGCTCTCCACGCTGCTGGCCGCCGGGCTGAGCGCCGCCGGCACCGTCCCGGCCGACGGCGCCGGCGCCGTGCCCGGCCACGACGTGGTGATGGATGTGCTGGCCGCGCTCGGCCTGCGCACCGCCACCATCGAGCAGAGCGCCGACTGGGCGCCGATCCGGGTCCTCGAATTCGAGCTGCGTCAGGTCGGGGGACTGGCCGCCGCCGAGCGGTCCATCCTGGCCCTGGCCACCTATCTGGGCGCCCCGGCGCTGCTGGGCCGGCCGGTCGGCGCGTTGCCCGCCGCGGTGACCGCGCCGGTGTTCGACGTCCGCGACCTGGCCCCGGCGCGGCATCGCGTGGTGCCCGCGGGCACCACGGCGTGACCCGGCCCGCCCCGCACGCCCCGGCCGCCGACACCGTGCCGGACGCCGGCCCGCTGCCGGCACCCCGCACCCCGCCGCCGCTGGCGGCCGGCGCGGTGGCGGCGGACGAGGTGCTGCACGGCGAGCTGGTCGAGGCGGACCCGCCGGCAGGATTGCCCGGCGGACCCCCGGCGCCGGGCCGACCCGGCTGGACCTGGACCGCTGGCTGGCCAGCCACCAGCCGCGCGACGGCGCCGCCTTGGCCCGGCTGCGGGACCTGGCCGCCGACGTCGCCGGCTACGCGCAGGCGTCCCGGGCCGCCGGCACGGTCCGCAAGTACGACACCGGCTGGACCGCGTTCGCCGACTGGTGCGCCGAGTTCGGCTTCGCGCCCGGGCCGCCGGCCGACGCCGAGGTGGTCGCGCTGTTCCTGGCGCAGATGGCCCGCGACGGCCTCGCGGTGTCCACCATGGACGGACGGCTCGCCGCGATCCGCGACCGGCACCTGGACGCCGGGCTGCTGCCACCCACCGACGACCCCCGGCTACGCCGCATCCGCGACGGCGTGCGCCGCGTGCACGGGCGACCGGCCGAGGGTGTCGGCGCGTCGGGCTGCCGCTGCTGCACGCGATGCTCGCCACCCTGCCCACCACCCCACCCGCCGACGACCCCGGGCCGGCCGCGCCGCTGCCGGCCCGCCGCGCGTACCTGGCCGCGCTGCGCGACCGGTGCCTGCTCACCGTCGGCTTCCTGGCCGCGCCCCGCCGCGAGGAACTCGCCGGGCTGCCCGCGGACCACCTGGAGCTCGTACCGGAAGGGCTGCGGCTGCTCGTCGCGCGCTCCAAGACCGACCCGACCGGCACCGGCCGCCGCGTCGACCTGCCCTGGGCACCGGAGCCGGTGGCCTGGCTATGCCCGGTCCGCGCGGTCCTGGCCTGGCTGGACGCCACCGGCCGCCGCGACCACCTACACCGCCCCGGCCGCCCCGCACCGGCGAAATCCCGCTGCTGTCCGGCATCACCCCCGGCGGGCAGGTGCGGCGCACCGCGCTGACCGACCGGCACGTCGCCCGCGCGGTCAAGGCCACCGCTGCGGCCGCCGGCCAGCCGGCCGAGGTCGTCGACCAACTCGCCGGCCACTCGTTGCGCGCCGGGTTCGCCACCGCCGCCGAGGCCGCTGGCGTGCCTCGGGCGGTCATCTCCCGCGTCCTGGGCCACGGCACCGGCAGCACCACCGACCGGTACATCCGGCACACCTTCGACGGCGCCGCCCAGCAAGAGGTCTACATTCTGGCCGCCGTGGTGGTCACCGCGCTGGCCTGATGCAGGCGGCATCGCCCTGCAGCCGGTCTTCTCGCACCCTCGCACGACCCTGCTGACGCCGCTCGGCGGCGGTAACGTCCGCCTGGCACGCGGGCCAAGGTCCGGATGCACCCGAGATCGTCCGGTTTGGATCGCGCTCCTCCTGTGGTGGCAATCGATGGGCGCTTGCTCAGGCCCTCGCCACGTCTCGGGGTGGCCTCCGCCTGATTCTCCAGCCGGGCGTGAGCACGGGGTTCAGGGTCGGTGCCGAACGTGGTGCGCCTGGCGGGGTTGACGCGCGGGCATCGCCTGTAGACAAACGCGGTGACGGGTCCCCGTTTGGAGGCCCGTCACCGTGGATCTTGCGAGTGCTGCTGATCAGCTTGGATACCTGGCCAGGGCCAGGTCACTCCTTTCCGCCGATGTAGTGGGCGATGGCCAGCAGCAGCAGGACTGTGCCTGCGAACGCGCCGCCGCCGGTGAGCAGGGCGGTAGGGACGTTGTTGCCCGCGGCGTGTGACAGCAGTGCGGCCGCGCCACCGGTGATGCAGCCGGTCAGCAGCATGAGCACGATCCACATCCAGCGGGGGACGGCCGGGGCGCTCGGCGGGCTGGACGGCTGGGACGGTGAAGTGGTGCTGCCGGGGGTGGGGATGGTCATTGTTTATCTCCGGATCGGTCGAGAAGCCCAGTGGTGTTGTGCTTGGGTACTATGCGGCGGTACTGGGCGTTCCCCCTTTAATGATCTATGGGAAGGCCCACAAGAAAATCTTGCGGAGTCGCCGAGGGGGAACGGCCGCGCCGTGGCATACGACTCGGACCGTAGATCACAAGACCGTAAGGGGCTCTCGCCAATGGACGTGCATTGGGATCCAGAGCGTACCGATAGCGGAGCCACAGCTGTCCGGCCACCTGATCTTTCTCAGGCAATACCTGAGGTCCATCCTGATGAGAACTCTGAGATGCCCTCGTCCGACATACAACAGGCGCGAGGGACAGGACACGGTTTCGATCTTCCCGAATTTGACCCTACCCTCGCCTACGAGAAGGAAATTCGCGATGGCAGGCTCCGTGGTTTATCATCGTCGGTCCACCCGTCCGCGACGAAGGCCCCCCGCCAGGGAGAATCCGGTTTCCGGGCGGGTGACCAACAGCTCGTCGAACACCTGGCCAAGAACAACTTCGCAGGCCCGGAATACGACTTGGTGGCCGAACGGCTCGTCAAGACCGGCTATCGGTACTGCCTGTCATGGCTGAAGAGCGGAAAGATGCACCGAAAATGCCGGGATGCCGGCCGACCTGTGGGTGAGTTCCCGGAGGGAATCGACCGCGAAGTCTTCAAAGACTTGGCCACCGACGCCGCCGTCGAAGGCGCGGTGTTGTTCCGCAGGGTCGCCTTGCTGGAAAACAAATGGCAGCCCGATGGCGGGGCTTCGCTACTGACCTATTACGTCGGCGCGTGTATCCAGGTCTACCCGACGATCTACCGACGGTGGTACCGGGAACATCGCCGGCAATGGATGACCGATCCCTACGACGTCATGCCTGAGCACGTCATGCCCAACCAGAGCGAGTATGTCGAGCTCAGGAATCTGCTTGAACGAGGGCTGGACGAAGCGACCTGGGTTGCGCTCAAGATGAAGGCAGAAGGGTCCTCGTACGCCGAAATCGCCGAGGTCTTGGGACGATCTGTAAAAGCAGTCGAGAATCTCCTACGAAGAGGTAGACAACGGGCGGCCGAACTCATCAAGGGGGCGGGAGACGACCATGTTTGAGCACAACTTCGAACCGCCGCCGCCCGACCTGCGCCTCATCGCCGACCTGATCGACGGTTCGTCCCTCGGCGACATCGACGCCTTTGAAGCCCAAAACGAGGTACCGGCCGGTGTCACGATGCACCTGCGGGATCGAGCCCGTCAAGATGCACCCGCCCGGCTCTGGGACACCCTTCCCGAATCAGATGTGGTGTTGCGCAAAGTCGGAAAGGTCTTTCCCAACGTTGACGGCTCGTTCATCCCGCCCTCGCTGCCGCCCGATGGAACTGTTCTTGCCGTCAACAGCCTAGGGCAATGCCGACTGCTTGATCCAGTGGCCCTCAGCCTTCCCGGCGGACCTGATCGACGGCATTGGAAAATCTACGTTGGCGTGACCGACGATGCGTTCCGATGGCGGCTGCAGTACCTATTCCTGGATTCTGGACAGCCGCGATGGACGGTTGATGCTGCGATTTGGTGGCAGCTTGCCGAACCAGAGAAGGCGGCATCAACGAACCTCCTCACTCTTACTCCCGCCCTGCTTCTCGAAGCAGCGAGCAGACTCGGATACAGCGTAGGGCGGCCACCAGACACGGTTGGCAAACAACTCCTCTACGAGTACGCCGTCATGCAACTGCTCCGTGAGCGGGGCGTCACCGCGGAATGTGCTATCCGCGTCACTACGCCCGATGAACCTGGGGCCGGCACCCCGGTGCCCGATCCACTCCCACAGCCCGTAGTCCCCCGTTCAAGAATGTTGGTTGATCAGTCTCGTGAGCCAAATGACGGTCCCTTAGAGGATCTAAGCGCTCACGTCACCGCTCTAATAATTGGACTGCACGAACGGAGGTGGGCGCCTGATACATCCGAGCAACGGCGATACGTGGGTCTACTTACCTTGCGTGGAATCCCTGACTCGATGGCGCTATCACACTTTATGGTGGTGCTCAACGAAGCGCTACGCCTTGCAGGGATACAGGTTGACGAGGCGGCTGCAACCGTGGCGGCCTTCATCGAGCGAACGCATCCAGAAGTGCTCATGAGCATAGAAATTCACGTCGCGAACCTTGACGGCCTTACTCCTAATTTGCGAAGAAGCTTCGTTGAAGCGGTTGTCCGCCTGGCATTGGCGACTACTTCAGCGGCGATCCGTTTTCCCGAGCCATCTCGAGGAGTACCCATGCAGGGCGACGTGGATTGGGCGGACATCGAGGCTCGGCGAGCGGAACGCTACGAGTTCGACGACCTCCTCACCTAACCTCGGTCATCCGGTGGCTGTCCAGCGCGGCAGCACCCGGCAAGGCGGCCATAGTCTGGCCCGGTGACGGCGCCACCAAGCGATCTGACGGCAGACTCCCGGCTGTCTGCGCGTGGGCGCTGTAGGCGGCATCATCCGGCGCGCCGTTGGCCCAATGGATCTAATCGGTGATACGGGCAGGCACCAGTCACTCATCTTCGAGGCGAGCGGTCTGATCGTCGAACACGACCAGTGGTAGCGGTTCCTCACGGAATGCGCTGGGGTCAACCGGCTTCCCAGCGGGCACAACGGGCAGGTGGGCGAGGCCGTCCGGTCGTGGTCGCGGTCGTGGCGGCGAGCGTGACCGTCCTTTGTGTAGGGCGTCGCGCGAGAAATCTGGGTTCGGCTCCGGATAAGGGCGGTACCGTGCTCGCGTGACGAGCACACCTCTGTGGCAAACCCTGTCCCGGCGCGGTGCCCCTGCCGCGGCGCTGCACGAGGGCGTGCCCAGGTGTCTGCACGGCGAGCTTCGAGACTGGATCTACGACGCCGCCGGCACCAGCACCGACCGCGTCGCCCGGGTATTCGTGCGCCTACACCTGCGCTACGTCGAACCACCCGAGCCGGAAGCCACCGAGGACGAGCCTGTGCCAGCCTCGTACTGGCACGACCATCAACGCTCACACCTTGCGTACCAGACGCCGGTTGGACGTCTGCTGGACATCGTCGACGCGCTTCTGGACCTGATCCCGGTACGCCCGGAACTCACGCCGAACGCGACGCGTAGCGGAGTGTCCTACACCTCCCTGCTGCGTATGATCACGCCCGATTACCGGGGTTCTCTTCAGCAACTCTTGGACGATGCACGGTCAGTGTACCGGATCAGCGACAACGGCCGTGCCCTCGTGCGACGGGCGGACACCGCGACGGCCCAGGCATTCCACCAGGCAGTGGCGACCGCCCAACCGGCGCCGAACACCGGATCCGCCGCCGAGCACCTGTACCGTGCCTGGACCGCGGTGCACGCCCTGCGTCCGGATCCGCCCCAGGCGTACAGCCACGCGATCAAAGCCGTTGAGGCCGCCGCCCACGCCACCATCCAGCCCAACCACGCCAAGGCGACGCTGGGCACCATGCTCGGCGAGCTGCGCAACGCCCCGCACAAGTTCTCGCTGGCGGGCGGCACACCGGGCACGATCGCGCCGCTGATCGAGATGATGGACCGGTTGTGGACAGGGCAGACCTCGCGTCACGGTTCCCAGACCCCGACCCAATCCGAGACCCTTGAACAGGCCGAGATGGCAATCGACCTGGCCATCATCCTTGTACGGTGGTTCACTGCCGGCACGATACGGCGTCAGCCCTGACGGGCCGACTGCTGTCCGCGCACGGCCGATGCGGGCGGCATCAGCGTGTGCTGGTGGCCCGCGAACCTAGCTCTGTAAGAGCTAGGTTCGCCGCACCAGCCTCCTACCCGCCGGCGGCCACGGCTTCCCTCTGACCGCGCCGACTCCCCGAGTTCGCGGCTGGTCTGCCAGGATCAAGACGTGCCGGCTGAGGCTCCGACGATCCTCGCGACCACGATGGGCTTCCATCGTGGAGGCGGCTCGTGGACACCAGGCCCAATCTTCGATCTTGCCGTCGAGCTGGCGGGGCGTCCCGAGCGACCGCGCCTGTGCCTACTCGCCACCGCCAGTGGTGACAGCCCGGCCGCGATCGCCGGCTTTTACGGCGCGTTCGGCGCTAGCGGCTCCCTGGTGTCGCATGTGGCGTTGTTTGACATGCCGTCCGTTGCTGACATGCGCAAGCACCTGCTGCGCCAGGATGTGATCTGGGTCGACCGCGGCAGCTTGGTCAATCTGATCGCGGTGTGGCGGGCGCATCGGGTCGATGAGTTGTTGCGCGAGTGTTGGCAGGCCGGGGTGGTGCTGGCGGGGGAGTCGGCGGGTTCGCTGTGTTGGCATGTGGCGGGCACGACAGACTCGTTCGGTCCGCGGGTGGCGCCGGCGCTCGGGCTGGGGTTTGTTCCCTACGCCAACGCGGTGCACTATGAGCAGCGCCGCAAGTCGTTCCATGCTTTCGTGGCGGATGGGAGCCTGCCTGCGGTGGGGTACGCCACGGATGTGGGCACGGGCCTGGTCTATCGGGGCAGCGACTTGGTCGAGGCGGTGGCTGGTCGGGCGAAGGCGGGCGCGTACCGGGTGGAACGGACCGCGGATGGTGTGCGGGAGACGCCGTTGCCGGTGCGGCTGCTTGGTCGGTGACCGGGTTCAGCCGAGGGCGGCGAGGCGGTGGCGGACCTCGGCGACGTCGTCGCGGTGGGGCCAGCGGGCCAGCAGGGGGAGGGCGCGGCGAAGTTCGCTGCGGGTGCTGAGGGAGTCCACTGCGGCGGTTCCGTCGAGCGTGGCGAGAATGAGCTGGCATGCCTGGTCTGGTGCGTCGGCGTGTGCGTACGCCTGGGCCAGCTTGGCGCTGGTGATGCCCAGGGTCCGCCGCGATCGCCGCCGATCTGCTCCAGCCGCGGCGTCAGCGTCGCGATCGCCTGATCGCCGCCGCCGAGGTAGACCTCGCAGGTGCCCCCGGTAGATGGCCAGCAGGTCGGGGGTGGCTACGCTGCGCTGCCCGACCAGCGGCCCGGTCTCCTGCTCGCGGCCGGCAGCCTCGAACAGGACCAGGGTTTGGTCTAAGGCCTGTTTGCTGGCGTCGGCGTGCCCGGCGAGTGAGTGGCCGTAGGCGAGCTGCTTGGCGGCCAGGCCGCGGATGCGGGCCGGCGCACCGGGGGTGCGCAGGGCTTGAGTGGCTTGCTCGATGGCGGCGTGGC
The DNA here is from genome assembly GCF_027923225.1 of Phytohabitans aurantiacus. Taxonomy (GTDB): domain Bacteria; phylum Actinomycetota; class Actinomycetes; order Mycobacteriales; family Micromonosporaceae; genus Phytohabitans; species Phytohabitans aurantiacus. The sequence continues at coordinate 49,041 of NZ_BSDI01000029.1, forward strand.
CGTCGCCGGAGAAGCTGATGGCCAGCATTGAGCGACGCACGTGGCTGTAGGAGTTCATGGCCGACCAGCCGAGTTGGGTGGCCCAGTGCTGGGCGCGGTCGGTCCAGTAGATGGCGCTGGGCAGGTCGCCGGCCTCCTCGGCCATCCAGGACAGGCTTTCGGCGTGCTGCGCCTGGAGCTGGGTGAAGGCGGCGCGGAGGGTGTGCGGCGCACGCCGGCGGGTGACTTCAAGGAGCCCAACCTGGGCGGTGAGAGGCTGAATCAACTGGTGAGGCGGCAGGACGCGGGCGGCGGCCTGCACGCCGCGCAGGCTGTCGGCCAGCTCGGCGAGCAGCATCTCATCGACGGATATCGCGGCGGCGGCGTGGTCCAGGGTGGTGAGGGTGCGACCGAGCGCACCGATTCCGAGGGCGGCCAGCAGCTCGCGTCTTGACACCGGCACGGTGATACCTCGCTGGGGAAGTTGCACCAGGACCGCGTCGGTGGCGGGTGCCTCGTGCGTTCTGGTCCCAGCGTATGACGCGGCACTGGTCAGCGCGGCTACCCAGTCGCCGGCGTCGGCTCGGGTGCGCAGCTCCTTAAGGGGTCGGCGACCTCGGCGTACCGCCCCGATTGGAGGAACCCGCCCCGTCGGCGGTCACGCGGACCGCTTCAGTGTGCGATGGACGTGGGCATTGCCCAACAGACGAGCGCCCCAACGAGCATCCCTGTCCAGATGCGCTTGCCGCGGACGAGCGCTTCCGGAATCAGTGCAGGTCAGTACCCATATTGCATAGCCAGCCAGGAATCTACATGGCTTGCGTCTGTGGGTTATGACGCTCGATTTTCCCAAGCCGCCGAGGTTTAGCGCCCGGCGACCCATCGCACGCATGACCGGTGGCCACACGAGCGGTTGAACAACCTCGTCGCTGCCCGGGTCTTGGCCTCGTGGGTTCGGCGGCGGGAGGGCGGTGGTCACAGTGGGGCAGCCGGTGACCTGGGCGCCTGGCAGACGAAGACGTGGCGTCGGTCGTGTCCGGGATCTTGATCGTCTTCATCACGGGGCAACGTCACGCGGTCGCGGCGTCTGCGGTACTCAGCAGATCGTGCACCTCGCTCGGCCAGATGCTCTCCCCGGGAGCTGGCACTGTTGCCGCCCGAGCCGAGTCCCGGCGGTCGACGCGCGCCCGCCTCTTCCGGGTGGAAGCAGAGCGCCACCCCCGGTACGCGGTCGACACCTGAGCGTCTTCGTCGAGTCCGAACCGGCGCGCAGTTCAACAAGGTCCAATCGGCCGACCGGACTACGGGATGAGGTTGTGCCTGCTGCCCTCTCATCACACTGGATGAACTGGCTGCCGGCGCCTGCGGTCGTCCTGGATCGTTCGCGTTAGGCGGAGATGGCTGCCATGATGGGACAACTGTCATGACCGGCGGGCCGCAGTGGTGAGAGGGTTGTTGTGCGTAGCAAGGTTCAGAATGTGACGCCGAAGAAGGCCGGCGAATATCTGGAACGCAACACGGCCAACCGGCCGCTGTCGAAGCGGACGGTCCGCGATTTCGCCGAGGCGATGCGCCGCGGCGATTGGCAGGTCACGCATCAGGGCATCGCGTTCGACACCACCGGGGCGCTGGTCGACGGCCAGCATCGGCTGGCCGCCATCATTGAGGCCGGCATCCCTGTGGAGATGACGGTGTTCACCGAGGTGCCGGTCGGGGCGTTCGATGTGCTGGACACCGGCAAACGCCGTAACGCCGCCGACGCATTGGCCATCGAAGGGGAGAAGTCGGCGGTCATGCTGGCCGCCATGGTCCGCACCGTATGGCTGTACGAGCAGCGGCCCGAGATGAGCTGGTCTGGTGGTGATGCCGCCGTGACCAACCACCAGATCGTGCAGACGTTGGAGCAACATCCGAAGTTGCGGGATTTCGTCGCCGTCGGCGAGCAGATCGCCACCGCCACCGGCATGATCAAAAGCGCCGCTGCAGCCGCCAGCTATCTGGTCACCCAGGCCAGCGGCCGTGACCTGTCGCCCTGGTTCGACGGCATCATCGAAGGCACCGGGCTGACCAAAGGCGACCCACGGCTGATGTTTCGTCGGGTGATGTTCAACCACACCCGCAAACAAGCCGGACAGCCGCTACGCCGCCGGGAAACCCGCGAACACGTCACCCTCTACCTCAAAGCCTTCAACGCCTGGGCCACCGACACCCGGCTACCCCAGCTCAGATACACCCCCCGCGAGCCGGTCCCTCCCGTCGCCGCCTGACGGTCAACCGCCGCGCCACGGCCGGCGAACTCGCCATAGCCGTCCTCAACATCCGTACCGGCAACGCGTCCCGGGTCATGGCCATATCGCTGCCTCGCACGCCATCGGTCCCGTCACCTTCGTGACAAGACCGACCAAATCCGGTGAGGCCGGCCATCCACACCCGGGCCGGGTGCAGCGCGGGCGTGTCGAGGAACGCGACGATCAGGTCGTGCAGGACGCGGGCCTGTGGGGTGCCACGTCAGGGTGAGGGTGCTGGCCTGGGCAGACGCAGTCGGGCAGGCTCGGTGGTGGTGGTTCAAACGGTCGCGTTGATGATCGTTCGCCGGGTTCTGGGGGTACTCGGGTGCGGTCCGTCACCGGACGCGGATGCGGATGCGGATGCGGTGGAGAATCGCGGTGCTTCGCCACCAGTTGGCGGTGCTGCGTCGTCAGGTGCCGCGTCCGAGGTATACACCGGCGGATCGGATGGTGTTGGCCGCGCTGGCGAAGCTGTTGTCCCGTGAGCGATGGGTGGTCTTCCTGGTCACGTCCGCAACGCTGCTGCGCTGGCATCGGGAGTTGATCGCGCGGCGGTGGGCCTACCCATGGACGGGGCGCGGCGGGCGCGGTCTGGATGAGGGGATCGTGGCGCTTGTGGTCCGGCTGGCGAGGGAGAATCGTCGCTGGGGGTATCTGCGGATCGTGGGGGAGTGCCGCAACCTGGGCGTGCGTGTCTCGGCGACCTCGGTGCGCCGGATCCTGCGCCGCGATGGCCTTGGACCGGCCCCGCGCAGGGGCGGGCCAGCCTGGGCTCAGTTCCTGCGCACCCAGGCCAGCGGGCTGCTGCCGACGGACTTCTTCACGGTGGAGACCGTCGGGCTGACGCGGTTGTATGTGCTGTTCGTGGTCGAGGTGCAGCGGCGGGCGGTGTTCCTGGTGGGGATCACCGCGTATCCGACCGGGGCGTGGGTGGCGCAGCAGGCCCGGAACCTGGTGATGGACCTGGAGGTACGGGGGCACCGCTTCCGGTACCTGATTCGGGACCGGGACGCGAGGTTCACCGCCATGTTTGATGCGGTGTTCGGCGCGGCGGGTATTGAGGTGGTGAAGATTCCGCCGCGGGCGCCCCGGGCCAATGCCTACGCGGAGCGCTGGGTGCGGACGGTCCGGACTGAGTGTCTAGATTGGACGCTGGTCTGGAATCAACGCCGGTTGCGTCGGGTGCTGACGGAGTATCTGCGGCACTACAACATGGTGTGGCCACACCGTAGCCTGGATCTGCGGCCGCTGCGGTTGGCTCCTCGGCTGACTTTGGTCGAGCCGAGCGGCCGCGAGTCGCCGGTGCAACGAGTTGATGTTCTCGGCGGCCTAATACTCCAACGTCACTTGGGTAGTGGGGCTGATCTTCGGGCGTAGTGGGAGCGTCGGGCGCGGGCTTGGCTCTTGCGTCGCCATAGTGACCAGCGCAGGGCGTGGTCGCTGTCGGTGGTGTGTGTGGTGATCAGGATGTTGAGTAGGCGGCGGGTTTCGGCGACGGTCAGGGTGATCAGGTCGGCGTCGGCCGGCTCGGCCTCGACGCTGATGGCGGTCAGGATCGTCAACACGGCGAGGGCGAGCATGGCCAGGGTGATGAAGCGATGCCAGCCGGTCCAGCCGCGCACCTGGTAGTGGTCGAGACCGACCTGGCCTTTGCCGGTCTGGAACAGTTCTTCGATGCTCCAGCGGGTGCCGGCTACCCGGACCAGGGTGTGTAGCGGCACCGGGTGGGGTGACCAGCACAGGTAGAAGGCCAGTTCGCCGGTGGTGCGGTGGCGGCGGATCAGCAGCCAGCGGTGCTCACCAGGGGCGGTGGCGGTGGTGATCCACGCCCACAGGTAGTCGCGGGGTCCTTTCGCGCCGGGGCCGCAGCTGTGTAGCTGCCATTCGCGGTGGGGGATGCGGGCGGCCAGTTCGTCGGCGCGGACCAGGGTGCGGCCGTCGTTGACCGCCACGCGTCGGTCGCAGGCGACGGCGAGTACGTAGCCGATCTGGTTGTTTTCCAGCCAGGCGCGTAGGTCGGGGTCGGCGCCGTAGACCTCGTCGCCGGTGACCCAGCCGGCCGGGGCACCAGCCTGGATGGCGTCGGTGATCATTTGGGTTGCCAGGGCTGGTTTGGTGGCGAATCGGATCTGTTTCGGGATGCCGGCGGTGGTCCGCCGGGTGGGCTGGGCGCACCAGGTGCCTTCTGGTAGGTAGATGCGGCGGTCGATCAGCCCGCGCCCGCGCGGGGAGCAATAGGCTAGGAACACGGCGACCTGGCTGTTTTCGATGCGTCCGGCGGTGCCGGTGTACTGGCGTTGCACCCCGACCGAACCGTTGCCTTTCTTCAGGAAGCCGGTCTCGTCGACGACCAGCACGCCGTCTGAATGGGCTAAATGTTCGACGAGCCACTCGCGTACGTCGTCGCGGACATGGTCGGCCTCCCAGACCGCGGTGCGTAGCAGCCGCTGCATCGGCTGTGGATCGGCCAGCCCAGCCCGCTCAGCTAGGGACCAGCAGGTCTTGCGTTCCAGTGTGGACAGCAGCCCTTCCACGAACGCGGCTGCGGTCTGTCGTGGTTCGGCCCGGCTGAACCGGCTCGCTATCCGGTCTGCCGCAGTGTCCAGCACGGCCCGCCATCGGACGGGGTCTACGCTATGGCCAACGGCCATCGCACGATCTTCGGTTGTCCTCACAAACCATCGATGATCACGCGGTGGCCGTCCTCATACCCACGCCACGCCGCACGCAAAGCCAAGTGACGTTGGAGTACTAATTCATGAATACCGTCGCGCCGCTTGAGTGCTGCGAGTATGGCGGCTGGGCTCGTCCCAGACCTCGTGTCCTTGCCACCGTGACCGGCGCCAGCCAGGCTGACTTCGCCGCAGTAGGTCTACTCGGTGCCCGAGAACCGCGGAACCGCCAAATGGCACCCCACACGCTCGGCCCGCTGAAGGCGAAGGCGGCCGGCGTGGCCGACTGGCATCCCGAGGAGCACTACGTCCGCATGTTCGGCAAGGGTGAGCTGGAGGCGAATGTCGGCGGGCTGCTTAGCGCGAAGCTCAACATCAGCGCCGACCTCCGGATACCCATCGGCGACAAGGTGACGCTCAACAAGCAGAGCCTCACTGAGCTGCTGTTCCAGTCGCAGACCATGACCGGCTCCGCCGACATCTCCGCCTCGGCGAGCGTGCTCGGCCTTCGACTGGTCTCCCTGACCGGTACGGCGAAGGTCGAGCCGGAGACCGTGGCCCGGGACCTTGGCCCCGACGAGCGGGGAAACCTGCGGCTCGCGCTCGAACCGCAGCGACGGCTGACGGCGTCCGGCGAGTTCAGCGCGCCGCTGATGCTGGGCGGGAAGTGGAGCCTGACCGCCACCGACAACGAGAGCCCGAGTTCGGCCACACCACCGGCGACGAGATCCGCGCCAACTGAGCCGGGGTGGCGGCGCCGGCGCTGTCAACCCGGTGACAGGTCATATGCGGCAGCGGTCGGCTGCACCAGCCCGCTACTCAATCCACAACGCAGTCGATTCGATCAGGTAGCCGGACAAGGAGACACTGTGACGGGGCCGTCCAGCACACCATGCGGACCGGATGCTGACAGCCGCAGAGTCTTCCCGATTTTCCGCTACTCATCGTCCTTCGGGCCGGCAGTACCGGGAGCCTCATGTTCGGTCTTCTCGATGGTCTTCCGGATCTCCTTGTTCTGGATGTTCTTGACGTACGCCTGGTATTTTGCCAGCTCCTCCTCCTTCTTCTCAGCGCCCGTCGCCTTACCGGCTGCATCGAGGGCCTCGGCCGCCTTGTGCCGGTACTGCATGTCGTTGTAGAGCGCCAAGCTTTCGGTTACGACATCGAGGGTCTTGGAAATCAGTTCGTCCGGTTGGATGAAGCGCTCGAGCAGTTCCGCTGATGCCGCCTGTGCCGACCATCCCTTGAGTTCGGTATGCTCCGTCCCGTCCAAACTGATGACAATGTACGGCAGTGGACCGTCATACGCTTCGCCGCTCTCCACATCCCGTAGAACGAAGTCTGCACCGAGCTTGTAGCGTTCAGAAAAGGGCGATTCGTCAGCGTGCGGATACAGGACGAGTGCCCCCGGCTGTGCGAGCTTCACGCCCGGTCGCTGGAAGTTCAGCTCGACGTCTTCGGCGAAGAACATTTGGGGCCGAGCGAGCAATTGCGCTGCCTTCATCGCAATTGGGATCACGGCTCCCGCGGCGACAAGGTACGGCGCTGCTGGAGCAAACACGGGTAGCGCGCCCGCGGTCGATAATGCCTTAGCGAAACTCTCACCCAGCGTCGAGTTCAAGTCTCGGTCGGAGCTGAGTTCGACACTGAAAAGAATGCTCATAGTATCGACAGCCGGCGAGTAATAGACAAGCTGGGACCCCTGGTCGCTCGCTCTCGCCTTGATAAATGAGCGGCGTTCTGTGCGGGGCTCCAACAGGTGTACTGAACGTGGCGCGGAATCGAAGACGTGGAAGGCCTTGTTCGCCGACGTGACTAGGACGTCGCCGACATTGAATCCGGGCACCCACTTCAATGCATCTGGGTAGTCCCCAACGTAGATCGCTTCGATCACGATTGTCAAAGGCTTGCCGAAGCCAATCCCCTCGTACGGATTGGTTGGGGAGTGCACCACTCGCGCCTGCAGGAATTCGGCCGGGCCGAGGTTCAGATTGTCGCCGACTGGCAGGGAGAAGGTTTCGTCGACCTCTTCCCTGGTCACGAAGTCGATGACTTCGCCCTCCGACTCTTCCGCGATCTCGTCGAGCTTGTCCAGACTGACTAGGGTCTCGCCCAACGCTGCTGCAACCGGCATTCTTGCCTCCTTCTCTCGTCGCTCCTGAGACAACGGTGGCAGATTGGATATGCCGGCCGGTCCTCGCCTGCACGTACCTGGTGTTCCTGGTCCTGAGCTACCGGCTCACTGAAATCAGGTCGATGACTAGAGGTCCGGACTGTTGCTGCTTGGAGCGATCCGTCGCTCCGTCACGTTTATGACCGACGGCTGATGACTGACTATAGTGTCCCGCTCTGAGCCCGCGTCGCGTTCACGTGAAATCCGGCGAGTCCGCTGGTTGAGGTATCTGCGGACGTGGCTGGTGCGGCGCGGTCGATATGCCATCGCCCAAGTGCCCGACCGCCCAGGGGCTGGGGCATCCGGCTGGAGACCAGCGTTGGTTCCGCAACCCGGTGCGACGTGGGCTTAGGGGTCGGGACCCTGATCACCGGCATGGATGCGGTGCTGCTCAAGGGACAAGAGCGGAGAATGTCGGCGGTCGCCGCAGTGCCACAAGGCGGTGCACACCTGAGATCATTGCGCCGCCGCGCCCCGTGTTCGGACATCGGGTCGTCGCCTCAGAGTATGTCCCGGGTGCTGAAGGTGGGACCCGCTCTGAGCGGAACCCGACGACGGTGGCAGCCTTTTGATCGACGTACGTCCGAATCAAACCAACCCAAACCCTGGCACCAAGTCGCCAACAGCGACTACCTTGAATGTCCTAGCGAGAAACCGCTCGGAAGGGGGTTCACCGTGGCCTGGGAAGCTCGGGAGGTGAGAGCCTGGGGGTGGTGCTCGAAATGGCGCATCCCGTACCCCTGCCGAAAGATCGTCACCAAGTACTGTTGTACCGGAATGCATAAGTGGAGAGTGTGGGGTGCGTTCGCTAGGGAAAACTACTTCTGTTGCGACGGCAAAGAGTCGCACTGGTGGGACTCCAGCTTTTACATCGGTGTCCCGACGTGGCATCTGGTCCAAAACGTACAGGTGTGCCGCGGTTCGGTCCCGTCGGAGAGCGAGGGCTGCCCCAACATCATTGGCGACTTCCCGGAGGGCTTAGACCGTGTCCGGGAGGGCTGACACTGTGACGACCTCGGCCTCACCGCCGTGGACACGTAGTCGGATTCGAAGAACCGGCGTACGTCGGTGATGGCCTTCAACACGTCGCCGTACTCGCCTTGCGGAAATCGTGCGGCGTCGCCCTCGGCCCGGTCGGCGATGTTCTCAATCGGCCTCCGCCGGGAGCCGTACGAGGGTGCGAGGGCCCGAGAAGGGCTGACATCGACCGGGAGGCCACTCGTGTCACCTCGGCCGGACTACTGTGGTCACGCATCCGCCTCGACCGACGCGGCCTCCTCGTCAAGGCGGTACAGCAGGCTGCAGGCGAGCATGAGGCCCTGGACCGCGTTGCGTCGGTTGAACTGGCGCGGGCTCACCGTGTGCGCGGTCGCGTTGCGGCTAAACGTCGTAGGTACCTTGTCGCCGTCCGTGACGAAGAACTGCTGGTATGCCTGCCACATGGGAGCGAACGCCGTGAACTGCCGGATGCTGAACTCGTCGTAGGCGTCCTTCGTCCGCTTGCCGTTCCGGTCGGGCGTGTACTTGTAGCGGTCCTTCCCGAAGTACGCGTTCAGGATGGCGTCGACGAGGGAGCCGGCAAGCGCCTGCGCCGCCGCAGTGTGGCCCTCGTCCAGTGCTTCCAGAGCGGCCACCGCGAAGGGAACGTACGGGGCGACGGCTTGCGACTCGCAGCCCATGACGACCGTGCGGCAGTCGGCCGAGATGGTCCTCCACCGACGGCCGAGGATCCGCCGGCGCTCGCTCGCCCCGTCGGCCCGAATCAGCGCGTCAGCCGTGGCCGTGCGCGGCAGGCCGTACAGTGGGATGCCGTCCACCATGACGACCGTGTTCACCTCCGCGAACTTCAGACCCTGGATGGCCCGGAGGTTCGGCGGGTAGAAGGCTGCGCGCATCGCGGCGATCGTTGGCCCGAGGCTCCTGAGCCAGGCGGACTGCTGCTCGGCCAACATCGAGGTGATCTTGGACGCGGACGCCAGCGACTCTGCGATGCCGCCTGAGATCTGATTCCGCCAAGCCGCCTGCGCGTCCAGGATCGGCCTGATCGCGTCGGCCATCAGGGCCTGCTGGGCTTCGACGATCCCGGAGATCGCGATGACGTTCTTGAACGCGGATTCGGGGAGAGTGAAGGTCGGCAGTTTGATCTGGGGTGCCAGCGACCGCTGGATGCTCGCGATGGAACTGCGGAGGGTTTCCGTCTGCTCTGGAGTGAGCTCGATGCCCTTCTCACCCTCGTCACGATCGTCGCCAGACTCCGCCACGGTCTCGTCGGTCACCGCATCTCCTTCGGTGTGACGATCACCGTCTCCGGATCGAACGTCTGGTCGAACACCTGGACGGGGTCTGCGGCACCGAGCATCGGGCCGAGGTCGAAGCAGGCAGTGAGCTTCAGCTTCTCGGCCTCGATGCCGGCGATGAAGACGTTCTCGCGAATCGCGACGGGAACATCTTCTACCAGGCCGGCCTGTTCCCGAGCGAAGCCGAGACCCAGAAGGTCCTCGAAATCTGGCAGGCCGAGGGACGGACCGAGGAGATGGCCATCAATCTCGTCGCCGCCTGCGAGACGGCCGAGGAGTGGAAGGCCGACCGGTAGTGAGGATTTCGCCGGCGCGCCAAGCCGAGTGGACATCCGGATATAGCTGCCGGGCTTAGGCGTACTGATTGGTCGATGACAGCGCACTAAATCATGCCGGACAAGTGAGGCGAAGCCGCAACTGCCGCGCATCGGATCGCCCATCCGGGCGGGGTGGCCGGTTGCCCCTCGGATCGTAGATATTAGTCGCTCTGACGAGTGCACACCGACGCGCACCGCTACGGTACGGTTGCTCGTCATGGAACCTAAGCCGCCCAACGATAGCGACCGCAGCCACGCGATAAAGCGCATTGTCGAGATGGGCATCGCCGCGATCCCCGTGGTCGGCGGACCACTACAGATCTCATTCCAGGAGGCGGCGGGGCGAAAGCTGGCCGAGCGACGTGAGAAATGGTTCGCGGGCTTGGTCCCCAGGCTAGCCGAATTAGAAGAGCGGTTTGGTGACTTCGCCCATCTCGCGGATGAGGACGCGTTCTTCGATGCCGTCATGCGAGCGACGCGGATCGCCGACCAGACGTCACGCCAGGAAAAGCTCGAGGCACTCCGGAACGCGGTCATCAACTCCGTCGCACCAGGCGCACCGGACGCCGACCGGCAGCAGCTGCACTTCGACCTAATCGACCAGCTGACGCCAACCCACTTTCGGATGCTGCACCTCCTGAACGACCCATCCGGCTGGTTCGACGACCGGCCGGAGCTGACCCGTCCGCAGTTTGGGATGTCGTCGAGTCGGCCGACTCTGATCGAGCATGCCATGCCTGACCTCGCCGTGCAGGGCCGCGAGGTGATGGAGAGATATTACGGCCTGCTTGGCTCTGGAGGACTTGTCAACGCATCCCTCGGAGGGATGATGACCGCACAGGGAGCCTGGCAAGCGATCACGACCAACTTCGGCCGGGAGTTCCTCGCCTTCATTCAGAACCCTGGCTAGCGCCGGTCGAGATCGGGCGGCTCAACGTTCTCTCGTAGCCGAAGTAAGTGCCCGCGATCATGGTTACAGACCTGTGGATCAGCGCGACGGCAACGCCGTCACGCGATCACAAGCTAGTATCGTCGCCGCCCAATCGAGGGCCGACTAGGCAATGGTGAGGGAGTATCCCGGCGGTGGCCGAGCAGCGCGGTGGTGTCAACAACGAGATCGGCAGCGTTCACCGGCGCGGTATTGCGGTGTTCTTGGCCGCGTACGGCCTCGCGGGGGAAGGTCTGCTTGGCGGCAACTTCGTGCCGGTGCATCTGGCCTTCGAGACCAAACAGGCCACCGACGATCTGTGTTGTGTGTCCGAGGCCGGGGCCCGGATGTTTATCTCCGCTAAGCACACCTGCGGCAACGACGAGCAGAATTTCGGCGCCACAGTCAAACAATGGGTGAAGCAAGCGGCCGCGCTCGCGCCTGATGACCTGCTTGTACTGGCCACTGCCGAACTGCGCGGCGACCTCAAGAAGCTGCCCACCGCGTTGGATCGGCGCCGCCAGGCCCCGGGCACACCTGCGCTCAGGTCTGAGCAGAAGGCTCTGGCCGCGCTCGAGAGGAAGATCGACGCGTGCACCGACGACCCGGTGGTGCGCGAGCGGATTATCGAGGCCGCGCACGTGCTCGTGGTCAATGTCGTCAAAGCCGGTGACATCGACTTCGATCTCGGCGTCGCGCTCTTACAGGGTTCGGTGGTCGCAAAAGGTCATGGCCGTGCTGCCGTCAAGGCATTGGCAGAGTACTTCCACACTCAGGCCAGCACTGCGTTCGCCAGCAACCTGGATGACTGGGTGAAGGTTCTACGGGAGACTCCCATCGAGGTCTTCGCCGACGGTGAAGGCGCGGCCGGTGCCGCGGCGAACGCCCGCCACCTGGCGCTGTGCGCCTACCGGGACTGGCTAGGCGCCGAGGAGGGCCGCGTCAGCATGTCGTTGCTGTCCGAGGAGCTGCCCGAGCTGATCGTTGCCGACCTTGCCGACGGATTACGGGTCGCCGTCGAGGGCGGTGGACGGCGCCGTGAGCGAGTGTCATTGCTGGCGATGACGCGGCGCTGGCCGAGGCTGTTGCTCGCGGGCCTGCCCGGCATGGGTAAGAGTACTGCCCTAAGTCAGCTGGCCGCCCGGTGGGCAAAGACGCCCACCGCGGCCCTGCCCGTACAGGTGTCCCTGCCCGTCGTTGCAGGCCGTTGTGGGCGGGCCAGCGACGTGACGCTGGGCCTGCTGTGCGAGGTCGCGGCTCAATACGCGCCGGTGGAACATCGCAAGGTCTTAATGGCGTCGTTGGAACGTGCATGCCATACCGGTCACGCGGTGCTGCTGCTCGACGGGTTCGACGAGTGCGGACCGCGGCGGACCTGGATAGCCGACGGGCTACAGCGGATGCTGGTCGAACTACCGGCCGGACTCGGTATCGTGCTCAGCACCCGTGACAGCGGCCTTGCGGCTGCCCGAAAGTTGGGACTGGCCCAAGTGGCGTTGGTGACGCCCGACAAGCTCGGCACGGTGATGCACCGACTGCTGCAGCACGTCGCCGACACCCACCCGCTCGATGAGACGAACCGTGAGCGGTGGGTCGAGCTACGCCGGTCGTGGCTCGACGCTGCCCGGCAGGCCCACCCCGACATCGCCGACGTGCCACTGTTGGCCACCATGATGACCTTGGTCGTGGCGAAGTCAGCAACCATACCGGTCACGCACGGCCAGGCCCAGCTGCTGAAAACGGCAGTGCAAGAAAGTGTGCGGGACTGGGAGCATCACCGTGGCGGAAGTATCGCTACCCGGCCCGGCCTGCCCACCGCGCAGCAACTTATCGACGGATTCACCGCCATCGGTTCCCGGCTAATGGACTCAGGAGCCGCTAGCCGGGTCCAGGTGCGACAGGCTATTGCCGCCATGCTCGCCAACCAGTGGGATATCCGCGCCGTGGGACCCGCGGGCGAACTCACCACGCACATCCTGCAGTTCTGGGACCAGCACTTGGGCGTGTTCGTCGATGCGGGCGACGGCACCGTGCGGCCGCGCAGCCGAGTATTCGCCGAACTTGCCGCCGCGATGGCCGTGCAATGGCTCGCCGACACGCCGCTACAGGAGTGGGTGAACACGGCGGTCGGGGACCTCGACCGCGGCGTCACCTTGGCGCTTGCGGCAGAGCTACATCCGAAGGTGCTGAACATACTGCTGCGCGACGAGCGCGAGCCTGGCTTCGCGACGCGAGCTCTACTGGCGGCAAACGTGCTGCGCCGTGCCGTCGACACCAGCAACGACCAGCTGCATGTCCTGGTGACCCTGCTAGCCGATGCCGCGGCGCAGCACCGTCACCTCGATCCGGACGCCGCGGCATCCGGCTGGCGTTGCACGGTGGCCTTGGCCGAGCTATCGCTGCCTACGGCACTGCGCACAACACGCGAGCAGGCGCTTGAAAGGCTATGCACGGATGACCAGCAACGGGTGATCGTCACGGCGCTGGTGGCTCTGTCGGACGCCGCCGTCGACGGAACCGCCCTGTGCCCGCCGCAGGTGGCGAACGTCCGTGCGGCGTTGCAACGCCCTCTACCAACCCGCCGCATCTCGGACGTGGCTACGGACGTGCACCTGGATCTGGATGCATTCGAGCGCTCGCTACCAGGACATCTCCAGGTCGCGGCAGCGTCGATCCCCCATCTAAAGGCTCTGGGCAGTGACATGGTGAACCGCGTTCACGAGCTCGCCGAGCTGGCCACCTTCGAAACCTATTCCGATCTCGTACAAGCCTTGGAGGACGCCGGCTACGACGTGCCGACGCCATCGTGGCGGAAGACGATCAATGCCATGGTCGCAGACGCGTTACCCGGACTTGCCTGGGACGAACGGCAGATGCCGCTGCTGGAATCTGCGGCACAGTTTGCGGAACCCGGCGTCGAGCTCTCGGCACAACAGCGGTGGCGGCTGCCTGAACTTGCCTGCCTGTTTAGCCTTGTATATTTGCCAAAGGTCACGATTGGCGGAATCCGCGCGGCCTTTGCCCCCGGCCAGGCGCCGACACGCACCGAATGGCTCAGGGCTCTCGCCGTCGCGGCCGGCCTAGACCTGGCACTGTTGGCCGCACAAGCCCAAGCCGCGATCGCCGAGCTCAACGACCCGGCTGCGACCCGAGTCATCGATTTTCTCGAAATGCCGGCCGCCGGACGCATGCCGGCGTGGGATGCGAGCCGTCTCGGCGAACGGGAACGTAGCGCCCTACTCGCGGCGATGACCTCTGACTCCGAATGGATGGCACAGTCGGCGAACCAGGTCCTTCAAAATGGCACCGCCAACGCGGTCGTCTGAGACCGATGCACCTGTGTACCGGGGGTTGCCGAGGATCTCCGCTACCGTCCGCAACGTCCACTGCGTACCGGCCCGGTGGCGGTTGCGGTCGGGATCGTGAGCCGACGGCGACGGCACCTTCCGTCCGTTGAGCGCCCGGGCGATCCCCGCGACACCGTCGCCGGACAGCCGGCGGGCGAAGATCCACCGCACGTACGGCGCAGTGACCGGATCGGCATCCAACCGGTGCAGACGGCGTCCCCATCGAGCGTGGACCCGGTTCGGATGCGGACCCGCATCCACCAGCCGATAACCGTACGGCGGCCGGCCACCGAGATGCCGGCCCTGCTCGCGGACCTGAGTGCGCATCGCCCGGATGGTTCGCCGCCGGGCTCGCAACACCTCACGCTCGGACTGATGCCCCAACAGCAGGAACAACGGCCGATGCGTCGGATCGTCCAGATCCACCGGGCCACCGAACTCCGGCAACCACACCGTCACCCCTGCGCCTGCAGGTAAGGCAGGACCTGCAACGCTTGCCGACCGGCGAACGCCCGCTCGTACTCCCCGATCACCACCGCGTCGAAGCGGCGATCCGGCCGCAGCGCCTCGGCCAGCAACTGCGCGGCCGCAGGCCGGTCATGCCAGGACAGGCTGCGCGAGTACCCGACGTCGAAGAACTCGACACCGATCCGACCATGACCATGGATCAGGAACTCCGCGATCTCGAACTGCCACCGCCGCGACGACACCGGATCCTGATAGCCCTCCGTCGAAATCCGCCCGTAGAACGCGAACCTCACCTCACCCACCGCCCCGCTGGACGGCCTGCCACGCACCCGCGACCGGCCAGCCGCCGACCCGTCCACCCAGACCGTGAACAGATCATCAGGAGCCGTAGCAGCGGCAGTCATCAACGACGGGAGCATCAGAACCACCAAGGGACGCGAAATGATCGGTGCCGTTACTCCGATGCCCCGTGCTCCACGCCAACCTGCGGCGGGGTGACCTTGCTGCGCCGCGGTGAAGAGCTGGCCGGCGAATCGCTCATCGGCCTCGGGATCGCGCTCATCAGGGTCGGGGTGCTTTGGCTGCGCGCGCTCGGCGTATTCGGGCGGGTGTGGTCCGGAGTGGCCGGGATGCCCCGGGATCCCGCAGCAGCACCCGAGCCGATCGATGGCGCCGGCGGCGGCACGCTCGACCCAGCCGGGTGCTGTCAGCGCGGTTATGCGGTCCGGTCTCGCAACGACCGCACGGCACGCCGCGATACGGCCGAGCAAGCGGGCGCCACCCAGACCGACAGCGACACCCGCCGGTTGCCAGATCGTCCGGTAGCGGGAAGTGGGACGCTGCAGCCGATTCGTTGCTCGGCCGGCTGATCTTGGGGCCAGTTCAGCAACGGCGAGTGTTGCCGAACCGTAGAGCTCATGGCGGCGTTGCTGATGTTGAGTCGGGACTTGTGAAAGATATGATCTTGTTCGCGGCGTGGTCGGCATCCGCAAACACGGCCACGCCGCTCTAACATGCCGAGAACAGTGTGTCCGACCGGCCTACGCGTCGCGGTTCATCCCACCGGCCCTGATCCCAATCGCGTTCATCTCGAGCTTCGTCTTCCGCCCGTCCAACCTGGCAGTCCGGCTTCTGGCGCATGAGCGGCGACGCTCTCCCGGCGGAGCTGGGCGTAGCCGACCCCATCAGCTGGGCGCCCTTTGGTAGCTCCCGGCGTTCGTTCCATGGCAACAGACCTGGACGACGGGTAGATTGACCTCGTGATTACCCTGACGCAGGTCACGAAGGTTTATCAGGGAGCACGCCGTCCTGCGCTTCATCAGGTCACCGCGACAATCGAGAAGGGCGAGTTTGTCTTCGTCGTAGGTGAAGCCGGTTCGGGGAAGTCGACATTGTTAAAGCTAGTTCTGAAAGAAGTCCGTCCAACGTTGGGCACAGTAACGGTGAACGGCCGGAACCTTGAAAGTCTTCCTAGGTGGAAGGAGCCCCATTTCCGTCGCTCGATTGGCTACGTTCCACAAAGGCCGCTGCTTATTGCGCGTCATACCGTGTATGAGAATGTCGCCCACGCGCTTCGAGTCATCGGCAAGACGGAGGCCGTCTGTCGTCGAGTTGTCCCAGAAATCCTAGAGCTAGTGGGATTGGGCATGAAAGAAAACCGCTACCCACACGAACTGTCTGCTGGCGAGCAGCAGCGGGTCGCCGTCGCGCGTTCCTTTGCGAACCGCCCACTCGTCATCTTGGCTGACGAGCCCAGCTCCGCCGTAGACCCAGACACCACCATCGAATTGATGCGTCTAATGGACAGAATCAATCGGACCGGCACTACCCTAATGGTGGCATCTACGGACGCAAAGTTGGTTAGCGCCATGCGGCGCCGAGTGCTTGAGTTCGAAGAAGGTTCGCTAATCCGCGATCAGGTGCGAGGGGTTTGGCGTCCATAGCACTTAGTCGTTCCGCGTCCAATATGGGCCGCACACTGGCAGGCGAGGCACGAACAGCGGAGAGGTCGGTTCGCAGATCAGCCGCAGGTTGAAGACGAGATCGACGACCGGATATTCCGGCCGCGCTCTGGAGTTGCTTCGACTATCTAAGACTGGCACGAAAACCAAGAGCCAAGCCAAGGCGAGAAACAACGTTCCCGCGATTATTCGAGTCGCTACAGAATAGGGCCCCACCGCGTTGAATGGCAAGTCCGCCCACGAGTCGTCGGTCGCTTCAAGATCTGTAACCGGTGGGGCTTCAGAGAACGCTTCTAAACCGGCGGCTGGAAGGTTCCCGCTGTTTTCGCGGGCGTCTGGGCCGGCCAGGTCAGCGAGTGTCCCTCGGGCTCGCAGGATTTGGACGAGCTCACGAGCTGGCGTCCCTGCGCGAGCTTCCCGCCGCCAGTTCGCATCAGCCAGACGGAGGACAACTAGCCCGTCGGCCGCCGCAGCGGCAACTGTCCCGTCGTCGCTAATCGCGACTGACTGGACGGTCGACCAGACATTAATCTGTCTCATCTCGCCGGTTTCGCCATCGCCGAGGATGATTCGGTCACCGGAGGCGATGGCGAATAGCCCGCGTGGAGAGACCGCCACAGCCGCCACTGGAAGATCGGCGGCGGCCGGGGCTGTAAGTATGACCGGGCTGCCCGGGAGCCATCGGCGAAGGCCGCTGCGGTTCGACAGCGTGATGGCAACGCATCCTTCGTGAACCCGCGCAACAGCACGGTTGCTGGACATGTCGATTGCGATTGACTCGATCCGTCGACGGAGTGTGATCGAGGCGCCGAGCGACCGCCCGGTGCTTATATCCACAAGGCCGACGTTGCCCTTTGCGGTGCCGACCAGTAGGGCGCATCTGCTGTGTAAGGGCACCACGGCCACCGCGTTGGGGAAGTCGCGCCGACCTCGCCATACAACTCGACGCAATAGGCCGGTCGCCAGATTCCATGCCTTGACCGTGCCGTCCTCGCTTGCCGTGATCGCGACGACCTCGCCGTCGATCACCGTGGCAGCTAGGGCAGTGATCCGCCGTGTGTGGGCCATCCACTGGTCTAACAGTCCCCTAGTGAGGTCCCAGCTGTAGACCATGCAGTCCTGCGCTGCGGTGGTCAACGCAAACTGCTGATCGTTGTGTTCGACGGTCGAGATCATCGCGACCGGCCCACCCGGGCGCTGGAGCGTTGGTTGGGCCTGGCCTGTCGCGGCGGCGTGGATCCTCAGCAGGTGGCTAGGCAGCCGGGGGCTGAACCGAGCCGACACTTCCTCGGCACCAGTTACAACAAGTTGCCGCTCGTCGGTGCCGCTGAGCGCAACCGACCAGTGCCGCTGAACGTTTGTCTGGAGGTCGTCGGATGGAAGGTGGTGACCGAGGTCCCATAACCTTACGGTCCCGTCCCCACCGCCGCTTACGATGACGGAGGCTGTCGTCGTGTGAAATGTGGCTAGTGAGGTAACCGGCCCCACATGGCCGCGCGGCGACGCGAATTCCAGCCGACCGCTGGCCATGTCACGAACTCGCAATGTGCCGTCCGTGCTGCCGGTGATCACAAAGGAGCGGCCATCAACGCAGGCCGCAGCGACGGCGGAGACCGGCTCTTCGATTTCGTACTCGGCAACTGCCTCTGGTATGGCGTCCAGGATTGGATAAATCGTGACTCGCTGACGGCGTGCGACAGCGCTTTGTAGCCCCTGGGCCTCCTGCTGGGACACCGTTCGGAGAGCTGCGGCGATGTCCGCGCTCTCCTCGATGTCGGCGACGCCATCGCCGATCCGGGAAACCGTGACCACGACGGGGCGACCGTCCAGTTCAGAGCCGAGAACGAAGCTTAGTGGTCCGTCCGCGCCTCTCCACGCGGCCAAGCGCTGCGACGTCGCGACGTTCCATGCCGCTACGCCTCCGCGGCCATCGCCGGTGACAAGCAGGTCCGTCCCTTTGGACCGCAGGACGGCCAGATGGTCGATGGCGGGAGCGGAACCAACCCAGAGTCGCGGGTGGCCGCGGAGATCGAGGTCACCTCGAGTACGGCTGCCGACGGAGTTGAGGACGCGGGCTTGCGTACGGTTCTTACCAATCACGAAGACTGTGTACAGGCCGTCGGCGGCGCATATCGTCGCCGCGCTGGAGGACAGGGGGATGGGCCAGCGAAGCTGACGTATCCACGGCCCGCCGGAATCGAACCCCACACTGTACAGACGCCGGCCCAATTGGTAGCTGAATGGCCCGCCGTCCTGGTCGGTGGCCGTCGGTGGAACGAGCCGGCCGGTACCTGCCCGCGTTTTCGGAAGGGTTGCTTCTCCCAGCGGCAGCTCGGAATCCAGGTCCCAGGCCAGCACGCTGGTGCTCGTGCCGGCTATGACACAAGGCTTACCAGCCATCATAGTGACGCCCACCGTGTCCACCGCCGTGCCTAGTCGGCAAAGCACACGGTGTGGGGGCGAGGGTGCCCACTCGGCGTGGAGGGTGCGCCAGGACGCTTGCAGGCCACTTACTCTTATGTTCCTCGCAAGCTCCGCCGCCTCATACTGGCACGCGGCCTGCTCGAGATATGCCACTCGGGTTTCGAAATCATCAATTGAGGCATGCATCGCCTGCTGGAACGCCAGGGCGGCCCGCCGACCTGGGGCAGTAGCAGCGGTGGCGGCCGCCGCCAACAACCGGGACCGGTCCGCGCACGGCAGATAGTGCGGGTTGAGAAGGTAATCGTCGACCTCGCCGGCCTTTGCCGCGTGGGTCGCCAGATGACGGCGTACGTAGGGGTGCGCGCCGCGCCAGTCTTGGCCGTCCACGGTGGAGCGCAGACCGTGCAGGAACCGCCGGTGGATCTCTTGATGATCCCTCTCTCCCCCGGTGCCCTCAGATCCGCGCAGATATTCGGCAAGCGCCTCGTGATATAGGCGGTAACTTGAGCGATGGTCTTCCTGTGCCTCGATGATGTAGTAGCCCGCGTGCCGGATTAGCCATTCGATGTCGTTGTCGCGGCACAATCGGCCAGAGACCATGGACGACACGCGGGCCCAGACATTCTCCCACGGCAGGCCTGCGCCTTCAGCGTACGCCAATGGCGTCAGCAAGTCGCGTGCTTTCTGAGCAAGGACGCCAAGCCGTTCGTTGATGTCGCGTTCCATGGCGACGGCCGCCTTCTTCGGCAAGTCCGCGCGCCACCTTGGGTCGTAGGGTTCGGCAACAACAGACGACCGCAATGCGAGGCTACGAGAAGTTATCAGCGCAACCAAGAACGATTTGCCAGAAGCAGTTCCGATGGCTTCGGCCACCGCTGACGTAACCGTAGCAGGAGCCTGGCGGTACGGACTGGTCGGAACGATCTCCAGCAGGCAGCGTCGGGCGTACAGCCGTACGCTCGCGGGATCTGCGAACTCTTCACTGTCGATGTCGATCGAAGGGCAGATGAGTTCCGGCAGGAGGTGCGCGCGAGTCCCGACGAGAAGGCGCAGCCCGCATTGAGGGCCATTGCGTGCAATCGGAGCGAGGATCTCGTGCACCAGTGTGGCCGGATCGCTTCCTTCGTCCACCGCGTCTACGATTACCGTAGTAGGCGGACCGCTGCGCCGCTTCATGATGGTAAGAAGCTCGACAATTGAGTTTGCTGTGGCCTGCACCGCCTCGGCCAAACCAGCTAGAACCTCCTCCGCTGTCTTGCTGCGAGCATGGATGAACCGCCGAATGCTGCCATCTGGCGGGATCGCCTGGGCAGACATCTCATCTGACCCGGGGATACGCTTGCGATACACCGGGTCCGATAGCACGAACAGCCGAGCCAGTAGGGAGGATTTGCCTGAGCCGGGACCACCGGTAACAACTAGCGAGCTTCCGTTTCCTTCAACCAGCCACCGGCATATGTACGACATCGCCGCGTCCCGTCCGGTGAACAGCCACCGATCATCCATCGGCATATCAAGGCCTTGCGCGCGCGGCCAGACGTGGCTGTCCAGCTCTGTCTCCCGCAGCTTCTCCTGGAGGGCGTCGCGGGTGCGTAGATCGAGGTCACGACCGTGTGGGCTGAACCGCGGGTTCGGAAGGAGTTCGTCAACCCCGCCCGGCTCGCCCGTGCGAAACACGGTGACGTGCTGCCAGTCGGGCGTAGTCTCGTCGACCTTTCTCATGATCGAGTCGATTGGGAGGAACTGGGGCTCGTGGCCGCCAGCGGACGGGTGCCGTATGGCCTGGAGTAAGCCGTCGGTGAAAGCGCGTGACGTTGCGTACTGGCGGTCGCGGGCTGCCGCAATGACTATCACGCTGGGGCTCTTTCCTGGCCCAGCAAGCCGGGACAGGTGGCGGATCGACTCTCTGGCCAGGTCCGCGCCAGCCGCCCCCGCGTAGCACGTATCCAGAATTACGAGGAACCTGCAGACTTGTGTGCCACGGAAGATCCAACTGGCGAGGGTGGCGCTGGGCAGCCCCGTGCGCCACACGTCCGGCGTGGTTTCGGGAAACGGAAACAGGTACTCGTCGCCATCGACCAACCCGTGCCCTGTGTAGTAGAGAACGACGGTGTCTGCCTCTGTCCGACGTTCGTCGGTCAGGAACTCCCCGAGTAGACGGCGTACGTCGTCGATGTTGAGATCCGGCTCGAAGCCCGGCACCGATTGGTAGCCCAGCTCCGCGGTGAACAGCCGCCGCACATCTCGGACGGCGTCAACCAGTTCGAGTCGATCATCCAACTCGGGATGGTTCGGGTGCTTCGATGTAGCCAGCCCGATGAAGTACCTGCCGCCGACCTCGCTCGTCTGCATCTCGTTGTCGATCTCCAACATAGATGGCCAGGTTGAGGCTAGTCCACGACTGCCACTTCACGACAGCGGTGACGTTGGCGTCACGACCCCTCGCGCCGTAGCAGTCGCAAATCTGACAGCGGCGCCGGTTCCTTGGGTTGACAGTCCATATATATATTGAGTGGTCATGGCTCGGGTTGTCATGGTTCACGGCATCAACAACACTTTCGGCGGTCGGCCGCGAATGGCGCACGAGTGGACGGCGGCATTGCTCGGCGGCGTCGAGCTGGCCGCCGGGCTACCCGGAACGCTATCCAATCGCGACATCGAATGCGTGTTCTACGGCGATCTATTCCGACCGGCTGGCCGGTTCCTTGGCGATGACTTGCCGTTCCTCGCCGCAGAGGATGTAGACGATCCCTTGGAGGTGCAGTTACTGCTGGCATGGTGGGAGGCGGCCGCTCGGTCGGATCCGGGTGTTCCGCCCCCCGACGGCCGCTTGCTGAGCGCCCGCGCCACCGCACGGGCTGCGCTTCTAGCGCTCGCCAACAGCCGATTCTTTGCTCATGTATCTGAACGGATGCTGGTGTGGTGGCTCAAGCAGGTAACCTTATACTTTACTCAGTCCGACGTCCGCGCTGCCATTCAGCGCCGATTCGCCTCTGTGGTAAGATCGGACACCCGGGTGGTGGTGGCCCACTCATTGGGTTCCGTGGTGGCATACGAGGCGCTATGTGCGCACCCAGACTGGGCGGTAACGGATTTCGTGACGTTAGGCTCGCCTCTTGGGGTGCCGCACGTGATTCTGCACCGTCTTACGCCCGCCCCTCAGCGCGACCATGGGCTCAAAGGTTTCTGGCCCGGCTCAGTACGGCGATGGGTCAACGTCACCGACGACGGCGACATCGTCGCCCTCCAACCTCGACTACGAGACGTCTTCGGCGACCGAGTTACCGACGTTGGTATCAACAATGGCATCGCCGCACACGATGTACAGCGATACCTGACGGCGCCTGAAGTTGGCGCGGCAGTGCTGGCCGGGCTGCCCTAATCCCAGAGGAGTTCCCAAAGCCAACTTGGACGGCGATTCAATACAGGCCGTTCACCCGGAAGACCTCCAATTTGGTTGCAGTGCGTAGTACGGCGGGGAACTCCCGAGCGGCGGATGTTTGCGCCTCATACGAGGATTGTGTCCTGCTCTGCCAGTCTTTGGTGTTCGTTCTCGCTACCCTCATCTTCCGCGCCTGGTCGCGCGGGGCGATTGATGCGTATTGACTACGCCTGAACGAGTGATCTTGGCATCCTCATTTGCCGCCGATCCGCTCGTCACAGAAAGTGAGGAGCGGATCGTTGTGTCGTCGGCGTACTGGCTGCCGCACGGACCGTCGTGGCGGCTGGCCAGACGTTGGCCACCTGAGCTCCGTGGCTGTGCCGGCGGTTTCGTTGGAGGTTGTTGGTGGTGCCGTTATCCGCGCGGCTTGGCCGGGCAGGTTCGAACACCTATCTGTCGGTGGCTATGCAGGCGGCGCGGCTTTGGGCTTCGGTTACCTTGCTTGTGCTGCCGGACCGTGGGCGGTGAGTGCAAGTTCATCGTCCAGATTGGACGGTAGGCGGTGGAGTGGTCGTGCACCGAGCTGCCACAGGGAAGGGCCGCCGAGTCATCTGGCCCGGCGGCCCTTGCTGTCACTCGTGCTAGCGATGGTGAGAGGGCGTTTGCCCAGGTAGATTCTGTATTAGGTTAGGGAGAGCGTGCCGGCGAGGCGCAGCTTCCGTTGGGTATCGGTTTGTGTCGATCCTCGGACACCAATTTCGGTGGAATCCCGCGTTAAGCGGACACTTCCGCCATAGCGGGGACTATCAGACATCGCTGCCGATTCCTGCTGGACACGAGTTGAGGCTGCGCTCGGTCGAACCGTCTGATCTTGCCGTTTCCCGAGTTCAGGGCCCTGGCTCGGTTGACCATGAGCGGTATGGGCTCGTCCGGCAAGGCGGGTGCCGGTCGTCCCGAACGGTTGATCGGGGCGTTGGTTCCACCCCTGACGCGGCGCTCCGCGCCGGCAGTTCCGCTGGTGGTGCCGAAGCTCCCCAGGCTCGGGCCGGCCGACGCCCGGTCTGAGCCGTTGCTTCTCGACGTGGTGTGCCTGGATGCCTCTGGTCGGTTCTGCTCGCGCTCGGTGCTGACAGCGTTGGCGTGGTCGCCGGGACATCGCGTCGATGTGCGAGTTGGCATGGACGTCGTGGTGATCGCCTCGTGTGCGGCGGGTCGGCAGGCGGTGGGCGGCCGCGGCGAACTGACGTTGCCGATTTCGGCGCGGATGCTGGCCGGTCTCGACCTGGAGGCGCGGGTGGTGCTGGTCGCTGTGCCCACGCGGGATCTGTTGCTTGTGCACCCGCCGGCGCTGATCGCTGGCCTGCTGGCCGAGTATTACGGCCCGCGGCCGGAGCACCACGACGATGGCTGATCCGGAGCGCGTCGCGCAGGCCCGCAGGTTGCTGGCGCAGCTGGGTGTGACCGTTGCCGACCTACGGGCCGCCGAGAGCATCGGAGTGCAGATGCCTACGGTCGGGGAGTATCTGCCACGGGTGATCGCCGCGGCCGGGCTCAGTGCCCGGCGCACCTACGGCAACTATTGGGCGCGGATGGTGGCGCTGTGGGGCCATCGACGCCTGGACGCGATCTCGGCTACCGATATCGAGGCGCTGCAGCGCGAAGCGGTGGCCACGGCGGTGGCACGGCGCAATGGTCGCGGCGGCCGGCACGCGGGCGAGCATGTGATCGCGGCCGCGCGTGCGTTCTTCGTTCGGGCGGTCGCCGATGGGTTGATCGATGCTTCGGCGAGCCCGGCGCATCAGATCGGCAAGCCGCGTCGGCTGCCCAGCGTCCGCCGGGCGTTGACACTGCGGGAGTTGGCCGAGATCAACGAGGTGGCGCGGACCAGTGGTAACGATGCGATCCTTGATGCGTTGCTGTTGCGCCTGCACATCGAGACGGCCTGTCGGCGTGGGGGCGCGCTCGCGTTGCGCCGGATGGATCTTGACCCGGTACGCGGGCTCGTGCGGCTGCGCGAGAAGGGCGAGACGCTGCGGTGGCAGCCGATCAGCCTCGACCTGGCTGCCCATCTGGTCGACCATGCCGACAACCACGGTGCCGTCGTGCCCACGGATCAGTTGCTGCGCTACCGCGACGGTCGTGCGTTGACGTCGCGGCGCTACGACCACCTGTGGAAGCGGATCGGGGATCGGCTGCCGTGGGTCGCTGCTCAGGGCATCTCGACCCACTGGCTGCAGCACACCACGCTGACCTGGGTGGAGCGTAACTTCGGCTACGGGATCGCCCGCGCCTACGCCGGGCACACCGACAAGACCGGCCCGGCCACCACGACCTACATCAAGGCCGACCTGCAGGCCGTCGCCACAGCCCTGGCCGCGCTCACCGGCCAACCGCATCCACTCGCGACCAGCCTCGAAGACCTCGGGTTGTTCGGAACCTGACCGCTGGCTCTGTCCGGGTCGTCACGGACGCACGGACTCGCGGCCTCCCGATCGACCGAAGGGCGGCACGCAACGTGCGGATCGGTCGCGAGCGGGCCGAGGCGATGCCGGTCAGATGATTCCAGCGAGGTCGAGCAGTCGGCACATGTCGTGGAAGCCCTCTGTGCACGCATCGAGGATCGCGCTGTGGCGGCCGGAAGTCTCGGCGTACACCAACAGGAAGTACGGATCGATGGTGTCCGGAGCGTGCAGGTTCGCCTCGACGACCACGCCGCTGGCGGGATCTTCGAACCGGCAGTGTTCGCCATGTGGGCTCGTGTACCAGGTCGTGTCGTTGAGCTGGACAGTCTTCGGGTAGCTCCAGTCGATGTCAGACGCCGGTGAGGGTGCGACCGGTAGCTGATCGACGAGCGCGCGGGCCAGTTGGCGGAACTCGGCGATGAGGTGCTCAAGGGCCGGGCGCAGGGTTGCAGCTTCCGAATCGGTGACGAGTTGGAGCACGGTGAGGATCGGACCTCGACCCGCCACCGACGACGAGGCGATGACGTGCATGTCGGGCGGGAGCATCGTCCGCAAGGTCCGTGCGGTGGCCGTGATCGCCGACATTCCCGCGGGTTCGTCGAGGGATATGACTAAACGCCGCCCGCGTGCGACCCGACGACGGATGCCGATGGGGTCAGGTGGCCCCGTGGGGACCGCCCCTGTCGCTGGATCCATGGCGTGAGGTTAGCCGCCGACGTAGACCGTCAGCGCATTGGTGGCTAACCAGCATCCCGCCGTACCCGACGTATCTGATGCCGGGCCTTGGTGGTGGGACGGCGCGCGGCTGATGCGTAGCTTCACCTCTTTGGGTGGCTTCGGGTGGCGGGCACAGTGTCTGGCGGTTCGCCGGAATGGTCGTCGTCTATTGTGGATGATCCGTCGCTGGCTCCACTCTGTAATGTCCACTTTGCCTCTTGCGCTGGCCAGGCGCCCATGGGCCGTAACGGTGTGTAGGAATTCATTGAGACATTGACAGGGAGCTGCTGGGTTCCTTACTGTCCGTGCTGCTTTGATCATTGTGCGGGGCGGGGGCGCGGATGTGGCGGCAGGCGGCTGGTGCGACGGGTGCGGCGGTCTTACTCGCGGTACTGGGGATTGCGGCAGTGGGGCAGGCGGCGCCTGTGCCGCTTGCGATTCCGGATCCTGTTGAGGTTCGCGACACGCCGGAGAGCCAGGCATTGGCGGCAGCGAAAGATAGTGGGCGGTCGGTGGAGGTTGCGGGCACGCGGTCCGAGGCCGCCCGTGTGTTCGCGACGCCGGATGGCACGTTGGTCTACGAGGCTTACGCGGCTCCCCGATGGACGAACCGGGTTGGCGGTGTGTGGCGGCAGGTCGACACGGGGCTGCGATTGAGCGAGACGGGAGTGGTCGCTCCGGTGGCGACGCTCGCGGATGTGCGGTTCTCATCCGGGGGTGCCGGGCCGTTGGCGACTTGGCCGATCGCCGGCGGCCAGTTGAGCTTCTCATGGCCGGCGGCGTTGCCGCCGCCTGAGTTGGATGGGGATACGGCGATCTACCGCCAGGTGCTGCCGGGGGTCGACTTGCGGGTACGGGCTCTGGCGGATGGCTTGTCTTGGGTGCTGGTGGTGCATAGCAGGGAGGCGGCGCAGAACTCGGCTCTGGATCGGCTGAGCTTTGGCTTGTCGGCGTCTGGCTTGACGGTGCGTGGTCGGGCTGAGGGCGGCTTCGAGGTGGTGGACGGTGCTGGAACGGTGGCCGTGTCCGCTGGTGAGGCACTGATGTGGGACGCCTCAGGCGTCGCGACGGCCGAGGCCACCGGCGGGTCGGCTCGGGCTACCGGTACGGAGGACGATGAGGCCGTGCTGCGGTCGGCGCCTGACTTGTCCCGGAAGGCGGAGCTTTCCACCACGGTTGAGGGTAGCGATCTGGTGATTTTGCCGGATGCGGATCTGCTGCGCGGCTCCGAAACGACCTATCCCGTGGTGATCGACCCGTCAACGACGATTAACAAGCTGTGGTGGGGTTATGCCAGTTCGGCCAACGCGACCAATGACGATGGCGTGGCGCGGGTCGGCAATAGCCCGGATGGCAGCGGCAACTATCGGTCGTTCTTCGCGTTCAATCTGGCTGGTCTTGCCGGGAAGGAGGTGCGTTCGGCGAAGTTCCTGACCACGTTGACGCATTCGTGGTCGTGCGCCGCCACGCCGGTGAATCTGTACCGGACGGCGGACCTTGGCTCCTCTGGCAAGCAGACCTGGGATGGGCCGAATCTTCAGCTGTGGCTTGAGCAACGATATGGCAATGCGCACAAGCCCTCGGGTGGCGGAGCGTGCCCGAATGATCCGCAGCGGGATATGCCGATGGAGTTCGCCGCGGAGGCGTTGAAGAACGACATCGAGGATGCGGCGGGTCAAGGAAACTACACGCTGGCGCTGTCGGCGCGGAAGTCTGACGGCTCGGGGGAGTCCACTGAGGGGTGGTGGAAGAAGTTCAGTCCTTCGGCGACGAAGTTGACGGTGGAGTACAACTCGCCGCCGAACACGGCGACCGCCGCGCAGTTGGCGACGCACGCCGGTTTCTCCGCTCCGGCGCAGGCGTGTGTGACAGGTGCGGCGCGTCCGTTGGTGCGGTCAGCGACGCCGTGGCTCAAGGCGACGTTGACGGACCCGGACGGCACGGGTAGCGGGTCGCTGTCGGGCTCGTTCGCGCTGCAGAAGTGGAACGGGTCTACCTGGGTTGGCATGTCGGGTTGGCCGAAGACCGATTCGGGCGTGGCGCATGGTGCGAAGGCCGAGGTCCTGGTCCCGTCCGGCGTCGTCGGAGGCGACCGGTTGCGATGGCAGGTGCGCACCAGCGACGCGCTCGGCGGCGTCTCCAACAATTGGTCGCCGTGGTGCGAGTTCGATGTCGATGGTACGCCGCCTGGGGCGATGCCGTCGGTGACGTCGGCTGACGGGCTCTATCTGGAGTCGCCGCCGAAGGGTACGAACGAGCAGGCGCGTGGTGGGGTCGGGGTGTCGGGCCGGTTCACGTTCGGCGCGAACGGCATAGCCGAGGTCTATGACTACGTCTATCAGGTCAGCGGTGGGCCTGAAATGACGGTGGTTGCGCCGACGTTGGGTGGCTCGGTAACGGTGTGGGTGACTCCGACCCATGACCTTGACAACGTGTTGACCGTGAAGTCCCGCGATGAGGCAGGAAACAGCTCCGACGTATACGAGTACGTCTTCGTGGTCGCAGCACCGTCGGGGACCGCAGCGGCCTGGGAGATGAACGAACCGTCAGGTAACACGTTGGCCGGTGCGGATGGTGGCCCGTCGGCCACGGTCGACGGTGCGTCCAGGGTCGACAGTCGGGTCCTGGGCAGTCATGAGACCACTGGAGTGAACCGTGCTTTGCGGTTCGACGGTGTCAACGACTACGTGGCCACCGCGGCGGCGGTGTTGGATACGTCGACGAGTTTCTCAGTTTCGGCGTGGGCCCGGCCTACGAGCACTGGCGCGTGGGGCGCGGTGGTGTCGCAGTCCGGTACGACCAGCAACGGTCCGTTCAAGCTTCAGCGCGACGCCAACGGCTACTGGTACTTCTATCTGTTCTCCAAGGACGGTTCGCCGGTCGTGGTGGGTGCGCAGTCAGATGCTGTGGCGCCGTTAGGTGTGTGGCAGCACGTGGCCGGTGTCTATGACGCTGGAGTAGGTCAGATCCGGCTGTACGTCAATGGTGTACTCCAGGACACGAAGCCGGTCACGTCGTCGTGGGCGTCGACAGGTGTGATGCAGGTGGGCCGTGTGCATTGGCAAGGCACGCAGACCAATCACTTCACCGGCGACATCGACGATGTGCGGGTGTGGCAGCGGGTGATCCTGCCCGACCGGGACCTACGTCGGGACACGGATGGGCCTTTGAGGCCGGTGCTGGTCGGCGAGTGGGATATGGAGGACTTTGACGAAGAGGAGCCACGCCAGGAGGGGGACGGGTCGGGCTACCAGCGGCCGGTGACGTTTGGCGCCGCGCCCGGCGCCCAGTGGTGCGAAGGCATCAACTTCTCCAAAGCCCTCTGTCTGGACGGCAGCACGACCGCGCTCGCGGACACCGGTAGTCCGGTGCTACGCACCGACCAGTCATACACGGTGTCCGCTTGGGTCAAGCCGACTGCGTTGAGCACGTTCCCGACGGTGCTGTCGCAGTGCGGCGGCCAACGATGCGCGTTCTATCTGCAACGACAGGACAACGCGCCGGCTAGTTGGGCGCTGGTCACGGCGTCAGCGGATCAGCTCAACCCGGCGCCGACGTATTCGACCGCGAAGTGGTCCGGAACGCCGACTCTGGACACCTGGGTTCACCTGACCGGTGTGTATGACGCGGACAAGGCGAAAATCCGGCTGTACGTCAACGGCCAGTTCGTCGCCGATGCCACTGCGCCACCGTCCTGGGCGGCCGGTGGGCCGCTCCGCCTCGGTCGGGCTGACAGCGGCAACGCGGTCGCTGGTGCGATCGACCGCGTCCGAGTTTGGCAGGGTGCGCTAACCGACGCTGAGATCACGGCAGTGGTGTCGGAAGCGTAGTAAACGAGCCTTTTCAAGGCCCGTCGTCCGTGGCAGCTGTTCACACCGTACGTGTTAGGCCCTACTGCAAGGGGAGGCAGATCGTGGGCAGTTGGCGACGCAGGCTTATCGGGCGGTCCGTAGCCAGGTTCCGGTCACGGGGCGTGCGGTTGATCGCCGTGGCGGCTGCGGCGACGTTGACGGTGACGTTGGCTCCCCAGGTAACAGCGCCAGCGGAGGCCGAGGCGCCATTCGCTGGACTGGAGCCACAACGCCACCGCTCCGTCCAGGGCAAGGACGCGCAACCGGGCAAGGCCATGCCTGCCACGGAAGCCGTGGACAAGGTTTGGCCCGCGCCGAGTTGGCCTCCAGCCACGACCGTCGACGTGGTTCTCTCCAAGGCAAATGGTGCTGCAGGATCACTCAGCGGGGCGGTTCGTGCCGGTTCGCTGCCGGTCCGGATCGGCGTCGCCGGTGCCGGGCGAAGCCGTGCCGCCGGTTCGGTACCGGTATCCGCGCGGGTGCAGATGCTGTCCCAGGAAAAGGCTCGAACGGCTGGTGTCAACGGGTTGCTGCTTCGGGTCGGACGTACCGACGAGGCCAGCCAAGCGGGCGCCGTCAACGTCCAGGTGGACTATTCGTCGTTCCGGCATGCCTATGGGGCGGACTGGTCGTCTCGGCTGCGTCTGGTGCGCCTGCCCGAATGTGCGCTGACCGCTGCACGCACGTCGGGGTGCAAGCCGGTTCCACTGGCCTCGCGTAATGATGTGCGAGCGGCGACTGTGTCCGCGGACGTGCCGGCCTCGCCCGCCACCGCGTCATCCTCCGGAACGCTGCTCGCGTTGGCTGCCGGGCCATCGGGTGGCGCCGGCGACTATGGCGCGTCGAGCCTGGCTCCTTCGTCGACCTGGGGGCATGGCGGTCACACCGGTGGCTTCACTTGGTCGTATCCGTTGCGTACGCCGCCCGGGGTGGGTGGCCCGGCCCCGACGCTGAGCCTCTCGTACGCGTCGCAGAGTGTGGATGGCCGGCACGCGGCCACGAACAACCAGCCGGGCCCGATCGGTGAAGGTTTCGACCTGGAGCCAGGATTCATCGAGCGGCGGTACAAGAACTGCTCCGATGACACCGGCGGTAACGCCAACAACACCACCGAGACCGGTGACCTGTGTTGGGGTACCGACAATGCGGTGCTGTCGCTCGGCGGCTCCTCCACCGAACTGTTGAAAGGCAGCGACGGGCAGTGGCACGCCCGTGACGAAGACGGCTCCAAGATCGAGCAGATCGCCAGCAGCGTCGACAACGGCGACAACAACGGCGAGTACTGGAAGGTCACCACCGCGGACGGCACTCAGTACTGGTTTGGCCGCCACCGGCTACCGGGCTGGTCTGCCGGCCGGCCAACCACCGACTCGGTGTTGGCTGTGCCGGTCTACGGCAACAACCTGGACGAGCCGTGCCGCGCCTCCACCTTCACCGCGTCCCGCTGCAGTCAGGCGTGGCGGTGGAACCTGGACTACATCCAAGACGTGCACGGCAACACCATGTCGCTGTGGTGGACACGCGAGACCAACTACTACGCGGCCAACATGGACACCGACAGCCCAATCGGCTACCACCGCGGTGGCTACCTGACCCGGATCGACTACGGCAGCGACAACCGCGACAACAACGAATACGCAGCCGCCTCACCATATATCGAGAACACCCCCGGCCGGGTGGACTTCACGCCGGCCGATCGGTGTCTGTCGTCCAACTGCGGCACCAAGAACGCAACCACCTGGCCCGACACGCCATGGGATCAGGAGTGCACCGCCACCAGTACCGAATGTCTGAACGGGTCGCCCACGTTCTGGTCAGCCAAGCGGCTATCCGTCGTGACCACGAAGGTGTGGAAGGCGACCACCTCCTCCTACCAGCCGGTGGACTCGTGGACGCTGCGCCACTCGTTTCCCGACCCGGGCGACGGCACACGCGCCGGCCTATGGCTGGAGGGCATTACCCAACGCGGGCTCAACGGCACCACCATCACGCTGCCCGAGGTCACCTTCGGCCGCATCCAGATGAGCAACCGGGTCGATGCCAGCGGTTCAGACTGGGCGTTGGCCATGAACTGGTGGCGCCTCAACTCGGTCCGTACCGAGACCGGGGGCCAGATCTACGTTACCTACAGCGGCCCCGAGTGCGTCGCTGGTTCGAACCTTCCCGCAGCCCTGGACAACAACGCAAAGCGCTGTTTCCCCGTCAGGTGGGAGCCACCCGCCTACACCAGCCTGGTAACCGACTACTTCCACAAATATGTGGTGACCGAGGTCCAACAGATCGACCACACCGGCGGCGCTGAGACCGTCGTGACCCGGTACGAGTACAAGAACCCGAACAACCTGCCCCTCTGGCGCTACGACGACGATGACGGCCTCGTCGCGGCCAGCCGAAAGAGCTGGGGCCAATGGCGCGGCTATCCGACTGTGGTCACCAAGGTCGGTGAAGGCGCCGACCAAACCAAGACGGAAACGCTGTACTTCCGTGGCATGCATGGCGACAAGCTGGCCGCCGGCGGCACCCGAAACGCCACCGTCCAAGGGCTCGAAGGCGGCGCCACCACAGACTACGACCACTTCGCCGGGATGGCGCGCGAGCAGATTACCTGGCTGGGCTCCACTGTGTTATCCGCGACCGTGACGGATCCGTGGCGATCCGATCCACCGACCGCTACCCGAGCTGGCACGCCGCCTACCGAGGCCCGGTACGTGGGTAACCGGACAGTGCGCACCCGTACAGCGTTGGACGGCGGTGCCTGGCGTCGCACAACGACCACCACGACGTATGACGCCTACGGCATGCCTACCGCGGTCGACGACCTGGGCGACGACGCCACGACGGCAGACGACCGATGCGCCGTCACCGAGTATGTGCGTAACACAGTTGGCACCAACTGGCTCCTCACTCCGGTGAAACGGATCCACAGCTGGGCCGACGACTGCAACACCGCAGCCACATCCGGCACCCAGGTGATCAGCGACACCCGGCACAGTTATGACAATCTGGCCTACGGCACCGCGCCTACGAAGGGTGCCGTCACTACCGCCGAAGAGATCAAGGATTGGAACGGCGGAAACCGCGCGTACAAGACCGTCGGCACAAAGAAGTACGACGTCCACGGACGGGTCACCGAGTCGACCGATGTCACGGGCCAGATGACCAAAACCGACTACACGCCTACGACCGGCGGTCCACTGACCCAGACCGTGACCACCAACCCGCTGCTGTGGGCCGACAAAGTCGAAATCGACCCAGCCTGGGGCAGCACGGTCAAGTCAACCGACGCCAACCTGCGCGTCACCGAGATTGCCTATGACGCCCTCGGCCGGACCACAAGCGTCTGGCTACCCAGCCGTGCCCGGACGACGTTCCCCAACGACCCGTCGACCGGCTACACATATCACCTGTCGACCACCGTCAACGTTCCATCCAGCATCACCACGCGGACGATCAACGCACGCGGCACCTACCGCACCAGCTACGAACTCATCGACGCACTCGGGCGAAGCCGGCAGACCCAACAGGTAGCGGTCGGCGGCGGACGCGTCATCACGGACGCCTTCTACGACTCCGCCGGGCGGAACTGGAAGGCCAACAACCCCTACTTCAACTCCGGTGCGGCGGGAACGACCCTCTACCTTGGCTTCGACGCGGACATGCCGAGCCAGACCCAAACTTTGTTCGACGCCGCCGGCCGCCCCACCCACGGAATCCTGTTCACCTCGCAGGCCAGTACCCAGGTGGAGAAGTGGCGCACGTCCACGACCTACCACGGAGACCACGCGAATACGACACCGCCGGAAGGCGGCACCTCCACAACGGTATGGACGGACGCTCGCGGCAGAACCACCAAGCTATGGCAGTACCACAGTCCGACGCCGGCCGGCACCTACGACGAAACGAAGTACGCCTACGACCACAGCGACCGGCTCGCGTCCGTGACCGACCCCTCCGGCAACACCTGGTCGTACACCTACGACATCCGCGGCCGTCAAACCCACGTCGACGACCCCGACAAGGGGCTCACCGAAATCGGCTACAACGACTTCGACCAGCGAGAGACAGTCGAGGATGCCCGCGGCATCACGCTGGCCTATACCTACGATGTGCTGGGCCGCCGGGCGACCGTCCGGGATGGCAGCATCACTGGAACCAAACGCGCCGAATGGGTCTACGACACGCCGGCCAAGGGTCTGCTCAAATCGGCCAGCCGCTGGGTCGGCACCGACGAATACAAGACCGAAACCGTCACGGTCGACGTCCTCTACCGGCCCACCCAGACCCGGGTCATCATCCCTGCCAGCCAAGGCAAACTCGCCGGCACCTACACGTTCCGGGCCAGCTACCTCGCCGACGGCTCTCCCAACACCAGCGTCCTGCCCGCAGTCGGAGGACTGACGGCGGAAACCCTCACCTATGGCTACGACAACACGTACGCGCTGCCCGACACTCTGGCGAGCAACTATGCGGGCTCGGCCTACTACGTCATCGACAGCGTCTACACCAACCTGAACCAGCACAACCTGACCACCCGGGCCACAGCCATGACCGGTGCGGCCTCCCTGCAGTCTGGCCAGTACTACGACGCGGCCACCGGTCGGGTTACACGCCGCCCAACGACGAAGTCGGTCGGCACCTCGTACATCTCTAACGCCACCTATGACTATGACGATGTCGGCAACATCACCAAGATCAACGATGTCGCCAGCGCCGGCGAGACCCAATGCTTCACCCACGACCACCTCGGCCGCCTCGCCCGCGCCTGGACGCCAGCCTCGACGGACTGCGCGACAGAACCGACCGCTGCCGGACTCGGCGGACCAGCGCCCTACTGGAACAGCTGGAGCTTCGGCGACGCAGACGACCCGAACGGACGCATCGGCAACCGTGTACGCCAAGTCGAGCACGCCACCGCGGCCGGCGACGTCACCACCGACTACACCTACGACGGCAACGGCGCGAACCAGCCACACACCCTCACCAGCACCGCGCGAACCGACAACAACGGCACCATCACCACCGGCTACGAATACGACCCTGCTGGCAACACCGAATCGCGGCCAGGGCCCAACGGCCAGCAGACCCTCACCTGGGACAACGAAGGCCACCTAGAAACCGTCACCGACACGGCAGGTGCCAACAGCTACATCTACGACGCTGACGGCAACCGACTCATCGCCAAAGACCCGACCGGCGCCACTCTCTACCTTCCGGGCACCGAGGTACGGCTCACTACCGCTACCGACACCGTCAGCGCCACCCGCTACTACACGTTCAACGGCGAACTCGTTGCCCAGCGCACCCCATCCGGATTGACCTGGCTCGCGGCCGACCACCAAGGAACCAGCCAGATCGCCGTCACCGCCGACGCCACTCAAACCGTCACCAGACGCCGACAGACGCCCTACGGCACACCCCGGGGCGCCACGCCGGCCTGGCCCAACAAGCTCGGCTATGTCGGCGGCTACCAGGACGACACCGGTCTGACCCACCTCGGCGCCCGCGAGTACGACCCCGCCACGGGCCGGTTCATCTCCGTCGACCCCGTCCAGGACATGGCCGACCCGCAGCAGTGGAACGGCTACGCCTACGCCAACAACGGCCCCATCACCAGAAGCGACCCCAGCGGCCTCATGGCCGAAAGTGGCGGCGGGGGCGGCAAATACGTGCCACCCCCCACCGGCGGCCAAGCCCCTGCCCCGACGCCGAAACCGAAGAAGACCCTCCTCGGCAAAATCACCTCCGGCCTCGGCAAAGGCTGGCTCAGATTCAACATCGACCCCATCATCAGCGTTGCCGACGTCGTCGTCACCGGCGCCCAACTTGCCTACAACAACGTCACCGCCGCCGCCAACGACGAAAAGTCCTGGGGCGACGCCATGCAAGAGATGGT
Source organism: Phytohabitans aurantiacus (assembly GCF_027923225.1). Classification (GTDB taxonomy): domain Bacteria; phylum Actinomycetota; class Actinomycetes; order Mycobacteriales; family Micromonosporaceae; genus Phytohabitans; species Phytohabitans aurantiacus. Next base: position 84,200 of record NZ_BSDI01000029.1, read on the forward strand.
CGACTACAAGACCGAACTCGATGTGGCGTACGTGTCAAGCCCCATAAAACTGGTTGAGGAGACGGTCGACGAAGCCGGCGCAGCCGTCGACGCCGCCGCAAAGGGTGATGTAGAAGGCTTTTTCGAACACACCTACATGGCAGTCGGAAACGTGGCAACCGTAGTCATACCCGGCGGCGCCGGCGTCGGCGCCGCCAGAACGGCAGCGGGCGCTCTCCGAGGAGGCATACGCGGCGGTGCGCGCAATCTCATCGACTGCCGCAAGAATAGCTTCGTCCCCGGTACGCTAGTCCTTCTCGCGGATGGCACACGTAAGCCGATCGAGACCTTGGTGATCGGGGATGAGGTCCTCGCAACAGATCCTGAAACGGGTGAGACCGACGGAAAGAAGGTCGCGGCCACCATCGAGGGCGTCGGGACCAAGGAACTTGTGCAGGTCACTGTTGCTGCTAAGAATGGACCAGCACAAACGATCGTCGCCACTGACGGTCACCCATTCTGGGTAGAAACCGCTGCAACGTGGCGAGACGCGGCAGCCCTTCAACCTGGCGACGAACTGCTCCGGCCCGACGGTAGCCGCGTACGAGTGGTCGATATATTGGTGTACGGAGCCATTGCGACAGTACACAACCTGACAGTCCGTGACATCCACACCTACTATGTGATCGCCGGCAAAACCCCGGTCCTCGTCCACAACTGCGGTGACGGTCTCCTGCATCCTGGTCGAAATGGTGCGGATGATAGCCCTCAAGACTGGATTCCCATGAGTTCATGGACGAGGAACGGTACGAATCTGGCGGAGGGAACCCATCATTTTGTGGTCATGCCAGATAAGTCAGTTCGGACTTTCCATGAAAGTATCTGGGAGATCGCACCGGGCGCTGGTCACACAAGCCTCTCGCGGGGTAAGGGTGTACTGGCTGCTGGTACGTTCGACGTGGGCCCGGGTGGAGTGATCAATCGATTCGATAACTTCTCAGGTCACTATCGGCCAGGTGTGTCCACCGAAGGCGTCATACGCGATTCCTTGGGTCGGAATGGATTCAACCTTAACAATGCACAATGGGATCCCTTCGAATTCAACTAGTCGCTAGCGTGATTATTCCTGGCTAGATGCCTGCGGGGTCACTGAACTGCATTCAGGCTGGTGCATCGGTGATCCCGCAGGCTATGGTGCCAGTATCATTCGGTTAAGCTGGCGGATTGCTACGCCCTGACGGGGTGCCTCCGCGATCTTCTTGGTTGTCGCCTCTGAGAGCCCTGGCGGATTGAACTAATAGCTTGACCTCTGCGGGAGTCAAGAAGCTGGCAGTAGCAACGAGTTGGCCTATCTCTACGGTTGCATGATATGGCTCTCGCGCGGCCGTTTCAGAATCTATGGAAAGGTTCGCGATGACAAATAGGTCGGCTGCGTCTAATTGCAGTACAGGCGCGAGGTCCCGAAGGATATCGTGCGTTGGTTGGAGCTTACCCGTAAGTAGTTGATTGACAGTCGACTCGGCCCGACCAGAAGCCCGGCTGACGGCTCTGGCCGATAGCCGACGGTTCTGCATAAGGCCTTTAAGGACCCTAGCGAAATCGGCGCTCATGGTTGTATCCTATACAGGTTCGACGTTCACCTGCGCGCCAGCCTGGAGCGCGGTCTTGGTGCCAAGTTGGGCCTGGCGGTGCGCGTCGGTTGCTGTCACGGCTGACGTCAACGGATCAAGCACATGCAAGACCGTCGATTTAGCGATGCAGCTGATGGCCGGTCCTGGCGGTCGTGCGCGTGGGCCGGCTTCGGCCGTGTTCGGCGTTTTATCGTTTGGACGCGTTCCATGTGTTCGCCGCTGGCCTACCGGCGGCAATGACACCCCCGCACGGGTGGCTGATCATCCTCGGGTATTTCTGCTCGCCAGACCTCGTCTCGTGTTGCTTCGATCCTCCGGCGTCGCGTGCTGGGCGATGGCGAGTGATGGCGAGCCAGGCGAAGCAGATTGAGCTGGCCAGCGGCGGATCAGTTGTGGCCTTGGCTCGGCGGGTTCAGACGGTGGCCGCCGACGCAGAGCGGGGTAGGCAGTTCCCACTGCGCCAGCCCCAGCTCGGTCCGCATCGTGCTCAGTTGGTTCCAGGCGACGAATGGGTTGACCGCGAAGGTCTGCCGTGCGCGCGTCAGCACATCCAGGGCTCGCCCTCTGTCGTCGTTGACGGCATGGATGAGGCGGTCGGTCGTGATGTCGTTGTCTACATCGAACAATTCCAGCAGTGTGCGGCAGTAGTAGAAGTAGCCCACCAATTCCACGGTGAGTCGCAGCAGTTCGCGGCGCTCGGGCACGTCTTGTACAGCACCGTCGTGCAAGATCGGGTCGAGCTGGCTGAGTGGCTCGAGCCAGTGCTCGTCGAGCAGACAGGGCTGGCGGCGCGGGCCGAGCGGTTCGCAGACGTCAAGGTTCTGTACGGAGCTCAGCACAGCGGACACGTCAGGCTCGACGAGCATCGACTTGATGGCGGCGGTTACGGCGTCTCGCTTGCCGTTGAGGTCGCGGTGGATCGTGTCACGGGCGATCGCCGCCAGCGGCGAGCCGGCCTCGCCGGACCCGGCCAGGGAGATCATGCGATCGGTCGCGCGGATCAGGTCACGGGGAAGGCCGCCGGATTGGCAATAGGCGAGCGCGAGGTACGGCTCCGGTACGCCGGTGATGCGCCCGTTGAGGAGCGTGCGCGCTTGTTCCGCGTTCAAGTACGGCACGCGTACGACCTCGTCGAAGGCGCTGTCGAAGACATCGCGGAAAGGCAGGCCACGCCGTTCGAAGCTGGCGATGGCATCCTCGGACATGGATACCAGGAACCGGGTGTCCTTCGCCTCCAAGATGCCTTTGATCTCGTTGAGGAAATCCCGGGCCTTGTCGACTGACTCGATCTTGTCGAGCTCGTCGATGGCGACAACTGCAGGACCGCGGGCCGGGAGCAGCCTCTTGATACCGTCAACGATCTCGGGCACAACGAGCGGCATGTCTGCCTCGGTGGTGCTGCCGCTCGCGCCGAGGTCCATCCCGAAGGGCAACCAGCCGTTCGTGCCGACCTTGGCCGCCCCGGTCCAACCCGACATCACCGATCGCTGGTAGCGCAGCCGCCGGAGATCTCGTACGGCCTGGGCGACGTAGGCGTCCGTCGGCCCCGGACGCTGCATTACCTGTGCCAGGTGCTGGTGCCACTGGCTTCCAACCAGCAGGGCGGCGCAGCCGCCGGCCGCGAGCATCCCACCCACGACGAGCCGCACGTCCACGTTGGCCGTGGTGGCCGGCACCACCAGCAGCGCCGTGCCCGCCGCCACAGCAACCAACTGCGCAGCCGACACCGCTATGACAAGACACACGCCGCGCGCGGCGCGCAGTACCGTGGCATGTCCGCCGGGCTCGCTCGTCCCGGCCTGGACGGGCGGCAGCCGGCGTCGGCCCCGCCGCGGGATCCAATAGACCGCTGATCCCGCAGCCGCCGCGAGCAGGATCGCACCTGCTATCTGGCGTGGCGTGATCCGGTCCGCGGCCCCGACCGCGACGGCGCCGCACGCGGCCGCCACGGCCAGGAGCCGTCCAGCTCCGGGCAGGCTCGCCGATAGGCGACCAAAAAGCGCCAGCAGTGCGACCTCCACCAGATACTTGTGATGGTCCGGCCCGGCTGTAGGCCTGCGCGGCGCGAACAGACGTTTGAGTACGCCCAGGAGCAGCAGAGCTACCGACGCGGCGACGACTACGGCGCCGCCCAAGGCGACGAGCGTCGGCGGTGTCATGGGGGTACGGGCGGCTACCGACGCCAGGATCGCGAGACCGGTAGCAAACGTCAGGGCCGGCAACAGAACCAGGCTGAGCAGGCTCGCAGCCCGCAACCGGGCAGGTGGTGACGGATCTGATCCGGGACGGAACTCGGCCGACGTGCCCTTCAGCACCTCCTCACATACGAGGCTGTACAGATAGGTGAGGAACTCCCGTGGCGCGTAACTCGCGGGCGCCTGCAGGAAGATGCGCACACCGCCGCCCGCGATGCCTGGCTTTTCCCATAGCGCTCTGCTCTTGAGCAGAGTGCTCTTCCCACAGCCGCGCGGTCCGGCGACGCCGACGCTCACCCGCAACGTGCGGTCCAGAGCGGTTAGCTCCTCTAGCTCTGTCCCCGCCGTGGTCGATACGAGGGTCGCCATCTCGGGATCGGCGCGCAGGTCACCGGTAGGCACCTTCGTCAGCGTTTCCCGATACCGTGCCCGGCGGTCCTGCGTGAGCGCGCGCAGTTGGAGCCGCTCATTGATGGCTAGCCGAAGCTGAAAAAACATGCTCTCGACGAGGGCGCGGTGCAGGTTCTTCATGGCGTCTGCACGCTGGCGGGTGAGTTGGTGCCACTCTCGGTTTTCCGCGAGGATGCGGTCGATATTGCTTTGCGTATCTCTGAGCCACTCACGGCTGCGGTGCCCACGAGACGATCGCTCTGCCGAGCCGGCATCTATGTCATGTCGCAACAGTTCGTACTCGCTGTCGAGCGTTGCCACTAGGTACGCCCGCAGGTCCTCCCGCTCCGCGTCGATCCGGCGCAGCTCCGCCAGCTGACCTAGGCACGGCTGCCACGCCACCGCGTCGTCGTCCAGCACGCGCCGGAGGTCGTCCTCGCCGAGCCCGACCGGGTCCGCCTCGGCCAGGATGGCCTTGTTCGCCAGCGCCTGCTCGCGCGCTTGGACCAACAGTTCCTCGTACTCCCAAACCTGCTCGATCGCCCGTCTGGTGGCCTCGTCCCGGCAGACAAACGCCAACTTCTCCAGGCGCGGCGCGACACTGCGCAGCGCCGCCCGCGCCGCCGGCACAGCGACTGCCGCCACGTCATGGGGCGACAGGCCGATCGCACCCGTACCGAGTAGCGGCAGGCCGAGCGCGCGGCCGCCCATCCGGGCGGCGCTCCGAACGATCGCCGAGGTCGCGCGTCCAATCGCGTCGAGTCGGTGTTTGCGGTCGGCGGCGGCCGGCGCCTGGCCCGGATTCCGCCCCGTCGCCACAATGATCCGCCGAAGAGCGCTGGCCGGCAGGTGACCCTCCGGTACATCGAAGAATGCGGGTTGATCGGGCAGGATCTTCGCGAAGTCGACTCCGTCCCAGACGGCTGGAGGCAACCACGTCGCGACCTCAGCCGCGAGTATGCCCATGCCGTCGGCACCAACCGACACTGCCAGGGTGTCGATCCTGAGGGTCCACGGTTGATCGTTTACGGCGACGACCACCCGCGTGTCGCCAACCCTTCCCAAGCTCCCTGTGCCGTCCGCCGTAGCGTCAGCGCTAGGGGCATCCGGGGCCTGTGGCGGCGCAGCGGTCATGGGCCCGACAATTGTCGCGCACCAGCGTCGCGGTCAATACATGGGCTACACGATCCGTCCTCATTGTCCAGAACGCGACATCCCGTCTCGTGGCGGACCAATCTCGGCCGGGCGGTTTAGGCCGGGTCCGCCGAAGGCCACATCGGGGCCGGCGCCTACGTGCGCACCGGGCATGTATCGCACGTCCGAGCGCCACTTTCCTGCGTGCCGCGTGGTGCGTGAGGCGCGAGGACACTGCTCTTTGTCATACAAGCTGGCCGGCGCCGATTACCGGCATGTGCCTCTCCAATGTGGCCATCGAGGAGATGCCGCAACGGCTGATGAAAATAGGGATCTGTCACGGCTTCGGCCTCGCCAATCACTCGTTCGAGAGTGGCTACAGACACCAGGCGGTAGCGGGTCCTTCGAACTCAGTAGTGGAGAGTCGTAGTCATCGGCTGTTGTGGAGCAGTCCGGCTGCAGACGTGGGAGGCCTAGTGCAAGCCATGTCCCGTCACGCTTTCGGGGAGCTGCTCTGATGGTCTGCGGCAGCTATCATCTACGCATGCACACCGTTTCCCAGCGGATGTGCTTGGGGTGTGTGGCCGAGTCCCCCCTCGGACACGTTAAACCCCACCAAAACTATTCACGTTTCGTGATGGTGGCGGTGGGGTTCGCTGTTTCTGCCGTCCGATCACCGCTGTCCGGTGTCGCTCGTTCGGCGCGTCCTGTGCCGTCGAAGGACGCTCCTGTCGATGGTTGGGACCGCGCTGGGTGTTGCTGGGCTGCGTAGCTGTCGCCGGCAGTGTGTCCGGAGTCGTCTGCGCTGCGATGGCCGTTGATGCGGGTTCGGTGGGGTCATCGATGGTCAGGGTGGTGGTCGCGCAGATGATGACGGCGTCCCGTGCGCGCAGGTAGCCGGCCAGGTCGGCCACGCCGGTGAGGCCGGGGAGCGGGTCGGTGTCGGTGAGCGCGGCGAGGGTCTCGGTGAGGAGCCGGCGTTCTGGCCAGTACACCCAGCGGGGATGGTTGTTGGGCGGGTGGGCGCTGGTCCTGCCGTGCCTGCATCTGTAGCCGGGGTGGCCGTGTACCCAGTGCGGTTGCAGCCGCCGTCCGCAGGTTTGGCAGATCAGCAGGCCGGTGAGCGCGTAGACGCGGGGTTGGTCGTCGTGTGGGGCTGCGGTCGCGCGGACGTGTTGGGCGGTGCGGAAGTCGGCGTCGCTCACCAGGGCGGGGTGCGCCGGCTTGGCGGAGACGACCCATTCAGATTTGGGGTTCCAGGCGCGGGTCTTGCCGAGGCTGGTGCGTTTGTCGCCGGGCACGGTTTCGTGGTGGTCGGTGCGCTGCCGGTTCCAGACCTGCCGGCCGGTGTAGCGAGGGCTGGCGAGGATCGCCGCGATGGTGCGTACCGTCCACACAGGTTGGTGGCGGTGGGGGTTGCGGGTGGGGTCGTGCGCGGCGGGGGAGGGGATGCCGCGTTGGTTGAGGGTGCGGGCGATGCTGGCGGTGCTGGCCCCGGCCACGCGTTGGTCGAAGATCCATTGCACGTGGGGTGCGGTTGTCGGGTCCGGGTCCAAGCGATGCAGGCGTCGTCCCCACCCGGGCGTGTTGTGCGTTCGGGTGTGGTCCGGCGTCGACCAGACGGTATCCGTATGGTGGGCGGCCGCCCAGGTGCCGGCCCTGTGTGAGGGCCTGGGCGCGCATTGCCGCGCTGGTGCGCCAGCGGGAGCGTAGGACCTCTCGTTCGGCCTGGCGGCCGAGTAGTAGCAGCAGGGCCTGGTGTGCCGGGTTGGTCAGGTCGACTGGGCCGTCGAACTCGGCCATCCACACCGTGATTCCGTAGGCGTGTAGCAGGGCGATGGTGGGTCGGGCCTGGCCGCGGTCGAAGGCGCGTTCGAACTCGCCGATCACGACCGCGTCGAAGTCGCGGTCCGGGCGGGCGGCCGCGTCAAGTAGTGCGGCGGCTTGTGGACGTTGGTGCCAGGGAATCCGGCGGGAGTGGCCGATGTCGAAGAACTCGGTGCTGATGTGGCCGTGGCCGCCGATGAAGTGAGTGGCGCTGTCCAGCTGCCACTGCCGCGAGGATGCCGGGTCCTGGAACCGGCCGGTTGAGGTCCGTCCGTAGAACGCGAAGCGTATGCCGACATCACTGTGTCGTGGACGCCGGCCACGTGGCCGCGACCGGATCGGCGGCTGGGCTAGCCACATGGCGAACGGGTCAACGTCGGGCTCGAGCGCAGTGCTGGTAGCGGGGACCGGCACGTCGATCACCTCGATGGGGGAGATGGGAACCAATACAGCCAGTACCCGTCTGCGATCGGACCCATGGCTGCGGTCCGAGGAACTCACCAGGAAGAGTGACCTGCGGCTGCCGGAGGGGCGTGCTGTCATCGGCTATGGCGGCGGCCGGCGGTCCGCGCGCTGTCCGGATTGGACAGCCCACGATCACGACTTGAGAGTTCTTGCGGCTGGCTGCGGTTCGTCGTGGGTGGCAAGCGCCGGGCCAGATGCGCCTGCGCGCCGTGGAGACGAGAGCATTTCGTGGTCTTTCCATCAGGGACACCGGGACGCAGGCCATGCTGTGAGAGGTACGACGGGAGCTGGCCTCGCTGTTTGCGGGTGCGTAGCTTCGGTGCAGTAGTCTCCCTCAGCCATGCCCGATTACTGTTTCCTGGAGCATCGATGTCGTCGCCGTCGAGTGAGCCGAACGTGACCGATTCAGTCGAACCGTCAGCTTCGCCTCGTGCGTCGCGGAGTCGTCGGTGGGGCCGGATCCTGCTCGTGGCGGCGGTCGTCGTTGTGGTGGCGGGCGGCATAGCGTCGGTGATGGTGTACGCGTCACCGGAAGATTCGGAGCGCGTCGGCCAGCAGTCGACGCCGTCGCCCGCGCAGGCGGAGCGTCGGGTGGTCACGCCGCAGACTCTCGTCGGGCGTGAGAAGAGTTTCGATAGAGGGCATCGACAGTTCGACGAGTTGCTGATTGTTGGCATGAAGCAGCGTCTGCCGAAACTTACCGGCGTCGTCAGCGGCCACTACGGCAGCCGGGAGAAGGCGAACCTGGTCGCGGTTGGTGCCGCTGCCGGTACCGTTGACTCCCCGGCCGTGAAACTCGACGAGATGTTCACGTTGGCTTTCAAGGTGACCGGTATCCAGCCGGTTGATCCTGGCCCTCTGGGCGGGGTCGCCAAGTGTGGCGTCGCGGAGTCGAACGGCATCTCCGTCGTGGTCTGCGGCTGGGCCCACCCGGGCAGCCTCGGTCTTGTCTACTTCTACGATCGGACCTCCGCCACCAGCGCCGAGCTTGTCGACATTCGGAACGAGGTTGAACAAGCCGCATGAGTCTGCCGTCGGGTACGCGCGTAAGGACGTCGCGGCGCATCCTCGGCCGTGGCTGGCAAAGGCATGGACCAGCCGCCTTCTGTGACTGGGCTCGTCCGAGACACGGGCTGGTGGGTTGTATGTCGGCTGATACAAGGGAACGTCTTCGACGGCCGGTTGGCCAATACAGTGGCTTTGCACCGTCTCGCTGGTGGAACTCCTTGTCGGGTAGCTATGCCCGCATTGTGACCGTCTAATATGGATGATCAACTTCCTTGCCTGGATCCTGTCTCTCTGTAGTCCACTGCAGGCCGCTGCCCTGATGGGATGCATAAGATCCATAACGCTGAGTAGGAATTTGTCGAAGTGTTGACATAGGAGTGTTGGACTCCTTACTGTCCGTGCGGCCTTGATCGTTGCGGGGGACGAGGTGGCGCGGATGTGGCGGCAGGTGGCTGGAGCGACCGTGGTGGCGGTGCTGATGGCGGCGTTGGGTGGTGCTCCACCTGCGGGCGCCGCGCCTGTTTTCGATGCGCTGCCGGATCCGGTTGAGGTACGGGAGACGCCGGAGACCGAAGCGTTGGCTGCCGCGGTGGCGTCGGGGCGAGCTGTGGAGGTGGCCGGTTCGCGTGCCGAGGCGGCCCGGACAATCGCGACGCCGCAGGGAACGTTGGTGCACGAGTCGTACTCGGTTCCACGTTGGACGAACAGGGTTGGCGGTGTCTGGCGACAGATTGACACCAAGCTGCGGACTGCCGAGGGCGGTGTTGTGGCGCCGGTCGCGACATTGGCGGATGTGCGGTTCTCTGCCGGCGGCTCGGCGCCTCTCGCGACGTGGCTGGTGGGTGGCGGGCAAGTGTCGCTGTCGTGGCCGCAGGTGTTGCCGGTTCCACGGTTGGAGGGTGACACCGCGGTCTATGAGCAAGTGCTGCCGGGTATCGACCTTCGCGCGCGGGCGTTGGTCGATGGCTTGTCGTGGGTGCTGGTGGTGCATAACCGGGAAGCGGCCCAGAATCAGGCGCTGGATTCGTTGCGGTTCAGGCTGTCGGCGTCGGGTGTGTCGGTGCGTGGCCGTGCGGATGGTGGGTTCGAGGTCGTTGACAGTGCTGGCGCGGTGGCGGTGTCCGCGGGTGAGGCACTGATGTGGGACTCCTCCGGGCTACCGGCCGTCGGCGCGTCTGGTCGGTCGGCTGCCGCTGGTACGGCGGATGACGATGATTCGGTATTGCGTTCGGTTCCCGATATGGCGCGCAAGGCGGAGTTGCCGACCACGGTGGAGGGGAGCGACTTGGTGATCGCTCCTGACGCCGCGTTGTTGCGTGGGGCTGATACGGCGTACCCGGTGGTCATCGATCCCTGGACGACGATCAACAAGCTGTGGTGGGGGTACGCGGGGTCGGAGAACGCGACCCGCGATGACGGGGCGGTTCGGGTCGGCAACAGTCCCGATGGCAGCGGTATCTTTCGGTCGTTCTTTGCGTTCAACCTGTCGGGTCTTGCGGGTAAGTCGATTCGGTCGGCGAAGTTCCTGACGACGCTGACGCACTCGTGGTCGTGCGCGGCCACGGAGGTGAATCTGTGGCGGAGTGCGGATCTAGGGTCGTCGGGCAAGCAGTCGTGGGATGGCCCGAACCTGCAGTTGTGGTTGCAGGAGCGGAAAGGGCATGCGCACAAGCCTTCTGGCGGAGAGGGCTGTGATGACGATCCGCAGCTTGACATGCCGATGGAGTTCGCGCCCGCCGCGTTGAAGACTGACATTCAGGCGGCGGCGGGGCAGGGGAACTACACGCTGGCGTTGTCGGCGCGGCAGTCGGACGGGTCGTCGGAGTCGACGACGTCGTGGTGGAAGAAGTTCAGCGCGGGGGCGACGAAGCTGTCGGTGGAGTACAACTCGGATCCAAATACGCCCTCGGCGGCACAGTTGACCACGCACGCCGACCATTCGGCGCCGGCGCAGGCGTGTGTGTCTGGGGCGGGGCGGCCGCTGGTGCGGTCTGTCAAGCCGTGGCTGAAGGCGACGTTGACGGATCCGGATGCTGGTAACGGCGGCCTGTTGTCCGGCGCGTTCGCGCTGCAGAAATGGAACGGGTCCGCGTGGGTGGCAATGTCGGGGTGGCCGAAGACCGACAGCGGTGTCCCGCACGGGTCGAAGGCGGAACTGTATATCAGCTCGGGCGTGTCCGGCGGTGACCGGCTGCGGTGGCAGGTACGTACGAGCGACACCCTTGGCGGCGATTCTGATTGGTCAGCGTGGTGCGAGTTCGACGTTGATGGCACACCGCCGGGTGCCGTACCCGGCGTTTCCACTGCGGACGGCCTGTATCCGGAGGCGCAGCCGGACGACCCGAACAGTCCGGAGCATGGTGGTGTTGGGCTGTCGGGGCGGTTCACACTGGCCGCTAACGGTGAGCCTGACGTGTATGACTACGTCTACAAGCTCAACGACGGGCCGGAGATGACTGTCACGGCCGGGACGCTGGGTGGGTCGGCGACGGTGTGGGTTACGCCGATGCATCGGAAGGAGAACGTGTTGACGGTCCGGTCACGAGACCAGGCCGGCAACTCGTCCGCGCCTTACGACTACGTCTTCCTGGTCGCTGACCCAGCAGGACCGGCCGCGGCGTGGGAGATGAATGAATCGTCCGGTACGACGCTTGCCAGCGCGGTGGTCGGCGGGCCGGAGGCCACGATCAGCGGGGGTACGCGGGCGGGCGGGCGGATTCTGGGCAGCCACGAGAGCGCCGGTGTCGACCGAGCGGTGAGCTTCGACGGCGTCAACGATTACGCGGCCACTACGGCGTCGGTGCTGGACACCTCGACAAGTTTCTCTGTGTCAGCGTGGGCGCGACCGACGAGCTCTGGCACCTGGGGAGCGGTGGTGTCCCAGTCCGGCACGACGAGCAATGGGCCGTTCAAGCTACAGCGCGACGCGAACGGCTACTGGTTCTTCTACCTCTTCTCCAAGGACGGTACGCCAGCGGTGGTCGGCGCCCAGTCGCTGTCACCGGCCCCGCCCGGGGTGTGGCAGCACGTCGCGGGCGTGTATGACCCGGGTGCTCGGCAAATCCGCCTGTATGTCAACGGTGTGCTGCAGGACACCGAGACGGTGGCGTCGTCGTGGGCGTCGACAGGTGTCATGCAAGTAGGACGGGTGCACTGGCAGGGCGTGCAGACGAACCATTTCACCGGCGACATCGACGACGTGCGCGTGTGGCAGCGTGTACTTGACCCGGACATTGATCTGGTGCCACTGCGAGAGCCGGTCCTGGTAGGGCACTGGGAGATGGACGACTACGACGACGAGGAACCCCGTGAGGAATCCGACCTGTCGGGTTATCAGCGTCCGGTCACGTTGAGCGCGGCGCCGGGTGCTGGTTGGTGTGAGGGTTATAGCTTCACCAAGGCGTTGTGTTTGGATGGTGGGGCAACAGCGTTGGCGCAGACCAGCAGCTCGGTGCTTCGCACGGATCAGTCGCACACGGTGGCGGCTTGGGTCAAGCCAACAGCGTTGAGCAACTTCCCGACCGTGCTGTCGCAGTGTGGGATCCTGCGCTGCGCCTTCTACCTGCAGCGACAGGACAATGCGCCGGCGAGTTGGGCACTAGTGCGGCCGTCGGCGGACCAGATCAGCCCGGCACCGACGTACTCCACCGTGAAGTGGACCGGTACACCCACGTTGGATACCTGGGTACATCTTGCAGGCGTCTACGACGCGGACAAGGCGCAGCTTCGCCTCTACGTCAACGGGCAACCCGCAGGCACAGCGAGCGGTGTGCCGCCGGGGTGGGCCGCGCCGGGGCCACTGCGGATCGGCCGTGCCGACACCGGCGATGCCGTAGCCGGTGCGATTGACCGGGTCCAAATCTGGCAAGGCGCGCTAACACCCGAGCAAATCGTCAATGTGGTGGCACAGGCCTAGACGACAACGGTCGTCTTGTATCTTTCCGGTGGCCGTGAATCGGTCGCCGTCCATTCCCTTCTGCGAAAAGGGAGGCACGCGTGGCCAGTAGTAGGCGCAGTGAGGTAGTCGGCCGGTCGGTGAGTGGATGGCGTTGGCGGCGGGTCGCGGCCAGGGTTCGGGCACGGGGTTCCCGGGCGATGGCATTTGTCGTCGTGGCCGTGCTGGTTGGTGGGCTGGTGCCGCAGGTGGCCGCTACTGCGCAAGCGGCGCCTCCGCTGGCTCTGGAGTCGCAGCGGTACAAGTCGGTCGGTGGTACGAGGGCGACGGGTACCAGGTCCGGCCCTGATCCGGCCGAAGCGGCCGCGTCTAAGGTGCGGCCTGCGCCGGCGTGGCCGACGCCGGGCATGGCTGATGTGACCGTGCCCGCTTCTGTCGTCGGCGGGTCAACCAGTGACACAGTAAGGGCTGGATCGCTGCCGGTTCGCGTTGGCCCCGCTGTGGGTGCCGGCCAGGCTCGCGTTGCTGGCGCTGCGCCGAAGGCGGCACGGGTGCAGGTGCTGTCGCAGGCACAGGCTCGAGCCGCCGGAGTCGCTGGGCTGTTGCTGCGGGTGGGCCGTACCGATGAGGCGGCTGCGGCCGGGCCGCTGAATGTGCAGGTGGACTACTCCTCCTTTCGGTATGCGTACGGGGCTGATTGGGCTTCCCGGCTGCGGCTTTTGCGGCTGCCCGAGTGTGGCCTGACAGGCAAGGGCGGTCCGGGCTGCGTCCCCGTCGAGCTCGTTTCCCGCAATGACACGCGGTCGGCGACGGTGTCCGCTGATGTGCTGGCCGTGCCGGTGACCGCGTCGAGTTCGGGCACTTTGGTGGCGTTGGCGGCGGGGCCGTCCGGTGGAGCTGGGGATTATGCGGCGTCCAGTTTGGCTCCGTCTTCGACGTGGGGCCATGGTGGGGGTACGGGTGGGTTCTCGTGGTCGTATCCGATGCGTGTTCCGCCGGGTGTGGGTGGTCCCGCGCCGAGTGTGGGGCTGTCGTATGCGTCGCAGAGTGTGGATGGCCGGCATGCGGCGACGAATAACCAGCCGGGTCAGATCGGGGAGGGTTTCGCGTACGAGCCGGGGTTCATCGAGCGTCGTTACAAGGCGTGCGCCGAGGACATGGGCGGCAACGCCAACAACACCACGAAGACCGGCGACCTGTGCTGGGCGACCGACAACGCAATCCTGTCACTCGGTGGATCGTCGATCGAGTTGCTTCAGGACGGGAGCGGTCGGTGGCATCCGCGCCGCGAAGACGGGTCGAAGATCGAACGGCTGAACCACACTTTCGACAACGGCGACAACGACGGCGAGTACTGGAAGGTCACCACCGCGGACGGCACCCAGTACTGGTTCGGCCGTCACCGGCTGCCGGGCTGGTCGGCTGGTCGGCCGACCACCGACTCGGTGCTGAGCGTTCCGGTGTTCGGCAACAACCCCAACGAGCCGTGCCACGCTTCGACGTTCGCGGCGTCCCGCTGTGGCGGCAAGAACCAGGCCAGGCGGTGGAACCTGGACTATGTCCAGGATGTGCACGGCAACACCATGTCGCTGTGGTGGGCCCGGGAGACCAACCACTACGCCCTGAACATCGACACCACCACACCGGTGGGCTACCACCGTGGCAGTCACCTGACCCGCATCGATTACGGCAGCGACAACCGGGACGACAACGAGTACGCTGCCGCGTCGCCCTATGTGGAGAACACGCCCGGCCGGGTCGAATTCTCATACGGCAACCGATGCCTGTCCACATCCAACTGTGCGACCAAGAACGAGACCACTTGGCCGGACACACCTTGGGATCAGGAGTGTACGGCCAGCACGAACCCGTGCCTGAACGCGGCACCGACGTTCTGGTCCGCCAACCGCCTGTCCGTGGTGACGACGAAGGTGTGGAAAGCGGCCACGTCCTCCTATCAGAACGTCGACTCGTGGACGCTGCGGCATTCCTTCCCGGACCCGGGCGACGGCACCCGCGCGGGGCTGTGGCTGGAGGGAATCACGCACCGCGGCCTCAACGGCAGCACAGTCACGTTGCCGGAGGTCACATTCGGCGGAATCCAGATGAGCAACCGAGTCGATGCCGCCGGCTCGGACTGGGCCCTCGCTATGAACTGGTGGCGTGTCAACAAGATCGTCACCGAGATGGCCGGTGAGATCCATGTCAGCTACAGCGGCCGTGAGTGCGTTGCCGGGTCGAACCTGCCGGCGGCGGTGGACAACAACCGGATGCGCTGTTTCCCGGTCCGGTGGACACCACCGGCCTACACCGATCCGTTGACCGACTACTTCCACAAGTATGTGGTCACCCAGGTACAGCAGATCGACCACACCGGCGGCGCCCATAGGCTGCTGACCCGCTACGAGTACAAGAATCCGAGCAACCTGCCGCTGTGGCACTACGACGACGATGACGGCCTCGTCCCAGAGGATCGCAAGAGCTGGGGGCAGTGGCGCGGCTACCCGTCCGTCGTCACCAAGGTCGGCGAGGGTGCCGAGGAGACCAAGACCGAAACCCTGTACTTCCGCGGCATGCACGGCGACAAACTCGACGGCGGCGGCACCCGCACGGTCACCGTCCAAGGGCTCGAAGGCGCCGCCGTCACCGACCACGAACACTTCGCCGGCATGCCACGCGAGCAGATCACCTGGCTGGGCAGCTCGGTGCTGTCCGCTGCGGTCAGCGACCCATGGCGGTCAGACCCGCCAACGGCTACCCGGTCCGGAACCCCGGCTGTCGAGGCCCGGTACGCCCGGACGCAGACCGTACAGACCCGCACCGCTTTGGACGGTGGGGCGTGGCGGCGTGCCACGACCAAGACCACGTACGACAGCTACGGCATGGCCACAAAGGTCGACGACCTCGGCGACGACGCTACAGCCGTCGACGACCGCTGCACCGCCACCGAGTACGTCCGAAACACCGCCGGCAGCAACTGGCTGCTCACCCCCGTCAAACGCGTCCATGGCTGGGCCGACGACTGCAACACCGCCCCCACCGCGGGCGCCCAGGTCACCGGCGACACCCTGTTCACTCTCGACAACCTCGCCTACGGGGCGACGCCCAGCAAAGGCAGCATCACTACCATCCAGACCGTCAAAGACTGGAACGGCGGCAACCGGCTCTACCAGACGGTAGGCACCAGCAAATACGACGTATACGGCCGCGTCACCGAGACGACCGACATCGCCGGGGAGAAAACCACCACCACCTACACCCCCGCGACCGGGGGGCCGGTGACCCAAGCCGTCACCACCAACCCGCTGGCGTGGACCCAAACCGTCGAACTCGACCCGGCCTGGGGCGTCCCGGTCAAGACCACCGACCCCAACCTGCGGGTCACCGAGATCGCCTACGACGCCATCGGCCGCACCACAGGTGTCTGGCTACCCGGCCGCGCCAAGGCCACGTTCCCGAACGACCCCTCCACCGGCTACGCCTACACCCCCTACGTCCAGGTTGGTTCCACCACCACACCGTGGGCCATCACCACCCGCACGCTCAACGCACTGGGTGGCTACCACACCAGCTACGAACTCATCGACGCCCTCGGCCGGCCCCGCCAGACACAGCAGCCGGCTTACGGCGGCGGTCGGATCATCACCGACTCGTTCTACGACTCCGCCGGCCGGGTCTACAAGAGCAACGCCGCCTACTACAACTCCGGTACCGCCGAAACCGTCCTGTACCTCGGCTACGACGCCGACATGCCCAGCCAAAGCCGCACCCTGTTCGACGCGGCCGGTAGGCCCACCCACTCGATCCTGCTCGCATCCCCAGCCGGCATCCAGATCGAGAAGTGGCGGACCTCAACCACCTACCACGGCGACCACACCACCATCACCCCACCGGCCGGTGGTATCGCCACCACCGTGTGGGCCGACGCCCGCGGCAACACCACCAAACTGTGGCAACATCACGGCCCCACACCCACCGGCGGCTACGACGAAACCCGCTACACCTACCACCCCGCCGGCCAGCTTGCCACGGTCATCGACCCGTCCGGCAACACCTGGTCCTACGAGTACGACATCCAGGGCCGCCAGAAGGTGGTGAGCGACCCGGACGCCGGGACCGCCACCATGACCTACAACAACTACGGCGAGCTGGAGACCATCTCAGACTCCCGACCCAATGTTGTCGACCTGGCCTACACCTACGACCGTCTGGGTCGTCCAACCAGCGTGCGCGAAGGGTCCATCACCGGCCCGATCCGCGCCGAATGGGTATACGACACCCCCGCCAAGGGCCTGCTGAAATCCGCGTCACGCTGGATCAGCGGTAACGAGTACAAGACCGAAACCGTCACCGTCGACGCCCAATACCGGCCCACCCAAACCCGCACCACCATCCCCGGCGTCGAAGGCAATCTCGCCGGCACCTACACCTTCCGCGCCACCTACCGCGCCGACGGCTCACCCAACACCATCACCCTGCCCGCGGCGGGTGGGCTCAGCGCCGAAACCCTCACCTACGGCTACGACTCCGCTCACGCCGTGCCGGAGAGGCTGGCCACCAACTACGCCGGCGCCAGCCACTACGTCGTCGAGGCCGTCTACACCAACCTGTTCGAAGCGAACCTAACCACACGGGCCACCGCCTTGACCGGCGCCCCATCAGTGCAGACCGGCCAGTACTACGACGAGGGCACCGGTCGGATCAAACGACGCCCGATCATCAAGAACAACTACGTCTCCAACGCCAGCTACGAATACGACCCCGCCGGCAACATCACCAAGATCGATGACAACGCCGTCACCCCTGAAACCCAATGCTTCACCTACGACCACCAACGCCGCCTCACGCAGGCATGGACACCGGCCACCGCCGACTGCAACGCCACACCAACCGCCACAGGTCTCGGCGGGCCGGCACCCTACTGGCACAGCTGGGACTTCGGCACAGCGACGGACCCGGACGGGCGTATCGGCAGCCAACTGTCCTACACCGAACACGCCACCCCAACCGGGGACGTCACCACCACATACACCTACGACGGCAACGGCGCCAACCAGCCCCACACCCTGACCAGCTACAGCCGCCAAGACAACAACGGCACCACCACCGGCACCTACACCTACGACACCGCCGGCAACACCCTGACCCGGCCAGGACCCAACGGGCAGCAAACCCTCACCTGGGACCCCGAAGGCCACCTCACCACCCTGAACGACACCGCAGGCACCAACGCCTACGTCTACGACGCCGACGGCAACCGGCTCATCTCCAAAGACCCCACCGGCGCCACCCTCCACCTGCCCGGCATGGAACTACGCCTGGCCAACTCCGCCGGCCAGGTCACCGCCACCCGCTACTACACCTTCAACGGCGAAACCATCGCCCAACGCACCCCCACCGCACTCACCTGGCTCGCCGCCGACCACCAAGGCACCAACCAGGTCGCCATCACCGCCGACACCAACCAAACCGTCACCTGGCGCCGCCAAACCCCCTACGGCAAACCACGCGGCACCGCCACCACCTGGCCCAACAAACTCGGCTTCGTCGGCGGCTACCAAGACCCCACCGGCCTCACCCACCTCGGCGCCCGCGAATACGACCCCACCACCGGCCGGTTCATCTCCGTCGACCCCATCCTCAACCCCGGCAACCCCCAACACCTCCACCCCTACACCTACGCCGGAAACAACCCCACCACCGGCAGCGACCCCTCCGGCCTCATCCAACCCGAATACAACGACCCCGAAATGAATCCCTGCGCATATGAGGCGTGGGGCTACGGGTGTAAGAACAGCCTTGAGAAAAAGCGGCCGAAGGAAGCGCCCGCAGTCAACAGCAAGAACGTCCATGAAGGACTCGACTACTGCGGGCTGATCCCCGTCGTCGGCGTCGTCTGCGACGCGGCCAACGGCATCTACTACCTCTCCGAAAAGGACTACACCGGCGCCGCCGTCTCCGCCGTCTCCTTCATCCCCGGCGTCGACCTGGCCTGCAAGTTCAAAAACTTCTGTCGGGGTCTTGCCGAAGCGGGCGTGAGCAGGGTCAAATCTCTTGTCGGTAAAAGCGTCAAATCCGACAACGCCGGGTCGGTAGCCGCCTCAACCGACGACATCGCCGAAATCGCCCGCGAAAAAGCCGAAAGACGCGCCACCGGCAACACCACCAAACAGACTGCGCCAAAGCCCACCACACCACCGGCGCCCACCAAGAAGGGCGGCGGCGGCCCAGGACCCAACCCTGGCAAGTCAGCCTGCAAACACAGCTTCGACCCAGACACGCCGGTCCTCATGGCCGACGGCACCAACAAACCCATCAAGGACGTAGCCGAAGGCGACAAAGTCCGCGCCCACAACCCCGAAACCAGAACCACAACCAACGAACGAGTCACAGACCTCCACATCAACGCAGACACCGAACTCACCGACCTGACCATCCGCACCGAGACAGGGCAACTCACCACCCTCGAGACCACCCAGCACCACCCCTTCTGGAGCGAAACCCGGCAAGCCTGGATCGACGCCGCCGAACTTCGTCCGCATGAGGTTCTACGCACAGCCCACGGTCAAGCCTCAGTCGACGCGGTCCACAACTACCGCGGCGCCCAGACCATGCGCGACCTGACTGTCAAGACCGTCCACACGTACTATGTGGTCGTCGGCGAGACTCCAGTACTCGTCCACAATTGCTCCCCTGAGCTTAAGGCGTATGCAGATTCGCTGGATCAGAGGTCGCTGACAATCGATGTCGTGTCGAGGCTGACCACGATGGACAACCCAACTGGTTATTTCTCACATAACATGAACCGTGGTATCGAGGACGTGGACTACGATGCATATACGGCAATTCAGAACGCAGGAGGTCACCATCTTGGATGTGCTGAAATCGGTTGCATCAGTGACGCCTTTGAGGCAGGTGACCCGATGACGAATGCGGTGATTGAGTCAGTTCATTTCGCGCCGGGGACGCCTTACCACCTGACCCCGGTAGCTCCTTGCCCTGCTGCGTGTGAATCATTGCTGCCACGCCTGGGGATTAGAACTAGCCTAGGGTCTTAGTATTAAATGTGGAGCGGAGGTTCGATGCGTGATGACCGAGTCAACAGATGAGCCTGTATGGGTTGAATGTGGCGTTACCGAGGCGGATCTTGCCCGCTTGCGGGCGACCTACCCGGGCGCCGGGAGGCTAGTTGAACGAATTTGCCACAACGACCGCTCGATGGCAACCGATGCGCTGTTCCACCTAAAAAATGAGATATGTCATCAGGGAATGGCGATAAGTGCCGCCACTCCAATTGTGCTGCCATTCCTTATTGCACTTCTCTCGTGCCGTGCTTTGTCGGTAAGGGTTGAGCTATTTCAACTTGTCCGACAAGTAGCGCAGGCATCTACGGCGTGGCGCCGAGCGGCCGATGACGCGGGAAGCATATATGCGGATAACTATCAAGAAAAGGTGGACTGGGAAGTTGCCGTTGACCGGATATTCGGTGAATCACGGTCGAAGTTCGAAGCGCTACGCCGCGATTCTGACGCCGCGATTGGTCAATTCGCAGACGAGTTAGTCGCAAGAATCCGATAGGGTGTGGCGCCCGCCGCCTCGGCCGCGGGTCAAGGCGTGGGTCCTTGTGCCGGCCGCCGACCTCGGCCCGCTGCCGGCCCGGGTGTGGTTGCAGGTTCAACGGTCCGAACTCGTCCATGCTGAACACCACGGTCGGCTCACCCTCCTCCGGGATGATCTCACCGTCGGTGATTGCGTACAGATGCTCGATGCGGGCCTTCTTCACCTGGGGCGTTATTCAGAACGTGGTTATCCCCAGGTTCGGTAGATCTCCAGTCCGGTGACGGTGCGTAGGACTTCGGGGAAGTCGGTGAGGCGTCCGCGCCAGCCGGTGTCGAGGATCTTCCAGTTGACCAGGTGCGCGATCGCTCGCTCGACCGCCGCGCGGGTGCTGTTGATCGCTCGATTGCAGGCACGTCGTACCTGGCCGAGTTCGCCGCCGCGGGGTTTTGCGGGTGCCGGTGATCGCCGCGGTGCCCAGGTAGCCCAGGTCGGCGAGCATGCCGGGTCCGCCCGGTCGTAGGTGGTTGGCCCAGCGGTCGGCGATGCCGGACTCAGTGAGGGCTTTGCTGTCGTGGCGGGCGCCGGGTACTGGTAGGCCGGTGTCGACCAGGCGACCGGCCAGGTCCGACACAGCTTGCACGTTCATGCCGCAGGTGTGGCGTTTGCCGGAGAACAGGTCCGGTGTACCGGTGCGGTTGCCGGTCGGGGCCAGGAACCCGTCGACCAGCACCGCCGATCGTTTGGCCTGGAGTCGTATCTGGCCGGCGAAGTCCGCGGTGACCTGCCGTAGCAGCGGCCGCAGCCGGCGCACCACGCGTGACACTGTGGACTGGGAGCAGCCGAACAGTTCAGCGGCCACCGCCTGCGCCTCGTTACGACGCATCAGGAACAGGGTCAGCACCACCGCCCGGTACAGGCCGAGCGCCCGCCGCCGTCCGCGTACTGGCTGCCACACCCCGTCCAGCAGGTCGAACACGCCGCTGACGAGGTCGGTGACTTGATCGCCGCGTAGTCCGGTCATAGCCTGACAGCGCGGCGGCTGCCCCTCGTTGATCTCTTTGGTCCACACAACCAGGTGATCTACACCGGGGCGGCCCGCCGTCACCTGTAGTGACACCCGTGGCCCTGACCACAGTGGACGATCAGACGTTCTGAATAGCGCTCCTTGACTACCGCGCAAACAACCGAACAGTCCCTTACCCGATGTCGAGACCTAGCGAAACATGGATC
Organism: Phytohabitans aurantiacus; assembly: GCF_027923225.1. Taxonomy (GTDB): domain Bacteria; phylum Actinomycetota; class Actinomycetes; order Mycobacteriales; family Micromonosporaceae; genus Phytohabitans; species Phytohabitans aurantiacus. The sequence continues at coordinate 105,514 of NZ_BSDI01000029.1, forward strand.
CGACCGCGTGGTGAAGGGATGGCGATGGAGCCTCGTGAGGTTGGGCTTGGCCGGCTGAAGGATCTTGCCAGCGCCGCACGGCAGCGTGTCACTGACGCTGCTGGCGACGCCCAGGAGAGAGCGAAGCAGTCCGCCGTACAGGTGAAGGCGAAGGTCGCGGATGTCAAAGGCAACCTGTCGGCGCGGTCGTCCCGTAACCGCGATGATTCCGCGAACCTGTCCGCGCTCCCCAATGACGCGAAGTTGCTCTATTGCCGGGTGTTGGTGAGCTTGGCCCTGGTCGATGCTGTCCTCGATCCTCGCGAGATCGCGAATCTGTACTTGTTCGCATCGACCATCGGGCTCGACGGCGAAGCGCGATCGCAGTTGCGTGGTGAGATCACGGGGGCGCAACGCGATGCCGCGAGCGATGAGCAGTTCCGGGTGGCCGTCGTGGATCTGGCCAGCGAGTTGCTCGACATCCTCGACGAAGGTCAGCGCGAGCCGGTGTTCATGTTGCTGCTGCGCGATCTCGTGCGTATCTCGCGTGCTGACAGGCATGTCGCGGACAGCGAGCGTGAGCGGATCCTGTTGATCGCGAGGCTGGTGTTCCCCGATTCGGCTGACACGGTGGTTCAGGCGACCGAACGGCTGGTGAGTACCGAAGAGGACTTCGCTCGCGGCAAGATCACGACCAGCCAGCTGGAGACCGCCACAAAGGACATCGCGGCCAAGGCGGCTGCGTTCGGAGCCCCAGTTGCCGCGGTCAGTCTTGCTGGCAGCGTCTCCGGTCTCGGCGGGGCGGGAATCACCTCGGGTCTGGCGGCTTTGGGGTTTGGCGGGCTACTTGGCCTGAGCGCGATGGTTACCGGGATTGGCACGGTGGTGCTCCTCGGCGTCGCGGTCCATCAGGGCGCGCGTTATGTGCTGGCCACGAACGACCGTGAACGCCAGAAGCGACGCGAGTATCTGATTCAGCAAGTCATCAAGAATCATCAATCTGCTATGGCCGAGCTCACTGACGACATCGCCGGGCTCGCCCACCGGATGCAGGCCCACCTCACCCAGACCACCAGGAACGAGGAGCGGCTGGCCACTCTCAGGGCTGAGATGGCCGCCTTCCAACTGGCCTTGGCCGATTTGCAGACCAGCCAGGTGGCCTTCGAAAGCCGGGAGCCGTCGCGTGTCCACTGATCGGCTCTCGGCTGCCGCGGCGGTCGTTGCCTACCAGACGGTCACGCTGGCCGAAATGCGAGGGCTATTCGACCAGGTGGACTTCGACCTCAAGGATGTCCTCGAGCGCGAACCACGCGTCAGCGACACCTTGGACGAGGTCGAGTCCGAGTTTGACGCGGTGCGCGCCCGCCTGCGGGCGATGGGCGCCTCATTGTCGGCTCACAGACCCTGGCCGGACGCGGTGACCGCCGTGAGCGGCGAACCGCCGAGCCACCTCCGTTACGCCGTGCCTGCCGTCCCGACTGAGGACGACTTCGACCACCTCGTCACCCTTGCCGAAGCACGCTTGGACCTGTTGGGGCTCGATCTGACCCGGGACCCTCTCCCGCAGGTCCTGCCCACCAGCCAGATAGCGGACAGCCTGCGCGGCTACGCCGGCGAACATGGAGACATCAGCTGGGACCGGACCGACTGGATGGTCGTCGTCAGCGCCGGAGTCCTCGCGACCCTCCTGGACGTCATCCTCGTCCGCATCCCCCAGGATTCCACCTTCCTCGGCAAGAAGTACACGGGATCGCCCCTCACCAGGTGGCTCCAGGACCGCGACCGCGCACGAGCTATCCACAACCAGTTTTTCAAGGGATTCGAGAAGCTGGCCAAGGTGCCCTACGACGCCGCTACTACGAAGGCAACCGGTGGCCTGGTCAGCGGCATGCGGCCGGCTACCCATCGGCTCCAGAGCCTCGGCCACGATCCGGCGTTGGGCTTCCTCTTCGGGGTGGCGGATCTTATGCGTGGCACTGGTACCTACATCGACAAAGCAGGGCGACTGGTCCAGGTCGCCGCCAACGCCGCTCCGGTCGACCTGATCACCTCGCTCATCACCCACATGCGCCATCTGCTGTCCGACGTCTACACCCCGGCCGGACTGCAACCCCCGTTCTTCAGCCTGCTTCAGCTCGGCCGGGTCGATTCACCGTTCGCATTGGGTCCCTCCGGCGTCGAGGTGCCCTGGACCGACGTCGCCCGCTACATGTACACGAACGGCTATGACCTTCGCCATTTCTTCACGATGGGCATCACTCCTGGCGTCGTGACCGCGATCATCCGCGGGTACTGGCTTCTCAACAGCTATGCCACCGGCGGTTCTGCGGCGCAACGGAAGGTGGAGCACGCCAAACTCACCTCCATGCTGCTGCTCGGACACGCCATCGCCGCCTCAGGCACTCTTCTCAAGACCGGGTTGCTGTTCGGTGTGAATCCAGTCGCCCTCAACTACAACCAGATTCTCGCCATGGCACCCGCCACCATCGCCTGGCTCAAAGAGGCCATCGCCCGCGATCACCGGATCAACCACGCCCTGGAGAAGGAGTGGGAATCACTTCGCACCTGAGCTCACGGAGTGAAGTACTGCTCGGCAAGGTCGCGGATCACCAGGGAGCCCATACTCTGGGGACGGCTCCGACGTAAACGGCGGTATCGCCGATGGTGCCAGTTCGGACGCTGTCGACGCCCGCTCATCGGCGTCCGGCCCAAAAGGGCAGCGCCGTGCCGCGGGTGCGGCACGGCGCTGGTGTGTGACGTTATCGGCGGCCGGTGAGGCGCCGCAGCAGGATCATGGCTCGTTTGCGGCGTCCGGCGTCCTTGGACCAGAGGTACGTAGCGGCGAGCGTGAGGACCGCCGCGGTGTATAGCAGCGCCGCCCAGTGGGACAGAGGCATGATGGATGAGGTCCTTCCTGTGAGGGCCGAGGCGGCGCCTGCGTTGAGACCTGGCAGTTGAGGCGCAGGCGCCGTCGCTGTGCGCCCAGCGTGCGGCATTCACAGAATCCGCAAAAGCGGCTAAAACAAGACCGCACTCGTCGATACGCGATCGTCTGCGGCGATATAGGGAAGACGCCACGAGACACGGTGGGAGGGGCCGGGCGAGACGGCCGCGAGACACATTCGGCAGCGTTGCCGGCACGCGATACAGCCACGGGATACAGCACGAGACATGGCGGTCGCATCGTAGAATCCGGCTTTGCGTAACGCGTCGGAGCAGCAGGCTGACAGCACTTCTGGGGAGTAACACCGACGATGACCGGCGTCGACGAGCACCCGTTGGAGAAGCTGTGGTGCGCCCTGTACGACCTGCACGTTCGGCATGGCCAGCCGTCAGCGCGCAAGATCGCTACGGACGCCGCCGCAGTGCCTGGCTTTCGCGACGCGCGGGGCTTCAACGTGGTCAACACGGTGCTGAGGATCGCCAAAGACGTGCACCATCTGCTGCGGCATCGGGTGCCGATTCCGCAGCAGCGGCGGGACCGTGCCAGCCGGCCACCGACCCGCGATGCCGTGCTCACGGTGGTCGCCGGGATCGACGCGAAGCAGCGCGCGCACTTTGATCACCTGTGGCAGGAGACGGTGCGGTGGCACGGAGCCCAAGAGGAGCAGGCCCCTACCGGCGGGGCGAGCGACGACGAGCTCCGACCCCGGATGCCTGACCTGTCGCAGGCGTTCCAGCGCACGCTTCGCGGGGCGGCCGCCCAAAACGGTGCCGGCGGCCGGGTCCCTGGGCGGTACTTGCTGGTCCTCTCACCGTCCGACTATCAGGCGCGCCAGGCTCACGAAGCCAGGTTCCGCGTGGAACTGGCCGCGATGATCGAGTCGCACGCCGCGCGGTTGGGCCTGACACTGACGGCACCGGCGGCAGTCGAGGTAAGCGAAGACGGCGAGGTGGCACCCGGTCTGTTCGGGATCTCGGCGGCCTTGACCCCATCGGACGCGCCATCCGCGGAGGCGCCTCTGGTGCCGGGCTATCACGACTTCCAGGTCGTAGGCGTGGGCGGTTCCTCGGTGGTGTACCGGGCGACCCATACCCGTCTGGGCCGCGTCGACGCGATCAAGGTGTTTCGCGACGCGACGACGGCCCACAGCGCGCGCCTGCGTGAGCTGCGCTCATTCATCGACCTTGCCGGTCATCCTTACATCGTGGCCCTGTTCGACACGGGGCATACCCGCGACGGTGACCCTTACCTGGCTATGCAGTACTGCCCGCAAGGCACGTACGAGGATCTGCTCCACCAGGTCGGTGCTCTGGCCGTCGAGGAGGTCATCGAGGTCGGCGAGCGGATCGCGCACGCCCTGCATGTCGCTCACGTCGCTGGAGTGATCCACTGTGACGTGAAGCCGTCCAACATCCTTCGGACGTCGTACGGGCCGCGCCTTTCCGACTTCGGCATCGCGCTCGACGTGGGCGAGGCTGGGAACGCGGGAGGCGCGGCCGGGATGACGCCCAGTTATGCCTCGCCCGAAGCGCTGACCGGCGGCGGCCTTTCGCCGGCGACGGATATCTACGGCCTGGCCTCGACACTGTGGACGATGCTGGCCGGCCATCCACCGTTCCACGCTCCGTCCGAGCCCGCCGGTGACCTCGAACAGCTTCGGCGGCGGGTACTGAGCACGCCCGCGCCGGGGCTGCCGCGCTCGGACGTGCCGCCGTCGCTGGCCGCGGTGCTGGCCACCGCGATGGCCACAGACCCCGCCAAGCGCTACCGCAACGCGCTCGAGTTCGGCGCTGCCCTCACCACCGCCAGATCCTAAAGCAGCTGGTCGAGCACGGCGGCGACGTCGGGTCGGTCAGCGGGCAGAAGCTCGTGCGGCGCCTTCGGCTCCGTGCCGGCAAGCCGTGCGTCGTGCCACCGCAGGACCACCTGGGCCGCGGTCAGCACCACGTCGGCGTGCCGGCCGGCATCGACCGTCGACAGTGGTCCGGTGATCAGCACGTTGAGATAGAACCGCCACAACCACAGGACACGGTCGCTGTCACGTCGCTGTTGCGGATCGGCCAGCAACAACGTCCTGGCCCGGTCGAAGACCCATGGGTCGTCAGCGAGCCGGACTGTCTCGGCCCAGACCGGTGCCGGCAGTCCAGGTCGCGCGTCCTGCCTGAGCGCACGCAGGGCCGGATCGAGATCCGCCGCCGTCGGTGGTGGCACGTCGACACCGAACCGGTCGATCCGGCGTACCCGGGCGCGCCCGTAGCCGGCCGGTCGCCCGGCAACCTGATCCAGATGACTGGCGAGCACCGGCGGGTCCAGCGCGAGCAGGACACCTAGCGACGGCGCGGCCTCGCGCAGTTCCAGGAGCACGTCGATGATCCGGTCGGCGACGTACGGGGCGGTCCAGCGCGGGTCAGGAACGAGTAACACGACGGTCGTGCCGGACCCGTCGAGCCTGGTCAGCTCATCGATGACAGCGTCTCGGCCGCCGAGCCGAGCGCCCCGATCCCGCTGACCGCGCATACGCGCGAACGTGAACGGCCGCGCCGGTCTGCGCGGCCGTGCCTCGACGAGGCCGTCGCGGATCGACGCCCATACGTCGGCCTGCTCGTCCACATGAGAAAGGTTCAGCCACACCGGCACCGCACGCTGGGCGCCGGACGTGGACCCGAGGTGCCGCCGGACGGCGGCGAGCGCCTTGTCGGTCTCGAGTTCATCGCCGCGTACGGTGATCACCGCGGGATGCCGAAGGGCGGCGTGCGCCAGAACCGTGGCGAACTGGTCCTGGTCGACCAGCGTGGTGTGGACCGGCGCCGCTTCGGCAGCCATGGGTGGCGACGCCTGGGCGGCTGGCGGCGTGATCCAGTTGGGTACGAGGACGGTGGTCTCCACGACCACCGTCCTGTCACCCTCCACCGCGGGCGTGGGCTTGACCGGCGGTGACTGTTTGGGCGCCGCCAACCAGGCCATGGGCGCCAATACCGGCAATCCATCGACGGGCTTCGCATCGCGCACCAGGTAGTCACCGGGCTCACCCGCCGGCCGGCCGCTGGTCACACGTCGTGGCCGTACCGGCACCGGCACCACCGGTGGAAGGACGGCGCTGCTCGCGCGCGGGCGTGGCTCGGCGTCCGGGCTGGGCAGCGGGTCGGGGGAGAACAGCCTGGTGACGTTCTCCAGATACGCGTTCTGCACCTGTGCGACCAGCGCTTTCCTGCCAGCGGCGTCGAGCGGATCCAACTGGGTCAGCTTGCGCTGCGCCTCGGCCAGGATCTGGGCGACATCGCTCCACACACGGGCATTGTGGTGCGCGATGTCCGCCATCGCGGTGGCGCGGTGGCGCGCCTGCCGCAGCTCATCGCCGTAGACCGCGGCGGCCTTGAGCCGCAGATGCGTCTCGGTGATTTCCAGGGCTGAACCCACGTCATCCGCGATCGCGTCACATCGGCGGGCCAGGCTCTGCCAGCGAGCGGCGTGCTCGTGCGCTGCGGCAGGGCTGTCCGCCATGATCATCTGCCGGGCGTCAGGCAGGCCCGGCTCGAAGGCGCTCATTACGGCGCACCCGCGTTACGGATGTCGTGGGCGTTCTCCTCGTCGGCCTCGACCAGATGGTCGAGGTGCCCCAGCACCGATGAGCCGATGCCGGCCAGGTCGGATCGGAGCCTGTCCAGGGCGCCGTCGATGTCTGCGGCTACCTGGCGATCACGTCGGACGAGGTCATGCGCGGCCGGGATCGTGCCCGGGCGGGCGAATGCGGGTGCCGCGTCGACGGCGTCGAGATTCTGGAAAAGGTGGTCCAGCGTGGACAGGACATCAGCCAGGCCGGGCGCGGCTTCGGCAGGAATGAACAGCTGGTAGTCGCCGAACTCGCTCTGCGCGCCCATGGCTTCCCTCCCAGTACCCGTAAGACCGGCGGGACTGCCTGCATTCCTCGACCAGGAGGAAGTCGACTTCGCGCGGAGCCGCCGCCCTCATTGTGGCGGACGAGGACCAGACACGCCCGTCTGCCCCGCCGGCCGCCGCGGGCAGCTGGTCGTTGTGTGAGAGGCGCACCGACCTCGACGTCAGGGCTGTTCGAGGACGGAGTCGGTGAAGTCTTCGACCGCCCATGCCACCTCGGTGGGTGCGGTCAGATGTGCGGCGTGTCCATGGCGGCGAAGCACCACGACCGACCGCACACCGGGTAGCACCTTCGCCAGCGCCTCCCAGCGCTGGCGGAGGTTGGCGGGGCTGCGGTCGCCGCCGAGCAGGCACGTGGGCACCTCTACGGCGGCGTAGCGGGCAAGTCCCACGCCGAGTGCCTCGATCGCTTCGTCGTCGCTGATCTGTGCCGGTGCGAACGCCCGCAGCCGGCGCCACACCGACGGAGCCAACCGGACGGACGTGACCAGCCACCGGGGCGCCTTGACGATCTCCCGCAGATGGATGGCCATGGCTCGGCCCGGCTTGCCCGCCTCGAGCGCGGCTCGCGCGCGCAGCAACGCCTGCCCGCCCAGCGGAGCATCGACCGCCACCGGTGGCTCGTACAACACCAGGCCAGCGAACGTCGCTGGCGCGGCCAGCGCGGCTTCGAGGGCCACCACCGCACCGGACGAGTGACCCACCAGAACCAGAGGCCCGTCCAGGGTCGCGGCGATCGCCAGTACGTCGTCGACCTCGGTCGCCATGGTGTGTCCCGCCGCCGGTCGACTGCCGGTAGAGTACAGCCGGCGGTGGATGCGCACGACCCGGAACCGGTATGACAGCTTGTCCGCCACGCCCGCCCAGGATGTGGCATCGCTCGATCCTGGATGGACGATCAGGATCGTAGGTCCCTCACCCTGATCGGTCGCCGCGACCCGCGTGCCGTCGGCAGTGGTCGCGTGGATTTCGCGGGTAGTCACCGAACGCCGCCGCGTTCAGGTGCCATCCTCGCAGCCTAGCCGCAGGGGCGTACCTGCGCTTCTCCGGCGCGGCCAGCCGCATGAAAGGTTCGTGAAAGGAGATCGCTGCCACCATGATCTGGCTCTGTCTCGGCGAGTGGGTGCGGGTGAGAAATGGGTCGGTCGGTTTCTCGACTGTCGACCGCGGTGGCGGCCGCACTGTTGCTGGGCGTCATGGTCGTTCCCGCGGCTGGCGGGCGGATGGGGGAGGTTCGCAACGCGGATCTGGCTACGGCTCTGCCGGGTCGCTACATTGTGGACGTTCGTGACGGGGTCGACGTCACAGCGGCGGCGCGGGACCTGACCGGCCGGTACGGCGGCACTGTGGAGGCGCTGTTCACCGCGGTGCTCGGCGGCTTCTCGCTGTCGGCGACGGCGACACAGGCCCGTCGTATCGCCGGCGATCCGCGGGTCGAGGTGGTAGAGGCGGACCAGGTGGTGAGGCTCGACAGCACGCAGGTCGACCCGCCGAACTGGGGCCTGGACCGGATCGACCAGATCCCACAGCAGCGCGACCAGCGTTACTACCACTCGGACAGCGCCGTGCACGCGTACGTCCTCGACAGCGGCATCCGGGTGGACCACGAGACGTTCGAGGGCCGGGCGAGGCACGAGTACAGCCCGGACGACCACGAGTACTGCACCGGTGCGAAGGGCCGGCACGGTACGAACGTGGCGGGCGTGATCGGTGGAAAGGAGTACGGGGTCGCCAAGAACGTGCGCCTGGTGTCTGTGCGGATTGGGACGTGCAACGCCAATGGCGACTTCGAACCCGGTGTCGTCGAGATCGTCCACGGTGTGGACTGGGTGACGAAGAACGCCCAACGCCCGGCGGTCGTCAACATGAGCTTTGGCGGACCAACCAGCGGCCTGGTGCACAGGGCTGTGAACGACATGGTGAATAGTGGGCTCACGGTGGTGAGCAGTGCCGGAAACTTCGAGGGCAACGCGTGCACCCAAGAGCCGAACACGGTGCCCGGGGTGATCGTGGTGAGCGCGACCGACCAGAACGACAGGAGGATCTCAGACGCGGCATCGGGGCCGTGCGTCGACCTGTTCGCCCCGGGTTACGACATCACGACCGCCGGGATCGAGAGTCCGGCCCACGTCGACAACAACTCTGGCACCTCGTTCGCGGCGCCTCATGTGGCCGGCGCCGCGGCGCTGATCCTCGCCGAGCATCCCACGTTCACCTCCGCCCAGGTCGCCGAGGTGCTCATCGCGAACTCCAACAAGAACGCGGTGCGCAGTGCTGGCATGGAGGGCACGCCGAACCGGCTGTTGTACGTACCGCCGCCGGGCGCGCGCGACGCGGAGACGGTCGCGCACGACGACCTCAACAGGCTGTGGAACGCGTACGGCGACCAGGGCGGGAACTGGACCGGCGGCGACGAGACGACGTCGGTGGCGCTGCCGGACGGGCGGGTGGCGTGGCTGTTCTCCGACACGTTCCTTGGCACGGTGAACCCCGACCACAGCCGGCCGCCCAACACTCCGATGATCCACAACAGCATGGTGGTGCAGTCCGGCAACACCCTCGGTCCCACCGTCACCGGCGGCAACGCCGCGGACCCCAAGTCGCTGGTCAGACCGGAGACGGACGACGACCCGAACGACGCCGGCTACTGGGTCAACGACGCGACCGTCGAGGGTGACGAAGTGGCGGCCTTCTACACCCACTACCGCAAGACCGGGTCGGGCGTGCTGGACGTCGCACAGGTGGGCACGGCGATCGGCTTCTTCTCCACAAGGGACATGTCTTATAAGGGAGCGACGGATCTGAGCTTCGGCAAGACGCTGAAGTGGGGCGCCGCGCTGCTGCGGGAGGATGACTACACCTACATCTACGGGGTGGAGGGTCGCGACGGGCAGAAGTTGCTGCACATCGCCCGGGTGCGCAACGGACTGTTGGAGACCGAGGCGGCATGGGAGTTCTGGACGGGCGGTCCGGGTGACTGGTCGACAGAAGAGGCCAAGTCCACGCCCGTCATGAGTGGCGTGGGTGACGGGTTTGGGCTGGAGAAGCTCGACGACGGCCGGTATGTGCTGCTGACCCAGGACACCAACCTGGCGTTCAACCCGGACATCGTCGCGTACACCGCGGGCGCGCCGACCGGGCCGTTCACCGGGCGCACCCACGTCTACAAGGCGCCGGAGAGCCGCGGCGACACGATCGTCTACGACGCCCGGATCCACACCGCGTTCTCCTCCGGCAACCAGCTCGTCGTCTCCTACAACGTCAACAGCCTCAAGAGCGCCGACGTGCTCGCCGACGTCCGGCTGTACCGGCCGCGTTTCGTCAGCGTCACGTTGCCTGCCGCCGTCGACCCGGCCGGCGTTCCCGACGCGCCGACGGCGCTCACCGCGGCCCCAGGCGACCAGGGCATCGCGCTGAGCTGGCAGCCGCCGCCGGGTGACATCGAGCATTTCTGGGTGTACCAGCGGGACGAGACCGCGAAGCAGACCCAGTTCGCCCGGCTGCCGCTGCCGGTCCGGGACGTCTCTGTCGACCTGCGCTACCTGACCAACGGGCACACGTACGAGTTCCGTGTCTCAGCGGTCAACGAGGTGGGCGAGGGGCCGAAGTCGCTGCCGGACTCGGCGTTGCCGGCGATCGGCCCGCCGACACACGCGCCGACCAACCTCACCGCGAACGCCGAGCCGGACGGCACCATCAAGCTGCGCTGGGATCCGGTGCCCGAGGAGGGTGTGTACTACTTCGTCGAGCAGCGCGAAGCCTCGGAGGAAGACGACGACGCGAAGTTCAATCGCTGGCCGCTGCCGATCGTCAACGGGACCGAGGCTCGGGCCGAGTACCTTTCCCATTCGAGGGTGTACGAGTTCCGGGTGCTGGCCACCAACTCCGGCGGCGACGGCCCGTACTCCAATGTGGCCTCGACCGCATCGTGGACCGCCCTGCCCGGCGCGCCGAAGAACCTCCGGGCGGTCGCCGGCGACGCTCAGGTGACGCTGAGCTGGAGCGCACCCGGCCCGAACGTCTGGTACTTCCCGTACATCAAGGACGTCGGCGCGGGGGAGACCGAGTTCAGCAAGCTACCGGTCCCGCTGATGGGCGAGACCACGTTCACTTACAAGTATTTGACCAACAAGAACGCCTACGAGTTCAAGGTGGGTGCGACCAACCCCGGCGGCGAGGGACCGACGTCCACAGTGGTGACGGCGACGCCGCAGCCGACCACGCCACCGGCGCCGAGTGGCCTGACGGCCACCCCGCGCGGAAACGGCACCATCGATCTGTCGTGGACTTCACCGCGCGAGGGCAGCTGGTTCACCGTGTACCAGCGGGGCGCCAACGACCGTGACTTCGTTCCGTGGCCGTACCCGGTCTCGAAGGGCACCACCGCCACGGCGCAGTGGCTGACCCACGGCATCCGCTACGAGTTCAAGGTGGTATCCACCTACTACGACCTGGAGTCCGCCCCGACAAATGTGGCCAGTGCCGTCGCGCACTACGACCGGCCCGCGGCACCGACCAACCTGCGCGCGGTGCCGACGCCGGACGGCTTCGCGCAGCTGTCCTGGAACCCGTCGCCGGGCGAGCCCTGGTACTGGGTCTACCAGCGCGACGCGACGACCAACGGCGACTGGGAGAAGTGGGGATCGCCCACCGACAAGCTCAGCGTGCTCACCGGTGCGCTCGTCAACGGCCGCACCTACCAGTTCAAGGTGAGCGCCACCAACCAGGGCGGCGAAGGCCCGGCCACCGAGCCGGTGAGCATGGTCGCCAGAGGTGGCACACCACCGGCACCCGGTGGTCTGCGGGTAGCACCTGGCGACGGCAAGGCCACCCTGTCCTGGAACAGCCTCGGCGCGGGCATGTACTACTTCGTGCACCGCCGCAAGGTGATCCCGAGCGGTGACTGGGAGAAGTTCCCGTACCCAACGGACCAGACCTCCCTTGTGGACACCATGCTCAACAACGGTGACACCTACGAGTACCGGGTCTCCGCCTCCAACGCGCACGGCGAGGGCCCCTGGTCCGACGGGGTGCGGGTGCGGCCGCTGCCACCGCTGCCGCCCAAGGTGACCGGCCTGACCGCACAGGCCGGAGACGGCAAGGTGACCCTGTCGTGGAACGCGCTGGCGCCCGGTGTCTGGTACATCGTCGAGCATCGCAACGCTACCGCGAACGGGAAGTTCACGCCCACGCCGACGCTGAGCGGGAACACCACGTGGACGCACATCCTCCTCAACAACGGCGACACCTACGAGTACAAGGTGCGGGCGACGAACGTCGCCGGCGACGGTCCGAACTCCGACGTGGCCAGCGCACGACCACTGCCGCCGATCCCGCGGGCACCGACGAACCTGCGCGTCGACGCCGTGGGCCCCAACAGCGTCACGCTGTCCTGGAACGCTCCCGGGCCGGGCGTCTGGTACTGGGTCTACATGCGCGACGCCGCGAATCCGCAGGAGTCGTTCCGGCCGCTGACGTACCCCGTACCCGGCCAGACCTCACTGAAGGTCGACGGCCTGATGATCGGCAAAACGTACCAGTTCATGGTGACGGCCACGAACATCGCCGGTGAGGGCGCACCGTCCAACGTGGTCAGTGGCCGGCCACTGCCGCCGAACCAGACCGCGTGCGGCCGCACATACAGCAACTGGATCAAAACCAAGATCGACATTTTCGACCCAGAGGCGATCCAGCTGTACGACGTCGGCGTGGACGGGTGCATCCGCCGCGATGGCGCCACCGTGTATCTGAACTACTTCTGGGACACCAACGGGTACGCGGTGCTGGACGCGAGCTTCAAGTACGACCTGTGGGACTGCACGACCGGCAGGTTGATATGGCATCACTCGATCCCATATGAAAGGGGCACGCCGAACACCTCGGGCGCGCACGCCTCGTCGCACTCGATCGACCCGACGCACTTCTACCGGGTAAGGGCCCACGGTGGCGGCCACATCAACACCTTCCCCTACAGCACCTTCGGGATGTACCCGCCGCCCCGCATCGCCCCGACCGTCGCGTGGAGCGACTGTGTCTAGGCTCCTGACCCTCGCGGTCCTGGCGGCGGTCGGGCTCGTCCCAGCCGCCGCCCCCGCCGAGGCCATTGTCGCCGCGCCCGCCGCCACCACTGTCTCCGCACCGACCCGCGTGGTGGGCTGGGACACCTACCGCCGCCTCGACCTGCTGCCCTACCTACCCACCGACGGCGAGACCCGCCAGTTCTCCAGCTTCGACAGGTCCGGCGGCAACACCAGCGACGGCGGCGACAACCGGTACAGCTGCCTGCGCACCACGGCGGACGGTTGCGTGCTCGCCGAGGCCGCCGGGGCCGGCGAGATCGCCTCGATCTGGTTCACGCGTTTCGACGGCGACCTCAGCGGACTCGGCCGGCTCAAGATCGTGCTCGATGGTCAAACCGTGCTCGACGCCGCGGTGTCCGATGTGGTCGATGGCGACCTCGGCGCACCGTTCGAGCACCCGCTGGTCGCCAACGCTGAACAGAGCTCCGGTGGCGTGTACATCAAAGTGCCGATGCCCTACCGGTCGTCGATGCGGGTGACCGTGCAGAACAACCCCGGCTTCTACCACCTGTCGTACCGGCGCTTCCCCGACCCGGCCGGCGTCACCACCTTCAACCCGGCGGACCGGGCCGACGACGTGCTGGCCAAGCTCAAGGCCGCGGGTTCCGCCGACCCGAAGCCGGCTCAGCCGGGTACGGTGACGCTCACGCGTACCCTCACACTCCCGGCCGGCCGGCAGGCCACGCCCGTGACGCTGACCGGGTCGGGCGCGATCACCACGCTGCGCCTGCGGCTGCCGCAGGTGTCCGGGCATGACCCCGCCGACGACAAGATCCTGGCCGGCACCCGCCTGCGGATCGCCTTCGACGGCCACACCACAGTGGACGCCCCGGTCGGGGAGTTCTTCGGATCCGGGCTCGGCGAGTACCGCGTAGACTCGCTGCTTTTCGCCGTCGACCCGGCTGCCAGCGGCTGGTACACCACATGGTGGCCCATGCCGTACGCGACCAGCGCCACCGTGACCTTGGTCAATGCGAGCGGCCAGGCGGCCGTGAACGCCGACCTGTCGGTGACCTACGCCTCCGATCCACAGTGGAGCTCCGCGCTCGCCCTGGGTGGTGACGCCGGCTACTTCACCGCGCTGTCCCGCCGCGGCGACGTCGAGTACGGCGCGGACTGGATCTTCGCCGAGCTCGGTGGCCGCGGCAAGGTGGTCGGCGTCTCGCACACGATGAGCAGCACCGACGGTGGTCCGTTCGGTCGTACCTACCTGGAAGGCGATGAGCGGATCCACGTCGACGGCAGCAGGAGTCCACAGTGGCACGGCACCGGCACCGAGGACTTCTACAGTGGCGGCTGGTACTTCGTCAACGGCCTGTTCAGCGCACCCCTGACCGGGCACAGCGCCTACGAGCGCCGGGACGAGAACAACTGCGTGTACGCGTGCGATGCCGCCTACCGCATCATGCTCAGCGACGCCGTGCCGTTCCAGAGCCGGCTGCGGTTCGGCATAGAGCACGGCGGCACCAACGTCAACCTGGCCAGCTACGGGTCGACCACCTTCCTGTACACGCAGGCCAGCCGCGGTGGGCGCCTGACCGACACGCTCGACACCGGTGATCCTGCTGCCCGCACCGCGCACGCCTACACCGAGGCGGGCAGTGCGAGCCAGGCTGACCTGGCCGCCGTGTTCGAGGGCGACCACGACCACGTCACCGTCACCGACCAGGTACGTGCCACAGCCGGAGCGGTGAGCTTCCAGATGGCGATCGATCCGGCCAACCGCGGCGTACTGCTGCGACGCCTCTCCGACCAGCTCCAGGGCTACCAGGCGGCCCAGGTACTGGTCGACGGCGTCCCGGCCGGACTGTGGTCGCAGCCGCTGGGCAATCCGCACCAACGCTGGCTGGAGGACGGGTTCGCATTGCCGGCCAGCCTCACAGCCGGCCGTGCCGCCATCACCATACGACTCGAACCGCTGCCCGGCGCACCGGCGTGGACCGCCGCCCGGTACACGACGACCAGCCTGGTGTCCCCGGTCCGGACCCGCTCATTGGGCGGCACCGATGTGGACGGTGACGGGCGCGACGACATCCTGTCCTTCCACGGCGCCACCGTTCAGGTGGCGCTGTCGACCGGCGGCGCGTTCGCACCGGCCACGGCGTGGCACAGTGACTTCGGATCACCGACCGGACGCTGGCTGACCGGCGACGTCGACGGCGACGGCCGCGACGACATCCTTTCGATCGGCCAGCCCGGCATCGACGTGGCCCTGTCGACCGGCACCGCGTTCGCCGCCCGGACGCGCTGGCACGACGACCTCGCGCGGACCGGCGGCTGGCTGCTGACCGGCGACGTCGACGGCGACGGCCGCGACGACATCGTCACCGCCGACCAGGCAGCGGCCGTGGACGTGGCCCTGTCCACCGGCACCGCCTTCGCCGCGCCGAAGCGGTGGCACGACTTCTTCGCCCCTTCCGGCGAGACCCCGGCGCTTGCCGACGTCGACGGCGACGGTCGCGACGACCTCATCACCTTCACCCACCAGTCGCCGTGGGCGACCGTCTACGTAGCACTGTCCACAGGGGCGGGATTCGCGCCGGCCCGGCGCTGGCACGACTTCTTCGCTCCGGCCGGCGAAACACCACGCACCGGCGACGTGGACGGCGACGGCCTCGCCGACATCGTCACCTTCACACAGGGCGTCGAAGCGGACGTGTACGTGGCACTGTCGACCGGTACGTCGTTCGGGCCGGGGCAGCGCTGGCACGACTACTTCGGCCCGGCCGGCGAGTACCCGCGCACCGGCGACGTGGACGGCAACGGCCTGGCCGACCTGGTGACGTTCACCCGTACGCCGGCGGCAGACGTCTTCGTGGCCACCAGCGACAGTTGGACGTTCAGCCCGAGCCGGCTCTGGCACGACACCTTCGGCTTCCCCGCCGACGCAGTCCGCTGAGCGAGTATGTCGGACACCCGACAGCCGTTCCGCGCCGCGACCGGCGTTCGAGCGACGCTCACCGCTCTGCTCTCCCGCGACGGTCAGGCCGTGGCGCCGCCGTCCAGGACGAGGTCGGTGCCGACGGTGAAGGCGGCCTCCGGGGACGCCAGGTACAGCACGGCGGCGGCCACTTCGGACAGTGCGCCCACGCGACCGACGGGGAGTTGGGTACGCAGGCGGGTGTCGCGGTCGGACTTGGTCTCGCCGGGCTGGTACGACATCGGAGTGTCGGTCGGGCCGGGGCTGACCGAGTTGATACGGATGCCCTCTCCGATGTGGTCGCGGGCGGCGGTGCGGGTCAGCACCGAGACCGCGGCCTTCGTAGCGGCGTACCCACCCAGCATCGGCACGCGCAGGTGTGAGCCGAGGTTCGAGGAGACGTTGACGATGACGCCACCGCCGTCGCGGCGCATCTGGGCGATCTCGTGTTTCATCGACAGCAGGATGCCGGTGAGGTTGACCGAGACGATGGTCGACCACTGTTCCTCGTCGATGTCGGCGACCGGGCCGAATGCGGTCAGAACGCCGGCGCTGTTGACCGCCACGTCCAGCCGCCCGTATGCCTCGACCGTTCGCCGCACGAGCGCGGCCACGTCGGCCGAGCGGGTGACGTCGGTTGGCACCGCGGTCGCCCGGCCGCCGTCGGCCTCGATCTGCTTGACGGCCTGCGCGAGCGGCTCGGTGGAGCGGCCGGCGACGACGACCGCCGCGCCCTCCCGGGCGAAGGCCAGCGCGACGCTCCGGCCGATGCCGCTGCCGCCGCCGGTCACGAGCACAGTCTTGTCGTTGAAGCGTGCTGACATCGATGTCCCTCCACAGTAGAACGGGTTAGCTCGCCCGCGCCTCGATGACCCTGAAGTCGGTGGCGGGGATGGTCTCCGAGATCGCGCTGAGCGTGAAGCCGGCGGCACCGAGGATGCGGCGGAAGTCCGCCTCGGTGCGTTCGAACCCGCCGGAAGTCAGCGCGAGCATGTTCAGGTCGCTCATGACGGTCTCGACACAGGTGGCGGACTCCATCCGGGCCGGCAGCACCGGTTCCAGCACGAGTAGTACGCCGTCCGGGCGGATGGCCGCGCGGCAGTTGCGCAGGATCGCCACGCACCGTTCGTCGTCCCAGTTGTGGATGACGCTCTTGATCAGCAGCGCCTGCCCGCCGGCCGGTACGCCCTCGAAGAAGTCGCCGGCGACGACCTCGCACCGGTCGGAGAGGCCGGCCAGCGCGGTGGCCGCCCGAGCCTGCTCGGCGACCGCGGGCGTCTCCAGGATGACGCCCCGCATCGACGGGTGGGCGTCGAGGATCGCGTGCAGCAGCGTGCCGTCACCACCACCGATGTCCATAATGGAGTCATACCGGCCGAAGTCATAGCCGGAGACGAACCGGGGCGCCTCGAAGTGCGCGTTCTCCGCCATGGCCGCGTTGAAGGTGGCCAGCAGCTCCGGCGCGTCCGTCAGGTACTGGAAGAACGGCACGCCGTACACGTGCTCGAACGCCGCCCCACCGGTGCGGATGCTGTGCTCCAGGTCGCTCCACGATCGCCAGAACTCGGTCGAGCAGAACAGCTGGGTCAGCGCCGTGAACCGGTGCTCGGCGTGCTCGGTGAGCGGGACCGCCATGTCGCCGAGGCCGAACCGTCCCGGCTCCGGCTCGGTGAGCACGCCGAAGCTGGCCAGCGCGCGCAGCAGCCGGTGCAGCGAGGGCTGGTGCGCGCCGGTCCGCGCGGCCAGCTCCGCGCTGTCGCGAGGGCCGGCGCCGAGCAGGTCGGGGATGCCCAGCCGCACGGCGGTGTGCACCATCTGCGCGGCCATGTAGCCGTACACGAGGCGGACCAGCCGGGACCGCGTGTCCGGGTGGATCGGGATGCGGTGCGGTGTCGTCGTCATGCCTTCTCCTCGACCGCGATGCCAGCCGGTAGCAGCTCGACCACCTCGGTGAAGCTGTGCGCGATGACGTTGGCGCCGGCGGCGCGCAGCTCGGCCTCGGTGGCGACGCCGTACGTCACACCGATGTTCACCATCCCGGCCGCGCGCCCCATCTCCATGTCGCCGACGCCGTCACCGACGCCGACGCACTCGGCGACCGGGACGCCGAGCTTGCCGGCGGCGTACACGGCCATGTCCGGCTCCGGCTTGCCCCGGGTGACCGAGTCGTGGCCGGCGATGACGTCGAACAGCTCGGCGATCCCGGTCGCGGCGACCGTCTTCACCGCGGCTTCGTACACTTTGGACGTCGCGATCGCCAGCAGCAGCCCGCGTTCCCTCAGCCGCGCCAGTCCTTCGGCCACACCGGGGTACAGCAGCGCCCTGCCCTGCTGCCGCACGTGCTTGCCGAAAAGCTCGCGGTACCGGCCGATCGCGTGGGCCACGTCCTCGTGCTCCGGCGGTACGCGCAGCAGCTGGGCGAAGTTGCGGTCCAGTGGCTTGCCGACCAGGCCGCGGATCTCCGCTTCGGTAGCCGGCCGCCCCATCTCGTCGAGGATTCGCGCCGTGATCGTGGCGATGGCGTTGGGCGTGTCCACCAGCGTGCCGTCCAGGTCGAGGACGGCCGCCCGAATCCGGGTACCCATGTCAGCCCTCCCGGACCGCGCTCATCGCGGTCGCGAACTCGCCGGCGAGCGCCGCCGTGCTGATCAGGACGGCGCGGGTCGCCGCGCCGCTGCGGCCCTGGGTGGCCTCGCCGACCGCCTTCATCAGGAACGGGCTGACCGCGTTGCCGCTGACGCCGGCCGCCTTCGCCGCCTCCATCGCCCGCGTGATCGCGGCCTCGATCTCGGCGCCGTCGAGCGCGTCCTCCTCGTTGATCGGCGCGGTGAGCAGCACCGTGCCGCCGCCGTTGACCTGCCAGTGAAGCTCGACCGCGCGGGCGGCCTCGGTCAGGTCGTCGACGCGGGGGACCGGCAGCCCGGAGGAGCGCGCGTAGAAGGCGGGCAGCTCGTCGCACTGGTAGCCCAGGATCGGGACGCCGGCCGTCTCCAGGTACTCCGCGGTCGCCCGCAGGTCAAGGATGCTCTTCGCGCCGGCGCAGACGACCGCGATCCGGCTCCGGGTGAACTGCAGCAGGTCCGGTGAGATGTCGAAGCTCTCCTGCGCGCCGCGGTGCACGCCGCCGATGCCAGCGGTGGAGAAGACCCGGATGCCGGCCAGTTCGGCGGCGACGATGGAGGAGGCGACGCTGGTCGCGCCCGGACCGCCGCCGGCCAGGACCCGGCCGATGTCGCGAGCGCTGACCTTCGGGATGCCCTTCTTCTCGCCAAAGCGCGCGATCTCGCTGTCGTCGAGGCCGATCACGATCCGCCCGTCGAGGATGCCCACGGTCGCCGGCACCGCGCCGGAGTCGCGGACGGCCTTCTCGATCGCCACGGCGATCTCCACGTTCATCGGGTACGCCGGGCCGTGCGCGATGAGTGAGGATTCCAGCGCCACCACCGGGCGGTGGTCGGCGAGGGCCGCCGCCACCTCGTCGCTGAGCCTGAGCAGGGTATCCATCGCTGGTCGTTCCTTTCTCCGTAGAAGGCGGTCAGGTCTCTGTAGAAGGCGGTCAGGCGCGACCGCGCAGCACGACGACGTCTCCCTCGGTGCCGTAACCGAGGACCTTTTCGTGGAACTGGACATTGGCGAAGGTGAGCATCAGAAAGTCGCGGCCGTCCCCCGCAAGGGGGAACACCTGCGGATGCGGGCCGCCTTCGAGGTACGGGGCGTCGAGCGCCCCGATCTCGTGCAGATCCAGGTCGTACACGCGGTACCGGCGGTCCTCGTCGTCGGTGGCGAGCAGGTGCCAGCCGGTGTCGAACCGCTGCAGCACGCAGCCCTCGGTACGCCGTACCGCCGTGTCCGCCGCCCGGACGGTGAGCCCTTCGTGGTAGTCGCCGCCCTCGCGCGCGGTGACGAGCACGGGGTGGAAGGCCAGTTCCGGGTCGAGTTGGACCACGTCCGCGTACGCGATGTGCCAGCGCCCGTCGATCCGCGCGATGGCCGGCTCCCATGAGCTGAGGTGGACCGGCCCGGGTAGGCGCTCGTTCGCGATGACGTGGACGCCGCGGGTGATGTCGGCGGTGGTGGTGGCGTGGCGCACGTGTACGCCCGGGGTCGGCAGGTCGCCGCCGCAGACCAGGATGACGAACCGCTCCCGCTCGTCGTCCCAGACGATCTGGCCGGCGTTGTCGCCGGTGACGATGCCGTCGTGGGCGAAGAAGAGCTTCGCCACCTGTGCCATCCGCTCCGGGTCGTCCGGGTCGAGTGCCCACACCGACCAGTGGGCCTCCTGCGCGAAGCCCATGCCGGCGTTGCCGACGGTGAACAGGTAGCCGCCCTCGCGCAGGTACGGCCGCCCATCGGCGTGCGTGATCAGGTGCGGGTCGCGGAGCCCGACCTGCCCGAAATAGCCGGCCCGCACGTGGGTGACCGCGCCGCCGTAGGCGTGCTCGTATCGTGCGAGCACCTCCGGGCGGCGCAGGTCGGGCGACTCCACCAGCGCGGTGGCCAGCGGCACCCAGGCGCCTTCGGCGTCGAGCACCACGGCGGTCACCTTGCGACCGGTGAGCGTGGCCGCGAACCGTGCCGGTACGGCGGCGTCGGGCACGGGGGCCTCAGCGAGCGTGGTGTCACCTTGCTTGACGGCGACCATGCGCCGCACGGCGTCGTACTCGGCGAGGATCGCCTCACCGTCCACAGTGGCCCATCCGGCCCGTACGGTGGCGGTGCCCGCGGGCGTCACCTCGACCGCGCCGAACGGTGCGCGCATCCCCACGCCGGTGCGCACCAGGGCACCGTCCTCGGGACGGTCGGTGTCGAACTCCACGAAGCCGGGCGCGACCATCTCCACCGGCCGGAACCGGTGCGTCACCCGCAACCGCAGATCGAGCGGGCCGACCCCGGACCGCGTCGCTGTCATGTGCTGTCCCCTCGGACGACCGGTGCGCCGTGAGCGCCTTACCCCGGTGAGGCTGGCACGGTTGCCGCGCCCCAGGCATCGCGCAATCACGCCAACGGCACGGTCGACGGCGGCACCGCGGGCGTGCCGCCGCAGTCACGAAAACGCGTGATGCCCCCTGCCCATGACGGCTGCGAGGGTCAGGCGACGGAGAGGAGTGGATCGATTATGGAGCTACGTACGCTGGGCCGGACCGGCATGCGGGTCAGCCCGTTCTGTCTCGGCGCCATGATGTTCGGCGCCTGGGGCGGGTCGGACTACGACGACGCCGCACCGGTCATCAACGCCGCGCTCGACGCGGGCATCAACTTCGTGGACACCGCCGACGTGTACTCGTGGGGCGGCTCGGAGGAGATCGTCGGTAGGGCGCTGCGGGGGCGGCGGGACGAGATCGTGCTCGCCACGAAGTTCCACTACCCGATGCACCCGTCGGGCCACGCACCCAACCGCGGCGGCAACTCGCGCCGCTGGATCATGCGGGCTGTCGAGGACAGCCTGCGGCGGCTGGGTACCGACTACATCGACATCTACCAGGTGCACCGGCCGGACCCGGACACCGACCTGGAGGAGACCCTCGAGGCGATGTCCGACCTGGTCCGCTCCGGCAAGGTACGCGTGATCGGCACCTCGACGTTTCCCGCGGAGCAACTGGTCGAGGCGCAGTGGATCGCGCAGCGGCGCGGGCTGGTGCGGTTCCGGACCGAGCAGCCGCCGTACTCGATCCTCAACCGCGTGGCGGAGGCCGCCGTGCTGCCCACCTGCGAGCGGTACGGCGTCGGCGTGATGACCTGGAGCCCGCTGAGCGAGGGCTGGCTAACCGGGCGGTACCAGGACGAGATCGACCTCAGCGGCGGCCGGCAGGCGGCGCATCGCGCCCAGTTCGACCCGGCGCTGCCGGGCAACATCCGCAAGCGGGAGGCGGTCGAGCGGCTGATCAAGTTGGCCGCGGAGGCCGGCTGCTCGCTGGTGCACCTGGCGCTGGCGTTCGCCCGCGCGCACCCCGCGGTCACGTCGGTGATCCTCGGGCCGCGCACCCTCGACCAGCTCAAGGACCTGCTGGCGAGCGCTTCGGTCGGCGTCGACGACGAGCTGCTCGACCGGATCGACGAGATCGTCCCGCCGGGTACCGCCCTCAACCAGGCCGATTCGCACTACACCGCGCCCGCGCTGGCCGAGCCGGCGCTGCGCCGCCGCCGCGACCTGACCACGGCCACGGTGATCCGATGAGCGCACCGGTGGGTACGCCGCTCGCCGCCGGGCGGTGGCGCGGCTTCGAGGGGCGCTGGTACGGCCCCGGCGAGGCCGGCTACGAGCAGCGGCGGCTGCCCTGGCGGCGCAACGTCGACGCGCGCCCGGCGGCGATCGTCGAGCCGGTCACCGCGGACGACGTGGCGCGGGCGGTCACCGCGGCGCGGGACGCCGGTGTGCCCTTCGCCGTCCAGGCCACCGGCCACGGCGCGCTGGTGCCCTGCGACGGCGGCCTGCTGCTGCGCGTCGGCCGGATGTCTACAGTGGAGGTCGATCCGGCGCGCCGGGTGGCCCAGGTCGGCGGCGGCGCCTGCTGGGCGGACGTGGTGGCCGCGGCGGCGGCGCACGGGCTGGCCCCGATCTCCGGCTCCTCGCCCGAGGTCGGCGTCGCCGGTTACACGCTCGGCGGCGGCCTCGGCTGGCTGTCGCGCCGGTACGGCTTCGCCGCCGACTCGCTGCTCGCCGCCCGCGTGGTCAGCGCCGGCGGCGACCTGCTGCGCGCCGGTCCCGACGCCGACGAGGACCTGTGGTGGGCGCTGCGCGGCGGCGGCGGCAACTTCGGCGTGGTGACCGAGCTGCGGCTGCGGCTCTTCCCGGTCGACAGCGTGTTCGGCGGGGTCGCGTTCTTCGCCGCCGAACGGGCCGCGGAGGTGCTGGCCCGCTACCGCGAGGTGGCGCCGGACGAGCCGGACGAGCTGACCACCGCGCTGATCCTGCTGCGCCTGCCCGACCTGCCGGCCATCCCGGAGCCGATCCGGGGGCGCGTCGTGCTGGCGCTGCGGGCCTGCTACGCCGGGCCCGCCGAGCACGGGCAGCGGGCGCTCGCGCCGCTGCTGGCCGCCGCTGGACCGCCGCTGCTCGGTGGCTTCCGGCCGATGGCGTACCCGGACACGACGGCGCTGGCCGACCCGCAGCCGCTGGCGCAGATCAGCGAGGAGCACACGGACCTGTTCCGTGATCTCGACGAGTCGCTGGTCGACCTGCTGCTGGCTGAGATCGACGACCGGGCCGGGCCGGTGACGGTCATCGAGCTGCGGCACTGGGGTGGCGCGCTGGCCCGCCCCCGCCCGTACGGCGGCATGTCCGGCCCGCCCGGTGCGGCGTACTCGCTCATCGCCGTCGCGCCCGAACTGGAGCGGGCCACGCTGCCGAAGGTGCGCGCGCACATGGCCGGCCTCGCCGCGCGCCTGCGGCCGTACGCCTCCGGTGGCGTGTTCCTGAACTTCCTCAGCGACACCGCGCGCACGGCGGCCGCCTACCAGCCGGACGACCACCGCCGGCTCGCCGCCCTCAAGCGCCGGTACGACCCGGACAACGTCTTCCGGCTGGGCCACAACATCCCGCCGGCCCGTCGGCCTTGAGAAGGAGGTCATCGTGATCGATGTCGCGCAGGACCGGCCGTTCGCGCTGATCCACCGGCCGGGCAACGCCGGGCCGCCGCGGGTGACGGTGCTGACCGGCCGGGCCGAGACCGTACCGGGGCTGGCCGACCTGTCGCTGCCGGACGCGGCCGGTGGTGCGGCGCCGGAGCTGGTGGCGCTGCTGCCGTACCGGTTGATCGCCGAGCGGGGCTTCGCCAGCCGCGACGACGGTGAGCCGATCCGGGTGCTGCGGGTCGAGCACCACGCCGAGGTGCCGCTGGCCGAGGCCCTGGACCGGCTGCCCGACGAGCCGGTCAGCTGGCGTGAGCAGGGATTCGACATCGACGACGACGAGTACGCGACGATCGCCAAGCGGATCATCGACGACGAGATCGGCGCTGGCGCCGGTTCGAACTTCGTGATCAAGCGGTCCTTCCGGGCCCAGCTGGACGGAGCGCCGCCGAGGGCCGCGCTGGCGCTGTTCCGCCGGCTGCTGCGCAGCGAGCCGGGCGCGTACTGGACATTCGTCGTGCACCTCGGCGACCGTACGTTCGTCGGGGCGACTCCCGAGCGGCACGCCAGTCTCGACGGCGGCACCGTGGTGATGAACCCGATCAGCGGCACGTTCCGCTACCCGCCGGCCGGACCGACACTGCCCGACGTGCTCGACTTCCTCGGCGACGAGAAGGAGACCGACGAGCTGTACATGGTCGTGGACGAGGAGCTGAAGATGATGGCCCGGCTCTGCCCGCGGGGCGGGCGGGTGGTCGGCCCGTACCTCAAGGAGATGGCGCGGCTGGCGCACACCGAGTACCTCATCGAGGGGCGCACCGAGCTGGATGTGCGCGACGTGCTGCGCGAGACGATGTTCGCCCCGACGGTGACCGGCAGCCCGCTGGAGAACGCCTGCCGCGTCATCGCGCACCACGAGCCGACCGGGCGCGGTTACTACGCCGGCGCGATCGCGCTGATCGGGCGGGACGGTCAGGGCGGCCGCTGGATGGACTCCGCGATCCTGATCCGCACGGCCGACATCGACCGCGACGGCGGGGTACGCATCGGCGCCGGCTCCACGCTGGTGCGGCACTCCGATCCCGCGTCCGAGGCCGCGGAGACCTGGGCCAAGGTCTCCGGCCTGCTCAAGGCGGCGTCCGCGGACGCCGCCGCGGCCCCCGCCGAGCCGGCGGCGCCGGGCCTGGCGTGCCACGCCGAGGTGCGGGGACTGCTCGAACGCCGCAACGCCACGATGGCCCGGTACTGGTTCACCGACCCGGACCGCCGGGCCGACCACCGCACCGACCTCGCCGGTGTCCAGACGCTCGTGGTGGACGCGGAGGACACCTTCACGGCCATGCTGGCGGGCCAGCTGGATTCGCTGGGGCTCGCGGTGCGGATCGAGCCGTGGCACCGGGTGGCCGGCGCGGAGCCGGACCCGGCGCGGCTGGTCGTGCTCGGTCCCGGGCCGGGCGACCCGCGCGACCGGGAGGACCCCCGGGTCCGGGCGATGGCGAGGCTGGCCGAGCGGCTTGTGCACGGCGACCGGCCGTTCCTGGCGGTGTGCCTCGGGCACCAGGTGGTGGCCGGTGCGCTCGGGCTGGAACTGGTCCGCCGCCCGACTCCGAACCAGGGCGTGCAGCGCACCATCGACCTGTTCGGCGAGCTGGCGCAGGTCGGCTTCTACAACACGTTCGCCGCGCGGGCGGGCGGTGCGGTCGTGACGACGGCGGGAGCACGCGGGCCGGTGCGGGCCAGCCGGGACCCGCGGACCGGCGAGGTGCACGCGTTGCGCGGCCGTGGCTTTGTGTCACTACAATTTCACCCTGAGTCATTGCTGAGTCGGACGGGTCCGGATATCCTTGCGGGTTTCAGCAAATGGGCATTGAATTCGACGGATGGCGCGAACTGGTGACGAATGGCTGAACGGCACGTCACGGGCACATTGTCTACGGTGCACTCTGTAGTCAAATAATCAACGCAATGTCATGCGACTCTTGCGTGTCTCGCTCCGATAAGAGAGGCTCGATGCGGCGGCCGGTGCCGGATTTGACGGCATCGGCCAAATGCTGACGGGCGGGGGCTGCGCTCAGCGGGGAGTCAGCTTCCGCCACACGGGGGCGGGGGATTTCGATGCAACCTGGGCTTTTTGGTCGAGACGCAGAAGTATCGGTGATCCGCGAAACCATCGAGGCGGTGGAGCACGGCAAGGGCGGCTGCCTGATCATCGAGGGTGACGCCGGGATGGGTAAGAGCCGCCTGCTCGATGTGGCGGCCTACGAGGGTACGAGCAGAGGCCTGGCGGTGGCCCAGGGCCGGGCTGCGGGCGTCGACCGGGCCGTGCCGTTCACCTCGCTGCTGGCCGCGCTGCGCGGCGGCACCGTCCCCGCCCTGCACACCGCCGACCTGCTCGACGCCGATCCGCGCAGGCTCGGCTTCGTCGACCAGATCCGCGCCCGGATCGCCCAGTACACCTCCCACCGCCCCCTGATCATCGCGCTGGACGACGTGCACCGCGTCGACGAGCTGACCGCGCTCGGCATCCGGCTGCTGGTGCCCGGCCTCGCCGACGCGGCGGTGCTCTGGCTGCTGGCCCGCCGGCCGGCGCCCGCGACCGGCACCGTGCAGGAGGCGCTCGACGACCTGCTCGTCGCCGACGCGCGGCGGCTGCGACTGGGGCCCATCAGCGATGACGCGGTGGTCGAGATGTGCGTCCGCGTGTTCGGCGCGCCGCCCGACCGGCACCTGTTCGCCCTGACCGTCGGCAGCGACGGAAACCCGGCGCTGCTGCACCGGCTGCTGCTCGGCCTGCGCGAGGCCGGTCTCGTGCAGGTCCACGAGGGCGTGGCGAGCCTGCTGACCCGGGTGCTGCCGCCCAGCTTTCTGAACGCGGTCGACCGGGAGTTCAGCTCGCTGCCGCCCGAGGTACGCCGGTTCGTCGACGCGGCCTCGATCTTCGGCCGTCCGTTCACCGTGCACGAGCTGGCCGGGCTGGTCAGCCGGCCGGCGACCGACGTCGTACGCGACATCGGGGCCGCGGTCGACGCCGGCCTGCTCGTGGACCTCGGCGCGGCGTTCTCGTTCCGGCACGAGCTGGTCCGCACCGCGATCCGCGAGCTGCTTCCCGGCCCGGTGCGGGTGGTCCTGCACCGCGAGGCGGCCGCCCTGCTCGGCGCCGGCGGGGCGGCGACCGGCACCGAGATCGCGGCGCACGTGGTCGACGGCGGGTGGAGCGGCGAGGAGCTCGTCGAACGGCTGCTGGGGGTCGTCGGGGAGGACGAGGGCGGGCAGCCGCACGAGCTGGTCGGCGACACGGTGCGGCACCTGCTGGCAGCCGGCCGCCTGTTCGAGGCGCGGGCCGTGATCGACCGTACGCCGCCGCTGCGGCTGGACCCGGAGCACCGCAGCGGGCTGCTGATGGAGCTCGCCGAGGTCGTCACCTACGCGGGGCTCGACATCGACCTGGGCACCTCGGCGCGGCTGGCGCTGGACAAGCCCGGGCTCACGGCCGCCGCCACCGCCCGCCTGCGCGCCGTACAGGCGCACGCCCTGCTGCACGGGCACGGCTACCTCGCCGCCCGCGAGACCGCCCAGGTGGCGGTGGAGCTGGCACAGCGGGCCGACGACTGCGAGGCGTGGGCGATCGCGACGCTCGGCCTGAGCGTGCTGGCCAGCGCCGACGGCGAGCTGGAGGAGGCGGTCCGGTACGCCCGGGAGGCGACCGCGGCGGTGGAGAAGCTCGACCAGCACCAGTGCCGGCACCGGCCGCAGCTCTGGCTCGCCCGCACGCTGATCGCCATCGACCGGCTGGAGGAGGCCGAGGCGGTGCTCGACGCGGCCCAGCGGCTGGACCGCACCTCCTCGACACCCTGGACGAGGCCGGTCGCGCACTACCACAAGGCGCTGCTGCGCATGGTCGGCGGCCGGCTCGACGACGCGATGCGGGAGGCCGAGGCCGCCATCTCCACCACCCGCCCGCTCAACTCCTCCCACGTACGACCCCTGGCCCTGCTCGGCTACCTGGCGATGCTGCGCGACGAGATGCCCGCCGCCCGGCAGTACCTGCACCAGGCCGACCAGCTCGCGCCGGCGAGCGGATGCGGCGCGCTGGAGGTGGCCTGGCGGACCGCCCTGCTCCACCACGCCGCCGGAAACCACCAGCAGGCGCTGGCGACGCTGGTCCCGATGTACCAGGCGCTGCCGCAGCGCCCCCTGGTGCTGGCCGAGGAGCCGCAGGCCGCCGCCACGCTCGTGCGGATCGCCCACGAGGCCGACGAGCCGGAGAAGGCGGAGGTGGTGGCGGAGGCGGTCGGGCGGCTGCTGTCACGGAACGAGCCGCACCGCACGATCGCGGCCGGGGCCGCGCACGCCGCCGCGCTGGTCCGGGGTGACCGGCGGATGCTGCGGGCGGCCGTCGAGAAGTACCGGGGCAGCGCCCGCCCGCTGGCCCGGGCGGCCGCGATGGAGGACGCCGCAAACGCGGAGACCGCCGCCGGCAACGCGGGTGCCGCCCTGCCGCTGCTGCGTGAGGCGTACGAGCACTACCGGAAGGCGGGCGCCAAGCGCGCCGCCGCCCGGGTACGCGCCGCGCTGGACCGCCACGCCAGCGGGTCGCCGCCCGTGCCGGCGCCCGCCCCGGCACCCCGGCAAGCTCCCGACAACCTCGACTGGGGCGGCCTCACCGAGTCCGAGGTGCGCGTGGTCACGCTGGTCGCGGAGGGACTGACCAACCGCGAGGTGGCCAGCCGGCTCTACCTGTCACCACACACAGTGGACAGTCACCTGCGCAGCAGCTTCGCCAAGCTCGGCGTCTCGAGCCGGGTGCAGCTGACCCGCAAGGTGTTGAAGGACCTCGCGCAGCATCCCGAGAGCCAGCATCCCGAGAAGACGTGATGTGGCGCCGCCCGCGGCTGGGCAAGG
This sequence comes from Phytohabitans aurantiacus, assembly GCF_027923225.1. GTDB lineage: Bacteria > Actinomycetota > Actinomycetes > Mycobacteriales > Micromonosporaceae > Phytohabitans > Phytohabitans aurantiacus. The sequence continues at coordinate 133,802 of NZ_BSDI01000029.1, forward strand.
CTGGACCGGTCACCGCCCCGGATGGCGAAGGGACAGACGTGTTCGATACCAAGGTCCGTGATCGTGAGGTCCACACCGGACCGCGCCCCGCGCACCAGCCGCAGTGGTCGGATCATCCCCAGTACGAGCTCGCACGCCGCAAGCTCGCCACCGCACCCGCCCTCGTGACCGCCGCCGAGGTGGCCGATCTCCGGACCGTGCTGGCCGACGTGGCCGCGGGCCGTGCCGTGCTGCTGCAGGCCGGCGACTGCGTGGAGAGCCTGTCGGAGTGCACCGCCAAGCACGTCGCCGGCAAGCTGGCGGTGCTCGACAGGCTCGCCGAGCGGATGGCCGCGCGCACCGGCGTACCCGTCGTGCGGGTCGGCCGGATCGGTGGGCAGTTCGCCAAGCCACGCTCCCGGGCAACCGAGTGGTACTGCGGCCGCGAACTGCCCACCTTCCGCGGCCATATGATCAATTCAACCCTGGCCACACCCGCGGCACGCCAGCCCGATCCCCACCGGATGGTGCTCGCGTACGACGCGGCAGCCGTGGTCACCCACCTGGTCGGGCAGCGGCGGCTCGCCGCCACCGGCCCGTGGACCAGCCATGAGGCGCTGGTCCTCGACTACGAGGAAAGCCTCGTGCGGGTCGACCCGGCCAGCGGCACCACCCTGCTGGCCTCGACCCACCTGCCATGGATCGGCGAGCGTACGCGCCAGCCCGACGGCGCGCACGTGGCGCTGCTGGCCAGCGTGGCGAACCCGGTGGCCTGCAAGATCGGTCCGAACGCCGCGCCGGACGACGTGGTCCGGCTCTGCCGGTTGCTGGACCCCGACCGCGTACCCGGACGGCTCGTCCTCGTCATGCGCATGGGCCGTCGCGGCATCACCGACGCCATGCCCGGCATCGTCGTCGCGGTACGCCGGGCCGGGCACCCGGTGATCTGGCTCAGTGACCCCATGCACGGCAACACCGTCCGCGCCGGCAACGGCATGAAGACCCGCTACCTGCGCGACGTGGCGGCCGAGGCCAGCGCGTTCCGCGAGATCCTGGAGGGGCACGGCCAGCACGCCGGGGGCCTTCACCTGGAGGTGGCCGCGGCCGACGTGACCGAGTGCGTGGGCGGCACCGTCGCGGACGACGCGGCGCTGCGCTCGCGGTACACGACGCTCTGCGATCCCCGGCTCAACCCCGACCAGGCCGCCACGCTGATCGACGCTTGGACCTGACCCACTCCCGCCCGCGTGATCAGGGCGTCCCCGAAGTCGCCGCGACAACTTCGGGGACGCCCTGATCACTGTGACGTCGGTGTCACGGTGACGCCGGGGGGAGTAACGGGGGGATCAGCGGGAGTTCGGGGGCGCCCGCGATGTCCAGCCGGGTCCAGCGCAGGCCGGGCGGGAAGGACTCCGGGCGGACGCGGTGCGGCGGTTCGGTCGTACGCCATCCGTAGTGGCAGCGGCCGCAGGCGTAGATCTCCCACCGGCCGGGCTCGGCGGAGGCGGCCTGGCGCTCCGGCGAGGGCTCGGCGCAGCGGGGGCAGACCGCCGGCGGCTCGGCCTCTACAGTGGACGCGGCGTGGGCCGGCACGGGGGTGTGCGGAGCCCGCAGCCACCGCATCCACGCGTCCACGCCGGGCAGGTCGCGTACCGGGTGTTCGTGCCGCCCACGGGCGTCGGGGCGCACCGGCGTGGTGGCGTCGATGAGCAGCTTGTTGCTGATGCCCTGGGGGTCGGCGCCGGGGTCCAGCGGCAGGATCGACATCTGCGGCAGGTTGACCACATCGGCGGGGCCGTTGACCTTCGTGGAGAGCGCCCACATCACCTGCGGGAGATTGAACGGGTCGACGTCCTCGTCCACCACGATGACCACCTTGCAGTAGCCCAGCCCGTGCGCGGTGGTCATCGTGCGCAGCCCCACCGCCTTGGCGAAGCCGCCGTACCGGGTGGCGGTGGAGACGATGACCAGCAGTCCGTGGGTGTACATGGCATTGACCGCGCGCACCTCCGGAAACTCGGTGCGGAGCTGGGCGAGCAGCGGGACGCAGGTGGCCGGCCCCATCAGGTAGTCGATCTCCGTCCACGGCCTGCCGAGGTACAGGTGCTCGAAGATCGGGTCGGTGCGGTACGAGATCTGGTCGATGCGCACCACTGCCATGCTGCGGCCGCCGGAGTAGTGGCCGGTGAACTCGCCGAACGGGCCCTCCACCTCGCGTACCCGGCCCTCGATCACGCCCTCCAGCAGCACCTCCGTGCCCCACGGCACGTCGATCCCGGTCAGCGGCGCGGTGGCGATCGGCGCCGGCGCGCCGCGCAGCGCGCCGGCCATCTCGTACTCGGAGTCCTCGTACCGCATCGGGGTGGCGGCGACGATCGACGTGACCGGGTCGACGCCGACCGCGATCGCCACCGGCAGGTCCTGCCCGCGCTCCTCGGCCAGGCGAAGGTGCTTCGCGATGTCGTGTATCGAGCCGGGCTGCATGCCCAGCCGGTTGCGGCCCTTGACCTGGAGGCGGTAGATGCCCACGTTCTGCTTGCCGAAGTGCTCGGGGTCGGTCGGGTCGCGGCTGACGACCGCGGCCTTGTCGAGGTAGAAGCCGCCGTCGGAGTCGTTGAGGCGAAACAGGGGCAGCACCCGAAACAGGTCGACATCCTCGCCGGTGAGGCGGTTCTGTGTGAAGGGAGGGTCGGTCCGGCGGTCCGGCGGCACCGGGAAGTCGTTCCACCGGCGCGCGAGCTCCTCGACCTGCTGCCGCACCGGGGTCGCGGGCGGCAGGTCCAGGGCGACGGCGTGGTTGGCCCACGAGCCGTGTACGTTCAGCGCGACGCGGCCGCCGGTGATGTCGCGCAGGTTGTCGAACAGCAGCGCCGGGCCGGTACCTTCCAGCCGCCCGGCCGCGTTGGCCGCCGCCGAGAGGTCGACGTCCGCGTCCACCGGGTCACTGATCCGCCGGAGCTGTCCGTGCTTCTCCAGCGCGGCGAGGTACGCGCGCAGGTCGTCATGGGCCATCGGAACTCCTCCTCCTAGGTGGCTGCGGCGGGCCGTCCCAGCGGCGCGCCGGCACGTCGAGGCCGAACTGGTCGAGCACCCGGGCCACGAGGTGGTCGACCAGGTCGTCGACGGTGCGCGGTCGGTTGTAGAAGGCCGGCATGGGCGGGACGATGTCGGCGCCCATCCGGCGCAGGGCCAGCATGTTCGACAGGTGCACCTCGCTGAGCGGCGTCTCCCGTGCCACCAGGACCAGCCGCCGCCGCTCCTTGAGCACCACGTCGGCGGCCCGGCCGATCAGACCGGAGCTGTATCCGGTGCGGATGCCGGCGAGGGTCTTCATGCTGCACGGCACCACCACCATGCCGGCGGTGCGGAACGAGCCGCTGGCGATCGGTGCGGCGAGGTCGTCGGGCTTGTGCACCACGTCGGCGAGCTTGGCGACCGCCGCCGCGCTCAGGTCGGTCTCGGTCTGGATGGTGCTGCGTGCCCAGCGGCTCATCACCAGGTGCGACTCGATGTCCGGCCGCGTACGGAGCGTCTCCAGCAGCCGGACACCGAGCACCGCACCGGTGGCGCCGGTCATGGCCACGATCAGGCGCATGCCGGTACCGCCTCAGCGGCCGATGGCGTGCGCGAAGTCGAAGTAGCGGTGCGGGTCGTACCGCCGCTTGACGCCGACCAGGCGCCGGTAGTTGCCGCCGTAGTAGGCCCGTTGCCAGTCGCGCAGGTCCGGGTCGGTGTAGTTCTGGTACGCGTGGCCGGACGCCCAGGGGCGCATCGCGGCCCAGATGTCCCGCCCCCACTGGTCGACGGCGGCCTTCTGCCCCGGCGTCGCGCCGGTGCCCACCTGCGCCAGGTACTGCAACAGGAAGCGCTGCCGGCGGTGCGTGAACGCGGTCGTGCCCGGCGACGGCCGGTTGTAGGCGCCGCCGAACGCGTGGAACTCCAGGCCGCGCAGCTCGCCGGGCGGCTGGTCGCGGACCAGCGCTCGCAGCAGCGCGTCAATGCCGTCCCGGGGCAGCGAACGCCGGAAGAAGTCCGACTTGGTCAGCGCGTGTTCCAGCCGGCGGAGCGCGCCGTCCGGCGTCTGTCCGGGTGCGTGGCACTGCGAGACGCTCAGCTCAGAGCAGCCGCCCCAGTACAGGACCGAGTCCAGGTACGGCACGGTGCGCAGGTCCACAGTGGATGGTGAGTGGCCGACGCGGGCGTACAGGTCACCGACGATCGGGTCGAGGTCGGAGGGGAGGCCGGCCCACTGCCCGAACGCGAACACCTCCGGCTCCATCGACGGGTCGAAGGTGCGCACGTAGAGTCCGGCCGTGAGGTCCGGCGGCGCGTCCGGGCCCCATTCCTGCCACGCGGCCACCACGTCGGCGGCGGCGGACCAGGGCCAGAAGATCTGGAACACGGTCGTCTCGCCGGCCGGGTACGGGTCGAACTCGAAGTCGGTGACGATGCCGAAGCTGCCCGCGCCGCCGCCGCGCAGCGCCCAGAACAGGTCCGGGTCGTGGCGGCTGTCGCAGCGGATGAGCCGCCCGTCGGCCAGTACCAGCCGGACGCCGGTGAGCCGGTCGGAGGCCAGCCCGTACCGCCGGCCCGCCATGCCGAAACCGCCGCCGAGGGTGAGCCCGCCGATCCCGACCGTGGGACACATCCCGCCGGTGATGCTCAGGCCCCGCGCGTTGAGGGCCTGCTGCATGTCGACCATCTTGGCGCCGGCCTCCAGCCGGGCCCGCCCGCCGGAGACGGTGGTTCGCGCCCGTGCGGAGAGGTCGACGACCATGCCGGTACCGGTCGAGAAGCCCCCGAAGCTGTGCCCGCCGGAACGGGCGACCGACGGCACCCCATACCGCCGGGCGAACCGCACCGCCTCGGCGACGTCGCCGGCGCGGCGCGGGCGCACGACGGCGGCTGGCCGGATTCCGTCGTACCGGGACAGGTAGCTGGGATACCGGCTCTCGTAGGCCGGATCGCCCGGCACCAGTACCTCGCCGTCGATCGCCCGGCGCAGCGCGGCCCAGTCCGGCCTCCGGCCGCCGTCCGACGACGCGGCGGCGGCCGGCGCACCGGTCGCCGCGGCGACCGCGGCGAGCCCACCGGCGGCGAGAAACCTTCTGCGATCGATCATGTGAGTCTCCTCGATACGGCCGGAATCCTTTTGTCCGCTTGGCATTCGGCGCAACGCTAGCGCCGGGAGCCGCCCGGCCGAATCACGAGAACTCGTGATGAACGCGGCCCGCTCCGCCGGTGATGGTGGTGAGCAAACGCCGCCAGGACGGAGGACCGGATGGACACCGTGCGGGAACAGGTCGGGGTACTGATCGTCGGAGCGGGGCCGGTGGGTGCGACGCTGGCGCTGGAACTGGCCCACCAGGGGCAGTCCAGCGTGCTGATCGACCGGCACCCGCGCCCCTCGCCGCACCCGAAGATGGACTACCTCAACGGCCGCAGCATGGAGCTGTACCGGCGGCTGGGTGTGGTCGAGGAGATCCGCCGGCGCGGCATCGGCGCCGAGCACTCGTTCAACTTCCTGTGGACCCGGAGCCTGCCAGAGCCGCCACTGTCCACATGGGAGTACCCGTCCGTCGGTGACACCGCGGAACGCATCCGGAAGGTGAACGACGGCACCAGCGGGCTCGAACCGTACCAACGACTGCCCGGCAACGTGCTGGAGGAGATCCTGCGGGTACGCGCCAGCGCGCGGCCGTTGGTGGATATGCGCCTGGGCACGGCCTTCGAGGAGCTGGTAAGCAACGACGCGGGCGGCGTGGTGGCGCGAGTACGGGATGCCGCCACCGGCGCGGAGCGCCTCATCGCCGCGCGCTACCTGGTGGCGTGCGACGGCGCCGGCAGCGCGGTCCGCGACGCGGCCGGCATACAGGTCGTCGGCTCGGGCCCCACCGGCGAGTTCCGCGACGTCTACTTCCGCAGCACCGATCCCGCACTGCGCAAGCACGGCCGCTGCTTCCTGATGGTGGTCGCGGGTGGCATCACGCTCGTCTCCCGCGACGAGGCCGACGTGTGGACCGGCTTCTTCCCGCTCTTCGACGAGGCGGAGGCGCAGGCCGACCCGGTGGAGCTGATGCGGCGGCGGCTCGGCCACGACCTGGCCGTTGACGAGGTGATGAACGTCGCCGTCTGGCGCGGCGCGATGGCCGTCGCCGAGTCGTACCGGCGGGAATCGGTGTTCATCGCCGGCGACGCGGCGCACCAGTTCTACCCGACCGGTGGCCACGGCGCGAATACCGGTATCGGCGACGCCGTCGACCTCGGCTGGAAGCTCGCCGCCGACCTGGGCGGCTGGGGCGGGCCGGGGCTGCTGGCCAGCTACGAGCCGGAGCGCCGCCCGGTCGCGCTGTTCAACCGGGAGATGTGTTTCAACCTGCTGGAGGTGTGGCGGCGGTTTCCGCAGCTGGCCATGGAGGGCACGTCCCGCGAGCACCTGGCCGGCTTCCTGGAGCAGGACTCGTACCAGATCGACAACACCGGAATCCACTTTGACTACCGGTACGCGGACTCGCCGGTGATCTGCGCGGAGGACGGTCCGCAGCCGCCGTGGCGGTGGCGGAGCATCACCCCGACGACCCGGCCGGGTTCGCGCGTGCCGAGCGTGTTCCTCGCGGACGGCTCGGCGCTGTTCGACCGGTTCGGTCCCGGGTTCACGCTGGTCGACTTCTCCGGGCGGGGCGCCGGCGCGGGCGCCGTGGCCGCCGCGGGCGAGCGCGGCATGCCGCTGTGCCACCTGCCGATCGACGACCCGGACGCGCGGGCCGTGTGGGGAAGCGACCTGGTGCTGGTCCGCCCGGACCAGCACGCGGCCTGGCGGGGTGGCGCCGCGCCCGCGGACTGGGCAACGGTCCTGGACCGTGTCCGCGGCCACTGACCGACCACGTGGTCGCGCCATTCGCGGTGGCATCACGCGAGTCCGGGATGCCACCGCGCGGCGGCGCGCGGAACGCTCGATGCCGTCGAGCTCGGCAGGGCGAGCACAGCAGGGGAGGCGGGCGGTGCGGACGACGGTACAGAAGTACGGCGGGACCTCGGTGGCCGACGTACCGGCGATGCGGCGGGTGGCCGACTGGGTCGCCCACTCCCACCACGAGGGGAACCCCACCGTGGTGGTGGTGTCGGCGCGCGGTGGCGAGACCGACCAGCTGCTGCGCCTGGCCGGCGAGGTCAACCCCGACCGGCCGCCGCGGGAGGTGGACCAGCTGCTGGCCACCGGCGAGTGCGCCGCCGCGGCGCTGCTCGCCATGGCGGTACGGCGTCTCGGCGTACCGGCGCACTCGCTGAGCGGCCCGCGGGCCGGCATCCTCGCGAGTGGCCGCCACGGCGCGGGCGTGATCGCCGCGGTCGACACCACCGAGATCCGCCACCGCCTCGCCGACGGCGACGTCGTCGTGGTCGCCGGCTTTCAAGGGCTGAACGCCGCCGGGGACGTCATCACGCTGGGCCGGGGTGGTTCGGACACCACGGCGGTGGCGCTCGCCGCGGAGCTGTCGGCCGCCCGGTGCGAGATCTACACCGACGTACCGGGCGTGCTCACCGCCGATCCCCGGGTCGTGCCGAACGCGCGCGTGCTGCCGGGCGTCGATCCGAACGTGATGGCCGAGATGGCCTTCGCCGGCGCGCGGGTGCTGCACTCGCGCGCCGTGGAGCTGGCCGCGATGGAACGCGTCGAGGTGCACGTGCGCAGCTCGTTCATGCCGGGTGCGGGCACCGTGATCTCGGGAAGGGCCGTGGAGGAGATGCTGGAGACCCGTAACTCGATCGTGGCTGTCGCGCATGACCTGGACGTGGCCCGCGTGCTCGTGCGTACCGCGACGAGCGGCCGTGACCCGGCACCCGAGGTGCTCGCGGTCCTCGCCGCGCACACCGTACCGGTCGACCTGGTGGCCCGCTCGGGCCCGCAGGAGGACGAGTTCCGGATCGGCTTCACGATCCGTCGCAGCGACGTCGACGAGGTGCTCACGCCATTGCGCGAGGCGGTGGCGCCGCTGGACGGCCGGGTGCGCGTGGACGCGCACGTCGGCAAGGTGTCGGTGATCGGCATGGGTCTGCTGAACCGGCCCGAGTGCACCGCCCGCATGCTCGCCGCCCTCGCGACGGCCGGAATCCCGACGAGCTGGGTCTCCATCTCCCAGCTCCGTACGTCGGCGATCGTCCCGCGGGACCGGGTCGTGGAGGCGGTGTCCCTGCTGCACGAGACGTTCGGCCTCGCCGGCGCCGTGCCGTCAATGGCGACCGTCTAGAAAGGACAGTGAGGGATGGCGTCGATCAACAGTTCGTTCGCGCGCCGCGTGCGGTTGCGCCGGCTCTACCGGTACGGCGATCGCCGCCTGCTGGTGGTACCGATGGACCACTCGGTCACCGACGGCTCGATCAGCGGCGGCACCCGCCTCGACCGCCTCGTCGGGGAACTCGCCGACGCCGGCGTCGACGCGGTGGTGCTGCACAAGGGGGCGCTGCGCCACCTGGACGGCGCCCGCTTCGCCGACATGTCGCTGATCGTGCACCTGAGCGCGAGTACCGTTCGCGCGCCGGATCCCGATGCGAAGTACCTGGTGTCCAGTGTGGAGGAGTCGCTGCGACTGGGCGCCGACGCGGTCAGCGTGCACGTCAACCTCGGCGCCGACCAGGAGGCCCAGCAGCTGCGCGACCTGGCGACCGTCTCGGACGCCTGCGACCGGTGGAACGTGCCGTTGCTGGCCATGATGTACCCCCGCGGGCCGAAGATCAGCGACCCGCGGGACCCGGCGGTGGTGGCCCACGCGGTCGCGATCGCGGTCGACCTCGGCGTCGACATCGTCAAGACCGTGCCGGCCGGTACCACCGCCGAGCTGCGGGACATCACCCGTGACTGCCCGCTGCCGGTGATACTCGCCGGCGGGCCCCGGCGGGACTCCACCCGCGAGCTTGTGTCCTTTGTGGAGGACGGTCTGCGCGCCGGTGCCGCCGGCGTGGCGATGGGGCGCAACATCTTCCAGGCGGTCGATCCGGGGGCGGCCGCGCGGCTCGTCGCCGGCGTCGTGCACCGCCGGCCCGAGGTGGCGCCGCTGGGCGGCCACCTGGGCGGCCAGCGGTTCGAACCGAACCTGACCGGTGCCGCGCCGGTCGCTCTACAGTGAGGAGTGCAGGTATGAAGCTGTGCTGGCTCGACGTCCGCGCTGCCGGCGAGGCCACGGCGGCCATCGTCGAAGAGGCGGTGCACCAGCGGGTCGACGCGATCGTGGCGGCGCACCCGTCCGCCTTCACCGGCCTGCCGCCGACGGTACGCAAGGTGCTCTTCGCCGGCGACGGCCCGGTGCCCGACGAGCTCGGCGACGCCGACGTCGTCATCGTGGCGGGGGAGCGTGGCCGGGGCCCAGAACTGGCCCAGCGCCATCCCGGGGTGGAGTTCGGCCGGTACGTCGAGGTCGTCGACGCGCCCACCCTCGACGACGCGTGCGTCGCGGCCCGCGAGGAGCGCTGGTGCGTGCTGCGCTTCGCCGACCCCACGAAGATCCCACTGGAGATCGTGCTGGCCGCGGCCGCCGGCAGCGACGGAAACATCATCACCGTCGCGGCGGACGTCGAAGAGGCGACGATCATCTTCGGCGTACTGGAACACGGCTCGGAGGGCGTCATGATGGCGCCCAAGGCCGTCGGGGACGCCACCGCGCTGAAGGCGGCCGCCGACGACCGTCCCAGCGACCTCGACCTGGTCGAGCTGGAGGTCACCCGGGTCACGCACGTGGGCATGGGGGAGCGCGCCTGCGTGGACACCTGCACGTACTTCCGGCAGGACGAGGGCATCCTGGTCGGCTCGCACTCCAAGGGCATGGTGCTCTGCGTCAGCGAGACCCACCCGTTGCCGTACATGCCGACGCGGCCGTTCCGGGTCAACGCCGGCGCCATCATGTCGTACACGATGTCGACCAACGGCCGCACCAACTACCTCAGCGAGCTGCAGGCCGGCAGCAAGGTGCTGGCCGTAGACGTGAAGGGCCAGGCCCGGGTCGCCACGGTCGGCCGGGTGAAGATCGAGACGCGGCCGCTGCTCTCGGTCGACGCGACCGCGCCGGACGGCACCGAGGTCAACCTGATCCTGCAGGATGACTGGCACGTCCGCGTGCTCGGCCCGGGCGGGGTGGTGCTCAACAGCACCGAGCTGAAACCGGGCGACCGGCTGCTCGGCTACCTGCCGACCGAGGACCGCCACGTCGGGTACCCGATCGACGAGTTCTGCCGGGAACAGTGAGTGAGCTGTCCGGGCCGGTCCTCGACTTCCACGCCCGGCTCGTGCCGCGGCCGGGCGCGGCTGACCGGCTCCTGTCCACTATGGATGAATGCGGCGTCGACCGTGCGGTGATCTGCGCCGGCGGCCTGCTGCCGCTGGAGCGCCTCTCGCGGCAGCTCGTCGAGGGCGGTCACGTGACGGCCGACGCGGACAACCAGGCGGTGTTCGCCGCGGCGGACGGTTCGGGCGGGCGGCTGGTGCCGTTCTACTTCGCCAACCCGCACCGGCCGCCGGAACGCTACCGGGACGAGGCCGCCGGCTTCGCCGGGCTCGAGGTGTCGCCGGCCGTGCACGGCGTGCCGCTGCGCGACGAGCGCACCGAGGCGCTGCTGGCGGTCGCGGCTGAGGCGGGCCATCCCGTGTACACGGTGTGCCTGTCCCGGCCGGGCTCCACCGTCGCCGACCTCGTGGCGCTGGCGGTGGCACACCCGTCGATCCCCTTCGTCCTCGGGCACAGCGGCGTGGGCAACATCGACTACTACGCCGTCGACCTGATCGGCCCGCACCCCAACATCCTGATGGAGACCTCGGGCGGGTACAGCACGGTCGTCGGTACCGCCCTGGAACGGCTGGGCGCTCACCGGCTGCTGTTCGGCAGCGAGTTTCCGCTCCAGCATCCGCGCGTGGAGCTGGCCAAGTACGCCGCGCTCGACCTCACACCAGGGCAGTGGGCGCAGGTCGCCTGGCACAACGCGCACCGACTGCTCGGGAAAGCCCGTTCAAGGAAGGAAAGCCCGATGCCTAAGAGCTTGGAGGCCCGCTGATGACCCTGCTAGCCGGCGCTCACCAGGCGCCCGTCCAGCCGCGCCTGCCGCGGCTCGGGGACTGGTGCGGCTACGACGAACTCGCCGTCACACAGCGCGCGAGGCTGCCGGAGGTCTTCGCCTGGGCCGCGCGTGCCCCCTTCTACCAGGCCCGGGACGGGCTGCTCGCCGGTGGCCAGCCGCCAGCCAACCCGGACGCCGCCGCCCGCCGGCTTGCCGACCTGCCGCTGACCACGAAGCAGGACCTGCGCGACGCGTACCCGTTCGGGCTGCTCGCCGTGGAGAAGGAGCGGCTCGCCACGTACCACGAGTCGAGCGGTACGGCGGGCCAGCCGACCGCCTCGTTCTACACGGCGGAGGACTGGACCGACCTGAGCGAGCGGTACGCCCGCAAGTGGGTCGGCATCAGCGCCTCGGACGTCTTCCTCGTCCGCACCCCGTACGCGCTGATGATCACAGGGCACCTGGCGCACGCCGCCGCCCGCCTGCACGGCGCGACCGTGGTGCCGGGGGACAACCGCTCGCTCGCCATGCCGTACTCCCGGGTGGTCCGGGTCCTGCACGACCTGGGGGTGACGCTGAGCTGGTCGATGCCGACCGAGACGCTGATCTGGGCCGCGGCGGCGCGGGCCCGCGGCCTCGAGCCGGGCCGCGACTTCCCGGCCCTGCGGGCGCTGTTCGTGGGCGGCGAGCCGCTGAGCCCGACCCGGCGCCGCCGGATCAGCGAGCTGTGGGGCGTGCCGGTGGTGGAGGAGTACGGCTCCACCGAGACCGGCAGCCTCGCCGGCGAGTGCCCGAACGGGCGGATGCACCTGTGGGCCGACCGGGCGCTGTTCGAGGTGTACGACCCGGCCACCGGGCGGATCGGCACCGAGGGCAGCGGCCAGCTCGTGGTCACCCCGCTGTACCGCGAGGCGATGCCGCTGCTGCGGTACAACCTCGAAGACGACGTCGAGGTGGCGTACGGCGAGTGCCCCTGCGGCTGGGCGCTGCCGACCGTGCGCGTGCTGGGCCGGTCCGCGTTCGGCTACCGGGTCGGCGGCGCGGAGGTGAACCAGGCCCGGCTGGAGGAACTCGTCTTCGGGCTGCCGGCCGCGGACGGCGTGCTCTTCTGGCGCGCGAAGGCGGAGCGGGAGCTGCTCCGCGTCGAGATCGAGGCCCCGCCGCGGAGCGCGGCGGCGGCGCAGGCGCGGCTGGACGCGGCGGTCCGTGCCGAGTTCGGCGTGCCCTGCCAGGTCCGGGCGGTGCCGCTGGGGACGCTCGTGCCGTCCCATGTGCTCACCGGCGTCCACGACGTGGTCAAGCCGCGCGGCCTGTTCGGCCCGGACGAGGACTGGGACAAGGCCCTTCTCTACTACTAAGGGGGAGTTGCGTCATGGGTACGCCTGACGAAGTCGCGGTGGTGACCGGCGCGGCACAGGGCATCGGCGCCGCCGTGGCCCGCGCGATGGTGCGGGACGGCGCGGCGGTCGCCGCCGTCGACTGCAACGGCGAGCGGTTGCGGGAGACGGTGGAACGGCTCGGCAGCGGCGGCCGGATCGTCGCCTACCCGGCGGACGTGAGCGACAGCGCCGAGGTCGACGCGACGGTCAAGCGGGTCGAGGAGGAGCTCGGGCCGGTCACGCTGCTGGTGAACGTCGCGGGCGTCCTGCGCACCGGTCCGGTGATCGAGGTCAGCGACGAGGACTGGGACCGGGTGTTCGCCGTCAACCTCGGCGGGGTATTCCACTTCTCCCGGGCGGTGGCGCGGCGCATGGTGCCGCGCCGGTCCGGGCGGATCGTGACGGTCAGCTCGAACGCGACCGGGGTGCCGAGGGTGGGCATGGCCGCGTACGCCTCGTCGAAGGCGGCCACGTCGCTGTTCACCAAGTGCCTCGGGTTGGAGCTGGCCCCGTACGGCATCCGGTGCAACGTCGTCTCGCCGGGCTCCACCGACACGCCGATGCAGCGGGCGTACTGGGGCGCGGTCGACGGTTCCGCCGCCGTCATCGCGGGCTCGCCGGCGGCCTTCCGGGTCGGCATCCCACTGGGGAAGCTCGCCACACCGGAAGACGTGGCCGAGGCGGTGCGCTTCCTCGCCTCCGACCGGGCTGGCCACATCACCATGCAGGAGTTGTACGTCGACGGTGGCGCCGCGCTCGTGGCGTGAGGGGGAAGGGAACGACGATGGGCATTCCGGCGATCACGCCGTACTCCATGCCGGTGGCGGCCGAGCTGCCGGAGAACCAGGTGTCCTGGCGCGCCGACCCGGATCGGGCGGTGCTGCTGGTGCACGACATGCAGCGGTACTTCGTCGAGTTCTTTCCGGCCGGTGCGTCACCCCGGACGGACCTGCTCGCCAACGTCGCGCGGCTGCGCGACTGGGCGCGGCACCGGGGCGTACCGGTGGTGTACTCGGCGCAGCCCGGTGGCATGACTCCGGCACAGCGGGGGCTGTTGCGGGACTTCTGGGGGCCGGGCATGACCACCGACCCACGCAGCCGTGAGATCGTGCCGGAGCTGCGACCGGCGGCTGGCGAGGCGGTGATCACCAAGTGGCGGTACAGCGCGTTCGCCCGTACCGAGCTGGAGTCGCTGGTCCGCGGGCGCGGCCGCGACCAGCTGATCATCTGTGGCGTGTACGCCCACGTCGGCTGCCTGATGACGGCGTGTGACGCGTTCACGGCCGATATCCAGCCCTTTCTCGTCGCCGACGCGGTCGCCGACTTCACCGCGGACGACCACCGGCTGGCCCTCGCGTACGCGGCCCGCCGGTGTGCGATGACCGTGACCACCGACCAGGTCCTCGCCGTGCGCGGCGCGGCGACGGCGGCGCGCTAACTCGAGGCCGGCACCGGCTCGCTCCCGGCGGGGGCGGCCGGTGCCGGCTCGTTCGCCAGCAGCGCGGTGGTCTGCCCCTCGACGAGCTCGTTGGCGCGGCGGCTGAAGTCGAGCAGCAGCCGCAGCTCCTGTTCCGTGTACCGCTCGATCAGTTCGCGGTAGGACCTGCTGAACGCGTCGAGCGTGCCCTGCAGGGCCTGGTAGGCGTCTTCGCGCACCAGTTCCACCATCACCTTGCGCCGGTCGGCGGCGTCGCGGCGGCGGCGCAGGAAGCCGGCCCGCTCCAGCCGGTCAAGCACGGCCGTGATGGCGCCGCCCCGGGAGACGCCAACACGCCGGGCGAGCTCGCCAGCGGTCATCGCCCCCTCCTTGTCCAGCACGCCGAGGCAGCTCACGTCGGTGATGTTGATGCCGGCGCGGGTGGCCATCGCGGTGTGGAACAGGACCGCCCGGTTGGCGGCCAGTCGCTGCTCCTCGTAGAGCGCCGCGACCAGCGCCGGGTGCCCCGTTTCGGTTGACACGGGTCCATCACCGTCCTAAAGTCTCTAAAAGCGAGAGAGTCGAGATATGAATCTCTCAGCTTTCGTTAGATCTTCAGCCTACCAAACCCGCTGGGACTCACATGACTCTCGATCAGAGCCCGCCGCGCACGGTCCAGCGACGCTGGCTGGCGCTCGGCTTCGTGCTGACCGCCGCGTTCATGGACCTCGTCGACGGCACCATCGTCAGCATCGCGCTGCCGCAAATCCAGTCCGACCTCGACGCCGGGTACGCCGCCGCGCAGTGGATTTTGGCCGGCTACTCGCTGACCTTCGCGCTGGCGCTGATCACCGGCGGGCGGCTCGGCGACATCTACGGGCGCAAGCGGATCTTTCTGATCGGCATCACCGGCTTCACGGTGGCCTCGATCGCCTGCGGTGCCGCGACGACGGCGGGCATGCTCGTCGCCGCCCGGCTCGCGCAGGGCGTCACCGCCGCGCTGATGGTGCCGCAGGTCATCTCCGTCATAATGATCATGTTCGCGCGGCAGGAACGGGCAAAGGCATTCGCGCTGTACGGCGCCACCCTGAGCCTCGCCAACGTGAGCGGCCCGCTGCTCGGCGCGGTCTTCACCGAGTACAGCCTCTTCGACCTGCAGTGGCGGGCCATCTTCTACGTCAACGTCCCGATCGGTGTCATCGCGTTCTTCGGCGCACTCAAGTATATTCCAGAGTCCAAATCAGACACTCCACTTCGGATGGACTTCACCGGCATCGCGCTGATAAGCCTCACCTCGTTCGCTCTCATGTACCCGCTGATCCAGGGCCGGGAGGAGGGCTGGCCGGTGTGGATGTTCGTCATCCTCGTCGCGGCCGTACCCCTACTGCTGCTCTTCTACCGGTCGCAGCGGCGCCGCGACCGGCTGGACGGTTCCGCGCTGGTCCCGCCCGACTTGCTGCGTCACCGCTCGTTCGTGGTCGGCCTGATCGTGCTGCTGGTCCTCTTCTCCGGGCTGGCGTCGCTGTTCCTCGTGCTCAACTACGCGCTGCTGGTCGGCTTCGGCTGGTCGCCGATGCGCACCGCGCTCACCGGCCTCGGATTTCCGGTCGGTATCTTCCTCACCACCGGGGTGGCCCAGCGGTTCGCGACCACGCACGGCCGGCGTCTCATCCAGGTTGGCCTGTCGGTGCTCACCGCCGGCATGGTGCTGCTGATCCTGATTTTCTCAGCGGCCGGCACCAGCGTCTCGTTCTGGCAGCTCGCGCTGCCGATCCTGGTGATGGGGCTCGGCATGGGCCTGTGCGTCTCCATCCTGACCACGGTGGTGCTCGCGGCTGTGCCGGACCGCAGCGCCGGTGCCGGCTCCGGCGTGACGAACGCGGTGCTGCAGTTCGGCGCCGCGGTCGGCGTCGCGGTCGTGGGCACGCTGCTGTTCGCACTCACCAACGAGAGCACCGGCGACCCGGCGGCCGCCGCCCGGTCGTTTGCCGACGCGGCCACGAAGGCCCTCTGGTACAACGCGGCCGTCTTCCTGCTCGCCGCACTGCTTACGCCGTTGCTGCCCCGTGCCGCCCGCGACCCCGGCGGCCCATGAGTGTTGTCCTTTGTGGATTCGGCGTGTCGGTCCTCGACGTGGAACGGCCACCGTCCGATGATCCTTCGGTTGCCCGGCAGGACACGAAGGACAGTCGCAGCCCGAGCTGGCTGTAGATCTCTGCCTTGTCGCGGGAGTCGGCGTCGCGGAGGATGTCGAGGATCGAGCCGCGGCCTCGATGTGGTGTGGTGGGACGTGCGCGGCCCGAGCGCGACAGCTTGTACCCGTTTGACCTCGGCTGGCGGTTCGCTCACCAGTAGTCGTTGCGGTGCCATCGCCAGATGAGGGCGACGCCGCACATCATGCCAGCGGCACCGAGTGTGGGTTGGTCCAGCGCGATCCCGAGAGGAAACAGGGTGGCCAAGGCGCCGAGCAGCGCGATGGTCAGCAGGTATGAGCCACCGCCTCCCCTGAGGAAGGTGAAGCGATCTGGCGGGATTCGCCACAGCATCGACGGCGCGCGCAGGCGGGCGCGTAGCCCGGCAAGGCGCGACGGTTTGGGAATGTTGGCTGGCTCACGGGCCGGCAGGTCGACGATCGCGTTGGCTGGTACCGCATCGTCGATGCGCGTCAGCGCAGCGGTCGGGATTACAAAGAACGTGGGCTCGACCTGGACGGGGATCCCATCGATGCCATACAGGTGGCGGCCGCCGTCGGCGTACCGGAGCATGGCGGTGCACTGGTCAAACAGGACAGTGGCCGGTCCCTGCGTTGAGGTGAGGGTGACGCCGTCGGTGCCGTGGACGAGCGCGACCCGCTGGCCGCCCCGTGATCGGTACCGCCTGCCTGTGACGGAGAAGCGGGACAGTGTGGGTGCGGCCTCGAAACCGGGCGGTTGCTGCCTGATGGCGTGCGGGATCATCAGCAGTGCGGTGTTGTGTACGGTGCGGGCGATCTCTCTGATATCGCCGGCGGTGGTTCGCGGATGCCGGCGATGAGTTCGGCGGTGGGGCGACTGGGGAATCCGGTCAGCAGGTCGCAGGCGCGCCGCAGCAGCAGGCCCGCGAGACCGCTGCTCCCGCGGCCTCACCCTCCGCGGCCACACAACTGTGGTCAGGGGCGGGGGCCGATGACGGTGACGGGCGGGGATTGGGTGCCTGCGTAGTTGGCGAAGATGTATCGGTCGCCAACATTCCACAGGTCGAAGTCGCCGGACAGGCCGATCTCATCGGGCATGCCGATTTTCCTCGTCGACGTGACCGCGCCGTCCTGGATGGACAGCGTGCGGAGTTCCGCTTCGGCGAGAATCGGCTTGCTGGTCGCGAGAACAGTCCCGGCCGCGCCACCAATGCCGGCGAGCGACGCCACGTCGGTGACCCATAGCCGGCGGCCGTCGGCGAGTGAGAACCCGGCGAGGCCCGTGTCGGTCTGGCCCGGTTTGTTCGCCGGCACGATCAGGACGTCGTCGACCACGGTGGTCTGGTAGCCGGGGCGCGCGGTCCAGCTGGGGAACTCGTCGCGCGCGAGGTCCAGGTCCGGCTGGTTCTGCGGGATGGTCGCGCGGCGTTTGCCCTGGCTGTCGAACGAGATGAACGCGCCGTTCTCGTCGCTGGTCCGAACCACCATTGGGTCGACGGAAAGCACCACGGTCGGTTTCCGGCCGCTCGCGTTCTGGCCCTTGTCGTCGGGGCTCAGGCGCAGCGGCGCGCGCCACTGCTCACGGCCCGACGCGGCGTCGACGAGGGCGAGTTGGGCACTCCGGTCGTCGCACGCGGTCAGCAGAGCGGCGACCGCGCCGCTGGCGGTGACGGAGTACGGCCGGCAGCCCTTCGCCACCGGGAGCCGCCACCGCTGCGTGTTGGCCCGCGCGTCGACCGCGAGGAAGGCGTGCGCCTCGCGCAGCACCGCGACATCCCCGGCGAGAGCGATCTCGTCGGCGTAGAAGTAGGTGTTGTTGAACTCCGCTGCCTCCGGCCGCTGCCGTTGCCACAGTGGACGCCCGGTGCCGAGGTCGAGCGCGGCGACGGTGGGGCAGTAGTACCTCCCCTCCGGTCCGTAGGCGATCAGGCCGAGGTTCCGGTCGATGGTGCGGCTCATCCCGCAGAGCTTGTGGTCGGCCGGAACAGGGAAGGTCCAGACGACGTGGCCGTCCGCGAGGTCGTAGGCGGTCATCCTGTCGGTGCGCGCCCGGATGACCGTGCGGTCCGTGATCCAGCTTCCCTCGCCCTCCACATCGGAGGGACGGTCGAGCGGCGCCGACCACACAACGCCGAGCTCGGGTGCGCCACCGGTAACCGCTGGGGCGCCGCCGCTGCCATCGCCCTCGCCGGAGCGGTACACGATGATGCCCGCCACGACCGCGATGATGGCCGCGGTGGTGGCGCCCGCGATCCACCAGCTCTTGCGCTGACCCGCCGTGGGCGCCGACGGCTTGCCGGCGGCGGGAGCCAGCAGGTCCTTCAGCAGCGGTCGCAGCTCTCCCGCGGTCCCGGCCGCGTACGCCTTCTGGACCCGCTCGTCGTACTCGTCGAGGGTGAGCCGGCCGTCGTCCAGCGCGTGCCGCAGCTCCTGCGCGGCCTGCTCGCGCTCGGCGTCGGCGAGCCGGTGCCGGCGGTTCAGCGACAGCAACGACCCGGCCGCCGCCCGGCTACCGGCCGTCGCGGTCAGGTCCGCCAGCAGGTCGTCCAGCTCGGCGTCGCGGGTCGCGGCCCGGGCGGCGCCGATCCGCTTGGCGTGCTCGGCCGCGTCCAACTGCCCGTCGGCATGGGCCTGGTCCAGGCGGCGCACCGCCCGCGCCCGCTCGGCAGGGTCGGCCCGCGCATCCAGGTCGATGGCCAGCGCGTCGAGCTGCCGGTACCGTTTGGCCCGTCGCGCCGAGGCTCGCAGGTCGCGGTGCTCGTCAGCGGTGATCATGCCGTCGGCCAGGGCCGCCGCCAACCCGTCCAGAACCGCCTGCCGGTCCAGGTCCGAGACCAGGAGGGCGTCGCGCGGTGCGTCCGGCGGCCCGGGTACGCCGTCCGCCAGCTTCATGAGATCCGTGTACGTGACGGCGGAGGCGAGGTCGGTGAGCCGCCGCTCGTGCTCGGCCTCGGTCAATCTGCCTTCGCCCTGGGCGTCGCCGAGCCAGCGGGCCACCTGATCCCGGTCGGCCTGCCGGATCCGTAGGTGAGCAACCCATTCCCGGACGCCGAGCTGGCTGGGCAGGTCGGCGACAAGCTGGTTGAGTTCCCCGACGGACTTGGCCTCCCGCACCGCGCGGGACCGGTTGTCGTACTCCTGCGCGTCGAGCCGACCCTCCCGCAACGCGGTGGCCAGGACCTCGGCGGCCCGCTGCCGTTCGGCGCCCGAGGCGCGAAGCTTGTCGTGCCGACGATCCTCATCCGTCACAGCGCGCATCGTAGCCGTGATGACTTTGGCTTCAAGACGTGGGAGCGTGACGGAACGTCAGCTCTTTTGCACAACGGGCTGTGCGGGACTCGCTGGTCTACCCTGACTCTCCGGTCGGCGGGAGCTTCCCAGGCTTTCCGCCGTACCTGTTCTGAGTCCGGGGAGGGACCCATTGAAACGACCCCTTGCCGTCCTTTGCGTGCCGGTGCTCACCGGCGCGTTCGTGGCGGTTGTCGCATCGTCAAGCCTTGCGGCGCGACCGGAACCCTCGGTTGCCGATCGTGCGGCGCAAGCCGTATCGGCGCATCCGGCCGACGTCCGCAGCGCCAAAGACGATGCCTACCATCTTCAGCGGTCCAAAGTAGACCGCGGTGGGGCGCAGCACGTACGCTACACGCGGACGTATCGTGGCCTTCGGGTCTACGGCGGCGACTTCGTCGTGCACACCAAGGCGGACGGGAGCTACGGCGGGGTGTCGGTCGGGCTGAACCGGCCGCTGTCACTGCCTACCAAGGCGAGCATCAAGGCGACGGCCGCCGCCGAAGCGGCGAAGGCCGCGTTCACGGGCACCATAACCGAGACCGGCCGGGCCGAGCTGTTCATCGACGCGAGCAGAGGCGACGGCCGCCTAGCCTACGAGACCGTTGTGCGAGGGTGGGCCACCGACGGCCAGACGCCGTCGGTGCTGCACGTCATCACCGACGCCCACAGCGGCGCGCTGATCGGCTCATTCGATGAGATCGAGTCGGTCCACGGCACCGGCGACAGCCTCTACGCCGGCACGGTCGCGATCGACACGACCGAGTCAGGCGGCCTGTACTCGATGATCGACCCGTCACGAGCCGGCGGCTCCACATGCGACATGAACAACGGGACGACGACCTGTGTCACCTTCACCGACGTCGACAACGCGTGGGGGACTGGCGCGAACAACAACCGTCAGAGCGCTGCGGTCGACGCCCACTTCGGTGCGGCCAAGACGTTCGACTACTTTCTCAACGTCCACGGGCGCAACGGCGTCTTCGGTGACGGAAAGGGCGTCCCCAGCCGGGTCCACTACGGCGACGGCTACGCCAACGCGTTCTGGGACGGCTTGCAGATGACCTACGGCGACGGCCTGGAGAACGCCAGACCGCTTGTCTCCCTTGACGTTGCCGGACATGAGATGTCGCACGGCGTGACCGAGGCACTCGTGGGCCTGAACTACTACGGCGAGTCCGGTGGGCTCAACGAAGCCTCGAGCGACATCTTCGGCAACATGGTGGAGTTCTATGCCGCCGCCGCCTCCGACCCGGGCGACTACGAGATCGGCGAGAAGATCAACATCGACGGCGACGGAAAACCGCTGCGCTACATGTACAACCCGTCGCTGGACGGCCACTCACACAGCTGCTGGTCGACCACCACCCAAAACCTCGATGTGCACTACTCGTCTGGCGTGGCCAACCATTTCTACTTCAACCTGGCCGAAGGCACCGGCGCGACGCCTTACGGCACGAGCCCGGTCTGCGGTTCCGCGCCCCCGGTGACCGGCATCGGCCGCTCGAAGGCGGAGAAGATCTGGTACCGCGCCCTCGATATCTACTTCACATCGACCACTCAATACGTCAACCCCGGCAACCCCGCCAATAACTCGCGCACCCACACCCTCAGCGCCACGACTGACCTGTTTGGACGGTGCTCGACGGAGTACCGGGCGGTGCAGGCGGCCTGGGCCTCGGTCAACGTGGTCGGCAACGATCCGCCCTGCCCAGACAACGACTTCCACCTCACAGCGTCGCCGAGCTCCGGCTCGGTCGACGCCGGCTCCTCGGTCACCTCGACAATCACGTCGACCCGGACCTTCGGCGCGGCCCAGACGGTGGACCTGACCGTCCAGGGCCTGCCCGCGGGCGCCAACGCGGTATTCAGCCCGGCTTCGATCGGCTCCGACGGCGGCGTGTCAACGATGACGATCGCAACGAGCGGTTCCACCGCTGGCGGCACATATACCGTGGCCGTCACCGGAACCGGGCCCGGCGCGACTCAAGTCACCACGTTCGCCCTCACCGTGAACGCGCTGCCGGGATGTTCGCAGACCAACGGCACGGACGTCACGGTGCCCGACAAGTCCACTGTAGAGTCTCCGATGACCATCTCGGGTTGTGCGGGGATCGCCAGCTCCAGTTCCACGGTCGAGGTCCGTATCGTCCACCCCTCGATCTGGGATCTGATCGTCTCGCTGGTGGCCCCGGATGGCACCACCTATCCGCTGCACAACCAGTGGGGCACCGACAGCAAGAACATCCACCAGATCTACACCGTCAACCTCTTCGGCAAGGTGGCCAACGGCACCTGGCGGCTTCGAGTCCGGGACGCCATGGATCCGAGAGTGGGCATGATCGACTCGTGGGCGCTGAACCTGGACGGGGCCGCGCCGGCATGCGCGGGGTCCAACGACGCCGACGTGACCATCCCCGACCGGGTCACCGTGGAGTCATCGATATCCCTCTCGGGCTGTGCGGGCACGGCCGGCGTGCGCTCGATGGTCGAGGTCCGTATCGCCCACCCCTACACAGTTGACATCATGGTGTCGCTGGTCGCCCCGGACGGCACCGCCTATATGCTGCAACAAGCCATCTTCTCTGGCGGAGGCACCGATCTCAACCAGACCTACAGTGTCAACCTTTCCGGCGAGGCGGCCACCGGCACGTGGAAACTTCGGGTACAGGACGCCAGAGAATACCTTTCGTATCAAGGCACGATCGACTCGTGGGCGCTGGACCTGACCGGGTCGGAGTACCCGGCGTGCGTCGCCACCGCTGACACCGATACGGCGATCGGCGATCTGTCCACTGTGGAAGCTCCGATCACCGTCTCAGGCTGCGTATTGGACGGGCAGAGCGCGCCCAAAGCCACCGCCCGTTCTGTGGTGGCGGTCGACATCGCCCACCCTTCCATCAGCGACCTGGTTGTCTCGCTGATCGCCCCCGACGGCACCGCCTACCCGCTGCACAACCGTTCGGGCGGCGGGGCCGATCTCATCCGGACCTACACCGTCGACCTTTCCGGCGAATACGCTGGAGGCACCTGGAAACTACGGGTGCAGAACACCTCGGATGCGCATTCGGGCACGATCGACTCGTGGAGGCTGGACCTGAGCGACTCCGCGCCACCGCCTTGCGCCGCTAGCAACGCCAGCGACGTGCCTATCCCCGCGAAGTTCACCGTGACCTCGGCAATCACGCTCTCCGGGTGCTCCGGCGACGCGTCGAAGCTCTCGACGATGGGGGTTCGCATCCTCCATCCGAGCAGCGGCAGCATACGAATCACTCTCGTCTCGTCCGAGGGCTCCACCTACGTTGTGCACGATTACAACGGTGGCAGCGCCGATGACATAGACGTGATCTACCCTGTCAATCTGTCCGCCCAGACGCGTAACGGGACCTGGACCCTGCAAGTCCGGAACAACAGCGACAGTGTGGGCACCATCGACTCCTGGGCGCTGACCCTCTAAGTTCGGGAGCCCAGGGGTATCGCACCCCTGGGCTCCCACACACCAGGTCATCGTAGATGCCGTGTCACGGGCCGTACGATGGCAAACGTCATCGCCAATTGGCTACCCACATCCGCCGCGATCACTGCTGGGCGGGGACAGTGGCGGCATGACAGCGACGACCGTGCCGGCCAGCCGCCCGCCGCGGTCGATCATCCGCTTCGTCTCTTCGGCCCGGGGCTCGCCGTCCGGCAGGGCCGGCTGGCGTTCGAGCAGCTCCTGCTCCTTTTTCCAGGCACCACGCCGCCACCGTCTACTGGTTACCAGGCTCTTGCAGCGGTCGCTCTACACGGTCTGTGGCCTCGCCGTCTGCTGGTGCATCGAACTCGAGGCGCAGGATGCTGTGGTAGGCCGCCGAGGGCTTCTGACGGGCGGGAGTCGCCGGGCGATCATTGCCGGTCCAGACGGCGACGGCCCGGTAGTCGTATCCGTCTTGCCACTCGGTCTCGAACTCGAACGAAACCGGCTGACCGGGGCTGAGGGAGCGGTAACCGCTCATCAGGACGGTGCCGAAGTGGGCCCAGCATCCGCCAGGAGTGGCGTCGGAGTCGATGACTCCCCAGCCCTCGTCAACGTGCCATTCCCGCACGGTTCCGTGCAGTCACCAGGTCAGTATCACACGTGGCGTGGCGACGCGGCTCAGTCAGTTCCAGCCGCCGTGCTGGGGCCGCTGAAGTGACGTCTTCCCTAGCGAGGCGGTTCCGCACCGGATGCGAGCGCCGCGTCAACTCGACCGAGGCCGTCCGACCGCGGCCAAGCAGGAACGACGGGAACGCCCACCCGTGCTGCCCGAGCCGACAGCTCCGCGTCCATCTGCGTGCTCACACTGGCGCGGAACCTGTGATCTTCGCCAGGCTCACGGGACAGGAAGTTCGCGACGATCCGACTCTCATCCGGCTCAGAGACGACCACCGCCCTGACGGCGTCACCGAATCCGGTGATCAAATCTGGCAGTAGGTAGTCGCCCTCCATGACAACCGGCGTCGCAAACTCGATATGGTCGGCGATGACGGCTTCGAACCCGCGGTGCATCTCCTCCGCGACAGCGATCGTGTGCTCGACGATGCGTGCTGGTGTCCACCTCCGTGCTCCAGGGTGGGTATCCCAGAGGTGCAACATCGGTGCTTGTTCAGGCGTCGTCAGTGCCTTGAGTGCGGTCACTATGTCATCGGCCTCGGCGAGCGGCACCCCGTACCGGCGGGCCAGCGGGATCGCGACGCTCGATTTGCCGACGCCGGATGCTCCACACACGAGCGTAACGATCCACGGGGGAGTCACTGATGGCACCCTCATTGCTTGATCCTCGCCGGTCACCGGCGGCCACAGCGACGCGCGCAATAACGCCGCGGAAGCGCTGCCCGGCTCGGCGGCGGTTGCGCTTTACAGAAAATTGGGGCTCAGAAATCGGACAGCGGATCCGCTCCATCGGAGTGCGTGGTTGTATGGCCGCATCACCACGGGGGAGGATGACGATGGGTGGTGTATTTGCCAGGAGCGCGTCGTTGCCGGTAGGTGCGGCGCTTCCGTCGTTGGCGCGCTGGAGAGTGACCGCCGCGCTGGCGGAGCTGCACGAGGACGGTGCCCTCACCGCTGGCTCGCGACGGCGGTCAGAGCAAACTCCAGTGTGGACGGCCCGGCCCGCGGCCAAGGTGGTCGAGCGGCTTCGCGCCAGCCGCTGGGTCACTGGTCGTTCTCGCTGGCGGGCCCGGACCGGTGTTCGCGGACCGTCCCCCTCGCCCACGCCAGCACCACCGTCACCTTCTCGTTCGAGACGTGGGACGGTCGGCTCGACACCTGGGCGGCCTGTGTCGTCAACAATTTACGACCGTCCACTCAGGAACCGGAGCTGATGCGAGCAGATCCGGTCGCCTGCATCGGTTCCGGTGAGGTCTACGGCCTCCCGGCCGCCGTTCCGATCCCGAACGACGATCCACGGTTCACCGGCGCCCTCTTCACGTGGCTCCAGACCAGCGATCGACCGTTCTGCGGTAGCTGCGTCTAGCGCTCGACCCTTCACACGCCCCATCCCGACCGCGGCCATGCGGTGGCCGCACCGTGCCCACATGCCTGCCTCCTGGCCGGCGTGGCGGTTCCCCCTACAGAAAAGGAGAGGCTCCATGTCCATCAACCCGCGCGGCCGCCTACGGTGGCCGGTCATATTCCTGTCGGCGGTCTGCGTCCTCATCGCGGCGGTCGTGGCAGCGCCGGCCGCACAGGCGGCCGGGCCGCGGCCTCTGTTCCAGTTGCCGTTCCCCTGCGGCGAATCATGGCGGCTGGGCACGTATCCGGGGCATGACGACTACGACATTGACATGACGGCAACGACCGGCACGACCAACGGACGTCCCATCCTCGCCTCGTTCGGAGGCACGGTCGTCCGCGCCGGGCAGGACGACCCGGACCTGTCCAAGGGCGGCGGCTACTACGTCCGGATCGACCACGGCAACGGGTGGCAGACGCTGTACCTGCACATGATCGAGTACCCGCCGGTGCGGGTCGGCCAGGTGGTCGCGCAGGGCCAGCAGATCGGGCGGGTGGGCAGCACCGGTGCAAGCTCGGGCCCGCACCTGCACTATGAGCAGCGACGCGACGGAAGCAAGGTCGAGTCCTGGTTCGACGGTGTTCCGTCCGGCATCACCACGGACGGCTACCCGGCCGGCGAGCCGCAGTCGCCAGCGGTGACCCGAATCAGCCGCAACTGCGGGCAGCCGGTACAGGGCGTCGCCGACGGGCAGTCGGTGCACCTGCGCGGCGACTTCACCGGCGACGGGCGCGGCGACGTCGGCATGCTCTACAACTACGGCAATGCCCGGTCGGCGCTGTTCGTGGCGGCTTCTACCGGCACTGGTTTTGGTTGGCCGCAGATGTGGTGGGACTCCGGTGTGGGCAACTTCGAAGCGGAGCGCACGAAGGTGGTGGCCGGGGATTTTACCGGTGACGGCCGGGCGGACGCCGGTCTGCTGTACAACTACGGCAGCGGCCGCTCGGCGTTGTTCGTGGCCGCTTCTACCGGTAGTGGGTTCGGTTGGCCGCAGATGTGGTGGGACTCGGGTGTCGGCAACTTCGAGTGGGAGCGGGTCAAGCTCACCGTCGGCGACTACAACAACGACGGCCGCGCCGACGCCGGTCTGCTGTACAACTATGGCAACGCTCGGTCTGCGTTGTTTGTGGCGGCTTCTACTGGCACTGGTTTTGGTTGGCCGCAGGCGTGGTGGGATTCGGGTAGTGGGAATTTCGAGTGGGAGCGCGTGAAGCTGGTGTCGGGTGACTTCACCGGTGATGGTCGGGCGGATGGCGGTTTGCTGTACAACTATGGCAACGCTCGGTCTGCGTTGTTCGTGGCCACTTCTACCGGCACCGGTTTTGGTTGGCCGCAGGCGTGGTGGGACTCGGGCGTGGGCAACTTCGAGTGGGAGCGCGTCAAACTCACCGTCGGCGACCACACCGGCGACGGCCGGATGGACGTCGGGCTCCTTTACAACTACGACAACAGCCGGTCGGCGCTGTTCACCGCGGCCTCGACCGGTGGTGGTTTCGGCTGGCCGCAAATGTGGTGGGATTCGGGTAACGGGAACTTCGAGTGGGAGCGCGTGAAGCTAGCCTGACCGACGAGGCTCGTTCGGACTCCGCGCCCCATCACCCCTGGATGGTGGGGCGCCCCGAAAACTCTCTAGCCCGGGCGTGGGCGATGCTGTGTGGGTGGAGTACGTGTCCAGAGTGCCGCGGCCGCCGCTGGACGGGCTGATCGACGACCTCTACTACCTGGAGGGTGCGTCGCCGTACGCCCGGCTGACGCTGCCGCCGGCGCCGTCGGCGTTGCTCATCGTCAACCTCGGGGCGCCGTTCCGCGTCCGCGCCAGCACCGACATCGAGACGGCCGAGTACGCCGACGGCTGCGTGGTCACCATGCCCACCCGTGCGTGGGAGTTCGGCTACCCACTCCGGACCCGGTCCGTCGGCGTGCACTTCAAGCCGTGGGGGCTGGCGCCATTCCTGCCGATGCCGGCGGCCGAGCTGTGTGACCGGCCGGTCACGGTAGAGCAGGTATGGGGCCGCTCAGCCATTTCTGAGCTACGAGACCGGCTGGCCACGGCGCACGGACCGCGCGAGATGCTGACTCTGCTCGAGGAGGAGCTGATGCGACGGCTGTGCGAGACCGCCGGCCTGGGGCTGGTCCGCCATACGAGCGGCGTCATCGCGGCGAACGGTGGGGCGGTGACGATCGGCGACCTGAGCGTGACAGCCGGTGTCAGCAGCACTCATCTGGCACAGCGGTTCAAGGAGCTCGTCGGCATCACGCCCAAGCGGCTGGCCCGCACCTACCGATTCACCGCCACCGTGTTCGCGATCAACCCCGCCGGACCGATCGACTGGGGCGACCTGGCCGGTGGCGCAGGCTACTTCGACCAGGCCCACTTCGTCCACGAGTTCCGGGCGTTCACCGGGCTCACGCCGACCCGGTACCTCGAAGTCCGGCGGCGGTTCCTGCGCGAACATCCCGGCCACACGCTCGACGGCTGGCCGCTGCCGGCCGATTGATTTCTTACAAGAACAACAGCTCACGACGCACTAATTTGGGGGTATCGCAAAGCAGAGGAGAGCCCCGTGGGCAAAGTAGTCATGTACGCCTCGGTGTCGGTGGACGGTTTCATCGCGGACGAGAACGACCAGCCCGGACCGCTGTTCGACTGGTTGACCAGCGGTGAGGTCCCCTTGGACGAGAGTGGCGTATTGAAGGTGTCGCCGACGTCCCGCGACTACACCCGGGCGTACTGGGACGAGATCGGGACGACAATCGCCGGCCGCCACGTCTTCGACCTGACGGACGGCTGGGACGGAAAGCCTCCAAGCGGCATCGACCACGTCGTCGTCGTGACGCACCGGCCGCCGCCCGAGGGCTGGGACCCCGAGGCGCCGTTCCACTTCGTCGACGGCGTCGAGGCAGCGGTGGCCAAGGCGCAGGAGCTCGCGGGTGACCGCATAGTCGAGGTCGCCGCCGGCGACGTCGGTGGCCAGGCGCTTGCCGCGGGTCTGGTCGACGAGGTACGCATGGACGTCGCACCCGTCGTGTTCGGGTCCGGCAAGCGCTACTTCGGCTCGGTCGACGCACAGCACCTGCTGGAGGATCCCGACGTGATGATTCAGGGCAACCGGGTGCTTCACCTGCGCTATCGGGTGCGCCGTTGACCGATCTGAGCGGAGACCCGGCGCCGGACCGGTCGTCGGGTCTGGGGTTCGCATGGCAGGATTGCGTGCGACATGACCAGTTGGACCCTGTGTTTGGACAGTTTGGATGGGCTGTCTGTCGGCGACGCAGTCGGCGCCCAGTTCTTCGTTCCCGGCACCTCGCTGGGAATTCTGGATGGCAGCCATGCACCTGAGCAGGCGTGGCCGTGGACCGATGACACCGAGATGGCCTGCTGCCTGGTCGAGGTCCTGCGTCGATACGACCACGTGCATCAGGACGCCCTGGCCGCCACGTTCGCCGAGCGTTTCGATCCGTACCGTGGCTACGGCGGCGGCGCGGTGGTCATCCTGCGAAGCATCCGCAACGGCATCGGCTGGCGCGCGGCCGCCGAGGCCGCGTTTGGCGGCCAGGGATCGATGGGCAACGGCGCCGCGATGCGCGTCGCACCATTGGGAGCCTGGCACGCCGGTGATTCCCGTACGGCGGCGCTGGAAGGTATGCGCTCGGCCGAGGTCACCCATGCCCACGCCGAAGCGGTGCTGGGCGCCGCCGCGGTCGCGGTGGCCGCCGCCGAAGCCGGCTGGGCACGGCAGGTTCAGGATCGTCCCGCACCGCGGGACTACCTGGATGCGGTACTGGCCTACCTGGTGCCCTGCCGTACCTATGCCGGCATCGTCCGCGCGCGGCGTCTGCTGGGTGTCAGTGTCGCCGAGGCCGCCTACGAGTTGGGCAACGGCTCACAGGTCCTGGCGCAAGACACCGTTCCGTTCGCGTTGTGGGTCGCCGCGACGCATCTTCACGACTATCGAGCGGCCATCCTGGCGTGTATCGAGGCCGGCGGCGACATGGACACCACGGCCGCCATCGTCGGCGGCATCGTCGCCGCCTACACCGGACGGGCCGACAACGGCATTCCAGCGTCCTGGCTACACAACCGCGAGCCTCTTCCGAACGACCTGCGATCACCGGTCGGTCGGACCGAATGATCAGCCCCTTTCGCGGCGCTGGCGCACACCCCCTTTCGACCGCGCCGGGGCCGACCACGAGGGTGGCTACAGGCACCGCAGCGGCTCCCCGACTATGTCCCCCACCCCAGGGCCAACGGCTGCGAAGTAACCCAACACCCGCGTGGTTGGCGGTCAGCGAAAAAGATCCTGTGAGGCTGTAACGCCGCTCTCCTGACGAATAAGTCATCGGTGATGGGTTCGAAGGCCCATCCCCAGGGAGGATCGATGAAAGTCAGAACGGCGCTGGCCGCGCTCGTCGCGTGCGCGTTGGCCACACCCGTGGCGCTGTCCATGTCCGCGTCCGAGGCCGAGGAGGCCCGTGCGGCGACGCCACCCGGCGAGAACCGCTGGTTGACGCTGGTGACCGGCGACCGGCTGCTGATCCAGACCAGCGGCGGGCAGGAGCGGGTCGTCACCGAGCGACACGGCAAGGGCCGCGACCACGTGCGCTTCCTGCAGCGGAAGGAGAGCGGCGACCTGTACGTCGTCCCGGATGACGCGGCGCCGCTGGTCGCCGCCGGCCGCGTCGACGGCCGGTTGTTCAACGTTTCCAAGCTGCTGGAGTTCGGGTACGACGACAGGGCGACGGGATCGGTGCGGCTGATCGTCGCGTACGGTGGCGCGCAGGCCCGCTCGGCCGAAGCCCGCGTGACCGCCTCCGGTGCCCGGGTGGCCTCGGAGCTGCCCAGCGTCGGTGGCGACGCGATCGAGGTGTCCAAAAAGGACGCGTCCGGATTCTGGGGCGCCGTCACGAACGCGGCGACCGCCCGTGCCGGCGTGCGGCGGATCTGGTTGGACGGCAAGGTGACCGCCTCGCTCGACACCAGCGTGCCACAGGTCGGCGCGCCCGCCGCCTGGCAAGCCGGGCACACCGGCAAAGACACCACGGTTGCGGTGCTCGACACCGGGATCGACACCGACCACCCCGACCTGGCTGATGCGGTCGTCGGTGCGCGGGACTTCACCGGCAGCGAGAGCGGCGCCGACGACCGGTACGGGCACGGCACCCACGTGGCCGGCATCGTGACCGGCGACGGCGCCGCCTCCGGCGGGAAATACAAGGGTGTCGCACCGGACGCCAAGCTGCTCAACGGCAAGGTCCTCGACGATGCCGGCGACGGCTTCGAGTCCTGGATCATCGCCGGCATGCAGTGGGCAGCCGAGCAGGGCGTCGACGTGATCAACATGAGCCTCGGCGGCGAGTCCGGCGCGGGCGTCGAGCCGATGGACCAGGCGGTCGACCAACTGACCCGCGACACAGGCACGCTGTTCGTCATCGCCGCCGGCAACAGCGGACCGGAGGGAAAGGTGGCCAGCCCCGGCTCGGCGGATGAGGCGCTGACCGTCGGCGCGGTCGACAAGCGGGACGCGATCGCCGAGTTCTCCAACGTCGGCCCGCGCCTGGGCGATCAGGCGGTCAAGCCGGACATCACCGCACCCGGCGTCGACATCGTCGCGCCGCTGGCCAAGGGTGCCGTACTGAGCAACAGCTATCCGGTGGTGGATGGCCAGTATCTCCAGCTTCCCGGTACCTCGATGGCCACGCCGCACGTCGCGGGCGCGGCGGCGATCCTGGCCGGGCAGCACCCGGACTGGGACGCCGACGAACTCAAACCGGCACTGATGGGCAGCGCCAAACCCAACCCCGACCTCAGCGTCTACCAGCAGGGCGCCGGCCGTCTCGACGTAGCCCGCGCCGTCAGCCAGCCAATCGTGTCGACACTGGGCTCGATAAGCAACGGCGTGGTGCGCTGGCCACACAGCGACGACGAACCGATCAGCGACAAGGTCGGATATCGCAACCTCGGGTCTGAGCCGATGACGCTGGACCTGGCCGTCGACGTGCGCGGCCCCACCGGCGCTCCGGCGCCCGCCGGCATGTTCACCCTCGACCCGGCGCGGGTGACGGTACCCGCCGGCGGCACGGCCAGCGTGAAGCTGGTCACCGATACCACAGTGGACGCCCCGGACGGCGTCTACGGCGGCACCGTCGTCGCCACCGGCGGTGACGTGTCGATACGTACTCCCGTCGGTGTCGTGCGCGAGGAGGAGAGCTACGACGTCAAGCTGTCCTTTGTAGACGCCAATGGTGAGCCAGCCGCGATGTACTTCGCCAGCTTCATCGACCTCGCCGTGGAGCGCAGACTGTGGGTCGTTCCCGCGCCGGGCACCGTGACGACCCGCGTGCCCAAGGGCCGGTACCTCTTCGAGGCGAATGTGTGGACCGAGCGGAAAATCGCGATTCTCAGCGAGCCGGAGGTGGTGGTGGACCGAGACCTTGAGCTGGTCGTCGACGCCCGGCGCGCCAAGCCGCTCGGCCTCACCCTGCTGGACCGGCCCGACGCGACCCTCGTAGGGGCGTTTCTGGTGTTCGACCGGAGGACCGCGTGGGGCGGTCACTTCGCGGTGATCGGGGGGTTCGACAATCTTGCCGACATCTCCGTCATGCCATCGGCGACCACCGCCTCGATGCCGGAGAAGTTCACCATGACGCTCCACGCTGACCTGGCCCGCCCCGACGGTCAGGGCGGCTTCGACGGCAGCCCGTACCTGTACAAGATCCAGTGGGCGCAGGCCGGCAGGGTCACCACCAACGTGGACCGCCGCATCCGCGACCGGGATCTCGCGACCGTCCACAGCAGAATCGCCGCGGCCTACCTCGGCCAGCGTGTCGTCAAGAACCATGTTGTCGAGCTGACCGCGCCGGCGACCATCACCGAGTACTACAGCCCCGGCATGCCGTTCGAACCCTCCCTGGACCTGCCGGGGGATGACGGTGAGGACATCGGCGCCATCGGCAGCGCTCCGGTCACCTACAAGCGCGGTAAGCCGGTCGTCGAGCGCTGGAACGCCGGTGTGTTCGGGCCTTCGTTCCCGGGCTACGAGTGGAGTCTCGCCAGGCGGGAGGAAGACTGGCTGGGCTTCGACCTGCACATGTTCGGTGACCAGGGCCGGCAGCGCAGCGGCTCGTCCAGCACCGACACCGCCCGGCTGGTCCTGTCTCGGGACGGCGTGAAGGTCGGCGAGGAAGCCAGCATGTCAGCGGTCTTTCCGGTGCCGGCCGAGCGCGCCACGTACCGCCTGGAGGCGGCGGCGAAGCGGTCGGTGTCACCACTGTCCACAGAGGTCTCGGCGACGTGGACGTTCTCGTCCGCCCGCCCGACTGACGGGTCGGTCAGCAGGACGCCGCTGATGGCGGTGCGGTTCGCGCCCAAGCTCGACGACCTCAACCGGGCGCCGGCCGGCAGGCGGTTCGCGATACCGGTGCATGTGCAGTGGAATACCGGCTCGGAGCACGGCAAGCTGACCGGCTTGACGGTTGACGCCTCGTATGACGATGGCAAGACCTGGCAGCGGGTCCGGCTCGCTGGCTCCGGCGTCGACCGATTGGCGTTGCTCGACCATCCCACCGGCAGCGGCCACGTCTCGCTGAAGGCGTCCGCTGTGGACAGTAACGGCAACGCGGTCGAGCAGACCATCCTCCGCGCGTACGCCCTGTCCTGACCCACCGCCCCCACATGTCAGGGCGTCCCTCAAGTAGTCGTAACTACTTGAGGGACGCCCTCGGTCTCGTCCGGCCGGGTTGTGGGGGGCGCGGACGGTGAGGCCGCGGGAGCAGCGGTCTCGCGCACGACGGACGTCGCGGTAGCTCAGAGCTCGGTCCTGGTTCTGGGCTTGCCCTTGCCCCGCGACGGGCCGTCGATCAAGGCCATTCGCATGGATCAAGGGCGAACGCACGCGGAAAAGAGATCGAACCACGTGCGTTTGCCCTTGATCGACGGGGTGGGCGCGGCGGGCGCGGCGCGGCGGGCGCGGCGGGCGCGGCGCAGTGAGCGCGGCGCGGTGGGCGCGGCTAGCGCGGCGCGGTGCGGCGAACGGCGCGGGGGGAAAGCCGGTGTGGGGATCCACACCGGCTTTCCGGGCGAACCGATCAGCCCCCGTTGCGGGGCAGCACCGGTCCAGGGACCTGCTCGCAGTCGGCGACCGGCCCGGTGGCGAGCCTGACCTGAGCCTTGGCCTGGTGCTCTTCGTCGTCGAGGTCGCCGATGATGGTGGTGGTGAAGACGAAGGTGCGTCCCTCCCCGATCAGTTCGGGGTGCAGCCTCAGGTAGGTGCCCTCGTCGCCCTTGGGCGGCGGCGAGATGGTCACCAGGTCGGCCGGCTGCTGGTCGAACGGCACGTACGTCGCACGCGGCTCCCGGCACTGCTTGCCATTGGGTACGTAGTCGACGACCGCGTCGACGCCGAGCTGGCGCAGCCGCTCCTGCAGACCCTTGGGGTCGCTGTACTCCCTGATGTAGATGCGGATCGAGCCGTCCGGGTCCTTGTCGGCGGCGAAGGCAGGGCCGTCTCCGGCGCCGAGCAGGGCCGGCCCGCCGATGCCAGCCGCGATGGCCAGGGCGGCCGCGGCGCCGAGCCCGACGGCGAAGCGCGCGCGGGGCCGGCTGGCGCGGAAGGTGCGGACGGGCGCGGCGGTCGAGGTGGCCCGCTCGGCTACGACGCCGCGCAGTTCGGCGAGAAGGCGCTCCTCGTACGGTGCGAGGGGGCGTTCGGTGGTGTTCATGATGCTCCTCAGGCGATCGACGAGGCAGGCATGGACAGGTGTCGTTCGGTGACGCCCTTGAGCAGCTTGCGGGCGCGGTGCAGGCGGACGCGGGCGACGATCGGCGTGATACCGAGCGCTGCCGCGGCCTCACCGACCGTGAGCCCGTCGACCGCGACCAGCTCGATCAGTTGGCGGGCCGACTCGGGCAAGGTGATGAGCGCCTCGTACGTGCGCCGGGCGGTCTTCTCGGCGTCGATGCGCTCCTCGATGCGGGCGATGTCCTCGCTGCCCACCGCCCGGCGACCGCCGGCGCGTTGGGCCGCGTCGCGCTCGCGGACCCGCCGCTTGAACTCGCTGGCGACGACGTTGCGAGCCACGCCGTGCATCCAGCCGGCCACACTGCCCCGGTCGGGCCGGTAGGTGTGCGCGGAGGCGATCGCCGCCATGAACACGTCGGCGGTCAGATCCGCCACGGTGTGCGGGTCGGTGACCCGCCGGGCGATGAAGCGCCCGACCATGTCGACGTGGGCCCGGTAGAAGCGTTCGAACGCGTCTGGGTCCTGGCCGATCGTGGCCAGGTCGCGTTTCTCCCTCTCGGTGTCAGGCACTGGGCTCCGTCCATGTCGTAGGGATGGTTTCATCCGTACTTGGGCGCCCGTGGACCGGTGTTACACAGCAACTTGGTCAAGGGTCCGTCGAAGTATGTACCGCAAGACCATCTCGCGGGTGGAGGGACGGCCGCGACCGCGCCCTGACACTTGGCCCATGCGACTACGGGTATTCACCGCCGCGGGCAGCGTCGTGTTCGCTGTCGCGTTCGCGGGGCTGCTGCTCACCGGGCACACCGAGGTGCGCACCTCCGCCGATGACGAGGCACCCTTGGTACCGCTGGCGGCGGTCGTCGTACCGTTGGCGGTCGCTCTACTGCTCATCAGGCTGCTGCCGCCGCGACTTCCCACCCTCGTCCGCGGCCGGGTTCGGGAGCGCCAGGCGTACGCCCTGGTTGGTCTCGCGTTCGCGTACCCGGCGCTGATCGTGCTCACCGGCACCGGCCTCTGGTACGGCATCCTCAAGGTGACCGTGCTGCTCGGCGGCGGTTGGCTGATCCTGCGGACCTGGCGCACGGACCGGGACGCCCGGCTCGCTGGTGCGGCGGCCGCCGCCCACCGGCGCGCGGTCGGCGCGGCCGCACGCTGGCTGGAGCCACTGCCCGCGCTCGCCGCGTGGGCGTACCTCACTTACTACAGCCCGCTCGCCGGTGACCGCGACCTGTCCGAATACCGTGAGCTCGACCGCGCCTACCTGGCCGTGACGATGCTGCTGACGTTTCTGACCGCCAGCGTCACCGAGGAACTGTTCTACCGCGTCATGCTGCAAACCCGGCTCGAGGAGCTGCTGGGGCGCTGGCCGGCGATCGTGGCGAGTGCGCTGCTGTTCGCGCTCATGCACATCAATCGGCTGCACGACGGGCCACCCGGCGTCATGCTGGCCGTCATCGTGCTGTTCAACGGCGGCTTCGGCCTGTTCGTCGGGTACCTGTGGGCCAGGTATCGCAGCCTGCCGGCCATCATCGCGGCGCATGGCGCGGTCAACTCCCTCATCCTCCTCCCCATCTTCCTCCCATGATCAGGACTCGATGAACGTCCTGGCTACGCTGTCGGTATGTTCGAAGCGAACCTGGTCTATGCCGCGATTCTCGGCTACCGCCCCCTGCGCCTCGACCTGTACGCGCCCGCCGGTGAGGGCCCCTGGCCGCTTGTCGTCTGGATACACGGCGGTGCCTGGCGTATGGGTGACCGCAAGAGCCTGCCGGACACGTACGGGACGCTGGGCTTCTTCGACCGCATCCAGCGCCGCGGGTACGCGGTGGCCAGCGTCGACTACCGGCTGTCCGCCGAGGCGACCTTCCCGGCCCAGCTGGACGACGTGCGGGCGGCGATCGGGTGGCTGCGGGGGAATGCCGCCGGCTTCCACCTGGACGTGGGGCGCTTGGCGGTGTGGGGTGAGTCCGCGGGCGGCACTCTCGCCGCGCTGGCCGGGCTGGCGGCGGACGGGCCGCGGGTGCACGCGGTCGTCGACTGGTTCGGCGTGTCCGATCTATCCACCATGGACAGTGGTGACGCGGACGACCCGGGCACGGGGCCGCTGGGCGGCGTCCGGTCGCCGCGGGAGCGGGCGCTGGCCAGCCCGGTCGAGCAGGCCCACCCAGGCGCCCCGCCGTTTCTATGCGTGCACGGCACCGGCGACCGGCTTGTCCCGTACTCCCAGAGCGAGCGCCTGGCCGCGGCGCTGCACGCGCACGGCGTGCGCTGCGATCTCTACCCCGTGCCGGGCGCCGACCACTGCTTCGAGGGCGCGCCCGACGTCGCCGCGCTGATCGAGGCGTCCCTCGACTTCCTCGACGAAGTTCTCAAGCCAGAGTAAGTGGAGGGCGGGGCTCAAACGTTGATGTACGCATGGTCATTGCACCGAAGGCCATGCCCGAGGGGTCCGTCCTCAGCTTCGTGGTCTTTGGCCGAGGGCAGAACGGGGACCTGGGCTCCACCATCACGCTGTTCGACAGTGAGCCGGGCACGTGCGTGCCGCTGACAGACGAGCAGGTGCAGGCCGAGATGGACGCGCAGCGGAAAGCCGCGGAAGGCACGGGCCGCCCGAAGTAGGGTTCCGGCCCCGTGACGCGGAGGTGGCAGGCGCCCCTCCGGCGTCGCGGGTGCTGATGACGCAGAAATGAAGACTTTTTGAAAGGGCTGCCGGCGACGATGCTCGCCATGTCGGTGAGCACAGCGTCGGTGAGTGCGGTCAAGAGGCGCAAGTTCGGGGTACGGGCGCTGGTCGCCCTCATGGTCGTGAGTCTGTTGTGGGCGGTGCCGAGCTCCGCCGCCCTGCAGGCGTCCACAATGTCCGCTAGTGCCCTGAACTCCTTGTGGGGCGCGTACGGCGACGCGGGCGGCCACTGGACCGGCGGCGACTCCACCGTCTCGGTGGCGCTGCCGGATGGCCGGGTCGCCTGGCTGTACTCCGACACCTATCTCGGCGCGGTCAACGCCGACCACAGCCGGCCCGCCGACGCGCCCATGGTGAACAACACCCTGGTCGTTCAGCAGGGCAACACCCTGGGGCAGACGCTGCACGGCGGCACCGCCGCGGCGCCGAAGGCCCTTGTGGACACCGGCGTGGCCGACGAGCTGTTCTGGGTCACGGACGGTGTCGTCGACGAGGGCGCGTTGAAGGTGCTCTACAACCGTTACCGCAAGACCGGCACCGGCCCGCTGGATGTCGAACTCGTCGGGACCGCGCTGGCGACGTTCGCGCTGCCCGGCCTGACGCTGAGCAGCGTGACAGCGCTGCCGCTCACCAACCGGATCGCCTGGGGCACGACGATCCTGCAGGATGGTGGGCAGACCTATGTGTACGGTCTGGAAGACGTCGACGGCCTCAAGTTCGCGCATGTGGCCCGGGCCACCGGTGGCCTGGCGGGGAGTTGGCAGTTCTGGACCGGCTCGGCCTGGTCGGCGAACGAGGCGCAGTCGAGCCGGTTGATGAGTGGTGTCGGTGGTTACTCCGTCGATCGGATCGGCGACGACTACGTGCTGGTGACTCAGGACACCAACACGATGTTCGGTCCGTCGGTGGTGGCGCATGTGGCCGCGAGCCCGACCGGGCCGTTCGGTGCGCCGCGGTATCTGGTCGACGCGCCGGAGCCCGCCGCGAACCCGGCGCACATCATCTACGACGCCCGTACCCATCCGGCGCTGGCGGCGGACGGGAAGCTGCTGATCTCGTACAACGTCAACAGCCTGCGGGACGGCGACAACACCGCGGACGCCCGTATCTATCGGCCGCGTTTCGTCGAGTTCGCGTGGCCGTTGCCGGCGCCGGACCCGGCGACGGTGCCGGCCCGCCCCGCCGGGTTCACCGTCGAGGGCAGCAGTGACCCCATCCGGTTGGCGTGGACGCCGGTTCCGGGCGCCACCGGGTATCGGGTGTATCGCCGGGACGTCACGGCCGGCCAGACTCATTTCACTCGTTCACCGCGGGTAGAGTCGCAGGCCAGCGCCGAGGTCGCGTTACTGACCGACGGGCACGCGTACGAGTTCCGGATCGCGGCGGTCAACGCCGTCGGGGAGAGCCAGCCCAGCGACACCAGGTCCATCACGATCGACGTCGTGGCGCCAGCCGCGCCGACGGGGTTGACGGCCACCCCGAACGGCAACGGCGAGATCGCGTTGAGCTGGGCGGCGGTGACGGGGCCGGCGCAGTACCAGGTGTACCTGCGGGACCTCACCGAGCAGCAGGAGGAGTTCGCGACGCTCGAACCGGACTCCCCGTTCGGCACGACCGCGACGGCGCGCAAGCTCGTCCACCAGCACGACTACGAGTTCGTGGTCGTCGCCCGCAACGGCGCGGGGGACAGTCCGCGCAGCGCGGCGGTCACCGCGCGGGCGTCCTACGCCCTTCCGGGTACGCCAGGGCAGCTGACCGCCACCGCGGACGGTGCCGGCGCGGTGCGGCTGGCCTGGCAGGCGGCCGGCCCCGACGTCTGGTACTGGGTGTACCAGCGGGACGTGACGGCCGGCGAGACCGCGTTCACCAAGCTGGAGTACCCCGTCACGCAGGGGGCGTCGTTCAACGCCGCGGGGCTGCTGCACGAGCACGAGTACGAGTTCAAGGTCTCCGCTATCAACGGCGGCGGTGAAGGCGTCGCGACCGCGCCGGTCCGGGCGACGGCCCGCTACGGCCTGCCCGGCGTGCCGACCGCGCTGGCCGCGACGGTGAACGCCGATGCCAGCGTGACGCTGAACTGGACAGGTTCCGGCGCCGGCGTCTGGTACTGGGTGTACCTGCGGGACGTCACCGCCGCCGAGACCGAGTTCCGCAAGCTTGAGTACCCGGTCACCGAGGGCACCACGGCCCGGCCGGGAGCCCTGCTTGACGGGCACGAGTACGAGTTCGCGGTGTCGGCCATCAACCAGGGTGGGGAGAGCCAGCGCAGCGGCACGATCCGCGCGACCGCCCGGCACGACAAGCCCGGTGCGCCAACCGGTCTGGTGGCGACCGCCAACGGCGACGGCAGCGTCAGTCTGGAGTGGACGGCACCCGCCCCGAACCTCTACTACTGGGTCTACCAGCGCGACGTGACCAGCGGCGAAGCCGACTTCCGGAGGCTGGAGCTTCCGGTCACCCAGGGCACGGCTGCGCGGCCGGGAGCGTTGCTCGACGGGCACGAGTACGAGTTCGCGGTCGCCGGCATCAACGCCGCCGGTGACGGGCCGCGCAGCGCAACGGTACGGGTGACCGCCCGTCACGACCTTCCCGGTGTGCCGACCGGTCTACGGGCGACACCGGGCGACGGCGAGGTCGTTCTGGAGTGGACAGCGGTTCCCAACTCCTGGTACTGGGTCTACTACCGCGACATCACCGCGGGCGACACCCAGTTCACCAAGGCGCAGTACCCGGTGACCGAGGGCCCGACGGCGACATTGGGCTGGCTGGCCAACGGCCATGAGTACGAGTTCAAGGTGTCGGCGGTCAACGCGGCCGGTGAGGGCGGCGCCAGCGCGGTGGTGAAGGCGAAGCCCATGCCGCCGCTGCCCAAGGTGGTGACCGGTCTGACCGCCACGGCCAACGACACCGGCGGCGTCCGTCTGGAGTGGACAGCGCCCGGCCCGAACCTCTACTACTGGGTGTACCGGCGGGACGTGACGGCGGGAGAGTCCGACTACACGAAGCTGGCGTACCCGGTAACGGACGGCACGGCGATCACCGTCAAGGGGCTCACTCACGGGCACGTGTACGAGTTCACGGTCGCCGGCACGAACCTGGCCGGTGACGGGCCGACCGCCGCCCCGGTCCGCGCGACCGTCCACTATGCCCTGCCGAGCGCGCCGACGAACCTGCGCGGGCAGACCGCCGGCGACGGCACCGTCAACCTGAGCTGGGACTCGCCCGGCGAAGACCTGTGGTTCTGGGTGTACCAGCGCGACGTGACCGCCGGGCAGACCGCCTTCACCAAGGGCATCTACCCCGCGACCACCACGTCGGCGACCAGCGGTGCGCTCGTGCACGGCCACGTGTACGAGTTCAAGGTCACCGCGATCAACGGCGGCGGCGAGGGACCCGCCTCGAACACCATCCAGGTCACCGCCCAGGGCGGCCTGCCCCGCCCGCCGACCGGCCTGACCGCGGTAGCCGGCAACGGCGAAGTCAGGCTGTCGTGGACGGCCAGCACCACACCCAACGTCTATTACTGGATCTACTACCGGCAGACGGCCGGAAACGACGGCTTCACCCGGCTGGAGTGGCCGGCGACCGGAACCACCGCGACCGTGGGCAGCCTGACCAACGGCACGGAGTACGAGTTCAAGGTGGCCGCGACCAACGCGTCGGGCGACAGTGAGCCATCCAATGTGGTCAAGGCTCGACCGCTGCCGCCCGCGCCCACCGCGCCGACGGGCCTGAACGCGATCGCGGCCGACGGCAAGGTCGGCCTCGGCTGGAACCAGAACGCGACCGCCACGACCTACAACATCTACCTGCGCGACGTCACCGCCGGGCAGACGGCGTGGACGAAGCTGCCGTACTCGGTGCCCGAGTGGTGGCACACCGTCGAAAACCTGACCAACGGTCACCGGTACGAGTTCCGCGTCACCTCCGTCAACGCCGCGGGGGAGAGCGGCCCGTCCAATGTGGTCAGCTCCACGCCGGTACCACCCGCGCCGCAGGCCCCGAGCGGCCTGACCGCGGTGGCTGGCAATGGCCAGGTCACGTTGAACTGGAATGCCAGTGCGACGCCGAATGTGTACTACTGGGTGTACTTCCGGCCGCAGGGTCACACGGACTGGTACTACTTCCAGTACCCCACGCTCGACACCCGGTTCGTGGCGACAGGGCTGTTGAACGGGTTCCGGTACGAGTTCAAGGTGACCGCCGCGAACCTGGGCGGCCAGAGCGGGTTCTCCAACACCGTCGCGGCCACGCCGTTCCAGCCGCCGCCCGCCGCACCGTCGGGCCTGACCGCGGTGGCCGGCAATGGCCAGGTCACGTTGAACTGGAATGCCAGTGCGACGCCGAATGTGTACTACTGGGTGTACTTCCGGCCGCAGGGTCACACCGACTGGTACTACTTCAAGTACCCGACGACGAACACCCGGTTCGTGGCGACCGGGTTGCTGAACGGGTTCCGGTACGAGTTCAAGGTGACCGCGGCCAACGGCGGCGGGCAGAGCGGGTTCTCCAACACGGCGGCGGCCACACCGTTCCTGCCCCTGCCGGCCGCGCCGTCCGGGCTCAGTGCGGTGGCCGGAGACGCCCAGGTCACGCTGACCTGGAACGCCAGTGCGACGTCCAACGTGTACTACTGGGTGTACTTCCGGCCGCAGGGACACGCGAACTGGTACTACTTCCAGTACCCGACGACGAACACCAGGTTCGTGGCCACGGGGCTGGCGAACGGCTACACCTACGAGTTCAAGGTGACCGCCGCGAACCAAGCCGGCCAGAGCGGCTACTCCAACACCGTCAGCGCCCGCCCGCTGCCGCCACCCCCGTACGTGCCGACGCTGAGCGCGTCCGCCCGGCCAGGGTACGCACGGCTCAGTTGGCAGTGCACGCTGTTCCCCGGCGGCTACGTCTACCTCTGGATCGAATACCGCACCAGCGGCGCATGGCGGCGCCTGCCGCTTCCGGTGGTGCACTCGGTGGGGCTGTGTGAACAGTCCTTCCACTTCGACACCACCGCGTTCGCGCGGGGCCAGCGCATCGAGTACCGCCTCATCGCCGAGCGGATCACCCAATCGGTGTCCAACGTGGCCGCCGCCAACGTGATGCTCTCCCGTCCACAGGCGTACTGGTTGATAACGGAACCGACCAGCCAGGGACGCAGTTCGTTCCAGGCCGGATCCGGCGCGTGGAGTGCGTACGGGTTCGACTGGGCCAACAACGGATGCAGCAACTCGCCGGACTATCCGTTCGGATACAACTTCAAGCCGGCGTGCGACCGGCACGACTTCGGCTACGGAAACCACCGCACGGTCGGCCTCAGCGCTGAGCGTTACCGGGAACGCATCGACGGAACCCTGCTGTGGGACCTGAGCAGAATGTGCGGGGCACTCCCATCAGGTGACCGAACCACCTGTCTAGGGATCGCCTCGATCTACTACAACGCGGTGCGAGACTTCGGCGACGGCGCCTGGGCCGATTCCTGACCGGTTCAAGACGTTGGGTACGAGCGCTCAAGCTCGTACCCAACGGGCCGCCTTCAGGCCAGGGGCGCATACCAGCGTGCACCGGTGACCAGGACCCTGGTGGCCTGGCTCCGGTTCCACTCGACCCGCATGCCGTACTTGCGAAGCACCGGGAAGACCAGCTCGTCCAGCATCCGCTCCACATCGGACTGGTAGCCAGCCTGCCGTTGCTCTTCCGGCAGGGCCGCATAGGCGGCCTCGTCGAAGTCTTCGGGTGGGTAGGCGCCGTAGCCGAGGTAGACCGAACCGTCGGGGCTGGAAACAAGCGACTCGGTGTCCTGCTGGTGATACCAGAGGTATCCGTGCCAGTGCCGGGAGTCGTCGCGCTCGTCGTGGATCTCGGCGGCGGCGCAGGTGCCGCAGCAGGTGAAGTTCTCGCGGGCCAGCACGCCGAGCTGGTTGAGCTCGTCGAAGGCCTGGGTCAGGTTGCTGCGCACGTCACCCAGCTCACGCTGCTGGGCTCGGCGGACCTCCAGCGCCCTCTCGTAGGCGGCCGCGAAATCGGCGGCGTCGTCCTCCCCGCGCAGGATCCAGGACCACATCTTGTCCTCGGGACGGTCGTTGTAGGTCCAGTCATTCACACACGAGATCATGACATCAAGAGAGTGAAGCCGGATTGAAGTCGCCGGCTGGTTTACTGCAGCGACTCCACGGGACAGGAGGCGCGAGATGCGTAAAGGACTACGTGGCCTGGCTGTGGCCGGGTTGCTGATGGGGTTACTGGTCAGCGGGTCGCCGGCCAAGGCGGTGGCACCGGGCGTGGCGGCCGCCACGGGGCGTCACACCTATCTGGGCACGATCGACGGGGCCGACTTCAGGGTCGAGACGCCGCAGCGGTGGAACGGCACCTTGGTGCTGTTCAGCCATGGCAACTGGCCGGTCGGTTTCCCGCCACCGGGCGGGATCTGGCTTTCGAACCGGCCGCCGGACCGGTCCGGGACCGAGGCATGGTTGCTCGACAACGGTTACGCGCTTGCGGCGTCGAACTTCAAAGGCGTCACCGGTTTCGCGATGAAGGACGCGCTGGAAGACCAGATCGCCTTGCTGGACTGGTTCGAGGCGAACATCGGGCAGCCGCATCGCACGGTTGCCACCGGGCATTCGAACGGGGCGGCCATTTCGGCACTGCTCGCCGAGCGGAACCCGCACCGGTTCGCCGGGGTGGCGACCGCGTGCGGTGAGTTCGACCCGCCCGGAACGCTCAACTCGGCGCTGGACATGCTGTTCGCGGTCAAGGCCCTGCTGGTACCGGCTGATCAGCAGGACATCGAGCTGGTCCGATCCCGCGACCCGGATCGCGGCAACGAGGTCCTGACCAACGCGGTCCGCGACGCCGTGACCACACCGCAGGGCCGCGCCCGTATCGCCCTGATCGCCGCGCTGGGCAACATCCCGGGCGCGTTCTCCGCGCACGAGCCGGCGCCGCGGCCGGGCACGGAGGACTGGGTCCGCAAGCAGGCGGACTGGATCATGGGCTACGTCTTCTTCGGCGGACCGAAGGAGCGGGCCGATCTGGAACGCCGCGCCGGCGGCAATCCGTCGTTCAACACCGGCATCGACTACCGGCGCCTGCTGAGCCGGTCCAGCCAGACCGAGCTGGTACGCCGCGCCTACCAAGCCACGCCGGGTGTGGACCTCGACGCCGACCTGAACCGGATCAACGCCACGCCGCGGATCGCCGCCGACCCGGCCGCACTCTCCTACATGGACCGGTTCGCGCTGCCGACGGGGCGGATCTCGATGCCCTTCATCACCGTTCACACCGTGCAGGACGGCGGCGCCGTCGCCGAACACGAGCGGTGGTACGCCGGCCAGGTCCGCCAGCACGGCGACCCGGCGAAGCTGCGACAGGTCTATGTGGACCGCGGCATGCACTGCGCGTTCAGCGACGCGGAGGAGCTGGTGATTCTCCGGGCCCTGTTTGAGCGGATCGACACCGGCCGTTGGCCAAACCTGACTCCACGCCGGCTCAACGCGGCCGCCGGCGAGTTCACCGACCCGTTCCACCGGGTTTTGGACTTCGGCACGTTCGAGGACAAGATCATGCCTCCGGCATTCACCAGTT
The DNA here is from genome assembly GCF_027923225.1 of Phytohabitans aurantiacus. Classification (GTDB taxonomy): domain Bacteria; phylum Actinomycetota; class Actinomycetes; order Mycobacteriales; family Micromonosporaceae; genus Phytohabitans; species Phytohabitans aurantiacus. The sequence continues at coordinate 177,623 of NZ_BSDI01000029.1, forward strand.
TCGCCCCAGCGCGATTCCTGCGCCCGTCACGCTAGGAGCCATGTCGCCCGCCAGCGTAGCCCCCACTGCCGTTCCCTTTTCCGAAAGGCGCCGTGCTGAACTCCGCAAATCCGTGCCCTCAAATGCGGGCAGCACGGATGTTTGGGGCAACGACGAGCTTCCATGAAAACGCGTCTCATGTTGAGCTTCCGCGCGTGCTGATTCTCGCAACGCCGAACCGATGAGACCGGGGGAACGATGGCTACATCCAGACTGCGCAGGCGGCTGCGCTCCACGATAGCTGTAGTGGCCGTTGGCGCGACGGTGGTCGCGGTCGCGCTCAGCCCGCCCGCAGCCCAGGCGCGGGCGCTGGACCCGGGGGGCGGAGCGTCGAAAGTGGCCGCTCCGCCGTCGGACACGGTCGACCCCAAAGAGCGGGATCGGGTACTGGCGCCGGGCTGGCACAAGTCCGACGATCTCGTCTGGACGACCTCGGGCGACAGCACCGGCCTGCACGTGCTCGTCGCCACCGCCCGCGGCGGGTACGGCTGGAAGACCGTGGCGTCGCTGGCCGAGCCGGGCTTCGACGCCGACCTGTGGATTGGTAACGCGTGCATCACCGGCTCTGGTCGCCGGCTCGTGGTGGTTTACGGGCCGCGCACGTTCACCAATGACCCCGACCTCTTCGACCGTGGCGGGTTCACCGCGGTGGTGGACCTGCACTCGGGTGCGGTGAAGAAGCTGCCGGTGCAGAGCTCGCTGGCGTACTTCAATCCGGGTTGCGGCACCGGAGAGAGGGCGGTGCTCAGCCAGTACGGCGGCAAGCGCATCGACGACCCGAAGGTCAAGGGCGTCCACAGCAGACTGATCACAGTGGACGCCGCCAAGGGCACGATCGGCAAGCCGCTGCTGCTGCCCACCGAGCTGAGCTCGCCGGTACCGGTCGGTGACGCCGTGGTCGCCGCGGGCGCGGGCCGGCTCGTGCGCGTGGACGGTCGAGGCAGGATGCAGGGGCTGGTCCCCACGCGCGGCACCGCTTTCCGGCTCGCCGCCGATCGCGACGGTGGCGTCGTGTTCCTGGACCGGCAGGGCGAGAGCGTCCGGGTACGACGGACGATGCCACGGGCGAACGCGACGCCCGCCACTCTCGCCGAGGGCGGCCTCACCAGCGTCGGCCTGGCCACCGGCACCGCCGGGCAGGTGTTCCTGACCGGCGCCGCCACCAACGTGACGGCGTTGCCCGGGACGGTCCGTCGCCTCGACGTGCCGAACTCCAGCACCGTGTCCACGACGGGCGCGCTCGCGCTGACCCGGGTGGCCTGGGCCGGTCAGGCCGATCCCCGGGTTCCCGTCGACACCGGCGGCGCCGCGCGAACCCTTGACATCGAGGCGCGGTCCGTCGCCCGGAAGGCGAACCTGACGTTTCGCGTGTCGCCCGACGCCTCGCAGTCCGGGGCCGCGGCCGGGTCGGCGCGAAGCACGCACCCGAACCTGAACGCCGCCAAGAAGAGCGGCTCCGCCGCCCGTGTGCAGGGCTCACCCACCGACCCGGTCGAGGGTACGGACGAACGGTACTGCTCGGTGCCGCGCAACGATCCGCGCAACCAGGCGATGCAGCCCAAGCCGCGCCAGGTGGAGTGGGCCGTCGACCAGGTGATCACCAGGTCGCTGACCGTGTCCCGGCCGGCGAACTGGAAGAACCTCGGCATGCCGCCGTACAGCCCGATGTCGTACTTCCCGCCGGTCGACCTGATCGGCGGCGGACGGGTGCCGGCCCAGGTGATGCTCGGCATCCTCGCCCAGGAGTCGAACATGTGGCAGGCGCCCGGCTTCGTGCTGCCCGGAGCCACCGGCAACCCACTCATCGGCAACTTCTACGGCCGCGACATCTACAACGTCGACTCCTCCGACGACTGGAATATCAACTGGGCCGACGCCGACTGCGGATACGGCGTGGCGCAGGTGACCGACCGCATGCGCTTGGCGGGCAAGGAAAAGCCCGATGAGCAGCCCTCGCATCCGTACAACATGCAGCGTGCGGTGGCGCTGGACTTCGTCACCAACATCGCGGCCGGCGTGCAGATCCTGCAGAACAAGTGGAACCAGGTCCGGGCGGCGGGAATCACCGTCAACAACGGCGATCCGCTCAAGATCGAAAACTGGTTCATGGCGGCGTGGGCGTACAACACAGGCTTCTATCCCAACCTCGGCAACGGCGAGCCGTGGGGTGTGGGTTGGGCGAACAATCCCATCAACCCGCGCTACGACCCGCAGCGCAAGGCGTTCCTCGACACGACATACGAGGACGCGCGTACGCCGCAGAAGTGGCCGTACCCGGAAAAGATCATGGGTTGGGCCGGCCACCCGGTGGAGATCAACGAGTCGCCGACGACGCTCGTCCGCGGGTACAACGCCGCTTGGTGGCCGGGTGGCGACGTCCAGGGTCCGATCAACCGGACCGCGGTGAAACCGCCACTGAACCTCTTCTGCGACCAGAGCAACCACTGTGTACCGGGCATGAAGGTGGAGCCGGACGCGCCCGGTATGGAGGAGGAACCGCCCGGGCCGTGCCTGCACACCGACGACCACGACCGCTTCGACCTGCGCTGCTGGTACCACCAGTCGGTGCAGTGGAAAGGCGGACCGGGTACCACCTGCGGCACCTGCGGCAACGAGTCGGTGCGCTTCGACCCCGGCTACGCGTACCAGGATGACGGGGTCAGCTACCCGCCGAACTGCGGCACCATGCCGAGCACCTGGCTGATCATCGACGACCAGCTCGACGGCACGCCGTCGGTGCGACCGGACTGCGCTCGAACATTCAGCAACGCTGGCTCGTTCGGGTTCGAGTTCGCCCCCGACGGCAGCGGCAACTATCCGTCCAAGGTGGACCTTCATCAGATCGGTGGCGGCTTCAGCGGCCACTTCTTCTTCGGGCGGACCCGCACCAGCGCGATGCACGGCGGCAGGCTGCGCGTCAACGGGACCTGGCGGCTGAGCAACCCGATCAGCGGCTGGTACAAGGTGAAGGTGGCCGTACCGGACCACCGCGCCTTCACCAGGCAGGCCGACTACGTGATCAACCTGGGCAACGGGGTTACCCGGCATCGCGTCATCGGCCAGGTGCGCAAGGCGAACACGTGGGTGGATCTCGGGTTGTTCAACTTCAACGGCCGCGGGAGCGTCTCGCTGTCGACGGTCACCCGCGACGGCATCGGCGAGGAGAGCATCGCCTGGGACGCGGTCGCCTTCGAACGGGCGAGTACGCCGGTGGCCCAGTACGTGGCGATGGGTGACTCGTACAGCTCCGGCGAGGGCATCGACTACTACCTGCCGGACAGCGACCACAAGCGCGACGGCAACGACAAGAACGCCTGCCACCGGTCGATCCGCGCCTACCCCTACCACGTGAAGCTGCCGGGGAGCAGCGCGACGATCGAGCAGGAGGCGGCCGCCGGGCGCGCGTCGTTCGGGTTCATCGCCTGCTCGGGGGCGAACACGACAAGCGTGACGGAGACCGCGGTCAACTCACCGCCGGCCGTGACGGACCAGGCCGGATACACCGACTGGGGCCGGGCCGACCACCGGTTCGGCGAGCTGCCACAAGTCGACCAGGGCTGGTTGGACGTGGACACCACCCACGTGACGATCTCCATCGGCGGCAACGACGCGCGCTTCGCCGACGTGATGCACGGCTGCATGGTCGTCAACCCCTTGAACGGGTGTTACGGCGCCGACCATCGCCTGACCCGGCGCTCCAACGGTGCCGTCGATCCGTCGGCGTTGAGAACCTTCGAGATGACGGTCATCCTCAATTTGCTGCCGGCCAAGCTGAAAGCGGCCTACCGCGCGATACACGAAAAGGCGCCCAACGCGCAGATCGTCGTGGTCGGCTATCCGCAACTGTTCCCGGACCATCCATGGCAGACGTGCCAGAGCGTGAGCCCGACGACCCAGCGTCTGCTGAACAACTTCAGCGGCATGCTCGGCCTGATCACCGCCGACGCGGTCGCCGATCTCGCGCTCGGGGGCATGAACATCAAGTACGTCGACCCGACGGACACCTGGCGCAACGGCGGCGGTGCGACCTCGCGCTGGGCGTGCCCCACCGGTTCGGCCGGCTCGTGGACCAACATGGTCATCGCCGTCGCGGAACCGTGGAGCGGCCGGGAGATCCCGGGCGCGGGCAGCTTCCACCCCAAGGAGGCCGGGCACGCCGCGCTGGGCGTGCTAGCCAGCGTCGCCTTGATGGAGCCCAGTTCGGTCTCCACGGTCGCCACCTACTTCCAGAGCAGGGCCGCGACACGCGGCATCACACTGTCGCCGTCCCAGGCCACCTATGCGGCCGAACGATGTCTTGAGCTGACCCGGATCGGTGGTGTCGGGGGAGACCCGTGCATGACCCTGCCGGTGTTCTTCCCCTCGGTGACCGATGCCGGTGACGCGGCCGTCAACGACAACGAAGGTCTCCAGCAGAATCCACTGTGGGTCCTGCTGCGCCGCGCCAAGAACGACGAGATGGCGAAGATCCTGCCGAGCAGAAACTGGTACACGCAACAGGGCCGGCAGCCCAACGGGTGCTCCCGAAATCCAAAACCCTCCCCCACCCACCAGTGCGATGAGTATCCCTACTACTCCAGCGAGCTCGCCGGCAGGTGGGACGAGTTCAACCACGACCTCTCACCGGTGAGCACCACCCTCAAATGGGTGGACGAGGTGCCCAACGGCAGGGAGGGCAACGTGCTGGGCGCGATGTACGGCTCATGCGACATCACCAGCGCTACCTACGACAGCACCACGAAGGAGAAGACGGCACCCGGCGGCCGGTTCCTCACCATCCCGCTGGTGCTCAGCACCTCCCCGGAGACACTGTTCATCTGCCCACCCTGATCTCACTGATCTTGCGCGATCCAGAAATCCGACGACACGGAATGGATACAGGGGTGGCGGGCACCCGGGAAGATGAGATTCGATGCCTTGTCACGGGGGTGATGACGCATGGTGCTTGGGGCAGGGACGGTCGTCGTCGGTGCCGCCGTACCGTCACTGGTGTCCTGCGGCCTGTCACCCGACGCCGACCTGGTCTACCGGACCCTTGTCACGTTCGGCGCCGGGTGCGCGGTGGAGCTGGCTCGGGGGCTCGGACTGCCACGCCGGCGGGTCCTCGACGCGCTCGACGAGCTGGCCGATCGGAACGCGGCGTCTCTGGCGCCGGCGGCCCGCCCGGAGACAGCCGTGTGGCGCGCTCATCCGCCGGCCACGGTCGTGCCCGCGCTGCGCCACAGCCGGGCACGGCCACAGGCGCGGGCCAGCGCGGCCCCGAGCCGCCCCGACCGCGTCCTGCCGGAGCTGGTCAGCCTCGCGCTGGGCGAGGGACTGCGCCACCTACCCACCCGGGCCGCCGCCCGGACCCGGATGGCTGAGCTGGTCGGGATGACCCGCTGCGAACACCTGGCCATGAACCCCGAGCCCGCGTTCGAACCGCAGGCCACCCAGTCAGCCGCCCCACTGGACCGGATCCTGCTCAGCCGCGGGGTGCGGATGCGGGTGCTCGGTGTACACCCGGCCGATCTGGATCCCCTGGCCCCGCACGGCCGCCGCCCTCCGGAGAAGATGCCCGACTACCGGCGGATGCCGGCCGTACCGATGAAGCTCATCGTCGTGGACCGCACGGTGGCGCTGTTTCCCGTCGACCCTGGCGACTTCGGCCGTGGCTACCTGGAGGTTGCCCAGCGGCCCGTTGTCGACGCGCTGGTATCCCTCTTCGAGCGCAACTGGGACGTCGCGTCCACACCACCCGCGGAGCGGGGCCTGCCACCCCTCAGCCCTCGCGAGTGGGCTCTGGTCTCCCTGCTGGCGGCGGGACACACGGATGAGTCAGCCGCCCGCCACCTCCAGGTCAGTTCCCGCTCGGTCACCAACATCCTGCGTGCCCTGATGGATCGGCTCGGCGTGCAGAACCGTTTCCAGCTCGGCCTCGTCCTCGGCGCGCTGTACGCGGTGCGGCCGCCCTACAGCACGGCCCCGACAACTACCGAAGGGAAGGAGACCCGATGAAGAGGTTCATCCGGGCGGTTATCAGCGGCGCCGCCGGTCTGCTGCTGGTCGTCGCCGGCCCCGTCACGGCGGCGGTCGGTGACGAGCTGTGGCCAGACACCGCCGCCTGCGCCGTCGGCGAGTTCACCGCTGTGGTCGTCGGGCCACCTGACGAGTTTGGGCCGGTCCTGGAGCTGCGCGGCCGGGTGGGACCGTGCCCGAAGTCCGAAAAGGACCCTGACCCACGGGTCAGCGGCCGGTTCGGGTTCGCATACGTGGGCTGGACGACGGTGATGTCACCGGGGCAGCAGCTGCCGCCCGTGGTGCCAGCCGGTCGGCTGTACGACAAGAAGCTGCGGCCGTACAAGGCGGCGACCGAGCCGACAGAGTTCGCCGGGCACTTCAACTTCGACGCGGCCGAGTCCGTCGGCGACGGGGCGGCGGCGGCGATCTGCCTCGTCCGCGACACCACCACCCGACTCGCCTGCCTGATAGTCGAGCTGGGTGACGACACGCCGACGGTGACACCGGTGCCGGTGACAGACCCACGCGTGCGGGTCCAGATAACCGTGCTCCCGGGCGGCAGCAACACCTGGCCCAACTGCGGCACCTGCCTATAGCCAGCGCCACCCCGCCCGCGACAGCACGTAGCCCCGCCCTGCACGCCGATCAAGGGCAAATGCACGCGCTTTGATCTCTAAACCGCGTGCATTCGCCCTTGATCCACGCACATGGCCTTGATCGACGACTCTTTGCGGGACAAGGGCAAGCCCAAGACCAGGACCGAAATCCGAGCTACCGCGACGCCCGCCGCGCGCAAGACCGCAGCTCCCGCGGCCTCACCCACCGCGCACCCACAACCCACGCGGGCGAAGCAACAAAATCCCTGATACTGCGGCTTCCGGATGCCGCTGAGGCGACAAAAACAGGGTTTTTGTCGCCTCAGCCATGGCCGGATGGCGAGGCGGCGACGAGCGGAGAGCGTGACTACACGCGGAGGGTGAGGCCGCGGGAGCAACGGCATGGACCACGACGAACGTCGCGGCAGCCCGCAGATTGATGCCGCTGACGCCGATGCCGGGGGCGGATTTGTCAGTTCATTGACATTTGTGGAAGTGACTCGTAAGCTCGCTGGAAAGCGCTTTCCAAGATGCTTGGGGGTCTGCCACCCCGACTGTGTCACAGTCCGGAAGGGCGGGACCCATCATGCTCAGACGACGCTTCATCGCGCTCCTCGCAGGCGTGTTCACCGCCGTGCTCGCCGGCTCCGTCGGCGGCGTGCGGGCCGCCGCAAGCGACGACATCCAGGTGATGGCCGATACGGCAGACGGCTATGCGAGCGTCTCCGCGCTCGGCATCAACGGCACCACCGGCGGCGCCGCGGGCCCCACCGTCACAGTCACCACCAGCGCACAGTTGGCCCAGTACGCCGGCGCGAACACCCCGTACACGATCCTGATCTCCGGCCGGATCCAGGTCAGCGGCATGGTGCGGGTGGTGGCCAACAAGTCGATTCTCGGCGTCGGGGCCACTGCGGAGATTACCGGTGGCGGTCTGGTGCTCGGCAGCACCACCCGACCCGGCAACAATGTCATCATCCGCAACATCGCGTTCCGTAACGCGTCTGACGATTCTGTCAGTGTCCACAATGGTGCGCACCACGTGTGGATCGACCACAACGACTTCTACCCGGCGTACGACGGATCGGTCGACGTCAAGCACAAGTCGACATTCGTCACGGTGTCGTGGAACCGGTTCCATGGCACCGACAAGAGCATGCTGCTGGGTCACTCAGACACGCACACCGCCGACATCGGCTACCTGAAGGTCACCTATCACCACAACCTGTTCGACGGTTCCACGCAGCGGCATCCGCGCGTGCGGTTCGGCGACCCGGTGCACGTCTACAACAACTACTACCGGGGCGTCGGCTCGTATGGCGTCGCGTCGACCGAGAACGCCGGCGTGCTGGTGGAGGCCAACTACTTCGAGGACACCGCCTTCCCCTGCCACTCCGCCAGCGGCTATGCCGAGTCGGCACCGGGCCGGCTGGTCCAGCGCGGCAACGCGTTTGTACGCTCCGGTGCCTGCGAGACCGGAGGCACGGTCGGTGAGCCGAGCGCCTATTATTCCTACCGGGCAGACAGCGCCGCATCCGTGCCGTCGCTGGTCACGGCGGGTGCCGGCGTCGGCAAGATCTGAGCCGGCACCGCCCGCGCCACGTCGCCACGATCGATGCCGTGCTTCCACACGCGTCGTAATTCGCGTTGCGGGGTGGCGCGGGCGCGCCGACCATCTGGTGTATGGAGCCTGTCGTTCAGTGGGTACGCACGTCTTGGACCAAGCGGTCCCGCGGCGGCGACGCCGCTGCCCGCCGCAACGCTGTTCCGTTCGCCTTCCACCTGCCGGCGGCCGGTGCGCCGCTCATTCACCAGGTTTTCATGCATGAGCACGAAGGCTTCAGGCCACACGGCGAAACCCGAGCGGAGCTGCCCGCCGCTGACCAGGTGGAGCTGCGGCAGGTCGGCGAGCGGCTACGCGTCCAGCTCGTACCCGACGCCTCGATGATGCCGCGCCGAAACCGCCGCCCTCCGGTCATCTACCTGCGTCGCGGCGAGTGGGTGCGGTGGCAGATCAACTACCGTTCGTCGGGCACCTGTCCATGCGGGCACGAATGGTCGTACCGGCTCGACACGCTGAGCCTCGCCCACGGCGAGATCGCGACCGACGCGTTCCTGGCTCAGCCGCCGTACGCGGTCGACGAGCGTGCCTACCTCCGGTAGAGCCCTCGCCACCGAGATGCGAACGGCTGAGTCGCCCCAGCCGTTCGTCGACGAGCGTCCATGAGACATCCGCGCGGCGGTGCGCGCCGATTGGTGTATCAGCCGGCGTTGCGGAGAATGACCACGCCGTGGTTGTAATCGGCGATTACGACGTCGGTGCGGCCGTCACCGTTGACGTCGCCGACCGCTAGGCCGTCGTCGTTGTAGTTGGTCGCGTACGGCACCTCATCGAGTCCTGCCGGGGCCAGGGTGCCGTCGGCTCGTTGCAACAGTGTGCTCACCCGCTCCCAACCGCCGTGCACGGTGACCACGTCGTTGCGGCCGTCGCCGTCGATGTCCGCCGCTCGGACCGGCTGCGGGATGTCCATGACCGGGTAGGTCGTGGGTTTGGCCAGCGTGCCGGTGTCGGTCTGCGGGAACACCACCAGTTGCGAGGAAGGACGGTTGCCGCCCTCTGTGACCAACAGGTCGGCGCGGCCGTCGGCCGTGACGTCGGCGACCTCGACGCTGTTGACGGAAACGTCACGCACCAGCGGCACCTCGCGACGCCAGTAGTCGCCGAGGTTGCGGTACACGGTCACGTAGTAACCGCGGAATCCCACCGCGTCCAAGCGCCCGTCACTGTCGAGGTCACCGACACGCACCACTGTGGTGTTTTCGGTGGTCACCGGCGACCTGGTGAACGTCCCGCCGTCGCCCTGGGTGAGCTGCGCGATTCCGGCCCTGCCGGCCACGAGCAGGTCGGCGTCCGCGTCTGCGTCGAGGTCCGCGGCGGTCACCTGGGACGCGTTCACCGGCGAACCGGCCAGCACGCCCCGGCTCTCGAGGGTGCCAGCGACGCTCTGGGCGAAAATCTCCACTCCGCTGCTCGTGGCCACGGCGACGTCCAGCCGGCCGTCACCGTTCGTGTCGAGCACGGCGAGCCCGCCGGCGTCCCCGTACGCCATCCGCGTCTGGTACTTGACCTCGGGGCGCAGCGAACCGTCTGGTCGCTGCGAGTAGACGAACAGCTTGTAGTCATTCTCTTCGTCGAAGTAGTAGCTGGTCGTGAGCAGCACGTCGTTGCGGCCGTCGCCGGTGACGTCGCCGATCGCGACGTTTTCCGGCCAGGACCCGGTGGTGATCGTCTCCAGCGGCTCGTAGTGCCCAGACATGATCGGCCCCATGAGCAGCCGATCGCGCGGAGTGTCCTTTGCTGGATCCTTCCGGTGGGTATCGCGGATTGGGGCCCCGGCGCGGTCGACCCGGCGGGTGTCGTCCTCGACTGGCGGCGCCGCGAGCGCTGTGCTGCTCGCGGCGGCAACGGTGCCGGCCGTAAGGAGGGCAAGGGTAAACGAACGACGTAATGACATGCTTCCCCCGTTGCTGTCTGTCGTGCGGTGTCTCGGCGGGCGACGATGACCGCCCAGTAGCGACATTGGTCAATGTGCCGCAAGAATGTGTCTACACTGTCCTGTCCGGACGGTCAATACACCAAGCTGACGCCGTGACTAGCCGCGCTGGTCAACTGTCCAGGATGGCCACTCATCACTCCATGCTGAGGTTGCGTTGCAGGCGTTGGTAGTGCTTGGTCAGCTCGATGTCGATTTGTTCGGCATGGGCCGCGGTGAGGGTGACGGTGGGTTCGTGGTGCGGGCGGGTGGTCGCCATGCGGGCGCGCAGCCCGGTCGGTGGGTGTGACGCGAACAGGGACGTCTCGTCGCGGATGGACAGTTGGCGCAGGAGTGGCAACTGGGTTGTGGCGGTGCGAGCCTCGGCGAGGGCGGTCCGCCAGTTGGCCAGGCCGCGTCCGGCGCGGGCTTCGCGACGGATGACCATGTCGATCGTTTCCGCGGCGAGGAGAGTGTCCATCAGGTCGGCGACGGCGGTGGAGCCGGCGGTGCTGGCCGCCAGTTCGTCGGCGAGGTACTCGGCGCGTTGGGCGTCGCGTTGTCCGGTCCAGACCAGTAGCAGGTGCAGCACGTACAGGGTGCGGGCGGCGATGCTCTGTGCGACCGCGACGATCATCTCTGCGATACCGCCGTTGACGGTGTCGACCGGTCGGATGAGGTCGGCTGTGGTGCCCAGCATCGTGTAGGCGGGTTGCGTGAGTAGCCCGCGGCGCAGGTCGCCGTTGACGAAATGGCCCAGTTCGTGGCCGAGCAACGCGACGCGTTGTTGCCGCTGAAGTACCGCCCACAGCGGCAGCCCGAGGCAGAGCACGCGGCGCCGCCGTATCCCGATCGACGTGGTGTAGGCGCCGACCGTTTCGTCGACGGCGATGATGTGCGGCGTCGGTGCGCCGATCGCGGCGGTGACCTGATCGACGAGCGCGAACAGGGTGGGAGCGCGGTCTCTGGAGAGAACGTCCACCGTGGGATCCAGGCGGCCGAGGCGCGGGCGCAGCGTGAACGCCAGGGCGAGCGCGATGAGGCCGAAAAGGATCGTTAGCTGCGGGAAGTTGTAGAACACCAACCAGAGGCCGAATGCGACGAGCAGGGCCACACCGGTGAGCAGCAGCAGAGACGCGGTCATCGTCGAAAATGGGACGTGATGCGACAGGATGGCGGGGTGCTGCCCGTTGAGAAGGTCCTGCCCGCGATCGGCGACGCCCTCCAGAGTGCGGGCGCGGCCGTCCTGGTGGCGCCGCCGGGCACCGGTAAGACGACGGTGGTGCCGCTGGCGCTCATGGATCGCGTACCGGGCGGGATCGTGGTCGCGGAGCCGCGCCGGGTCGCCGCCCGCGCGGCGGCGCGCCGGATGGCGGCCATGCTGGGCGATCGGGTCGGCGGCCGGGTCGGATACGCCGTTCGCGGGGATCGCCGGGTCAGCGCCGCCACGCGGGTGGAGGTGGTCACGACAGGCGTGCTGGTGCGGCGGTTGCAACGCGACCCCGAGCTGCCCGGCACCGATGTGGTGATCCTGGACGAATGCCACGAGCGGCACCTGGACTCGGATCTGGCCCTCGCGTTCTGTGTCGACGTACGCGCCACGATCCGGCCCGACCTGCGGCTGCTGGCCGCCTCGGCGACCGCGGACACCGCCCTGCTGGCTCGGGCGCTGGCCACCGAAGAGATCGTCACCGCCGACGAGGCGCTGTATCCGGTCGAGGTGGTGTGGGCGCCGCCGCCCCGGCCGGTCGCCGCGCCCCACGGGCTGCGGGTCGACCCGAGGCTGTTGGACCACGTCGCCGCGACGGTGCGCCGGGCGCTGGCCGAACACGATGGCGACGTGCTGGTGTTCCTGCCCGGTGCTGGCGAGATCACCGCGGTCGCGTCCAGGCTGCGCGAGGTCACCGTGCTGAGCCTGCACGGCCGCCAGGACGCCGCCGCCCAGGACGCGGTGCTTCGACCGGGCACCGGCCGCCGCGTGGTGCTGGCCAGTGCGGTCGCGGAGAGCAGCCTGACCGTGCCCGGGGTCCGGGTCGTCGTCGACGCCGGGCTCAGCCGGGTGCCGCGCACCGACCACGCCCGCGGTCTGGGCACCCTGGTCACGGTGCCGGTGTCGCGGTCGACCGCGGACCAGCGCGCCGGTCGGGCCGGGCGGGAGGCGCCGGGAGTGGTCTACCGGTGCTGGTCGCAGGCGCAGCACGACCGGCTGCCGGCCCAGCCCGAGCCCGAGATCGCGGTGGCCGACCTGACCGGCTTCGCGCTCGACCTGGCCTGCTGGGGCGACCCGGACGGCGTTGGGCTGGCGCTGCCGGACCCGCCGCCCGCCGGGGCGATGCGGGTCGCGACCCAGACGCTGCGCGCACTCGGCGCCGTCGACGCCGGCGGTCGGGTCACCGCGCGCGGGCGTGCCATCGCCGCTGTCGGCGCGCACCCGCGGCTGGCCCGGGCCCTGCTCGACGGCGCACCGGCGGTCGGCGCGGACCGCGCCGCGCAGATCGTCGCGCTGCTCACCGAGCAGACCTCGGGCGAGGACCTGGTCGCGGCGTGGCGCCGGCAGCGGTCCAGCGCCGACCACCATTGGAAGACGGAGGTACGCCGGTTGCGTGCCGAAGCCGGTGACGTGGCGAGCACGGATCTGCCCGACGATCTGGCCGCTGGGCTGGTGGTCGGTCTGGCGTACCCGGAAAGGCTTGCCCGGGCCCGGCAACCGGGCGGCACGGCGTACCTCATGGTCGGTGGGACCGCGGCGGACCTCGCGCCGGGGTCGGTACTGGCGGGCGCGGCGTGGCTGGCGATCGCCGCCGCGGACCGCGACCCGAGCCGCCCCGCCGCCCGCATCCGGGTGGCGGCGGCGATCGACGAGGCGATCGCGCGGATCGCGGGCGCCGACCACCTGACCCGCGGCCAGGAGGTGGCCTGGTCCGGTGGCGACGTGGTGGCCCGCGCATACGAGCGGCTCGGCACGGTGACGCTCGTCGAACGTCCGCTGCGCGACCCGGACCGCGCCGCACTCGACCGTGCCCTGCTCGAAGGCCTGCGCCGTGAGGGCCTGGCGTTGCTGAGGTGGGACCGCGACGCGCGTGCGCTGCGCGAGCGGCTGGCGTTCTGCCGGCACGCGCTGGGCGCACCCTGGCCGGACGTCTCAGACGGCACCCTGCTCGACGCGGCTGAGCAGTGGCTCAGTCCGGAACTGCACGCGGCGCGGCGCCGCGCCGACCTGGAACGCGCCGATGTCGCCACCGCCCTGCGCCGGCTACTGCCCTGGCCGCAGGCCGCCGCCCTGGACCGCGTCGCGCCGGAGCGCCTACCGGTGCCCGGCGGCTCGCGACTGCGGGTGGACTACAGCGATCCGCAGGCGCCCGTGCTGGCCCTGCGGGTGCAGGAGGCGTTCGGCTGGCAGGAGACACCAGTGATAGCCGATGGCCGGGTACCCGTCCTGCTGCACCTGCTCTCACCCGCGCGCCGCCCGGTCGCCATCACCAGCGACCTGGCGTCCTTCTGGCGCAACGGATACCCGCGAGTGCGCGCCGAACTACGCGGCCGATACCCGCGCCACGCCTGGCCCGAGGACCCGACCACCGGACACGCTGGACAGTCCACATAGGTCAGAAACAGCTGCAACGAGCTACCGCGACGCCCGTCGCGGCACAGGCCGTTGCTCCCGCGGCCTCACCCCGCGCGTTTCCACGACCCGCGGCTGAGCGGGGATCGCGGTTCCCGCCCGGCGAGCAGCCAGCCAAGACCCGCCGCGACCACCGGTACGCCGACAGCGATCACGAGCAGCTCCACGACCGGTACGCGCGCCAGCTCGCCCAACTGGTTGCGGGATGAGCCAGCCACGATGACGGTGTACGCGGCGGCGATACCCAGGATGCCGCCCAGTAGCGCGAGCCCGCCGGCCGTCGACGACGTGAGCGTGCGCCGGATGCGACTCGTCGCGCCCGTCGCGGTCAACGTGCGCAGGTCGCCCGCCGCCTCGGCGCGGATCAGCCCGACGGTCATGGCGAGGATCGCGAGCGCGAGTACGGCTCCCGCCCCCGTCGCGATCGCGCGCAGTGCCAGCAGCCCGCCGCGCATGTTGCGGTCCTCGATGACGAGTCCGGCGTCGAGCGCGAGTTCCCGCGCTGCCGTGAGCTGCTTCCCGGTCAACGGCTGCGGCGCCTCGACCAGCCAGCCGACGCGTACCGGCTCCCAGTTGTGGCGTCGCAGCGCCGCCGGAGTGAGAAACACCTTCGGAAGCGACTCGAAGTGCGGTCGCGTGGTCAGCACATCCATTGCGTGGCCGACGCCGGCGGGATCGACGCTGAAGTAACGCAGCACCTCAGGCGTGGCAACCAGCGGTACCGTCTGCTCGCTGGCATCGACCGGCAGCCGCCCGATCCGCCCACCGCTGGCATCCGCGCGCGGTGCCTCGGCCGGGTCTATCGCGACTTCGAGCGGGATGACGGTCGGGTTGGCGAGCGTGGCCGTGTACCGCCGGACCTGGGTCTCGATCGCCGCGAGCTGAGCCGGCGTGCGGTCGGGAACGCGCAGGCCGGGGGAGTCGGTCCAGATGAGAAGCTGGCGATCGGAAAGGTTGCCCTCGGCGGCGGTTTGCTCGAGCACTCCCGCCGCGACCACGATCGCAACCGGCACCGCGAGTGCCACGCTGATCGCCGCCAGCGCGGCGCTCGACCGTGCCTGGTGGCGGGCGAGGTCACGTAAGGCCAGCCGGGACGCGACCGGGAGCCGGGCGCCGATGGCGGCGAGCAGCCGGATCGCCAACGGCCCGACGAACAGCAGCGCGAGCCCGATGGCCAGCGTGCCAGCGACGATCAGCGCCACCTCGGCGAGCTCCAACGCGTTGCGACCCGCCGCGTTGCTCCGTTGCGCGAGCCGCAGCGACACGATGCCCAGCCCGAGAAACGCTGCCGCGGCCACCGCCGACCGGCGTACCCGCTTGGGCCGCGGCGGCCGGGACGACAGGGCAAGCGTTATCGGCACCCGGGCAGCGGTGCGCGCCGGCCGCCACGCCGCCACGGTCGCCGTCAGGATGGCCAGCAGTACCGCGAAGGCGATCTGCCACCACGGCAGGTCCAGCCGGTCGATGCGGTGCCCCGCCGCCGCCTCGAACCGGGGCGTCACAGCGATCCACACCAGGGCACCCGCGACCGCGCCGACCGCCGACGCCGCGACACCGACCGCGGCGCCTTCCGTCAGCAGCACGAGACGGAGGTGCCGTGGAGTCGCGCCGACCGCGGCGAGCAGGCCGAGCTGCCTCAGCCTGCGGTGCGCGACGACGGCGAAGCCGGCCGCCGCGATGAGGCAGACGAGCAGCATGCTCACCGCGAAGACGCTGAACACGCCCGCGGCCGCCTCCATCCACGCGCCCGAAGGGCGCAGCTCGTACACCGGCTGGCCGTGCCCCGCGCGGTACTCCGCGAACCGTGCCGGATCGGCGGCCGTGAGCACGGTGACCGACTCCGGCGGTTCGGGCTGCGCCGGCGCGACAAGGACGAACTCCGCGCCCAGATCACCGGGGTTCTCGACCAGGCCGACCACGGTCCAGCTGCGGCCGCCGAGCGCCAGTACGCCGCCGGCGCGCACCCCCAGTTCCGTCGCCACGTCGTCGGTGATCGCCGCCTCGCCGGGCTTGGTCGGGTAGCGCCCCGACAGCAGCCGCAGCATCGGCGCGCCGTACGGGCCGCGTGGATCCTGCGCCCGCACCTCGATGGTCTCCACCGACCCGGGGACCGGCAGGTGCCAGTGCCCAACCACGTCGATCGTGCCGAACCACTCGCGCGCCTCCGCGATCTGGGGCTCCAGCGGCCGCTCCGCGCCGGCGTACACCGTGAACCACTGGCTGGCGGAGCCGAACCTGGCGCTGGCCGGCGGCGTCAAGTGGTACCCGGCCGACACGCCCACGACGGCCGCCGTGACGGCGACGCTCAGGAGCGCCAGCACCGCGGCCTGCTGGCGCCACTCGCGGCGGAACAGCCGCCACGCCCAGCGGACTACGGCGCGCCGGGCCGGCAGGCCGCCGTTACGGCTCACTTGCCCGCTCCCGGTGCCAGGAGGGATTCCGGGCCGGCGCTCGGTGCGGTCTGGTCGACCACCCGGCCGTCACGCAGGAACACCACGCGGTCGGCCCAGGAAGCCATCTGGGCGTCGTGGGTCACCACGACGCCGGCCACGCCCTGCTGGCTGGCCAGGCGGAGCATGCGCATCACCGTCTCGCCGCTCAACGAGTCGAGCGCGCCGGTGGGCTCGTCGGCCAGCAGCAACCGCCGTTCCCCGACGACGGCCCGTGCGATCGCCACCCGCTGGCTCTCGCCGCCGGACAGCTCATCCGGGTAGCGGGTGGCTCGCTCGGTCAGGTCGAGCTTCGCGAGTACCTCCATCGCGGCGGCCCGGGCAACCTTGCCCTTCACGCCGTCGAGCTCGAGCGGGAGTGACACGTTTTCGACGGCGGTCAGCCCGGCGAGGAGGTTGTAGTCCTGGAAGACGTATCCGATCGACCGCCGGCGCAGCCGCGCGCGGTCGTTGCGGGACATGCCCGCCAGCTCGTGACCGGCGATGAAGACGTCACCACTGGTCGGTTCCTCCAGGGTTCCGGCGATCGTGAGCAGCGTGCTCTTTCCCGATCCGCTCGGACCCATCACCGCCACCAGCTCGCCGCCCCGGACGGACAGGTCGACCTCGCGCAACGCGTGCACCTCCGCGCGGCCCTCTCCGTACACTTTGGACACCTGGCGTAGTTCGATGGCCGCGCTCATCGCCGTATCCCCGCGATCCGGCGGCCGACGCGCGGCGCGTCCTTGCTTGCGGCGCGAGCCGGTAGGCGCTTGAGCCGAGCGTCCGCCGTGTCGAGCCAGCGGACGATCGCCTCCAACCGGAACAGCTCCGAATCCACGACGAGCGCCAGCTCCACCTCATCCTCGGCGATCTCACCCTTCAAATGGGTGTACTCCTGCATCGCCTGCACGAGGTGGCGCCGGTGCACCTGGAGCAGCTCGGCCAGGTCGACACCGGGCACCCGCATCGCCACGAGCAGCTTGATGACGAGCTCGTCGCGTGGTGGCGGAATCACATCCGGTGGCGTGCGCAGCCACTCGGTCAGCTCGTCGGAGCCGGGCGGCGTGATGGTGAATACGTTCTGGGGCCCCGCGCCGCCGGAACCCTCCGACTCGACGAAACCGTCGCGCTCCAGGCGCTGGAGAGTGGTGTAGACCTGCCCGACGTTGAGCGGCCACACCTCTCCGGTCCTGGACTCGAACTCCTGCCTCAGCTGAAGGCCATACTTCGGACCCTCGCTGAGCAGGGCCAATAGGGCGTGCCGGATGCTCATACCGAGTATGATACTCAGTATACTGGCCGAGCGGTCAAGGGCTCCGACGAACTGACCGGTACGGGCAACCCCCCGAGGGTCCGGCTCCGTTTCATGGCGGAGAAGGGGAGGTGGCCACGGTGGCTTTGGACGTGGAGTCCTACCGCGAATACGTGACAGCCCGGATGGACGGGCTGCGACGTACCGCGTACTTACTGTGCGGTGATTGGCATACCGCCGACGATCTGGTGTCAACCACCCTCGTGAAGCTGTACCGGCAGTGGCGCCGGGTGTCCGTGATGGACAACCGGGATGCCTATGCGCGGCGCGTGCTGTTGCGGGTGTGGCTGGACGAGCGTCGCAGGCCGTGGCGGCGGGAGCACAGCACCAGCGTGCTGCCGGACCACGTCGAGGCCCGGGGCGCCCGGATCGAAAGCGTCCCCGACCGGCTGGCCATCCTCGCCCTGCTGGCCGAGGTGCCGCCGCGCCGGCGCGCGGTGCTCGTGCTGCGGTACTACTGCGACCTGTCGGTCGAGGAGACCGCCGCCGCGCTCGGCTGCTCGCCCGGAACCGTGAAGAGCCAGGCCGCCCGGGCGCTGGAGGCGCTGCGGGCCCGGATGGTCGGCACCAAATCCCTTACCCAGGAGGCATGACCGTGCACAACCTCACCGACGAATTCCGGGCGGCCGTGGACGGCCCGCCGCCGAGCGGCATCGACGTCGACCGGCTCATCACCGCCGAACGGCGCCGCACCCGCCGGTTGCGCTGGGCCGGCGGCGGCGCCGCGCTGTCCGCGGCGGTCGCTGTCGCTTTTCTGGTATCACCAAACGCGCCGGCCCCAGTGGAGAACCCGGATGTCGGCGCGCTCGCCCCGGTGGCGGCCGACTGCCCGCGAGCATCGGTCGGCGACCGGGATCGGCACGGAGTCCCCGAATACACGCGTGACCCACGCCTGACCGAGTCGTGTGCCGACGCGACCGCCCGGCTGACCGCGGCGCTGCGGCCGGCACTCGACACGGTCGTGCCGGGGGTGACCGCCAAGGGTTTCGTGCTCAACGAGTACACGAATCAGTACGAGAGCTCGACCCCGATCACGACGAAGTCGGGCGCCGGCCGCGTGACGGTGATGGTACGGACCCAGACACAGCCAGTGCCCACGGCGCGGGAGTGCAAGGACGGCTGCTCCCACGAAGTCCGGCCAGACGGCACGGTCATCGAGGTGTTCGACGGTACGCGCGAGCAGATTTCGCACGCGGTCGACATCTACCTGCCGGACCACACCCAGATTTCGGTGCACGCCACCCTCCTCGCCGAGGGGGCACCTCGCCACCTGCCGCTGTCCATCGCCGAGACGAAGGCACTGGCACTGGCCCTCACTCCCGACCTCACCCTCTTCCCGTAAAGCAAACGGTTCTTCTGGCAAGGAGGCTTTGTGAAAAGAATGCGGTGGCTGGCCATTCCAGTCAGCCTTGCCGTTCTGTGGGCGGCCTCACCATGGCGGGCGGGTTCGGCGGCGACGGCGGTGTCACCATTGTCCATCATGGATGCTCGTAGCGGCGTGGTGACGCTGGTGACGGGCGACGTCGTCGAGGCTCGTGACGGCGCTATTGTCTCGGTACGCCCAGGCAAAGGGCGCGAGGGTGTGGGCTTCCTGACCCAGCGTCTGAATGGCCATCAGTATGTGTTGCCGGGCGACGCGATGGGCCTGCTGTCGGCCGGTCGGGTGGATCGGACCCTCTTCGACGTCACCCGGCTGCTCGCGGACGGCTACGACGACAAGCGGCGGGACGACGTTCCGCTGATCGTCCGGTACGAAGCGCAATCGGCACGGGCCGGCGTCCGGGATCGGGTCGGCAGGTACGCCACGGTGACCGGGGAGGTGCCCGCGCTCAACGTGGTCGCCGCGCGGACGGCAAAGCGGGACGCCGCCGCGTGGTGGAAAGACCTGACCGGCGGCAGCAAGAGTCGCGACCTCGCGGGCGGGCTGACGTCGATCGCGCTGGATGGCAAGCTGCGGCTCAGCCTCGACAAGAGCACCGCGCAGATCGGTGCGCCGGCGGCCTGGCAGGCCGGCTTCACCGGGAACGGGGTGCGGATCGCTGTACTGGACACCGGTGTGGACACCAGCCATCCCGACTTCGCGGGTCGCATCGCCGAGGTCCGTGACTTCACCGGGTCCACCGACGGCAAGGATGTGGACGGTCACGGTACGCATGTCGCTTCCATCATGGCCGGCAGCGGCGCGGCGTCCGGCGGGCGATACAAGGGTGTGGCGCCGGAGGCGACGCTGCTGGTCGGCAAGGTCTGTGCGGGTGACGAGTGCAACGAATCGGCACTGCTGGCCGGAATGCAGTGGGCCGCCGAGCAGGGCGCCAGGGTGGTGAACCTCAGCATCTCTCAGGCGGACACGCCGGGCCGTGACCTGGTCGAGGAGGCGATCGACGAGCTCAGCGCGAAGCACGGCACGCTGTTTGTCGTAGCCGCCGGCAACGACGGCGACCTGGGATCGGGCTCGGTGGGATCGCCATCCACCGCCGACGCCGCGCTGTCCGTGGCCGCGGGGACCCGCGACGACGGTGTCGGCTCGTTCTCGGGGCGTGGGCCTCGGGCGGGCGACGCGGCCGTCAAGCCGGAGATCGCCGCACCCGGTGTGGATATCACGGCCGCGCGGTCGAGCACGTCGGAGCGTCCGGGTGACCAGTACACCCAGTTGAGTGGTACATCGATGGCCTCGCCGCACGTGGCGGGGGCGGCGGCGCTGCTCGTCCAGAAGCATCCAAAGTGGACCAGCGGCCAGCTCAAGGCCGCTCTGGTCGGGACCGCTCGCCAGTTGACCGATGTGGACATCGACGCTCAGGGCGCCGGCCGGGTCGACGCGGCGGCAGCGGTGCTGGCGCCGGTGGCGGCGGACACCAGCGTGCTCAACCTGGGCGTGCGGCAATGGCCACACGACGACGATGAGCCGGTGGTCAAGACGGTGACGTATCGCAACGACAGCAACGATCCGATCCCGCTGAACCTGACCGGCGCGTTGACCGGGCCTGACGGAACAGCGCCGGCCTCCATGATCACCGTGGAACCCAGCCAGCTCACCGTACCGGCGGGCGGAACCGCGTCGGCCACCGTCACAGTGGACACAACGGTGTCCACACCAGACGGCAGGTACACCGGAAAGGTGACCGCGACGGCGGGTTCGGTCACGGTCAGCACGCTCGTCTCGGTGGTGCGGGAGGTGGAGAAACACGATCTGACCATCAAGGTGCTGGATCGGCGTGGAGAGCCGGCCCAGGCGTACAACAGCCTGATCACCTCGTGGGCGGACAACTCCAGCGTCTTCGAGTGGGAACCGGGTGAGCACACGACCAGGCTGCCGGCGGGCGACTACACGGTGGGTGGGCTGGTGGCCACCGACCCGTACACGGATGAGGAGACCGTAACCCTGCTGGCCCGGCCCAAGCTGCGCCTGGCCGCCGACACCACCATCGTGCTCGACGCTCGCGTCGGACGCCCGATCCAGGTCACCGTGCCCGAGCCGACCGCGACGTTCGTCGGCGCCTCGATGGGGTACCAGCTGCCGGCGACGTTCCCCGAATACCCGATCACGTTCAACTGGACCAATGAGGGGCGCGGCTTCGACAACATGTTCGTGGGACAACTCGGCTCGGCGACGAGTGACACGTTCCAGTCGGAGATCAGCGCGGACTGGGCACGACCGGACGGCGCCGGCTCCTACCTGAACAGTCCGTACGCCTACCACCTCGGCTGGACCAGTACAGGGAAGATACCGACCGGTTTCACCCGGCAGCTGCGCCCAGCGGACCTGGCTACAGTCCAGAAAACCTTTCGCGGGCAGGCCGGGCGACACGCGCTGGTCGGTTCGGCCGTACGGGGCGCCACCGGCTTCATGGCAGACACCGAGATGTCGCTGCCGGCCGTGCGTACCGAGTACTACTACGGCAGCCCGCACGCCCGCTGGAACAACTTCTTCAACCAGATCGCCGGCCCGCGTCCAGCCCCCTCGCAGACCGTACTCGACAATGTGGACGTCCGATACGAATCCGGGCGTGGCTATCAGGAAACCTGGAACGGGGCCGTCTTCGGGCCCGCCTTCGGCTCGCGCACAGCCGAATACGGCGATGGGGTGATCCGGTCGCGCGACGACCATTTCTGGGCAAGCGTCGGCCTACTCGTCGACCCTGTGCCCAGTCACGGCGGCGCGCCGTATCACGTCACCGACAGCGCCCGCACGGCACTGTTCCGCGACGGGCAGTTGCTTGCCGAAGCGCCGCAACCCGGCCGCCTGTTCGCAGACCTGCCCGCCGCGGCGGCGAACTACCGGCTCGAATCCGAGCTCGACCGGAGCAGCTTCGCGACCGTGTCGACCAAGGTGGCCGTGGCCTGGACCTTCCGCTCGGCGCACGTCGACGCCAGCGTGCCCGTCGCTTTGCCGCTGATGGCAGTGCGGTATGCCCCGGCCCTGGACGAAAACAACGCGACCGCCGCCGGGCAACAACTCCAGATCCCGATCTGGGTGGAACACCAGCAGGACTCGGCGGCCGGCAAGGTCACCGGCCTGACCGTACAAGTGTCCTATGACGACGGTGTCACCTGGCAGGCGGCGGCGTTGAGCGGTGCCGGCGCACGCCGGACGGCATCGGTGCTCCACCCGGCCGGCGCACAGCACGTCTCGCTGCGCGCGGTCGCCACGGACAGCAACGGCGGCCGGGTAGAACAGACCATCTATCGCGCCTACCTATTGAAGTAGCCGCTCAGACGGTCGCCGCTGCCGTCGCCTCCTCACGCCGTTGAGCCAGAATCGAGTCGACAGACCACTTTCCTGGGCCGAGCACCGCGATCATCAGGAACGACCAGCAGAACAGCGCTGACAGTTCGCCGCCGTTGTTGAGCGGCAGCAGGGCGTCCGGCTGGTGCACGACAAAGTACGCGTACGCCATGGATCCGGAGCAGACGATCGCGGCGATGCGGGTGCCGAGGCCGGCCATGACCAGTACGCCGCCGGCGAACTGGATCAGTGCCGCCCACCAGCCGGGCCACGTGCCGACCGCGATCGCTTCGCCTGAGCCGCGATTGCCGCCGAAGACGCCGAACAGCGACGACGCGCCATGGATCGCGAACAGGAGGCCAAGTACGAACCGGAAGAGGGTGGTGACGAGGTCATTGAGGCGGGCAGGGTTCATCGGATCTCCTCGGAGGACGGTCCCACGGCGTTGAGATCCTAACCCAATCTATTAATGCTGGTCTATGTTGTATCTCGTTGCGGCGGATGCTATGGCCGCCCAGCTTCTGGATGCCAGGTCGCGACCTGTCGAGGACGGGGAGTGGCCTGGCCTCCTCGGTGTACTCTTCGCTGCAAGCTGGAGACCGGAAGGGCTCCGGCGAGGTCGCACGCCGTGCTGAAACCTTTTCGAAAAGGTTTTCGTTTGCAGCGCCGTGAGGAGTGGTTCGTCAGGGCATGCGGGTCGCCGAGGGAGCGTCACATGAGCACTGAACCGGAGATCCCGGTCAACCGGGCGGCGACCCTGACCGACGTCGCGAAGCTCGCCGGAGTGTCGGTGGCGACCGCGTCCAAGGCCATCAACGGGCGCGGCGACGTCCGGGCGGCGACGCGGCAACGGGTACTGGAGGCGGCGGAGATGCTGTCCTTCGCGCCCAACGCCCTCGCTCGCGGGCTGCTCGGCGGCCGCACCGGCACCGTCGGCCTGCTGACCAGCGACCTGGAGGGCCGCTTCTCGATCCCCATCCTGATGGGGGCGGAGGACGCCTTCGGGGCTGGGCAGGTCTCGGTCTTCCTGTGCGACGCGCGCGGCGACGCGATCCGGGAGCGGTACCACGTGCGTGCCCTGCTGTCCCGGCGCGTAGACGGCCTGATAGTCGTGGGTTCCCGCACCGACCCTCGCCCGCCGCTGGCGGGCCCGATTCCCGTGCCCGTCGTGTACGTCTACGCCCCCTCCGCCAACCCGGACGACATCTCGATCACGGTCGACAACGTGGGCGGCGGGCGGCTCGCGATCGAGCACCTGCTGGCGTGCGGTCGGCGCAACATCGCGCACATCACCGGCGACGCCGGCTACCAGGCGGCCCGGGACCGCGCCGACGGTGCCGCGGCCGCGCTCGCCGACGCGGGCCTGGCCATGCTGGACGGCAAGCCGTACTACGGGTCGTGGGACGAGACCTGGGGGCGGGCGGCGGCGCACATCGTCGTCGAGCGGCACCCCGAGGTCGACGCGATCTTCTGCG
The DNA here is from genome assembly GCF_027923225.1 of Phytohabitans aurantiacus. Lineage (GTDB taxonomy): Bacteria > Actinomycetota > Actinomycetes > Mycobacteriales > Micromonosporaceae > Phytohabitans > Phytohabitans aurantiacus. The sequence goes on from NZ_BSDI01000029.1 coordinate 201,355, forward strand.
GCAGCGACCAGATCGCCCGGGGTGTCCTGGAGACGCTTCGCGACCTCGGGCGCGACGTGCCCGGCAGCATCGCGGTGGCCGGGTTCGACAACTGGGAGGCCGTCGCTGCGCACTCCCGGCCGCGCCTGACCAGCATCGACATGAACCTCGAGCAGCTCGGTGCCGCGGCTGGCCGGCGGCTCTTCGCGGCCATCGACGGCGGCGACCTGCCGAGGTCCGACCAGTACCCCGGCCGCCTGGTGATGCGGGACTCCACAGCGCCCGCCCAGTGAGGCGTCGTATTTAGTCAGCTGTCTATTCGTTCATTCCGAAAACATTTTCGACGCCGCCGGTGGTCGCGTAGGCCCTGGTGGCGATGGTCTGCGAGCGCCGCAGCCAGGCGTTGGAACCAACTGTTGACACAGCCGTAACAGACGGCCAGAATTCCCGAAAAGGTTTTCGGAGCGGCGGGAGACCTCGACGCCGTTCGCGTGTGGATCGGCCTGGATTTGAACTGATGACCGTTAAACCTGGGAGGACCATCGATGAGAGGAATCTTGGGTAGGCGCACCCTCATGCGTTCGTTGGCAGGGGTGCTCGTGGCGACGTTGACGTTCGGCGTGGCCGCGTGCGGCGACGACGATCCGAAAGGCAGCGACGCGGCCGAGGCCGGACCCAACGGCGTAGACGACGGCAGCGAGCTCACACTGTGGACCCGTGCCCCTCTGGAGAAGCAGGCAAAGCTCCTGGTCGACGCCTACAACGCCAGCCACAAGAACCAGGTCAAGCTGACCGTGGTCCCCAACGACGACTACGTCGCGAAGGTCGGCGCGGCGGCGGGCTCCAGCGGCCTGCCGGACCTGTTCGCCGCCGACATCGTGTACGTGCCGAACTGGGTGAACCAGGGGCTGTTCCAGGACATCAGCAAGAACATCGACGGCCTCAGCTTCAAGGACTCCATCAACAAGGGGCACCTGTCGGCCGGCACCGTCGACGGCAAGGCGCACGTGCTGCCGTTCGTGCTCGACCTGTCGATGCTGTTCTGGAACAAGCAGCTGTTCAAGGAAGCGGGGCTGGACCCGGAGAAGGCCCCGGCCACGCTTGACGAGTATGCCGCGGCCGCCAAGAAGGTACAGGCCCTGAAGAAGGACGGGGTGTACGGCACGGCGGCCGGCCTGAACTGCGGCGGCTGCCTGGTCTTCACCTGGTTCCCGTCGATCTGGGCCAGCGGTGGCGAGGTGCTGAGCGCCGACGGCAAGTCGTCCGAGCTCGCCAGCGACACGGCGCAGAAGGTCTACGGCACCTGGAACGACCTGTGGAAGTCCGGCGCCGTGCTGCCCTCCTCGTCGGGCGAGACGGGCCCGACGTGGACCGCCGCGTTCACCGAGGGCAAGGTCGGCCTGATGTTCTACCCGGCCACGCTGCTGTCGTCGACGCCGTTCGACGCGGGTGTCGCCGGCATCCCCGGCCCCAGCGGTGGTGCCTCGACGTTCGTCGGCGGTGACGGCATCGGTGTCTCGAAGGACTCGAAGAAGGCGGCACAGGCCTGGAACTTCCTGAGCTGGATGATGTCCGAGGACGCTCAGGTGGAGGTGCTGGCGAAGAACAAGGACGTGGTGTCCCGTTCCGACCTGGCGGGCAACAAGTACGCCGCCACCGACCCGCGGCTCGTCACCATCAACGAGGTGGCCGGCAAGGGTGACACGCCCGTCGCGATGAACTTCCAGCAGGCGTTCAACGCGCCGAACAGCCCGTGGCTGACGCTGGTGCGCAACCAGGTGTTGGAAGGCAAGAGCGGCGAGCTGCAAAAGGACAACCAAGAAATCACCGCTGTACTCGGGCAGTAACTGTCCCGCCGCGGGCGCGTACCGACCGATGGTCCTTTGTGGCTGGTGCGCGCCCGCTCCGCCCGAACGAGAGGTTTCGTTTCCATGAGACGCGGCCGTCAGGCCTTGCTCGGTTGGCTCTACGCGACACCAACGGCGGTCTTCGTGGTGGCGCTGTTCGCCATCCCGCTGCTGCTCGTTATCAAGATGTCGGTGTCGAAGTGGCCGCTGCTCACCGGCGACCAGGGTTTCAACGCCCCCGCCAACTTCGAGAAGGCGGTCGACCACCGCTTCTTCACCGATTCCGTCGTCTTCACCCTCAAGTACACGGTGCTGGCGACGGTACTGCTGCTGGTTCTGGGCTTGGGCCTGGCACTGCTGGTGCAGGAGTCGAGCCGGTGGAACAACCTGCTCCGGGCGTCGTTCCTGATTCCCAGCGCGCTCGGCCTGGCCTCGGCGTCGCTGCTGTTCTACGTGTTCTACTCGCCGTACGCGAGCCCGCTGAAACCACTGATGGACAGTTGGGGCTTCACCTTCCTCGGCTCGCCGAACGCGGCGCTGTTCTCGACGACGTTTCTGATCGTGTGGCGCTACGCCGGTTTCTACATGGTGCTCATGCTCGTCGGCCTGCAGGGCATCCCGGCCGACGTGTTCGAGGCCGCCCGATCCGACGGCGCCACCCGCTGGCAGACCTTCTGGCGGGTCACGATGCCGCTGCTGCGTCCCACGCTTGCCCTCACGACCGTGCTCTGCGTGACCGGCTCCCTGCTGGCCTTCGAGCAGTTCTACATCCTCACGAAGGGCGGCCCGGACAACAGCACCATCACCGTCGTCCAGCTCATCTACAGCGTGGCGTTCCAGGGACAGAACGACCTCGGTGTCGCCGCGGCCATCTCGGTCATCGTGCTCGTCGCGCTGGTCGTCATCAACGCGCTGCAGTTGCGCGCCTTCCGGTCCGAGGAGAGCTGACCCGATGACCGTCGTATCACGTACCACCTCGACGGCCGCAGGGGGCGGGCGCAGGCCAGCGGGAGCCCCGCGCCACCGGCCCGGGGCGCGTCGGGTCAGCATCGCCGGCATCGCGCTGCGAACGCCGTACTGGGTGTTCACCGGCGCGCTGGCGCTGATCTTCCTGGCGCCGCTCGTTTGGACGGCGGTCGCCTCGGTCTCCCCGCAGGCCGGCACCAACCAGGTCGACGGCTGGGGTTTCGGCAACTACGAGACGCTGGCCCGCTACCAGGCCGGTATCTGGCGCTACCTGTTCAACTCCGCGTTCGTGTCCCTGCTGACGGTCGCGCTGACGCTGGTGATTTCGTTCTTCGGCGGCTACGCGTTCGCACGGTTCCGCTTCCCGGGAAAGAACGTGCTGTTCCTGCTCACGCTCGCCATCCTGATGGTGCCGTACGCGACGCTGCTGATCCCGTTGTACGTGCTGCTCAACGAGGTGGGCCTGGCCAACTCGCTGGTCGGCGTGGCCCTGGTGCTCACGATGTTCCAGCTGCCCTTCTCGACCTTCCTGATGCGCATCTCGTTCGAGGCGGTGCCGCGGGAGCTCGACGAGGCGGCGACGGTGGATGGCTGCTCGTCGTTCGGCGCGCTGTGGCGGGTACTGCTGCCCGCGGTCAAGCCGGGCCTCATCACCGTTGGACTGTTTTCGTTTCTGGCCGCGTGGAACGACTTCTTCGCACCGCTGATCCTCATCAACGACACCGAGCGCATGACGCTTCCGCTCGCCGTGTCCAACCTGCGCGGCCAGGTGCAGGGTGTCGTCGACTACGGGGCGACCGAAGCGGGCGTGGTCATTCTCGCCCTGCCATGCATCGTGCTGTTCCTGCTGCTTCAACGACACTACGTGCGCGGCTTCATGTCGGGCGCGCTGAAAGGATGAACATGAGCCGCACCGCCTCCATGTCCGCGCCCGTCCTACCGATCCGTGGCCGGCTCCGGCCGCTCGGGCTGGGCGACGTCCGGATCACGGGCGGCTTCTGGGCAGAGCGGCAATCGGTCAACGCCGTGGCGAGCCTCGCGCACATCGAGTACTGGCTCGAACGGGAAGGCTGGATCCGCAACTTCGACCTCGCCGCCGGCGGTGACGCCGACATCGCCCAGGCGCGCCGCGGCCGCGAGTTCTCCGACTCGGAAATCTACAAGCTCCTCGAAGCGATGGCGTGGGAGATCGGCCGCACCGGCGACGAGGGTATCGAATCGCGGTTTCGTTCCATTGTGGAGCGGGTTGCCGCGGCGCAGGAGCCGGACGGATACCTCAACACGAAGTTCGGGCGGCCAGGGCAGGAGCCGCGCTGGTCCGACCTGGAATGGGGTCACGAGCTCTACTGCGTCGGTCACCTCCTGCAGGCCGCGGTGGCCCGTGCCCGCACGCGTCCGGGCGCCGACGACGGGCTTGTCGAGGTCGCTCGCCGGGCCGCCAACAACGTGTGCGAGACGTTCGGGCCGGACGGCATCGACGGCTTGTGCGGGCACGCGGGCATCGAGACCGCGCTGGTGGAGTTCGCTCGCGTCACCGAAGACGACCGGTACCTTGCCCAGGCCGCCCTCTTCGTCGACCGCAGGGGCCACGGGCGGCTCAGCGACGTGGAGTTCGGCCGGGAATACTTCCAGGACGAGCGCCCGGTCCGGCACGCCACCGTCCTGCGTGGACACGCGGTGCGGGCGAACTATCTCGCCGCCGGCGCCGCCGACGTGGCGGTCGAGCTGAAGGACGCCAGCCTGCTCGACGCGGTACGCACGCAGTGGCAGAACGCGGTCGCCCGGCGCACGTACGTCACCGGCGGGCAGGGCTCCCGGCATCAGGACGAGGCGTTCGGCGAAGACTGGGTACTGCCACCCGACCGCGCGTACTCCGAGACGTGTGCCGGTATCGGGTCGGTGATGGTCGCCTGGCGCCTGCTGCTGGCCGACGGTGACCCCCGGTACGCCGACCTCATCGAGCGGACGCTGTTCAACGTCGTATCGACCTCGCCCTCGGCGGACGGGCGAAGCTTCTTCTACACCAACACGCTGCACCGCCGCGAACTCGGCACCCTGCCCGACGCCGACAAGCCGAGCCTGCGCGCGGCCGCCTCGCTGCGCGCGCCCTGGTTCGAGGTGTCCTGCTGCCCGACCAACGTCGCACGCACCCTGGCGAGCCTCACCGCGTACGTCGCCACGTCCGACGACGAGGGCCTGCAACTGCACCAGTACATGCCGGGCACCGTCACGCACCGCCGTGCCGACGGGCGCGACCTGCGGGTGAGCGTGGTGACCGGTTACCCGTACGACGGCGAGATCCGGGTGCGTATCCACAAAGACGAGACAGAGAGCGATTCCGACGATCCTTGGTCGCTGTCGTTGCGGGTGCCCGGGTGGGCGACCGAGGGCGCGACGCTGACCGTCGCGGGGGAGACCCGCCCGGTCGAGCCAGGGGTCGTCACCGAGCGCCGCACCTGGCAACGCGGCGACGAGGTCGTGCTGTGCCTGCCGATGGCGCCGCGGTTCACGTACCCGCATGCCCGCATCGACGCGGTCCGCGGCTGTGTCGCGGTCGAGCGCGGCCCACTGGTGTACGCGCTGGAATCCGTGGACGTGCCGGGCATCGAGACGGTCGACGAGCTGCGCGTCGACACCAGCCAAGCACCACGCCTGGTCGACGGCCAGGTCACCGTGCGCTGCGAGCACGTGCGCGCGGACGAAAACGCTGAGCAAGCGAGGGGCTGGCCATATTGGACCGGTCCGAACGGGTCCGCCCCGGTGGCGGACGAGGTGCTCGACGAGGTGCCGCTCGTGGAATACCACGCGTGGGCCAACCGCGGGCCCTCCACGATGCGCGTCTGGCTCCCGACGACGGCCTGAGGGCCGCCCGTCGTGTTAGCGCTCACATTACATATACCGCTTTCCATATATCGAGGAGGAAGCGACATGAAGGTGCGCCTTTGGGCCGCCCTCGCCGCGCTGGTGGGAGGAGTGCTCGTCGTGCCGTCGCCGGCCCACGCTGGCAGTCCCATACTTCCCGGCAACGAGGGCGACGTCGGTGTCTACACCGATGGGCAGAGCCACGTCATGGACATCGGAGACCCGACCTACAGCAACACCGGCGACGTCGCCAACCAGCTCAAGCCAGGCGTCCCCTACACCGCCGGAAACATGCACCAGTCCATTTTCGACAAGGACCTGGCCGCCGGCGGCACCGACTACTACCTCGACCGCGTCCTGGGCGTGTCCGGCGCGCTCGGCTCCCCGGTGCTGATGACCCGCGGCCGCTCCCTCTACATGCGCGGCGCGAGCAACAACAACTTCACGGTCATGGGCTTCGCCGGCAGCGCTTTCGTGGGCGGCCCCAACAACCTCGGCAACCTGTACACGGTGACCGTTCCTGGGCAGACGGTCACCGAGGTCAACGCCAACCGGTTCAACGCGCCGAGCCACGCCAAGAGCCGGTACACGATTGGCGGCACCGGCGTCACCGCCGACCTGACGAAGTTCATCACCTACGACAACGTCGCCGTCACCGCGCTCACCTTCAACAACCCCGGCGCCTCGGCGGCGACGTTCACCGTCCGGGCCGCCTCGCCGCTGGCCACCCAGGCCGGTGAAGGCACGGCCGAGCTGACCGGTACCCGCGTCATCACCAGCGGTTCCAACAACGGCACGATCGACACCCCGTGGGACACGATCCGGACCCACCTGACCGGCACCGGTTTCACGCGTACCGGTACCAACCTCGACCGCGAAATCACCGTGCCCGCCGGCGGCTCGGTGTCGCTGTCGGTCGTCGGCGCGGTTTCCTCGGCCACGTTGCCGGCGACCGTGCCGAGCTACCGCGACTACGCCGGGCTTTCGCCGGCCGTGGCGGTGCGCACCGGCGTCGCCGCGTTCAACCGCCGCTGGGCCCAGGACGTGCCGTACATCAACGTCCCCGACCCGGCGCTGGAGAAGGCCATCGTCTACCGCTGGTGGGGCGAGCGTTACAACACCCTCGACGCGAACGCGACCGGTCACGTCTACCAGTACCCGACGACGATCGAGGGAGTGAACCTCTACCAGAACGCCGTCGCGCTGACCCAGCCCATGCACCTGCAGGACACCAAGTGGCTGCGCACGCCATACCTGCCGTACGGCCAGATCCTGAACATCGGCGAGCTGTCGGGCTCATCGGCCTTCTTGGACAGTCCCGGCCACACGAGCTGGAACAACCACTACTCGCAGTACATCGGCACGGCCGGCCTCGAGGCGTACAACGTGCACGGCGGCGGTGCGGACATCGCCCGCAAGTTCGCGCACTACTTCGAGGGCGACGGCGTCGGCCAGCTCGAGCACTACGACGGCAACGACGACAAGCTCATCGCGTACGACACGAACTTCATGCCGGGCAACGACGCCGACGCGATCACCTTCGGCTATCCGAAGGTCAACGCCGGAGCGCCCGGCGCCGACACGATCGAGCGCCCGGAGTCGGCTTACGTGTGGGGCGCGTTCGACGCTGCCCGGCAGCTGTACCAGATCTCCGGCGCCGACCAGTCCAAGGTGGACCAGATGGCGTCCAGCGCCAACGGCATCCGCGACGCGGTCCTTTCTCGCCTGTGGAGCCCGGACACGCGCATGTTCCTGGCCGGCACCTCGCACGGGGCGACCAGTGCGGCCAGCTCCAACGGCCGGGCGAACCCGCTGCCCGAGTCGGCACGTGACCTGATTCCGGCCAAGGAGTCGAACCTCTACGACGTCTACGCCCAGAACCTCATCCCGTTCGACCAGTGGCAGACCTATGTGGACGGGTTCCGCTTCCTGACGTACGGCGACAACTTCCCGATCTTCCCCTTCTACACCGCGAACCAGTACGACCGGACCGCCTACGGGATCGGCGGTTCGAACAACTTCTCCAACATCAACTTCACCGTGCAGTACCGCGGTGTCCGCTCGGCCCTGCGCCACTACGACCCGGAGCACAAGTACGTCACGCCGGCGTACGCCAAGCGGCTGCTGGACTGGATGGCCTGGAGCGTCTACCCGAACGCGGACATGCGCGTGGCGAACCAGGCGGAGTACTACTCCGGCTGGAACCCGACCACCAAGACGTACAACCGCAACAACCCGAACCACATCATGCTGGGCAACCAGAATTACATCTTCGTCGAGGACATGGCGGGCATCCAGCCGCGCTCCGACGACAAGATCGAGTTGTGGCCGATCGCGTTCGGCTACGACCACTTCATGGTCAACAACCTGCGGTACCACGGCCAGGACGTCACCATCGTCTGGGACCCGGACGGCAGCAAGTACGGCCTCGGCGCCGGCTACAGCCTGTTCCTCAACGGCCAGAAGAAGGTCAGCACCGACAAGCTCGGCAAGCTCACCTACGACCCGAAGACCAACCAGGTCCAGGCGCAGGACGGCCTGAACGTCACCTTCACCGCGTCGACCGGCACCGACTTCCCGAGCGCGGTGAACACCCCGATCCAGGACGAGCGGGTCGTCGACTACCTCAAGACGGCCGGCATCGACCTCACCGAGGACGCGCCGAACCTGGCGTCGGGCGCCACCCTCGGCTCGTCGTACACCCAGCAGGGCGCGCGGCCCACGCCGTGGCGGCAGTTCCACACGCCCGGGTGGAGCACCTCGACGATGAACTACACACCCGGTGCCATCAAGGAGACCGAGCGGCCGGTGTCACTGGCGGCGGTCACCGACGGCGTCACCGCCAACGAGCCCTACTGGGGCAACTACGGCACCACCGACAAGAACGGCTACATCGAGCTGGACCTCGGCTCGGCCAAGGCGTTCGACAACGTGAAGGTGACGTTCGTCAGCGACCGGCAGGCCGGCGGCTACCGCGAACCCGCCCGATGGTGGGTGCAGGTGCCCGACGGCAACGGTGGCTGGAAGGAGATTCCGAACCAGTTCAAGAACCCGACCGTCACGTCGGCGAAGTTCAACGAGGCGCTGTTCGGCACCGTCACGTCGAACAAGCTGCGCGTCGCGTTCACGAACAACCCCTCCTTCTACACGGCGATCGCCGAGATCCAGGTGTTCAACTCCGGCCGGGATGTGCCGCCGGTGTCCAACCAGGCGCCGGTCGTCACCGCCGCGCGCGACGCAACGGCGGACGGTAACCTGTCGACCAGGCTGGTCGGCACGGCCACCGACGACGGCATCCCGTACGACAGCGACCTCGTCCTGGGCTGGGAGACCGTCTCCAAGCCGGCGGGCGCGGGCGTCATCTTCGCCGACGCGAAGGCCCTGTCGACCCGGGTGACCGGCACGGTCGCGGGTGACTACGTGTTCCGGTTCGTCGCGGGCGACGGGGAGAAGCGCACCGAGGCGACGGTCGCGGTGACCCTCACCGCGAAGGCGGTCGTCGCGGAGTTCGGCTCCTCGGCGGCGGTCACCACGAGCGGCAGCGCGTCGTGGGAGAACCCGTTGCGGGTCAACGAGGCCACCACTCCGGCGAGTTCGGCCCCGGGTGCCGGCAACGGCTGGGGCACGTGGGGCCAGACCCAGAACGGCACCAGCCCGGAGGCGGAGGCGTGGATCCAGTACAAGTGGAACGCGCCGGTGCGGCTGTCGTCGACGGACATCTACTGGTACGACGACAACGGCGGCACCCGCAGGCCCAACGCCGACACGTACGTCGTCGAGTCCTCGACGGACGGTGCTACGTGGACCCCGGTCGCCCTGACCGACGGCTCAGCGTATGCCAACGCGCTGAACACCAACGCCTACAACCGCCTCACGTTCCAGCCGATCATGACCAGCTACCTGCGCGTCCGCATCTGGGGCGTCATGGGCGACGGTGCCGGCACGGGCATCCTGCGCTGGCGGGCCAACGGCGAGACCGTCGACTCGGTGCGCTCGCCGGTGCTCATCCGCACCACCGTGGGACAGGTGCCGGCCCTGCCGGCCGAGCTCGACGGCGTGTATGCCAGTGGCGCCCGCGGCAAGATTGGCTTCAAGTGGCAGCAGATCACGCCAGCGATGGTCGCCGAGACCAATGTGGACCCGTTCGTGGTCTACGGCACGAACGACGCCTACGGCCTCATCGCCGAGGCCCGGATCTACGTGCGGCCCGAGACCGCGCCCGGCGGCATCTCTATCCAGGGTGCCGAGTCGTTCCAGCAGAGCGTCGACGTGGGCGAGCTGCCGTACCTACCGGACAGAGTGGAGGTGTCCTACAACGACGGCTCCCGGGACAACCAGGCCATCGGGGTCGACTGGGACTTCGACGAGAACATCGTCAACGTTCCCGGCCGGTACACCATCGTCGGTGACCTGATCCTCCCCGACTACGTCAGCCAGGCCGGCACCACGCAGACCACGCTGACCCTCACCGTTGGCCAGGGCGCCCCGGCGTGGGACGTCACGGTCACGGCACGAACCCAGTGCGTGGGCGGCAAGGCGTACGTCGCCGTCAGCGCCCGCAACGACGAGGACGTGCCGCTCACCATCGAGCTGGTCACGCCGTACGGGTCGCGGACGGTGCCGGGCGTGGCTCCGGGCAAGTCGGCCTACCAGTCGTTCAACTCGCGCACCGCCTCGGTGCCGGCCGGAACCGCGACGGTGAACGTGTCCGGGACCGTCGGCGAGCAGCCGGTGACGGCGCAGATCACCGCACCCTACGCCGCGATCACGTGTGGTTAGGAGACCGACCCATGAAGATCGCCACAAGAGTCGCGGCGGTCGCCGGGCTTCTCGCCGGCGCCCTTGTGGGCGCCGGCACCCCGGCTCAGGCCGCCGACCCGGTCACCTTCACCAACACCACCAACCCGATCCTCGGGGATGGCAGCTACTACTCGGCCGACCCGGCACCGCTCGTGGTGCCGGCCGGCGCCCCCGGCAACACCGGTGACCGCGACGAGCTGTACATCTACACCGGACACGACGAAGCCGGACCGTCCACAAACGACTTCATCATGAACGAGTGGGGCGCGTTCCGCACCAACGACGTCCAAGCCGGACAGTGGACGCACTACCCGTCGCTGATGCGCCCGGAACAGGTCTTCGCCTGGGCGACACCCGGACGCGCCTACGCCGGCCAGGTCGTGCGGGGCGTCGACGGGCGCTACTACTGGTACGTCCCGATCAACGAGCGGGACAGCACGGCAACCGACAAGTTCGCGATCGGTGTGGCCGTCTCCGACAGCCCCACCGGCCCGTGGACCGACCACGCCGGCGGCCCGATCATCTCCCAGCGGGTGCCCACGACAAACAACATCCACAACATCGACCCGACGATCCTGGTCGAGGGCCAGCGGGTCTTCGTGTGGTGGGGCTCGTTCAGCAACCTGCGGATGCTGGAGTTCCAGGCCGACATGAAGACACCGGTCGGCACCCAGCGCACCGTCACCGGGCTGACCGGCTTCTTCGAGGCGGCCTGGATCTTCAAGCGCGGCGGCACCTACTACATGGCGTACGCCGGCAACAACGCCGGCCCGACCTCGGCGTGCACCCCGGCGAACTACCACGCCTGCATCGCCTACGCGACCGCCGCGGCGCCGGAAGGCCCGTGGACCTACCGGGGGACCGTGCTGCGGCCGGTCTCCTCGACCACGAGCCACCCGGGCATCCTGGAGTTCAACGGCCAGTGGTATTTGGCGTACCACACCGCTGACGCCGTTGGTGGCGGCCACTTCCGCCGGTCGGTGGCGATCGACAAGCTGGAGTGGGACGACACCCAGACGCCGCCCCGGATGAAGCTCGTCACGCCGACACCGGTCAAGGGCCGCGACCTCACCCCGCGACCGAACATCGCCCAGGAGGCGACGGTCACCGTCTCGAACGAGCCGGTGCCCACGCAGTACTGGGTGAAGGCGCTCAACGACGAGATAGTGCGCTCCAACCCGCTGCCGCCCGACATGTGGGGCACCTGGACGGGCAGCAACCCGCCGCAGCAGTGGGTCCAGTACCGGTGGGACCAGCCGATGCGGATCACCGGTTCGCAGATCGAGTTCTGGAACGACCAGCCGCAGGGCACCGGCGTGGGCGTGGCGGCACCGGCGCGCTGGCGCATCCAGTACTGGAACCTCGACAGTGGACAGTGGGTCGACGTGCCCAACCCGAGCGGGTATCCGACCGGCACGCAGGGCTTCCAGAACACCACCTTCGACCCGGTCACCACCACGCAGGTACGCGCGACGTTCGACGCGTCCACCAACGGCAGCACCTATTCGGCGGTGGCGGTGGAGGAGTGGAAGATCCTCGCCGCGCAGCCAACCGCCGTCACACCGCCGGCCATCACGGTCGAGGTGGGAGAGCGCGAACTGCCCGGCACCGTGAGCGTCGCGTTCGGCTCCGACACGCTCCAGGTGCCGGTGTACTGGGACCCGGTCACCGCCGAGCAGGTGGCGGCGCCCGGCCAGTTCACGATCCAGGGCACCGTGCTCGGCTACGCCGCCGGCCGCGTGTCGGCGCAGGTCCGGGTCATCTCTCCGGGTGACACCGAAGGTGATGTGACCCCGCCGGTGCTGACGCTCACGCCCACCGGCAGCGCGGGCAGCGCGAGCTGGTTCCGGTCCGCCGTGCGGGTGCGTGCCGCCGGCGTCGACGATCGGGGCGGCCGGATGACCATCCAGTCCACCGTGGACGGAGGACGACCGGCCGTCGCGACCGAGGTCAGGTACGCGGACGTCGACGTATCGGGGGACGGGCAGCACACCGTCACGGCGACCGCGACCGACCGCGCCGGCAACGTCTCCACCCCGGCGAACCTCACCGTGAGGATCGACGCCACCGCGCCGGCCAGCACGGGCACCGTAGACCCGGCCACCAGGGCGGTCACGGTGGTCGCGACCGACGCCACCTCGGGGGTCGGCCGCATCGAGTACGCCATCGGCGCGGGCGCCTGGACCACCTACACCGGCCCGATCGCGGCACCCGACGCCAGCAAGCACACGGTGTCGTTCCGGGCGCTCGACGTGGCTGGAAACCTGGAGACCGCCAAGAGCGTCACCATCCCGGCGGACATCTCCGGGCCGCTCACCGGCAACATCGGGCCGATCGGCACGCCGACCGCCTCGTACACCGCGCCATGGAACAGCGTCACCGCCCTCAACGACGGCGCCGACCCGCCGAGTCCGGGGCAGGCGCAGATCTGGGGCACCTGGTCGGGCACCCGTCCGGAGAGCCAATGGATCCAGTACGACTGGACCCGGCCAGTCCGCCTGACGGGCACCGAGCTGAAGTTCTGGCGCGATGCCGATCAGGGCAGCGGCGAAGGCGTCGCCGAACCCGACGGGTGGATCCTGCGGTACTGGGACGAGGCGACGGCCGCCTGGCGAGACGTGCCCGGCGCGTCCGGGTACGGCACGAGCAGCACCGCCTTCAACACCGTCACCTTCGACCCGGTCACCACGAGCCGGGTGCGCGCCACCATACAGGCCAACGGCAACGGCACCACGTACTCCGCAGTCGCGGTCACCGAATGGCGGGTCTTCGCCGACGACCCGGGCACCAACCCGGCCCGCGTACCGGTCACCGTCACTGCCCAGTCACGGTGTATCGCCGGCAAGGCGTACGTCGCGGTGCAGGGCCGCAACGACCACGATGGGCCGGTGCGGATCGACATCGAGACCGGCTACGGCGAGCGGTCGTTCCCAGCCGTCGCGCCGGGCGCCAACGCGTACCAGTCGTTCGCCACGCGGGCGGCCACGGCAGCGGCGGGTTCGGTCACCGTTCGCGCCACCGGGACGGTGGGTGGCAAGGAGGTGACGACTGTATACACGGCGGAGTATTCCAGCGCGGCCTGCGCCTGATCATTAACCACATTGGACAATGGAGCACTCGCATGAGCATATTGAATCGCAAGCGGCTGACCGTGGCTGGTGCCGCCAGCGCGGTCCTGGCCGGGGCGATGGCATTGCCGTCGCCGGCTCTGGCCGCGCCGGGTGACAGCGACGACGTACGCGTGACGGTCGACATCGAGGAGATCGACGAACCGGGCGTACTCGCCATGTCGATCGCCGGTGACTCCGTCGCGCTGGCTGAGAACGGCTCGACCCTGCTGGTCCGCCAGTTCGTCGGCACCCTGCCAACGGTGACCATCACCGACACCCGTACCGCCGACGAGGTGCCCGACGGCGCCGCGTGGGCCGTACTGGGCAGCGCGACCGACTTCGTCGGCGACGCCGGCCAGGCACCGATCAGCGCCGGCCACCTCGGCTGGCGGCCCAACCTGATCGACGGCGGCGACACCGGCCTGGTCACCGAAGGCGAAGAGGTGGTCACCGTCCTCGACGACCCGACTCAGCCCGGCAACAACGTGGGCCTGGTCGACCAGGAGCTGCTGGTGTCGACCTTCGACTCGGAGGCCGTCGCCGGTGACGCGTACTCCGTCAACGCCAACCTGTTCCTGCGCGCCCCCGCGGAGGTCGCGGCCGGCACGTACACCTCGACCCTGACGCTCTCCCTGTTCGAGTGACACATTGGTGAGGGCCGCGGCACCGCGGCCCTCACCACCCCCGGGCACGAAGGACTCGCCATGTTCCGAAGCTTGCTCGCCACGCTGGGCGCGGTACTCGCCGCCGTGCCGCTCGCGCCCTCCGGTGCCATGGCGGCCCCGACACCGACCGCGCCCACGCTCACCTGGGCGGTGCAGCCGGCCAACCAGCAGGGTCCAGACGGCCGGCGCTGGATCACGCACACGCTCGACGCGGGTCAGGTGATGACCGAGCGCCTGGCGGTACGCAACTTCAGCAACCGCGCCGCGGTGTTCTCCCTCAAGGCGGCCGACGGCTACCTCACCGACAACGGGCGCTTCAACATGCTCCCGTCCAACCAGGCGTCGGTCGACGGCGGCACCTGGATCCAGGTCCAGGACAAGGTGAGCGTCGGAGCCAACGAGACAAAGGTGGTGCCGTTCACCATCACGGTGCCGCGGGACGCCAAACCCGGCGACCACCCGGCCGGCATCGCGGCGACGGTCACCGCCACCGGGGGTACGGTCGCCGTCGAGAGCCGGGTCGGTTTCCGGGTCATGATGCGGGTCAGCGGCACGGTCACCGCAGCGCTGACCGTCGACGACCTGACCGCCACGTACCGGCACTCGTGGAACCCGTTCGCCGCCGGCAGCGTCCGGGTCCGGTACACCACGAAGAACGACGGCAGCGTCGCGGTGACCGGTACCGGCGAGGTCGCCACCGCCGAGCTGGGTGGCCTGACCGAGAGCGGCGCGCGGTCCCAGGTCGAACAGACGCTTCCGGGTGGCACCCGGCAGGTCGACATCCGAGTCGACGGCGTCTGGGGCCTGGGACGGCTGCGGACCACTGTGGACCTGACGCCCGCTGTCCTCGATGACGACAAGAGCGGCGCCGAGATCCGGCCGGCATCGGCATCCGTGACGGTGTGGACGCTGCCGTGGTCACAACTGCTCCTCGCGGCCCTGCTCGTCGCCGCGGCATTCGCCATCCGCGCCGTCGACCGGCGCCGCCGGCAGCGGCTCGCGCGCCTGCTCGCCGACGCCCGCGACGAGGGCCGGGCGGAGGCCCGTTCCGACAAGGCTCTAGAACAAAAGCACTCCTGACGTAGCGGCGACCTCCGGGCGGTTTGTCGGTACAACTTCCGTGGAAGGACGACCACCAGTGGCTCAGTTCGACGAGGTCAAGGTCAACCGGCGTCAACTCCTACAGGCATCGGCCATCGGCGCGGTCGCGGGCGCCGGTGCTTTCACCGCGACACCCGCCGAGGCGGCG
Organism: Phytohabitans aurantiacus; assembly: GCF_027923225.1. Taxonomy (GTDB): domain Bacteria; phylum Actinomycetota; class Actinomycetes; order Mycobacteriales; family Micromonosporaceae; genus Phytohabitans; species Phytohabitans aurantiacus. Next base: position 216,833 of record NZ_BSDI01000029.1, read on the forward strand.
CCGGACTCCGGTGCGGCCGACTCTGGTGCGGCGACATCTGGTGCGGCGGCTGTCGTGGGCGTCGCCGCCCTCGGACCCGGTGCCACCGCGCCGGTGCGGCCGTTCGAGCTGAGCGAGGTGCGGCTCGGCAGCGGACTGCTTCAGGAGAAGCGCGACCGCATGAAGAACTTCCTGCGGCAGTACGACGAGCGGCGCTTCCTCGTGCTCTTCAACAACCAGGCGGGCCGGCCGAACCCGGCGGGTGTATCGGTGCCGGGCGGCTGGGAAGACGGCGGGCTCCTCAGTGGACACTGGGCCGGCCACTACATGACGGCGCTCGCGCAGGCGTACGCCGACCAGGGCGAAGCCGTCTACAAGGACAAGCTTGACCGGATGGTCAGCGAGCTCGCCGCGTGCCAGGCCGCCATCACCGCCCGGATGGGCACCGGTGGACCGGGTGGCGAAGAGCCGCCGGAGCCGCAGATCGACCGGGTGCCGGGCCGGTACGGCAGCGCGTTGCGCCTCAACGGGCCGAGCATGGCGCAGTACGTGACGCTGCCCCAGGAGGCGATCAACCAGCTGACCGACTTCACCATCGCCGCCTGGGTGAACCTCGCCTCGACGCAGACCTGGAGCCGGCTGTTCGACTTTGGACAGAGCACCACGGTCAACATGTTCCTGACGCCGCGCGCGGGTGTGACCGGCAACGTGCCCCGGTTCGCCATCACCATCGGGGGATCCGGCCAGGAACAGCGAATCAGCGGCACCGCCGCGCTGCCGACCAACCAGTGGGTGCACCTGGCCGTCACGCTGTCGCAGAACACCGGCACGCTGTACGTCGACGGCCAGGCGGTCGGCACGAACACGAACATGACCCTCAACCCGGTCAGCCTCGGCAACCCGGGCAACCGGTGGATCGGGCGCTCGCAGTACGGCGACCCGTTCCTGGACGCGACCGTCGACGAGTTCCACATCTTCGACCGTGCGCTCAGTCAGCAGGAGCTGCTGTCCATGATGGACTCGGCGGCTGGCAGCACCGGCGGCGGGAGCATCGCCTGGTACCGCTTCGACGAGGCCGGTGGCACCACGCTGCTGGACGCCTCGCCCAACCGCCGCGACGGCGGCATCGTGGCGGCACAGCAGGGTGGTGAAGGCGACTGGATCCCCACGTTCCCCGGCTACGTGGGCGCGATCCCGGAAGACGCGGTGCTGCGGCTCGGCCCGCCGCGCTGGGCCGTCTACGGCGGCAACGCCGACACCAACACCTGGGCGCCGTGGTACACCCAGCACAAGATCATGCGCGGGCTGCTCGACGCCTACTACCACACCGGCAACACGCAGGCGCGCGACGTCGTCGTCAAGATGGCGGACTGGGCTCACCTCGCGCTGACCGTCGGCGACAAGAACCACCCCGACTACACCGGCCCCATCACCCGCGACAACCTCAACTACATGTGGGACCTCTACATCGCCGGCGAGTTCGGCGGGGCCAACGAGGTGTTTCCGGAGATCTACGCGCTCACCGGTGAAGCGAAGCACCTGGAGACGGCCAAAGCCTTCGACAACCGGGAGTCGCTGTTCGGCGCCTGCGTCGAAAACCGCGACATCCTCGTGGTTACGCCGCAGAACAGGCCCGGCCGGCGCCGCCCCGAACGCCTGCACGCCAACACGCACGTGCCGCAGTTCATCGGGTACATGCGCGTCTTCGAGCACACCGGTGACCGGGAGTACTTCACGGCCGCCAAAAACTTCTTCGGCATGGTGGTTCCACATCGGATGTTCGCGCACGGCGGGGCGGGCGGGAACTACCCCGGCTCGAACAACAACGTCGAGCTGTTTCAGAACCGGGGCAACGTCGCCAACGCCATGGCGCAGGGCGGCGCGGAGACCTGCACGACGTACAACCTCATCAAGCTGGCCCGCAACCTGTTCCTGCACGAGCACGACCCGGCGTACATGGACTACTACGAGCGTGGCCTGCTCAACATGATCACTGGATCGCGGGCCGACACTGCCACCAACAGCGACCCGCAGCTGACGTACTTCCAGCCGCTGACGCCGGGCGCCGCCCGCAGTTACGGCAACACCGGCACCTGCTGCGGCGGCACCGGCCTGGAAAACCACACCAAGTACCAGGAGACCATCTACCTCAAGTCGGCGGACGGCGCGACGCTGTGGGTCAACCTCTACGCGCCTTCGACGCTCACCTGGGCCGAGAAGGGCTTCACCGTCACGCAGCAGACGGCGTACCCGCGCGAGGATCGCACCAAGCTGACCGTCGACGGCAGCGGGCCGCTCGACATCAAGCTGCGGGTGCCCGGGTGGGCGCGCAAGGGCTTCTTCGTCACCGTCAACGGCGTGGCGCAGACCGTCGCCGCCCAGCCGGGCAGCTACCTGACGCTGAGCCGCACCTGGGCGCCGGGCGACACCATCGAGGTCCGGATGCCGTTCAGCATCCGCATCGAGCGAGCCATCGACCGCCCCGACACCCAGGCGGTCTTCTGGGGGCCGGTGCTCCTGCAGATACTGGGGAACCCGGGCGGTGGCGCTTTCCGCGAGCTGACCCTCTATCGCCACCTGAAGCGCGACGGTGACTACGCCCGGGCGGCGATCACGCACCAGAGCACCACCGCGGCGGGCGATCCGTACTTCACGACGCACGGGTTCACGCTGCGCCCGTACCACATCAGCGACACCCAACCCGTCTCCTCGTACTTCCGGCGGGTCGAACCGACGATCGTGTTCGGCTCCATCGACACCGGCGTGCCGAACCGCAAGCGCGATGACGGCCTGCCGAACTACGACGTACCCGTGACAGGCATCCCGTCGCCCGGCACCGACGGACCGACCTTCCTCGACCTGGTCTGGGACCATGCGCCATTCCCCAACCACGGTGTATTCGTCGCGACCGTCACCCAAGTCGCCGAGGCGTTCGTCGCGGCTGGCGTCTTCACGACGGCCGAAAAGGACACCGTCGTCGCCCGCGCCGCGAGCGCGGCCCGGGAACTCGCACCGCCGGCCACCTGGGCGGTCGAGGTGCAGGCCCGCACGCAATGCGTTGGCGCCAACGCCTACCTGTCGGTGAGTGTGCGCAACACCGACGAGGTGCCGCTCACCATCGAGCTTGTCACGCCGTACGGCTCGCGCACGGTGACGGATGTCGCTCCCGGCAAGTCGGCCTACCAGTCGTTCAACACGCGCCTGGCGAGCGTGCCGGCCGGCACGCTGACCGTAAAAGTCACCGGAACGGTCGACGCGGCACCGGTAACCAACGACATCGAAACCCCATACGCCGCGGCCGGTTGCTGATTGGGGCGTGGGGACGCGGAGGGCGAGGCCGCGGGAGCAGCGGTCTCGCCCGCGACGAGCGTCGCGGCAGCTCTAAATCTCCAGCTCTAAATCTCCATGGGTTCAGCCGCCGCTGCCGGCCGCGTGTGGGGCGAACACGATGCTCCACGGGCGGGCCGCGTCTGCTTGCGGGACGGCCATCGACGGAGCCGCGTCGTCCAGCGTCGCCGCGGCGATGTCGGCGAAGCGCTCCGCCGCGGGATGAGGCGACCGCGCCGGCCACACGGCGGATGTGGTGCGGTGCAACGGGTCGCCGGCGATGGGGCGCCAGACCACGCGGGGCTCGCGGCGGGCGGTGCTTTCCGGTTCGAACGCGACGCCGTCTCCCGCGAGCACGAGGCCGAGCAGGAACTCGGTGTTGCGGGCGTGGCGTATCCGTGCCGGGGTAAAGCCGTGCCTCCGGCACGCGTCGAGGAGGTGGTCGTGCCAGCCCGGCGCGGCGGCGCGGGCGGGCAGGACGAGATCGTGGCCGGCGAGGTCGGCCAGCGCCAGCTCGGCGCGCTTCGCCAGCGGCGACGTGCGCGGCAGGACCGCGCCGAGCCGGACCTGAGCGGCGGGACCGATTCGCAGGCCGGGGACGTCGACCGGATGGTGCACGAGGCCGGCGTCGAGCTGACCCATTGTGAGCATCCGCAACTGCTCGCTGGTGGTCAGCTCTCGCAGGTCGATGTCGAGCCCGGGCAGCTCGTCAGCGAGACGCCGCAGGAGTGTCTGGAGCGTGACGGCGGGTGTTTCGGGTGGTACGCCGGCGCGCAGCGTGCCCAGCTCACCGTCGCGCACCATGCGCATGAGCGCGCGCATCCGCACCTCGCCGGCGAGCAGGCCGCGCGCCTCGTCGAGGAGCAGCCGGCCGGCGGTGGTGAGCTCGACCTGGCGCCGGGAGCGGTCGAACAGCTCGACGCCCAATTCCCGCTCCAGCCGCTGGATCGACTGGCTCAGCGGCGGCTGCGCGATGCCCAGCACCTCGGCGGCGCGGCCGAAGTGCAGCTCCTCGGCCACCGCCACGAAGTAGCGCAGGTGCCGGAAGAGATCCACGACCCGACGGTACGCGACCCTCACCGGCTACCGTGGCGGCGTGCTGACCAGGATCTTCGACGAGGTGGGGGTCGACGCGCGCGTGCACGCGGTCGACATCGACACCGGCCGCGACATCGGGACGCGGCAGGACGAACAGGTCGTGATCGCGTCGGTGTTCAAGATCCTGTTGGTCCTGGAGTTCGCGCGGCAGGCCGTGGCCGGGCAACTCGACCCCACCGAGCGGGTGCTCGTGCGCGCCGCCGACCGGCTGGGCGGCTGGGGCACGGCCGGGTGCGCCGACGACGTGGAGATCTCGCTGCGTGACCTGGCGTTCTTCGCCATGTCGGTCAGCGACAACACCGCCGCCGACCTGCTGCTGCGCCGGGTCGGCCCGGACGTCATGGCGCTGCTCGCGGAGGAGTTGGGGCTCACGCGTACCCGGGTGATCGGCGGGCCGCGGCAGGTGCTGGAGTCGATGTTCGCCGACCTGGACGTCCGGGACGCCGCGGAGTTCGCCAACACCTTCTCCACCCTGCCCGCCGAGCGGGTGCGGGGCCTGCGCGTCTTCGATCCCGATCACACCACGTCCAGTACCGCGCGGGAGATCACCCGGCTGCTGACCCTGATCTGGCGGGACGAGGCCGGACCGCCCGCCGCGTGCGCGATGGTGCGGGACCTGATGGCGAGGCAGCTGTTCTGGACCCGGCTGCCGTCCGGCTTCCCGCCCGAGGTGCGCGTGGCGGGCAAGACCGGCACCCTGCCCGGGCTGCACATCGAGGCCGGTGTCGCGGAGTACCCGGACGGCGGCCGGTACGCGATCGCGGTCTTCGCGCGGACCCAGCGCCTGAACACTCGCCAGATCGACGTCGACCTCGCGATGGGCGAGGCGGCCCGGGAGGCGGTCGAGGCGCTGCGCGCGATGTGATCAACACCTCAGACGGCGGTGCGGACGGGCGCCGCTGGGCTGGACCGATACGTGATCGCGTATGAAGCCCGTGGCCGCATCGTCTTGGACCCGCCGCGTCGTGTGGTGCTTCGCTGTCGCACCATGACCGACTCACCACTCGACCGCCGCCGGTTCCTGGGCGTCGCCACCAGCGCGGCCGTGGCCACCGTGGCCACTTCGATCCCGTCCGCCGCGAACGCCGCACCCCGCCGCCGCGACACTGACGGCCCCACGGCCACGTTTCGGTGGCTGGGCACCTCCGGCTGGCGGATCGACATCGGCGCGAAGACGGTACTGGTGGATCCCTATCTGAGCCGATTCGACACCGGGCTGTTCGACGGTGTTTTCAAACCCGCCACCAAGCTGACCGTCGATACCATCCGAATCGCCGACCACCCAGGCAGACCGCAGACGATCCTGGTCACCCACACGCACTGGGACCACTACAACGACGTTCCGCACATCGCCACGCAGTCGGGCGCACGGGTTTTCGGCACGCTCACCGCGTACCACCTCGGCCTGGCCTACGGTCTGCCCACCTCCCAACTCAGCCCGGTCAAGGGCGGCGAGGTGCTCGACTTCGGCGACTACACCGTCGAGGTGGTGTCGTCGCTACACAGCCGCAACCCTTCATACTCGATGGCCTTCCCCGGCGTCCGCGTGGCCGTGCCGGCCAAGCCGGAGACGATCGCCGACCTGCCCGAAGGCGACACGCTGGCCTTCCAGGTGACCCCGCGCGGCGGGCCGTCCGTGTTCTTCATGGGCGCCAGCGACTTCGCCGAGCGCAACCTCGCCGGCCTGGCACCCGATGTCGCGATGATCGCGGTACCGAGCACCGACGCCACCCACGACTACGTGCCGCGCCTGCTGGACGCGCTCGACCGGCCCGCGACCGTGGTGCCGGTGCACTGGGAGAACTTCGAGACGGCGCTGACGAACCCGCCAACCGTCGCGCCGAACGACCAGGCCCGGCTGGACACGTTTCTCGCCGCCGTGCGCAAGTTCGCGCCCCGCACCCGCATCCTGGTGCCGCGCTTCCTGACGCCGTACACGTTCGGTTATCCGCTTGGCCCGGTGCGAGCGCCGGTGTCACGATGAGGGTATGCGGCCACGCCACGAACGGATGATGGGCCCCTTCTGGGGCCTGCTCGGCGTGCGCTAGCGCGACTCACCACGACCAGACCCCGCTCGGCGGGCGTCTGGTCGTGGCCTCCCGCCGTCGTGGGGCGCAGGAGGCATCATGCGTTTCTATGTGACTACCGCGATCCCGTACGTCAACGCCGCCCCGCACCTCGGGCACGCGCTGGAGTTGGTGCAGGCCGACGTGCTGGCCCGGCACCGGCGGCTGCGCGGCCAGCAGGTGCGGTTCCTGACCGGTACGGACGACAACGCCGTGAAGAACGTCCAGGCCGCGCGCGCCGCGGGCGTGCCGGTGGGCGAGTTCGTCAAGACCAACGCGGCGCGCTTCGCGGCGCTGCGCGAGCCGCTCGCGCTGTCGTTCGACGACTTCATCGCGACCAGCGCCGATCGGCGACATGCCGATGGGGTACGCCGGCTGTGGCGCGAGTGCGCGGAGGCTAGCGACTTCTACCGGCGTGCCTACAGTGGTCTCTACTGTGGAGGATGCGAGCAGTTCTACCAGCGCGACGAGCTGGCCGGCGGGGTGTGCCCGGAGCACGGCACCGAGCCCGAGGCGGTCGAGGAGGAGAATTGGTTCTTCCGGCTGTCCCGCTATCAGGACGCGGTCCTGGGGGCGCTGGAGTCCGGGCGGGTGCGGGTCGTGCCGGAGGCGCGGCGCAACGAGGTGCTCGCCTTCGTCCGGAGTGGACTCGTCGACTTCAGCGTGTCTCGCCCGGCCGCCCGAGCCGGTAGCTGGGGAATCGGCGTGCCCGGCGACCCGTCGCAGGTCGTGTATGTGTGGTGGGACGCGCTCGCCAACTACGTCACCGCTCTGGGCTACGGCACCGGAGACGCCGCGTACCGTACATGGTGGACAGACGCTGATGAGCGGGTCCACGTCATAGGTAAAGGGATCGTCCGTTTCCACGCCGTATATTGGTTGGCGTTGCTGCTGTCGGTGGGCCAGCCGCTGCCCACGACGATCGTGGTGCACGACTACCTTACCGTCGACGGCGCGAAGATAGCCAAGAGCGCCGGCAACGCGGTCGACCCGGCCGCGCTGGTCGACCGGTACGGCGGCGACGCCCTACGGTGGTGGTTACTGGCCGACGTGGCTCCGGTCGGTGACACCGACTTCACGATCGAGCGCCTGATCCGTCGCGCCAACCAGGATCTGGCGCACGGGATCGGCAACCTGGTCCACCGCACGACCAGCCTTGTGCGCCGGCGTGGGGGTGTGCGCGAGGTGCCGGGTGTGGGCACCGGCCTGCCCGAGCGGATCGACCATGCGTTGCGGCGGTACGACTTCCGCGCCGCGACACGGGCGTTGACGGCGACCGTCGACGAGGCGAACCGGCTCATCGAGGCGAGGCGGCCGTGGGAAGGCGCTGAGGATGTCGATGCCGTGCTGGGCACCCTGCTGCACACCTGCCGGGTGCTGGCGACGGAGCTGGCGCCGTTCCTCCCCGCGGGAGCCGAGCGCCTACGCCGCCAACTGATCGGCAAAGCGTCCGGCCCCGCGTTCCCCCGCTGGGAGTAGCCGCTACAGGAGGGAGCGGAGGGCGGCTGCGTAGCGGTCGGTTACCAGGGACTGGACGCGGCGGGCTACCGGGGCGCCCAGGCGGGTGAGGAGGGTGGCCGGGCGGGAGAACGCTCTGATCACCAGCCGCACCGTGCCGTCGCCATCCAACCTCACGACGAATGCCTCCTCGCCGCGCTCGGGGTGCCCCGGCAGCGTGCCGTACGCGAAGCCGCGCGCGTCCGGCTCGTCGACGCGGTACACGACGCGGCAGGGCACGAGCAGGCCGATCGGCTTCGGCCCGAAGCGCATGGTGACCACCGCGCCGGGCTCGGCGGTCGGGGCGGAAGCGGACACCGAAAGTCCAGCGGCCCGGTGCATCCGCCAGGAGAGCAGGGCCTCGGCCGCGGTGGTGAACGCCGCCCGCCCGGTACCCACGGGCACGTCGCGGTGCACGTGGTGGTACCCGGCGGGCAGCGTCTCCGCACGCGTGGCGCCGTGCTCGGGGTACGTGAGCTCGGCTGCGGCCAGATGCTTCGGGTTCACACCAACATTTTGCCCTTGTCACGGACGGTGAAGGCCAGGCGGTCGCTGTCGAGGTCGACAACCACGATGTGGCCGGGCTTCAGCTCTTCGAAGAGGATGCGTTCCGCCAGCGCGTCCTCGACCTCGCGCTGGATGAGGCGCCGCAACGGTCGGGCGCCGAGCGCCGGGTCGAAGCCCTTGGCTGCCAGGTACTTCTTGGCGTCGTCGGTCAGCTCGAGGCCCATGCCTTTGTCGTGGAGTCGGGTCTCGATCCGCTCGACCATCATGTCCACAATGGATAGCATGTCGGTTGGGGTGAGCCGCGGGAATACGACGACATCGTCGATCCGGTTCAGGAACTCCGGCCGGAAGTGTTGTTTCAGCGCGTCGTGGACCCTGTGCGTGTGATCGACGGTGGATGCCTGGAAACCAACGGGGAGGCTGTTGGTGATGTCGCGGGTGCCCAGGTTGGTGGTCAGGATGATCACCGTGTTCTTGAAGTCGACGATGCGTCCCTGACCATCGGTGAGCCGGCCGTCTTCGAGGATCTGCAGCAACGTGTTGAACACGTCCGGGTGGGCCTTTT
>NZ_BSDI01000030.1 GCF_027923225.1 Phytohabitans aurantiacus
GCGGTTGCTGAGGGCGGTGAGGTGTTGCAGCGTAATGGGCGCACGTTCATCGTGTACTCGGCTTCGCATTGTTCGACGCCGGATTACAAGTTGGGGATGTTGGAGTATGTGAGTGGGGATCCGTTGAACTCTGCGTCGTGGCGGAAGTTCCCGAATCCGGTGTTCCAGCGGTCGAACGCGAATGGTGTGTATGGTCCGGGGCATAACGGGTTCTTCAAGTCTCCGGATGGCACGGAGGACTGGATCGTGTATCACGCGAACTCGTCGGCGTCGGGTGGGTGTGACATGAACCGGTCGACGCGGGCGCAGAAGTTCACGTGGAACGCGGATGGCACGCCGAACTTCGGCACTCCGGTGTCGTTGGGCACCCAGCTGGCCGTCCCGTCCGGCGAGCCGGCCTCCTAACACCGCCACTTCCGTGATCAGGGCGTCCCTCAAGTCGTTAGAGCGACTTCAGGGACGCCCTGATCACTCATTAAGTGTGGGTGGTGGAAAGGATGGTTTCCACCACCAGGTCGGGGTTGTCGCGCATGGGGACGTGGCCGCAGCCGGGCAGGTCGACGTGCCGGGCCTCGGGCAGGATGCGGCGGGCGACCGCCGCCTGGCGGTACGGGAGGACGCGGTCGCCGGTGCTCCAGGCCACCGTGACCGGCACCGTGGGCCTGCCCTGGAAGGCGTACCCGCGACCGGCTCGGGCCACCGCCGCGAACGCCTGCCCGTTGCGCAGCGCCAGCGCGTCCAACAGGGCCTCTTCCGGCGTCAGAAGGGACGGGTGAGCGTAGATCATCCCGTACGACATCGCGCGCACCAATGATGAGCGCAGCACCGTGCGCAGTACCGGCTGCGGGAGGCGGGACGCGAGCCGGTGGGCCGTGAGCACGCTGATCGCCCAGCGCAGTTCGCGGCGCGTGCAGAAGCCCGCCGGGCAGAGCGCCGTCGCCGAGGCGGCCACCCCGGAGGCGGCCAGCTCCAGCGCGATCGCCCCGCCGAGGCTGTTGCCGGCCACATGAGGGCGCTCGATGCCCAGATCGTCGATGAAGGTGGCGATCCCGGCCACCGCCTCGGCCATCGACGCGGGCGCGCCGGCGGCCGGGAGCGGTGAAGCGCCGAAGCCGGGCAGGTCGACGGCGATCACGTCGTGCGCCTCGGCGAGCCGGTCCAGTACCGGGGACCAGGCGCGCCAGTGGTGCCCGATGCCGTGCAGCAGGATCAGCGGCTCACCAGAGCCCCGGCGTTCGTAGGAAACGGTCAACGCGGACCTCCGAGCGCTCGCACCTCGTCTTCCATCTGGGGTACCGCCGTGCGCGCCCCGCGCCCGATGACGAACTCGGAGAACGGGCTCAGCATCACCGTTCGCAGCGCCTGCACGCCGGCCATTCCACGCGGCACGTACACCTTGCGCTTGCGGCGCTCGATCCCGTCGACGAAGGCCCGCGCGCACGCCTCCACCGAAGTGAAGCGCCCGATCGGCCGGGGCAGCTTGGGGAGCATCTCGCCGAACGACGGCAGATCCGCCTGAGCGCTGCGGGTCATGTCTGTGTCGACGAACGACATGTGTGCCGTGCCCACCGCCACGCCCCGGTGTGCGAGCTCCAGCCGCATCACGTTGCCGTACTGCTCGACGCCCGCCTTGGACGCGCAGTACGCGGACATGCCGGGCAGCGCGGTGAAGGCCGCCGCCGACGACACCAGCAGGTAGTAGCCGCGGTTGGCCAGTACGTGCGGGACGGTGGCGTTGACGGTGCGCATGACGCCGATCAGGTTGACCTCGACGGCGCGGACGTTGCTCTCGATGTCGCCGACCACGACCGTGCCGCGCGGGGCGATGCCGGCGTTGGCGACCACCGCGTCGATGCCACCGAACCGCTCGACCGTGCCCGCCACGGCGGCTGACAGCGCCGCCTGGTCGGTGACGTCGCACTCGAACCACGCGCCGCCGAGCGAGTTGGCCAGCGGTGCGAGCAGCGAAGGCTCCAGCCCGGCGAGTGCCACCTTCGCACCGCGCGCCGCTGCCACGCGTGCCGTGTGCTCGCCGATGCCGCGGGCGGCGCCGGTCACGAAGACGACCTTGCCTGCGAGGGACCGCTTGCGGGGTGCGTTCACGAAGTCACCGCCTGGTAGTGGGCCGGGTCGAAGCGCCGGGTCCGCATGCGAAACGTCCAGCTGTATCCGGGCCAGATCGTCGAGTTGCGGCCGGTGGTGTCGAGGTACCAGCTTCGGCAGCCGCCCCGAAGCCACACGGTGCCGGTCATCTTCCGGTCCACAGTGGACACGAACGCCTGCTGTGCCCGGGGCGTCGGCTCGATCGCCGGGATGCCGTGCCGGTCGAGGTGCCGCAGCGCCTTGAGGATGTGGTTCAGCTGCGCCTCGATCATGAAGACGACCGAGTTGTGTCCCAGGCCGGTGTTCGGGCCGAGCAGGATGAACAGGTTGGGGAAGCCAGTGACGGTGGTGCCGAGGTACGCCCTCATCGAGCCGCCCCACGCCTCGGCGAGCGTGCGACTGTCACGCCCGCGGACCAGTTGGGCCACCGGTGCGTCGGTCACGTGGAACCCGGTACCAAAGATGATCGTGTCGACGGGCCGCGCGGTGCCGTCGGCCGTGACCACCGCGTCGGGGCGCACTTCCGTGATGGTGTCGGTGACCAGCTCGACGTTGTCGCGGGTGAGAGTCGGGTAGTACGTGTTGGACAGCAGCACCCGCTTGCACCCCATCGTGTACGCGGGCGTGAGCTTGGCGCGCAGCGCCGGGTCGGCGATCGACTGGCGCAGGTGCCGGCGCGCCATGCCCTGGCCGAAGCGCATCACGACCGGATACAGGAAGCCGGTGCCCTGCAACTCGCGCGCCCAGTAGATGGCGGTGCGGGCGAGCCGCTGGGCGGGCGGGACGGCGCGGAAGAGCCGCTGCTCCAGCCGGCTGATCGGCCGGTCGACGCGCGACATGACCCAGGGAGGCGTGCGCTGGAAGACGTGCATCCGCTCGACGTCTGGCGCGATCTCCGGCACGAACTGGATCGCCGACGCGCCGGTGCCCACCACCGCGACGCGGCGGCCACGCAGGTCGTACTCGTGGTTCCAGCGCGCGGAATGGAAGACCTCGCCCGCGAACGTCGGAAGGCCCGGCAGCTTGGGCAACGCCGGCTCGGTGAGCGGCCCGGTGGCGACGATCAGCGCGTCGGCCCGGTACGTCCCGCCCGAGGTCTCGATGATCCACGCGCCGTCCCAGGTCGCGGAGTGCACCTCGTGGCGCAGCCTCAGATGCCGCGAAAGGTCGTGCTCGGCCACGCAGCGCCGCAGGTACTCCCAGATCTCTGGCTGGGGCGAGAAGCTGCGGCTCCACCGCGGGTTGGGCAGGAACGAGAACGAGTACATGTGCGAGGGCACGTCGCAGGCGCAACCGGGGTAGGTGTTGTCGCGCCAGGTGCCGCCGACGTCGTCGCCGCGGTCGAGGATCACGAAGTCGTCGTAGCCCTGCTGCCGCAGCCGGATAGCGGCGCCGATTCCACCGAAACCGGCGCCGAGGATTGCGATACGGACGTGGGTGGCCGTCGCCATCCGATCAAGTTACCACCGGGTACGGCTGGCGTCAGGAGGCGTTTGCCGTTAGAACACCCCGGCCGCCGCGCGTGCGGCCACGCCGACACCGACGACCATGACGAGGGCGGCGGTGCCGGTGGGCGCGGCGCGGGAGAGGCGGCGGGTGACGCGCGGCAGCCTCGGCATGCGGCCCAGACGCCGGCGCAGCGCCACCAGCGCGATACCGACCGCCGTCAGCGTGCCGGCCATGCCGATCCCGTACGCGAGCACCAGCAGCACCCCGAACCACGTGCGCCCGAGCCCGATCGCGGCCAGCAGCACCACGATGGCCGACGGGCTGGGCACGAGCCCACCAGCTATCCCGATGCCCGCCAGGCTCATCCGCCCATGGTGATGATGATGGTGGTGGTGATCGTGACCGTGGTCGTGATCATGGTGGTGATGGTGGCGGCGGTGCCGGCGGGCCCCCACGATCATGCCGGCACCGACCGCCACCACGACGGCTCCACTGACGATCCCCAGGTAGCCGAGGAGCCGATCACCCGCGAGCGCGCTCGACGTGCTGAGGAGCAGGCCCACGATCAGGACGCCGCCGGTGTGTGTCAGCGTCACGGTCGCCCCGACGGCGAGGGCGTCCCGGATGCGGCGGCGCTCCGCGGCGGCGTACGCGGCCAGCACCGTCTTACCGTGCCCCGGCAGCGCGGCGTGGCCGGCGCCGAGCACGAGCGCCAGCAGCACCGCCAGCAGGCCGACCGTGGGGGTCAGTCGCGGTCCGCCGGCCAGTTCCTGGAAACGGCTCTCAAGAGCCGCGGCCCAGCGGGTCAACAGGCCGTCGTCCGGTCGCTCTGCCGCCGCGCCGGATTCAGCTGTACCGTCACCCGGCTCCACGTCGAGCGTTGCTGACCGGACATCCGGCGCCGACGCCAACGGGTCGGCCGGGTAGGTGCGCAGTTCGTCGCTGATGCTCGTGGTGGGCAGGGGAGAGTCGACGATCCGCACGCCCTCGCCCACCGCGGTCATCTCCCGCCAGCCGATCCGGTCCGCGGCATACGTGTTCGCCACCGTCACCTCGGCGGGCCGGTCCAGTGTGGCCGGCGCCTCGAGAGCGCAGGTGAGCCGGCTCGTCCGCAGCCCAGCGGAACCTTCGTTGTAGGCGAACTCGGAGGCGGCCACCGTCCACACCAGACGCTCACCGTCCACAGTGAGCGCGATGGCCGACGCGACCGGCGCGCAGGTCGGCGCCTGTTTGTTCTGCAACGTGGGGATCTCGGCGAAGTCGACCACGGCGGTCGCCTCGACCCAGTCCGGTCGCAGCGCCAGCCCGAGGTACTGGTTGACGGACAGGCTCCCCGCTGGGTGTGCGCTCGCCGGGGTACTCGGGAGGGCGAGGAGCGCCACGACGGCGGCGGGTACGGCGAGCAGCCAGCGTTTCATCGGATCACTCCCAGGGCGAAGTGCGGGTTGACGCGCAGCGCCTCGGCGACGTGTGCCTGGCCGGCGGCGGTCTGTCCGAGCGCCATCTCGATGACGCCAAGGTGGTGCAGGTACGCGGCCGAGCGGGCGCCGGTGCCGGTGGCCCGCTGGGCGTACGGCAGTGCTTCGGCGTCCTTACCGGCGTGGTGCAGGGCCCAGGCGAGCGCGTCGGCCACATCGGCGTGCTGCCGCCGCTTCCACTCGGCACGCGCCTCGGCGACGGCGGTTGCCGGATCCGCCTTGGCGAGCGCGAGCGCGGCACCGGCCAGCCCATCCGTCCCGCCGCTGCTGGTGAACAGCGCGTGCGATGCGGTCGCCAGGTCGAGCTGTACCCGAGCCTCGGTCGCCTTCCCAGCGGCGTGCAGCAGCCCGGCGTACTCGATGAGGTATTCGGTCGTGGGAGCGCGGCGGGTGAGATCCGCGTAGTCGGCGATCCCGGCGTCGAGCCGGCCCTCAGCGGCGGCGACCCGCGCCCGGCCACGCTGGAGCGCGACGCTGGTCGGGTCGGCGGCGAGCCCGGCGGTGTACTCCCGGGAGGCGCCCGCCAGGTCGCCGGCGTGCCAGGCGAGGTCGCCGAGCTGCACGCGGCAGAAGCCGATGTCCGACGGGCTGGTCGCGGTTTCGAGGGCCTGCCGCATCAGGCCGGTCGCCTCCGCCACCTGCCCGCGTAGCTCCAGGTCATAGGAGCCGCGGGCGTACGCGGACAGCCCTGGCCGCAAATCCAGGAGGCGCTGCACGGCGGCGGTCGCGGCCGGCGCGTTGCCCAGTTGCGTCTCGGCGTCCCCCAGCACGGCGTACGCGTCGGCGTCAAAGTCGTTGACGCGCACCGCGTCGAGCGCGAACCGCCGTGCGGCCGCGAAGTCGTGGCGGGCGTTGGCGAGCGCGCCCTGCGCGACGAGGGCGTCGCCGTTGTCGGTGGGCCGCAGCTCGAGCGAGCGGCGGGCGGCCTCTTCAGCGCGCGGGTAGTTGGTAGGGTCCGCCGTGACCCGGCCGCGCTCGACGTACGCGACGGCGAGAGCCGCCCACGTGTTCCAGGCGCCGGGCACCAGCCTCAGCCGCTCCTGGGCCCGGGCGATCGGATCGACCGGTACCGGTGCGGCGACGGTGTCCACTGTGGGCGCTGGCGCCTCGGGACGTCCCAGCGCGCCGGCGGTGACGGTGATGGCGAGGGCTGCGGCACCGGCGAGCGCGACCACGGTCAGGCGTCGCATGGCGAACCTCCTGGGGAAGGGGGCGCGCCGCACACGGGGACATGCGGCGCGCCCGGTCGGTTTAGGCGTCGGCTGCCTTGCCGCTTCGGCGTCGCCAGAACCAGGCGGCGAGAAGCAGTCCGAGGCCGGCGGTCGCGGCGACTCCCACGGCTGCCGCCGCGACGGTCCCCGAGCTGCCGTCGTCCTGGCTCTGGAAGCCGGCCGGCGTCAGCGACGGGTTGGGCGAGCCGCCAGGCGTCTGGTCCGTGCCCGGCTGCGCCGGTGCCGCGGCTCCGCCACCCTTGTCGGTGTTCGGCAGCGCCAGGTACGGGAACGTGTCGCCGAACGCCTGGTCGTTCTGGTCGACCTTGTCGCCTGCGGCCAGCGCGTCGACGATCTGGCCGGTGGCCGCCGCGCCCTCAAGGGCCTGGATCTCGATGTCGAGGACGTCGTCGGTCAGCCGGCGGCCGTTCGGGAAGCCCTGGTTGTCGCCCGCCAGTACGCCCAACCGGTTGGGCTGGTCGGTGACCGGCACGCTCAGGTTGAGCCGGAGCTGCTCGGACGGTACGAACCGATTCGGGTTCACGTCGGCGTTGTTGAGCTGCGAGTTGAGGTCGGCCTTGATGGGCCCGCCCGCCTTCGTGGTGATACCGGTCAGGAAGATCTCCACGAGGTCGTTGCGTGGTGTGGCCGGTGCCGGGATGTTGTAGATGGCCTGGATCAGCTTGGGTACCTCGGGGTCGGTCACGCGCTTGACGACGACCGGGTTCTTGCCGTCCTGGTCGGGGCGGGAGGCGTTGAACGCGTCCTTGAGCCCGGCCGGCACGACCACCTCGTTGACCAGCGGGTTGCCGAGCCGCGAGACCTGCACGCGGCCGCCCGACGAGCCGCCACCCGTGATCCGCACGCGGGGCCGCTCGGTGGTGGTCCAGATGCCGATGTTGGGGTTGCGGGTGGCGTCGCCCCTGAGCGCGACGTCCTTGAACGGCACCTGCAGCACGATCGTGTTGACGTTGTAGCCGGCCACGGTGTCGGTGCCGGTCTCGCTCAGGTCCCCGCCGTAGAGCAGGTCGAAGATCCGCAGGTCGAGGAAGAACGGGTCGTCGGCCTGGCCGGCGAAGATCTGCCAGCCGCCGGGCAGCTGGGTGATCGCCTGGTCCCGCAGCGTGTTGTAGTCCGGCATGGACGCGTTGCCGACCCGCGACGGCGCGACCGGCGCACCGGTCACCCGGGTCTTGAACGAGTTGCCCCCGTTAAATGAGGACTCCAATGTGTACATCTGGCGGACGAGCAGGTTCTCGTCGTCCAGCGACGTCACCGGCCCGTTGTTGTACAGGAACGTGTTGTTGCCGCGCTTGTCGACGGTCTTGAACCGGAACCGGAAAATCGAGTCCGGCTTGGCGTCACCGTCGTTGTCGACGTTGATGTTGTACGTCGCGTCGGTGGCGAACGGGTAGAAGTTGGGGCCGCCGTTGGGCTCCTCGAACGGGATGAAGTTCGCCACGAACGTGACGTAGTCCTGCCGGTCGGGGCTGACGAAGGCGTACAGGTCGGTGTTGTCGACGGCCGGGTCGGCGGCGATGAGCGGCGCCTCGCGGTGGCTGGACGCGCCGGCCGTGCTGGGTCCGAGCCCGTACAGGCCGGCACCGACCAGTAGGGCGGCCACCGCGAGCCCTGCGGGGCCGCGCCGCTGTGAGAGTCGGGTACGTAGGGACATCGCGGTTTTTCCTTCCGCCTGGTGCAGATCGAGTGGTACGTGATGCCAGGCATTCGGAAGCCGCGCGGGAGTGGACGGTTCGTTGTCAGATAGCCGGCACGCGCCCATCCAGGGCGGTGCCGGCTACGAAACCCTCTAATCGGCAGTTGTAGGTATTAGTTGTAGGTATTACAGGCCCAACAGGCGGTCCAGGAAGTCGCGGTACTGGCGCACCGCTACCCGGTACTGCTCGGTGTCGTTGCCGTCGGTGCTGCTCCATCCGCCGAGCTCGTCGCGCTGGCTGGTGAGCGCGGTGGTCAGCGACTGGACGGCGTCGTCCACGAGGCTCTGCGCGTCGCGGGCGGCGCCCTGCGGGTCGTCGACGAAGCGGAGTTGCACGTCGCGCCAGCGGTCGCGGAACGATTGGGCGGTGTCGTCGCCCCACAGCGCGGTGACCGGCTCCGCCGGCACGTCGCCCGGCAGCATCTCTGCGTGCGGCTCCGCGATCTCTGTCTGCGGCTCCGCGATCGCTGCCGGCGGGGCCGCGTCGACCCGATCCGCGTCGACCCGATCCGCGTCGACGCTGCGATCCTCCTCGGCGACCGGCTCATCCTCGATGGCCGCCCCCTCACCGCGCTCGTCGAAGGCGTCGCGCTCATCAGTTGCGTCACGCTCGTCGACGGCATCGCGCTCATCGAAGGTGTCGCGCTTGTCGAAGGCGTCGCGTTCGTCGGTCGCGTCGCGCTCGCGTTCGTCGGTGGCGTCGCGGGACGGGCCGGCCATCGCGGCGGCCGCCGCCGCGCCCCCGACGGTCGCGGCGCCGAACGCGGTCGGCTGTGCGGCCGGTTCGTGGAACTCCGGCTCGTCGCGGTCGGCGCCGGTGTCGGTGACCTCGCCGTCCTGGTTGGGTGTGACGGCGGTCAGGTCGTCGGGGTCGGTGCGCTCCTCGGACAGCACCGGGTCCTCGAACGTGCCCTGATCGTCGAGCGACTCCTCCGGTACCCGATCGGTCACGTCCTCGGCGGGCGTGTCCTCAGCGCCCGCGACGTCCGTTTCGTCCCGGTCTTCCGAGGCCCGGTCTTCTGTCGCCCGGTCTTCGGCGGGCGGGGGAACCGGCACGGGATCCGAGGTGACCCGATCCGGCTGATCAGGATCGGTGGGAGGGTACGAGTAGGTCTGCTGGTGCGTCATGTGGTGCCTCCTCAGCGGCTGGGGACCTCGGGAGTGGCGCCGAGCAGGTCGGCGAAGAGCGCCCGGTAGTGAACGAGGGCCTGGCGGAGCCGTTCGGTACTGGCCTCGCCGCGCTCGTTCTCCAGGTAGATCTCATGGGCGTCTCGGTAGTGCCCGAGGGTCCGGGCGTGCTCGACGGAGAGGTGCGTGACCTGCTCCTCGTAGCTGTCATTGGGATAGCCGCGTTCGGCGATCAGCCTGCTGACCAGCTCATCCGCGGCGCGTACCGCCTCGTCGGGAGCCTCGACGAAGCGAGCCTGGATCTCTTCCCAGTCCGTGGTGTACTGCTGCCGGCTCTCCGGGGAGAGTTCCTTCAGCTGGAGCTCCGAGTGGCGGCGCTCGCGCTCACGCAATTCGCGCTCGGCCGCCGCGCGGCTCTCCCGTTCCTCGACGGCCCGGTCGTACTCGGGGCCGAATCTTTCGCGCAACGCTCGCCGGCGCGCCCAGTACCAGGCGATTCCGGCCACAGCCAGCACCGCGAGCACGACGATGACGGTGACGATGATCTGAGTTGACGACATACCTGTGGTATTCCCGCTAGCACGTGATCATCAATCCAGGTACCGGCGGGAAATCGGGGCGCATTGAAACGCCTAGACGGCCATGTATCCTGCCGGAGGCTGCCGAACCGTCCCCCCTCGGGCGAGGTCTCTTTGATGAATACAGGCAACTGGTCGATCCGCGCGAAGATCATCGCTCTGGTGGCCGTGCCTCTCGCCGCGCTCGTAGCACTGTGGATCTTCACGACCACGCTGACCGTCGGCCCGGCATTGCACCTGCTCGATACGCGTGCCCTCCGCGATCAGCTGAGTCGCCCCGGCGACGCGCTGGTCTCCGAGTTGCAGCGGGAACGCCGGCTTTCGGTCGTCTATCTCGCCGGCCGCGCGCAGGAGTTGCCGGCCCTCGACGAGCAGCGCAGCCGCACCGACGCGGCGGTCACCGACTTCCGCGAGCGGGCGCGCGGTGAGGATGTGCGCGACGCGGCCGACGAGGCGGTGCGCGCCCGCGTCGAACAGGTGACCACCGCGCTGGAGTTGCTGCCGGCCGGGCGGGGCTTCGTCGATCGGCGGGAGATGGACAAGGCCGGTGCCCTCGGCCTGTACACCGGCATGATCGACGAGGCGCTGCGGCTCTTCGACGCGCTCGCCAACCTCGACGACGACGCGCTCGACCGGGAGGCTCGCGCCACCGTGGCGCTGACGCGCGCCCGCGAGGTGCTGGGTCAGGAGGACGCCTTGCTGGCCGGGGCGTTCGCCGCCAAACGGTTCGAGAGCGGCGAGCACTCCCAGCTCGTGCAGATCATCGGCACCGAGCGGTACCTGCACGTGGGCGCCGTATCCGCACTGTCCGAACAGGACCGGCTGGCACACCAGCGGATGGTCGAAGGGGAGGCGTTCGAGCGGCTGAAGGAGCTCGAAGACCGGATCATGGCGCAGGGCCGCGACAACGCCGCCGTACCGATCAACGCCAACGCCTGGCAGAGCGCGTACGAGCCGGTGGTGCGGCAGCTGCGCGACTTCGAGCTGGGAATCTCCGACGACCTCACGGACCGGGCCACCCCGGTCGCCGCCGGCGTGCTGCTCCGGCTCGCGCTCGCCGGGCTCTTCGGGCTCGCCGCGATCGCGCTGTCGCTGCTGCTCTGCCTGCGGGTGGGCCGGTCGCTGATCCGCCGGCTCAGCGGGCTGCGGCAGAGCGCGTTCGACCTCGCCGACAGGCGGCTGCCCGAGGTGGTGGCCCGGCTGCGTCGGGGTGAAGACGTCGACGTGGCCGCCGAGGCGCCACCGCTGGAGTACGGCACCGACGAGATCGGCCAGCTCGGGCACGCGTTCACCGAGGCGCAGCGCACGGCGGTACAGGCGGCGGTCGACGAGTCGACCATGCGGCGGGGCCTCAACGAGGTGTTCCTCAACATCGCCCGGCGCAGCCAGACCCTCCTGCACCGCCAGCTCACCCTGCTCGACGGCATGGAGCGGCGCACCACCGAGCCAGACGAGCTGGAGGAGCTCTTCCGCATCGACCACCTCGCCACCCGGATGCGGCGGCACGCCGAAGACCTCGCGATCCTCGCTGGCGCCGTACCCGGCCGGGGCTGGCGCAATCCCGTGTCCATGCTCGACGTGATCCGCGGTGCGGTGTCCGAAGTGGAGGACTACGCGCGGGTGGCGGTCAACGGCGTGGAGTCCGCCGCCGTCGCCGGCCGGGCGGTCGGTGACATGATCCACCTGCTCGCCGAGCTGATCGAGAACGCCACATCGTTCTCGCCGCCTACGACCCGGGTACAGGTCAGCGGCGCGCCGGTCCCCAATGGATACGCCATCGAGATCGAAGACCGCGGCCTCGGCATGAAGTCCGAAGAGCTCGAGGAGGCCAACCGGCGGCTGGCTCGGCCGCCCGAATTCGATCCGGCCAACAGTGCCCGGCTCGGCCTCTTCGTGGTGGCCCAGCTCGGCGCCCGCCACGGCGTGAAGATCCGGCTGCGTTCCTCGCCCTTCGGCGGGGTGACCGCCGTCGTCCTGGTCCCGCCCGATCTGGTACTCCCGGAGCCGGAACCCGCCGCGCTGCTCGCCGCACCGGCCGACGACGTGCCCCGGCGGCGCGTCCGGGTCGTGACGCGCGTGGAGAGCGCCCCGGCGATCGAATCCGCGCCGACCCCTTCGGCCGCGACCGCACTCGGCGGTGCGGCCACCCTGCGCGCCGTCCGCAGCTCCGACTCCGGCGTCCGCGCGGTCGAGGGCGATGTGCCCGCGGGGCGGCCCGCGCCGGACGGGATGCCAGCCTCCACTGTGGCGCCGCCGCTGCACACCGACGGCCTGCCGCGCCGCGTCCGCCAGGCCAGCCTCGCGCCGCAACTGCGCGAACAGCCCACCGGCGACCTGCCCGAAGACCCGGCGCCCGCCCCACGCACCGCCGACCAGGCCCGGGCCGCGATGGCGGCACTCCAGGCCGGCACCGCGCGCGGCCGGCGGGAAGCCGACGGTGCGCCCGCGGCGCGCGGCACCGCGCCGGTGCCTGGCGTGACACCAGAAGGGGAATAGCAATCAGACGGGAAAGAGAAACGCAGTGCAGATGAGGCAGGCCGCCAATTTGAGCTGGCTGCTCAACGACCTGGTCGAACGGGTGCCCTCGGCCCGCCAGGCGGTGGTGCTGTCGGCCGACGGGTTGATGCTGGGCCAGTCGCGCGGGCTGACCCGCGAAGACGCCGAGCACCTCTCCGCCATCGCGGCTGGCTTCCAGAGCCTGGCGAAGGGCGCCAGCCGGCACTTCCACACCGGGCCGGTCCGGCAGACCGTCGTGGAGATGGAATCCGGGTACCTCTTCGTCACCTCCGCCGGCATGGGCGCCTGCCTTGCCCTGATCAGTGCCGCCGACGCGGACATCGGGTTGATCGCGTACGAGATGGCCATGCTGGTCGCCCGGGTGGGCCAGAACATGACGTCATCGACGAGGACGACTACGGTGCACACCGATGCCCACTAACGGATCCGGACTCCCGCACCACGACTGGCTCGACGACGACGCCGGTCCCGTGGTGCGGCCGTACACGGTCACCGGTGGCCGCGTACGGCCGGTGACCGGTGGGTTCGACCTGCTCGCGTTCGTGCTCGCCGCCCCGGGCGCCACCCGCGCCCCCGAGGCCGCACAGCTCCAGCCCGAGCACCGCGCGATCCTCGCCCTGGCCCGCGAGCCGATCTCCGTCGCCGAGATCGCCGCCGGCCTCGACCTGGTGGTCGGCGTCGTCCGGGTGCTGCTCGGCGACCTGCTCGCGTCCGGCCTCATCGCCCTGCACGAGCCCTCGGCGATGGCCCACCTACCCGACGACGACATCCTCCAGGCGGTGGTCAATGGACTACGGGCACTCTGAACCCTCCATCCCGCTGGCCTTGAAGATCCTCGTGGCCGGCGGGTTCGGGGTGGGCAAGACGACCCTGGTCGGGTCGGTCAGCGAGGTGCGGCCGCTGCACACCGAAGAGGTGCTCACCACCGCCGGCATCGGCACTGACGACGTCCTCGGCATCGAGTCAAAGCGCACCACGACCGTCGCGATGGACTTCGGGCGCATCACGATCAACGACGACCTTCAGGTGTACCTGTTCGGCACGCCCGGCCAGGAGCGGTTCTGGTTCGTGTGGGACGAGTTGGCGTTCGGGGCGCTGGGCGCGGTGGTGCTCGCCGACACCCGGCGTCTGGCCGACTGCTTCCCGTCCGTCGACTACTTCGAGCGGCGGCGCATCCCGTTCGTGGTGGGCGTCAACCGGTTCGACGGCGCTCGGCGGTTCACGCCCGACGCCGTCCGGCAGGCGCTCGACCTCGATCCCAACGTGCCCGTGGTGTCCTGCGACGTCCGCGACCGCCAATCCGGAAAGCATGTACTGGTCGCCCTGGTCGAGCACGTGGCGGCCAAGCGCGGCCACCCCGTCCCCACCCGCTGATCCCCATTTTTTGTGATCAGGGCGTCCCTCAAGTCGTTAGAGCGACTTGAGGGACGCCCTGATCACGGGCGCGGGTGCCTGATCATGGGCGGGGGGTGAGGGCGGCGCGGGCGCGGTAGGCGAGTTCGCCGGCGAAGGTGACGCCGACGATCAGGGCGGTCGCGGCGATGGGGGCGTGCGGCGGTAGGTCGCCGTGAAACACCGCCAGCAGCAGCCCCGTCAGCCCCAGCCCTCCACTGTGCACTCGCGCCGTGAGGTCGCCGGCTCGCCGCATCAGCGCGGCCACCAGCAGCGCGAACCCGACGCAGAGCCCGTACGCCGCGAACTGCGAGAGCGCGCTCGCCGCCGGATGGAGCGCCGCCAGCAACGTGCGGGTCACGCTGGCGGCGCCGATGAAGAAGATGACGGAGTGCCAGCTGGGGCGCCGGGTGCCGAGTATTCGGAACGCGGCCTCACCGGCGCCGGTCGCGGCGAGGATCACGGCGGTCGCCACGAGCAGCGGCAAGGCGGGGGTCTGGCCGTACGACACCGCCAGCAGCATCGCCGACAGGCCCAGCAGCGCGCTGCACACGCGCGAGGTGAGGCGGCTGCGGGCGCGTTCGACGAGTTGCCCGATCACGAGCGCGAACCCGGCACACAACGCGTAAGCGCCGTAATGAGTGTGCGGATGCGGGTCGGTTTCCGGGTGGATCCGCAAAAGCATCGTCCGCATGAGGTTTGCCGCGCCCACGTAGAAGATGACCGAGTGCCAGCTCGGACGGTTGAGCTTGAACCAGGTGCACAGCATGTTTACTTCTATCGGTCGCACGGCGTCCGGCATGGCGTTTTGGAAACGGCAACCAATATGACTTCAACCAAGATCAGAAGAATTAATTGTTGGTATCTTGCCGCTGTGGGACAGGTCAGGGATCGCGCACCGGACGAGTGGGACTGTGTCGTCTTCATGGCGCTAGCGGAAACGGGCACGCGCCAGCAAGCGGTACGGCTGCTCGCGGACCGGTACGACGAACACATCACGGTGGAAGGCGTCCGCGTCATCCTCAATAAGATCAACAAATGGTTGCACCGGCCGGCGCTGGAGGAGGGCGTCGGGCCGCGCGGGAAGGTCCGGCTCACCCCGCGCGGTCTGCGGTTTCTTCGCTTCTGCGAGCGCGTGCGCGGCATCTACCTCGACGAACGCAGGTACTTCGCCGAGTCGCACGTGCCAACTCTGGTGTGCCTTCCGCACCACGCCACGATCGTGAAAAGGCTTTATGTCGACACGCTCGAACAGGAACCGGTCGGCGAGGAGAAAATCCACATCCTGGAGTTACAGCAGAGCGACCGCGGCAACGAGTCGTTTTTCGACCAAGCGCTGTGGCCGCTCACCACGGGGGCGTACCATCTCGCGATCGGTCCGGCGCCGCCGGAGGAGTTCCGCGACGAACTACAGTCCGACGTGCTGTACGACGCGCGGCTCGAAGTTTTCGTGCCGGCCGACTTTCCGGGTGATGCGATGTCGCTCGATGAGTTCGTTCGGTGGCCGCGCATGTCGCATCTGCCGCCGAAGGATTCCGGCGCGCGAATGCTTCTCGAAAACGCCATCGCCACATACGGCATCGATGATCCGGGCGAGCATCGCCGGGTGGCGAGTGAGACGTACGAAATCGGCAGCGTCATCGAATGCGTCTCGCTGCTGCACGAGCGCGGACTGCCGACACCGCTCGTGCTCGCACCGTCGGACGTCGCGCTGGTCTACAAGCCCGGCATGCGCTTCGGTGGCGCGGGCGTCGAGCATTCCCGCTGGGTGCCGCTGCACCACGAGGGCGCGCCGTTCCGGCTCGACGTGCACGTCACCACCGCGAACCCGCGCCCCCGCTACCTGCGCCCGCTCGTCGCGATGCTGCAGAAGATCTGCGGGGACGAGCCAGGGCTCAGCGGTCCACTATGACCACGTCGAGGCGGCGCGGTCCGTGTACGCCCTCGACGCGGTTGAGCTCGATGTCGCTGGTGGCTGACGGGCCCGACACCAGCGTGAGCGGCCGCGTCGGGTCGGCCAGCCGCCGCAGCGCCTGGGGCACGCCGGCCACGATCTGTCCGTTGTGGACGACGCAGATGTGGTGGTCGGGCACCAGCGTCAGCGCCCGCCGGCCCTGGTCGGGGCCGGCGTCGAGGATCAGCGTGCCGGTCTCGGCGACCACCACCGCGCATCCCGTCACGACCGCGATCCCCGGCGCGTCCAGGTCGGCCACCGCGAGGGGCCGCGGCTCGTCGCGCATCACGTCACCTTGGTACGCGGACAGCCACTCCTGCGGCACCCCAGAGGGAACGACGATCCGCTCGGTGCCGGCCAACACCTCGGCGAGCGTGCCGGCCAGGCCGTCTCCGGTGCAGCGGTGGACGGTGGCCTTGTAGTCGACGAGCCGGTCGACCAGCAGCTCCACCAGGTCGTCCGGCTCCCGCGCCACCTCGTAGTCCCGCGGCACCACCACCTGCTCCGCCGGCCGAGCCGCCCGCACCCGCCGCAGCACTTCCTCACGAGCGTTCACTGTGTCTCCTGGTTCGCTCGGTCGCCCACCACCGGCCGTGATCAGGGCGTCCCTCAAGTCGCCCTAACAACTTGAGGGACGCCCTGATCACGAAGAGCGGGTGTTGGCTAGGCGCGTTCACGGGCCCACCATTCGCGGAAGGTTTGCTTCGGGGGGAGTGGGGCGTCGCGGGCGGCTGTCCAGGCCGACATGGGCCACGGGAGCCGGCGGACCTTTCCACCGGTGGCCCAGCGCACGGGCGCGGCGCCTCGGCGGGCGGCGCGCAGGGCGGCGGCGTACCGGCGGCGGCTTCGCATGGTCCAGGACAGCGCGCGCATCGCGGCGCGCTCGGCGGCCGGGTGCGGCCCGGTCTGCCGCAGGTGCACCAGCACCTCGGGGATGTTGATCCGCACGGGGCAGGCGTCGTAGCAGGCGCCGCAGAGCGTCGAGGCGTACGGCAGGGTGCTGTTGGCGCCCTCGCCGCTCATCTGCGGGGAGAGGATCGCGCCGATCGGTCCCGGATACACCGAGCCGTAGGCGTGCCCGCCCACGCGCTCGTAAACGGGGCACACGTTGAGGCAGGCGGAGCACCGGATGCAGCGCAGCGCCTGCCGGCCGACCTCGTCGGCGAGCGTGTCGGTGCGCCCGTTGTCGACGAGCACGATGTGTACCGTCCGCGGCCCGTCGCCGGGCGTCACGCCTGTCCACAGTGACGTGTACGGGTTCATCCGCTCGCCAGTGGACGATCGCGGCAGGAGCTGGAGAAAGACCTCCAGGTCGCGGAAGGTCGGCACCAGCTTCTCGATGCCGACCACGGAGATGAGCGTCTCCGGCAGGGTCAGGCACATCCGGCCGTTGCCCTCGGACTCGACCACGACGAGCGTGCCCGACTCGGCCACCGCGAAGTTGGCGCCGGAGATCGCGACCTTGGCGGAGAGGAACTTGGCGCGCAGGTGCCGCCGGGCCGCCTCGGCGAGAGCGGGCGGGTCGTCGGTGAGCGCCGACAACCCGTTGCGGGTGAAGATGTCGCGGATCTGGGAGCGGTTGTAGTGGATGGCCGGTACCAGGATGTGCGAGGGTGTGTCGCCGGCCAGCTGGACGATCAGCTCGGCGAGGTCGGTCTCGACGGCGGCGATGCCGGCCGCTTCGAGCTCCTCGTTGAGCCCGATCTCCTGGGTGGCCATCGACTTGATCTTGACGACCTCGGTGGTGCCGGTGGCCTGTACCAGATCGGTCACCAACGCGGCGGCCTCGGCGGCGTCGCGGGCCCAGTGCACGACGGCGCCGGCCGCGGTGGCCGCCGCTTCGAACCGCTCCAGCAGTTCCGGCAGCCGCGACAGCACGTCGTCCTTGATGGCCGCGCCGGCCACCCGCAGCGCCTCCCAGTCGGGCACCTCGCCGACCACCCGCAGCCGCTTGTCGCGGATGGTGTGGGTGGCCCGGCGTAGGTTTGCCCGCAGCTGGGTGTCGGTCAGCTTCTCCTTGGCGGCGGCCGGAAACGCTTTCCGCGCCACGATGTTCCCAGTGCCAGTCATCCCTCACCTCCCGTTCAAACCTCCCGTGATCAGGGCGTCCCTCAAGCTGTTCTAGCGACTTGAGGGACGCCCTGATCACGGTGGGGTGGTGGCTAGGATCTCGGCGTAGTGGATCGCCTGCGCGCTGGCGGTGCGGCGGGAGAGGCCACCGCCGATGTGCGCCAGGCAGGAGTTGTCGACCGCGGCGACGTACTCGGCTCCGGTGTCGACGATGGCGCCGCACTTGTCGGCGAGCATCGCCGCCGAGACGCCGGCGTTCTTCATCGCGAACGTGCCACCGAACCCGCAGCACTCCTCGGCGCCGGGCAGCTCGATCAGCTCCAGCCCGCGCACCGCCCGCAGCAGCGCGCGTGGCCGTTCGCCGAGGCGCAGCATGCGCAGGCCGTGGCAGGTCGGGTGGTAGGTGACCCGGTGCGGGAACACCGCGCCGACGTCGGTCACGCCGAGCACGTCGACCAGCAGCTCGGACAGCTCGTAGGTGCGGCCGGCCACCGATGCCGAACCGGGCACCAGGCGCGGGTACGAGTCCCGGACCATCGCCACGCACGAGCCCGACGGGGCAACCACCGCGTCGTATGGGTCGAACGTCTGGACGAAGTTGCGCACGAGCGGCAGCGCCTCGGCGCGGTACCCGCTGTTCGCGTGCATCTGGCCGCAACAGCCCTGCCCCACGGGGAACTCGACGGTGTGCCCGAGCCGCTCCAGGATGCGCACGACGGCCTTGCCGGTGCCGGGGAACACCAGGTCGTTCACGCAGGTCACGAACAGTGCGATCTTCATGTCGGCCGCGCCGCGAAGTAGGGGAGGTGTCGCTCGCGGGCGGCCGCGATGTGCTGCCGCATGGCCGCGCCGGCGGCGTCTGGGTCACGGGTGGCGATCGCGTCGACCACGACGTGGTGCTCGCGTGCGCTGATGCCGTAGTGGGCGGCCGGGAAGTGCAGCCGGAACAGGTGCAGGTGCGATCGGAGTCGCACGATCGCCTCGTGGAGCATTCGGTTGCCGGCCAGCTCGGCGAGCAGGTGGTGGAAGCGGGCGTCCTGCGCGGTGAACGCGGCGATGCCGGCGTCGCGGTCCGGCAGGTCGGCCTCGGCGCGCAGCGCGACGGCGTCGACGTCACCGGTCGCGGCGCGCCGGGCGGCGGCCGGCTCCAGGATCAGGCGCATCTCGACGAGCTCCTCGAACTCGGCACGGGTGAGCAGCGGAGCGGCGGTGTATCCGGCCAGCGGGCGCTTGCGCACCAACCCGTCGGCCTCCAACCGGGCGAGCGCCTCGCGGACTGGTGTTGGTGAAACTTCAAGTTGCCGGGCAAGGGCATCGATGTTGATGCGTTCTCCCGGAGCCACCACATGGTCCATGATCAGCGCTTGCACGGAGGCGTACACATCCTCGGTGAGTGTGAGGCGCCGAGCGGGCCGGATGGGTGACATGATCAAAGATCCTATAGGATTGCTCCGCCTCTAGGAAGGGTGCCCGCGCTCTGGTTTGATCTCTATGTGACCGCCGAGGGTGAGATTCTCTTCATCGGGTGTTACACGCCGGAGACCGGAGGCGAAGGATCCGGCATCACCGCTGTGCGGCGAGATTCCGGCACCGGTGCCCTCACGCCGCTCGGCATCGCGGCGCGCGCACCCTCGCCCTCGTTCCTGACGTGGCACCCGACCCTGCCCGTCCTGTACGCCGTCAACGAACTCGTCGAGGGCACGGTCAGCGCCTGGGCGGTCGACGGTGCGAGCCTCAGTCCACTGGGCACGGGGGAGACCGGCGGCGCCCACCCGTGCCACCTCGCGGTCACGGCCGACAGCCGGTACCTGGTCAGCGCCAACTACACCAGCGGCAGCGTCGCGGTACACCGGCTGGATGGCACTGGTGCGCTTGGCGAGCGCACCGACCTGCTGGTGCACGACGGCGCCGGTCCTGACCCGAAGCGGCAGGAGCGGGCGCACGCGCACATGGTCTCGCCGAATCCCGGCGGCGGCGCGATCCTGGTGGTCGACCTGGGCACCGACGCGGTGTACCGGTACGAGGTCGAGGCCGGCACGGGGCGGCTGGTGCCCCTCGCGCCCCGGGTGCGCACGCACGCGGGCGCCGGACCGCGCCACCTCGCCCGGCACCCCGACGGCAAGCGGGCGTACCTGGTGGGCGAGCTGGACGCCTCGGTGACCGCGTACGAGCTGGATGGGGCGAGCGGAGTCCTGCACGAGCGGGCCAGGGTGACCGCGAGCGAGCATCCGGACGCGCAGCCCTCCGAGATCGCGGTGCGCCCCGACGGGCGGTACCTCTACGTCGCCATCCGGGGCGCCGACACCATCTCGGTGATCGCTCTCGATGGACCGGTGCCCGCCTACGTGACCGAGGTACCGACCGGCGGGCATTGGCCGCGGCACTTCGCGATCATCGGGGAGCACCTGTATGTGGCCAACGAACGGTCACACAGCGTGGTCGCGTTCCGCCTTAACGCCGATTCGGGTGTGCCCGAGGAGCCGGGCGTTGTGACGCGGTTACCCAGCCCAACGTGCGTTTTGCCCGCTAAGTCCTTCTAGCTCTATAACGACAATTAACAGTGTCACTTGAACTCTGCCCCGAAAAAGCACGGTTTGTTGAAGATTGCGGTGGCAAGGATAGACTGAGTGGAAACGTTCGGCTACTGACCGCTACCGCGGATGTTTCTCATCCGTAACTTTCGGCCGAACGTACCTGGCAGGTCGGCCGGTGTCTGCGCAGTATGGGGACCGTGCCGGGTCGCCATCGCATGCGCAGAGACATCCGCGGAGCAGGCGCCATCGCAGCAGCGGTGGCGCTTGTCCTCGTCGTGGGTGGGTCGTGGTTTGGATATCAGGAACTCGCCGGTAACCGCTGTACCGGCGAGGTGAAGCTTGCCGTGGCGGCCGCATCTGAGATCGCACCGGCTGTCCGTTCCACGGCGGACAAGTGGGCCGACGAGGGCGGTGACATCGACGGCACGTGCGTGATCGTCTCGGTCGCCGAGGTCAACCCGGTCGACATGGCGGCGGCGGTGGCCGCTGAGCACGGTGTCGGCCTCGCGGGCGTCGGTGGGGCCAGCGGCACCACGGTCATCCCCGACGTCTGGCTGCCGGACTCCTCGACATGGCTGGTCCGCCTCAAGGCGGCCGCGCCCGGCTTCACGCCGACCGACGGCGCGACGATCGCGCGCAGCCCGGTCGTCGCGGCGATGCCCGAGCCAGTGGCCGAGGGCTTCGGCTGGCCGGAGAAGAAGGTCGGCTGGAGCGACCTGCTCCAGAAGGTCAACTCCGACGCCACCGTGCGCACCGGCATCGTCGAGCCGACCCGTGACGCCGCCGGTCTCTCCGGGCTGCTGTCGCTGGCGTCCGCCGCCGGCAACGCCCAGGAGACCCGGGTCGCGGCGCTGCGCTCGCTCGCCACCGGCCGGTCGGCGCTCCGCGACGACCTGCTGGCCAAGTTCCCGCAGGCGGCCGACGCGTCCTCGCTGGCGTCCGGCCTGAGCGTCGCCGCGCTGTCGGAGAAGGACGTCATCGCGTACAACGCGAGGAAGCCGCCGGTGCGGCTGGCCGCCCTGTACGTGGAGCCGACCCCGACGCCGCTCGACTACCCGTTCGCGATCATGCCGGGCACCGACCCCGCCAAGGTCGCCGCGGCGGACGCGCTGCACAAGGTGCTCAACACCGCTGGCTTCCGCGACCAGCTCGGCGCGCAGGGCCTGCGCGCACCGGACGGCACGTGGGGCTCCGGGTTCTCGCCGCCGACCGGCGCGCCAAGCCCGGCCGGCGTCCCGCCGTCGCAGAACGCGAACCCGGGTGGCTCGGCCGCGGCCGGCCTCGACGCCGGTGCGGTCGAAGGCACGCTGGCCACCTGGACGGCGGTCACCGCGCCCGGCCGGATGCTGGCGATCATGGACATCTCCGGCTCGATGCTGGAAACGGTGCCGGAGGCCAACAACGCCACCCGCATGCAGGTGACGCTGGCGGCCGCCGAGCGGGGCCTGGCCCTCTTCGACGACTCGTGGGCGCTCGGGCTGTGGGTCTTCTCCACCCAGCTCCAGGGCAGCCGCGACTACCGCGAACTGGTGCCGATCGGGCCGCTGAGCAGCGGGCGCGACCGTGCGCTCAACCAGCTGCGGCAGATCACGCCCAAGCGGGGCGGCAACACCGGCCTGTACGACACGATGCTCGCCGCGTACAAGAACGTGCAGGACGGTTGGCAGGCTGGCCGGATCAACTCCATCGTCATGTTCACCGACGGCAAGAACGAGGACCAGAACGGGATCAGCGAGGGCGACCTGCTGAACCAGCTCAAGGACCTCAACGACCCCAAGCGGCCGGTGCAGGTGATCATCCTCGGTATCGGCGACGGCGTCGACCAGGGACAGTTGGAGCGCATCACGAAGACGACCGGTGGCGGCGTCTTCATCGCCAAGGACCCGACGAAGATCGGCGACATCTTCCTGAAGGCTCTGGCACTGCGCCCCGCGGCTCCCCGGTAACGCCCAATCGGGGCTCTCACCTGGCCATTCGGCTCGTTTGCCGGCGTGAAGTGACAGGTTTCCGTCGGAAGTTCCCCCGGGGGTTCTCGGTGCGCGAAGATAACGGGGTCTTCCGGCCCGGGCACTCCTCGGCGACCGGATAACGCGTCGACTGGATCAAGCTGGGGGAGGGCTGGTGACGTCGGCGACTCTCCTGACGCCCGCCAGGGTCGGTATTGAGTCCACATTGGAGACTCCGGCTGCGCGTGTACGCGCCCGGATGCGCGCTTACGCCCGCGCGTTGATGCTTGTCGATGGCGCCATCATCGCTCTGGCGGTGGTCGCCGGATACTTCGGGCGGTTCAACTTCACGTTGTCGCCGTTCGGTGGCGCCCTGCCGTACGGGTCCGAGATCCCGTACGCGGTGCTGTGCCCGGCTCTGGTGCTCGCTTGGCTCGGCAGTGTGAAGGTGCTGCGCGGGTATGACGTCAACGTGCTCGGGTACGGCGCTGACGAGTACCGGCGGGTCACCTCGGGCAGCCTGCGCCTCGCCGGTGCGGTGGCGATCCTCGCCTACATCGCGGGCGTCGGCGTGGCCCGGGGCTTCCTGGCGCTGTCGTTCGCGCTCGGCACGGTCGGTCTGGTCACCGGGCGGTACGTGGCCCGCAAATGGCTGCACCGGGCCCGTTCCCGGGGCGTCGGATGGTCGCGCCGCGTGCTCGTGGTCGGCGACGCGCCGCACGTACTGGAGCTGGTGCGCACACTGCGGCGCGAGCCGTACGCGGGGTACCGGGTCGTCGGCGCGTGCATTCCCGACGCGCTGCTCGCACCCGTGCCGCAGCGGCTGGGTGACGTACCGGTGGTCGGTTCGTTCCGCAGCATCCTGGAGTCGGCGGCCGCCACCGGCGTCGACACCGTCGCGGTGACCGCCTCCGGCGAGCTGACCGCCGCCCGCCTGCGCCGGCTCGGCTGGCAGCTGGAGGGCACCAAAATCGACCTGGTACTGGCGCCCGCGCTGACCGACGTCGCCGGCCCGCGCATCCACACTCGACCGGTCGCCGGCCTGCCGCTGATCCACGTGGAGGCGCCCGAGTTCCGCGGCACCCGCAAGCTCGTCAAGGGCCTCGTCGACCGGGCCAGCTCGGCGATCGCGCTGCTGCTGGCGCTGCCGCTGCTGCTCGTGATCGCGATCGCCATCAAGCTCGACAGCAAGGGGCCGGTGATCTTCCGGCAGATCCGCGTCGGGCAGGGCGGCCGCGAGTTCGGGGTCTACAAGTTCCGGACCATGGTCGTCAACGCCGACGAGATGCTGGCCAAGCTGGCGGCACGCAACGAGCACGACGGGCTGCTGTTCAAGATGCGCAAGGATCCGCGGGTCACCCGGGTCGGGCGCATCCTGCGCAAGTTCTCCCTCGACGAGTTGCCCCAGCTCATCAACGTGCTGATCGGCGACATGAGCCTGGTCGGCCCGCGCCCGCCGCTGCCGTCCGAAGTGGCCCGCTACGACGGCGACATCGCCCGCCGCCTGCTGGTCAAGCCCGGCATCACCGGTTTGTGGCAGGTCAGCGGCCGGTCCGACCTCTCCTGGGAAGACGGCATCCGGCTCGACCTGTACTACGTGGAGAACTGGTCGCTGGCCTCCGATGTGGTCATCCTCTGGAAGACCATCGGCGCGGTCGTCGGCAGCCGAGGCGCCTACTAGCTCCCCATCACGCGGGGGCCCAGTCGAGGCAGACGGCCACGGCATCGTCGACGAGGTCGCCACCGACGAACGCGCGCAGGTCGGCGAGCAGCGACCGCACCGCTTGCAGCGGCGCCAGCGACCGGGCGTCGCGCACGAAGCTGGCCAGCTGCTGGTCGCCGTACTGGCCAGCGGCTGAGATCGCGTCGAGCACGCCGTCGCTGACCACCATGAGCCGGTCGCCTGCCGCGAGATGGAACCGCTGCTCGTGGTACATGGTGCCCTCGAACATGCCGAGCGGGAACTGCGCCACCAGCTCCTGATCGATGACCTCGCCGTCGCGCAGGATCATCAGTCGCGGCGAACCGGCGTCGACCGCCGTGACCAGCCCGGTCGCCAGGTCGAGCTGGAGCAGCAGGGCCGACACGTGCTGGGTGCCACCGTGGTACGCCCACACCGCCTGGTCGGCGAGTGCCGCCTGGTCGCCGAGGTCGAGCCCGGCCCGGCGGGCGTTGCGCAGCGCGTTGGTCGCGAGGCTGGTCAGGCTGGCCGCCGCGACACCCTCGCCCATCCCGTTGAGCGTGGTGAGGTACAGCCGATCGGCGTCGTCGGCCCAGTCGAAGCTGTCGCCGCGGACGGCGTACGCCGGTTCGAGCTGGCCGGCCAGGCTGAAGGCGGGACGCGCACGGCTGCGGCCGGGCAGCAGCTCCCACTGCATCTCGGCGGCCAGGCTGAGCCGCCGGCTCCGGGCGGCCACCGTGTACCGGTCGGTGCTGCCCCGTACCGCCGACAGCTCATGCGCCAGCATCGTGGCGATCTCGGCGAGCTCGCTTGCGTGACCGGTCACCGGGGCCAGCCGCAGGACGCCCATCCGCTCGCCGCGCATGGTCACCGGCAGGTAGCGCGCGGGCCCGTCGACCACCTCGGCCTGCTCGTCGAACGAGCGCCAGGCGGGGTCGTCGCCGCTGGTCAGCGTCTCTCCACCGCCCAACGGGAGGAGGGCGGCGAGGCGGTAGTCGACCTGGTACAGCTCGACGTCATCGATCCCGTACGCCTCGGCCAGGCACTCGGCGAGGCGCTCGACCAAGAGGTGCGCGGGCGCCTCCGCGAGAGCCCGCCGGGCCACCGCCTGTCGCTCGTGCATATGCCTCACCGCCAGCCGCTCGCGTCGTCGCAGGAGTAGTGTCGGGTCCACCATGTCCGGAAACCATGGGTCGGACGGGCCGGACCAGAGTATCGCCGCCGCCGTCGATGAAGCGGCGGAGGCGCTGCTGGGCGTGTGGGAAGCGACCCGCGAGCATGCCTCCAGCCGCCTTTCCGGTTCGCAGCTGCGGGCGCTGCTCTTCGTGGAGCGCGAAGAGGGCATCAACCTGCGCGGGTTGGCCGCCGGGCTCGGCATGATCCTGTCGTCGGCGAGCCGCCTCTGCGACCGGCTGGTGGCCGCGGGCGTCCTGGAGCGTGAGCCGGGCCGCGCCGATCGCCGCGAGATCGCCCTGCACGTCACCCCGGCAGGGCACGCGCTGCTGGGCGACATGCGCGCCGACCGCCGCACCAGGCTCGCGACGGTGCTGGAGGGCATGAGCGAAGCGGGTCGCGACGCCTTGCTCCAGGGTCTTCGCGAGTTCGGAAACGCGTCAAACGATCACGGGGTGAGGGGCAGCGCGCGGGTCAGCCACCTTGCTGGGTGATCGCGGATTTCCCGTACCACCGCGCCGGCGGCACCGACCGAAGCGGCGTCGGCACCCAGCATCGAACGGCGTACCGCCACCGGCGACCACGCCGCGGTCAACACCCGGCGCTCGACCTCGGCCTCGACGGCCGGGCACAACCAGCGCGACAGCGGGGCGTAGACGCCGCCGAGTACGACGGTGTCGACGTCGAGCACGTTGACCACACCGGCGACCGCGACGCCGAGGGCCGTGCCGGCGCTGGTGAGAGCCGCACGCGTCGCGGGGTCGCCGTCTTCGGCTCGCCGGATCAGATCCTCGGTGTCCACGGTGCCGGCCGCGTGCAGGATGGCCTCCTGGCCGGCGTACTGCTCGAGACAGCCCCGAGCACCGCAACGGCAGGCCGGCCCGTCCGGGCGTACCGCCACGTGGCCGAGCTCGCCGCTCCAGCCGCGGGCACCCCGGTACAGGGCGCCGTTCAGCACGATGCCGGCGCCGATGCCGATCTCGCCGGAGACGTACAGGAAGCTGGCTGGCGTCTGCTGGCTGGCGTGCAGCTCGCCGAGCGCCGCCAGGTTGGCCTCGTTGTCGACGGTGACCGCGAGCCCGTCGAGTCCGAGCCCATCGGGCACATCGACGCCGCGCCAGCCCAGGTTGGGCGCGAGCCGGACGAGGCCGCCGGCGCTCACCAGACCGGGTACGGCGACCGCCGCACCGGCCACCTCGACGCCCTCCCGCTCCGCATCCGCGCGGGCCGTCGCGGCCAGCTCGGACAGCTCGCCGAGGACCTCAGCCGGCCGGCGTGGGCGCTGATCCGCGTGGCGTACACGATGATGCCGGACCGCTCCCGCGAGATCGACGACGCAGGCCGCGAGGTAGTCGATGTTGATCTCCAAGCCCAGCCCCGCCGGGCCGTTCGCCGCCAGCACGAGACCGGCCGCCGGCCGGCCGGCGCCGGCCCGCGGCGCCGGGTCGACCTCGGCCAGTAACCGGCCGGTGATCAGGTCATCCACCAGCGCGGACACGGTGGCGCGGGTGAGACTGGTGGCGGCCGCGATGTCGGCACGCGATGGCGGCCGGGGCGCGTTCGCCACCTGCCGCAGGACCAACCCGAGGTTGTGCTCGCGCAGCGAGCCCTGCCGCACGGGAAGGTCACTCATGGCCTTGACAGTGCCATAGGAGCGGCAAATAATTCAACCGTTGAACAAATCGTAGACATGTCCCGGAGGTCACGATGAGCGTCCAGCCCACCCGCGCCGACAAGTTCTCGTTTGGCCTCTGGACCGTGGGCTGGCAGGCCCGCGACCCGTTCGGTGACGCCACCCGCGCGCCCCTCGACCCGGTCGAGGCGGTGCACAAGCTCTCCGAGCTGGGCGCCTACGGCCTCACCTTCCACGACGACGACCTGGTGCCGTTCGGGTCCGACAGCGCGACGCGCGACGACCACATCGGGCGGTTCCGCAAGGCGCTCGACGAGACCGGCATGGTGGTGCCGATGGTGACCACCAACCTGTTCACCCACCCGGTGTTCAAAGACGGCGGCTTCACCAGCAACGACCGTTCCGTCCGGCGATACGCGCTGCGCAAGGTGCTGCGCAACCTCGACCTGGCCGCCGAGCTGGGCGCGCAGACGTTCGTCATGTGGGGCGGGCGCGAAGGCGCCGAGTACGACCACGCCAAGGACGTGCGCGCCGCTCTCGACCGGTACAAGGAAGCCGTCGACCTGCTCGGGCAGTACGTGATCGACCAGGGGTACGGGCTGCGCTTCGCGATCGAGCCCAAGCCCAACGAGCCGCGCGGCGACATCCTGCTGCCGACCGTCGGGCACGCGCTGGCGTTCATCTCCAACCTGGCGCATCCCGAGCTGGTCGGGCTCAACCCGGAGGTCGGCCACGAGCAGATGGCCGGGCTCAACTTCGCGCACGGCATCGCGCAGGCGCTGTGGCACGGAAAGCTCTTCCACATCGACCTGAACGGCCAGCGGGGCATCAAGTTCGACCAGGACCTGGTCTTCGGGCACGGCGACCTGCTCAACTCGTTCGCGCTGGTCGACCTGCTGGAAAACGGTGGACCGGCGGGCGGGCCGGCATACGAGGGGCCGCGGCACTTCGACTACAAGCCGTCCCGCACCGAGGACTACACCGGCGTGTGGGAGTCGGCCAAGGCCAACATGAAGATGTACCTGCTGCTCAAGGAGCGTGCCGCCGCCTTCCGGGCCGACCCGGAGGTGCAGGAGGCGCTCGCCGACGCCCGCGTGGTCGAGCTCTCCACGCCCACGCTGAACGAGGGCGAGACCTACCAGGACCTGCTGGCCGACCGCTCGGCGTTCGAAGACTTCGACCCCGACGCGGCGGGCGAGCGGGGCTACGGCTTCGTCCGCCTCAACCAGCTCGCGGCCGAGCACGCGCTCGGCGCGCGCTGACCCGAAGGGGATCCAGATGCTGGTTGCCGGCGTCGACTCGTCCACCCAGTCCTGCAAGGTCGTCATCCGTGACGCATCGACCGGAGAGCTGGTCCGCGAAGGGCGGGCCAGCCACCCGGACGGCACCGAGGTGCACCCCGACGCGTGGTGGTCGGCGCTCCAGGAGGCCGTCGCTCAGGCCGGCGGGCTCGACGACGTCGCCGCCGCGGCGGTGGCAGGGCAGCAGCACGGCATGGTGTGCCTCGACGAGCACGGCGAGGTCGTCCGCCCGGCCCTGCTGTGGAACGACACCCGTTCGGCCGGCGCCGCCAACGAGCTGATCGAGGAGCTCGGCGGCGCGCAGGCGTGGGCCGACGCGGTGGGTCTCGTACCGGTGGCCAGCTTCACGATCACCAAGCTGCGCTGGCTCGCCCGCAACGAGCCAGACGCCGCTGACCGCACCGCCGCCGTCTGCCTGCCGCACGACTGGCTGACCTGGAAGCTCGCCGGCGCACCCGGGCTCGACGCCCTGCGCACCGACCGCAGCGACGCCAGCGGCACCGGGTACTGGTCGGCCGCCACCGGCGCGTACCGGCCCGACCTGCTCCGGCACGCGTTCGACCGGGAGCCGATCGTGCCGGTGGTGCTGGGTCCGACCGAGCCGGCGGGCGCCCTGCCGTCCGGTGCGCCGCTCGGCCCGGGGGCCGGCGACAACGCCGCGGCGGGACTGGGCGCCGGCGCGCTGCCGGGCGACGTCGTGGTCTCCATCGGTACCTCCGGCACCGTCTTCAGCGTCGCCGACACTCCCGCGGCCGACCCGACCGGCATCGTGGCCGGGTTCGCCGACTGCACCGGCCGGTTCCTGCCGCTGGTGTGCACGCTCAACGCGGCCCGGGTGCTCGACGCGGCGGCGGCTCTGCTCGGGGTCGACCACGACGAGCTGTCCCGCCTCGCGCTGAGCGCGCCGGCCGGCGCCGACGGGCTGGTGCTCGTGCCGTACCTGGAAGGCGAGCGGACCCCCAACCGTCCACTGTCGACCGGTTCGGTGCACGGGCTCACCCTCGGCACCTCGACACCGGCGCACCTGGCCCGGGCGGCCGTCGAAGGCATGCTGTGCGCCCTGGCGGACGGCCTCGACGCCCTGGTGGCGCAGGGCTCGACGGTCAACCGCGTGGTACTGGTCGGCGGCGGCGCCCGGTCCGAGGCGGTGCGCCGGATCGCGCCCGAGGTGTTCGGGTGCCCGGTCGTCGTGCCGCCTCCAGGCGAGTACGTCGCCGATGGGGCGGCCCGGCAGGCGGCGTGGATCGCGATGGGCGGTGCGGAGCCGCCGGCGTGGGCCGGGGGAGCGGTCGAACAGTACGAGGAGAAGCCGGTGCCGCACATCCGGGAGCGGTACGCCGCAGCCCGCGACCACATCCTGGACAGGCTCGCCTGACCGGGCCGTATAGGGTGGTGCCGTGGTCGACCGGTGGGAGGCGGAACTCATCGCGGCGCCATGGGTCAACCAGGACGTTTCGGTTGGCGTGGCGCGCGATTACGAGGTGCACGATTTCGACCTGGGATACGTCTTCTCGCGAGTCCTGCCGATGGGCATGGCCGAAGACGTGGGCTCCGGGCGGATCGTCATCGACAAGGTCAACGGCGAGCTGACGTACTGGCCGTCGTCTCCGATACCGGAGGTGGTCGATCAGTACCGGGCGTTCCGCGCCGATATGCCGGCCGCGCCGCTGAGCTGGGACCCGGTCGCGCGCGCCCGGCACGACCGCGTGCGGGCGGCCTTCCCGGTCGACGTCACCCACCTCGGGCTGCGTCGCGGCCGGATGCGGATGGCGCAGAGCATGAAGGGCGAGGGCACGCCCAACCTGCACCCCCTGGTGCGGGAGTTCCTCGACGACCTGCCCGTGCGATACCGCGAACGCGGCAACGACCGGTGCGCCGAGGTGGCCGCCCTCTCCGACGCCCTGCACGCCGAAGACGCCCGCCGCGCGCTGTCCGGCGAGCCGCCGATCACCCTCGACGACGCCCGCACCGGCCTGCTGAGCGGCGCCGACCTGGTCACGTACCGCGTCCGCGAGCCCGGCGACCCCACCGCTGGGCAGCCCACATCACCGTGCGTGTCGTGCCAGGCGATGCTGCTCCACTTCGGCTTCGCCCTCCAGCCGCCTTCGGAGGACGCGCCATGAGTGAGCGCTTCGCCCCCGACGTCGAGACCGCGCTGCGCGACGCCGGCTGGCGGCCGGGCCGCACGCTCGACGCCGACGCCCTCGCCGAAATCCATCGCGCGGTGTCCGCGCGAAGCGGCGTCTTCGGCGGCAAGCTGACCGCCTCATACGCCGCCGATCCGGTACTTGCCGAATTCGGCGGCCTGGTCATCGGCGGTGACCGGGAAGGGCTGCAGGTCAGCCCGCGCCCGTTCGCCATCGACCCGTCGCTGGCCGCGCACAGCGTCGAGACGCTCATCGACGCCGGCCGCGCGCTCGGCACCCGGCTCTACCCGATCGGCGTCGAAGGCGACGACGAGGCGGTGCTCGCCATCGCCGCCACGGGTGCGGTGATCGCCATCGACCCCGTCGGCGAATGGCTCCTCGGCGACACGTTCGACGAGGCCCTGGAGACGCTCGTCACCGGTCGAGCGCCCCGACTGCTCGGCACCGGCGGCATCCACGAGCCCGACTGGCTCCCGCCGCCCCCCGACGAGCTGGAGCAGGGCGACCTGCTGCCGCAGTGGGGGCTGAAACGCCCGATCGGCGCGGCGTTCTACCTGCCCCGCACCCCGGCCAACCTGCACTATGTGCTGCTTCCCAGCCTGCTCAACAGGATTGGCACCGTGCCCTGGGTCAACGAATCCGACCCCGGCACGTTCTGGGTGGAGTGGGGCGGTCAGAGCTGCGAGGTGCGGCTGCTCGACCTGGTGGAGGGCACCACGGTGCTCGTGCTCGCCTTCGAGCAGCACGCGTGGCGCGAGGAGGGTGGGCAGCAGGTCCTGGAGGCCTTCCGCAACGCGTGCGCCGCACTGGCGCCAGACCTCGACGTGGCATTCCTGCACGCCCAGCGGGTGCCCAGCCTGCTCCAGGCGGTGGTCGACCGGGCGTACGACGTGGTCACCGTCGATGGCGACGCGCTCGTCGACCGGGGATTCGAGTTGCTGTACCTGACCGACAAGATGGACTACGGGGTCGCGCCCCGCGACGAGTTGCCGGTCACCGGCGGCCACCTCTTCGCCGGGTCGCCGTGAAAGGCACCCTTTCCGACGTCTGGGGCAAGCACCGCCGCAAGCTCGTCAAGGCGCTGCACCGCTCCGACCGCGACCGCTTCGACGCGCTGGTGCTCGACCTGCTCGACCTGGCGCTGCACGGCCAGCCGCCGACAGCGCCGTGGCATCCGACGATCATGCGGATCGGCGTCGACACCGCGCTCACCCTCGCCAAGGAGGCGCCCCCGGACCCCGAGCTGCTGGCCGCCGCGGTCGCGCTTCCCTGGTTCGACAACGGCCTCCTCGGCCCGCGGTCGCCGCTGTCCGCGCGGGGCCGCCCGCTCGACTGGACGGCGGCGATGGTACTGGCCATGGCCCCCGCCGGCCTGCGCGGAGAGATCGAAAACGACGGGTACCTGCGGCAGCTCGCCGCGTTGCCGCCACTGCTACGCGCCACCGCGATCCTCGAACGCGCTTTCGCCGGCGCCGCGCAGCAGGGCCCCGGGATGCCGCTCGGGCCCGCCCTGGCGTTCACCGACGCCGAGGTGGCCGCCCTGTCCACCGGTATCCCGCCTAAGCTCCTCCCGCCCGGCGGGCTGCCGCCCGGCCCCCTTCCCGAGCCGCTCCCGCCTCCCGTCGGCAGCCCAGCCGAGGCGATCGAACTGGTGCGCGAGCACGCGAAGGAGCCGTTCGGCTCGTACCGGTTGTTCGTCGAAGGCGACCCGGGCTTCCTGGTCACCGGCACCGAGCTGGTGTACCAGGTGCGCTGGGACGTCCCGCTCGACCAGATCATCACCATCGGCGGCCCGACCCCGTATCCCGGCGACACCGAGACCATCCGGTACGACCAGCCGGGCTGGATCGTCGACCGGGTCACCCGCGAGGTGCACCCCGTCGACCTGGCCGGCTCGACACTGGAGCGGTACGTGTCGGCCCGCCGCGTCTTCCCGCTGCCACCGGGTTGGCGCATCGAGGGTCGCCCGCCCGTCGCCGAGGGCTTGGCCGCGATGCTGCCCGTATCCGCGGTGGCGACCGTGCAGCCCATGCTGGGCGAGGCGATCGCCCGGTACACGGCGGCCCTCGCCACCGAGGCGTGGCCGGACTACCTGGTCGCGTGGCGGATCGCCTGCGAGACGGTCAACTCGCTGCTGACCGCTGGCTACGGCGACCCGGACACACTGACGGCGGGGCTGCTCACCGCGCAGGGCCCCGCCCCGACGGACACCGTGGTCGGCGAGGCGTCACCGTTGTGGCACACGCTGGCTGGCCAGTACGCGTTGGCGGCCCGCCCGGCGCCCGACGAGACCGACGGCCCAGGCGCCGCCCGCCGCGCCGCCCGCTTGGCGTCGGCTTCACCAGAGGTTCGTGCGATCGCGGTAGCCAACGCCGAAGCGCGCCTGACCGTAGAGACCGCGCTGTTCGGCATACCCCCCGCTTCCCGCGAGGCCGAGTTGACAGCCCTCTCCTAACCCGCCGCGCGGCGCGTGCGCTGCGCCGCCCGTGCGCTGCGCCCGCGCGCCGCCCGCCGGCCCGCGCGGGCCGCCCGCGCAGCGGGCCCTCTCTCCGCCGATCAAGGGCAAACGCACGTGCTTCGATCTCTTTCCCACGTGCGTTCGCCCTTGATCCCTGCGGATCTCCTTGATCGGCGTCGCCGACTTCGGCGACCCGGCGCCACACCAGAGCGAGTTCACCGCGCCCCCCCGCTCCGCACCGCTGGCAGCGCGGACGGGCGTCGCTTCCTCTATCGCCGCGCGGTCCGCGCGGCCTTCGCGTATCGGTCGAGTGGGGTACCGCCCAACGTGCGCCTCTACCGCACCGTCGGCAACGCGACGGACGGGGATGCACCGGAGGGCCCGGTAGAGTCGCCCACGTGGACGCGCTCATCGAATTCTCCCAGACAGGTGACCTGGGGCCGCTCCGGAAGGACATGACGGCGGTTGAGGTGGTGCAGCTCCTCGGTCCGCCGGACAGCAGCAGGTGGATCCAGGGTGACGACAACTTTCAACGCTACCGGTACGGCAGCCTGTCGCTGACATTCAGGCGCCGCACAGGCGATCCGGCCGGTGACGAGAACCTGCTCCTGCGATCCCTCAGCCTGTCCTTCAAACGGCTTCCGTTCGAGCTACCGGAGCAGGTCGCTAGCCAGCTGGAGTGCGACTGGACATCCGCGCGGCTCGAAGACGTGCTGGCCGTATTCCAGCAAGCCAATGTGGCGGCGGTGAAAGACCACGACTCCTCGGAGCATGGCCGTAACTTCCAGCGCTACCGCGTCGGTGAGCGGCGGGTCCTGCTCAACGCGTTCGACGGCGTCGCCGCCGATATCGCCGGATAGCACTGCTCAGTATGGTGGTTCACGGCGCAGGACCACCATACTGTCCGCGATGCCGGGGTTATCGGGGAAAAGCAGCTCAAGCTGATCTACGATTTCTCTGCCGAGCAGGAGCAGGTCGGGCGCAACGTCCGGACGGTCGTTGTCTGGGAAGATCTTGCCGCGGCTGATCTGGTTCGGTGCGTTCTCCATTACGGAGTCGTAGAGCCGGTCGAACTCCGCCTGGTGGATCACATACAGGTCCACGTCGAACTCGCGTAGGTCGGCGTGGGCCATGGCCTTGTGCGGTCCGCGCATGCCGTCCTGCATGCTGCCGATGTAACCGAGCGGCTCGCCCATGTAGTCGAAGCGCGCGATGACCTCGTTGATCGCCGTCCGGTACTCCTCGTATCGCGCACGCCACGCCTGCTCGCCGAGCTCAACCGCCCGGTCGAAACCGGCGTCGCGCAGTTCTTCGACCCCGGTGCGCTGGGCCCAGTCGTGGATCTCACCCAGCATGGCCTCGGTGCGGTCGACGAGCGGCTGCACCTCGGCGCGGGCCGCCGCGTCCCGGGCCGGCGGAAGCGCGCGCTCCGCTGACGTGGAGGGGAAGAACTCCTTGTAGGTGGCCTTGAACTGCTCGAGAGCTTCCTTCTGGAACTCGCGAATCTGGGGCAGCAGCTCCTCTTGGAAGCGCTGCCGGAGTTCCGGCGGAAGATGAGTTTCGGCGTAGTAGCTGAAGTTGTCGATGGCTTCGTACGGCGTCCGGAA
This sequence comes from Phytohabitans aurantiacus, assembly GCF_027923225.1. Taxonomy (GTDB): domain Bacteria; phylum Actinomycetota; class Actinomycetes; order Mycobacteriales; family Micromonosporaceae; genus Phytohabitans; species Phytohabitans aurantiacus. The sequence continues at coordinate 34,078 of NZ_BSDI01000030.1, forward strand.
CTCCTCCGACAGCGGCAGGAACGAGCGGGCCTTCGAGCTCGCCCCGAGCACGCTGTGGGGATCGGCCATCGTGGCGACGATGGCTCGGGCGCCATCGGACAGGTCGGCCCATACCTCGTCGCGGCGGGCCTGCGTGTCCGGGTCCAGGCCGGTGCGGTGCTCGGGGTCCAGGATGCCGAGGAGTTCGGCGTGGGTCCGGAATTCGCGGGTCAGTCGCGCGTCCTCCCGCGCCCACGCTTCACGCTGCGCCGGGGTCGCGTCGGTGGCGTGGTTGAGCTGATGCTGCACGCGCGCCTGTTCCGTGGCGAGCACGTCCAACTGCCGCAGTCCACCCGCGTTGGGGCGACCGCCGACCTCGGCGGTGGCCACAGTGGTCACCTGATCGACCAGCGCCCGGACGAGGTCCTCGCGGCCGATGGTCTCGGAGATCCGGATGACGTGCTCGCCAGCCTGGGAGTCGAAGCGACTCGTGCTCCAGCCGTCGGTGACCGGGCCGACCTCGAGCCGAATCGTGATGGTGCCGCCGTCCGGCGACGAGATGCGCAGGGTTTCGCCGCTTACCTGTACCCAGTCATGCGGGAAGTAGGGCCGCACCTCCGCCATCGCGCGGGGCAGGTCCGATCGGACCGCACCGGCGGGCGTCTCCGGGTGGCCGCCGGGCGGCTCCGCGTGGGGTGGGCCGGCGGGCGGGTCGGCGTGCGATGCGCCTTCCGGCGCCTCCGGGCGCGGAGGGGGCGTCGGGCCGCCGTCGGGCGGTCGCGGTCCGTCCGGTGGTGGTGGGGCTTCGACCGGACGGGTGCCATCTATGACGTGTACGCGGTGCGGCAGCTCGGCGCCCGTCACCGGGTCCTTGATCCGGATGCCCTCGAGGATCGCCGCTACGGCTGGATCGACGCCGCGCGTGAAGTGCCACTCCAGGCGTGGCGGCTGTCCGTCGACGTGGTGCGCGGTATCGAACACGAGCGCACGCAGCTGCGTCTCGATCTGGCGGGTGAACTTGCCTATGTTCTTGCTGCCTGGGCCGAACGGGTTGTAGTTCTTGGCATCCCGCCACACCCGGCCGCCTTCGGCCACCACGTCGACGTCGGTCTTGTGCAGCTTGCCATCGGGACCGACCGCCGAGATGTCCTTGCTGACCTCCACCACGCCGTGGGACCGTTCCGCGAGGATCACCTCGCCCTCGATACCCCGGATGTTGTTGCCGTGGTCACGGGCGAGTTGCACGGATGGGTCGCCCTTGCCCTGCTGCTCTGCTCGCAACGGTGAGACCTCGTTGCGGACATCCCCAAGCCAGCCTTCGGTGCCGCGTACCTCCGGGTGAGTGCGCGCGTACTCCTCGATCCGGCTGCGGACGTCATCGGCGCCGCGTAGCTGGGTTTCGATCTCGTGCAGGACATCGGGCGGCGGCGGCTGGATCGCGTCCTTCGCGGCTTGCTTCGCCGTCTCGGCATCGTGCTTGTCGATCAGTGAGTCTTCGAGCGTGCGCCCGTCCTGGACGGCCTTGCGCTCCATGTTGTCGAGCGCGGTCTCCAGCCGCTCGCCCGCCTTGTCGTACAGCCGCTCGAACTGCTCGCGGGCGCGCGGGTCCTGCAGCGCGTCGTACCGGTCACGCAGGTTGTCGGGCAGGTTGTCGCGGTTGAACGGCTCGCGCCCCGCTCCCGGTGCGCCCGGGTCGAACAGACGCTCGTTACGCAGCTGGCTGTGCCACGCCTCGGCGGCGTCGTGGAACTGGTCGCGGGTGACCCGGTCCTTGGCCGCCTCGGCCCGTTCGGTGGCTGCCGTCTGCTCGGCCGTCTGCGCGTCCTGGCGGTGCTGCGCGGCGCGCGCCATCGCGTCGTCGCGAGCCTGCGCGTGTTGAGCGGCTTCGGCCCGGTGTTGCTGGGCCACCTGTGGGTCAATGGGGTCCATCTGGCGGGCGCGCTCGGCGGCGGCCAGGCGGCGCTGCTCGGCGGCGTGTGCCGCCTGGGTGTCGCGTGCCGCGTGCTGGCGGCTCGACTCGGCGGCCTGCGAGTGCTGGTTGGCCCGCTGGTCGTGCGCCTCGGCGGAACGCTGGTAGTGCTCCGCGCCCCGGTACTGGTTGGCCGCTTTCTCCGCCGCCTCGGCCATGCGCTCCTGGTGCTGGGCGCGCCCCTCCTCCAATTGCCGGACCGGGTCGTTCGGCGGGTGCTGGGCGGCCTGTTGCCGGTGCTGCGCCGCCTCCGCCTTTGCCTGGGCGGCCTGCTGGTCGTGGGCGTTCGCGGCCTGGTCGGCATGCTGGCGGTACTGGGCCTCGGCCTGCTGCGCGCGCTGCTCGTGCGCCTGCGCGGTCTGGTCGTGCTGCCGTGCCGCCTGCTCGGCGTAGTTGCGCCGGTTCTCGAAGTTGCTGGCCGACTCGGTCGCCCGCTGCTGCTGAAGCTCCGCCTGCTGGCGCAGGCCATCGTGCTCGTGCGCGCGGACCCGGTGCGCGTTGGCCTCCTGCCGAGCCTGTTGCGCCTGCTCGCGGTGGTGCCGCTCCATCTGCTCGGCGTGGCGTGCCTGCTCCGGCGTACCCCGGCCCTGGCTTTCCGCCCATTGGCGGGCCGCGGCGTCGTGCTGCTGCGCGACCTGGTCGCGGCGCGCGCCCTCGTTCCACGCCGCGTCGCGGTCGGCCCGGTGGGTGGCCGCGCGGTTCGCGGCATCCTGTGATTGGGTACGCGCGGCCTGCGCGTCGTTGGCGTGCTGCTGCGCTTCTGTTCTGGCCTTGTTCGCGAGGTCGGTCTGCTGCCGTGCCTGGTCGGCCTCGGCGCGGGCGGTGCCGTGCTCGGCGTGCGCACCCTGCGTGGCACGCACGTCCGGCGGCTGGTGCGCCAGGTACTCCCGGGTCAGTGGCCGGTCGTTCCAGGTGCCCGCGGGCCGGTCGGCGAACGGCATGGGCCGCGCGTTGCCGTCCACGACCAGCGCGTCCATGGCCGTGATCTGGTTGCGGCTGTGGATCGGGTTCTGGACGACCTGCCCGGTGTCGGCGTCGACGAACTGCGTGCCGTGCGGCGTATCGACCGCCGTCACGACAGTGCCGGCCTGCGGGTCGATGAAGTGCACGGTGCCCTGGAAGTTGACCGCCGCCCAGGCGTGCGAGCCGCCGCCCCGCCACCCCGTGATGATCGACGCGAAGGAGCCGTGGCCGCCAGCGAGCAACTGCTGGCTGATGGCGTCGAAGCCGGCGTCGACCCGGGGCAGCGCCTGCGTCGGATGCTGGCCCGCCACGTTGTTGACCACCGACTGGTACCGGCCGCCGGTCAGGTCCTCCATCCGGCCGGGACCGCCGTGCTCACCCGCGAAGGGCAGGTGCGCGTTGCCGTTGCTGTACCCGTCGAAGGTTCGTGGCGCCGCCACCGTGGGCCTGCCGTGCACGAACGTGTCGAACAGCGCCGCCACGGTGTCGAGGCAGTTCTGGGTGCGCGTCGGGTCGGCATGGAACCCGAACGCGTTGACCAGCTTCAGCCACGGGCCCTTCGGGTCCGCTGCGCGCTGGTAGCCACCGCTTGGGTCGCGGAGGGCGTTTTCCAGCCGCGCCTGGTCGACGGCCAGCGGGTGCCGCAGCCCGCCGTTCTCCCCGTACGGGCGGTTGGCCCAGACGGGAGGCGGGTCACCGCGCCCGGTGAGTGCGGATACCTCCGGACCGCGGTGGTCCCGGCCGACGAGGGAGTATCCCTGTTCGAGTCGCTGGTTCGCCCACTTCCACGCCTGCTTGTTCTCGCCGTACAGGTCTCGCGTGATCTTGTCGGCGGCGTTGGTGGACTCGGTGGCCTTGGTGCGCGCGTCCTCGGCTCGCTGGTGCGCCTGCTGTGCCTCGACGTCCGCCCGCTGCGCGTCGACGGCCCGCTGATTGGCATGCGCGATCGACTGGTCGGCCTGGTGGATCAGCCCGTTGCGCTGCGGGTTCGCCGGATCGAGCCGGTTGGCCCAGTCGCGCAACTGCTGCGCCCGCTGCCGCGAGTGCGCCTCGTCGGCGCGGGCGATCTGTGCTTCGGCCTGCTTGGCGTTGACCTCCGCGCGGGCGTGCTGCTCCGCCCAGCGGTGCTGCTGCGTCTCGTACCGCGCCTGGCGCAGCCGGGGATCGCCCTCGATCGCCTGCGCGATGCGCTCCCGGGCCTGGCGCATCTCCTCGTGGTACTGGTCGCGCACGGCCTGGTCGCGCAGCGCCTGCTCGCGGTTGAGCTGCTCCTGCCGGCCGAAAAGGTCGTGGATGCGGGCCTTGACCCGGTCGATGAGCTTGTTGCGCGGCGTGTCACCTGGATCGGTGCGCCCAGGCCCGGCATCGCGTACGGGCGCCACCGCCCCCGGCTCGTCAGCCCGCCCACCGCGATCCGGCACCAACGCGTCATCCCGCGCGGCGCTATCCTCCCGCCGAGCGCCGTCCTCCCGCGCACCGTCTTCCCGCCGCGCGCCATCGTCCCGCGCACCGTCTTCCCGCCGCGCGCCGTCGTCCCGTGCCGGGCCGTCATCCCGGGCGGTGCCATCGTCGCGAGCGGCGCCGTCGTCCCGGCGAGCGCCGTCTTCCCGCCGTGCGCTGTCGTCCCGTGCCGGGCCGTCATCCCGGGCGGTGCCATCGTCGCGAACGGTGCCGTCGTCCCGCGCGGGGGCGTCATCACGGCCCGCGCCGTCGTCCCGCCGGGCGCCATCTTCACGCGCGGGCGCGTCTTCGCGTGTCGTCCCGTCTTCGCGCGGGGGCGCGTCCTCGCGCGCGCGCCCGTCCTGGGTGGGAGCGTCGTCGCGGGCGGCGGTGTCGCGGGCCGTGCCGTCGTCGGCGCGAGTGGGCTGGTCTAGGACGCCCAGGTCCCGCGGTCCGGCCACGTCCGGTCGCGGTGATGCCGCTTCAGGATCCCCATCAGCGCGTGTCGGTACAGCCCGTTCGTCTCCCCGTCCAGTGGGTGTCCCGTCCGGGCGTCCTTCTGGATGAGCAGGCGCCGGTCCATCTCCGGGTACCCGAACAGGTACTCCACCGTCTGGTTGTCTTCCCGCATCTTCCGGAAGTCGACCAGTATCCCCACGGTCTCCACCGTCCTCGGTGCGTTGTGGTCCGTCTTCGCGGGCTTCGTCTGGGGTGGAGTCGCGCGGGGTGCCGGCGGGGGTGTCGCCGCGCAGTTCGCGCAGGCGGGCGTCGATGGCTTCGCCGTCCATCGGGCGGCGCGTGCCGGTGGTCTCGTCGACGTGGGTGAAGTGCTGCTCTACGAAGTCGCGCAGCCGGTTGCCGTACGCGTTGAGCCGCTCCGGTGGCGTGTCGAGCGCGCGCTGCACCATCTCGGGCGTGAGTCGCCCGGGACCGGCCTCGCCGCCCCGGCCGGCGGGGCGCCCGCCGAAGTTTTCGCCGACCGCCCGGCCGAACTGCTGCTCGGCCCGCGCCTCCAGCCGCTGGCGCCACTCCGACCAGCGGCTCTCGCTGCGCCCGGCGTCGGCGCGGCCCGCGTCGGCCCGCCCACCGTCCGCTCGCGCGCCGTCTGCTCGTCCTGTGTCGGCGCGGCCGGTGTCGGGGGGCGCGGTGGCTACCGGGTCGCCGCCGGGTGGGTCGCCACCGTCGCGGGCGCCCACGGTCGCGTCCTCGCGGGTCGCCGGGCCGGTGCCGTCGCCGTCGCGGGCGGGACCGCCGTCGTGGGCGAGGGAGTCGGGCCCGCGGGTGCCGTCTGTCGCGCGTGGACTGTCCACAGGGGACGTGCCATCGGCGGGTGGCCGGCCGTCGACGAGTGGGCCGCCGTCCGGCGAGGAGCCGTCGTGCGTCGTCCGGCTGCTGTCCGGAGTGGACCCACTGTCAGCGCGGGCGCCACCCGCGTCGGCTGTCGAGTGTGGAGCGGCCGCGTCGGTGCGCGGCCCACCGGCGTCGGCAGTGCTGTGTGGAGTGCCCGCGTCGGCGCGAGTGCCGCCCGCGTCGGCCGTCGAGTGTGGAGTGCCCGCGTCGGTTCGCGCCGGGTCGAGCGCCGTTGGATCGGCACGTACAGGCTCGCCTCGCACCGCGTCGGGTGGCGGCGCGTCGGCGCGGACCTGGTCCGGCGCGCGCGTCTCCGCACGTGTGCCGTCTGGGGACGCTGTGTCGGCGCGGCCCTGATCGGGCGTGGCGGTCTCGGTGCGCGCGCCGTCTGGCGTGCCGGTTTCAGCGCGCGGGCCGTCGGGCGTGGCGGTCTCGCCGCGCGGGGCCTCGGGTGTTGGCTCGGCCCGGACCGGCTCGCGCGGCGGCCCGCCGTCTTCGGTGCGGGTGGCGGAGTCGTCCCGCGACGAGGAGCCGTCGTCCGTGCGGGTAGCGGAGTCGTCTCGCGCAGAGGAGCCGTCTTCGGTGCGGGTGGAGGAGTCGGCCCGGGAACCGTCCGGAGTGGACTGTGTGGAGCCGGAGTCGCGGGACGAGCTTGTGTCGCGGGACGAGCCCGAGCCGGACGTCCCGCCGTCGCGTCCCGTCGAGCCCGTGCCTGAGGTGCTGCCCGAGCCGGTGGTCGAGGTGCCACCGCGGTTGCCCGTGCCGCCCTGCTGCCCACCCTGCTGCTGCGGCGCGCCCTCGGTGAGGTGGCTGGGCGGTGCCAGCGTCTGGGTGCCCGTGCCGGTGCCTTCGGCGTGGGCGCCGCTCGGAGCTTCGGCCCGGGCCCCGTCGGGCAGCGCGCCCGGCAGGCCGGCACCGTCGAGGCCGTGTGCGCCGCCGAAGAGGTTGGCGTCGCCGCGCCAGGCGGCGATGTCGGCCTTGAGAGCGCCCCGACCGTACCCGCCGAAGTCGGTGATCATCGCACCGAAGAGGGCGGCGGGCGTCATGCCGTGCTTCATGCCGTCCCACGTCATGCCGCTGTACAGGCCGTTACGCTGCGCCCATTCGGTGCCGCCCATGAGGTCGATGAGCCGGTCCCGGCCGAGCTGGATGGCGTTGCTGCCGAACTGGCCGCCCATGAAGGCGAGGCCGCCGGCGAGCCTGTTCTGGATGCCCATCTGGAGCGGTCCGCCCAGGGCACCGGCGATGAACCCGTCGAAGAGCTCACGCGCGAACTTGTTGCCCCAGTTCTCGGTGAACGGGTCGTGGCCCTCCGCCGCCTGGATGAGCGTGATGCCGCCCTTTGTCACGCCCATGAATCCGGCGTACATCAGGCCGCTCTTGAGCGCGGTCTTGGCGGCGCCCTTGATGCCGGCGTCGATGGTGCGGCGGATGCCGGCCTTGATGGTCTGCTCCCACATCCGCTGGAGCAGCTTTTTCATCACCTGGATGATCGCCCAGCGGCCGGTGGCCATCGCCCCGGCGCCGCTGATCGCGCCGATGCCGGTCCAGAAGGTCAGCAGCAGCTGCACGAGCGCGATGCCGACCATGATGAGGTTGACGATGGCCATGTAGACGGCCATCTCGATCTCCAGCGCCTTGCCGTGCACGCCCTGCTGGAGGGCGGAGATCGCCTCCGACATGCTGCTGACCTCGTCGAAGTACGCCTGGAGCTGCGCGTGCGTCACCTGCGCGCCGCCGTCGCCCTGCCATGCCTGGAGGTCGGTCAGGTATGGCCGGATCTCCTCGAGGTGGTCGGCGTACATCTCGGCGGCGGTCTGGTACGCGTCGGCGAGGTCGAAGAGCCGGTCGTGGCGCGCCTCGGGAAACATCAGCACGCTCTCGACGAAGAAGCTGCCGGCGCCAGGGATCCACTCGTCGAGACTCTGGAAGAACTCCCGAATCTCGAGCAGGATGTCCTGGGACTCGGCCACGCTCACCCTTTCGGTCGAAGTCTCGCCATTGTAGGTGGGGGTAGCCCGGGCGTGGCGCTACCGGATCGTGATCTATTGCTGGTTGGGTGCCGGTCATGAGACGCGGCGGGCAAGGTCACCGGACCTACAGCGTGGCTGTCTTCGTGGTGCTCGCCTCTCTCGACAATGTAGCGATCGGGCTGGTGCCGCCGCTGTACGGGAAGATCGGCGACGCGCTGGAGGTGCCGGAGAGCGCGATCGGACTGGTTACGGCTGTCACGTTTCTCGTTAGCGCGATCGCGGCCGTGGCCTGGGCGTACACGGGGGACCGGGGTAACCGGAAGCCGTTGCTGATGATGGGCACGCTGCTGTGGGCGGCGGGTACCGCTGGCACGGCGTTGTCGAACGGTTACGCGGCGTTCTTCGCGGCGCAGGTGCTCGCGGCGATCGGGTTGGGTGCCGTGGCGTCGGTCGGGTTTTCCGTGGTGAGTGACCTGATCTCGCCTCGGCGACGGGGTCTGGTGATGAGCCTGTGGGGGCTGTCACAGGGCGTCGGCACGCTGGCTGGCACGCTCGTGGGTGGCGTGCTTGGCCGTGGCGACTGGCGACTGCCTTTCCTCACTCTCACCGTGGTCGGCCTGGTCGCCACCCTCGCGTACCTCTTCACGTACGACATCCGGCGCGGCCAGAGCGACACCGAGCTGAAGGGTGTACTGGCCAGCGGCGGCGACTACGACTACCGGATCAGCCGCTCCGACGTGCCGACCATCCTGCGGCGGCGCACCAACGCCTGGCTGGTGCTACAGGGCGTGACGGCGCAGGTGGCATTCGGTTCGCTGGTGTGGCTGCCGGTGCTCTTCCGCGAGCGGGCCGAGGCGCAGGGGTACAGCGAAGACACCGCGATCGTCGTCGGCAGCATCTTCGCGATCCTCTTCCAGCTCGGCGGCGCACTGTCGATTGTGGGCGGTCTGGTGGGTGACCGGCTTCAACGGCGTACACCTCGGGGCCGGGCCATGGTCGCGGCCGTCGGCGTTCTCGCGGCGCTGCCGTTCTACTTCGTGCTGTTCTTCGTGCCGTTGCGGGTCGACGTGCCGGACGGCGCGTCGGCGGGCGCGGTGATCCGGGCGGTACTCGGCAGCGTGGTGACCGAGCCGACCGTTGGGCTCAGCCTGCTGGCGGCGATCGTGGCGCTGGCGATGACCTCGGCGAACTCGCCGAACTGGTTCGCCCTGATCGCCGACGTCAACCTGCCGGAGCACCGCGGCACGGTGTACAGCCTGGGCAACCTCGCGAACGGCGTGGGCCGCGCGGCCGGAAATGGCCTGGTAGGTGTGGTTTTCCGGGCCTTGCAGGGCCCGTTCCCGCCGCCGCTGAACTACGCGGTCGGGCTGGCGGCGTTCCAGCTGTTCTTCGTGCCGACCGGCATCATGTACTGGCTCGCGTCTCGGACCTCGCCGCGCGACATCGCCGAGGTCCACGCCCTCCTCGAAGCCCGCGCCGAACGCGCCCTCCACCCATGATCAGGGCGTCCCTCAAGTCGCTCTAACGACTTGAGGGACGCCCTGATCACGAGAAAAGCGCTACGCAGCCCAAACGGTTACGTCCTGGGGGACCTTGCCGGATTCGGTCAAGGGTTCGCTGGACAGGAGCACTGTCAGGCCGGCCGGGACGGGCGCGGGGTCGGGGCCGAAGTTGGTCAGCACGTACACATCGCCGTTGCGGAAGGCCAGCACGTCGTCGGTATGGGTCTCCCAACCCAGCGCGCCGGTGCCGAGCGCGTGCTGGGCGCGCAGCCGCAACGCCGCCCGGTACAGCTCGTACGTCGAGCCGGGAACGCCCCGCTGCCGGTCGACCGCGTACTCGGCCCAGATCGCCGGCTGCGGCAGCCAACTCGCGTCGGTGGGGCCGAAGCCGTACGACGGCGCGTCCGCCTCCCACGGGACGGGCACCCGGCAGCCGTCGCGCCCCTTCGACTCGCCGCCGGTGCGGAAGAACAACGGGTCCTGCCGTGCCTCGTCGGGCACCGCGGTGTCCTCCGGAAGACCGAGCTCCTCGCCCTGGTACAGGTAGGCGGAGCCGGGCAGGGCCAGCATCAGCAGCGTGGCCGCCCGCGCCCGGCGCAGGCCGAGCACCGCGTCGGGCTGCGGGTCGTCGGGGCCGATGCCCTGCGGGCGGGGCGTGCCGACGGGCAGGCCGAGGCGCGAGGCGTGCCGCACCACGTCGTGGTTGGACAGCACCCAGGTGGTGGGCGCGCCGACGGCGGCGTTGGCGGCCAACGACCGGGTGATCACCGAGTACTGGGCGCCGGCGCTCCAGGACGCCTCCAGATACTCGAAGTTGAACGCCTGGTGCATCTCGTCGGGCCGCACGTAGGCCGCCAGCCGTTCCGCGGGCTCCACCCACGCCTCGGCGACCAGGACGCGCTCGCCCGGGTACTCGTCGGTCACCTGCCGCCAGTCGCGGTAGATCTCGTGTACGCCGTCCTGGTCCCACATGGGCGGCCGCGGGTGATCGGCGTCAGCGGCGAACAGCAGCTCGGCGGGGTAGTGCCAGTCGGCGAGGTCGGCCTGCTTGATCAGGCCGTGCGCGACATCGACACGGAACCCGTCGACGCCCCGGTCGAGCCAGAAGCGCAGGACGTCGAGGAACTCGGCGCGCACCTCGGGGTGATCCCAGTTGAGGTCGGGCTGCGCGGCGTCGAACAGGTGCAGGTACCACTCGCCGTCCGCCACCTGGGTCCACGCCGGCCCACCGAACGTGCTCTTCCAGTTGTTGGGCTTCTCGGGGCGGAAGATGTATCGCGCGCGCTCCGGGCTGCCCGGGCCGGCGGCGAGCGCCGCACGGAACCAGGGGTGCTCGCTCGACGTGTGGTTGGGCACCAGGTCGACGATCACCCGCAGGCCGCGCTCGCGGGCCGCGGCGAGCAGCTTGTCGGCGTCTTCGAGGCTGCCGAAGATCGGATCGACGCCGCGGTAGTCGGATACGTCGTACCCGGCGTCGGCCTGCGGCGAAGGATAGAACGGCGAGAGCCAGAGCGCGTCGACGCCAAGCTCGACGAGGTGGTCCAAGCGGGAGGTGATGCCGGGCAGGTCGCCGACGCCGTCACCGTTGGAGTCGGCCCAGGACCGCGGGTACACCTGGTAGATCACGGCATGGCGCCACCACGGCGCGCTCTGCTCTGGCATGAGCTCTAGTGTGCCCGAGGCGGCGCGGTGGATTCGCGGACGGTGAGACGTGTTGGCAGGATCACGGTGTCGTCGACCGGGCCATGGTCCTGCGTGAGTGGACGCAGCAGCGTGGCGGCCGCCAACCGGCCCTGCTCGGCGGCCGGCTGAGCCACCGTCGTGAGCCCCACCACACCTGCCAGGTCGTGATCGTCGATGCCGATCACGCTGACGTCCGCCGGTACCCGCAAACCAGCCTGGCGGAGCGCGGCCATCGCTCCCATGGCGATCTCGTCGCACGCCGCGAAGATCGCGGTGGGTGGCGCTCCGCGCCGCAGCAGCTCGGCCACCGCGCGCCCGCCGCCGGCGACGGTGAACTCCGCCTCGACGTCGAGCTGCGCGTCGGGCTCGATGCCCGCGGCCAGGAGCGCCTGGCACCAGCCTTGGCGGCGGTCGATGTGGGTGGTGAAGGCCAGCTCGTCGGAAGGGTCGCCGGAGATGTGCGCGATCCGCCGGTGTCCGAGCCCGATGAGATGTTCGGTCGCGGTACGCGCGGCCGCGACATCGTCGATCCGGATACTGGGCCAGCCGGGCACCCGCGTGCCGGAGCTGACCGTGACACCGGGCAGCTTGAGCCCGGTGACCGAGGCGAAGTCGTCGGCCAGCAACGGGGTGGCGACGAGCATCACCGCGTCGACCCGCTTGTACAGGGCGGAGGTGTGCAGCAGCCGCTGGCGTTCGTGCTCGCTGCCGCCGAGGTTGTAGAGCAGCAGGTCGTAGCCGGCTTGGTGGAAGGCGTCTTCCGCGGCCTCGACCACGGTGGCGAAGAACCACCGGGTGATCCGCGGCACGACGACGGCAACGGACCGGGTCTTGCCACCGGCCAGGCGGGAAGCGCTGGGCGAGGCGATGTACCCGAGCTGCGCGGCCGCCTCCAGTACCCGGGACCGGGTGGCCTCGGAGACTGTCGGCAGGCCGCGCAACGCTCGGGAAACGGTGGCCGTCGACACGCCGGCCAGCCTCGCGACGTCATCGATCCGAGGCACGCCGCACCTTCTCGGGCCTAGCCCTTGACGCTGCCGGTGAGCAGGCCGCGGACGAAGTACCGCTGGAGGGACAGGAACACGAGTAGCGGGATGACGATCGCGACGAAGGCGCCGGAGGTCAACCGTTGCCATTCGTTGCCTCGGGTACCGGCCAACTCCGCCAGCCGCACCGTCAGCGGCGCGGTTTCGTCACCACCACCCGCGAAGATCAGCGCCACCAGCAGGTCGTTCCACACCCAGAGGAACTGGAAGATGGTCAGCGACGCGAGTGCCGGCGTGATCAGCGGGAGGACGATCGTCCGGAAGATCTTCGCGTGGCTGGCGCCGTCGACCCGAGCCGCCTCCATCAGCTCACCGGGGAGCTGGGAGACGAAGTTGTGCAGCAGGAAGACGGCGAACGGCAGCGCGAAGCAGGTGTGCGCGAACCACACCTGGATGAACTTCTGCTCGTCGTCGAGATTCCAGGCCGGCATCAGCGTGATGCCGGCGAGGGTGACCCCGCGAGAGAAGAAGCTCAACAGCGGCACCAGCGCCATCTGAAGCGGCACGATCTGCAGGGCGAAGATCCCGACGTAGATCCAGTCGCGACCGCGGAACTTGATCCAGGACAGCGCGTACGCCGCCATCGCCGCGAACGCGATCGGGAAGAGCACCGACGGGATCGTGATGACGACCGAGTTGACGAAGTAGTTGGCCAGCTGCCCGGATGAGGCGGACCGGCCGAAGAGCACGTCGTTGTAGTTCTCCAGCGTGAAAGCGGGGCTGCTGAAGAACGTCCACCACCCGGTGGTCTTGATGTCTTGCTCCGGGCGCAGCGACGAGACGAACAGCCCGAACGTCGGGATCGTCCAGAGCACCGCGATGATGATCGAGACGACCGTGGCGGCACGGGTGTTGAGCCGCTTGCGGACCCGCCCGGCGGCGGTGCCGGGCAGCTTCTCACTGGTGACGCCCGGCAGTACCGGTGTCGTGGTTGACATGTCAGCCCTCCCGCTGCTTCCGGAGGTTGCGAATCTGGAAGATCACGATGGGGATGACCAGCACGAACAGGAAGACAGCTAGGGCTGAACCCTGCCCGGTCTGCTGGTACCGGAAGGACTGGTTGTACATCTCGAGCGCGATCACGTTGGTGTCGTAGTTGCCGTTCGTCATGGTCCGCACGATGTCGAAGATCTTCATCGTGGCGACCGTGATCGCGACGATCACGACGATCAACGCCGGCCGGATGCTCGGCATCGTCACGCGCCAGAACATCTGCCAGGCGGTGACTCCGTCGAGGCGCGCGGCTTCGACGATGTCGGCGGGGATCGCCTTGATCGCGGCGGAGAGGATGACCATGGCGAAGCCGGCCTGGATCCACACCATGACCACGATCAGCAGCAGCGTGTTGAGTGGCGAGTCGAGCAGCCACTGCTTCGGCGTGCCACCGAACCAGACCACGATCTGGTTGAGCAGGCCGATCTGGTCCTGCTCCTCCGACCGGTACGCGTAGACGAACCGCCAGATGATGCTGGCGCCGACGAACGAGATCGCCATCGGCAGGAAGATGAGCGACTTGGCGACCGCCTCCAGGCGGGCCTTGTCGACCAGTACCGCGTAGATGAGCCCGACCGACGTGGCCACCGTGGGCACGAGCACGACCCACAGAAGGCTGTTGAGCAGGACCTTCACCGCGTCGTCGTTGGTGAACATCCAGTTGTAGTTGTCGAACCCGACGAACTCCGAACTGTCGCCGTTCATGAACGACAGCAGCGTCGTCCGGATCGCCGGCACGACAAGCCCGATGGCCAGCAGAACCAGCACCGGGAACAGGAAGAACAGCGCGTATCCGAACTCGCGCGGCTTGCGCGGCCGGCGAGTAGGCGCGGGTATGTCACCGGCCGCGATGGCCACGAGCCGGCGTTCGCGCCGGCGGCCGAAGAACGCCGGCACGGTGTCCAGTAGCAGAAGGAGCCCTCCGACCACCACGACGAACCCAACGAGTCCGTACAGCAGCATCACGAGCTTCGGAGAGATGTCCTCGAATTCCATCCGCCCTCCCCGGGGGATCGGCCGGCCCGAACCTCAGCAGGAGGCTCGGGCCGGCCTCGCCGTTATTTCCAGGAGTTCTGGACGGTCGTGAGCGTGGTGGCGGTGTCCCTGCCGTTGATCCAGTCGACCATGGCGCGCCACAGCGTGCCGGCGCCGACGGCCGAAGGCATCAGGTCGGACCCGTCGAACCGGAGCACCTTGCTCTGGTCCTGAAGGATCTGGACCGACAGCTTGTCGATCGGGTTGGCGAAGTTGTTGATGTCCGCGCCACGGCTGCCGGAGACCCAGTTGCCGAGCTTCGCGCGGCTGTTGGCGTAGTCCGGAGTGGCCAGGTAGTTCTGCACCGCCTGGACCTCGGGACGGTCGGCGAAGGCGACGGTGAACTCACCAGCGGCCAGTACCGGCTCGCCCTTGCTCGGGTCGATGGCGGGGAAGTAGAACGCGAACACGTCGCCGTCTTCGGCGACCTTGGTGCCCTCGGGCCACTGGTTGGCGTAGAACGACGCCTGCCGGTGCAGGGAGCACTTGTTTTCCAGGATCGGAAGACCGGCTTCCTGGAACGAGGTCGTCGAGATGCTCTTGACGTCGCCGAAGCCGCCGTTGACGTACTTCGGGTTCTTGAGGATCTCACCGGCCTGGTTCAGCGCGGTGGCGACCTTGGGGTCGTTGAACGGGATCCCGTGGGTGACCCACTGGTCGTAGACCTCGGGGCCCGCGGTGCGGAGCATGAGGTCTTCGAGCCAGTCGGTCGCCGGCCAGCCGGTGGCGTCACCGGACTCGATGCCGGCACACCACGGCTTTTCCTTGGTACCCGCGATCTTGTCGCTCAGCGAGATGAGCTCGGCCCAGGTCTTCGGGACCGTGTATCCCTTCTCCTGGAACTGCTTCGGCGAGTACCAGACGAAGGACTTGACGTTCGAGCCGAGCGGCGCGCCGTAGAACTTGCCGTCGACCGTGCTGTACTTCAGCCAGTCGGCCGGGTAGTTGGCCTCGGCCGACGACTTGGTGTCGGCGGGAGCCGCCTTGAGCTTGCCGGCCTTGGCGAACGTGGCCAGCAGACCCGGCTGCGGGATGAACGCGATGTCGGGCGCGTTACCGCCGTCGACACGCACCTGAAGCTGGGCCTCGAACTCGCCGCTGCCCTCGTAGTCGATATCGATCCCGGTGCACTCGGTGAACTGCTCCCAGGACTGCTCCAGCAGGTCGGCCTCCGTGTCACGGATCGACGCGTAGATCGAGACCTTCTTGCCGTCGTTGCCGTCGTACTTGTCAAAAGCGGCGCAGTCCGCCGAGTCTCCGTTGCCACTTCCGCTGTCGTCGCCGCCGCAAGCGGCGGCGCTGATCGCCAGACCTACCACACTGGCGATCACGAGGGCTTGGCGTGGTCTGGGAAAGACCGCCATGCCGTCCTCCTTCCCTTCCGATGCGCCGGCCCGCGCACCGGTCCCGACTGAGATGGGCGTCGTCCTCACATGTAAGCGCTTGCACGATCTTTCGTCCAGGCTTTCGGGGGACACGTGCCGTAACGATTCGGAAACTTTGGGAGCGCTTCCATGTGGCCTGAAGGCCGAGTCTTCCCATGTCTGAAAATTTCTGCCAAGATGCCTGTCTATGTAGAAGGATTTCATCATAGGAGGTGCTGGATGTATAGACGTACGCTCCCGATCCTCGCCGCGGTGGCCGCCGTCGCGGCAGCGGTCGTGGTGATCCCCGGTACGGCACAGGCGGCACCGACGTTCAAGGTGCCGTTCCCCTGTGGACAGTCATGGGCCGGGCAGACGCGTCCCGAGCACAGCCCCGCCAACGCCATCGACTTCAACCGCACCGACGACCAGGGTGACCCCGTCGTCGCGAGCGCGCCCGGCACCGTCGACCGGGTCACCGACCTCGGCAGCACGAGCTACGGGAAGTACGTACGGATCAATCACGGTGGCGGGTACACGACGTACTACGCGCACCTCAACGCGTTCAACGTGTCTGTCGGGCAGACCGTCGGGTACGGATCGGTGATCGGCTGGGTCGGCACCACCGGCGGCTCCAGCGGCCCGCACCTGCACTACGAGCAGCGCCTCAACGGCAGCGACGTCCAGATCCGCTTCAACGGCGCGCTGGCGCTGTACTGGGGCGAGAAGACGTACACCAGCGACAACGCGTGCTCGGGCAGCAACACGGGCGTGGGCACGGTCAACACGACCTCCGGCGTCGCGCTGACGGTCCGTTCCGGGCCGGGCACCGGGTACAGCGCGGTTGGCAGCGTGGCCGACGGCGCCACTGTCACCATCTACTGCCAGACCACCGGCACCACGGTCACCGGTACCTACGGCACCAGCAACATCTGGGACCGCATCGGCACCGGCCGGTTCGTGTCGGACACGTACGTGCAAACCGGCTACGACGGCTTCATACCCAGCGTTCCCCGGTGTTGAGCTCGTCCTCCCACGACGTCCTGGGCCGGATCGGGGTGAGCCGGTCGCGGTGCGCCCGGATCCGGCCCAGGTCGAGCGCGACCGTGGCGTGCCTGCCCACCCGCGGCGTCACCGGATCGGTGAACTCCTCCTCCGTCATGGCCTGAAGCGCGCTCAGCGCGGCGGCGACCAGCGCGGTCGAGGTGAGCAGGGTGATGGGTACGACCAGCAGCGACGGGTTGATGCCCTCCACTCGGCCCTCGCCGATCGGCCACAGCCGGACCCGCATCGCGGCCATCCCGGTGTAGTGCATGCCGCAGACGGCGACGCCCATGATGCCCGAGGCGATGACGATCGCCCGCCAGCCCCGGATCGTGACCGTGAACCAGAGGGCCACCGTCGCCGCGACGACGGCGATGACCGCGGAAGCGGCGACCATCCCGGTGTCGTACTCGATCCGCCCGGCCACCCGCACGGCGGCCATCCCCGTGTAGTGCATGGCGAGCACGCCGCAGCCGGTCAGCAGCCCGCCGCCCGCGATGCGGGCCGAGGAGCGGCGGCCGTGGCCGGCGATGAAGACCCCGCCGCCCACGGTGGCGATCGCGATCACCAGGCTCGCGGCGGTCAGGAACGGGTCGTACCGGACGGGACTCTCCGGCACGTCGAAGCCGAGCATCGCGGTGAAGTGCATCAGCCAGATCGCGGCTCCGCCGATCGAGACCGCCGCGAGGACCAGCCACCGGGCGCGGCGGCGGCGAGTGCGGGCTTCGCGGGCGCGGGTCGTGCAGACGAGGCCCAGGAGCGAGCCCAGAAAACTTATGAGGTACGCGACGACGGGGCTGACCACGCCATGCGTGAGGTGATGGATTTCGGCCACGGTGGCGATTCAGTCACGCCACAAGGCGGGCTAGCCGGACATTCTGTGCGCCGGCGAGCAGAGTCAAGCGCTGAGGTCGCCGTACCGGCCCCACCGTCGGGGAGGACGTAGCTGCTCGGGTACGGCGACCTCAGCGGGTCGGGTCGGCACGGATGAGGGGATGTGCGGGGTTTACGTGAAGATGCTGACCCCGCCTGGGCCAACGAGCAGGCCCACGATGATGAGGACGACGCCCCACAGGATCTGCCGGCGGAACAGCGCGAGTACGCCGGCGACCACGAGAATCACTGCGAGAATCCACAGAAGTAAGTCCATGCCGATGATGTACCCGAGCGCTCTGGCGCGGAAACCTGCTGATCAGCCGAGGGTCAGCCCAGGTGAAACACGCTGTACGCCTGCTTGATCACCGGGTGGGCGACGTTGCGCACGCGTACCCCGCCCGGCGTCGTGCCGCGCTCGGTGCCGGCGTGCGCGTGGCCGTGTACCGCCAGCGCGGTGGGCGCCGAATCGATGGCCTGGCCCAGCAGGTACGAGCCGAGGAACGGGTAGATCTCCGGTGGCTCGCCGGCCAGCGTGTCCGGTACCGGGGCGTAGTGGGTCAGCGCGACCCGGGTATCGCAGTCGAGCTCCCGCAGCGCGGCACCGAGCTGCTCCGCTGTGACGCTGGTCGTGCGCACGAACGCCTTCATCTCCGGCTCGCCGAACTCGCTGGCGCACCGGCCGGCGAACCCGCCACCGAAGCCCTTGGCACCGGCGATGCCGAGCGCCCCGCCGGGGGTGTCGACGACCGTACTGTCGCCCTCCAGTACCGCGATCCCGGCGTCCGTGAGCACCTTGACCACCTGCGGCACCTGGTCGCAGTGGTGGTCGTGGTTGCCCAGGACGGCCACCACGGGCACGCCGAGCCCGCCGAACTCGGCGGCGACGCACCGCGCCTCGGACTCGGTGCCGTGGCGGGTGAGGTCGCCGGCGAGCAGCAGCACGTCGGCCTGCTCGGGCAGGCGATCCAGGGCGGGTCGGAACCGGCCGACGACGTCCTGGTCCATGTGTACGTCGCCGACCGCGGCTACGCGGATCATGGAAGCTCCTCCGCCTCGGTCGGGGCATTCGCCCGGGTGACACCGATGTCGACCGACAACGGGACGTCCGGGAAGCTTTCGTGTACCAGGCGCAGGATCTCGTCGCGGCGCTGGCGGCTCTCCACCTCGCCGCACAGCACGAGCACCCGCTCCCGGCGTACCACCTTGATGCCCTGTTCGGCGAGGCCACCATGCTCGGTGAGCAGGCGCTGGACGGCGGCCTCGGTGTATTCGTCGATCATGACGACGGCTCCTTCTGTGGCACCACCTCGAGCCGGTCGAGCAGCACCAGGAACGCTTCCGCGTACGGCGACGCGGCGGTCTCCTTGCGCACCTGGTCCCAGTCGATCTGCTCGCGCAGCGACCGGGCGAGCGGCAGCCCGCGCGCGAAGTCGCAGTAGTGCTGCGAGTAACTGAGCAGCTTGTGGACCATCAGGTTCGTGGCCGACAGGCAGGGCATCTGGATCGCGTCCACCGGCCGGATCACACCGCCGGACAGCGTCTCGTCGGTCACCGGTGTCTCGATGGGGCGGTGGATCAGGTCCACCATGTGCCCGTGCTCGTCGTACACCTTGACCAGCCAGTCCTCGGGCGGCCGCTCGGCGGTGAAGCCGGCGGCCACCAGCGCCTCCAGCGCCCCATCGACGTCGCGTTCCCGGATGAGGAAGTCGACGTCGTGGTCGCCGGAGTGCCCACCGTGCGCGTAGACGGCGAAGCTTCCGCCGAGAACGAACGGCACATCCGCCAGTTTCAGGGTGGCGGCAACGCGCTTCAGGGTCTTGAGCAGGCCTACGTCAACGCCATTGGTCATCAGCTACGAATACCCGTGGGCGATCTATTTCACACACTATGCCGCGTCTTCACCCAGCTGGCCGCGGAGCTTGACGAGCGCGCGGGCGAGCAGCCGCGAGACGTGCATCTGGGACACGCCGATCTGCTCCGCGATCTGCGACTGGGTCATGTTGCCGTAGAACCGCAGCGTCAGGATGCGCTGCTCGCGCTGGTCGAGCGTCGCGAGCGCGGGACCGAGCGCGACCCGCAATTCGGCGAGCTCGAACTCCGCGTCGGTGCTGCCGAGCAGGTCGCCCAGCTCGGTGGCGCGATCGCCGTCGCTGGTCGGCGTCGACAGCGACACCGCGTTGTACGCGCGGGCGCCCTCCAGCCCTTCCAGCACCGCTTCTTCGCTGATCCCGAGGTGCGCGGAGAGGTCGGCGACCGTCGGCGAACGACCGAGCGACTGGAGCAGCGTGCTGGTCGCCTCGGAGATCGACAGGCGCAGCTCCTGCAGCCGGCGCGGCACGCGGATGTCCCAGGTGCGGTCCCGGAAGTGGCGCTTGATCTCGCCGATGATGGTCGGGATCGCGTAGGCGGCGAACTCGACACCACGCTCGGGGTCGAACTTGTCGACCGCCTTGATGAGGCCGACGGTGGCGGTCTGCACGAGGTCGTCGAGCGGCTCGCCGCGTCCGGAGAAGCGATTCGCCAGGTGGTTGGCCAGCGGGAGCCAGCTCTCGATCACCTGATCGCGGACCCGGGCCCGGGACGGGTGGCCCGCGGGCAGGGAAGTCATGGTTGCCAGCAGGTTGCTGGCGCTATCGGCAAGGCTCCGCTCGTCGAGCGGCGTGGTCGGCACAGTCTTGGTCGGCACGGCGGTCCCCCCTGTAAGGCAGTTGCGGACACGGGCCAAAAAGCGACACGCATTGGCTGATCAGATATCGACCATAAACCAGAAGTGCATGGGAAATCTAGCCGAAAGGACGATGGATAAGTGGTTCGAAAAGGGTAAAAGGGACTATTTGCCAATAGGTGGCATCGTCTCGGTACCGTTGGTTGGCATGGTTCTCCCCGCCCATCCGGTCCGCCGTCCGCGCATCGTGGCGCTCGTCGGCGTCGACGGCTCGGGCAAGACCACCCAGGCCCATCGACTCGCCGCCGAGCTGACCGATCGCGGCATCCCCGCTCACTACTGGCAGAACGCCGGTGGCCGCCGCTGGTTCGGGCGGCTGGCCCGGCACCTGGGACGGCGCGACGCCCAGGGTCTGCTTGGCCGCACCGGCCTGCTCTGGGTCGAGTCGCTGCTGCGCTGGCTCGCGATCGCGCGGGCGCTGCTGCGCTCGGTGCTCACCGGGCAGGTGGCGGTCATGGACCGGTATGCGGTGTGCCAGTACGCGAGCATCCGCACCCAGGTCGGCGGCGGCCGTGGTGAGTGGCTGGCGCGACTGGCGTACGCGGTGTTCCCGCCGCCTGACGTGACGTTTCTGCTCGACGTGCGCCCCGGTGAGGCGTACCAGCGGATCGAACTGCGCGGCACCGACCACGAGACCGTCGACTACCTCGCGGCGGCGAGCGCGGCGTACCGGTCGCTTCCGGAGTACCCGACATTTCGGGCGATCGACGCCAACGGCACCCCGGATCAGGTGACCCGCCGGATCCACGAGCAGCTGGGCCTCGCGGATCTGGAGTTCTCAGGCTCTGCCGTAGACCGGAACAGCCGCGCCGCTGGTCGGCCCTGATTCGTCGCTGGCCAGGTACCGGATGATCGGTGCGATCTCCTCCGGCTGTACCCACCGGGAGTGGTCGGCGTCCGGCTGCGCGGCCCGGTTGGCCGGGGTGTCGATCACGCTCGGCAGCACGGTGTTGCACCGCACGCCCTTCTGCCGGTACTCGGCCGCGACCGCCCCCGCGAACGCGAGCACCGCCGCCTTCGCGGTGATGTAGCCGGCCGCGCCCGGGAACGGCGCGACGGCCGCGCGCGACGACACGCACACCACCGCGCCTCCGCCGGCCGCCAGCAGGTGCGGCAGCGCGGCGTGGGTCACGAGGTAGGTGGCGCGCAGGTTGAGCGTGAGCATCGCCTCGAACGCCTCGTACGGCGTCTCGTGCACCAGCCCCGTCGACGCGTACCCGCCGACGAGATTGACGACCGCCCGCAACGGCGCGGCGGCCTCGCCCGCGGCGGTGGACACCGCTTCCTCGACCGCCCCCGGGTCATTCAGGTCGGCGATCACATATGTCGCGTCGCCCTTTTCCTCGGTTGCCGAGCGCACGGGCGCGACGACCCGCCAGCCCGCCGCGGCGAACGCGGTCGTGACCGCTCTGCCGAGCCCACCCGTGCCGCCGGTGACCAGCACCGTCCTGTCTGACATGGGTCACACCGTATCGCCGGACCGGATGAGCCGAATGTGGTAGGCGAATGGCACGGTCAGATAGCTATTCTGGCGCCCACGCACGCCCAGTTGGGCGTACCTTCTCAGTACTCGACAGTCACGGTTGACGGTCCGGGCATTCTGAAAGTAAGTTTCATCCGTGGCGAAGACGACGAAGGTTTCTGCGACACACGAGTCAAGCGGGCTGATTGTTCACATCAGCGGCCTGCTGCCGTCGTTGTCGCCGGCCGAGCAGCGCGTCGCTCGTCTCGTCGTGGCCGATCCCGCCGACGCCGCGCGCCGCACCATCACCGACCTCGCCACCGCCGCCGAGACCTCCGAGGCCACCGTCATCCGGTTCTGCCGGTCGGTCGGCATGGAGGGATACCCGCAGCTGCGCATCCGCCTCGCGGCCGAGGCCGCCCGCCGGGTCGAGCCGCCGGACGCCCGGGTCGTCGGCGGTGACATCCCGCCCGGCGCCGACCTGGCCCAGATCATCGCCACGATCTCGTTCAACGACGCGCGCGCTGTCGAGGAGACCGCCGAGCAACTCGACCCCGCCGTGTGCGAGCAGGTCGTCGACGCCATCACCGCCGCCGGTCGCGTCGACGTGTACGGCGCCGCCGCCAGCGGGTTCGTCGCCTCCGACTTCCAGCAGAAGCTGCACCGCATCGGCCGCACCGCGTTCTACTGGCCCGACATACACATGGCGCTCACCTCCGCCGCGCTGCTGGGCAAGGGCGACGTCGCGATCGGTATCTCGCACACCGGCACCACCTCCGACGTGATCGAGGTGTTGCAGCAGGCAAAGGCGCGCGGGGCCACCACGGTGGCGCTGACCAATTTCCCGCGCTCGCCGATCACGGATACCGCGGACTTCGTGCTCACCACGGCGGCCCGCGAGACCACGTACCGCTCCGGGGCGATGGCCAGCCGGTTGGCGCAGCTGACCGTCATCGACTGCCTCTTCGTCGGCGTCGCCGCCCGTAACCGGACCAAGGCACGCCGGGCGCTGGAGGTCACCGCCGAGGCGGTACAGCCCCATCGGGTGACCTCCGCACGGCGGTCGCGTTGACGGCGGATACGGACGGCCGACCCGTCGTCCGTATCGGCTCGCCCACCGAACTGCGAAACCCAAGCAGCGAAGACCTGGACCTGATGTCGACCCGCGAGGTGCTCGGGGTCATCAACGAGGCCGACCAGGCTGTGCCGCTGGCGGTCTCGGCGGTACTCGACGAGGTCGCCGCGGCGGTCGACCTGGCTGTCGCCGCGATCAGGGGCGGGCACCGCGTGCACTACTTCGGCGCCGGCACGTCCGGTCGACTCGGCGTGCTCGACGTGGCGGAGCTCGCGCCCACGTTCAACACGCCGCCCGACTGGTTCCGCGCCCACCTCGCCGGCGGGCCCGAGGCGACCCACCACGCGGTCGAGGACGCGGAGGACGACGAGGCGGCCGGGGCCAGCGAGGCGGCCGCCTCGGTACGCGCCGGTGACCTCGTCGTGGGCCTGGCCGCCAGCGGTCGCACGCCGTACGTGCTGGGCGCACTGCGCACCGCGCGGGCCAACGGCGCGTCCTGCGCCCTCGTCGCCGCCGACCCGGGTGCGGCGGCCGCCGCCGAGGTAGACGTCTTCATCGGCGTCGACACCGGTCCCGAGGTCATCACCGGCTCCACCCGGATGAAGGCCGCCACCGCGCAGAAGCTCGTGCTGAACGCGTTCTCCACCGCGGTCATGGTCCGCCTCGGCCGCGTGTACTCGAACCTGATGATCGACTTAGTCGCCACCAACGCGAAGCTGCGCGGCCGGATGATCTCGATCCTCATGGCCGCGACCGACCGGAGCGAAGAGGACTGCCGGCGGGCGCTCGCCGAGGCGGGTGGCGACCTCAAGATCGCACTCGTGACTCTGGTGTCCGGCGCCGACGTCGCTGGCGCCAAGGCGGCGCTGGGACGGTCCGCGGGCCATGTTCGAGGCGCCCTCACTCACCTCGCATAGTGTGCCGCGCCACGGGTAAGCCCTGAACAAGCGCTGAACCACCGACGGCGTACGTCCGTACTGTGAAGTGACGAGGATCGCAGACAGGTAGTGAGCCGGATCGCTGTGCGGGCCAGCACCAGGTGATGTCATCGACTGGGCGAAACGTGCACAGTGGCCGTCCAATCCGCCCCGAGGTTGTAACCGAATCCCTTGATAGAGCGCAGTGCACAGCAAGTACGCACCGGGCTCTCAGCTATTACTCAGGCATTCGTGACACTTTCGACTCACGAGACGGAATCCCAAGCGCGTCTCAACTGTTGTGTAGGTGTCAGCACCGCGGGGGATAGCGGAGGTTACGGGGGAGGGCTGATGAACGTCGGGACAGCAGGTAACAAGGCAAGTGGTGCGAGCGAGGGGATCGTGAGCGACGTGGAAAGCAATGTGGTGATGCGCACGGATGAGGTCGCCGAGGAGCGCGACCTGGTCGGCGTCTATCTGCACGAGATCTCACGCACGCCGCTGCTCGACGCCGCAACAGAGGTAGACCTCTCCAAGGCGATTGAGGCCGGACTGTACGCGGAGCACCTCCTCGACGAGGAGCGGGTTCCGCAGGGCGTGGGCCGTGAAGAGCTGGAGCGCCTCGTCATCGAGGGCGAGCGCGCCAAGGATCTGTTCATCCGCGCCAACCTACGGCTGGTGGTGTCGATCGCGCGGCGATACGTGCGGTCCGGCATGCCGATGCTCGACCTGATTCAGGAGGGCAACACCGGTCTGGTGCGCGCGGTGGAGAAGTTCGACTACGAGCGCGGGTTCAAGTTCTCGACGTACGCCACGTGGTGGATCCGCCAGGCGATCAGCCGGGCGATCGCGCAGCAGGAGCGCACCGTGCGGTTGCCGGTGCACCTGGTCGAAGACGTCAACCGGATGCGCAACGTCGCCCGACAGCTCACCCGTGAGCTGGGCAGCGACCCGGAGCCCGAGCAGATCGCGGTCGCGCTGGGCGTGCCCGTCGAGCGGGTGCACGAGCTGGTGCGCTGGTCGCAGGACACCGTGTCGCTCGACACGCCGGTCGGCGACGACGGCGACACCAACCTCGGCGACCTGGTGGCCGACAGCGACGCCCCGTCGCCGGAAGACATCGTGCTCACCGGTCTGGAGCGGCAGCGCATCGAGGGTCTGCTCAACCACCTCGACGACCGGTCGGCCGGCATCATGCGTGCCCGGTACGGGCTCGAAGACGGCCGGGAGCACTCGCTCACCGAGGTGGCGTCGCGGTTCTCGCTTTCGCGCGAACGCATCCGGCAGCTTGAGATCCAGGCGCTCGGCCGGCTCCGCGAGCTGGCCCGTGCCGAGGGCCTTCAGGCGGCATAACCAGAGCAATCAACAACGAGCGGCCGGCGCCTAGTTTGGGGCGCCGGCCGCTCGTGTGTGGGGCGCCGGCCGCTTGCCTGTCTACGCCGGGGCGGGCTCGGGCAGCCAGCTTCGTGCGGTGCGGGCCGTGTAGGCCCACCAACCCACCCAGCGCCCGTAGCGCTCTCGCAACTCGGCGGCGGTCGGCGCCGGCTCGCCATAGACCGCCGTGGCGGCCGCCTCGAACTGCGCCATGTCGAGCGGGGCGTCGTCGGGGCGCCCCAGCACCCGCAGCAGCAGCCCGTGCGCCGTGAACGCGCCGATCCCCGGCACCGCGAGCAGAGCCTTCCGCACATCGCCGTACGCCCCGGTGCGCAGCCACTCCTCGTCGAGCGCCAGCACGCCTTCGACCACCTCACGCACGCGGCGCAGGCGCTGGCGATTGCCCGCGTATCGCAGCAACTCCTCGTCGGTGAGCGCCGCCACGGCGGCCAGCGACGGAAACGCGACGTGGCGCACACCGTCGACCTCCAGCGCCGGACCGTGCTCGGCGGCCAGCCGGCGCTTGCGGGCCGCGGCGAACCACTGCGTGCTCCGCTGGGTCAGCGCGAAATACACGGCACCCTCGGCGAGTGACGCGAATCGCACCTGGTGCAAACCGTGGGCGGCGCTCAGAAGCGGCGCCATCGCCGGATCGCTCCCGGCGGCGGCCAGGAAGCCGGACATGTCGTCGTCGAGGCTCAGCCAGCGAGTGACGTCGCTCTCTAAAATCGCGAGCTGGGCGGCGTCGGGTGGCTCCGCGCCGTAGACGGTCATCTCCACGCCGGCGTCGGCCGGTGCGATCTCGACCACAACCGCCTTGTCGGCGCCGCCTCCCTGGACGCGGAACGCCTTGCGGACCCGGCCTTCGAGGATCTGGTGGTCGGCGGCGCAGGGCGCGAAGCCCGCCAGCGCGCGCAGGGACATCTCGAACGAGTAGGGCGCGGTGGCGGGAAGCACAGCGCGGTGCACCACGGTCACATCAGTCATGCCCCGAGCGTCCAAACCGGGTACGACACTTTCCAACCCCGCGACACGCCGGCAACAACCCCCCGCACGGCGGGGGTCGTGGGAACGCGGAGGGTGAGGCCGCGGGAGCAACGGCTAGGACCCCGGCGGACGCCGCGGCAGCTCAAAATCCCGAGATCTTGGAGGGTTTGGCGGCGCGCCGATCAAGGGCGATCGCAAGGATCAAGGGCAAACGCGCGCGGTTTAGAGATCGAACCACGTGCGTTTGCCCTTGATCGACGGCGCGGGGCGGCGCGGGGCCGCGGGCGTCGCCGCGAGGCGCGCGTGGCGCGCCCGCGGCGGCGCGGCTAGCGGACTCGGCCGTAGCCGTAGGGGGTCATCATGTCGACGCTGGAGAGCTTGACCGACTCGCCAGCCTGCGGGGCGTGGATCACCTTGTTGCTGCCCACATAGATGGCGACGTGCCCGAGCCCGCTGTAGAAGACCAGGTCTCCCGGTTTCAGCGAACTTCGACCGATATGAGCGACCTTGTCCCACTGCATCGCGGCGTTGTGCGGCAGCGACTTGCCGGCGGCCTTCCACGCGGCGAGCGTCAGGCCCGAGCAGTCGTACCCGTTGGGCCCTTCAGCGGCCCACACGTACGGCGTGCCGATCGCGTTGTACGCGAAGCGCACCGCGACACCCGCCTGGCCGGAGACCGACGGGACGGTGCCGGTGTACGAGCCGCTGGACGAGGTCGCCGAGCCGTACGCCTTCTCGCGCATCTTGTAGAGCTTGTCGAGATCGGCCTCGATCTTCTTCTTACCCGCCGCCAGCTCCTTGACCTGCGCGGTCTGCTTGGCCTGGGCGGCGTCGAGCTTCGCCTTCTCGTCGAGGAACTGCCGCTGCGACGCGGTGAAGCTGGCCACCTGAGACTGGCGGTCGCGGGCGAGCTTGTCCAGTACGCCGAGGCGGTCGACGAGGCCGCCGTTGCCGCCTTGGAGCAGGGCGTTCGCGTTGGCCAGCCGGCCCGATCGGTAAGCGACCGAGGCCATCCGGCCGACCTCCGCGTCGGCGACGGCGACCTGCTGCTCAAGCGGGCCGAGCTTCGTGGCGACCACCTGCGCGGCGGCCTTGGTGGCCTTGAGGTCCTCTCCGGCCTTGTTGTATGCCTCGACGATCTTTTCCAGCTCCGTCGACGCCTTGTTGATCTGCTGCGTCAGCTCGCTCGCGGATGGCTCAGCCTGTGCGGCGGCCGCGGGCACGATGAGGCCGATGCCCACACCGAGCAGTACGAGGGCGCGCAGCAGCGTACGCGCGGATGACAAACGGTGACCCCTCTTCCGCAGGCCGCCTACCGGGTTAGCTGACGGATTCGGGCGGGAAGAACGCCCTACCGCACGAGTGCGGATTCACCCCAATACACAAGGTGGGTCCCCGGTTCGCTCACGGACCGTAGTCACGTTTTGGCGATTCGGCAGCACCGGGCCGGCGCCACCCGGGGGAGTGACTGACGACCGGACCAGCCGCTCCAACCTAACGTGATCATCGCTGAGGCGGAAGTGGCAGGGGAGTGATTAGTTCATCAAGTAGGGCTCCGTTACGGAGCGTGTTGGATCGAGACCAAACCGTCGCTTGACGACCTTGGGATCTCTAGTTAAATGGCCGGTAACTTGTGATGTAGAACACAAGGAGCGCCGGGGCGATGTTGCGGGTGCGGAACCTCGAGGTCGTCTACGACGACGTGATGCTGGTGCTGCGAGGCGTCAGTGTCACCGTCCCGCCTGGCGGGGTCGTCGCGCTTCTTGGTGCGAACGGTGCCGGCAAGACCACCCTGCTGCGCGCCATCACGGGCCTGCTCGACGTGCACGACGGCGAGGTCACCAAGGGCGCGGTCACCCTCGACGACGAACCCGTGCACCACCTGCGGCCCGCGGCCCTGGTGCGTAGGGGGATCTGCCAGGTGATGGAGGCCCGGCGGATCTTCGCGGAGCTGACCGTCGAGGAGAACCTGCGGATCGGCGGTCACACCAGCCCCAGCCGGATAAAGCCCCGCCTCGACGATGTGTTCGACCTGTTTCCGGTACTGGAGCAGCGCCGCCGGCGGACCGCCGGCTACCTGTCCGGCGGCGAGCAGCAGATGCTGGCGATCGGCCGGGCGCTCATGGCCGAGCCGCGCTACCTGCTGCTCGACGAGCCGAGCCTCGGGCTCGCGCCCCGGCTGGTGGAGCAGGTGCGCGAGATCATCATGGCGATCAACAAGCGCGGCACCGGCATCCTGCTCGTCGAGCAGAACGCCACGATGGCGCTGTCGATCGCGGGCCACGGTTACGTGCTGGAGACCGGCCGGGTGGTGCTCGACAAGCCGGCCGCCCAGCTGCTCGCCGACGACGACATCCGCGAGTTCTACCTGGGCCTGGGACGCAAGAGTTTCCGCGACGTGAAGCACTACCGGCGGCGTAAGCGGTGGTTGTCATGACGATTCTGGAGTTCACGGACGTCCACCTCAGCTTCGCCGGCGTGAAGGCGATCGACGGGGTGAGCTTCACGGTGGGCCGCAAGGAGCTCTTCGCGGTCATCGGCCCGAACGGCGCCGGCAAGACGTCCATCTTCAACGTGCTGTCCGGCGTGTACCGGCCGCGCTCCGGCCGGGTGGTCTTCGACGGCACCGACCTGGTCGGCAAGCGGCCGCACGAGATCGCCGCGCTCGGCATGGCCCGCACGTTCCAGAACGTCGAGCTGTTCGCGAACCTCACCGTGCTCGAAAACCTGATGCTCGGGCGGCACAACCACATCCGGTACGGACCGCTGTCGGCGATCGCGTGGCTCGGCCGGGCACGCCGCGCGGAGCTCGCCGCCCGGGCGGCCGTGGAGCAGATCGTCGACTTCCTGGAACTGGAGCAGTGGCGCCGCCTACCGGTCGGGCTGCTGCCGTACGGCGTGCAGAAGCGGGTCGAGCTGGGGCGGGCGCTCGCGATGGAGCCGAAGCTGCTGCTGCTCGACGAGCCAGTCGGCGGGATGAACGTCGAGGAGACCGAAGACATGGCCCGGTTCATCCTCGACATCCGCGACGAACTGGACATCCCGATCGTGCTCGTCGAGCACGACATGGGCCTCGTGATGGACCTGGCCGACCGGGTCCTGGTGGTCGACTTCGGCCGGGCCGTCGCCACCGGGTCGCCCGCCGACATCCAGCACCACCCGGACGTGATCCGCGCCTACCTGGGGGAGGTGCAACCCACATGACCACCGACACCCGCGTCAAGGCCGCGGTGACGATCGCTTCCCGGGTACGCGAGCACGCGCGCGCGACACCTGACGCGATCGCCATGCGGGAGAAGGACTTCGGCATCTGGCAGGAGGTCACCTGGACCGAGTACTGGGACACCGCGCGCACCGTCGCGCACGCGTTGCTGGCGTTGGGCATCGAGCCGGGTGACCGGGTGGCCATCCACGCCGAGAACCGCAAGGAGTGGCTCATCGCCGACGTCGCCACCGTCGCGGTACGCGCCGCCACGGTCGGCCTGTACCCGACGAACCCGGCCAGCGAGGTCGGATACCTGCTGCGCCACTCGGGCGCCCGGGTGCTCGTCGCCGAGGACCAGGAGCAGGTCGACAAGGCGCTGGCGGTACTCGACGACTGCCCCGACCTGGAACGCATCGTGTACCTGGAACCGCGCGGCATCCGGCACCGGTACCGCCATCCGAAGCTGATGTGCTGGGAAGACCTGGTGCTGCTGGGCGTGGCGCACCGCGACGCCAACCCGGACGCGCTCGACGAGCGGATGGCGGCCGCGCGTTCCGACGACATCGTCACCGTCATCTACACCTCGGGCACGACCGGGCCGCCGAAGGGCGCGATGCTTTCGGCGTCCAACGTGGACTTCGCGATCCGGTCGCTCGTCGAGGGCGGCGGGTTCACCTCGCCGCCACCGGGCCCGAGCGACCTGCTGCTGTCGTACCTGCCGCTGTGCCACGTCGCCGAGCGCATCTTCACGACGTGGTTCAACGCGGGCGCCGGCACCCAGGTGAACTTCGCCGAGTCGATCGCGACCGTGCAGGCCAACCTGCGCGAGGTGCAACCCACCGTCCTGTTCGGAGTACCGCGGATCTGGGAGAAGATCCTCGCCGGGGTGAGCATCAGGCTCGCCAGCGCCTCGCCCCTCAAGAGGCTCAACGCGCGGGTCTGGCTGGCGGTGGCTCGCCGGATCGGCGACACGCTGGTGCGCACGGGCGGCACGCACACGCTCTCGACACGTCTGATGTACGCCGCCGGTTGGCTGTTCTTCTACCGGGCCCTGCGCGAGCGGATCGGGGTAGGGCGGGTGCGGTACGCGGCGTCGGGGGCCGCCCCGATCGCGCCGGACGTGCTGCGCTTCTTCATGGGCATCGGCGTGCCCATGCACGAGGTGTACGGCATGACGGAGAACACCGCCGTGGCGACCGGCAACCGGCCGGGCCGCATCAAGCTCGGCACCGTCGGCGAGCCGCACTCCGAGGTGGAGTTGCGGATAGACGAGGACACCGGCGAGATCCTCACCAGGCACCCGGGCACGTTCGTCGGCTACTTCCGCGATCCGGCCGCCACCGCGGCGGCGCTCACCGAAGACGGCTGGCTGCACACCGGCGACATCGGGGAGTGGGTCGACGGCACGCACGTGCGCATCACCGACCGCGCCAAAGACATCATGATCACCGCGGGTGGTAAGAACATCGCGCCCTCGCAGATCGAAAACGAGCTGAAGGCGTCGCCGTACATCAAGGAGGCGATCCTGGTGGGCGACCGCCGGGCGTTCCTCGGCGCGCTCATCGGCATCGAACCCGACACCGTCGGCGAGTGGGCGCAGCGCCGCGGGCTCGCCTACACGACGTACCGCGACCTGTCCGGCAAGCCCGAGGTGCGCGCGCTCGTACAGTCCATCGTGGACGCGGTGAACGGGCGGCGTGCGCCGGTCGAGCACGTGAAGCGCTTCCGGATGCTGCCGAAGGAGCTCGACCACGAAGACGGCGAGCTGACCGCCACGCAGAAGGTGAAACGAGCCGCGATCGCCGGTCTCTTCGCCGATCTGGTGGAGGAGATGTATGGCTGAGCTGATCGAGGCGGTGCTGCGCGGTCTCGGTACCGGCAGCGTCTACGCCCTGCTCGCGCTCGGCTTCGTCATCATCTACAAGGCCACCCGCGTGATCAGCTTCGCGCAGCCGGCGTTCATGCTCGCGGGCGTCACGATGGTCACGTACCTCGTGCTGGAGGTCAGCTTCTGGGTGGCTGTACCGGTCGCCGCGCTCCTCACCGGTCTGCTCGCCCTCGGCGTGGAGCGCCTGGCGGTACGGCCGATGGTCGGGCGCCCGGCGTTCGTCGTCGCCATCATCACGCTAGGCGTCGACGTGGCCGTGCGGGTGGTGGTAAACGCGTTCATCGGCCTGGACGTGCGCAACGTGTTGGATCCGTGGGGGCTGCGCACGGTCGGCATCGGCGGCATCGACATGCAGCAGCGCCACCTCGCCGCGTTCCTGACCACCGCCGCGCTCGTGGCGGCGCTGTTCGCGTTCTTCCGCTTCACGCGGATGGGCCTCGCGATGCGGGCCGCCGCGTACGACCAGGAGGCCGCCCTGGCGCAGGGCGTCTCGGTCGGCACCGTCTTCGCCCTCTCCTGGGGGCTTGCCGGTGCGCTGGCGGCGGTGGCCGGCACGTTCGCCGCCGCCGGGTCCAGTGTGGACGCCGCGCTGTGGCTCATCGCGCTGACCGCCCTGCCCGTCATCATCCTGGGCGGGCTCGACTCGCTGCCCGGCGCGGTGGTCGGCGGGCTCGCGATCGGCGTGCTGCAGGAGCTGACGGCCACGTACCAGAACCACGCGCCGTGGCTGGGCGGCAACGTCTCCGTCATCACCCCGTACGTGGTGATGCTCCTCGTGCTGCTGGTGCGGCCGTACGGCCTCTTCGGCACCCGGGAGGTCGAGCGGGTATGAGTCGAGCGCGTATGAGGGGCCGGCCGCTGCTTCACACGTCGTACGCCAGCGAGATGGCGCTTTTCAACACGCCCGCCAAGCGGGCCTGGTTCGGCGCGCTGCTCGCCGTCGCCGTCGCCCTGCCATTCCTGCTCACCGACGACATCCTGCAACTGCTCGCGCTGTGCTGCGTCGCGGCGATCGGCGCGATCGGGCTGGGCCTCGTCACCGGGTACGCCGGCCAGGTGTCCCTGGGCCACGCGTTCTTCCTCGCGATCGGCGCGTACGCCGCCGCAGCGATCAGCGGCGACCCGGACGGCCGCGTCATCGGCTTCGGGGTGACCAACATGCTCGTGTGGCTGCCCGCCGCCGGCCTGGGCGCCGCCGCCGCGGGGGTACTCGTGGCACCGCTCGCCACCCGCCTGCGCGGCCTGTATCTCGCCATCGTCACCCTCGGCCTGGTCTTCATCGGCCAGCACATCGCGAGCGAGTGGTCGTCGCTGACGGGTGGCGTCGGCGTCGGTCGCCCCGCCGCGACGCTTTCGGTCTTCGGGTACCAGCTGGCGGCCACCGGCGCGTTCGCCACCCGGGATCAGAAGCTCTTCTGGCTGATGCTGGCGCTGCTGCTGGTGTTCGCGCTGGCGGCGCGCAACCTGGCCCGGTCCAAGGTGGGGCGGGCGTTCACCGCGATCCGTGACCGTGACATCGCGGCCGGCGTCATCGGCGTCAACCTGGCGCGGTACAAGACGATCGCGTTCGCGGTGTCCTCTTTCTACGCGGGGTGCGCCGGCGCCCTGCTCTACACGGTGAGCGGGTACTTCGACCCGAGCTCGTTCAGCCTGCTGCTGTCCGTCCAGTACATAGCGATGGTGCTGATCGGCGGCGCGGGTACGGTCTCCGGTGCGATCGCCGGAGCGTTCTTCATCACCCTGCTGCCCCGGCTCACCCGGGAAGTGCAGGCGTGGGTGCCGTTCATCAGCACCCAGCCGAACGAGGTGCCGAACGTCTTCCAGGTGGAGACGATCCTCTACGGCGTACTCATCATCGTCTTCCTCATCTTCGAACCGCGCGGGTTGTTCGGCCTCTGGGTGCGGGCCCGCAACTACTGGAAGGCGTGGCCGTTCTCCTACTGACGTGTGGGGGCTCTCCAATGAACAAGATGGGACCGCTGGGCGCCGCGGCGCTCCTGCTCGTGTCCGGTGCGCTCGCCGCGTGCCGGGGCGGTGAGAGCGAAACGAGCGAAGGCGAAATCAAGACCGACGTCGGGGTGACCGCGGAGCCGTGCCCGGGCGCCACCGACCAGAGCAAGGGCTGCATCTACCTCGGCATCATCTCCGACCTGACCGAGGGTCCGTTCCGGGCCTTGGCCGTGCCGATCACCGACGCACAGAAGGCGTTCTGGAAACGGGTCAACGAGGACGGCGGCATCGGCGGGTACGAGGTCGACGTGACCAAGTACGTGCGGGACAACAAGTACAACCCGCAGACGCACAACCAGGTGTACCAGGAGATCAAGCCGAACGTGCTGGGGCTGGCGCAGACACTCGGCTCGCCGACCACCGCCGCGATCATCAACGACCTCAAGTCGAACAGCGTGGTCGCGGCGCCAGCGTCGTGGACGTCCGCCTGGGCGTTCGAAGACGTGATCATCGAGTCGGGCGCCAACTACTGCGTCGAGTCGATGAACGCGCTCGACTACGCCAAGGAGGTCTACAACCCCAAGAGCGTGATGGCGGTACACCTTGCCGGTGACTACGGCGAAGACGCGGCCGCCGGCGCCAAGCTGGCCGCCCAGTCGCTGGGGATGACGTTCAGCGCGGTGAAGACCGACTCCGGAGCCGACAAGCAGGCCGGCGCGATCCAGGCGATCCTGACCGCGAAGCCGGATCTGGTGATCGTGACGACCGGCCCGGCCGACGCGGCGGCGATCATCGGCCAGACCGTGGCGCGTGGCTACGCCGGTCGCTTCATCGGCACCAGTCCGACGTGGAACCCGGCGCTGTTGCAGAGCGCGGCGGCGCCCGCCCTGCTGGCCCGGTACGAGCAGAGCGCGCCGTGGAACGCGTGGGCCACGGACAGCGCGGGTCACAAGGCGATGCGCGAGGCGCTCGGCTCGGTGACGCCCAACGACGGGTACACGTCCGGCTGGGTGTGGTCGTACTCGATGAAGGCGGCCCTGTCGAAGGCGGTCGAGAACGGCGACCTGACCCGAGCGGGCCTGCTCGCCGCGGCGAAGTCATTGACGTCGGTGGACTACGAGGGCATGCTGCCTTCGGGTGCCGGCAACTACGCGGCTGGTCCAAACGAGGGTGCGGTGCGGGTCACCGCCATCTACAAGGCAGATCGTGCGGCGGCAACCGGCGTTGGTCAGGTTCGCGACCTTTTCACCGGTCCCACGGCGAAGGCGTACACGCTGGACGGACCGTGTTACGAGAAGCTGTAGGTGGAATGTCCGTTATCGCGCCTCGTGGCGGCACCCGTGTGAACAAATGGGACAGCCGGTGCGTAACCACGTACATGAAGCTACCCGCGCGGTGCCAATCTGACAGGTGGCTGATTGCATCCCTTCCCCTGGCTAGCGGTCATATAGCACAATGGCTGTAGAGCCTCAAGGGTTGCCTCCGGAGGGGTTCCGCACACGGCAGTAAGACGATCGGCACCTGGCTGCCACCAGGTGCCGATCTTAAAGACCACCACACCAACTCGTTTTACGAGAAGCCACCCGCCTCACGAGCCGTTGGAGGCACAAGTGCAGAGTACCCAACACGTAATGAGCCCACCAGCGGCACGGTCCGTAACGTCCGCCCCCGTAACAAGCACGACATATACCGCGCCGAATGCGTCTGCTCTGTATGACCAGCCCGGCATCCGGGTCACGCAGGACTGGTTCGTGGTCGCGGGCCGTCGATTCGCGGTGCGCGAGCTGCACAATCTTCGCACCGCGCGTGGTCCGGCCGACCAGCTCACCATTCGGTCCGTTACGGTCACGGTGGTCATGCTGGCGGGCGTCGGCATCGCGCTCGGCATGACGAAAGAGCTCAACCATCTCAGTGCGCAGAGCTACCTCGCGCTCACCGCCGTGGCGTTCGTCCCCTTCCTGGTGGCGACGATCGGCCACCGGCTCCGGCCGCGGGCATACGAGTTGTGGGGCGAGGTCCACGGATTGACCATGCTGCTGTTCACCTGCGACCAGCAGCGGCAGTACGGCCAGGTGACGCGGGCGCTGCTCCGGGCGAAGGAGGCGACAAGGCTGGGCGCGGTGGCCGAGCCGGTCGCTTCGATGAACATGTACCGTTCGCGCCGCTAGGCCAGTTCCACTGGTGGGCCGGGGGGCACACCGATCGTGGGCGAACTCAGTCGAGTTCGCCCACGATCTTTTTGATCAGGTCGCGGCTCTCGTCGGGGCTGAGCGCGAGCCCGCACAACCGCTGGAACTTCTCGTGGTACGGCTCGACGACCTCGGGACGATCGACGACGTCGTCGGCCACCGCGCTCTCCACGAACATCACGTCATGGTCGGCCGGGTCGGGGAACTGCAGGATCGCGAACGGGCTCGGATAATCGTCGATGCCCGACGTGAACGGCAGTACATGCAGCGTGATGTTGGGCTTGCTGCTCAGCGACATCAGCTTTTCGAGCTGCTCCTTCTGAGCCTGCGCGTCGTTGGCGATTCGCCGCACCACCGACTCGTCGATGACCGCGGTGATGTGTGGCGGGTTGGGCTTGTCGAGCACTTCGCGCTGGCGGGTGAGCCGCACCTCGACCTGGCTCTGCTCGTCGGCTCCGGCGCTGTCGCGGCGGAGCGCCTTTGCCGCGTACGCCTCGGTCTGGAAGAGGCCGGGCAGCTTCGTCGGCGTGTAGCACAGCACCGACGACGTCTCCGCCTCCAGCCCGATGTAGGCCATATAGGACGGTGGCAGCGAGCCGGCGAACGACGACCACCACCGGCGTGCCCGCGACGAGCGCGCCAACGACACCAACTCGTCGACGCGGCGCTGCTCGACGACGCCGTACAGCCGAAGGAGAGCACGGACGTCGATCGGCGACACGCTCACCGCGCCCGCCTCGATCCGGATGATTTTGGAGGTCGACCAGTCCATCTCGGACGCGACCTGCTCCTGGGTCATGCCGACCGCCTCGCGCGCGGTGCGCAGCGCGTGCCGCAGCCGCCGCCGGCCAATGGTCGCCCCCTGAGCGGGGCTCACGGCCGGGCTGCTCCCATTTCCCCGCTGGCTCACCGGAATCGGCCAGCCATCTCGACGAGCATGGCCCGCGAGCGATCCGGGTCGAGCGAGTGCTCACGCAGCATCGCGTACATCTCCTGGTAGCGCTTGACCTGGTCGAGCTGGTCGATGACCTCGGTAACCGAGCCGGCGCTCTCCACGTAGACCACGTCTGAGTCGTCTTCGTCGGCGAACTCCAGCACGACGAACTGCCCCTGCGCGGTATAGACGCCGGAGCTGAAGGGCAGCACCCGGATCGTGATGTGCGGCAACTCGCCCAGGCGCAGCAGGTGCTCCAACTGACCACGCATGACGTCGGCGTTTCCGACCTGCCGGTGGAGGATCGACTCGTCGAGCACCAGCTCGACCTCCGGCGGGTGGGCGCGCCCGAGCACCTCCGCCTGGCGCCGGCGGCGCAGCGAGACGATCTCCTTGGTGCGGGTGGGATCGACCTGCGCGGGCACCACGAACGCGGTGATCGAGTTGGCGTACGCCTCGGTCTGCATGAGCCCGGGAACGCCTACGGACTGGAAGAAGGACAGCTTCGACGCCTCGGCCTCCAGGCCGATGAAGGCCACGAACGGCGCGGGGAAGGTCTCCCGGTACTGCGACCACCAGGTGCGCTGCCGCGCCACCTTGGCCAGGTTGACGAGCTCAGCCACCTGCTGCGGGTCGTTGACGCGGTAGTGGCTGAGGAGCGCCTTGACGTCGTTGGTGGACACCGAGACGCTGCCCGCCTCGATGCGGATCAGCTTCGAGAGCGACCAGTCCATCGCCTCGGCCACCTGCTCCTGGGTCAGGCCAGTGGCCTCGCGGGCACGCCGTAGCGCCGAGCGCAGTCGGCGCCGCCCGACCGTCGGACCCTGCGCCGTCATCATCAAGCCCTCCTAGCCAACGCCGGACTCGCCGGCCGTGTCGTGAGGGAGGTTACTATGCAAGCTGCCACCTGGCGGGCCGCAACCTGCCTGTTAGCCAGGATTCTTGCAGGCTACACCCGACCATCGCGTTTTCCAATGTCGTTGCGGAAGGCGCGAATGGCCACATATGAAGCGCCGGCTGCTGGCTGATGCCAGAGCCGGCACATTCCGTATATGTCTTTCGTCAGTCGGCGAGGACGCGGAAGTCACCCGCCTTGATGCCGGCGCAGAATGCTCGCCACGCTGGGTGCGGTACCTCGATTGCGCGCCCGGACGCCGAGTCCCGGACGCCGACCCCGTCGTTTCCGAGCCTGACCTCCACGCACTCGATGGCCTCGCAGCGGCTACTTCGTCGCCATGCCCCAGGTCGCTCCGCCATACAACTGCCCTCCGCTGAGCCCGGCGGCGGCCCGCCGCCAACACGGGTTGCTTACCGACTGTTATCAATGTCGCACAGCGTGGCAATAGCCGAGAAGGGTTGGTGCGTGAATGAATGACGACGCCATTGGCACACAAAGTAGAGGCGGGCAATAGCGCGTCTTTAGTGCGGCACCTCTACGACGGCGTGTCGGAGACAGTGGGTAGGCTCGGTGCCATGAGGCGGCTGTTGACACCGGCGTGGCTCGCACGCCACGTGCTCGCGGTCGCGCTCGTGTGCGGTTTCCTCGCCCTGGGGTGGTGGCAGATCGGCCGCGCCGCCGGCGGCAACGCGCTCAGTTGGGCGTACGCCTTCGAGTGGCCCGTGTTCGCGGGCTTCGTGGTCTTCATGTGGGTGCGTGAGGCGCGCCACACGCTGCGAGCCGCGGCTCCCGAGGAGTCCGTCGCCGAGACCGCGCCGGTGCCCGCGGGGCGGCGCCCGGTCCGCACCGCTCCCCGGCGGACCGAGTACGACGACGGCGGCGACCCCGAACTGGCGGAGTACAACAGATACCTGGCCTGGCTGAACGCCAACCCGGGCGCCAAGCCCGCCGATTTCCCCGGCTGACCCCTGGCTGATCTGGAAGGAACTGACCGTGAGCGGAGCCCTGATGCGGTATCGCGCCATCGCCTATGTGGTAGGTGTGGTGCTGATCCTGCTGGTAGTGATCGGCATGCCGCTGAAGTACATCTGGGATGAGCCCGGTGTGGTCGAGACGGTCGGTCCCGCTCACGGCTTCCTGTACATGGTGTATCTGCTGGCCGCTTTCGATGTGGCGCGCCGGGCGCGATGGCCGCTGGGCCGCATGGCGCTCGTGATGCTCGCCGGCACGGTGCCGTTCGTCTCGTTCTACGCCGAAAGAGTGGTCACTCGCTGGGTACGGCAACCCGAACCGGTGACTGGCTGAGTTCAACCCCTGGGATCGATCGTTGGGACGATTGTGTGCCGGTCACGGTGCGTTGTAGCTTTCGTCGGTCTGATACACGCTTCGCGCCATCGCACAAAAACCTTCACCGAACCGTTATCGGAAATTATTCGCACATACCGATAAAGCGGGCAAATGGTGCTAAGGTGAGCCGTCACGGCACCGGGCCGAGGCAATCAGATCGAGGAGAGTAGATGGCCCACTCGGGTGCCGTCAGCGCTACATGGCGGAAGAGCACACGTTGCGAGTCTCACGCGTGCGTCGAAGTGGCACGCGCGCCGGAGGCCGTAGCAATCCGCAACTCGACGCTGCCGCAGGAGCACCTTTCGTTCGCCGTACCCGTTTGGCGGGCCTTTGTCGCCGGTGTCCGCGCCGGTGAGTTCGACCTTCGCTGAATCGCACCGCTCAGCACAGCTGAAAAGCACCGCTCACCGCGTGCAAGGGCGTTGTCGCTCTCCCGATGCGCCCTTGACCGCCGCCGTTTCAAACCGCGCCGTCCGGGCAACAGCAGTAGTCATGACTGGACCAGCGGCGCACGGCCAGCTCCCGCCGATCGACGACGCGGGCATCGACCCCACCGAGCTGACCGACGAAGACCTCATCCGCGAGATGGCCAGCCTGCACCGCACCCGGCTCGACACGCTGCGGCACGGCTCCGACGCCTCTCTCGCCAATCATCTGCGGCGCACCGCCGAACTCGAGACCGAATACCTGACCCGCCATCCCGGGCGCGAGGTGGACCCTGGCCGCCTGCGGGACGGATTCTGAGGTGGCCTACCAGGCCGAGCGGGGCATGTCGGCACCGCCCGAGGTGGTCTTCAACACCGCGACCGACCCGGCCCGCTCCGGGTGGCTCCCCGGTGAACTGCGCGCCACCCCGCCCGAGGTCGACCTCGACCGCCTCCGCGCCCGATGGCACGACCGGGCCCAACTCACCGTGCACCCGAATCCCGCCGGCGGCGCTCGGGTCGAGCTTCAGGTCGACGGCGCGCCGAGCGAAGAAGCCGACCGCGCGCTCGACGATCTCGCCCGCGCCGTGGACGACAACCTGACGGCAGGGTGATCTGGAATACACCCGGGGCCGGAACACAAGGCACCCTAGTGCCGTTGAGATGACTGTCGGTGTGTCCAGTGTCCCCGGGCCTCACCTAATTGCCTTCGCGGAATACCGTTCGGCTGGAGCCGCGTCGCGCCACTCGCCGAGAGGCGACCTGCACACCGACGCCTGAGAGGCACCGCCCGCACGGGCGGTGCCTCCTGTGTATCCACCCAAAGCATTTGTGGTGCCCCGGTCCGCGTCAGCTGCGGACCGCATGCTCCCGCGGGCACCGCGCGGGCCGGCGGCTCGCAAGCGCTCGCCGAAATCCCCGGCCCCCGCTGCCAGCCCCGCCCGCCAAGCCCACGTCCGGCAGGCCGGGCTGTCGGCGCTGCGTGCGTGAGCGCGGCCGGGTCGTGGGCACGCGGACGGTGAGGCCGCGGGAGCGACGGCTGGGACCGCGACGAACGCCGCGGTAGCCCAAAGTTCGCTCCTGATCCTGAACGGTCTTGGGTTTCGTACCGCGCGGGGCGCGGGTCTGGCGGGACGTTGCGGCAACTTCGGGGATTCTGCGCTATCCGGGCCGGTCGGAGGGCGCGTTTTCCCTGAAAATGCGGCATCCGCG
Organism: Phytohabitans aurantiacus; assembly: GCF_027923225.1. Taxonomy (GTDB): domain Bacteria; phylum Actinomycetota; class Actinomycetes; order Mycobacteriales; family Micromonosporaceae; genus Phytohabitans; species Phytohabitans aurantiacus. The sequence continues at coordinate 73,883 of NZ_BSDI01000030.1, forward strand.
CCACCGGCGCGGCGCGGCGCGGCGCAAGACCGGGTAGCGGGTGATCGAGCCCGCGTCAGGACTCGCCGATCAAGGGGGATCACATGGATCAAGGGCGAACGCACGCGGTTTTGCGATCGAATCGCGTGCGTTTGCCCTTGATCGGCGGCAAGAGGGCGGGGCGGTGGGCGGGAAGGGCGGGGTTAGCGTCGGGGTGGGGGGCCGCCGGTGGGGGTGGCGCCGGCGCCGCCGGAGGAGATCTTTAGGACTACCAGGCCGTTTTCGATGGTGCGGCCCTCGGGCTCGGTGCCGGCCACGGTGCCCGGTGGGCATGTGGAGGGGACCTGCGTGGTGGCGACCTCGACGCGGAAGCCGGCATTCTCCAGAGTGGAGCGTGCCGCGTTGACCGGGGCGCACTGGACGTTGGGGATCGACCGCTGCTCGCCGTAGGCCATTTTCTGCGTCGGCGGCGGGAAGTTCTTGACCTCCTTACCCTTCAACGCGTCGGCGAGCGTCTCGTAGACCGCCGGGTTGACGATGCCGTGGCTCATGTCGGCGGTCGTCTCGGCCCAGTCCGGGTCGGCGAGGACGCCCGCGACCGAGAGGTTCCTCGTGGTGGCCACGAGCGAGGCGGTGCGGTGGCTGTCGGTGGTACCCGACTTGCCGGCGACCGGGTGGCCGATCCTGCCCCGCGCCTCCGGCTCGGTGGCGCCCTTGCACTCGCCGAAGGCCGACTGGTCGCCGACCGGGCAGCGCGCCGCGTCGAGCGCCGCCCGCGCCACCTGGACGTCGAGCGCCTGGTTGCAGCGCGAGTTCGCCACGTCGAGCTTCTTGCCACCCATCTCGTGGATCTCCTGCACCGGGATCGGCTCGCAGTGCTTGCCGTCCGCGGCGAGCGTGGCGTACGCGTTGGCCACGTCGAGCGGGGTGGTGCCGGAGACGCCGAGCGTGAAGGCTCCCCAGTCGTCAGCCTCTTCCTTGTTGGCCGCGCGCCTCGCGTCGTCGTCGTTCAGGAACCTGATGCCCATTTTCTGCGCGGCGGCGACCACGTTGGCGGCGCCGGCCCGCTCCTCCATGGGCACGAAGTAGGTGTTCACGGAGCGGCCGAAAGCGGTCCACGCGTTGTGGATACCGGCCTGGGTGGGGTTGTCGTTGCCAGGGCACCAGCGGTCGCTGCCGCCGCAGGAGGAGGTGGGGCCGCCGCCGCTGTACTTGGACGGGTAACGCTGCGGCGCGTTGAGCGTGTAGTCGAGCGGGTACCCCTTCTCCAGCGCCGCGACGATCGTGAAGATCTTGAACGTCGACCCGAACTGGTACCCGGTGATGCCGCCACCGCCGGTGATCAGCGGATTGGTGGTGTTGGGGTACGTGCCGCGCTGGCCCTTGCTCTTCGGGTTGGTGCTCGGCTTGTTCTGCGGGTCGTACGGATTGTCCACCTTGAAGTTACGGTTGGTGGCCAGCGCCCGCACCTTGCCGGTACCGGGCTCGATCGCCGCCACCATGAGGGCGTTCTTGTTGCCGGTCTTCAGTCGCTGCTCGACGTTGTCCTTGGCGGCCTTCTGCGTCTTCGGGTCCAATGTGGCCACTACCCGGTAGCCGCCGCCGTTGAGCCGCCGCTCGCGGTCGTACTCGCTACCGCCGAACGCCTCCTGCGACATCCACCACCGGCGGAAGTAGTCGCAGAAGAAGCCCCAGTCGTTGGGCTTGGTGACGAGGCAGCCGCTCGGCGACCGCTTCGCCTTGATGGTCATGGGGGTGGCCTTCGCGGCCTCGGCCTCCTCGGCGGTGATGGACTTGGTCTCGACCATCTGTCCGAGCACCCAGTTGCGCCGTTCGAGGGTGGCTTCGTAGCCCTCCGTCGTCGTGGGGTCGTACTGGGTGGGTGACTTCACGATGCCGGCCAGCATGGCGGCCTCGGGCAGCGTCAGGTCCTTGGGAAGCTTGGCGAAGTAGTACTGGCTCGCGGCATACACGCCGTACGTGTTGGCGCCGAACGGAGCGATGTTGAGGTACCGCTCCATGATCTCGTCCTTGTTGTACTTCTTCTCCGCCTGGAGCGCGAGCCGCGCCTCGCGCAGCTTGCGCCCGGTGGTGTCCTCGCCGGCCGCGACGACCGCCTTGTTGTCCGTCGCCGTGTAGGTGATGGACATCCGGACCAGCTGCATGGTCAGCGTCGAGGCGCCCTGCTGCGACTGGCCCGAGCTGTTCGCCACGAAGGCCCGCGCGATGCCCTTGGCGTCGACGCCCTTGTGCGTGTAGAAGCTGTGGTCCTCGGACGAGAACATCGCCTTGGGCATGATCGGGGAGACGGCCTCGAGCTCGACGTTCCGGCGGTTCTCGTCGAAGAAGCGAGCGATCAGCGTCTTGTTGTCGGACGCGTAGACCTCGCTGGCCTGTGGCGCCTGCGCGTTGGTCAGCTCGCTCGGCAACGCCTCGAACGAGTCGGCGCCGGCCTTGGCGGCCAGCCCGGACATCGCGAGGGCGGGAAAGGCCGCCGCCGCGACAGCCAGCCCGGCGAGCACGCCGCACAGCATCAACGCCGCTGTGTTGATCACCAGCTTGCGATTACGAGTCACCTCTGCAAGACGTCGCGAGGAGCGGTCGCGGTTGCGCAGCCGGTCAATCTTCATCGCTCTTTCATACGTGGGCGGTTTTCGGATGGGCTGTGCCCCGGTTGCGGATGTGTCCGGTATCGCAGTTTCGACCGCGAAGGACCCGCCGCCGGCCTAGCCTCTGGTTGAGGAGGTCACCATGATTGGGACGATTCTCTGGGCGATCATCGCAGGCGCGATCGTCGGCATGTTGGGCAGGCTGCTGCTGCCCGGACGCCAGAACATCTCGGTGTGGGTCACGATCGGCGTCGGCATCGCGGCCGCCCTGCTCGGCGGCGTGCTCGCCGACTGGCTGGGCGTGGGCGAGACCAAGGGGATCGACTGGATCCGGCACGCGATCCAGGTGGCCCTGGCGGTGCTCTTCGTCTGGATAGCGGCCCGCGTGATGGGCGGCTCCGAAACCCGCAAGACGGCCTGATACGCCCCACGCCCCAGAGGTGGGGCGCGGAGCGTGCGGCGGGAGCCTACCCCCGGCGGGCGATCACGGCCTTGGCCAGGTTTTCGAGGACGTGGACGGTGGTGTCCCAGCCGATGCAGGCGTCGGTGATCGACTGGCCGTAGGTCAGCGGGGCCGTGGGGTCGAGGTCCTGGCGTCCCTCCTCGATGAAGGACTCCAGCATCACACCGACGATGCCGCGCTGGCCGGCCGCCATCTGCTCGGCGATGTCGGCCACCACGACCGGCTGGCGGGTGTAGTCCTTGCCGCTGTTGCCGTGGCTCGCGTCGATGACCAGCCGCTCGGGCAGGCCCGCCGCGCGGAGCTGACCGAGCGCGCCCGCCACGTCTTCGGCACCGTAGTTGGGCTTGCCGCTGCCGCCCCGCAGCACGAGGTGGCAGTCGGAGTTGCCCCGGGTGTGCAGGATCGCCGGGGTGCCCGACACGTCGATACCGGTGAAGACGTGCGGCACGCCGGCGGCTCGGATGGCGTCGACGGCGGTGGAGATCGCCCCGTCCGGGCGGTTCTTCATCCCGATCGGCATCGACAGGCCGGAGGAGAGCTGGCGGTGGACCTGGCTCTCGACGGTGCGCGCGCCGATCGCGCCCCACGCCACGGTGTCCGCGATGTACTGCGGGATGATCGGGTCGAGGAACTCGCAGCCGACCGGCAGGCCCTTGCGCGACACCTGCAGCAGCAGCGAGCGAGCGGTACGCAGGCCGGTGTTGACGTCGCCGGAGCCGTCGAGCCGCGGATCGTTGATCAAGCCCTTCCAGCCGACCGTGGAGCGCGGCTTCTCGAAGTACACCCGCATCACGATGAGCAGGTCGTCGGCCAGGCGGGCGGCGGTGGCGGCGAGGCGGTCGGCGTATTCGAGGGCGGCGGCCGGGTCGTGTACCGAACAGGGGCCAACGACCACCATCAACCGGTCGTCTTCCTGGTCGAGTACGCGGGCGACCGCGCGCCGCCCCTCGAGCACGGCCGCCGAGAGATCCTCGTCGAGCGGGTGCTCGTGATGGAGCAGCGCGGGGGTCATCAGGGGGATGACCTTGTCGATGCGTTGGTCACTGACCCGCTGAACGCTTGGGAGTGTCACTGGAAAGTCCTTCCGCCAGCCTCCCCGGGGCCGGCATCCCCAGGTCGTAGCCGGCTGCGCTTCGCATGCAAAAGGGCAGGAGCTTTTCGCTCCTGCCCAGCCGGCCTCTGGCGGTGTCTGGTGACGTCAGGTCATGGCTTCATGGCCGAGTCACCGGCACAGGGGCCGGCCTCGTAAACCACAGATACCATCGCGTCACGCCGGCCAGCATACCCTGCCTGGCCATGATCACCAGAACCGCACGCTGTCGACCTGCGCGGCTCCGGTGAAGACGAGATACACGTCATGCCGGCCGGCCGCGCGCCGGAGACCGCCGGAAGCGGTGGTCCAGGCGTACCGGTCACCCGTCGCGGGCACGGTGAGCGTGCCGAGCAGCCGGCCGTTCGGGCCGCCCAGGCGTACCTGGATGGCGGCGGGCGCGGTGCCGGGTGTCGAGACGCGTGCGGTGATGTTGGTGACACCGGTGCCGAGGTTGGCGTCCGCGAACTTGATCCACTGTCCGGGGGCGGTCGCCGCTACGGCGGTACCCGCTGCCTTGGTGGTGTCGACGAGTGTGGTGCCCGCGTAGTCGTCGAACGTCCACGCGGCCGTGGCGGTGCGCAGGTCGCGCGGCGGGATCGTCTCGCCGGTCACGTGGAGCGTCGCCGTACGCCGGATGTCGGTGGCCGAGGCGCCAACGAGGATGTCGTACGCGCCGGTCTCCACCACCGGCCGGCTCCGGGTGACGTCCCAGAAGGCGAGATCCGACCGCTTGAGAGGGATGCGGACCGTCTTCTTCTGGCCCGGTGCCAGGGTCACCTTGGTGAAACCGCGGAGCTGCTTGACCGGCTGCGTCGTGCGGGACCTGCGCTGGTGCGTGTAGAGCTGCACGGTCTCGGTGCCGGCGCGCTTGCCGGTGTTGGTCACGTCGACGGAGACCGACGAGCCGTCGACCCGGAGCGCGGAGTACCCGAATGTCGTGTAGCTGAGCCCGTGTCCGAATGGGTAGAGGGGCGTGCCGCGGTGGTACAGGTACGTCATGCCGGTCTTGGCGATGTCGTAGTCGAGGATGCTGGGCAGCTCGGCGTCCGACCGGTACCAGGTCTGGGTGAGCCGGCCGCTCGGGTTGTGGTCGCCGAAGAGCACGTCGGCGATCGCGTGCCCGGTCTCCTGCCCGGCGTGGCTGGTCCAGAGGATGGCCGGCACGTTGGCCTGCTCCCACGTGATCGTGGTGGGGTAGCTGTTCTCCAGCACCACCACGGTGTTCGGGTTGGCCTGCCGGACCGCCTTGACCAGCGCCGCCTGGCCCTCGGCGAGCGCCGTCGAGACGCGGTCGTTGGTCTCCCGGCCGTTGATGAACGGCATGCTGCCGACCACGACGACCGCGACGTCGGCGCCCTTGGCCGCCGCGACCGCCTCCTGTACACCGCTGCGGACGGTCTCCTTCGTGAACCGGGCCGCCGTGGCAGCGGTTTCGGCGCCCAGAGCCAGCTCGCCGTCGGCGTTCACGGTCAGGTACCGCACCGCCGGGAACCACGGCTCGCGCGTCTCGTAGCCGGCGTACCGGATGGCGAACGTGCCGTCGCTCTGCTCCTCGAGCTTGAACTGCTGCTGGACGTACCAGTTGTTGGGCTGCGCGTCGCGGGTGACGAACGGCCCCCAGTTGTACCCGAGGACCTTGCTGGTGGCCACGTTGCGCAGGCTCAGCAGGCCCTGGCCCCAGTCGAACACGTCGAACCGCGCGGCGTCGTCGGCCGTGGTGGAGCCGAGCCGCACGTGGTCCGCGTCGGTGGTGCCCGTGGAGGTGACGTACCGGCCGGTGGCCACGTCGCGCAGCGCGATCCGGTCGACGCCCTCGCTGGCCACCACCGTCGCGCCGGCGCCCAGCCGCTCCTGGATGCCCTGCCGCGGCGTGACCGCATAGGGCAGCGTGCCGCTGTACCAGTCGGTGTAGAGGGTGTTCTCCAGTGGACCGACGACCGCCACCTTTCGCGTCTTCGCCGCGGAGAGCGGCAGCGCGTTGCCCGCGTTCTTCAACAGCACGACCTGCTCGTCGGCGGCCTGCCGGGCGAGCCGCTGGTGTGCGGGGGAGTTGATGACGTCGGGCGTGATGGCCGCGTACGGGTTGCTGCCCGGTGGGTCGAACTCGCCGAGCCGGAACCGGATGGAGAAGATGTGCCGTAGCGCCTCGTCGAGGTCGGCCTCCGTGAGCAGCCCCTGATCCAGGGCGGCGCGGATCGCGGTGACCGTCGACTGTGGATTGTTGCCGTCCTGCGTGAAGCTGTCGAGGCCGGCCTTCATCGCGGCGGCGTTCGCCTCCGCCTGCGTGCCGTAGTACCGCTGCGAGCCGACCAGGTTTCCGGGTGCGAACGCGTCACTGACCACCATGAGGTCCTTGCCGGTCCAGGTGCGCACCTCGGCGTCGAGTGAAGGCTCCACTGTGGCCGGTCGGCCGTTGACGAGGTTGTACGACGTCATCACGCCGGTGGCGGCGTCCGCCTGGATCGCGGTCCGGTACGCGGGCAGCTCGTAGTCGTGCAGCAGCCGGGGCGGCAGCGTCGATGAGGCGGTGTCGCGGTTGATTTCGTTGTTGTTGGCGAGGTAGTGCTTCAGGGTGGGCGCCGACTGGAGGTACACGGGGTGGTCGCCCTGCAATCCCCTGCCGTACGCGGTCGACAGCGCCCCAGTCAGGTACGGGTCCTCCGAGTACCCCTCTTCGTTGCGGCCCCAGCGCGGGTCGCGCAGCAGGTTGACGACGGGCGCCCAGAGGTTGAGCCCGTTGTTCGCCGGGTCCTTGGCGTGGAACCCGCGCGCCTCCCGCCCGACGGCGGTGCCGACCTGCTTCATCAGGTCGGGGTTCCACGTCGTGGCGAGGCCGATGGCCTGCGGGAAGACGGTGGCCTCGCCGAGCCAGGCGACGCCGTGCAGCGCCTCGGTGCCGGTGCGGAACGGGCCGATGCCGAGCCGCGGGATCGCCGGCTGGTACTGGTGCAGCAGCGAGATCTTCTCGTCCAGCGTGAGGCGACCGACGAGGTCGTCGATGCGCGCGTCCAGCGGCAGGGCGGGGTCGCGGAAGGGGTACGTGTCGTCGGCGCGCGCCGCGACGGCGGGCGCGAGCACGGTCATCGTCACGGCGATCGCCATCAAGGCCTTCAGAGAGCGCACTCTTGCGAGGCTCGTGTACCGCCTAGCGGCCTGTCAATAGTTTGGACACCATACGAACTCCCGGGTAACCGGCCGTTGTAAAACGTGGGTTGACACGGATGCGGGGGTCCGTTTAGCTGGGCGTGAATGTTTGTCGAAGCGCTTCGACTCGCATTTCGACGATTAGGAGGTGGCAGTGTTCACCACTCGCACCCGAGCCGCGGTCACCGCGCTGCTCGCCGCCGCGTCACTGGTCCTGGCCGCCTGCGGCGCGGACGCCGACGACGAGGGCGGCGGCGACGGCAAGGTCCTGAAGCTGTGGCATTACGAAGGCGCGACGAGCGCGATGGGCGTCGCCTGGGCCGAGGCGATCAAGCAGTTCGAGGCATCGCACCCCGGAGTCAAGGTGCAGTTCGAGGAGAAGGGGTTCGAGCAGATCCGGCAGAGCGCCAACATGATCCTGAACTCGGACGAGGCTCCGGACATCATGGAGTACAACAAGGGCAACGCGTCGGCCGGTTTGCTGTCGAAGCAGGGGTTGTTGACCGACCTGAGCTCGGAGGCCGGAAAACGCGGCTGGGACAAGATTTCGCCAAGTATCCAGACCACGTGTAAGTACGACGAGCAGGGCATCATGGGTGGCGACAAATGGTTCGGTGTGCCGAACTACGCCGAGTATGTGATGGTCTACTACAACAAGGACCTGTTCACGAAGCACAACGTGCGGGTGCCGACCACCCTCGCCGAGTTCGAGGCGGCGATGGACACGTTCGTCAAGGCCGGTGTGACGCCGCTGTCGGTCGGTGGTGCGGAGTATCCGGCGCAGCAGATCTTCTACGAGTTGGCGCTGTCGAAGGCGAACCGTTCGTGGGTCGACTCCTACCAGCTGTACAAGGGCAAGGTCGACTTCAAGGGGCCGGAGCTCACCTACGCGGCCAACACGTTCGCCGACTGGGTCAAGAAGGGCTACATCGCCAAGGACTCGGCCGGTATCAAGGCCGACCCGATGGGCGTGGCGTGGACGCAGGGCAAGTTCCCGATCCTGATCTCGGGCAGCTGGTGGTATGGGCGGTTCGTGGCTGAGGCCAAGGGCTTCCAGTGGGGCACGTTCCTGTTCCCCGGCAACAGCTTGCACCCGGGTTCGGGCGGCAACATCTGGGTGGTGCCGAACAAGGCGAAGAACAAGGATCTGGCGTACGACTTCATCGACATCACGATGAAGCCGGAGATCCAGTCGCTGTTGGGCAACTCGGGTGGTGTGCCGGTACTGGGTGATCTGAGCAAGATCACTGATCCGAAGAGTAAGGAGCTGATCGAGAACTTCGACAAGCTCAACTCCTCGGACGGTCTGGCGTTCTATCCCGACTGGCCGGCGCCTGGTTACTACGACGTGCTGGTGGCCGGCACGCAACATTTGATCAACGGCACGAAGACACCGGCGCAGGTGCTCGATGAGATCGCCAAGCCGTACAACGACAACCTGACCAGTATCGGCAAGTAAGTGACCACGTCGACAGAGGTGAAGCGGCGCCCCCTCGCGGGCGCCGCTCCCGCCCGCGCCCGGCGCCGGCGTAGCGGCGGCGGCTACGCGGTGTTCCTCATCCCCGGCGTGCTGCTGTCCCTGGTCGTCATCGTCGTGCCGTTGCTGATGAACGTCGGGATCAGCTTCACGCGGTGGCAGGGGGTGGGTACCCCCGAGTGGATCGGGCTGGACAACTACACGCGGCTGCTCGGGGACGAGAACTTCTGGGCCTCGTTCCGCAACATCATCTTTCTGATCGTGGCGATGGCGGTCGTGCCCACGCTGCTCGGGCTGGTGCTGGCCGCGGTGCTGTTCGACTACGTGGGCAAGCAGATCGGGCCGCGCACGGCCAGCGTGTTGCGTTCCGGGTTCTACCTGCCGCAGGTGCTGCCGGTGGCGGTCACCGGCATCGTGTGGGGCTGGATCCTCAACCCCAGCTTCGGTGCGCTCAACGCGATCCTCACCAACGTCGGCCTGGACGCGCTGGCCAAGAACTGGCTCGGCGATCCGGCGTACGCGCTCTACAGCGTCATGGTGATCATGGTGTGGTTCCAGATCGGGTACCCGGTCGTGATGTTCATGTCGGGGCTCCAGCGGGTGGACCCGGAACTGTATGAGGCGGCGGCGATCGACGGTGCCGGCTGGTGGCAGCGGTTCCGGCGGATCGCCATCCATCTGATCAAGCCGGAGATTTATGTGGTGCTGGTGACCACGACGATCGCCGCGTTGAAGATTTTCGGGCAGATCTTCGTGCTCACCCGGGGCGGGCCAGGCAACGCCACCCTCGTGCCCTCCTATTTCGCGTACCAGAACTTCTTCGAGAAGGCACAGGTCGGCTACGGCTCGGCGATCGCCACCGTGCTGACCGTCATCATCGTCGTGCTCGCCGTGGTGTTTCTTCGCATCCAGGCCCGTAGCGAAAGGCGGGACCTGCTGTGAACGCGCGACTGTCGCGGTCGGCGGTGCTGGCGGTGCTCACGCTGCTGGTCATCGTCGTGCTGTCACCGTTCGCGCTGGTCGCGCTCAACGCGGTCAAAAGCCCTGCCGAGTACGCGTCGGGCGGGCCGCTGTCGTTGCCGGACAGCCTGTACTTCAAAGGCTTGGCCGACTTCTGGATCCGCGTCGACTTCGGCGAGAAACTGTTCAACAGCTTCCTGATCAGCGCCAGCGTGGCTGTGCTCGCGGTCATCGTGTCGATCCTCAACGCTTACGCCCTGGGCATCGGCCGGGTACGCGGACGCGGCGCGTTTCTTGTCTTCTTCCTGCTCGCGAACCTGCTCCCACAAGAGGCCCTGGTCTACCCGCTCTACTACCTGTCCAAAGAGGTCGGTCTCTACAACACCCAACTCGCTGTGATCATCATCTTCACCGCGATCCAGAGTGCTTTCGGTACCTACCTGCTCTCCTCGGTCTACACGGCGTTTCCGCGGGAGATGTTGGAAGCGGCCGCGATCGACGGCGCCGGCAAATGGCGCACCCTGTGGCGGGTCGTGGTGCCGATCAGCTGGCCCAGCCTGTCGGTACTGTTCACGTTCTTCTTCATCTGGACCTGGAACGAGTTCTTCCTACCCCTGATCTTCCTCATCTCCAACGACAAACAGACCGTGCCGGTAGCACTCGGCGTGCTCCAGGGCGACCGGATGATGGACGCCACCACCACCAGCGCATCAGCCCTACTCGGCATCGTGCCAGCCATCATCTTCTTCCTCATCTTCCAGCGAACCCTGACCCGCGGCGTCATGGCCGGGGCCATCAAGTAGGAACCAAACCGGAATCCTGGTCGTTCGCCGTCGTGGTCACCCACGGCCGCTAGCGGGATCCACAGTCCACGGAACGTAGGAGTCAGCACTGTGAAGTTCACCGACGGCTACTGGCACGTGCGTGACGGTGTGCACCCGCTCTACCCGGCTGAGGTGCACGACGTCACCGCCGACGGCGACAGCCTGACCGTGTACGCGCCGACCGCCCACATCGGACACCGGGGCGACACCCTCAACCGCCCGATGCTGACCGTGCGCGCGGAGTCGCCGATGCCGGACGTCATCGGGATAACGGTCTCCCACTTCACCGGGCGCACCCCGCGCGGGCCGCACTTCGAGCTGGCGTCCACCCAGCCACCGGTCGACCTGTCCGTCGACGACGCCACACTCACCTCCGGGGCGCTGTCGGTGCGCTTCAACCGCGACAGGTGGCGGATGGAGTTTCTCGCCGGCGGCGAGGTGCTCACCGCGAGCGAGCGCAAGGCGATGGCGGCTATCGGTACCGACGACGGCGCGCACTACATCCGCGAGCAGCTACGCCTCGGCGTCGACACGACCGTGTACGGCTTGGGGGAGCGCTTCGGCCCGCTGGTCAAGAATGGCCAGTCGGTCGACATCTGGAACGCCGACGGTGGCACGAGCAGCGAGCAGGCGTACAAGAACGTGCCGTTCTACGTGACCAGTGGCGGGTACGGGGTGTTCGTCGACCACCCGGGGCTGGTGTCGTTCGAGGTGGGCTCGGAAGCGGTGTCCCGCGTGCAGTTCAGCGCTCAGGGCCACGAGCTGCGGTACTTCGTCATCTACGGGCCCACGCCGAAGGAGATCCTGCACAAGTACACGGCGTTGACCGGGCGGCCCGCGCTGCCACCGGCGTGGTCGTTCGGCCTGTGGCTGACCACCTCGTTCACCACGTCGTACGACGAGGACACGGTGATGAGCTTTGTCGACGGGATGGCCGAGCGCGAGCTGCCGCTGTCGGTGTTTCACTTCGACACGTTCTGGATGCGCGAGTTCCACTGGTGCGACTTCGAGTGGGACCCGCGCACCTTCCCCGACCCGGCCGGGATGCTCAAGCGGCTGAAGGAGCGCGGTTTGCGGGTCAGCCTGTGGCTCAACCCGTACATCGCGCAGCGGTCGGCGCTGTTCCCCGAGGGAGCGGCGGCCGGGTATCTGGTGCGTACCGCGAGCGGAGACGTGTGGCAGACAGACCGCTGGCAGGCCGGGATGGGGCTCGTCGACTTCACGAACCCCGACGCGTGCGCGTGGTACGCCGGGAAGCTGCGGGCGCTGCTGGAGATGGGTGTGGACTGTTTCAAGTCCGACTTCGGCGAGCGCATCCCCACGGACGTGGTGTGGCACGACGGCTCCGACCCCGAGCGGATGCACAACTACTACACGCATCTCTACAACCGCACCGTCTTCGACTTGCTGCGCGAGCACCGGGGCGACGGCGAAGCGGTACTGTTCGCCCGCTCAGCGACGGCCGGCGGTCAGCAGTACCCCGTGCACTGGGGTGGCGACTGCGAGTCCACATTCGAGTCGATGGCCGAGAGCCTGCGCGGCGGCCTGTCGCTGGCGATGTCGGGTTTCGGGTACTGGAGCCATGACATCGGTGGCTTCGAGGGCAGGCCGGACCCGGCGGTGTTCAAACGGTGGATCCCCTTTGGACTGTTGTCGTCGCACAGCCGGTTGCACGGCAACCACTCGTATCGCGTGCCGTGGGAGTTCGACCAGGAGGCCGTCGACGTGCTGCGGGCGTTCACCCGGCTCAAGGCGCGGCTGATGCCGTACCTGTTCGGTGCCGCCGTCACCGCACACACTGAGGGTGTGCCGGTGATGCGGCCGATGGTGGCGGAGTTTCCGGACGACCCGGCCTGCGCCTACCTCGACCGGCAGTACATGCTCGGCGATCGGCTGCTCGTCGCACCGGTGATGTCGGCGTCCGGCCGCGTCTCCTACTACGTGCCCGCCGGCCGCTGGACCCACCTGCTCACCGGCGAGGTCGTCGAGGGGCCGCGCTGGGTCACCGAGACGTGCGGCTTCGACACGGTGCCGGTGCTCGTGCGGCCGGGCACCGCGCTGCCGCTGGGCGCCCGCGACGACCGCCCCGACTACGAGTACCACGACGGCGTCACCCTCCAGCTCTACGAGCTGGCCGAGGGTGAGGTGCGGGTCGACGTTCCGTCGCTCGGCGGCGCGGTCGCGACCAGCTTCGTCGTGGTGCGGCAGGGCGACGCGATCCGGGTACTGCGCACAGGCACCGCCGCCCCGTGGCGCGTCGAAATGGCGGGCCGGGCTGTCGGCGTACCCGATGATGTCGCGGAGGCCGAGCTCAGCGTGGCGTAGGCGGCGCGTGCTGGCCCTCGGACGGCGTGGCCTGCTCGTCTTTGATCACTTTGCGCTCCAGGGTGACCTGGGCCTGGCCGGTCCCACCCACCTGGATGTCGTCGTACGCCTGTAGCACCTTGTTTTCGTCGAAGTAGAGGACGGACATCGCCAGCGGCAGCGGCTCCTCGTCTTCGAGGCCGCGCAGCCCGGCGCCGCCGGTGGAGCCCTCCACCATCAGCCGGGTCGGCATCCCGCCGGGCACCGGCGCGAGCATCGACACCTCGCGCTTGTGCGTGTGCCCGGCGAGGACGAGCGGGCACGTGCCGGTCAGCGTCACCGCGGAGGCAGGGTCGTGCACCAGTCCGATGTCGACCGGCCGGTCGGCGGCCTTGATCGTGGCGGCCAGTTGCTCGCCGGTGCCGATCATCCGCTCGGCGGTCTGCTTCGAGTTGCCCGAGCCGGCGGGTGAGGTCTCCTTGTCGGGCGTGAAGCGCGGGTCGCCGATGCCGGCGAACGTCAGCCCGGCCACGGTGGCGACCTTGTTGTCCAGTACGACGGCGTTGCTCTGCTGAGCCACCGCCGCGGCGGTCGCGGCGGAGTCGTGGTTGCCGCGGATGTAGACGTACGGCACCTTGAGCAGGCTGATCGAGGCGACGTACGACGCTTCGGGCTCGCTGCCCCAGTCGGTGATGTCGCCGGTGTCGACCACGACGTCGATGCCGAACTGCTCCACCACCGTGCGGATCATCGACCAGGCGGTCGGGTTGAGGTGCAGGTCGGAGACGTGCAGGACGCTCGTCGTGCCCGGCGCCGGCTGGTACACCGGCAGCGTGGAGACGGTCGTGTAGATCCGGCTCACGTTCGCGACGATGTGCTGAAGTTGCTCCGCGTACTTGCCGTAGTTGTCCGCGATCGCTCGCGCGTCACCGACGACGGCGGGCGCGTTCACCAGCAGCCCCTCGTACCTGGGCTCCTCGATCGAGTTGGGGCGCAGCGTGGCGGCGGCGGTGCCGAGGCTGCCCGCGACGATGGCCAGCGCGAGGAAGCCCGACCAGGCGACCCGGCGTACGTCGCGGAAGACGAGCGCGGCCAGCACCATCGCGCAGAGCACCGAGGCCGCGACGGTGCGCATGCCGAGCCGGATCAGGCCCTCTTTGACGTCATCGAGAGCGGTCTGGCTGGCCCGGCTGATGCCGGCCGGGTCGTCGAGCAGGGCCTCGGTGCGGCGCTGGTCGAGCGTGCCCAGGTTGACCGACAGGTGCGTCGGGCCGTCGTGGCTGTTGAGGTGCAGCGAGCCGAGCGGCGGGATCGCCACCTCGGTGTCGCCGACGATCGACGGCGTGATCGACATCTCGGCACGGAACGGGCCCACGTCGGTGTTGGTGTGCGCGCCCAGCAGTACGCCGATGATCACGCCGGCCGCCGCGACGCCGAGCATCACCAGCGCGAAGCCGACCTTGCGGGTGGGAAGGGAGCGGACGGCTCTGCCGACCGCCCGCATGACGCGCGCTTTCCGATCTATCTTGCTCATACCCTGCTTAAAACTAGCTCTTTCCGGCCCCGCCGCCAGAGAAGACGAGCCGCAGGATGCGATCGTCGGTCGGATCAGGGTCTCCCCGGCCGTCGTGGTTCGACGTGGTCACCCACAGTGAACCATCCGGGGCGGCGATCGCGGTGCGAAGCCGGCCGTACTGCTCGACCAGCATCGGGCGCGGCTGCCCGAACACGGAGCCGGCGGCGGTGAGCTCGACCAGCCAGAGCCGCTCGCCGCGCAGGCAGGCGGCGACCACGACCCGCTCGACGACCGCCAGGCCGGAGCACGAGGCGTCCTTCGGCGACCACACGACCAGCGGGTTCACGAACCGAGGATCGTTCGCCTTGCCCTCGACAGTCGGCCAGCCGTAGTTCTTGCCCGGCTCGATCAGGTTGATCTCGTCCCAGGTGCTCTGCCCGAACTCGGCCGCGTACAGCCGCTTGCTGGCGTCCCACGCGATGCCCTGGACGTTGCGGTGGCCCAGCGACCACACGAGCGAGTCCTTGATCGGGTTACCCGGTGCGGGCTTTCCGTCCGGCGTCATCCGGAGGATCTTGCCGCCGAGGCTCTTCGGATCCTGCGCGAGCCCACGCTGCGACGCGTCGCCCGTCGTGGCGTACAGGAAACCGTCCGGCCCGAACGCGAGGCGCCCGCCATTGTGGATGCCCGACAGCGGGATGCCGGTGACGATCGGGGTGGGTTCGCCGCCCAGTACCAGCTTGGCGACCCGGTTGTCCTGGGCGGTGGAGTAGTACACGAAGACGGACTTGTCGGTGTCGTAGTTCGGCGATACCGCGATGCCCATCAGGCCGCCCTCGCCGGCCGCGTCGACCTCATCGAGCGTCTGCACGGTGGTCACCTTGAGCCCGTCCGTCGTCGACTCCGGCCCAACCTTGAGGATCTTGCCGGTGTCGCGCTCGGTGACCAGCGCACCACGATCCGGCAGGAACGCCACACCCCACGGCACGCGCAGCCCCTTGGCCAGTATCGTCGCCGCGACCTGCTGGTTGACGCCGTCCTGTGGCGTGGCGGTCACCGTCGGGGTGGGAAACTTGGGCGGCTCGCCGGCCTCGTCGGGCGCGGGCTCGCCAAAGCTACAGCCGCCCGCCGCCATGGTCAGAACCACAGCGACGGCGGTGGCGCGGGCGCGGGCAGTCACCCGGCCAGGGTAGCTTTCGTTTGGTTGAAGACCCACGCCCTCATCAGGACGAACCGCAGCACGGTCGCGGCGAGGTTCGCCACGACGAGTACCGCGATCTCCACCAGGCGGCTGGCCGACGGCGCCAGGGCGGACAGCGCCGCCAGCGAGCCGCTGGTCAGCGCCAGTCCCAGCCCGAAGACCACCAGGCCCTGCATCTGGTGCCGGCCCGCGCCGCGCCACCCCGTCACTCCGAACGTGAGCCGCCGGTTCGCCGCCGTGTTGGCGACCGCCGTGATGAGCAGGGCGAGCAGGTTCGCCGCCTGGGCGCCGGCCACGAGCCGCAACAGGCCGAAAATGGCCACGTACGCCAGGGTGCTGGCCACCCCGACGCCGGCGAACCGCACGAGCTGTCCCGCCAAGCCCTTTGGCGCGCCGTCCCGACCGACCTGTTGGCGCAGGTAGCCGATCGGCAGCGCCCCCGTGGCCAGGCCCCTGCCCAGTCGCCAGATCCCCTTGAGGTCGGCGACCGCGGTGGCCACGATGTCGACGCGGCTGTCCGGGTCGTCGACCCAGTCGACCGGTACCTCGTGGATGCGCAGGCCGGCTCGTTCGGCCAGTACCAGCAACTCGGTGTCGAAGAACCAGCCGGTGTCCTGTACGAGTGGCAGGAGGCGCTCGGCCACGTCGCGGCGGATCGCCTTGAACCCGCACTGCGCGTCCGAAAACCTGGTGGCGAGCGTGCCGCGCAGGATCAGGTTGTAGCAGCGCGAGATGATTTCACGCTTCGGCCCGCGCACGACTCGCGAACCGCGCGAGAGGCGGGTGCCGATCGCCAGGTCCGAGTGGCCGGAGATCAGCGGCGCGACGAGGGGGAGCAGGGCGGCCAGGTCGGTGGAAAGATCCACATCCATGTACGCCAGGACGGGTGCGTCGGATGCCGTCCAGACCGCGTTGAGGGCGCGGCCCCGTCCCTTCTGATCCAGGTGGATGGCCCGGACCTCGGGCAGCTCGCGGCTCAGGGCGGTCGCCACGCCGAGCGTCGCGTCGGTGCTCGCGTTATCGGCGATCGTGATCCGAAAGGGGTACGGGAAACTCCTGCGCAGATGCGCGTGCAGTCGCCGGACGCAGGGCTCAAGATCCTTTTCCTCGTTGTAGACGGGTATCACCACGTCGAGGACCGCGCCCTGCGGTACGTGGGCGCTGTAGCTGGCGGCGCCCGGAAGAACTGTGGTCGTCATGGGCTCCACCCTCCGTGCCTCCCCTCAGCGCCACATCTGCCCACCCTGTGCCACCCCTGTGAGCCCACCCCTCGCTTCCGCGCCCGCGCGCTGTGCGCCCCTTCTTCCCGCCGATCAAGGGCGAATGCACGGCTCTCCTGTCTGATGTGTGGGTCAGGTGGGAGAGTTGCGGCCGGGTAGTGGGGTTTGGTAGCCGCCGAGGTGTAGGCGGGTGAGGGCGATGAGGGCGTCGACGTTTTTGAACCCGAACGCGATGCGGGTCAGTAGTCGGATTTTGGTGTTGACGGACTCGATACGGCCGTTGCTGAGTCGGTGGACCAGGGTGTTGGCGATGTCGGGGCGGAAGTGGATGCGGATGCGTCGTGCCAGGTCGACGAAGGGTTGGATCCGGGATCGGCTGGCCCAGCCCAGGCCAGCCACTGGTCTAGGAGTTCGATGCGTTCTTCGCCGCCGGCGGCGAAGATCTGCCGGAACTGTTCTTTGAGCAGGTAGGCGCGGTAGAGCGGCTGGTTGGTCTTGGCGATCGAGGCGAGTTTGGCTTGTTGNTCAGTAGTCGGATTTTGGTGTTGACGGACTCGATACGGCCGTTGCTGAGTCGGTGGACCAGGGTGTTGGCGATGTCGGGGCGGAAGTGGATGCGGATGCGTCGTGCCAGGTCGACGAAGGGTTGGATCCGGGATCGGCTGGCCCAGGCCAGCCACTGGTCTAGGAGTTCGATGCGTTCTTCGCCGCCGGCGGCGAAGATCTGCCGGAACTGTTCTTTGAGCAGGTAGGCGCGGTAGAGCGGCTGGTTGGTCTTGGCGATCGAGGCGAGTTTGGCTTGTTGGCGTTCGGTGAGGTCTTGAGGGTTCTTCCACAGCGCGTACCGGGCGCCCTTGATGTCGCTGGCCAGGGCTTTCTGTCCGTCTTTGCGGGCCTGGCGCCAGACCTGGTTACGGACCAGGTCCAGGGCCTTGGTGGCCCAGGCCACGGCGTGGAACGGGTCCAGGCACTGCCGGGCGTTGGGGCAGTGCTCCGCGACGGCGTAGAAGATCCAGTCCGCGCCGTCCCCGGAGACCAACGCGATCCGGGCGCATCGCTGCGGGCCCAACCGTTCGAAGAACTCGGCCAAGGTGGCCTTGCTACGGCCCTGGCCGACCCAGACCAGCCGGCCGGTGTCGTGGTCGACCACGACCGTCAAATACTTGTAGCCACGCCGGTAAGAAATCTCATCGATACCGATGCGGCGTAGCCCATCCAGGCGGTCCCCGGCCTGCGCGTCCGCGTCCGCGACCACCCGGGTGATGATCTGACCCACGGTGCGCCAGGCGATCCGCGACAGCGCGCACACCGCGGTCTTGGACATCTGCCGGGTCAGCCACGCCACCTCGCTGTCGAAGTCCCGGGTATGCCCGGCCCCGTGTCGCGCCCACGGCACCGCCGTCACGACCACCCCATGCTCAGGACAGGACACCCGCGGCTGCTCGGCCTCCACATACGCCCGCATCACACCCACATCCAGACTGCGCCACCGCCGCCGGCCGCGGCCCTGGTCGTACCACGGACACCGCCGCCGACACAGCCCGCACCGCTGCCGCTCCCGCGCCGACGCACGCACCCTGACCACCACCACACCAGCCACATCATCGACACACGTCGACTCGACCACCGCGCCCTGACACCCCAAAACCCGCTTCCATACGCTTAACGAACGCACGCCGTTGCCCCCACTCTAGGAATCGAACCGTCAGACAGTCCGAAACCTAGGCCAGGCAACGGCGTGCCCCAATCACCAACCCGACCCCAACCCACACATCGGGGCGAAGAGCCGAATGCACGTGCTTTGATCTCTTTCCGCGTGCATTAGCCCTTGATCCATGCGAATGCCCTTGATCGTCGGCCCGCGTCGGCCCGCGTCGGCCCGCGTCGGCCCGCGCCGGAGCCGCGTCGCACCGGCCACTCGCGGGCGCTGGCGCCCGCGTACGCCAGCCCCCGGCTCGTCGATCAAGGGTAAATGCACGCGGCTCGATCTCACTTCCGCGTGTTTTTGCCCTTGATCGACGCAATGTTCCTTGATCGTCGCCGGCGCTCTCGCTCTCGCCCGACAGGGGCGGGCAGCGCCCACAGCGCGTGGCCGTCGGTGGGCGTTCGCGGCCCGACGCCCGCTGCCCGGCGCTCGGGGCCCGACGTCCGTAGTGCTGCGCTCGCGGCCCGCTGCCGTCGCTGGTCGCCGTTTACGGTCGTCGGTACCCAACCCCAGCACGCTGGGAGTCGAGCGCTACCCGTGCGAAGGGACATCTTCAGGGAACTTGCGGCATCGACCCGCTTCCGATGCCGCAGGTTCCGGGATCTTGTGGCCTGCACCCAGCGTCTCAGCAGGTCGGAGCGCGGTGATGGTCATGGATCTTGGTGGGTTGCGATTTTGTCATACCCCTCACCTAGCGTCAGGGCATGCTTATCGATTGCGACAGCTGCGCCGTTCGGGGCAATGCGTGTGGCGGGTGCCTGGTGAGCGCCCTGATCGACACGCCGCCGCGATACGGTCAGCTCACCGAGGCGGAGCGCCAGGCGATCGAGGTGTTCGCGCGCGCTGGCTTTGACGTCGATGTGATTTCCGAGCCGGCACGGCCGCCGCTGCGGCTCATGCCCGGTGGACGCCGCAGGCGGCATGTGGCATGACCACTAGTATCGGCTCGCATGACCCTGCCAACTGGCGCTCGCCTTCGCTCGCGTGGGTCATGCGCCCCGAAGCCTCCCTGTAGCCGCCAGTCGCTTCGGTCGCTGCGCTCCCTGCGCTTTGTGGTGGCTGCGGGAGGCGGCGCATGACCCCTAGGCTCTGGGCGGTCGTGGCTCTGGGCGGGCTTCTCATCGCGCTCCTTGTGGCCGCCGCGTTCCTGGTGCCGTGGCACCGTCCGCCGGCGCCGCGCGCCGATCAGCTCGCGGCTCTGCGCGACCTGCCGGCGGCGCAGGTGAGCCGCGGTCGGGCGTTTCATGCGGCGTTGCGCCCTGGCTCGTACGGGGCGTTGGCCGTCGGGCTGGTGGTGGCGCTGGTCCTGGGGCTTACCCCGCTGGGCGCGCGCCTGGTCGAGTTGGGCGGTCGCCCCTTCGGCGACCACTGGGTGGCGCGGGCGATCGTCGGCGGGCTTGCGATCGTACTGGTCGCCGAGCTGGCCACGCTTCCGTTCGCGGCCTGGCGGCACACCGTCATGGTGAAATACGGGCTCTCCACACAAAGCTGGAGTGGATGGGTAGTCGACGTCCTGAAGTCGTACGCGGTCACCGCGGTCATCGGCGCACTCGCGCTTCTCGGCTTCTACACGATCACCCGGTTCGCGCCGCGCTGGTGGTGGGCGTTCGGCGCCGCGGGGGCGGCTTGCCTGGTGGTGCTGCTCTCGTTCATCGTGCCGGTACTCGTCGAGCCGGTCTTCAACAAGTTCACCCCGATGGAGCCCGGTCCGCAGCGCACCGAGCTGATGGCGCTCGCCGAGCGTGACGGTGTGCCAGTACGCGATGTGTTGGTGGCTGACGCGTCCCGCCGCACCCGGGCGGTCAACGCGTACGTTTCGGGGCTCGGCCCGACTCGTCGGATCGTCGTCTACGACACCCTGCTGCGCGAAGCTCCACCCGCCGAGGTCACGAGTGTGGTGGCGCACGAGCTCGGTCACGCCAAGGACCGCGATGTCTTCACCGGCACGCTGATCGGTGCCTTGGGGGCGGCGGCGGCCGTGATCGCCCTGTACGTGTTGGGCGGCTGGGGATGGCTGCTGCGCGCCGCTGGCGTCGACTCGATGGGCGAACCGCGAGCGCTCGCCCTGATGGTGGCGATCGTGTCGGTGGTGGGCCTGGCCGCCTCACCGGTGCAGAGCCTGGTGTCCCGGCGCGTGGAGGCGCGCGCCGACCAACACGCGCTCGTGCTGACGGGCGACCCGGCGACGTTCGAGGCGATGCAACGCCGCCTCTCCACGGTCAACCTGGGCGACCCGGACCCACCCCGTTGGGAATACCTCTACTCCGCCTCGCATCCGTCCACGGTGGAGCGGATGGCCGCGGCGCGGGCCTACGCCCGAGGAGAGCGATGACCACCCTTCTGGTCACGAACGACTTCCCGCCGCGGCCGGGCGGCATCCAGTCCTTCGTGCACAACCTCGCGATCCGGCAGCCGCCCGGTTCCCTCGTGGTGTACGCGTCGACCTGGCGCGGCGCGGCCAAGTTCGACGCGGAGCAACCCTTCGAGGTGGTCCGCGAGTCGACGGGAGTCCTGCTGCCCACCCGCCGGGCCGCCCGTCGCACGGCGGAGCTCGCGAAGGCGTACAGCTGCGAATCTGTGTGGTTCGGCGCTGCGGCGCCTCTCGGCCTGCTCGCCGCGGGCCTGCGTCGCCGCGCGGGCGTCGAGCGCGCGGTGGCGCTGACGCACGGCCACGAGATCGGCTGGGCCGCGCTCCCCGGAGCGCGCGGCCTGCTGCGCCGGATCGCGCGGGGGGTCGACGTGACCACATTCCTGACCGAGTACCAGCGGGTGCGCCTCGACCGGGCGCTGCACGGCCTGACTGAGCTGCGCCGGCTCCCGCCGGGCGTTGACGTCGACACGTATCACCCCGATGTGGACGGTGCTGAAATCCGCCGCCGGCACGGTCTCGGCGACCGTCCGGTGGTGGTCTGCGTGTCGCGCCTGGTGCCTCGGAAGGGCCAGGATGCGCTGATCCGGGCCATGCCGCTGATCCGGCGCCGGGTGCCAGACGCTGTGCTGCTGCTGGTCGGTGGTGGTCCGCACCGGTCGCGCCTAGCGAAGATGGCTGGCGAGGGTGTGGTGTTCACCGGTTCGGTGCCGCATGAGGAGCTGCCCGCGCACTACGCGGCCGGCGACGTCTTCGCGATGCCGTGCCGCACCCGCAACGCCGGCCTCGATGTGGAGGGCCTCGGCATCGTCTACCTTGAGGCGTCCGCGAGCGGCCTGCCCGTCGTGGCCGGCGATTCGGGGGGTGCGCCCGATGCGGTCCGTGAGGGCGAGACCGGGTACGTGGTGAATGGTCGCGATATTCCGCACATCGCCGATCGGGTGGCGGGCTTGCTCGCCGACCGCGATCTTGCCACCCGTATGGGTGAGGCGGGCCGTGCGTGGGTGGAGCGTGAGTGGCGCTGGGAGACCCAGGCTGCCCACCTGTCGGAGCTGCTCAACCCCTGACTCTGGCGCGGCCGTCGATCAAGGCCATCTCCATGGATCAAGGGCGAATGCACGCGGAAAAGAGATCCAAGCGCGTGCGTTTGCCCTTGATCGGCGCGTAGGGCGGGGCGACACGCCGCCCGTGGGCGCGGGGGGAATCCGTGCGGATGGGGGAAAGGCTTGGACGGCACGGGGTGGGGTGTCGTACCAAGGAAGGCATGGAGTCGCCGGAGGACGACGAACTGAAGGTGCCGTACTGGCTCACCGCGACCGCGGAAGCCGCCAACGCCACGTTCTGGCGGATGCTGCGGCGGCTCCCCGGTCTGCTGGTGCAGGCCTGGCGGCTGGGCTGGCGTGCCAGCCCAGGCACGACCCTTGCCGTGGTGGGGTTCCAGGTCGCGGGTGGCGTGGCGAGCGCCGTCAGCCTCGTCAGCGTCGTCGGTGTCCTAGATGGACTGTTGCGAGCGGGCCCCACGCCCGAACGTATCCGCGCCGCCGTGCCGTCGCTGATCATCATGGTGGCGGCGGGCGCCTTGAAGACGCTGCTCACGTCGGCGGCCACGGCGGCGCAGGGGCGGCTGTCGCCGCAGGTGCTGCAGGCCGCCGAGATGGAGTTGCTCGATCTGACCACCCGCGTCGATCTTGCCACGTTTGACGACCCGGACTGGCGGGACGCCATGCAGCGGGCCCGGGATCGGGGGATCGACGCGGCGCAGCGGATCGTCGATCACGGGATCGAGCTGGCGACGAACCTGATCGGCCTGGCCGCCGTCGGCAGCGTGCTGGCGGTACTGCATCCGGTGCTGCTGCCGCTGCTCGTACTGGCGGTGGTGCCCAGGGGATGGGCGGCGGTGCGGGCCGCGCGGTTGGGGTACCGGCAGGAGTTGCGGCTCGTGGCGGTGTGGCGGCGCAAGTGGATGCTCTCCAACCTGCTCGCCGAGCGGGAGCCCGCGCCGGAGGTGCGCGCGTTCACGGTCCGGCAGTACCTGCTCGCCGAGGTGCGACGGCTGCTCGACGTGGCGACGGGGGAGTACATGAAGGTCTCCACCCGGCAGGTACGCACCAATCTTGTCGGCACCGCGCTGGGCAGCGTCGCGACCGGTCTGACGTACGCCGCTCTGCTCATCCTGCTGCTGACCGGCCGCATGGACCTCGCGGTCGGCGGTGCGGCGGCGTACGCGATCAGCACCGGCATCGAGCGGCTCACCCAGGTGGCCTTCTCCGTCAACCACCTCTACGAGCAGGGCCTGTACTTCAGCGACTATGAGGGTTTTTGCGCGCTGGCGCGGGAGCGTGCCGAGCCGACGCCGGCACAGCGCGCCCCGCTGGGCCCGGCCCGGATCGAACTTCGGGGCGTCACGTTCGCGTACCCGGGCAGCGAGCGCCCGGCGGTCCGCGACGTGTCGTTGACCGTCCGATGTGGTGAGACGATCGCCCTTGTCGGTGAGAACGGCTCCGGGAAGTCGACGCTCGCGCGGCTCCTGGCCGGCCTGTACCACCCCGACCGCGGCACCGTGGCGTGGGACGGCGTCGACCTCGCGGGTGTCGACCCGGTCAGCGTCCGCGACCAGGTCGCGGTGGTCATGCAGGAACCCACCCGATGGCCGCTCAAGGCGCGCGACAACATCAGCATCGGCCGGTACGAGCGACCGGCGGAACAGTCCACCGTGGAGGCGGCCGCCGACCGGGGCGACGCGCACGAGTTCATCGTCGAGCTGTCGCGCGGCTACGACACGCTGCTCTCGCGGCACTTCACGGATGGCGCCGACCTGTCCGGTGGGCAGTGGCAGCGGCTCGCGGTGAGCCGGGCGTTCTACCGCGACGCGGCGCTGCTGATCTGCGACGAGCCGACCGCCAACCTCGACCCGCGCGCCGAGTACAAGGTGTACGAGCGGATGCGGGAGCTGGCGGCGGGCCGCACGGTCGTGCTGATCACGCACCGGCTGGCGAGCGTGCGCGAGGCGGACCGGATCTACGTACTCGACCACGGCGCGCTGATCGAGGAGGGCTCGCACGACGAGCTGATGGCGCGCGACGGCACGTACGCCAACCTCTTCACGCTCCAGGCCAGCGCGTACCAGGGGGCGTTAGAGGAGGGCCTCGACGTCTGAGGGGGAGCTGGGCCGGCCGAAGTGCCAGCCCTGTGCGGCGTCGCAGCCGATCGCACGGAGCCGGTCGGCCTGGTTGGCGGTCTCGACGCCCTCGGCGGTGACGGTCAGGTCGAGCGTGTGCGCCAGCGACACGAGCGTGGCGAGGATGCGTTCGTCGGTGAGGCTGGCGGGGTCGGCGGCGGGCGCGCGCAGCCCTTCGACGAACGAGCCGGCGACCTTCAGCTCGCAGACCGGCAGCTTGCTCAGGTACGACAGGTTCGAGTACCCGGTGCCGAAGTCGTCGATCGCCACCCGTACGCCGAGGTCGGCCAGCGAGCGCAGAGTGCCCACCGACTCGTCGTCGGTGCTCATCATCGCGCTCTCGGTGATCTCCAGCTGGAGCCGGTCGGGCGGCAGGCTGTGCTCGTGCAGGAGCGCGGTGACCTGGTCGACCAGTTCGGGCTCGCGCACCTGCGGGACGGCGAGGTTGACGCTCACGAACGGCGCCGTCGGGCTCACGTCGGCCCACCGCCGGGCCTGCCGGCACGCTTCGGCGAGTACCCAACCGCCGAGCCGCACGATGAGCCCGGTCTCCTCGGCGAGCCCGATGAAGTGGTCGGGACGCAGCACACCGAGCTGCGGGTGGCGCCAGCGCACCAGGGCCTCGACGCCGAGCAGGGCGCCGTCGGTCAGCGATACGAGTGGCTGGTAGTCGAGGCAGAACTCGCCCCGTTCGAGCGCGGCCGGCATCGCCGACGACAGCGCGTACCGGGTCAGCTCACGCTGGTTGCGGTCGGAGTCGAACAGCGCCCACCGGCCCTTGCCCGCGGTCTTCGCCCAGTGCAGCGTGATGTCGGCGTCGCGCATGACCTCGCGCGGGCTGGTGCCCTCGACCGGACGCTCGACGACGCCGATGCTGGCGGCGACCCGCAGCTCGTGACCGTCGACGATGGACGGCTCGGTGATGGCGGCGAGCGCCGCGTCGGCGACCTTGAGCACGTCGTCGGTGCAGGTGGTGTCTTCGACGAGGATGACGAACTCGTCGCCGCCCATCCGCGCGACCAGATGGGTGCCGAGGCCGCGCCGGAGGCGTTCGGCGACCGAGACGAGGAGCAGGTCGCCGATGTGGTGGCCGAGCGTGTCGTTGACCATCTTGAAGCCGTCGAGGTCGACGAAGCACAGGCCGAGCCGCCGGCCGGCGGTGCCCTGCCGGCCGAAGACGGCGTCGAGGCGTTCGGTGAAGAGCGTGCGGTTGGGCAGGTCGGTGAGTGGGTCGTGAGTGGCCTGGTGCCGGAAGCGCGCCTCGCTCTCCCGCAGGGCGTGCTCGGCCTGCTCGCGGGCGACAAGAGCGGCCCGCCGGATCGACTCCTGCTCGTCGAGCGTGCGGTCGCGCAGCGCCCGGGCGTACCCGATCGCGACGGTGCCCAGCACGCGGGCCAGCCGGTCGCGCATGTCGTCGCCGGACAGCCCGAGGTCGCGCAGCAGGCGCAGGTCGATGACCTCGATCGTGCGGCCCAGACCCTCGGCCGAGGCGATGTGGGCGGCCACCAGGTCGGCGCCGATCTGGTACCCGCGCCGCAGGCTGAACGGCTCGGCGAAGAGCGCGTCGACCAGCCGCACGGTGAGGCTCTCCAGGAACGCCTCGAGCTCGGCCTGGGTGACCGGCATGTAGCTCGTGCCGGTGATCGACTTCGCCCAGGCCCGCGCGAACGTGGCGTAGCCGACCCGGGCAGCCAGTGGACCTCCGTGCTGGCCGTTCATGTCAGCCGTCCGACGCCACCTATGTAGACGGCGCTTTCCGCGCCCTCCACGCCCTCCGGTGTGTCCGGGCGCCACTCGGGCACCCAGACCAGCCCCGGCTCGACCATCTCGAAGCCGTGGAAGAACTTGGCCACCTCGTCGCGCGCGCGGTAACTCAGCGGGCTGTCGGTCCGCTGGTAGATGGCGATCGCCTGCTCCCGCTCCTCGTCGGTGCGGCCCTCGTGGGTGGCCTGCGACAGCGCCAGGTAGCTGCCGGGCACCAGGGGCGCGCGGAGGGTCTTGAGGATCTGCGCGGGTTGGGCGGCGTCCGGTACGAAATGCAGGACTGCCACGACCATCAGCGCCACCGGCTGGTCGAAGTTGATCAGTTTTCGCACGTCGGGGTGGTCGAGGATGCGCTCCGGGTGCCGGATGTCCTCCTGGACCACCACCGCACGGTCGTTGCCGGACAGGATCTCCCGGCTGTGCGCGACCGCGACCGGGTCGACGTCGACGTACGCCACGCGGGCGTCCGGAGCGGCCTGCTGAGCGATCTCGTGCACGTTGCCGACCGTCGGGATGCCGGAGCCGATGTCGAGGAACTGGCGCACGCCCGCCTCGACGAGGTACCGCACGGAGCGGCGCAGGAACGCCCGGTTGGCCTGAGCCATCAGGGGAGCCTCGGGGATGGCAGCGATCAGCGCCTGCGCGGCCTTGCGGTCGACCGCGAAGTTGTGTGACCCGCCGAGGTAGTAGTCGTACATGCGGGCGACACTTGGGCGCTCGATATCGATGCTCTCCGGTGCCCAGTCCGGACGTCGCATGCCCGTCCCTTCTGCCCGTGTCCGGGTGATTGGTGGCTCCCTGGTGGGTCGCCGCCATTCTGCCCGTCCCGTGCCCGGCCATCCAGACCTGACGCACGCGCCGGCCCGTAATCGGCAGCGTACGCCGTGATCGGCCACTGTGAGGTTCGCCCAGCCGGAGCCAATCGTGATCAGGGCGTCCCCCAAGCCGCTCCAGCAACCTGAGGGACGCCCTGATCACGGCGTGGTGGTTAGAACTTCGGCGCGTCGGGGGCTTCCAGAAGGCCCAAGCGCAGGGCGGTCATCAGGGCCTGCGCGCGGTTGGCGGCGCCGAGCTTCTCGTACAGCTTCGAGATGTGCGTCTTGGCCGTGGACTCGCTCACGAACAGCTGCTTGGCGATGCCGGCCACGCTCATGCCGTCGGCGAGCAGGCGCAGCACCTGGCCCTCGCGCGGCGAGAGCTGCGGCCCCGAGGGCGCGAGGCGGCGCTTCATCGCCTCGGCGAGGTCGGCGGCCGTGAAGGCGCTCGGGGAGGAGGCGGCGTGCCGGGCCGCGGCCACGACCTCGTCGGCCGGGGCGGTCTTGGGCACGAACGCGCTGGCGCCCGCCTCGAGCGCGCCGAAGAGCTGGTCGTCACCCGCGTACATGGTCAGGACCACGATGCCCATCGTGGCGCTCGACTTGCGCAGCGCCCGGGTCGCCTCCAGGCCGCTCCCGTCGGGCAGCCGCAGGTCCATGATCACGACATCGGGCTGGAGCGCGCCCGCCTGGCGTACCCCTTCGGCGGCCGTCGCCGCCTCGCCCACGACCTCGAACTGCCGGTCGCGCTCGAACGCGTGCCGAAGACCCTTGCGGATCAGGTCGTGGTCGTCGACAAGAAGCACCTTCGTACGCGTCGCAGGCGGCGTGGGGCTGGTGGTCATGCTCGGGTTACTCCCCTTCTGGTGCTGTCACGCTATCGCGCACCGTATCGCGCCGGGGCGAGGTTCCCAGCACTACCGCAACGGTCGTGCCGCTGGGGTCGCGGGGCCTGATCTCTAGCCGGCCACGGATACGTTCCGCTCTCTCTGCCATGATCGCAAGACCGTACCTCCCGTCCGGCCGCTGGTCAGCTATGCCCTGACCGTCATCCGACACTTCAATTTGAGCGTAGGGCGGATCGACCGCGCATGTGACCCAAAGATTCGCCGCGCCGGCGTGCTTGCGCGCATTTGTGATCGCCTCCTGCGCGATGCGGAGAAGCTCGGCCTCGGTGGCGGCCGGGAGGCGTGCCGTCGATTCGTCGAGTGTGTAATGCACGCGCAGCCCGGCGGAGGCGCCGACCTGCCGCGCGTACTCCGCGATCGCCGCCGCCAGCCCACCGTGCCGGTCGACCTCGCTGCGCAGCTCGAAAAGACTAAGTCGCAGCTCAGTAATGACGCGGGTCACCTCGGCGCGCAGCGAGCGAAGCTCTTCCGAGGTCTCGTCGGCGCCCTCCGGAAGCGTCGCGAGGGCGTTGTCGATGCCGTATCCGACCATGACGAGTTCCTGCGCCACGCCGTCGTGAATCTCCCGCGCGAGGCGCTGCCGCTCCTCGTTCGTGGCGAGCGAACGCACCTCGTCGAAGAGCAGAGCGGCCTCCAGACGAAGGGCCGCGGGACCCGTCAGGGCGGTCACGCTGGCGACCACTGAGGACGGGTACGCGCCCGTGACGTCGGCTTCCAGAGTCACTAATCCGACAGTGCGCACACCCGCCACAAGGGGGACCACGAGGGCCGAAACGTCGCCCGAGCGGCGGGACCGGGCCTGCGATCGATGGGCGGTCTGCGGCTGCTGGCTCGCCCACGCGTCGGCGATCGCCGAGTCGGCGTCGAGTGTGGTCTCCCAGTCGACCCGGTCCACTCCGGACTGGGCCAGTACGACCAGCCGGCCGCCCCCGCTCGCCGTGAGCACGGCGGCACGGTCGGCCCGAGCCACCGCGCGCAGGTCCTCCAGCAGGTGCTCGGCGATCCCGCCCGGGTCGAGCGTGGCGCCCGGCAGCTGGCGGGCCACGCTGCGCAGCTGGGTGAGCAGGCGGGTCGCCTCGGCGTACGGCTGGGGTTTGGGCTCGCCACGGGTCTGTATGACGCGCTGCAGCGTGCCGGCGGCGACCGTGCCGACCGCGGCGAGGATCAGCCACTGCGCCGACACCACGAGGTAGCCGACCTCGGTGATCTGGCGCTGGCCGTCGTCGACGGTGATGAGGCCGCTGATGGCCAGCGTCCCAGCGGCCACGGCCAGCAGCGCGCCACCTTCCCGCCCGTGCCGGTGCAGCGCCGCCACCGTGAGGGGGACCGCCAGGTAAGGCAGGATCGCCGAGGCGCCGAGGCCCGGGTTGAGGGTGTCTTCGAAGCTGGCCGCGGCGGCGATCGCGCTCGCGCCGAGCCCCACGACGATCACCTCGGCGAACCGGCCGATCGGCGCGAGCCACCGGTGCTCGGGCGCGACCACCGCTGGGATGCCGGCGAGCGCGAGCAGCGCGATCCAGCGGACCTGGCCGACGTCCTTGGTGGTGATGAGCGTCAAGACGGCCACCAGCGTGAGGACGATCAGCCGCGCCGCCAGCGCCAGCGGATGGGTCACGTCAGCCTCCGTAGATCGCGGCGATCTCGTCGGCGTACGTCTTGTGGACCACGTTGCGTTTGACCTTCAGCGACGGCGTCATCTCGCCACTGGCCTCGGTGAAGTCGCGGGGGAGTACCCGGAAGACCTTGATGGCCTCGGCGGCGGACACGGCGCGGTTGGCCTCGTCGACGGCGGTCTGTATCTCGGCCCGCAGCGCCGCGTCTTCGCGCAGTTCGCCCACCGTGGCCGTCTCGGGGTGGCCGTTGGCCGCGAGCCACTTGGGCCAAGCCTCCTCGTCGATGGTGACCAGTACGGCGATGAACGGCTGCCGATCGCCGACGACCACGCACTGGCTGATCAGCGGGTGCGCGCGGAGCCGATCTTCGAGCACGGCGGGGGCGACGTTCTTGCCCCCGGCGGTCACGATGATCTCCTTCTTGCGCCCGGTGATGGTGAGGAATCCGTCGCCGTCGAGCTCGCCGATGTCGCCGCTGTGGTACCAGCCGTCGTCCTGAAGCGCCTCGGCGGTCGCCTCCGGGTTGTTCCAGTACCGCTGGAAGACCAGGTCACCCTTGATCAGGATCTCGCCGTCGTCGGCGATGCGAACCGTCACGCCGGGAAGCGGCCGCCCGACCGTGCCGATACGCGTGGAGTTCTGGAGGTTGACGGCCACCGCCGGGGACGTCTCGGTCAGCCCGTACCCCTCCATGATCGTGATGCCGATCCCGCGGAAGAAGTGCGCGAGCCGCGCGCCCAGCGGAGCCCCGCCGGAGATAGCGTCGCGGCACTGCCCGCCGAGCGCCGCGCGCAGCTTGCTGTAGACGAGCCGGTCGAAGAGCGCGTGCTGGGTCTTCAGCATGAAGCCCGGCCCGCCCTTGTCGAGCGCCTCGCTGTAGGCGATGGCGGTCGCCTCGGCGCGGTCGAAGATCGCGCCCTTGCCGTCGGCGTGCGCCCGCTGCTTGGCGGTGTTGTAGACCTTCTCGAACACCCGGGGCACCGAGAGCACGAACGTCGGCTTGAACGCCTGGAGCTCGGACACGAGGTTCTTGATGTCGGCGCTGTGCCCCATCTTGGCGCGCGCGTTGACCACGCCGATCTGGATCAGCCGGGCGAACGAGTGCGCCAGCGGCAGGAACAGCAGCGTCGACGCGCCCTCGCGGAGGATGTGCGACAGGCCGGGGAGGGCGTTGGCGACGTCCGCGTACAGGTTGCGGTGGGTCAGCACGCAGCCCTTGGGCCGGCCGGTCGTGCCGCTCGTGTAGATGATCGTGGCGGTGTCGCTGGCGCCGGTGGCCCGGCGGCGCGCCTCGACCTCGTCGGCCGCGACGGTGGCGCCGCGCTCACGGAGCCGGTCGAGGTCGCCGACGTCGATCTGCCATGCGTCGCGCAGCTCGGGCAGCCCGTCACGAATGCCGCTCAGCAGCAGGGCGTGCGCGCTGGTCTCGATCACGCAGGCCATGGCGCCCGAGTCGGACAGGATCCACGACACCTGCTCGGCGCTGGACGTCTCATAGATCGGTACGGTCACGGCGCCGGCCGCCCAGATGGCGTAGTCGACCAGCGTCCACTCGTACCGGGTGCGGCTCATCAGGGCCACCCGGTCGCCCGGCTCGACGCCGGCCGCGATGAGCCCGCGGGCGAGGGCGATCACCTCGTCGCGGAACTGCGCGCAGGTGACGTCGACCCAACCGCTCTCGCTGCGCCGGGCGAACTGGACCGCGTCGGGCGCGGCGGCGGCGTTGTCCCACACGGGGTCGGTCAGGTTGGCGGCATCGCCGATCGTGACGACCGGGGGTACGGAGAACTCGCGCACGTCTCTCCTTCTACATGGACTCTCAGCAACCTATCGCGACCAGATCACTAACGGAGTGCCCGGTACGGGTAGCCTGCCCAGCATGGCGGACTCCTCCACCCAGTCGATCGTTATCGCCGCGCCACCCGAGCGGGTGGCCGAGGTGATCTCCGACTTCGCGAGCTACCCCGAGTGGACCGAGGCGCTCAAGCGCGTCGAGGTGCTCGAGGAGTACGAAGACGGGTACGCGAGCCAGGTGCGGTTCACGCTCGACGCCGGGGTGCTGGCCGACGAGTACACGCTGGCCTACGAGTACGCCGAAGACATCTCGCGTATCGAGTGGAGCCTCGTCGAGCCCTCGAAGATGCAGAAGGCGCAGTCCGGGTCGTACGACATCGAGGACAACGGAGACGGCACCACGACCGTCACCTACACCCTCTCGGTGGAGCTGGCCGTGGGCATGCTCGGCATGTTTCGGCGCAAGGCCGAAAAGATGATCATGGACACCGCGCTGAAGCAGCTCAAGCGGCGGGTCGAGGCCGGTTGAAGGGGGTACCGCATGCGCGTTGACGAGCCGGCATCGGCCCGCGAAGAGGCTGAGCGGCTGGTGGCGACCGCCCTGGCGGCGCTCTCCTCGGGTCGGTCGTTCTTCGGCGGGCAGTTCGCCACCGGCGATCCGGAGTGCTGTGTCTGCCCGATATGTCGGGTTATCGCATCGATGCGCGACCCGAGTCCCGACTTCGCCGAGCGCCTCGCCACCGGCGCGGGCGACTTCGCGGCCGGCGTGGCGAGCCTGCTGCGCTCGCTGGCCGAGCCGCCTCCGCCCGCTTCGCCTTCTTCGCCCTCCGCGTCGTCGTCGCCCGCTGATCAGGGTGATCCGCATGATGATCCCTGGCGCGCCGCGACGCGCGCCGGAGATGATTCGTAACTGCGCGTGTCGTCACTGCGGCGTGGCCGTGACCTTGGCGTGTTCGTGATCGCGGTGTGGAGGGAGTGACGGCGTGACGCTGACCATCGGAGTCGACGTCGGTGGCACCAAGGTGGCCGCCGGTGTGGTCGACCTGGCCGGTGAGGTCGTGGCGCAGACGCGCCGCGACACGCCCGCCGACGACGTCGCCAAGACCCGCGATGTGATCGTCGAGGCGGTGGCCGAGCTCGTCGCCGCCCACCAGGTCGAGGCGGTCGGCATCGGTGCCGCCGGCTGGATCGACGCCAGCCGCTCAACGGTGCTCTTCGCTCCCAACATCGCCTGGCGCGACGAGCCGCTGCGCGACTACGTCAGCGAGGCCGTCGGGCTGCCGGTCATCGTCGAAAACGACGCGAACGCGGCCGCCTGGGCCGAGTTCCGCTTCGGTGCCGCCCGGCACGCCGACGACTCCATGATCATGTTCACGATCGGCACCGGTGTGGGTGGCGCGATCGTCTTCGGCGGTGAGCTGGTACGAGGCGCCCACGGCATCGCGGCCGAGCTGGGCCACATGCTGTCGGTGCCCGAGGGTCACCTGTGCGGATGCGGGCGGCACGGCTGCCTTGAGCAGTACGCCAGCGGTAACGCGCTCGTGCGGTTCGCGCGGGCGGGCGCGCGGCAGGAGCCGCGCCGCGCCGCCGCGCTGCTCGATCTCGCGAGCGGCGACGCCGAGGAGATCACCGGACCGATGGTCACCGCCGCTGCCAAGGAGGGTGATCCGGTATCGCGGGAAGCGTTCGCCCAGATCGGCCACTGGCTCGGGATCGCGCTCGCCGACATGGTGCAGATCCTCGACCCGCAGATCCTCGTCGTCGGTGGTGGCGTCGTGGAGGCCGGCGACCTGTTGCTCGGCCCGACCCAGCAGTCCTATGTAGACGCTCTGGCGCAGCGCGGCCGGATCGCCGTCGCCGACCTCGTTCCGGCCCAGATGGGTAACGCGGCCGGCGTGGTGGGAGCGGGAGACCTTGCCCGTCGCCGTTAGGGTTTGGCTGTGAAGCTGCGGGTGTTGTCGTACAACGTGCACAGCCAGCGCGACGACCAGCAGGCGCTGGCCGGCGTGGTGCGCGAGGTCGGGCCGGACGTGGTGGTGGTGCAGGAGGGCCCGCGACGATTCCGCTGGCGCTCCAAGGGTGCCGCGCTCGCGCACTCGTTCGGCATGGTGGTCGCCGCGGGTGGCCTGCCCTCGCTCGGCAACCTGATCCTGACCACGCTCCGCGTGCGCGTACACCGGCAGTGGTGCATCCGGTTTCCGCTGACGCCCGGGCGGCACCTGCGTGGGGCGGCGTTCGCGGAGTGCTCGGTGGGTCCGGCGCGCTTCGTCGTGGTGGGCTCGCACCTGTCGACCGACGCGACCGAGCGCCCCGGCCAAGCCGAGCTACTGCGCGCCGAACTGTCGAAAGTGGACCTGCCGGTGATCCTCGGCGCCGACCTCAACGAGAACTCCGGCGGGGCGGCCTGGCGTACGATCGCCGACGGCCTCACCGACGCCGCGGTCGCCGCCGACCGGGCCGACCGGCACACGTTCTCGTGCGTCAACCCGCGCGACCGCATCGACGCGCTCTTCGTCGACCCGCGCGTCCAGGTTTTGGAGTACGACGTGGTCGACACGCCCGAAACCCGCCAGGCCAGCGACCATTTCCCCGTGCTGACCGACCTTCTGCTCCCAGAAAACCCCCAGGGGGTTGTGATGTAGAGACATTCATCGATGTGATGTACATATGTCCCCATCTCCCACCATCCGTACGATCTTCGACCTGTCCCCCGCCACCCGACCCTCGCTACGCGCACTACCGCGCAGCCTCGTCGCTTTCTACCGCGACCCGGCGTCCCAGTTCGCCCTGCTCGTCACCGCCGTGGTCATGTGCTACGTCGGCGGCGCGGCGATGTTCTGGTTCCACGCCATCTACCTTGACGAAGGCGGACCAGCGATCAGCTGGGTCGTGCACTGGCTGCTCGACTCGTCGTTCGCGTTCGTCGCGCTGACCCCGGCGCTCGCGCTGATCCTGCCATTCTCGGTATGGGCCGCCCGCGCGCTGGCGCCCGCGTCAGCGCACCTGATCCCCTGGCTGTACGCCGCCGTGGCCGGCACGATGTTCGCGCTCGTGACCACCCCCGGCCCGATCGCGCACGACCTGATCGTCGGCCGAGGCACCTGGGTAGCCAACCGCGTAACCGACCTGGTCGGCGACCCATCCGCCCCCTTGACCCCGGTGGCCGACTACCCACCCCTGGCCGCGATGAGCCAGCAACTGGGCGCGGGCGTTCCGCTCTACATCGCCCTGATGGCGTTGTCCGTAATCCTCCTCCGCACGCTGATCCCCCGCCCCAACCCCACCCCGCCCTAACCGTCGCGCCGCTCTCTGGCGGCGCTCCGCCCCGCTCGCCCCTCTCCCCGGCGCTCCGCGCGGCTCTCCCCGCCGATCAAGGGCGAATGCACGTGGTTGGATCTCTTTTCCGCGTGCATTTGCCCTTGATCCATGCGCTTTCCCTTGATCGCCGTGCCCGCCGTGCCGCCGCCCGCCGTGCCCGCCGCCCGCCGTGCCCGCCGCGCGCCGCCCGCCGCCCGGGGCGCGCGGCCCGCCTTCCGCTGCCCGCCGGCGGCCGCTAGCGGGCAGCGGTGCAGGGTTCGAGGCGCTGCGCGGGGTTTCGAGCATGAGTGATCGCGCATGTTCGGGGAACTTGCTGCCTCAGCATGGCCGGGATGCCGCATTTTCGGCGAAGTTGCGGCATCGACCGCAATGCGCCGTCGGGCTGACGCCGCAGGTTGCTGAGCGGTCCGCGCCACGTGGATTTGCCGCGGGCCTTGGCCGCCGATCAAGGGCATTCGCGTGGATCAAGGGCAAATGCACGCGGAGAAGAGATCCAACCACGTGCATTCGCCCTTGATCGGCGCGAAAGGCCGCTGCGCGGCGCGCGCCGGCCCAGCGGGCGACGGCGGCCCAGCGGGCGACGGCGCCGGCCGGCGCGGCGCGAAAGGCCGCTGTGCGGCGGGCGGCGGACCAGTGCGGCGCGGCGGAGCGGGGAGGGCGGGTGGAGGGGCGGTCGAGGGGTGTGGTGGGAGGGGAGGAGGGAGATGAGCGGTATCGGATGGGGTGGGGGGTGGACAAAGGGGGCGCGCAGTCGAGAGGATTTCGCAGCCACACAAAAGGAGAATCTCGGTGCCCACCTCCACCGATCATGACAGCGCCACCCTCTGGCGCGACGGGCGGCCGGTCTACGACCGGGGTGAGACCGTGTGCGTTATCGGCGCCGGTGTCAGCGGCCTGGTCGCGATCAAGAATCTCAAGGAGCACGGCTTCGGCGTCGACTGCTACGAGCGCGAAACGGGCGTCGGCGGCGCGTGGAACTGGCGGCACGATCGCAGCCCCGTCTACGCGAGCGCGCACCTGATCTCGTCGAAGCCGTTCACTCAGTTTCCGGATTTTCCGATGCCGGACGACTGGCCGGACTATCCGCACCACAGCCAGGTGCTCGCCTACCTTGAACGGTACGCGGATCATTTCGATCTTCGCCCGCACATCTGGTTCGGCACAGAGGTGGTCAAGGTCGAGCCCGCAGACAACCAGAAATGGGACGTGACCACGCGCAGTACGGGCGGGTACGGCGGGGAGCGCACACACCGGTACGCGGCTGTCGTGGTCGCCAACGGGCACAACTGGGCGCCCAGTATGCCGGAGTACGAGGGGATCGACGGGTTCCGCGGCAAGATCATGCACTCGTCGGCGTACCAGGATCCGGCGCAACTGCGCGGCAAGCGGGTGCTGGTCGTCGGTGGCGGCAACACCGGGTGCGACATCGCCGTCGAGGCGGCGCAGCAGGCGGCCCGGTGCTGGCACTCGACCCGCCGCGGGTACTGGTACGCGCCCAAGTACGTGCTCGGCCGCCCCGCCGATCAGGTCAACGACGCGATCCTGGCGCTGCGCCTGCCGCTGCGGTTGCGGCAGTGGCTGCTGCACTGGACGCTGCGGCTGACGGTGGGCGATCTGACCAGGTTCGGCCTGCGCAAGCCCGACCACAAGATCTACGAGACGCACCCGATCGTCAACAGCCAGCTCGTCTATCACGTCGGGCATGGCGGGATCAGCCCGGTGCCCGACGTGAAGCGCTTCCGGCAGTACAGTGTCGAGCTGGCCGACGGCACCGAGATCGAGCCCGATCTGGTGGTGCTGGCGACGGGATACCAGCCGCGGTTCGAGTTCCTGGCGCCCGAGCTGCTCGGCATCGGGGCGGACGGCCGGCCGAAGCTGCACCTGCACGCGTTCTCCCGCCAGCACCCGACGCTGTCGGTGGTGGGCCTGCTGGAGTCCGACTCGGGCCTGCCGACGCTCATCCACTGGCAGAGTGTGGCGGTCGCCCGCTGGCTGCGGCTGCGCGAGGCGGCGCCACAGAAGGCCGGCGAGTTCTGGTCGAGCCAGGTGGCGAAGGCGCCGGACCGCCGCTGGATGAGCGCGAACGTCAAGGACACGCCGCGGCACTGGTTCGAGATCGCGCACGTGGACTACCTGCGCGCGCTGCAGAAAACCCTGCACGAGATGGGTCCCGCATGAGTACCAGGATCATCCGTTTCCGCGACTGGGCGCGTCCCGTGCCGCCGGCCCGCCGCGAGGTGTTGTCGGCGACGCCGGAGTCCGACGAGGGCAAGCCGCCGGTGCTGTTCGTACCGGGGTTCGGCCATGGGGCGTGGGCGTTCGCCGAGTACTGGCTGGAGCATGCCGCGTCCCGAGGGTTCCCGGCGCACGCGGTCAGCCTGCGCGGGCATGGCGGCAGCGGCCCTGGGCCGAAGGCCACGCTGCGGGCGTACTCGCATGATGTCGTGCAGGTGGCGGCGAGCCTGCCGCGCCAGGCCGTGCTGGTCGGGCAGGGGGCCGGGGCTCTGGTCGTGGAGCGCGCCCTGGCGCGCTATCCGGCGCGCGCCGCGGTGCTGGCGGCGCCGGTGCTCGGCGGGTGGGCGACGCTGGCGACGGCGTTGCGGCGAAATCCGGCAGGCACGCTGCCGGCGGTGTTCGGCGGGCGGTTGCGGATGGGGCGCCGCCAGCTTTTCAGCCGGGAGGTCCCGGAGGCGACGGCGAAGGCATACACGGCGCGGCTTGGCCGCGCTTCGACGCGCGCGCAGTGGCAGCTGATCGCGCATCGTGCGGCCGAGCCGCCGGTCGGTGATCCTCCGGTACTGGTGGTAGGCAGCCCCGACGACCGCGTGGTGCCGGCGTCGGCGTTGACGAAGGCGGCTCGCCGCTACGGTGGCGCGCCCCTTCTGTTTCCGGGCATGGGGCATGACCTGATGCTCGACGCGCGCTGGCGTGAGCCGGTCGACGCGATCCTGGACTGGCTGGACAAGGGTGCCACGATGTGAGCCCAACCGGTCCACTGTAGACACTTAAGCGTTCCTGGGGAGGCGCTATGGCGAACGGTGATGTCCCGCTGGTGGTCTGCGTGTCGGCCGACCTCGAACTCCGCAAGTGGATCGTGCAACGCATCGACCGGCGCACGCCTGTGCTGGTCTGCGCCGACCTCGACGAACTGCGGGCCACGCTTTTCCCGGCAGAGAAAAGACCGGCCGGCGACGCGTTGAGACCGGCCAGAGTCGCGGCGGAGCCAGCGGCGGCGGTCATGCACGGCGAGTTCGTGGTGGATGTCGACGGTCACCAGGTGACCTGGCGCGGCGGCGTCGTGGCCACCACCCGGCGCGAGCGGGAGCTGCTCGCCCGGCTCGCCCGTCCACCGCTGTCGGTGTGGCCGTACGAGAAGCTGTTCGTCGAGGTCTGGGGCGGCTCGTACCTCGGCGACTCGTCGATCCTGCACTCGGCGGTCAAGCGGCTGCGCCGCAAGCTGCGCGGCGCCGAGGGCGCACCGACCATCGAGACGGTGCGCGGGGTGGGCTACCGGCTCAGCTCGTAAGCCGGGTGGCGAGCGTGCCCGTCTGTTCCAGCGCGCTGACGTACGACCGGGCCCAGGCCTGGATGTCGTGGGTGCGCAGGTGCTCGCGCATGCTCGCCATGCGGCCGCGCACGTCGCTCGGCGCGGCTTCGAGGGCGTGCATGAGCGTGAGCTTGAGCCCGTCGAGGTCGTGCGGGTTGACCAGGTACGCCTGGGTCAGCTCGGCGGCCGCACCGGCGAACTCGCTGAGCACCAGCGCACCGTCACCGTCGACGCGCGCGGCGACGTACTCCTTGGCCACGAGGTTCATGCCGTCGCGCAGCGGTGTGACCATCATGACGTCGGCCGCCCGGTACAGGGCGGCCAGCTCGGCACGGTCGAACGGCTGGTTGAGGTAGTGGATCGCGGGCTCGCCGACCCGGCCGAACTCGCCGTTGACGCGGCCCACCTCGCGCTCGACCCGGTCGCGGAGCACCTGGTACTGCTCGACCCGCTCGCGGCTCGGCACCACCACCTGGACGAGCACCGTGTCGCGTACCTTGATGTGCCCGTCGGCGAGCAGCTCGCTGTATGCCTTGAGCCTGTGCTCGATGCCCTTGGTGTAGTCCATCCGGTCGACGCTGAGGATCATGTGCTGCGGCTCGCCCAGGTCTTTGCGAAGCTGCTGGGCCCGCGCCACCACGTCGGGCCGCCCGGCGAGCTGCTCCATCTCGGCCATGTCGATCGACACCGGGAACGCGCCGATGCGAACCACCCGATCTTCGACCGCGATCCGCCGGTCGGTGGCGGGCACCTGGAGTACCTTCGCCGCGAGCTGTGCGAAGTTGTGCGCGGCCTGAGCCCGCTGGAACCCGACCAGGTCGGCACCCAGCATCCCGAGCAGCAGCTCGGCGCGGCGGGGGAGCTGCATGAAGAGCTCCGGGGGCGGGAACGGCACGTGCAGGAAGAAGCCGATCAACAGGTCTGGGCGGAGCGCGCGGAGCATCCCCGGCACGAGCTGCAGGTGGTAGTCCTGCACCCAGACGACCGCGCCAGGCTCGGCGGCCTCGGCGGCGGCTTCGGCGAACCGCTGGTTGACCCGCTGGTACGACTCCCACCAGCGGCGGTGGTAGACGGGCTGCTCGACCGCGTCGTGGTACAGCGGCCAGAGGGTCGCGTTGGCGAAACCCTCGTAGTGCTGGCGCACGTCGTCTTCGGAGAGGGCGACGGTGTGCATGCGTACGCCGTCGACGTCGGGCAGGGCCGGCGCGGTGTCGGTGCCTCCCGCCCAGCCGACCCAGGTGGCCGGCGCATGCTGGAGAATCGGGTGCAGGGCACTGACCAGGCCGCCCGGACTGCGACGCCACTCGCACGCGCCGTCGGGCGCCACGCTGTCGTCGACGGGCAAGCGGTTGGCCACCACCACGAGGGAACTCTGCCGCATTGGGCACCTCGTCTCGGTGCGCGCGGTTTCGGTGCGCGCGCAGGATGGGGGTCTTCGCTTTACTAGGAGTATTCCTACTGACGCGAAGTTACGCGAGTGTTACGCAGCGACAACAGGGGTTGATGAATTTCGCTGAATGTTCAGACCACGGCGCCATCGTCCGGATCGTCCTCTTCGTCTTCTCCGGAGCGCAGCCGCAGGACCAGCGTGACGAACCCGCTGAGGATCGCCGCGAACCCCAGGACCGTGGCGACGCCCCGGTCGATGGGCGCCATGTTCGGAAAGAGGAAGAGCAGGAAGCCACCGATGATGGCGAGGATGCCGACCACGGCGTACTTGGAAATGCGCGGCAGCGGTGGCGGTGGCGGAGGGGTGTAGCCCTCGTCGTCGTTGTCCGAGGGCAGGTGCGCGCCGAACGTGTCCAGACCGTCCAGAAGGGACGGTTCGGGCCTCGGCCGCGCGGGCGTGAGGGAGATGTCCGTGATGTGGGTCGCGTCCGCGAGCCCCTCGCTGTCAGCGCTTTCGGGGCGGCCCGCTTCGCTGTCGGCGCTTTCGGGGCGGCTCCCTTGGCTTTCGAGGCGGCCCCCTGTGCTTTCGGGGCGGACCTCGGGGGCGCGGCCACTCGGCACGTCCTCCGCCGCCGGCCAGGGCGGCGTCCGCGTGTCCACGTCAGCGTGGTACCCGGCCACGATGCGCGCCCACTCGGTCTCGACGTCGGGCTCCTTGGCGTCGGCGGCCTCATCGGTCAGCCGGCTCAGATAGTCGCGGGCGGCGGCCAGATGGGTCCGGTCGACGTACAGGCGGTCGGTCGGCCGGGGTGGGACCGTGGTGGTGCGCGTCACCGGGTTGAGGTCGGCAGACGGCTGAAGGTACGCCGCGATGCCTCCTGCCGCGAGAACATCGAGCAGGTGCTCGCCGACCCGGGGGTCGACGTCGCCAGCGACGGCGTACTCGGTCGCGTCGAGCCCGTTGTCCCGCCGACCCCGCCGCGCGCCACCCGCAGTCACCGCTCGCCTCCTAGCTGACCGTGCTCTCGTGCTGCCCTGCTCTGCTTCCCTCACGGCAACACTCGTGTGCCCCGCTCTGCTTCCCTCACGGCGACACCCGTTGCGCTCTGAATCGTGACACGGCGAGGACAGGTTCGGGGAGTGCGTTGTGGTGCGGTGTACCTGGTTCGTAGGCTCATTGCCGACAGTTCCCGGCGCGGAACTCTGCGGGAAGGACGCGCGTGCTCTACTGGTTGCTCAAGTACATCCTGCTCGGGCCATGGCTGAGATTGATCTGGCGGCCCCGGGTCGAGGGTCGGGAGCACGTTCCCGACGTCGGGCCGGCGATCATCGCGAGCAACCACCTGTCGTTCTCCGACTCGATCTTCATGCCGCTGATGGTGAAGCGGAAAGTCACCTTTGTCGCCAAAGCCGAGTATTTCACCGGCAAAGGGATCAAGGGGTGGCTCGTGAAAATGTTCTTCGTCGGCACCGGCACGATCCCCGTGGACCGGTCCGGCGGGCGAGCCGCCCAAGCGGCCCTCGACACCCAGCTCCGCGTGCTCCGCGAGGGCAAGCTGGCCGGCATCTACCCGGAGGGCACCCGCTCCCCGGACGGACGCCTGTACCGCGGCAAGACGGGCGTCGCCCGGCTCGCCCTGGAGAGCGGCGCCCCCGTGATCCCCGTAGTGATGCTCAACGCCGACGAGATCCAGCCGCCCGGCAAGATCATTCCGAAGATCAAGCGCGTGCACATCCGCTTCGGAGCTCCCCTGGACTTCAGCCGGTACGCGGGGATGGCGGGCGACCGCTTCGTCGAGCGGGCGATCACCGACGAGATCATGTACGAGCTGATGGAGCTGTCGGGGCGCGAGTACGTGGACATCTACGCCCAAAAGGTCAAGACCAAGCCCGCGCCCGAACCCTCAGCCCCCATAGCCGCTTAACCTCGCCGTCCCGACCCGCGCGGGGTTGCGATCCGCGGCGCTGCGGCGTGTCGGCGGCTTGGCCGCGGCGCGAGAGGGCGGCGCGCGGCGCCCGCTGCGCCCGCGCGGGCCGGACGTGGCCGCATCGCGGCCGCCGTGGCGGCCCTTCCGTCGATCAAGGACGAATGCACGTGGTTGGATCTCTCTTCCGCGTGCGTTTGGCCTTGATCCATGCGGATCTCCTTGATCGACGCCGTTGAGTTGAGAGCTCGGACGGCGGGGCGAGCGCCTCGACCACCCAGGCCGGCCGGGCGCCGCCGGGCGCCGGCCATCGCCCGGATTGTCCCTATCCGTGCTGCGGACCTCTCGAGCTGTGAACGTTTATGGCTGCTCCAGCAGCCATAAACGTTCACAGCTCGTCGCGCAACGGCGACCTTGAGACCTGGCCGCGCCGCGCGCGCCCCGCCGCGCGCGGTACTGGGCAAGGCACGCAGTGCCCCGGCTCCCACTCCCGCTCACTGCGGCGATCTTGCAGTTGTCCGGTCCCAAACCGGGCAATCCGACGTGACAACTGCAAGATCGGCGCGAGGTGGCCGGTGCCCGGGCCGCATTCCGGGCGACGGACCTCGGGCGGCGCCGCGCCGCCCGCGTGGGCGCGGGGCAGCGG
Source organism: Phytohabitans aurantiacus (assembly GCF_027923225.1). GTDB lineage: Bacteria > Actinomycetota > Actinomycetes > Mycobacteriales > Micromonosporaceae > Phytohabitans > Phytohabitans aurantiacus. The sequence goes on from NZ_BSDI01000030.1 coordinate 115,643, forward strand.
TCTCTAGCGGCGGACCTCGGCCGTCGATCAAGGAGATCTCCGTCGATCAAGGGCGAATGCACGCGGAAAAGAGATCCAACCACGTGCATTCGCCCTTGATCGACGGAAAAAGGCCGCCTGCGGCGCGAGGCCGCCTGCGGCGCGAGGCCGCCTGCGGCGCGAGCCCGCCTGCGGCGCGAGCCCGCCTACGGCGCGGGGCGCGGCCCGCGCCGCAGGTGCATGGCGCTGGTGTAAAGCGCCCCGGAGCGCGGCCCGCTGCACGGGCGGGCACACGCAAGGACGAAGTTAGGAGGCTAAAGGCGCGTAGCGGGGGTGGGTGCCGGCCTCGGCCAAGCGGAGCAGGCCGGGGGCGCGGTTGCGGTGGGCGAATGCCCGTACCTCGCCCAGCGCCGCATCCGCCCCAGCCCGATCGCCAGCGCGCCGCAGCTCACCCACCGCCAGCGTCAAGGCGAGTACCCGGTCGGTCGCGTCGGGGATGCCGGCGTAGATCTCGGCCGCCGCCAGGTATCCCGCCGCGTTGGCAGCGAGGGTGTGGCGGGCCGCGTCGACCCAGGGGGTGCGGTGGCGCACTTCGGCCAGCATGCCGGCGACCCGGGCGGTGGCGTCGGCGCCGGTCAGTACCGCCGCGTACGCCGCCGCCGTCACCCACTCGCCGCTGGCCAGTACCGGGACGCGGCGCCACGAGTCGGCCAGCTCGGTCAGCAGGGTGCCCGCCTCGCGTCGCCGCCCCTGGAGTGCCCGGCACAGGGCGCCCAGCCCCAGCGCGGTCCAGTGTGGCCGGTGGAAGCCGCTGCCCCGGGCCGCTTCGAGCGTGGCGTCGACGTCGTCAGCGGTCTGGTCGCCGCGGAGCACCCGCAGGGCGGAGCGTAGCCCGCGTACCTGAATGTCCCAGCGGCCGCCCGGCGTGTCGAGGAAGGCGTCGGCGGCGGCCAGCAGGGCACCGAAGTCGCCCGCGAAGTATGCCCGCATGGCCTCACCGGAGTACCCGGTGGCGAGGGAAGCCCCGGAGGAGGAGCCGAGCAGCTCGTCGGAGCGGACCCAGTCGCCTTCCTCGCGCACCGCGTACGCGAGATTTTGCACGGCCCGGGGGAGTGCCCTCAGCCGCCGTTCCCGGCACAGCCGGGTGACCGCCCACAGCTCGTCGAGCCCGGCGGGGTCGCCGAGCTGGTAGCGCGCCATGGCGACCGTGATCCGCGCGTTGGCCAGTACCTCGGCGGCGTCCGGTGCGGGCAGCCGGGACGCTATCTCGACGGCCGCGCCGGCGGCGGCGATGGCTGGTTCGCCCTCGTAGTTGAGCATGTGCGAGCGGCCCAGCTCGGCGTACGCGTCGGCCTTCTCCACGGTGTCGGGCAGGCTGTCGAACAGCTCGACCGCCCGGTCCAGGCAGGACAGTGCCGCGGGCCGGTCGGCGCGCAGCCAGGCGGCCTGGCCGAGCAGTGTCCACGCGCGGGCGGCGCCGGCGTGGTCGCCGGCGGCGAGGAGGCGGCCGGCGAGGTCGGTGAGGCCGTCGGTGGCGTCCAGATGCCCGTCGCGGCGGAACGCGATCTCGGTGGCCAGCAGGTCGAGCCGCAGGTCGTCACCGGCGTCCGGGAGCGCGAGTGCCCGTTCGGCGTGGCCGCCGGCTGCGTCCAGGGCGTGCAGCGCGTACGCCCGGCGGGCCGCCCGGTGCAGCGCGTCGCGGGCGGCGGCGGCGTACCGCCCAGCGGGCAGTCCCAGCGCCTGAGCGGTCGCGTGGGCGGCCCAGCGGTGGTGGGTGAGCACCTCGGCCAGGTCGGTGTCGCGGGTGCCGGAGAGCGCGTCGAGCCAGTCGGCGGTGCGCTCGTGGCGGGCGACGCGTTCGGTGCGGGGGAGCCGCTGGTAGCAGACGTCTCGCACGAGCACGTGCCGGAACCGGAACTCGGGTTGCCCGGCGATCGTCGACTCGGGCAGCTCGTGTACGAAATCGCGTTGCGCCAGGCGACGCAGCGAGCGCTCGACCAGTTCGACCGGCTGCCCGAGCGAGGCGGCGACCGCGCCCGGCCAGAAGTGGCTGCCCACGACGGCGGCCGCGAGCAGCACCGCCCGGTCGGTGCTGTCGAGCAGGTCGACCCGGTTGGCGATGATCGCGTGTACCCCGTCGGGCATCGGCAGGTCGCGCGTCTTGTCCAGCGACCACCCCCGCCCGGACTGGCGCAGCGCGCCCTGCTCGATGAGCATCCGCACGAACTCGTGCGCGTAGAGCGGGTTGCCGTCGGCCACCTCGATGAGCCGGTGCAGCATGTCGGCCGCGAACGCCGGCTGCCCGAACAGGTGCCCGTAGATCGCCGCGATCCCGGAGTCGCGCAGCGGCGGCAGCGTGATGCTGAGCGCCCCGGCCATCGTGCGCGCCCATGCCGGTGCGTGGTCGGCCAGCTCGGGGCGCGCGGTGCACAGGATCATCAGCGGGGCGTCGCGGGCGGCTCCGGCGAGCAGGTCGAGGAAGCGCAGCATGGTCTCGTCGGCCCAGTGCAGGTCTTCGAAGACCAGTACCGTCGGCCGCCGCGCGGCCAGCGCGACCAGGAAACGCCGCCACGCGGACTCGGCCTCTTCCGCGGGTGTGCGGGCGTTGTCGAGGTCGACCCGGCTCGGCCCGCCGCGCAGGCCGACGAGCGGGCGCAGCGCACCCACCAGGCGCTCGGCCTCCGCGGGGGGCACGAGTTCGCGTACCGTCGCCGCCAGCCGCCGCTCGGCGGTGGGCGCGGGATCGGTGTCGAGGATGCCGGCCTCGGCCTTGACGATGTCGGCGAGCGCGGCGAAGGTGACGTTCTCCCCGAACGGGGGACAGTGGCCCACGTGCCACGTGACCGGCTCGGTGACCAGGCCGCGCAGCTCGTGCACGAGACGGCTCTTGCCGATCCCCGCCTGCCCGAAGACGGTGACAAGCTGCGGCGTGCGGTCGCGCAGCGCCCGGTGCAGGGCGTTGCTGAGCAGGCCGACCTCGTGCTCGCGACCGGTGAGCGGGGTGGCGCCGGCCGAGCGGTCCGGCCCGGGGCGGCGCAGCGGCGCCTCGGCGAGCCAGACCTCGGTGGGCGCCGAGCGCCCGCGCAGCGTCACCGGTTCCTGCGCGGCGTACCTGATGCGCGACCGGGTCAGGGCGTGCGTGGTGCCGCAGACCAGTACGCCGCCGGGCGGCGCGATGGACTGCATCCGGGAGGCGGTGTTGACCACGTCGCCGGCCACGATCGCCTGGCCGCCGTCGCGGGCGGCGGCCACGTCGACGAGGGCCTCGCCGGTCGCGACACCGACCCGGAAGCGCAGGTCGCCGGCGCCCGGCGGAGCGAACCGCGCCAGCACCCGCTGCAGCTCCAGACCGGCCCGTACGCAGCGCAGCGCGTCGGTTTCGGTGGCCACCGGCGCACCGAAGAGCGCCATCACGGCGTCACCGATGTACTTCTCGACGACTCCGCCGTACTGCCCGATGACCCGGCGGGCGGCGGAGAAGAAGCCGATCTGCAGGCCGCGCACCTGCTCCGGGTCGGCCCGCTCCACGTACGGCGTGAAATCGATCAGGTCGACGAAGAGCACGCTGATGCGGCGGCGGTCCTCCTGCGGTACCGGTGCGGCTGGCGTGCCGTGCAACGCGGCGCCGCATCCCGTGCAGAAGGCCGTCACTGCGGCATGCTGCCGCCCGCATCGCGGGCAGGCGGCCGGAAGCTCGGCGCCGCAGGCCGCGCAGAAACGGTCATCGAGTGCGGCTGCCCGGGCACACCGGGGACATGGGGCGGTGATGCCGTCCTCCTGAGGTGGGGGCTGCACAATCGCCGGCAACTCTGCCGAATACCGAGTATCGCGCCCCCGCCGACCGCCCGGAAGCGGGTGGACGGCCGAATCCTGGTTGCCGGCTAGCGGTCGGCCATGCCCGCCCGTCGGCGTAGTGCGGCCACGTCGGTGACCACGATCCGGCGACCTTCGGTGCGCAGCCAGCCCCGGCTGGCGAAGGAGCCGATCGCCTGATTGACGCTCTGCCTTGATCCGCCGGCCATCTCGGCGAGCTGGCTCTGGTTCAGCTCGATGGTGATCATCGGGGCCTGGCTCTCGCCGGCGAGGCGGACGAGGGTCTTGGCGACCCGGCCGGGCAGGTCGAGGAAGACGTGGTCGGCGTTCTGCTCGGTCAGGCGCCGGATCAGCGCGCCCAGCGAGCGCATGACGGCGTCGAGGATGCGCGGGTTGGAGTGCACGAGCTCCATGAAGGCGTGGCGGGACAGCGCGAGCGCGGTGCAGTCCTCAATGGCCTCGGCGGACGCCGACCGGGTCGAAGCGTCCAGAAGGGACACTTCGCCGAGGACGTCGGGCGGGCGGATCACGTGCAGCACGGCGCGCTCGCCCGTGGGCGAGGTGCGGAACACCGCCACCGCGCCACGGCGCAGCACGATCAGCGACTCGCCGGGATCGTTCTCGACGAACAGCAGCTGGCCCTTGCGGTATGTGCGCGGAACCGCGGCCGCGATGACACGCTGCCGTACCTCCGGCTCAAGGCCGGCGAACATCTCGACTCCCGTGAGCGCGTCGCCGGGTTCCGGCAAGCGTCCCTCCACGGTCCAACCCCTCCCCGGTAAGGACCATATTCCCGTCTCGTCCGATAGGGCCGGCAGAAACAGGTCGAACACACAACAATCACCGCCGATGGCGGACCTGTCAACTCCAGATCATGGCCCGCGTGTCGGGTGAAGTACACCCCGGCAATCGCATCGGTGACAGTTATGTGTCCACCTTAAGGGCAGGCTTGCCAGTAGATCTGCTGGCGGCGGGGATGTATCACGGGGGCATCAGCGATCTCGGCGGCAAGGCGCTGCACCGGAGCCGGCCGGAGAAAGGGTGGGGGCATGCTTTCTCCGGCCGGTTGCCGCTTTTAACGGACGCCTCGCCGGAAGCCCGGCATAATCGCCGGAGTGGCATTTGTCGACCCCGTTGGCGCGGCGATCCGCAGGGTGTGGCACATCAATCCGGACTCGGTCGAGCCGTTGTCCCATGGCCTGCAGACCACCGCGTGGCTCGTGACCGCTGGCAGCGAGCGCTTCGTGGCCAAGCTGGCCCGAGCCGACGACCGGGCCCAGTTCCAGGCCGGTCTGGCGGCCGCGGAGCACCTGCGGGCCCGGGGCGTAGACGTCGGCATCCCCTTGCGTACCGCCGACGGCGCACTGTGCGCGGACACCGACGATGGGGTACTGGCACTGCTGCACGCCGTACCGGGCCGGCCGCTCGACGGCGCCGACCACCTCGACCAGCAGTGGTGGGGTGATCACCTGGGCAGGGTCCACCGGATGGGAGACGGCTTCACTCATCCGGGTGTCACTCCATGGCACTGGCTCCGGCCGGACGCGGATCACCTGGACGTGGAGCCGTGGCTGCGGCCCGCGGTCGCCGAGGCGGTGGCCGCCATGACCAAGCTGTGCGTGACCGACCGCCTCACGTTCGGGGTACTGCACGGCGACCCGATGCCCCGGGCGTTCGTGATGAACATCGAGACCGGGCGCACCGGCCTACTGGAGTGGGGCGCCGCCGCGTCCGGCCCGCTGGCGTACGACGTCGCGGCCGCCGCCCTGTACGCGGGCGGGGTGCCGGCGGCGGGCGACCTGCTGGAGGCGTACACCGCGACCGCGCCGGTGACCAGGGAAGAGCTGGACGCCGCGCTGCCGGTGATGCTGCGCTTCCGGTGGGCGGTGAAGGCCGACTGGCACGCGCGCGCCGTAGACACCGGTGGCGCCGCCGAGGGCTGCCATCTGGAGGGGCTGCGCCGCGCTCAGGAGGCCCTGGCAGGATAGTCCCCCGATGGTCTACCGCTATTTCTACGACTGTGAATTCATCGAGGACGGCCACGTGGTCGACCTCGTGTCGATCGGCGTCGTCGACGAGTACGGCCGGGAGTTCTACGCGGTCTCGACGGAGTTCGACGGTGCCAAGGCGGTGCCCTGGGTCAGGCGCAACGTGCTCGACCGGCTGCCGTCCCCATCCGACCGTGCGTGGCGCTCGCGCGAACGCATCCGCGACGACCTGTACGAGTTTCTCATGGAGCCGGTGCGTGGCCGGCCGAACGAGAAGCTGGAGCTGTGGGCCTGGTACGCCGCGTACGACCACGTGGCTCTCGCCCAGCTCTGGGGACCGATGCCGGCGCTGCCGCGCGAGATACCCCGGTTCACCAAAGACCTGCGCCAGCGCTGGGACGACGTGGGCCGCCCGCCGCTTCCGAACGCCGAAGCGGACCGCCACGACGCCCTGGTAGACGCCCGTCACAACCTCGCCCGCTGGCGCGCGATGAGCTGAACCCGGCCACCCGGCGTTCAGATGAGGCGACTACAGTGCGCAATTGACGGCTCCGCCCCGGGCCGGCAACGACGCCGACGGGCAACTTTCGTTTCACAATCAGCAGGAGGATTGAGGACATGCGTATCGGCGTGCTCACCGGCGGCGGTGACTGCCCAGGTCTGAACGCGGTGATCCGCGCGGTTGTGCGTAAGGGCGTCGCCACCTACGGGCACGAGTTTGTCGGTTTCCGTGACGGGTGGCGCGGTCCGCTGGAGGGCATCAGCAAGCCCCTCGGCATCGCGGAGGTCCGCGGCATCCTGCCGCGCGGCGGCACCATCCTCGGCTCCTCGCGCACCAACCCGTTCAAGATCGACGGGGGCGTTGAGAAGATCAAGGAGAACCTCGCCAACCTCGGTGTCGACGCGCTCGTCGCCATCGGTGGCGAAGACACCCTCGGCGTCGCCACCAAGCTCGACGAGCTCGGCGTCAAGGTCGTCGGCGTGCCGAAGACCATCGACAACGACCTCAACGCGACCGACTACACGTTCGGCTTCGACACTGCGGTCAACATCGCGATGGAGGCCATCGACCGGCTGCACACCACGGCCGAGAGCCACCACCGCACGCTGGTCGTCGAGGTCATGGGCCGGCACGCCGGCTGGATCGCCCTGCACGCCGGCATCGCCGGTGGCGCCAACGTGATCCTGCTGCCCGAGCGGCAGTTCGACATCGACCAGGTCGCCCAGTACGTCGAGAAGCGCTTCCAGCACCAGTACTCGCCGATCATCGTGGTCGCCGAGGGTGCCCAGCCGCTCGACGGCCAGATGGTGCTGCACAACCAGGAGCTGGACTCCTTCGGGCACGTGCGCCTCGGCGGCATCGGCCAGTGGCTGGCCGAGCAGCTGGAGACCAAGACCGGCAAGGAGGCCCGCACGGTCGTGCTCGGCCACATCCAGCGCGGCGGCACGCCCACCGCGTTCGACCGGGTGCTGTCGACCCGCTTCGGCCTCCAGGCCATCGACGCGGTGCACGAGGGCGACTTCGGCAAGATGATGGCCCTGCGGGGCACCGACATCGTCCGGGTGCCGCTCAAGGAGGGCACGGGCGAGCTCAAGACCGTCCCGATCGAGCGGTACACCGAGGCTGAGGTCTTCTTCGGCAGCTGACGCTGGTCCCGCGCCGGCTCGTGAGGGCCGGCGCGGCCACCGCGAGAGGATTTGGGTATGGCGGCGGGCGTACACACGGTTGCGGTGATCGGCACCGGCAAGATCGGCGAGCTGATGCTCTCCGGCCTGCTGCGGGCCGGTTGGCCCGCCGGCAAGCTGATGGCCACGGCCCGGCGCCAGGCCCGCGCGGAGGAGCTTTCGCAGCGGTACGGCATCCGCGTGGTCGACAATCTCACGGCCGTGGCGGAGGCGGAGGTACTGGCCATCGCCGTCAAGCCGCAGGACGCGGCCACTCTCCTCGACGACATCGGCGCGAAGGTACCGGCCGACAAGCTCGTGATCTCGCTCTGTGCCGGCCTGCCCACCAGCTTCTTCGGCCGGCGGCTGCCCGAGGGCACCCCGGTCGTCCGGGTGATGACCAACACGCCGGCCCTGGTCGATGAGGCGATGACCGCGATCTCGGCCGGCCCGCACGCCACGGTGTCGCACCTCGCGCTCGCCGAAGAGATGTTCAAGCCCCTGGGCGCCACGATCCGGGTGCCCGAGTCGCAGCAGGACGCGGTGACCGCGCTGTCCGGCTCCGGCCCGGCGTACTTCTACCTACTCGTCGAGGCCATGATCGACGCGGGCATCCTGCTCGGCCTGCCGCGGCAGGTGGCGCACGACCTGATCGTGCAGACCGCGATCGGTTCGGCCGTCATGCTGCGCGATTCCGGGGAGCACCCGGTGACCTTGCGTGAGGCGGTCACCTCGCCGGCGGGCACGACGATCTCCGCCATTCGTGAACTTGAAAACCACGGGGTACGAGCGGCGCTGCTCGCAGCACTGGAGGCCGCACGGGACCGCGCGAGGGAACTCGCGGACCAGAATAAATAGGATTCACTCACGCGTTCATCCCTTCCCGGGCCTGCCGAAATCCCCGTACCTTCGTAACAGGGAGTAATGGCAACGGCACTCTGGGAGGTACGACATGCGACGTCTCGCGGTAGTCCTCGGCGGTGCGGCAGCGGTGCTCTGGGTCGCGGCACCCGCGTCCGCCTTCGCTCACGACAAGGTCGCCAACCCGTACCTGCACACCGCGCTCGACGTGCTCGTGCTCGCCGTGGTGACCGCGCCCGTGTGGACGGCGTACCTCTGGGGTGGGCGGCGCCGGGCACTGCTGATGGCGCTGGTAGGACTGGTACAGGTGCCGGTCGCCGTGATCGGGTTCGTGCCCATCGTCGATCCGCTCGTCCACCTGGTCGCGTTCCTGACCGCCCTCGGCCTGACGGCCGCCTCCCTGATCTACGTGCGCCGGTATGCGCCTTCCCCAGCGCCGGCGCAGGAGTCGGTGCGCCGGCTCTGACCCACCGGGGCGCACCCCGGTTCAGGACCCGCTGTCGGCCGCGCATGCGGCCGGCGGCGGCACGCCAAGCCCGCCGACCGCAGGGCGTGCCGCCGGTACCCGAACCGTGGCAGGTGCCCCAACAGACGGCGGGCTGGTCATCGGAGCGGCTGGGAGCACGTACCCGCCGAGCGTGAGGGCGGTGACCAGCCCGCCGTCGCACACTTTCGACACCGGGGGGCAGCCCGACAGGGGCGGCCCCCACGAGCCGTCCGCCTCCCGCAACGCCGTGTACCGGCAGTGCGCCTCGCCGACGTACCCCCAGGCCATGAACAGCTCCACCCCCGCGTAGCTGTAGAGCCCGACGGTGCTGGTCAGGCTCCCTTCCGGTCGGCGGTAAAACGCCCCCCGCAGGCCCGGTACGACGGTCCCGTCCAGGTCGACATCGTCGATCACCTTGTGGACCCGGTATTCCGACAAATCGGGCAGCAGCATGCTCGTAAAACGAATGCACCATACTGTCGGATGTGTTCACGCTCGCCCAAGCCCGACACCTGCTAGCGACGCTCCGCCCGAGGGTCGACGAGCTGATCGTCCTCCGCGCCGATCTGGCCGAGCTCCGCGCCGACCTGGCCGACGGCGGCGCCAGCCCACACGGCGGCCTCCCCGAGATCAAAGCGCTGGAAGCCCGGATCTACGGGATCATCGACGAACTGGGCGAGCAGGACATCCAGGTCAAGGGGTACGCTCCGGTGCTGCTCGACTTCGCAGGCGAGCGCGAGGGCCGGCCCGTACTGTGGTGCTGGCTGGAGGGCGACGGCGAAATCAGCTGGTACCACCGCCTCGAATGCGGCTTCGCCGGCCGCCGCCGCCTCTAACCCCCGCGCCCCGCGCTGTCCGCGCCCCGCCGTCCGCGCCCCGCGCCGGCGTGTCGCCACGCCCTGTGCGCCGATCAAGGGCGAATGCACGCGGTTGGATCTCCTTTGCGCGTGCATTCGCCCTTGATCCATGCGATTGCCCTTGATCGGCGCGAGATCGCGCCGCGTGCCCGACCTCCTGGCCGCGCCGCGCTGCCCCGGCCCGCTCTAGGAGGATCTGGTCCAACCCAGGATTTGAGCTACCGCGATGCCCGCCGTGCCCCAGACCGTCGCTCCCGCAGCCTCACCCTCCGCGCCCAGTCACGCTCAAGATCGTCTCGAACGCGCTGGGAGGCCGCAGCATCAGGGATTTCGCTGCCGCGTCCGGGCGGGTCGTGTAGCCGCGCAGGGTGAGGCCGCGGGAGCAGCGGTCTTACGCGGGGCGGACGTCGCGGTAGCTCAATATCCCTCCCACCGCGCGGCGCTACCGCTCCTGCATGAGCGCGACCGTGTGCCCGTCCGGATCGGTGAGGAACGACATCCACAGCTCCATGCCGCCGTCCCGGTGCACGACGTGCGGCGCGCCGTGCGCGGGCACGCCTGCCTGCACCAGCCGCGCATGCTCGGCCTCGATGTCGTCGACGCGGAAGTACAGCACGCACTTGCTCGCGAACTCGGGTGATTCCGGCACGCCTAGGTAGAGTCGCACGTCACCGCTCGCGAAGAAGGCCATCTGCTGCCCAGGCACCTCGAACAGCAGCGGTATCCCGAGCACGTCCCGATAGAACGCCACCGCGCGGCTGATGTCGCTGACGCTGATGTGGATCTGTGCGACTGGTCCGACCGCCATGGCTCCTCCTATCATGTAACCATGGTGAAAGGTTAACCATGGTTAATGACCTCGGCAACCAGTACGAGACAGCGGATTTGCTGCATTCGGCGGCCGTGCGGCTGCTGCGCCGGGTCCGCGTGGTCGACGCCGGGATGGACCTCGACGGACCGCGCGCGTCGCTCCTCTCCGTGCTGACCTTCGGTGGCCCGCAGCCGGTCACCCGGCTAGCGGAGATCGAGCAGGTGTCGCCGCCGGCCATCACCAAGCTCGTGACCGCGCTGGAAGCGGAGGGGCTCGTCGTACGGGAGCGCTCGGCCACCGATCGCCGCGTCGTGCTCGTCACCGCGACGGCCGCCGGCCGGCAGCGCCTGGAGCGCGGCCGGGCCGCGCGCGTGCGCGCGGTGGCCGCGCTGCTGGCGGACGCGTCGCCCGAGGACCTGTCAGCGCTGCGCCACGCGGCCGAAATCCTGGCCCGGCTTCTGACGCTGTGAACGTTTTGGGTTGCCCCAGCAACCCAAAACGTTCACAGCGTGGTCGGCTCCGCCGAGGCGCTGCGACAAGGCGTTCAAGATCTCGGAATCCGACCAGCGGCGAGCAGGCGGGCAGGCCCTGGACGCGTACCGGCGCAACAGAGCGCTGCCACGCCCAACTCGGCGGCGTCGATCAAGGCGATATGCATGGATCAAGGGCAAATGCCCGCGAAAAAGAGATCTAACCACGTGCATTCGCCCTTGATCGGCGGGGAGAAGGGGCAGCGGCCACGGCCCGCGCCGCGCAGGCCGCGCGCGGCGCGCAGGCGGCGCGGCGCGCAGGCGGCGCGGCGCGCGCGGCACGCCGGTCACGCCCGCCGCGCGGCGGGGCACGGCGGGTGCGGCGAAGGAGCGGGCGGGGAGCGTTAGGGCGGGGTCCGGTCCAGGCGCAGCGTAGCGACGCCCGCCACGGCGTCGATGTCGTACCGGTCAGAGCCTCTCGCCCACCCGTTCGGCGTAAAAACCGTCCCCGGGGACGGGCTGGCGCGGTTGAAGCGGTCCAGTGTCACGTTCGAAGCGCCGCTGCCTACCCGTACCCGCGTCGGCACGTTGCGTGGTGCGTGCACCGAGAGCTGGTTGACGCCGCCCGTCAGTTTGAGCGGCACCGTGCCCTTCGGCGGTGGGAGGGTCAGGTCGACCCGCGCCGCCCCTCCGATCAGCTCCAGCCCCAACAGTGAACCCGTACGCAGGTCCAGCGCGTGTGTCGCGGCGCCGCCGGTCAGGCGTACCCGCCATGGCAGCTTGGAACTGAGCTGTACGTCGATCGCCCCGGGCCCGTTCTGCCCGCTGGGCACGATGTGAAGCTCGATCAGCTTGCCGCGGTGCACCGGTCGGGGTGCTCCGTTGGCGCCGCGCGGGGTGCTTATCCGGTACAGGTCGGTGCCGAGGTCAGCGGTCTTGATGTTGACCGTCGTGGTGCCCGTGATCAGGTCGAACTCGGCGTCCACGCGGTCGCCGATCTGGGTCGATACCACGTCGCCGGGTGCCGCGTTCACCTCTGGTGGTGCGCCACCGCGGCTCAGCCTGGGCACCAGCAGCGCGGTCGTCGCCGTACCGATGACCAGCGCGATCACGCCGAACGCCGCGACCAGCAGGATGCGGCGTGGGCGCCGGCGAGCGCGTGGAGTGGACGGTGGCGGTCTTTCGGGTGGTGGCACCGGCGGTGGTAGCGGTGTGAATTCGATGACGGGTGGCTCGGGTCCATCCTCGTCGAGCCATGACAGTGTGCGACCGCCCGACTCCGCCTGCCCGGCCGATGGTTCCATCGTCCCCGTCCTCCTCAGCGAGAGCAGCCTCTGCCTCCGACGAGGAATACGCATGGTTACGCCAACCGGTTTGATGCCCGCGAGAGGCATCGATATCTGGCACGAACATCTTGACGAATTCACATGTATCTGAGTAGCGTCGCAGCAACCTTTTGGAAACTTTCCTAACAGTTTGGAGGCGCGAGATGAGCAGACGCGCGCTGTGGGCGGGTGTCGTGGTGGCGGTCGCTGTCGCGGCGGTGCCCGTCGCGACCTCGGCGTTCGGTGCCGGCAGCGTGACCGCCCAGTTCACGGCCACCTCGGACTGGGGAACCGGGCACGAGGTGCGGGTCACGGTCGCCAACGGATCGGACGCCACCGTGAGTACCTGGCGGATCGAGTTCGACCTTCCGGCAGGTACAGCCATCAGCAGCTCGTGGGACGCGGACGTCACGCGTACCGGCGATCATTACGTGGCTGTGAAAAAGAGCTGGGCCGGGAGCCTCGCGCCCGGCGCCTCCCAGACCTGGGGTTACATCGGCGCCGGCGCCTTCCGAGCGCCGCTGAACTGCACCATCAACGGTGCGTCGTGCGGCGGCGGCGTCGTGCCGACCACCGCGCCGCCGACGACCGGGACACCGACCACCGCGCCGCCCACGACCCCGCCACCCACCACGCCGCCGCCGACCACCCCGCCGCCCGCCGGCGGCAAGAAGGTCGTCGGGTACTTCGTGCAGTGGGGCGTCTACCAGCGGCAGTACTTCGTCAAGAACATCCACACCAGCGGCTCAGCGGCCAAGATGACCCACATCCTGTACGCGTTCGGCAACGTCACCAACGGCCAGTGCGCGATCGGCGACTCCTACGCCGACTACGACATGGCGTACACGGCGGCGAACAGCGTCGACGGCGTCGCCGACACCTGGGACGCGGGCGCGCTGCGCGGCAGCTTCAACCAGTTGCGCAAGCTCAAGAAGATGTACCCGCACCTCAAGGTGATCTGGTCGTTCGGCGGCTGGACCTGGTCGGGTGGCTTCGGGCAGGCCGCGCAGAACCCGACCGCCTTCGCCAACTCCTGCTACAACCTGGTCGAGGACCCGCGCTGGGCGGACGTTTTCGACGGCATCGACATCGACTGGGAGTACCCGAACGCCTGCGGCCTCACCTGCGACTCCAGCGGTCCGAACTCGTTCAAGAGCCTCATGTCCGCCCTGCGTAGCCGCTTCGGCGCAAGCTCGCTCGTCACGGCGGCCATCACCGCGGACGGCAGCAGCGGCGGCAAGATCGACGCGGCGGACTACGCGGGCGCGACGGCCAGCCTCGACTGGTTCATGCCGATGACGTACGACTACTTCGGCGCCTTCGCACCGCAGGGTCCCACGGCACCGCACTCGCCGCTCACCTCGTACGCGGGCATCCCGCAGCAGGGCTTCTGGTCCGACGCCGCGATCCAGAAACTCAAGAGCAAAGGTGTACCGGCCAGCAAGCTCCTGCTGGGCGTCGGCTTCTACGGCCGCGGCTGGTCCGGCGTCACGCAGAGCGCGCCCGGCGGCACCGCGACCGGCCCCGCACCCGGTACCTACGAGCAGGGCATCGAGGACTACAAGGTCATCAAGAACCGGTGTCCCGCGACCGGCACCGTGGGCGGCACCGCGTACGCCTTCTGCGGCGGCCAGTGGTGGAGCTACGACACGCCGGGCACGATCGGCGGCAAGATGACGTACGCGAAGAACCAGGGCCTGGGCGGCGCCTTCTTCTGGGAGCTGTCCGGCGACACCACCAACGGCGAGCTGATTACCGCCGTCAAGGGCGGGCTCGGCTGACCACACCACAGCGGGGAGTCGGGTGACCGGCTCCCCGCTGGAATATCCGTTGCCCCCATAGGCGTTTGCCGTACCGTGATCGTCATGTTCGCCCCGGTTGGCTTCGCGCGACCCGCAGGCACTCGCCTGCCGGCCGCTGCCGCCGTGTGCGCGACGTCGGTCCGGTTGGATAGCTGACCCCGTTTCTTCGGGGTTCTCCAGCTGATCCTTCTCACCCTTTCTCCTTTGTGGGGTCCACCATGGCCAAGAGCCAATTCCTGCGTACCAAACCGCATCTCAACATCGGCACGATGGGGCACGTCGACCACGGCAAGACCACGTTGACGGCCGCGATCACCAAGGTGCTCGCCGCGCACGACCCCTCCGTCAACCGGTTCGTCGCCTTCGACGGCATCGACCGGGCGCCGGAGGAGGTCTCGCGGGGCATCACCATCAACATCGCGCACGTCGAGTACGAGACCGCGACTCGGCACTACGCGCACGTCGACATGCCCGGGCACGCCGATTACGTGAAGAACATGATCACGGGGGCGGCCCAGGTGGACGGCGCGATCCTGGTGGTCTCGGCGCAGGACGGTGCGATGCCGCAGACCCGCGAGCACGTGCTGCTCGCTCGCCGGGTCGGCGTGCCGTACCTGGTGGTGGCGATGAACAAGGCCGACGCCGTGGACGACGAGGAACTGCTCGACCTGGTCGAGCTGGAGGTGCGGGAACTGCTGACCGAGTACGGGTTCCCCGGCGACGAGGTACCGGTGGTGCGCGTCTCGGCGCTCCGGGCGCTCGAAGGCGACCCGCGTTGGACGCGCTCGATCGAAGACCTGCTCGAGGCGGTCGACCGGTACATCCCGGTGCCGCCGCGCGAGCTGGGTGAGCCGTTCCTGATGCCCATCGAGAACGTGCTCACGATCTCGGGGCGCGGCACGGTGGTCACCGGAGCGGTCGAGCGCGGCGCGCTGCGGGCCGGCGAGCCGGTCGAGGTCGTTGGCCTCGGCCCGACGCTGGTCACCGTGGCGACCGGGCTGGAGACCTTCGGCAAGTCGCTGGACCGGGCCGAGGCGGGCGACAACGCCGCCGTACTGCTGCGCGGGGTCAAGCGCGACCAGGTACAGCGGGGCCAGGTGGTGGCGGTGCCCGGCTCGGTCACCCCGCACACCCGGTTCCGGGCGCGGCTGTACGCGCTCACGACCGCCGAGGGCGGGCGGCACACGCCCTTCTTCGGCAACTACCGGCCGCAGTTCTACTTCCGCACCACGGACGTGCCGGGGTCGGTGGACCTGGGGTCGGTGACCATGGTGATGCCAGGCGACACGGTCGACCTCGAGGTGGCGCTCGGCAAGCCGGTCGCGATGGAGGTCGGGCTCGGCTTCGCGGTGCGCGAAGGAGGTCACACGGTGGCGGCTGGCACCGTAACCGAGGTGCTGGCCTAGATCAGAGGTGGGGGGAGCGCGGCTCTCCCCACCTCACCGGGCCAGGTCTGCGGGCTCCAGGCCGAGCTCGCGGGCCGCCGTCTGGCGTACCCAATCCGTGAGCTGCCGCCGCGAGATCACTCGTTCGTGGACGGTGACCTGCACCGCGAGCCCGTCGATGAGCGCCAGGATGCGCCACGCCGCGCCAGCCGGGTCGTCGCACTTGAACGCGCCCGCGGTGACCCCCGCTGTGATCACTTCGGTGAGTGCTTCTTTCCAGCGAAGATCGAGGTGCCGGGACACCTTTTCCAACTCGGGCATGCGCTGCGACTCCGACCAGCCGTCAATCCACATTGCCCACGACTTCGAACGCCCCGTCGGCGCGTACAGCTTAAGGATCTTTTTGAGCTTTTCCCGGGGTCGGGCTGACGAGTCCATGACCGCCTGGAGTTGCGCGAGATCCTGCTCGGCCGCGTATGTGAACGCCTGCGCGAGCAGGCGTTCCTTGGTCGCGAAGTGGTAGAAGACCAGGGCCTGGCTGACACCCGCGGCGTTTGCCACGTCTACCGTCCGGGTGCTTGCCAGCCCACGCTCCACGATCACGTCGCACGCCGTGCGGAGCAACGTTTCCAGGCGAACTTCCGCTGAACGTCTCGTCACAGCCGACACAGTAACTCATCAATGCGCGAGCCATTTTTCCGAAACGATTTCCTTTGTCGGACCACGATTTCCGAAGATCACAAGATAGAAACAGATCTGTCTGAGGTGTCGGTGGCCCGTTGTATCGTCTCGTCATGCCGAGCAGCCAGGTCAGCATCCCCCAAACAGGCGATGCGCCCGAGGTCGCGGTGCAGGTCGACGACGAGGAGCGACCGGCACGCCAGCTCTCCGGCTGGGTCGGCACGGCGGTCGCGGTGGTCGCGTTCGTGGTCGCGCTGCTGGTGCTCTGGCAGGTCTTCCGCCCGCTCGCGCAGGGCAGCCAGTTCTACCTGATCATCTTCCTCGCGGGCGTCCTGCCGCTCGTCTTCCTGTCATACCGGTCCGGGCTGCGCTGGCTCGACCGCGGCGACCGACCGTCCTTCTTGGACTGGGCGCTGGCCGGGATCGCGCTGGCCGTCTGCCTCTACCCGGTGCTGCCGATCGGCGGGGGCTACAACGGGTTTCTCGATCGGCAGGGCCTGCTCGACCCGCTCGACGTCGCGATGGGCGCCGCGCTGCTGCTCCTCGTGCTCGAGGCGTGCCGCCGCACCACCGGGTGGGTGCTGCCGGTCGTCTGCCTGGTCTTCCTCGGCTACGGCTACTACGGCGGGTTCCTGCCCCAGAGCTGGAACATCGCGCACACCGGCCTCGACTTCCCAGAGATCGTCGACGCGCTCTACAACTCCGGCAGCGGCTTCTACGGCACCCCGCTCGACGTCGCCGCGACATACATCGTGCTCTTCACCATCTACGGCGCGGTGCTCGACCTGTCGGGTGCGGGCCGGTTCTTCGTCGACCTGTCGGTCGCCGCCTTCCGAAGATCACGCAGCGCCGCCGGGCGCACGGCGGTCGCGTCCGGCTTCCTTCTCGGCACGGTCAGCGGATCGGGTACCGCCACGGCGGTCAGCGTCGGCGCGGTGACCTGGCCGATCCTGCGCCGTGCCGGATACCCGGCCGAGCAGGCGGGCGGCATGCTGGCGGCGGCCGGGGTCGGCGCGATCCTGTCGCCGCCCACGCTCGGCGCTGCCGCGTTCATCGTGGCCGAGTACCTCGAGGTCTCCTACTTCACGGTGCTCGGCTGGGCGATGATCCCGACGGTCCTCTACTACCTGGGCATCCTGCTGGCGGTCGAGATCGACGCCCGGCGGCACGGTGTGCGCCCCGTCGAGGTCGAGGCGGTGCCCGTGTGGCGGCTGCTGGCCCGGTTCGGCTACCACTTCTCGTCGCTGGTCGCGATCGTCGTGCTGCTCGCGCTCGACGTCTCCGCCACCAAGGCGGTCGTCTACGCCACCGTGCTCGCCTTCGCACTGTCCTTCTTGGACCGTCGCGGCTGGCTCACCCCGCGCCGCCTGTTCGAGGCGCTCTCCGCGGGCGTGCGCGGCGTGCTGCCCGTCGCCGCCGTGTGCGCGGCCGCGGGCGTGATCACGGCCATGACCACCAAGACCGGGCTCGGTGCCCAACTGGCCTCGGAGCTGCTGCGCGCCGCCCGCGCGTTGTCCGACAACCACACCGTGGTGCTGGCCTTGACGGTCCTGTTCGCCGCCGTCGCGCTGCTGCTCCTGGGGCTGGCTGTACCGGTCACCGCCTCCTTCATCATCGGTTGGGCGATCATCGGGCCGGCGCTGCTCGAGCTGGGCGTACCGGCACCGGCGGCCGCGATGTTCGTCTTCTACTTCTCCGTGCTCTCCGAGGTCACCCCGCCGACCGCGCTCGCCGCCGTCGGCGCGTCCGCGATCACGGGTGGCCGCACGATCCCGACGATGTGGCAGGCGCTCAAGTACGCCCTGCCCGCGTTCCTGGCACCGGTCGCGTTCGTGCTGACCGACGCGGGGGAGCACCTGCTCGGGCGCGGTGCCGCGCTGAGTGTGCTGTGGACGGCCGCGGTGGCCTGCCTGGCCATCGCTGGGCTGGCGGTGGCGACCGGCGGCTGGGTGCTCGGCATCGGTCCCGCCGACCGGGTCGCGCGGGTGCTCGCCGCCGCCGGCGGCATCCTGCTGCTCTACCTGCACCCGATCGCCATCGCGATCGGGGCGCTCCTGCTGGTCGCCGCGGTGGCGGTCGTGCTTGCCCAACAGAAGCTCATCCACAAGAGGAGTCAGACATGAGGCGGATAGGCCCTGGGTTCGCGGCGCTGCTGATGGTCGGTGCGGGGCTGACCGGGTGCGGTGGCCGGCAGGACCAGGCGAGCACCGATACCGGCGGTGACGTGACGTGCGAGGTGGCCACCGAGACCCGGGTGGGCATCGCCACCGGCAACGCGACCGGGGTCTACTTCGCGCTCGGCAACGCGTACGCGGAGCAGATCGGCACCGCGACCGGCGGCAAGGTCAAGGCGACCGCCGCCGAGACCGGTGCCTCCGTGCAAAACGTCCAGCAGCTCGTGGCCGGCACCTACGCGGTGGCGTTCTCGCTCGCCGACACCGCCGCCGACGCGGTGCAGGGCACGGGCAGCTTCGACGGGCAGAAGCAGCCCGTGCAGGCGATCTCCCGCATCTACACCAACTACACGCAGGTGATCGTGCGCACCGGGGCGGGGATCACCTCGGTCGCCGACATGAAGAGCAAGCGGGTCTCCACCGGCTCCCCGAAGTCGGGCACCGAGGTCATCGCCAACCGGCTGCTCCAGTCCGCAGGTCTCGACCCCGCCAAGGACATCTCGGCACAGCGCCTCGACCTCACCAAGACGGTCGACGGCATGAAAGACGGCTCGATCGACGCGATGTTCTGGTCGGGTGGCCTGCCCACCCCGGGCGTCACCGACCTGTTCACGACCGCGAAAGGTAAGGTCGCGTTCATCGACATCACGCCGCTGCTCGGCGAGATGAAGAAGATCAATCCGGTGTACGAGGAGAGTGTGATCCCCGCTGCCACATACGGGATGGCGGCTGACGCGAAGACCATCGTCGTGCCGAACCTGCTGCTCGTGAAGGACGACCTCGACGCCAACCTGGTGTGCGCCCTCACCAAGGCCCTGTTCGACCGCAAACCGCAGCTGGAGCAGGCGAACGCCGCCGCCAAGGGCATCACGCTGGAGACCGCGCGCAAGACCGATCCCGTGCCGCTGCACCGGGGCGCCGTGGCCGCGCTCGACAAGCTGAACGCTCCACAGTAGACCGGCTGCGGCAATAGAGCCGTCGCATCGACCGGCTGGCACGATCGGCTGGCCCGAGGTGACTGCGTGGCGGATGTCGCAAACGGCCGAACGGGTCGATTGTAGGCATCGTTGTGCGTTGAACGTCGGGGCGTGCCGGCCGGTCCGCTCCGCCGTGGTGAACGGAGCGTGGCAATGGTGACAGCCGATGGCTTCACAGGAGCCGTCGCCGCCCACGAAAGCCACGGGGGCCTGTCGCGCTCCATCGGCCTGCACAGCTTCCTCTTCGCGCTTCTCGGGGCGGGTGGCCTGGTGGCGGCCCTGATCACTGGCATCGACGCCGCGCTGGCGGCCACGGGGCTGGCCCTGGTGGGCATGACGACCATCGCGATCCGGGTCAGCCGGCACCTGCGCAGGCTCCGTGCGGTGGCGCTCGACGTGGCGTACCACCAGCTCCCGACCGCGGTGAGTGGCGCCGCCAAGGCGACCGACGCGGCGGCCCTCAGCGCGGCGGTCGACGAGTCCACCGCGAAGGTCGACGCGCTGCTCACCGCGAAAGCGGGCGAGGTCGGCGCGCTGGCCCGCGCGTTCGCCACCGTACACACGCAGGCGCTGCGGCTCGCCGCCGACGAGGCGCTCACGCGCATGGAGAGCGAGGCGACGCTGGCCGCCCTCTCGCGGCGCGGGCAGACGCTGATCGAGCGCCAGCTCCGGCTGATCGAGGAGTTCGTGCGGCTGGAGACCGACCGGGCCGCGCGCGGCCGGCTGCTCGCGCTCGACCGGCTGGCCAGCCGGATGCGCCGCAACGAGGAAAACCTGATGGTGCTGGCCGGTGGCGACGCCGGCCGCCGGCCCACCGAGGCGGTGCCGCTGCGCGATGTGGTCCGCACCGCGGCGGCCGAGCTCGACGACCCCGATCGGGTGAAGGTGGTGGCCACCCCTCTGGTGGCGATCGCCGCCGACGCGGTCGCCGACGTGATCCACGTGCTCGCCGAGCTGCTGGAAAACGCGGCCACCTTCTCGCACCCCGCCAACCACGTGCGCGTCGACACCCACCAGGGCGTAGACCAGGTGACCCTGACGATCTTCGACGAGGGCATCGGGATGGCAGCGACCAAGCTTGCCGAGGCCAACCGCCGGCTCGCCGAGCCGTCCGCCCTGACCAGCACGCTCGTCGGCACGATGGGCCTGCTGGTGATCGGGCGGCTGGCCCGCCGCCACGGCATCACCGTCAAGCTGTCCAGCGTGCCTGACGGCGGCACGGCCGCGTTCGTGATGCTGCCGCAGTCGGTGCTCGCGCCGTTGCCCACACTCGACCGGGTACGCCGCGGGCGGTACGAGCCGCACGCGCTGCCCGCCTTCCCGGCGCCGATGTCGCTCCCGGCGGCCCCTGAGCCCGCTGGCCGCCCCCGCCGGCAGGTCGCACTCCCCGCTGCCCGGCCAGCCGCCCTGCCCAGTGGCCCGGTGGCGGGCGCCCGCACCGCGCCGGTCGTGCCACAGGTTCCCGAACAGCCGCCTCGCCGACTGCGCTGACCGTACCCTCCGTGGGTGCGTTTTCTGGTTTATGCCCTTTTCGTCGTGCTGCTAGCCTCCTGCGGACCGCCACCCGCTTCACCCGATTGGGTGGCTGGTTCGCCCTCCGCCCCCGCCTCCCCCTCCCAATCGTCGCAGGTGACGTTGGCGTTCGCGGGCGACGTGCACTTCGCCGGCCGCACCGAGCGCCTCCTGGACGACCCGGAGACCGCCTTCGGGGAGATCGCGACCACGCTCGCCGAGGCCGACGTCACGATGCTCAACCTGGAGACCGCCGTGACCACGCGCGGCACACCGGAACCGAAGCAGTTCCTCTTCCGGGCCCCACCGAGCGCGTACGCGGCCGTGAAAGCCGCGGGTGTGGACGTGGTCTCGCTGGCGAACAACCACGCCCTGGACTACGGCCAGCAGGGCCTGGCGGACACCGTCGAGGCGGCCCGCGCGGCCGGAGTACCAACAGTTGGAGCCGGCGCGGACGCCGAGGCTGCCAACGCCGCCTGGACCACGACGGTGCGCGGCACGACAATCGCGTTTCTAGGATTCAGCCAGGTTCACGAGCTGTGGCAGCGCTGGCGCGCGACCGACACCCGGCCCGGCATCGCGATGGCGCACGACCGCGACCGCGCCGTGTCCGCCGTCCGCGCCGCCCGTCAGGTCGCCGACACCGTGGTCGTGTACGTGCACTGGGGGCGCGAGGGCGAGGAGTGCCCGACGGGTGAAATGCGCGGTTTCGCAGCCGCGATGGCGGACGCGGGAGCGGACATCGTGGTCGGCACCCACGCGCACCTGCTGCTCGGCGAGACCCGGTTGGGGCGGACGTACGTGCAGTACGGGCTGGGAAACTTTCTCTGGTGGCGCGACGACGCGTTCAGCAACGACACAGGCGTATTGCGCGTGACCCTACGCGGCGGTCGCGTGGCCGGCACCGAGCTGTTGCCGGCGGTCATCTCCCGCCAAACCGGGCAACCCCGCCTGGCCACCGGACCGGCCCGCGCCAGAGCCCAGGCCGCCTATGCCGCCCTAGCTGAGTGCGTTGCGTGAGTTGCCCTTTTTGTCGGCACGACGCGCCGGAGGGGAACCGAGTTGGCAGTTGGTTCGGGACTGGGCTAAAGTTCTCATCCGTCGCCCGGAAACAACGGCGATGGTGCGGACGTAGCGCAGCTGGTAGCGCATCACCTTGCCAAGGTGAGGGTCGCGGGTTCGAATCCCGTCGTCCGCTCGGAGTGAGGCCGCGACACACGTCGGGGGTCACCTCGGTGGAGTGGCCGAGAGGCGAGGCAACGGCCTGCAAAGCCGTCTACACGGGTTCAAATCCCGTCTCCACCTCGGCACCACGCTCGGGCGATTGGCGCAGTGGGAGCGCGCTTCCTTGACACGGAAGAGGTCACTGGTTCAAACCCAGTATCGCCCACCATCTCAGAGGTCACATTTCATCGATTGACGATGAATGTGGCCTCTCTTTTTGTTTGCGCGTCATCCCTCTGAACGGTCGCGATCTCCTCCAGCTGTGATCCCGCCCATGCCGCGATCGACCTTCCTTGACAAAAATTCTGAGTGCACTCATGATTGAGCGTGCTCGGGTTGATCGAGTGGGACGGGATCAGGAGAAGGACATGTCGGAACGACGCACTGCACTGGGTTATCGGGACGCGCCCACCCGGACGGTCGCGGCGGCGGGTGCCGTGTTCGCGTATCGCGAGCTTGGCCCGCAAGCCGGCGTTCCTCTGGTCGTTCTGACGCATCTAGGGGCCAACCTGGATAACTGGGATCCCCGTCTCGTCGACGGTCAGGCTCAGGAGCGACACGCGATCGCCGTGGACTACCGCGGCGTCGGCGACTCCACCGGGCGTGTCCGGGACTCGATCGAGGAGATGGCCGCGGTTGTTCGGGCGCTCGGCTACGAGCGAGTCGATGTGCTGGGCCTGTCGATGGGAGGCATGGTTGCCCAGGCGATCGTCGCGCAGGCGCCGGAGCTGATGGAACGGCTTGTTCTCGCCGGGTCCGGCCCCGCTGGTGGGCCTGGGCTCACCGACATGACCGGCGTGACGGTGACGACGGTTCTGCGACCGGATGGTTCCGCCCGCGAACGCCGCCGCGCTGGCCCGCCAGTTTCCCGACGCGACGGTCGCGGTCTACCCGGACTCCGGCCACGGCGTCGCCTTCCAGCACCACCGCGAGTTTGGCGAACTCGCCCGGCGCTTCCTGCGCCGATAACGACTGCCACCAACCTCAACGAACGACGTCATTAGTAGGAGCAAGAGATCATGAGAGCGTTTGTCGTCAACGAGTACAAGGGTCCGCTGCAGCAAGCGGACGTGCCCGAGCCCGCCGTGGGAGAGGGCGATGTGCTCGTACAGGTGCGGGCGGCGGGTCTCAACCCGCTCGACGAAAAGATCCGAGCGGGTGAGTTCAAGCAGATCCTGCCCTACCGCCTGCCCCTGATCCTCGGCCACGACCTCGCCGGCACCGTCCTGCGCGTCGGGCCGAAGGTGCGCGGCTTCAAGCCCGGCGACGAGGTGTATGGCCGGGTCGACCAGGGCCGCATCGGCACCTTCGCCGAGCGCATCGCCGTGGCCGAGTCCGACCTGGCACTCAAGCCCGCCTCGATCAGCATGGAGGAGGCCGGATCGTTGCCGCTGGTCGCCTTGACCGCGTGGCAGGCGCTCGTCGAGCGCGGCAACGTCCGGCCCGGGCAGAAGGTGCTCATCCACGCTGGCGCCGGCGGGGTCGGGTCGATCGCGATCCAGCTCGCCAATCACCTCGGCGCCACCGTCGCCACCACGGTCAGCGGCTCCAACGCGGACTTCGTGCGCCAGCTTGGCGCGGACATCGTCGTGGACTACCGCACCCAGGACTTCGCGCAGCTGCTGACCGGGTACGACCTGGTGCTGGACAGCCTCGGCGGTGAGAACCTCGAAAAGTCCCTGCGCGTGCTCAAGCCCGGCGGCAAGGCCATCGGGATCGGCGGGCCGCCAGACCCGACCTTCGCCCGCAGTGCCGGGTTGAACCCGGTGTTGCGCCTGGCGATCAATGCTTTGAGCGCCGGCATCCGCCGGCGGGCCAAGAAGCTCGGCGTGCGCTACGAGTTCCTGTTCATGCGCGCCAGCGGAGACCAGCTGCGCCAGATCACCGCGCTCGTCGACAACGGTGCGCTACGCCCGGTCGTCGGAAAAGTCACCCCCTTCAGCCAGACCGTCCAGGCTCTGCAGGGACTCGACAAGGGTGGCATCCGCGGCAAGGCCGTCATCGCCAATTCCTGAACGCACGCCCCCTGACCAGCAATAACATCAGCAACGTACAAGGAGGCTCATCATGAGCACGCACGACAACTCGAACGAAACAGTCATCACGTCTTACGCCCACGCACCGGCCCGGACGATCACCGCGGGTGGCGTCACTTACGCCTACCGCGAGCTGGGGCCGAAGGGCGGGGTTCCGGTCGTCTTCTTCGTCCACCTGGCCGCCACCCTCGACAACTGGGATCCCCGGATCATCGACCCCATCGCGAAGCACCACCACGTCATCACGTTCGACAATCGCGGCGTCGGCGCTTCGAGCGGCGAGGTGCCCGACAGCGTCGAGGCGATGGCTGACGACGCCGTGACCTTCATCAAGGCTCTCGGTTTCGACAAGGTCGACATCTTCGCGTTCTCCCTCGGCGGCATGATCGCCCAGGCCCTCGTGGTCAAGCACCCCGGCCTGGTCCGCAAGCTGATCCTGACCGGCACCGGGCCCAAGGGTGGCAAGGACATCGACAAGGTCGTTCGCATCACCTACTACGACATCCTGCGCGCGACGCTGACCCGATCGGATCCGAAGGAATTCCTGTTCTTCAACCGCGACACCGCCGGCAAGCTCGCCGCGAAGGCATTCGTGAGGCGCCTGGAGGAGCGCACCATGGACCGCGACGCGAAGATCAAGCTGACGGCGCTTCGGACCCAGCTGAAGGCAATCAAGAATTGGGGACGCGGCACACCCGACGACCTGTCGAAGATCACCCAGCCGACCCTGATCGGCAACGGCGACAACGACCGCATGGTGCCCTCTGTTCTCTCCGAGGACCTGCACCGTCGTATCAAGGACTCCGAACTGGTCATCTACCGCGGCTCCGGCCACGGCGGGATCTTCCAGTTCCACGACGAGTTCGCCCCGGTCGCGGTGGAGTTCCTGGCGCGATGAACGGCACCCGGAAGCCTTTCGCCTCATCGATCCTGCTGTGGATGCGCACCGACCAGCCCCGTCAGCAGGGGATGGACCACTGGAAAGGTCCACACTCCAAGATCATCAGCGCCACCCCGGGATTCGAGGAGTACCGCCAGATTCACCTGGCCGCGACGAATCCCGGGCTGTGGCCGGCCATCAGCGGAGTCGAGACGGCGATACCGGTCGAGCGCAGGATCGACGGGGTCGCCGAGGTCACCTTCAAGTCAGTCCTCGCCCCGTTGCGGGGGCGCAAGCAGACCAGGCTGGCCTACAAGGACGAAGTGAACGTGTTCCGGCGCACCCTGCTCTACGCGGGGCCGCCGAACTCGGCTCGCTGGTACGACGTGGCGGGTTCCGGCGAGAAGGCGCAAGCGCGAGCCCTGATCTACCTTCGGCGAAGGGACGATGTCCGCACCGGCGCCTTCCGCAGGTTCCTTACCGAGGAGTTCGTGCCCGCCCTGGCCAGCACCGGCGTGCTGAAGGAGTTGCGGACCCAGGTTTTCATGCCCTGGAATGAGCGTCTCTGGAAAACTCCAGATGTCGCGCACGACAACCCCACCGACCAGCGCTACCACGCATCACTGATCCTGGGTTTCACCGACGCCGGCGCACTTCGGGCCTACTTCGCCAGCGATGCCGTCGCGGAGCTGTCGAGCAGGCTTGCGAGGTTCGTCTCGGCCATTCACGCGTACGAGGTGTCCGAGGCACTCACCTTCGTCGAGCACGGGAGTCGGCGGTCACTGGCCTCGTGGCCATGCGTGGAAGAATGAACGAAGGCATATCCAAGTTCCCGAAGGTTGCGTAAATGTCTGTCGCCCCACGGCCAGTCGGCCGGCGTGAGCGAAACAAGCAGGAAAAACTCGACCGCATCACGGCCGCCGCTCGCGCACTGTTCGCTGAGCATGGAGTGGACGAGGTCACCACCCAGCAGGTCGCCGACATGGCTGACATCGGCACCGGCACCCTGTTCCTCTACGCCAAGAACAAGGGCGAGCTGCTCCTGCTCGTGCAGAACTCCACCTACGCCGACGCGCTCGTCAGAGGCACGGCAGCCGCCGAGGCCATCCCCGACGTGCTTCAGGCGGTGATGGCGATCGTTCGGCCGATCGTGGAATGCAACCGCGTCCAGATCGACAACGGCCGCACCTACCTGCGAGAGATGGTGTTCGGCGATCCCGAAGAACCCCACCACCGTGAGGCACTGGGCCTGAACGTCCAGACCGAGGAGGCGATCGCCGCCGTGTTGCGGCGGGACCAGCGCATCGAGCACGATGTCGCCGCCACGCTGGCCCGCATCGTCACCGCGATCATGTTTCTCAACATGGCGCCCACGATCAACATCGCCAGCACCGTCGATGACATACTCGGCGCCATCGAAGACCAGGTCCGGGTTCTCCTGCGTCGCTGAACGGCCCGGGGACTCGTGGCGACGGGCCATGCCGCCCGCGGCCTTGATAGAGCGTCGGCCGCGATCAACTCACGGCGCCGATCAAGGAGATCTTCATCGATCAAGGGCGAATACACGCGGAAAAGAGATCCAACCACGTGCATTCGCCCTTGATCGACGGAAAGAGGGGCCGGCCGTAGAGGGGGTGGGCTAGCAGCAGCGGGGGTCGGGGGAGTGGTCGCGGCGGTCGCAGCGTTGGCGTTCGAAGTCGCGCCGGGACAGCACCGGCTCCTCCGGGTGGAGGCGCCGGTGCCGCTCGACGTAATGGTCGTACTCGGCCTCGCCGGTCAGCTCTCGCAAGTACCAGCGGATGGCGGCGAGCACTCGCCTCATGTGCCCGTCCCGACGAGTTCCCGCTTCTTCTCCTCGGCGGTGGCGAACAGGCCGGACGGGGCGACGATCTTCGACTCCACGAAGGGCTCCTCGGTCGTGGGCAGCGGCTCCCGCGAGCGGATCGCCTTCCAACATACCCACATCGCGTTGGCGATGACGAGGATGACGAGGATCGCGAAGAGCGCCGACAATACACCGTCTACAGTGGAGTTGGTGACGACGGCGTTCATGTCGTCGAGGCTCTTGGCTGGTGCCAGTACCTCGCCGCGGTCGAGGGCGTCGGCGTACCGGTCGCGCTGGGCGAAGAAGCCGATCGCCGGGTTGTCGGAAAATACCTTCTGCCAGCTCGCGGTCAGCGTGACGGCGGCGTCCCACGCCAGCGGTACGGCGGTGACCCAGGCCCACTTGAGACGCCCGCTCTTCACCAGGATCGTCGTGGCGACCGCCAGAGCGACCGCGGCGAGGAGCTGGTTGGCGATACCGAACAGCGGGAAGAGCTGGTTGATGCCGCCGAGTGGGTTGGTCACTCCGGTGTAGAGGAAGTAGCCCCAGGCGAGCACGACGACGGCGCTGGTGGCCCACAGTCCCGGCTTCCAGCTGACCCGCCCGATCGGCTTCCAGATGTTGCCGAGCGTGTCCTGCAGCATGAACCGGCCGACGCGGGTGCCGGCGTCCACTGTGGTCAGGATGAAGAGGGCCTCGAACATGATGGCGAAGTGGTACCAGAATGCTTTCAGTGAGGCGCCGCCCAGTACAGAGGCGAAGATCTCGGACATGCCCACGGCGAGTGTGGGCGCGCCACCTGTTCGCGCGACGAGAGTCTGCTCTTCGACCGCCGCGGCGGCCGAGGTGAGCTCCTGGGGTGAGATGGTGAATCCCAGGTTGGCGACGGCGGCCGATGCGCTCTCCACTGTGGAGCCGACGACGCCGGCGGGTGAGTTCATCGCGAAGTAGAGGCCGGGTTCGAGGGCACAGGCCGCGATGAGCGCCATGACCGCGACGAACGACTCCATCAGCATCGCACCGTAGCCGACGAGCCGCACCTGCGACTCCTTCTGGATCATCTTGGGCGTCGTGCCGGAGGAGATCAGCGCGTGGAATCCGGACAGCGCGCCACAGGCGATGATGATGAAGACGAACGGGAAGAGTTCCCCCGAGAAGACCGGGCCGGTGCCGGTGCTCGCGAACTTCGTCACCGCCTCGGTCTGCAGCGCGGGGGCGGCGATGACGACGCCGATGGCGAGCAGGCCGATCGTGCCCACCTTCATGAACGTCGACAGGTAGTCACGCGGGGCGAGCAACATCCACACCGGCAGCACCGAGGCGAAGAAGCCGTAGACGACCAGGCAGATCGCGAGCGTCTCGGGGCTGAGGGTGAACGTGTCGGCGAGGCCGGACTCCTGTACCCAGCCGCCGGCAGCGATCGCGAGCAGCAGCAGCGCGACGCCGATGACGGTGGTCTCGATGACCCGGCCGGGCCGAAGTATCCGCAGGTAGAAGCCCATGAACAGGGCGATCGGGATGGTCATCGCGATCGAGAACGTGCCCCACGGAGACTTGGCCAGCGCGTTGACGACCACGAGCGCCAGTACCGCCAGCAGAATGATCATGATGGAGAAGACGGCCACGAGTGCGGCGATACCGCCGACCGTGCCGATCTCGTCCCGCGCCATCTGCCCCAGGCTCTTGCCGTTGCGGCGCATCGAGAAGAACAGGATCACCATGTCCTGTACCGCGCCGGCGAAGATCACGCCGAAGACGATCCACATCGTGCCGGGCAGGTACCCCATCTGCGCGGCGAGCACGGGGCCGACCAGCGGGCCGGCGCCGGCGATCGCCGCGAAGTGGTGCCCGACCAGGATGCGGCGGTCGGTCGGCTGGTAGTCGATGCCGTTGTCGAGCCGCTCGCCCGGGGTGGCCCGGCGGTCGTCGACGCGCAGCACCTTGTTGGCGATGAAGCGGGCGTAGAACCGGTATGCGATCACGTACGAGGCGATGGCTGCGATGACCAGCCAGACCGCGGAGATCTCTTCACCGCGGGACAGGGCGAGCACGCCCCAGGCCACGGCGCCGAGGATCGCTATGGCGGTCCAGATGATTACTGAGCGTAGTTTCAACCGGGACAACGGGGCCTCCCGAGGGTCAGCGGCGGAGCAGCGGGGTTACATGGCAGAGTTGCCGGACCTGTGGAACTGGTTTACCGGAGATTTCTGCCGTGTTACGTGTGAACCAGATGCCGCTGGTGCGCAACATAGGGTCAAGTTCCCCAAGCGGGTGGTGATCATGCCCGAGTCCGCGACCGTAGCCGCGTTCCTCGCCGTCGTCGGCGGTACGTCGCTGGTCGCTGTCGGCGCGCGCTGGTTCCGGCGGGACGACTCGCTGCCCACGCTGGAGGGCTGGGCCCTGGCGAACCGGCGGTTCGGGGCGCCCACCACCTGGTTCCTGCTCGGCGGGACGATCTACACGGCGTACACGTTTGCGGCCATGCCCGGGCTCGTGTACGGCACCGGGGCGCTCGGGTTCTTCGCGCTCCCGTACACCGTGATCATCTACCCAATGGCGTTCGTGCTGCTGCCGCGGCTGTGGTCGGTGGCGCGCGAGCACGGGTACATCACGGTAGCCGACTACGTGAAGGGCCGGTACGACTCGGCGCCGCTCGCACTGGTGGTGGCGCTGACCGGGATCCTGGCCACGATGCCGTACATCGCGCTCCAACTGCTGGGCATCCGGGCGGTGCTGACGGCGGGTGGCCTGTACCCGCGCGGGCTGGCCGGCGACCTGGCCATGATCGCGGTGTTCGCGGTACTGGCGGCCGCCACGTACCGCCACGGCCTGCGCGCCCCAGCGGTGATCTCGATCGTCAAGGGCGCGGCGATCTTCGGGGCGATCCTGGCCGTGGTGGCGGTCGTCCTCGACGAACTCGGTGGACCGGGGCGGATCTTCGAGAGCGCCGAGTCGCGGGACGCCGCCCTCACGCTCGACCCCGACCTGTACCCGGCTTTCGCCACCCTGGCCATCGGGTCCGCGATGGCGCTGTTGATGTACCCGCACGTCCTGACCGCCGCGTTCGCCGCGTCCGGCCCGCGTACCCTGCGGAAAGTCACGATCGCCCTCCCGGCCTGGACCGCGGTGCTGGGCCTGTTCGCGATGCTCGGGATCGCCGCGCTCGCGGCCGGCGTCGAGGCGCCGCCCGGCAACGCCGAATCGGCGGTGCCGCTGCTGGTCGAGCAGCTCATGCCGGCGGCGCTCACCGGAGTGCTCTTCGGGGCGTTCGTCGTCGGCGCGCTCGTGCCCGCGGCGGTGATGTCGATCGCGGCGGCGACGGCCTTCGTGCGGAACATCTACGTCGAGTACTTCCACCCGACCGCCACGCCGAAGCATCAGACCCGGATCGCGCAGCTCGTTTCGCTGACCGCCAAGGTGGGCGCGGTCGCGTTCGTGCTGGGCCTGCGCAACCAGGACGCCATCAACCTGCAACTGCTTGGTGGCGTCTGGATCCTGCAGACGTTTCCGGCGGTCGCGATCGGTCTTTTCACCACGTGGCTGCACAGAAATGCGCTGCTCGCCGGCTGGGCGGTCGGCATGGTCAGCGGCACGCTGCTGGTGGTGTGGGGCGGCTTTTCGGCGGTGGTTTCCGTGGCGGGTGTCCCGATGTACGCGGCGCTGGTCGCCTTCCTGCTCAACCTCGCCGTCGCCGTCGGCCTGACGCCGTACTTCACCGCCGCCCGGACGGCGGTGCGAGCATCATGACGCCGATCGAGGTCGCCGCCGACCAGGACACGGCGCTCGCCGAGATCTTCCACTCCCAGTACGGGGCGATGCTGCGACTTGCGGTGCTTCTCGGTGCCGACGACGCCGAAGACATCGTGGCCGAGGCGTTCTATCAGCTGTACCGGCGCTGGAAAAAGCTGCGCGAGACCCAGGCCGCGGTTCCGTACCTGCGTTCCGTGGTCTGCAACCTCACCCGGATGCGCCTTCGCCACCTCCAGGTCGTGCGCAAACACTCCACTCCGGACGCCACCGAGCGGCCCGGCAGCTCCGCGGAGGCCGAGGCGCTGCTCCAGGACGATCAGCGGGCGCTGGTGGCGGCTCTCAAGCAGCTACCGACCCGGCAGCGGGAGGCGCTCGTTCTGCGACACTGGCTGGGCCTGCGGGAAGCCGAAATCGCCGCCGCGATGGGCATTTCCTGTGGAGCCGTGAAATCACATACCTCGCGCGGGATGGCCGCCCTCACGCGCGTGCTGGAGGAAAGACGATGACAACCGGCAGTACCGAGGAACGCTTGCGGGAGACGCTGGACGCGCTCGCGGCGCAGGTCGACGCGGCGCCGCCCGCGTACGGGCCAGCGCACGCGCAGTGGCGGCGGCGGGAGCGCCGGCGTCGTCTCATCCTCGCCGTACTGATCGCGATCGTCTTCGCCGTCGCCGATCTGATCGGGCTGTGGGCGCTCAACCAGGCGCCGGACCGGACGCCGGTCATCTTCGACGATCGCACCCGCATCAACGAGCCGGTTTCGCCGGCCGGCGTCAACCCGCCCTAGGACGATGGCGCCGTGGTGGCGTGACGAGAGCGCGCGCTTCTAGGTTGGCGGCCATGATCAAGCTTCGCAGAGTGCTGACGGTGCTCGCCGCCGTGGTGGCAATCATCGGTGCGACCGGTGCGCCGGCCCTCGCCGTCGACGACGGCTTCTACACCACCAGCGCCACACCCAGTAACTGCCCCGCGTCCAGTTGGGGACCCAACTATCCCGCCGGCTATCTCTACTTTGTGGACTACGGCGAGGGTGACCTCAGCAACCCGGACAAGAACGACGACTACCTTCTCATCAAGGACACCTGCGCCGATGGCGACGGCGTGGTCGCGTTCGCCTGGCACAAGGGCGTGAAGAAGGGGCCCAAGTACCACGGGAAGGGCTACGACGAGTACGTGGTCTGGGATCCGTTCGGCAACGTCGCCGCCGGTGAGCGGATCGGCATCCAGGTCTGCTCCCAGAACGGATCGGGCGGTACGCCGTACGACTGCGGAAGTATCATCTACCGCACGAGCCAGGACGGCTGACCCTTTCGTGATCAGGGCGTCCCTCAAGTCGTTAGAACGACTTGAGGGACGCCCTGATCACGGTGTCGTTAGGTGGATGGCGCGCAGAGCGGGCTCCGCGGGGCCGGCCGTGCCGCGTAGCAGCAGCGTCAGCCGGGTGCCGGTGGCGGCCCAGGCGCCCGGTACCCACAGAATCTCGGCGTCGCCACCGGAGAAGCGTGGCCGTGCCGGGTCGTCGAGCCACACCCGCCCGATGCACTCGCCGGCGGCCCAGCCGGTCGCCCGTACCTGCGCACCCGCCAGCCGGATGACCCAGCCCACAGTGGACGGTGGCAGGTCGACGTCGAGCCAGGTCTCCTCGCCCGCTTCGAGACTGACCGGCAGCTCGACCGCCGCACCGGCGGAGACCGTGTTCGCGTACGCCGTCAGCGCCGCGTCGTCTTCGACCGCGCAGGACCAGCCGGTGACCGGCCGCAGGCCGAGCAACTCCGCCCGTACGCCCGGACCGCTGGGGTTGTGCGGCATCGTCACCGACACGCGATCCGTGCCCGCCGGCAGTAGCAGCCACGGGTTTTCGGGGTGGACGGTCACCGCCGCACCACCGTCGACCGCGACCCGCACCGGTTCGGCCAGGCCGGCCAGGTGCAGCGCCGAATCGCCACTACCGGGGATCACCCGGGTGTACGTCGTGGGAAGCCCCACCCGGGTGCTGCTCCAACCGCCGAGCGTACGCGTCGGGGCGGGCTGGCCGGCCCACTGCTCGTCGCCGCTGACGGTCCACAGTGCCGACAGGTCACGCACCGACTCGACCGTCCACACGGTACCGAGACCGCGTAGGGCGCCGAGCTTCAACGCGGGCAGGCGGTCGTCGTCGAAGTTGGCGTGTCCCCAGATCTCGACCGTGGCCCGCACGTCGGCAGTACCAGACACGTCGCGCACGTCGATCCGCTCCGTGCCGCCGAAGCCGGCGATCGTCGGGCTGACCCGGCCCGCGATCGACAGATCGGTCATGTCGGCGGCGCCGACGATGAGCAACTCGTCGATCCCGGTCAGGTCGGCCGTCGTGGTGTACGTGCCGCGTCCACGGTAGACACCCAGCGACTCCAGAGCCGGCGGCAGCTCGTGCTCCGTGACAGCCGCGACCACCGACGCGCCGGAGGAGTGCGCGGCAGCGGTCGCGGTGACGGCAGCCGGTTCCGCCGGCGCGCCGGCACGGCGCAGGGCCGACAGCACATCGGTGCCGGCGGTGGGGCGGCCCGCTCCCGGTGCGGGAGCCACGTCGGTGACGCCGTCGGCGTGTAGCGCGGTGAGCCGGGCCGCTTCCGCCGGCGGCACCACCACGAGCGTCACGCCTGTGCCGGGCACGTCGACGGTCGTGCCCACCGGGATGACGAGCGGTGGGTGTCCAGAAAGGACGACCGTCACCGGTACGGCGGAGGAGAAGGCGAGCGCCAAGCGCCCGTCTTCGGCGGCCACCGCGACCAGGTCGGCCGAGGCCAGGGACAGCGTCAGCTCGGCGCCCCACTGTCGCAGCGGGACGTCGAGCAGCACCAGCGGGCACGCGTCGCCGGGTACCTCGATCGTCACCCCGTCCAGCGTCGCCGTGCCGGATTCGGCGCCCAGGTTGGGCAGTGCGAGCAACTGCCCGCCGCCGTCGAGGTCGAGCGCCGCCAGCGTGGTACTGGTCGGAAAGTCAGCCGTGACCTCGAAACGCGGCACCCCCGACGTGGCAAGCGCCAGCCGCGCTCCGAGCGCGTCGACGACCCGTGCCAGCACCTGCGCCTCGACGAACTCCGCCCGCTCCACGCCGGTCGACGAGACGTAGCCGCCGAAGTCGTAGCCGTGGCTCATCAGGTTGCCCGGCGCGCCCCAGTTGCCGCTCGACGGCGTGTACCCGAAGTTCCAGCCGGACGACTGGAGGTACGGTGCGATCAGCGACGCGCCGCTGGCCAGCAACCGCCGCAGCGTGCGGTGCCGCCGGTTCGTCTCCGTCACCAGCAGCGGCAGCCCGCGGTCGGCGAGCAGGCCCGCGTACCGGCGCACCTCGCCCTCGATGTGCGGCGAGTCGTCGTCGGGGTAGAAGTTGCAGGCCGGTACGACACCGGCCACGTCACCGGTGGCCCCGGCCAGGTCACCCTGCCCCGCACACGCGATCATCGGCACGGTGATGCCGTAGTTGACTGACTGGTCACGCAGCGCGGTGATGTATCCCGTGCGGTCGGCACAGTCGAAGAAGTCCAGCTCGTTTTCGAGCTGCACCATGATGACCGGGCCGCCGTTGGTGTATTGCCGTTCGGCGATCAGCGGCAGCACCTGGTCGAACCAGGCGCGTACCTGTGCGAGGTACCGCGGCTCGCTCTGCCGCACCCGCAGCTGCGGGTCGAGGCCCAGCCACGCCGGCAGCGCGCCACCGTCCCATTCGGAGCAGATGTAGGGGCCGGGCCGCGCGATGACGTACAGCCCGGCGGCGTGCGCCAGATCCAGGAAGGTGGCGACGTCACGCCGGCCCTCGAACGACCACTCGCCGGGCGCCGTCTCGTGAAAGTTCCACGGCAGGTACACGTCGACGCACGTGTATCCGGACGCCCGCACCTGCGCCAGCCGCGCGGCCCACTCCTCGCGCGGTAGGCGGAAGTAGAACAGCGAGGCGCAGAGCACCAGCCTGGGCTGGCCGCCGATCCGGATGCCACGGGCGTCGAGCTCGACGCCGCTCCTCACAATGGTCTGAACGCTCACTTGACCCCCGCGCTTCCACCGCTGATGTCCATCTCGTACAGGTACCGCTGGCCCAAGTAGTACACGATGATCATGGGCAGCGTGAGCAGGATCGAACCCACCATCACCAGGTTCCATGGTGGCGCCTGCATCGCCGCCGAGGTGCTGCTGATGTACTGGATGCCGAGTGCCAGCGGCATCTTCGACTCGTCGTTCAGGTAGATCAGCGGACCCATGAAGTCACCCCACGTGTATGTGAGGGTGAAGATGCCGATGGCGATGAGGGCTGGCATCAACATCGGCAACATGATCCGGCGGTAGACGCCGAAGAAGCCCAGACCGTCGATCATGGCGGCCTCGTCGATCTCCTTGGGCAGCCGCGACACGAACTGCCGCACCAGGAACACGTTGAACCCGTTCGAGAAGAAGTTCGGGATGATCAGCGGCAGGAACGTGTTGATCCAGCCCAGCTCCTTGAACAGGATGAACTGCGGGATCATCGTGATCTGGGTCGGGATCATCATCGTCGCGATGACCACCATGAAGAGCGCGTTCTTTCCGGGTGCCCGCAGGCGCGCGAAGGCGTACCCGATCAACCCGCTGGAAAGCATCTGCCCAGCCACCGCGAAGAGCGAGATGATTACGGAGTTCAGCAGGAAACGGCCCATCGGCAGGCTGGTGTCGAAGACCCGGGTGAAGTTCTCCCAGTGGAACTCGCGGGGGATGATCGAGAACGCGTTGGCGTTGACTGTCTGATCAGACGACAGCGCGATCGACACCACCAGCACCAGCGGCACGCTCAGTACCGCTGAGACGATCATCAGCGTCGCGTACGTGAAGGGTGTGGCGCGGAAAGCGCGTGGGGTGCGGGTCTCCTTGGCCGTCGGCCGGTCGACGGCGACGTCGGTCAGGACCGCCATCACTTCACCTCCGTCTCGTAGAAGACCCACTTACGGGCGGTCCGGAAGGCGATGAGCGTGAAGCCGAGGATCACCAGGAACAGCAGCCACGAGATCGCCGACGCGTATCCCATGTGGTAGAAGGCGAACGCCTGGTCGAAGAGGAACGGCACCATCATCACGCTGGCCTCTTCCGGCGCCTGGGTGGCGCCCCGGGTCAGCACGTACACCTGCGAGAAGACCTGGAACGCGCCGATGATGCCCATCACGAGGTTGAAGAAGATGATCGGCGTGAGCTGCGGGACGGTGATGCTCCAGAACTGCCGCATCGGGCTGGCACCGTCCACTTCGGCCGCCTCGTAAAGCTCCTTCGGGATGCCTTTCATAGCCGCGAGCAGCAGGACGGTCGCGCTACCGACGCCCCAGATCGACAGCAGGATCAGCGACGGCTTCACCCAGGTCGGGTCCAGCAGCCACGTCGGGCCGGGGATGCCGGCGAGGCCGAGCAGGTCGTTGAGCGGCCCAGACGGCATCAGCACCATCTTGAAGACCATCGCGGCCGCTACCAGCGGCACCAGCGTTGGCAGGTAGATGAGGGTGCGGAACAGCTTGCGCGCCCGCACCTGCTTGTTGAGCAGGTTGGCGAGCCAGAGCCCGATCAGCAGACCGAGCGGCACCGAGATCGCCGAGTAGTAGATGGTGTTCTTGAGCGCCGTCCAGAAGACCGGGTCCTCGGTCAGCAGTTGGCGGTAGTTGTCCAACCCCACGAAGTTGGGTGTGGTGAACGAGTCCCAGTCGGTCAGCGAGAGGTAGATGGAAGCCACCATCGGCCCGAAAAGGAACACCAGGAAGCCGACGATCCATGGCGAGGCGAAGAGATAGAACCAGAGCGCCTCCTTGCGCCGGCGGCTGCGCAGCCCCGCCAGACGCGTGGGAGCCGACCCCGGGGCGGCACCAGCGCGTGCCGGTGCCGCCTCCGCGAGATTGGTCATGCGCCGCCGCCCGCAGCCGGCCTGAAGTCGAGGGAGCGTAGCGACCGAGCGGAAGGTCGGCTACAGGGCGACCCGAAAGGCGCATGACCCGCGCGAGCGTAGCGAGTGCCAGGTGACTCAGTCATCGCTACCCCGCAGGCTTGACGATGGTCTCGAGCCGCTTCTGGACTGCGTTCAAAGCGGTGCGGGCGTCTTCCTTGCCGAGCCAGAAGTTGGCCAGCCCGTTCTCGAACGCCTTCTGCATCTCGTTCCACTCAGGAATGAACGGCGCGCGGTACACGAACGCGCTCGACTCACCGAAGACGTCCATGTCGACCGGCTTGGTCATCCACGTCGGCTTGAGGAACGCGTCGCTCTTCTGCACCTCGATGTTCGCCGGTACGTCCTGCCCGGTCTCGATGATGACCTTCTGCGCGTCCGGCGCGCTCAGGAACTCGATCGCCTTGATGGCCGCGTTGGGGTTCTTCGAGGTGCGCGAGATCGCGAGGCCGCTGCCGAAGGCGGTCACCGCCTGCTGCTTGCCCCGCCAGAACGGCGCGATGCCCCAGTCGATGTTGCTCTTGAGGAGCCCGCTGATCGCCCAGAAACCGGTGGTGCTGACCGCGATCTTGCCCTGCGCGAACGCGGCGTCACCGTTGACGTCGGCGCCGAAGTCGGCGTACTGCTTCTTCGTCGGCACCACACCATGCTTGTTGACGAGGTCGCCGGCCCACTGCAGCGCCTCGACGACCTGGTCGCTGTTCGCGACAGGCTTGCCGCTGTCGTCGATGATCTTGCCGCCGTTCTGGTACACGAAGCCCCACCACGCGGCCCACCACTCCGCGCCGGCGTATCCCCACTGCTTGCCCGGGATGGTGAGCGCCTTGAACGCCGCGAGCGTCTGCTCCCAGGTCCACTCGGCGGTGGGCGCCTCCAGGTTGGCCGCGGAGAACATGGTCTTGTTGTAGTACGTGATCATCGCGCCGGACCGGTCCGGGACCGCGTAGACCTTGTCCTTGTACGAGTACAGCGAACCGATGGGGCCGAACCGTTGCTCGAGGTCGATGCCCGCGCCCTTGGCCAGGTCGTCGAGCGGCGAAAGCTGGTTCTTGCTGGAGTAGACGTTGACGTTCTCGGCGACCTGCATGATGTCCGGGCCACTACCACCCGCGATCATCGTCTGGACCTTCTGCTCATACGTCTCGCTCGGGATGAGCTGCAGCGTGATCGAGATGTCGGGGTACTTCTTGACCAGCAGATCGATGCGCTTCTGGTACGCGGTCTTGTCAGGCTCGCCGCCCCAGACCGTCATGACGAGCTTGCCGCCACCGCTGCTGGAGCCGCTGTCGCCGTCACTGTCTGAACCGCACGCGGTGAGCGTGATGATGCCCGCCGCCGCACCGAGGCCGAGGAAACCCCGGCGCGTCACTCGCGCTCTGTCGATCGTCATCGCGCAATGCCTCCTATCGGAACCCGGCCTTCTGGATGCGACGGCGTCGCGTCGGCCCTGAAGCTGGATTGGGGGATGTCAACTAAATTTCCAGCCGGTTAAGTGATCGGTAGCCTAGGTTTGCGATGACCCTTCGTCAAGGGCTAAGAATAAGCCCTCGCGTAACGTGACCTCCCGCTCACGTAACCGTGTGTGACCAGGTCAAGCCATGATCACGGCAGGACGGCGCGATGCGCGTCGAGCGCCAGGAAGACCACGAACGAAACGCCGGCGGCGAGCGCCGTCGCAAGCGCACCCTCCGCGCGCTTTTCCAGCTGTACCGCCAGCGCGGCGCGCCACAGCGCGACAGTCCACAGTGCTGCCAGTACCGCCGACACCGCCACCAGAAACGCGGCGTGATACCAGCCGGCGGCCGTGAAATGGTGCGGTTGCGGGAGCGTCCAGTTGAGCCTTGGCGTGTCCGCCGACAGCCACGACACCTGAGTGGCGACCCCGAGCCCGCCGCCGGCCAGCCCCGCCACGGCGGCCAGCACGGCGTCGCGCCGCGATGGCGGCAGCGCGCGGACGGCGTACGTGAGGGAACCGGCCATCAGCGGCAACGCCAACCCGTCGCCCCAGGTCGCACTGGCGAAGTCCCACAGGCCCGGCAGGTGCGCGGGTGCCGGCTGGAGTAGAGACAGCGCGAACAGCTCACCGAAGCCGGCCGCCAGGGTGGCGCCGGCCACCCACAATGGCGCTTTTCCGGGTACCTTCATCGTGAATCTTCGAGGTTCGAGGGATGCGACGGCGTTGACCAGGATCGCACACTTCACAGACGCTTCATTTCGCGGTGTCAACGGCATCGCGGCCTCCATCAGGCTGCTGACCGGCATGCTGGGCCGGCGCGGCCACGAAACCGTCGTGGTGACCACCGGTCCACTGTGGAAAGCGCCGGTGGGCGATGGCGTCATCTCCGTGCCATCGATGCCGACGGGCATGGGCGACTTCCGGTTCGCGCTGGCACCGATACGCTCGATGCGCGACCGAGTGCGCGAGTGGCGGCCAGACGTCGCGCACGTGCACACTCCCGGCCCGCTCGGTGCCGCGGGGCTGACCGTGGCGCGGCAGCTCGGCGTGCCAGCGGTGTACACGTACCACACCGACATGCACGGGTATGCCGAGCACTACTACATCCCGACACTCATCGTCCGTGCCGGCACCGCTCTGTACGGGCGTCACCTGCGGCGCGGCCCGAGAGGCCGGCTGCTGAACACGTACGATGCGATCGAGGAAGCCAACGCGCGCGTCTTCGACGCGGCGCACGTCATCGTCGCGCCGACCGCGGGCGCCCTGCGTCGCTGCCGGATGGACGGTTTCGCCGATCGGGTACGCGTTATCGCCACCCCCGCGAGCCTCCCGCCGGCCGCCATGACCGGTGCCGAGTTCCGGGCCCGCCACGGCATCGCGCGGGACGCCTCGGTGGTGCTCTTCGTCGGGCGGCTCTCCGCCGAAAAGGGCATCAAGCTGTTGATAGAGGCGTTCGCGCTCGTGCGACAGCGGGTGCCCGCCGCGACGCTGCTACTCGTCGGGCCGAGCGATGGACGGCTCCGCCTGCGGCGCCTGCTCGACCGGTCGGGCCTGGCGGCGCACACGGTCACGACTGGCGCGCTGGGCGGTGCCGACGTGCACGCCGCCTACGCGGCCAGCGACGTGTTCGCGTTTCCGTCCGCGACCGACACCCAGGGCATCGTGCTGCACGAGGCTTCCCTCGCGGGCGTACCCATCGTGATGACCGATCGGCTGCTGCACGCCAGCCATCCGCTCGCCGGCGCCATGTGCCTCACCGAGCCGGCGCCGGAAGCCTTCGCCGCGAGCCTTGCCGCGCTGCTCACGGCGCCCGCCGAGGCGAGACACCGCGGGCAGCACGGCCGCTCCATCGCCGAGCGGTCCACATCGGACCGTTTCGTCGACGAAACCCTCGAGGCGTACCGCGACGCCGTTACCAGCGCAGCGGAAGGGTCGCGATGAAGGCTTCGAGGCGGTCGGCGATGAGCTCGTGGTCGTGCGCTGACGGGTGCCAGTGGCAGCCGAGGTGGTCGAGGCCGGTGTCCTCGTAGTACCAGTAGCGCACGCGGTTGTCGCCCTGGGCGTTCCGGTCGGCGACCACCTGTTGCGCGGCGTCCGCGAACGCGGTGGTGTTCCACAGATAGGTCGCGCTCACCACGATGGTGGTGTGCCGGCCGTACCGCGCGCGAAGCTTGTCGAGGAAGCCCTGGTACGCCGTGCGGTAAGCGGCGATGAGGCTTTCCGGCGTCCACGCCTCGCCCGGGTTGATGGCGGTGGAGAAATCGTTGATGCCCAGCCCCACGACCACGAGCTGCGGCCGCCACGAACGCGGCTTCTGCCAGACGTCGCCGTCGACGCTCAGCAGCGCCCGATCGTAGTACGTGCGGTAGTCGGTGCCCGGCGTGTGGCCGTTGTAGTTGCGCACCATGCCGAGGCCGGAGAACGCGTTGATCTGATAGTCGGCGCGCAGGCGCCGGGCGGTGATGGCGCCGAAGCTGAGATCGGCGTTGGTGGTGCGAGCGACCTCGTCACCGGTGCACTCCCGAGTGGTCGACATGTTGCCGTAGCCGACCGTGTAGGAGTCGCCGATAAACTCGATCTGCCGGCCGCGCGCCGCCGGCTTGCCGAGGATCGCGCCGCCGGGCGCGGCCACGAAACCACCGAACTCGCTGACCATCCACGGGCTTTCGGTGCGCTTGACGAGCCGCACCGTGTGCGCGCCCCGGGGCAACCCGGTGACCCAGTGCGTGATGTGGCCGGGCTTCACGAGCGTGTCGACGGTCGCGCCGTCGACCTGTACCTCGTAGTCATTGTCGGTGTCGTTCAGCACGACGCCCACCCCGGTGCCGCGGAACCGGCCCTCGAAGTACACGCCCGGCCAGCTGTACTGGACGGCGCCGGCGTTCACCTCGACGCGGCCGGCGGTGTGAGCCCGCGTGAGAACATGCGGCGCGCCCGCCTGCGCCTGCGGCGCTACCGCCGTCACAAGCCCAACCGTGAGCGTGCCAGCCGCGAGGACGGCGGTGAAGCGCTTCATCTGACCCCCTGAACATCGAAGCCAATGCATTTGGAAGCGCTCCCACTCCACCGCCCCACAGCCGGCTTGTCAAGACCGCGCGCGCCTTTTGCCGATCAAGGGCATTGGCATGGATCAAGGGCGAATGCACGCGGAAAAGAGACCGAACCACGTGCGTTCGCCCTTGATCGGCGGAAGCGGCGTGGCGACATGCCGTGCCGGGCCGGTCTGGGGACGATCGGGCGTCAGAGGTGGGGTGCTAGCCAGTCGAGGGTGGCGGGGGCGGCGGACAGGATCGAGATGTGGCCCTCGTCGGGGCGCAGCCACAGCTCCGCCGAGGCGATCCGTGCGGCCAGCCACTCCGAGTGTCCACTAGGGACCATCCGGTCGGCTGTGCCGTGTACAAAGAGGACTGGAACCCCGATCTTCGTGGGGTCGAAGCCCCACGGGCCGACGTTCGCCAGGTTGTCGTCGACCGTGCCGCCCTGGTCGGTGCGCGCGCCATCCGCGGCGATGCGTCCGATCCAGCCCCATTCGCCGTCGAGCGCGGCGAAGTCGGCCGGCGTGAACTGCTCGGGGTCGAATTCGCTGGCGGCGATGTGCCGTTCCAGCGCTTCACGCCCGCGGGTGGCCGCGCGCAGTTCCGCCTCTCCGGCCGCGGCGAGGCCCGCGTACCAGTCGAGGCCCTCGCTGCCAAGCGGCGCGAGCCCGGAGATGGAGACGGCGGCGAGCACGCGGTCGGGGAGCAGCGCGGCGCAGGCCAGCGCGTGCGGACCGCCGCTGGAGTGGCCCATCACCGCGAAGCGCTCGATGCCCAGTCTGTCGGCGATGGCCAACACGTGGGCCGCGGCCGACGCCATGGTGCGGCCGGGCTCGCGCGGCGAGCCGCCGTATCCGGGGCGGTCGTAGCCGATCCACCGGATGCCGTGCCGGGCGGCGGCGGGAAAGAGCGGTTCGGGCGGCGCGCCGGTGTTGGGCGTGCCGTGCAGCCAGAACAGTGCCGGTCCGGTGCCCCCGGTGTCATAGATCCGCATCCGCCCGAGCCTAGGGCGTCTCCGGCGGAACGAGGGAAGCCAAGAAAAGATATCGGGCTGCCGCGACGTCCGCCGCGCGCAGGATCGCTGCTCCCGCAGCCTCACCCTCCGCGGCTACACAACCCGCCCGGACGTAGCAGCGATATCCCTGATGTTGCGGCCTCCGAGCGCGTTTGAGCCGACAAAATCAGGGATTTTGTTGGGATCTTGAGCGTGACTGGACGCGGAGGGCGAGGCTGCGGGAGCAACGGTATGGGCCGCGACGGCCATCGCGGCAGCTCTCTCGATCAAGGGGAATCGCATCGATCAAGGGCGAATGCGCGTGGAAAGGAGATCGAACTGCGTGCATTTGGCCTTGATCGACGAAAGAGGGGGTGTGGGGCGTACGGTGGCGGCGTGAAAGGGCTTGTGCTCGGTGGGGGCGGGGTTACTGGGGTCGCCTGGGAGATTGGGGTGCTTGCGGGGCTTGCCGACGCGGGCGTCGATCTGCTTGACGCGGACATGTTCGTCGGCACGTCGGCCGGGTCGGTGGTGGCCGCGCAGGTCACGTCCGGTGTACCGCTCGCTGAGCTGTACTCGCGGCAGCTCGCCGGACCGGGCGCGGAGGTCGCCGCGCGGATCAAACTCCGCACGCTCGTCGCCGCTGGGCTCGCCATGATCGGCACCCGCGACGACCGGGCCTACCGGCGGCGGCTGGGGCGGATGGCGCTGGCCGCGCCCACCGGGCCGGCGGCCGAGCGGATCGCTCTCATCGCGAGCCGCCTGCCGGTGCACGCCTGGCCGGACAAGCGGCTGCTCATCACGGCCTGCGATGCGGACTCCGGCGAGTTCGTGGTGTTCGACCGCGACGGGGGAGTGGGCCTGGTCGAGGCGGTCGCGGCGAGCTGCGCGGTGCCGGGCGTGTGGGCTCCGGTACCCATTGGAGAGCGCCGTTTCATCGACGGCGGGATGCGGTCGCCCGCGAACGCCGACCTGGCCGACGGCGCGGGCTCTGTCGTGGTGATCGCGCCGATCGCGCGCGGCGGCGGCCGGATCGCGCGCCTGTCCGACCAGGTGGCGGCGTTGCGCCGCACCGCGCGGGTCGCGGTGGTCATGCCCGACCGCGCCGCGCGCCAAGCGATCGGCCGTAACGTGCTCGACCCGGCGCGGCGGGCACCGGCCGCCCGTGCCGGAAAAGAGCAGGGGCTCGCGGTGGCAGAGCAGATAGCGCGCGTCTGGACGCCTTGACAGGCGCTCAAGACATCCATAGCCTTCGCATCATTGTATC
Source organism: Phytohabitans aurantiacus (assembly GCF_027923225.1). Taxonomy (GTDB): domain Bacteria; phylum Actinomycetota; class Actinomycetes; order Mycobacteriales; family Micromonosporaceae; genus Phytohabitans; species Phytohabitans aurantiacus. The sequence goes on from NZ_BSDI01000030.1 coordinate 158,826, forward strand.
GTTTCAGCCCTCTCACGAATGCCGAGGAGCATTGGGCATGAATCCTCGCGCCATATTGACAATTCCGACTCTTATCGCATTAGTTCTCGGCGTTCCCGGCACCGCCGCCGGCGCGCCCGCGAACGAATCCCGTCACGCCGTCCAGCTCGAAGAGCTCGACCGCGGCCTGGTCGCCGCCGCGACCACCGAGGGCGTCTTCCTCAGCTGGCGGCTGCTCGGATCCGAGGTCACCGGAAACACCGCGACCGGCATGGCCGGTCCGGCATTCAACGTGTACCGCAACGGAAAGCGCATAGCGACCGTCACGGACAGCACGAACTACATCGACACCGCTGCCGAGCCCGGCGCCCGCTACCGGGTCGCACCGGTCGTAAAGGGGCGCGAGGGCGACCGCAGCGCACCCGTCACGGCCTGGACCAACGGGTACTACGACCTGCCGCTGCGCAAACCAGCCGATGGCGTGACCCCGGCCGGCGAGGCGTACACGTACGCGGCCAACGACATCAGCGTCGGTGACGTGGACGGCGACGGGCAGTACGAGTACGTGGTGAAGTGGGACCCGTCGAACTCCAAGGACGTGTCGCAGGTCGGATACACCGGCAACGTCTACATCGACACGTACCGGTTCGACGGCACCCTGCTCAACCGCATCGACCTCGGCGTCAACGTGCGGGCCGGCGCGCACTACGCGCAGTTCCTCGTGTACGACTTCGACGGCGACGGCCGCTCCGAGATGATGTTCAAGACGGCGCCGGGCACCAAGGTGATCCGGTACGACCGGGCCGGCAACGTGGTCTCCGAGAAGTACATCACGATGCCGGCGGCGGACATCCGTGCCGGATACACGCACAAAGACGACTACCGCATGAGCGCGGCGGACTACTACCAGTACGTCGTCGACATGTTCCTTGGCTGGCACGAGCACCCCGAGGTGGTCGCCGGACGGTGGCCCGCGACGCTGGAGCAGGCGTTCGGCACGACGCCGCAGTACCAGTACCCGCTGTCGCGCGCCGACGCGGAGGCGCTCGCCAACTACTTCATCGACGTGTACGCGCCGAGCCGCAGCACCCGCAACGCGCTGCGGAACTTCCAGGGCTTCATCGTCACCGGACCCGAGTACCTGACCGTGTTCCAGGGCGCGACCGGGCGCGAATTGCAGACCATCCGGTACAAGCCGGGCCGGTCCGACGACGGGCTCCTGTGGGGCGACTACGCGATGGCGCGCATCGAGCCGGGCAACCGGGTCGACCGGTTCCTCGCCGGCGTCGCGTACCTGGACGGCAAGCACCCGTCGGCGATCTTCGCCCGCGGCTACTACACCCGCACTACCCTCGTCGCGTACCGGTGGAACGGGAACCGGCTGGTCGAGCAGTGGTTCGTCGACAGCGGTTGGGTGCCGATGACGAACCCGTTCAACGACAGTCCACACGGGCGCGACGGCACGAATCCGGAGTACGCGACGATCACCACGCAGGGCGATCACACGCTGAGCGTGGCCGACGTGGACGCCGACGGGAAACAGGAGATCGTGTACGGGGCGGCCACCTTCGACGACGACGGCAGCCTCCTGTACAGCTCATTCGATGTCATGCCACCCGGCAGTGCCACGCCCGGCGTGGTCGCCCGGCTCGGACATGGCGATGCTTTGCATGTCACCGACATCGACCCGAACCGCCCCGGCCTGGAGATCTACGGGGTGCACGAGGGCGGCACGTTCGCGCCGTACGGCCACGCCATGCGCGACGCGGCCACCGGCGAGGTCATCTTCGGCGACTACACCGGCCGCGACACCGGGCGCGGCATGATCGGCGACGTACTGCCGGAGGTACCCGGCCTGGAAGCCTGGCCCGCCATGCCGCCCAACGCGGCCGACCTGGGTATCGGACTCTTCTCGGCAGACGGTGACCTGCTCGCGCCCACCACGCCCGGCACCAACATGAGCATCCGCTGGGCGGCCGACCTGACCACCCAGATCGTTACCGGCGCGTTCGGCACGACGGACACGCTGCCGAGGATCCAGGACTGGCGGCGCGGCACGGTGCTCACTGCAACCGGGACGTACACGAACAACTTCACCAAGGGGAATCCTGGCCTGGTCGCGGACGTGTTCGGCGACTGGCGTGAGGAGTTGCTCCTGCGTACCGAGGACAGCACCGCCGTGCGGATCTACCTCAGCACCGAGGTGACCGGCCACAAGATGTACACGCTCATGCACGACCCGCAGTACCGGGTCGACATCGCACGGCAGCAGACCGGCTACAACCAGCCGGCGTATCCGGGCTTCTACCTGGCATCCGACACCGATTGGTCGAAGGTGCCCGTGCCCACCACGGCTCGCGGTCTGTAAGGGGCCTTACACGAGAATGTCGGGCTGCGCCGTTACGCTGGCGCCGTGACTGCGCAGCCCGAGACCGTGTACGGCGCCGATGACCTCACCCACCTGGAGGGGCTCGACGCCGTTCGCAAGCGACCCGGCATGTATATCGGGTCCACCGACAGCCGCGGCGTCAACCACCTCCTCAACGAGATCGTCGACAACTCGACCGACGAAGGTGTCGCGGGTCACGCCGCCCGCGTCGAGGTGACCCTGCACGACGACGGCTCGGTGCAGGTCGACGACGACGGCCGAGGCATTCCCACCGATGTGCACGCCAAGTCCGGTCTGTCCGGCGTCGAGCTCGTGCTGACCCGGCTGCACGCCGGCGGCAAGTTCGGCGGCTCGGGATACAAGACCTCCGGCGGTCTGCACGGCGTCGGCGCCTCGGCGGTCAACGCGCTGTCCAGCAGGTTCGACGTCACCGTGCGGCGCGCCGGCAAGGTGCACCAGATGACGTTCCAGCGTGGCGTGCCCGAGGCCAGCCTGCAGGTCGTCCGGAAGATGAAGGCCAGCGAGTCCACGGGCACCTCGATCCGCTACTGGCACGACGCGCGTTACTTCGAGAGCGGTGCCGCCCTCGACCTCGACGCCGTCCGCGCCAAGCTGCGCAACACCGCGTTCCTCGTGCCGGGCGTCACCTATGTGCTGCGCCACCCCGAGGGCGAAGAGTCGTTCGTGGCGCCAAACGGCCTGGTCGACATGGTCGACTTCCTCGCGCCGGCGGGCGACCGCCCGGTCTGCGACACGCTCGTCATCAACGGTTCCGGCACATACCGGGAAAACGCCGCCGACGAAAACGGCGTCATGCAGTCCAACGTGGAGCGGCGCGCCGAGGTCGAGGTCGCGCTCCGCTGGGGCACCGGCTACGAGCGCACCGTCGAGTGCTTCACCAACACGATCCGCAACATGCACGGCGGCACCCACCGCAAGGGCTTCGACCGGGCGGTCGTGCGGGCGCTGGTCGAGGCCATCCGCAACACCCGAGGGCTGCTCCGCCCGAAGGAAGACCCGCCGGTCCTCGACGACGTGCTCGAAGGCATGACCGCGGTCATCCACGTGCGCATCCCCGAGCCGCAGTTCACCTCGCAGACCAAGGACGAGCTGTCCACCGCCGGCATCACCAAGGTGATCCAGTCGGTGGTCGACCAGCACGTCAAGGCGTGGGTCGACGCGCGCAAGACCAAGACCGAGGCGCGCACGGTCCTCCAGAAGATCGTCGACGCGGCCCGGGTGCGCCTCACCCAGAAGCAGCAGAAAGACGCCGCGCGGCGCAAGACCGCGCTCGAAGGCGCGGCGATGCCGGCCAAGCTCGTCGACTGCCGCTCGACCGGCGTCGAACGCAGCGAGCTGTTCATCGTCGAGGGCGACAGCGCCCTGGGCACCGCGCGCCTGGCGAGGTCTTCCGAGTACCAGGCGATGCTGCCGATCCGCGGCAAGATTCTGAACGTCCAGAAGGCGACCATGCAGCAGGTGCTCGACAACGTCGAGTGCTCCGCGATCGTGCAGGTGCTCGGCGCCGGCTCGGGCCGCACCTTCGACATCGGCTCGATGCGGTATGGCCGGGTGCTCATCATGGCCGACGCCGACGTCGACGGTTCGCACATCCGCACGCTGCTCATCACGCTGTTCGCCAAGTACATGCGCCCGGTCATCGAGGCCGGCCGGCTGTACGCCGCGATGCCGCCCCTCCACAAGATCGTCACCAAGGGGCGCGACCCGCAGACCCGCTACACGTACACGCAGAACGAGATGCTGAGCACCGTCGCGCGCCTGGAAAAGGCCGGCAAGCAGATCGTCAGGCCGATCCCGCGGTTCAAGGGTCTCGGCGAGATGAACGCCGACGAACTGTGGGACACCACGATGAACCCGGCCACCCGCTCGGTACGCCGCATCACCCTCGACGACGTCGACGCGGCCGAGCGCGTGCTCGAGCTGCTCATGGGTGACGCTGTCCCGCCGCGCCGCTCGTGGCTGATCGACTCGTCCAGCCGGGTCGACGAAGAGATGATCGACGCGTGAGGAGCGCACGGTAAATGGCACGCCGTAAAGGCCCGCAGCAAAAGGCCGACCTGGCCGCGTTCGACCAGGCGGGCGCGCACGTCCACGACAACCCGCTCGTGCGCGAGGTCGAAGACTCCTATCTGGAGTACGCCTTCTCGGTCATCCACTCCCGCGCGCTGCCCGACGCGCGCGACGGGTTGAAGCCGGTGCACCGCCGCATCCTGTACTCGATGAGCGAGCAGGGCCACCGCCCCGATCGCGGCTACGTCAAGTCCGCACGCGTCGTCGGTGACTGCATGGGTAAGTACCATCCGCACGGGGATGGCGCCATTTACGACGCTATGGTGCGGCTTGCCCAGGACTTCTCGCTCAACGTGCCGCTCATCGACGGGCACGGCAACTTCGGATCGCCAGACGATGGCCCGGCCGCGTCGCGATACACCGAGGCCCGCATGTCCCGCGAGGCGATGCTGCTCGTCGGCGAGCTGGGCGAGGGCACCGTCGACTTCAAGCCCAACTACGACGGGTCGCTCGAAGAGCCCAAGGTGCTGCCGGCGGCGTTCCCCAACCTGCTGGTCAACGGCACATCGGGCATCGCGGTCGGCATGGCCACCAACATGATCCCGCACAACCTCGCCGAGGTCATCGCGGCGACCCGCTGGCTGATCAACCACCCCGACGCGACGCTTGACAAGCTCATGCAGTTCGTGCCCGGCCCCGACCTGCCCACCGGCGGCCTCCTGCTGGGCCTCGACGAGGTGCGCAAGGCGTACGAGACCGGGCGCGGCGTGGTGCGGATGCGCGGCAAGGTGGAGATCGGTCCGCTGGAGGGCAGCCGCGGCCGGCAGGCCATCACGGTGACCGAGCTGCCGTACGGCATCGGCGCCGAGAAGGTCATCGAGAAGATCACCGACGAGGTCAACAAGACGAAGCGACTGCAGGGCATCGCCGACGTCAAAGACCTCACCGATCGGGAAAACGGCACCCGGCTGGTCATCGAGTGCAAGGTCGGCGTCAATCCGCAGGCGCTGCTGGCTGACCTGTACCGGTTGACGCCGCTGGAGCAGTCGTTCGGCGTCAACAACCTCGTACTTGTCGACGGGCAGCCGCAGACCCTCGGGCTCAAGCAGCTGCTCGAGGTCTTCCTCGCCCACCGCTACGAGGTCATCACCCGGCGCACCACCTTCCGCCGGCGTAAGCGGCAGGAGCGGCTGCACCTCGTCGAGGGCCTGCTCATCGCGCTGCTCGACATCGACAAGGTGGTCCGGCTGATCCGGGCGAGCGAAAACGCGCAGGACGCCAAAGACGGCCTGATGCGGCAGTTCAAGCTCTCCGAGATCCAGGCCACCTACATCCTCGACACGCCACTGCGCCGGCTGACCAAGTTCGACCGGCTGGAGCTGGAGACCGAGGGCGAAAAGCTGCGCGGCGAGATCGCCGAGCTGTCTGCGATCCTCGACGACGAGTCGGTGCTGAAGAAGGTCGTCTCCGACGAGCTGGCGAAGATCTCCAAGGAGTTCGGTTCCGAGCGGCGCACCACGCTGATCGACGGCGACCTCAAGGTGACCCTCGCGGCGTCGGTGCCCGCCGGGCCGCTGGAGATCGGCGACGACCCGTGCCAGGTCATCCTCTCCGCTACCGGTCTCGTTGCCCGCACGGCTGTCGAGTCCGAAGAGGCGCCGGAAGGCCGCAGCCGCAAGGGCCGGGTCAAGCACGACAGCGTCCGCGCGCTCGTTCACTCGACCGCACGCGGCCGGGTGCTGCTGGTCACCAATCGCGGCCGCGCCTTCAAGACCGACGTGCTGCCGCTGCCGGTACTGCCGGAGCACACCGGCACGGTGTCGCTGAGCGGCGGCATGTCCGCGTCCGAGCTGCTGCCGCTGGAGCCGGGCGAAAGGGTCATCAGCCTGGCGCCGCTGTCCGACTCCGACTCGCCCGGTCTCGCGCTGGGCACCCGGGAGGGCGTGGTCAAGGTGTGCGCGCCGGAGTGGCCCGTGCGCTCCGACGAGTTCGAGGTGATCGCGCTCCGGGAGGGCGACGAGGTGGTCGGCGCCACGTGGCTGACCGACGGCTCCGAGACACTGGTGTTCATCAGCTCCGACTCGTCGCTGCTGCGCTACGAGGCGAAGGCGGTGCGACCGCAGGGCCTCAAGGGCGGCGGTATGGCGGGCATCAACCTGGCGGCCGGTACGCAGGCGGTGTTCTTCGGCGCGATCCGCACCGACGATCCCGAGCACGGCGAGCCGGTGGTGGTCACCTCGACGGGTGCCAGCGTCAAGGTCACGCCGTTCGCCCTGTACCCGGCGAAGGGGCGCGCGACGGGCGGCGTACGGTCGCAGCGCTTCCTCAAGGGTGAGACCAAGCTGACGCTGGCGTGGGTCGGGTCTCGCCCGGCGGCCGCGACCACGACGGGCGACCCGCGCGAGCTGCCCCCGATCGACGACCGCCGCGACGGCTCCGGCTCCGCCCTGTACGGCCCCAGCTTGGTGGGCCACCTGATCGAACGCGGCTGATCAGCGGTGTGGCCGGCGGCGACGCGCGCCGCCGGCCAGGCACGTCAGCGGGATGCCAGGTACTCGAGGGCGGCCGCCATGTCGGCGCGCACCCCGGCCTCGTGCTCGGGGGTCAGCGGGCCGCGCGGCGGCCGGGTCGGTCCGCCGTAGCTGCGCCCCACGATGTCGATGCTCAGCTTGATGGCCTGCACGAACTCGGTGCGCGAGTCCCACCGGAACGCGGGCACGAGGTGGCGGTACAGCTCGCGCGCCTCGGCGATCCGGTCGGCCCGTGCCAGCTCGTACAGCTCGACCGCCTCGGCGGGGAACGCGTTCGGGTACCCGGCGAACCACCCGACCGCCCCGTTGACCAGGCTCTCGAAGAGCAGGTCGTCGGCGCCCGCGATCACGTCGATGTCGCAGCGTTCCCGGATCTCGTACACGCGGCGCACGTCACCGGAGAACTCCTTGATCGCGACCACGTTCGGTATCGAGGCCAGCTTCGCCACCAGCGACGGCACCAGGTCGACCTTGGTGTCGATCGGGTTGTTGTACATCATGATCGGCAGCCCGACCTCGGCCACCCGCGAGTAGTGCTCGATCACCTCAGCCTCGGACGCCCGGTACAGGGTGGGCGGTAGCAGCAGTACCCCGTCGGCCCCGTCTTCCTTGGCGAGCTCGGCCCAGTGCTTGGCCTGGTGCCAGCCGACCCCGTGCACCCCGGCGACGACGAGCCCGCGCCCGCCGACCGTCTCGACCGCCACCTGTACGACCTTGCGGCGTTCGGCGTCGGTGAGCGACGAGTACTCGCCGAGCGAGCCGTTGGGGCCGACGCCGCGGCATCCGTTGCTGATCAGCCAGTCGCAGTGCGCCGCGAAGCGCTCGTAGTCGACGGCGAGGCCGCCGGGTGCGCCAGGGTCGGGGGTGAACGGAAGCGTGGTGGCGACGATGACGCCGCCCAGGTCCATGGTCATTCTCCCAGGATGGCGGCGAATCGCCGTTCCGCCAGGTCGAGTTGGTCGGCGATGTGCCGCTTGGCGTCGTCGTCGAGCGGCGTATCCGCCCGGCCGACCAGTTCGCGCAGGATCGGCACCAGCGGCCGGTACTTGGTCGCCGCCCGGTGCACCTTCGGTCCCGTGGTGTGGATGACGCCGACACCGTTGTCGGTGAAGTCGGACGCCTTGATGACCCGCGCCCACGGGTGCCGGTCGAGGCTCTCGGCGATGTGCTCGCGGTACTGCTCGTCGCTGTCGCGTCCCGGGTCGTACTCGGGGTTCGTCACCGACCGCACCAGATCGGCGACGCGCGGCCCGAAGTCGCGGGTCAGCACGGCGAGCGCGGCTTCCGTCGGGTCGGTGGGCGCACCGCCGGCCAGCGCCTCCGGGTGGTCTTCGACGGCGTCGTGCAGGAGGGCGGCCACGATGACGTCGACGTCGCGCACCCGGTAGTACGTGATGATCCTCGTCGCGACCCGCAGCAGGTGATTCAGATAAGGCTCGCGGACGCGGCGATGGTCGCGGTGCAGCCGCGACGCGAGCTCCAGCGCCCGCTCGATCCGCACCTGATCGGCCTCGTCGAATCGCTCGATCTCCAAAGCGAACCGCCGCCGTAGTCCCTCCTCGCCGTAGACCTCCGTGATCGCGTGCAGCGGCAGACTCAACAGGTACGTCGGGTTGGCGTCCTCCATGCAGCCTGTCTACACGATCGCCACCAATCGCGGTGGCCGCCCGACTCTGGGCGGGACAGACTGAGAGGGTGAAGCTGGGAATCCACTACTGGATCTACTCGACCCCCGCCGACCCCGCTCAGATCGCTCCGACGCTCGCCGAAACGGAGCGCTTCGTGCGGCCGCAACTGGCCGAGGTCGGCTGACGCGTGGCGGTCCGGGTCTTCATCTCGTACGCCCACGACAGCGCGGAGCACATCGAACGAGTTCGCGCGTTCTGGGAGTTTCTACGCGGCTGTGGCATCGACGCGCAGCTGGACCTCGAAGCGGCCGCACGACGGCAGGACTGGCCAGAGTGGATGGAGCAGGAGCTCACCAAGGCCGACTTCGTGCTGGTGGTGGCGTCGCCTCAGTACAAGCTGCGGGCGGGTGGGCAGACCGCGCCAGGGGTCGGCCGGGGTGTACGGCACGAGAGTGTCCTCTTGCGAGAGTGGCTGTATGGCGACCGCCCGACATGGTTCCCCCGCATCCTGCCCGTCGTGTTGGCCGGCGGCAACGCCGAAGACCTGCCGGCTTTCCTGCAACCGGCGAGTGCCACCGTGTACGAGATCGCCGCCCTGTCGGTGCCAGGCGCGGAGGAACTGCTGCGGGTGCTCACCGATCAGCCGCGCGAGTTGGCGCCGGCGCTCGGCCCGATGCCGGTACTGCCGCCGCGCCGCCCGAGTGACCCGCCCCGAACGCCGCCGCCCGGCCCGCCCAAACCCGCCAACCCATCCGTGCCTCCACCTGCGCTGATCGACGAGTTGTCGGGATCTGTCACGGTCCAGTCGGAGGCGGGGCGCATGCTGCTCACCGACCTCCTCCAGGACCAACTCGGCCCGTTGCCGCTGCGCGGCCAGGTGACCGTACGAGCCTTCGCGGTCGAACTGGCCATGGCGTGCTGGCGAATCGAGGGCGGCCAGGCGGCGCTCGCGCAGGCGTTTCGGCTGCTCGAGCCAGGTGCCCACACCGACCGCCTGCTCAGTCATGCCAGCACGGTCGCGCCAGACGCTCGGTGGACGCTCATCGCTGAGCTCGTGGATGAGCTGAGCGACGTGGTCGCGCTCCAGAATGAGGGCGGCCGCCAGATCCTGGTCGAGATCGTGAGTGGGTCGCTCGGCCGCCCACTACACCTGCGCGCGCACACCGTCCGCCGCCACCAGGACATCGAATTGGTGCGCGCCTGCGTGGCCGAGCCAGGAGGAGTCGTGGCCCTGGCCGAGGCGGTTGAATGGCTTCAGCCCCGCAGTCGCGCGGCCGCCACGATCGCCCAGCTAGCCGGATTGTGACAAGCAAGGCCCAAGTAGGAGGTTAGAATGCCACCGCATCGCAGCCGGTGGATCCTTCTGATCAAGGAATAGGGCGATGTCAGAAGGCATTGAGTCCAACCTAGTCGACCTTGGCCTTGCCAGCCTGGCTGAGCTGGCCGAGATCGATAATCATGTGTTCGGGCCTGCGCTAGAGGTTCTCCTGCAGCGGGTGGACGACCCGAGTAGCAGCATCAGTGGGTATAACCCGCAGCGATTGGACTAGGGATGTCGGAAAACCTGCGAACGCCGCTGCGGCACAGTGTTCCGTGGGCGGACTTTGACGCGTTTGCGCACGGGGATGGCGACGGCTCGGGTGCCGAGCTGCTGTCCCGTACGGAGCTGAGCTGGCGAAAGCTCGGCCTGGCGGCCCTGCTGCGGGCACTGGCGACTGTGCCCGACCCGGTCGGACCGCTGGATCCGGTCGACGCGGCGTGGCGGTTGCTCGCCCGAGTGGAACGCTACGCGCCCGACGTGGTCGCGCGCCTGCTCCTGCATCCGCCCGCCGGCATCTGGGTGTCCCACACGCTTCGCCGCGCGCGCGGCTCCGCCGGTGGTGACGGGCCACTCTGGCTGGACGTGGGATACCTCCACGCCCTCGCTGCGGTGGCTGCGATCCGGGCCGGTGTCGACTTCGACATCAGGATTCCCGTACGCGCTGGCGCGGCTGTACTGCCGGGCCTCGGGTACGCCACCGTCGCCCCGGATAGCGAGTACGCCGAGGTTCGCGGCGACGGCAACACGGTCGTGGTGGCCGCCCAGGCGTCGCGCGTCACCGTGCCCCGGTCGGGGGAGGCGTCGGAGGGCTGGCAGAGCCCGCACGAGCTGACCGCCGCGGCGGGGGAGTCCCGGTTGACCATCGTGCTGGACGACGCGGACCCCTACCGTGACATGCGCCAACCGAAGCCGCCACAGCCGTTGCGCGGCTCGGACGTAGCGCGCTGGCGGCGGGTGCTCGACGACGCCTGGCGGCTGGTGGCGGAGACCCAGCCGGAGCGTGCGGTTGGTCTCGCGCGCGTGTTGACGTCGATCACGCCGTTGCCGGCGGCGGAGCGGCTGCGGCCCTTGAGTGCGTCGTGCGACGAGGCGTTCGGTGGCATCGTCGCCTCCGAGCCGGATGACGCGTTGCAGCTCGCGGCGACGCTCATCCATGAGTATCAGCACGTCAAGCTCGGTGCACTGCTCCACTTGGTCCGGCTCCACCAAGGTGACCGTAGCCGTCACCTTTACGCGGCCTGGCGCGATGACCCTCGTCCGCTCGGCGGCGTGCTGCAGGGCTGCTACGCGTTCGTCGGCATTACCAGCTTCTGGCGGGCTCGCCGCGCACGCGCTGGGCCCGATGTGGACAGGTGGCTCGCGGACTTCGAGTTCGCCCTCTGGCGTCGACAACTCATCCGGGTGCTCGACCAGGTGTCGCGGGAGCCGAGCCTGACGGAGTTGGGGCGTTCGTTCACCGGGCACCTCGTGCGTGCGGTGGGGTCGTGGCGAGACGACCCGGTCCCGGCTGCCGTCCAGTCCCAGACCGACGCGGCCGCCGATGACCACTATGGACAGTGGCGGGCCTATCATGTGCGGCCGTCGCCGGATCGGGTTGTCGCTTTGGCGGAGGCGTGGGTGAGCGGTGCCCCCGCTGGCGATGTCGATGGGTGTCGGGAGGAGACCATCCACTTCGATCCGTCGGTGCGGAGCCTGGACGCTCGGGCCGTCCTGATGCGGTTGAGAGTGCTCGATCCGGGCCTCTTCGACGCGCTCTGCAAGGATCCGGGCGATGCTGGCACCTTCGTCGCCGGCGCCGTGGCCGCCGATGTCGCTTACGTTCGCGGCGACCTACCGGCGGCCCGCCAGGGATATGTGAGGCTGCTGGCCATCGACCCGGGCGACCCGCACGCGTGGTTGGGCCTCGGGCTGACGATGTCCGCCTCCGGTGATTCAGTCGGCGGCGCGATCATCAGAGCGCCCGAGGTGGTGCGCTCGCTGGCCCTTGCAATCGCGCGCTCCGGTCAGAGCACCGACCCGGTGGATCTGACGGAGTGGTTGCGTCGGGCGTGCTAGAGCGGCATCAGGTCCATGTCGCAGTCAGCGCGTTCCCATTGGCGGGCGGCGATTGTCGCGGGATGGGCGGCCCCCAGCGTCCGTAGATACCGCGTGACGGTGTCGTTGTGCAGGGCGTACGCCTCGTCGGTCTGCCCGAGCGCGCGAAGGTCGATGGCGAGGTTCAGTGCGCCGGCCAATGTGGACGGATGGTCCTCGCCGAGTGCGCTCCGGTAGCGGGTGAGGTTGTCCTGGTCGAGGCGCCGCGCATGCTCGATGTCGCCGGTCGAGAAGAGGTCGCTCGCGAGGTTCGTGACACAGGAGAGCGTCAGGATGTGCGACTCGCCGAGGTTGTCGCGCAGCGGTGGCACGATTTCCTCGTTGATGCGCCGTGCTTCGGTCGCCTCGTCACGGAGCCTATGAATGATCGCCAAGTTGCCTGCTGCCGCGAGCGTATGCGGATGTGACTGCCCGTACACAAGCCGGTAATGGTCGTAGTTCTTCCTCGCCAGTTCGAAGGCGTCGGAGATGTCGCCGGTCAAGCGTAGGTCGAGTGAAAGATTTAAAGCCGCTGCCATCATGTCGGGGTGCACCTTGCCGAAAACAGGGTTGTGAGGGTCGTCGTTGGAAAACGCGCGGCCGTAACGGTCCAGCGTGTCTGCGGAGGTTTTACGTGCGAGTTCGTATTCCCCCGCCTTCCGCCTGCTGATCGATAGGCTGCGTGCGGTCTCAAGGGTCTCGAGATCATTCGGGCCGAGATTCTCGAGGTAGAGACTGTGTAGCTGTTCTAACTCGGCACGGGATTTGACGTAGTCGCCGAGCATCCGGCGGTCCTTTAGCACACCACGACGGGCGCGCAGGGTCTCCTCGTGGTTCTGGCCAAAGACCTGTACCTTGCGTGGGTACGTGTCTTCGTCGATGTCGCGCGCCCTCGCGAAGTCGCCGACAAGCCGAAGACTCACGGCCAGATTGTGTGCCGAGTTGAGTGTGAGCGGATCTTCATCCCCGAAGAGTCGGATGCAGCGATCGTACACGCTTTGCGACAGCTCCAGTGCCTCTCGGAACCGCCCCTCGACCCGCATATCCGAAGCCACGGCCTGAATCGCTTGCATAGTATCTTCGTGATCGTCTCCGAACTCCGGTTGTTGCTGGTAGAGCTCCAACGTCCGCTTGTTGAGCTCTTTCGCCTCGGCGTATCGGCCCACTTTGAAGAGCATGAATCCCAGCCAACGGGCGATCTCCAGGGTCTCCGCGGCAGATGGCCCAAGTCTCTGCCGCCACGCCTGATACGCCTGACTGGTCAGCGCCAGGCTGCCCGCGTGGCTTCCCCAGTAGTAAAGGAACTTCGCCTCGTTCCGGACGAGCTGTCGTACCCACGGGTCCTTGCCCTCCACCGCAGCGTTCGAAGCCAGGATGTGCGGATAGAGCTCGATGTACCGTGGCCAGTGCGAACGGTCCTCTGGGTCACCAGGATCGTTTGTCGCTAGCAGTTGATGCGCGCCGTTCAGCATGGCGCTCCGCTCGGCCGTCTCCATCCGCTCCATGAGCACCGCTTGCACCAGTCGGTGCATCTGGATGGTGTTCTTCGCGTAGTCGATGCGTGCGAGGCCGTACCGGTTGATCTCTCGGATGGCGCGTCCGAGCTGGATCGGGTCGCGTAGAGCGGCGTCCAACTCCGGGGCGATCTGCATCCGACCGGACAACAGTGTCCGGGCGATTGGCTCGGGTGCGAAAAATGCACAGAGCTGAAGTAGCCGCAGTGCTGCGGGGCGACTGCGCGCGAGGTGGTCGAGCGATACGTTCCAAGCTGCGGCGACTGGTAGCTGATAGTCGGGTGGGGGCGCTACTTCGAGCAGCTCCATCCGCTTTTCCTGGAAAAGGTCGAGGTATTCGCGTGCCGGCATACCGGTCTCCGCTAGCCAGGCTGCGGCCTGCTCGATCGCGAGGGGGAGGTCGCCGAGCGCCTCGGCCAGCGCGTTGGCGTCGGCGTGCTTTAGCTCGGGCGTCCGTCGCGTCAACAGGGCGACGCTTTCTTCCCGGCGGAAGACCGTGACCTCGACGGAGCGCGCCACGGAGGCCCACTGTGGATTGCGCGACGTCACGAGGATGTGTCCGGGACCGCCCATCGGGAAGTACTGGCGCACCGCTTCGGGGTTGTCGGCATTGTCGAAGATCAGCAGCCAGTTTCCTAACGGCTGGCCGAGCCGCAGCGCTTCGCGGACAGCGGGCACCGCGTTGGCCTCCGCACCCACCGGCAGGCCAAGCCGCTGAGCCAACTCGACCATCGCGGAGGTGACCTGTCCGAGCCGCTCGGCAGGGATCCACCAGATGACGTCGTACTCGGGCGCGTGCCGGTACACGAACTCCACGGCCAACTGCGACTTGCCGACGCCGCCCATGCCGTGCAGAGCCTCTGGCAGCACGGCCGTCGTGCCCCGGACCAGCCGGCCGTAGAGGAGGTCCAGAAGGTCGTCGCGGCCTGTAAAGTTCGGGTTGCGCGGCGGTATATTGCCAAACACTTTCGGTACGCCGGCCGGCTGCCGCTTCGGCGTCGATGGCTGCGATTTTCCTGTCTCAAGTAGGCGCTCAAGGTCGCTCGTCGTAGAGACCCGACCGAGCATTGTGGCGACCGTGTGGATCAAGGCATTGAGACTTCCGTTGCGGACACAGGCCCTGACGATGTCAAAGAGGTGAGTACGCACATTGGAATTGCTGGTGATGGTTAAATGCACGCCAGTGTCGGCGAGTGCGTTGACCAGATGCACGCGGTCCTGTTCCAGTTGAAACCTGCGTGATTCGTCTAGAATATTGACGATTTGACGGATCAGTTCCTGCTGCTCAGCACTAAGTTCGATCTTCATGGGCTGTCAGATGCGGTCCGCACCCTCTCACCCCCAACTGGTCATGGCCGGGACGTGATGGGCAATACCTTAGTGGCCGTTGGCGTCTAATGGTAAGGAGCCGGCTGTACATGATTGGGTGGTCAGTTCCATGCGTGGGTGGGCACGGCGCGTTACCGTCGAGGTGATGGAAGGCGTAGGCCAGCAGGACGAGGAGCGGGTCGCGGCCGGGGAAGCCGGTAGCGACCCGCCGGCTGTCGTCCACCGGCGGGCGCTCGCCCTGACCGAGTACCTGTTGGCCGTGCGGGCGTTGCTGGACAAGCCGGTCCACACCGTGCCCACCACCGACGCCTACTGGCAACATGACCTGCCCGAGTCCGAAGACTGCGCGCTGGGTCCGCGCCACCCGGGTGGCAGCTGGTTGCGCGTGGGCCGGCCGGAGCCGCCGACTCCACCGTCGATACCGACCGGGTTGCTGCGCCACCTGGCCTGGGACCTGTCCGCGACGGCGCCGCCTACGCTCGGTGACGCCGCGCCGGAGGAGGCGCGCGCCGAGTTCACCACCTGGCACGAGCAGGAGTGGGCGCCCTGGTCGCGGGCGCACCTGCGTGCCGAGGCGGCGCGGCGCCTGCACGACCGGCTCTACGACCTGCGGTACCGCGTCGACATCGACGCCGCGCGGGTCGAGCTGGTCTGGGGGCATGTGGTGCTGCGGCACGCGGGCATCGAGTACCCGCTGCTGGCCACGCCGGTGGCGATCGAGTACGACCCGGACGCGGCCGTGGTCACGGTCGTGCCGCAGGGTCCGGCCCGCCTTCAGGCGGACGCCCTGGCCGAGGTCGACGAGCGCCGCATGGCCGACCTGATCGACCTCGGCGGGCCCGGCGGGCAGGTCGACGTCGACCCATGGGATCCAGCGGAACGGCAGGATTTCGCCCGCCGTGCGCTGCGCCGCCTCGGGCTCGACGCGACGGTGTGGACGGGGCTCGGCGAGCCGCCGGGAAGCGGCCACGTCTACGACACGGGCGTGTTGTTCGTGCGCCCCCGCCAGCGGATGGTCCGCCGCTTCCTCGAACGCCTCCGCGACCGCCTGGCGAGCGATTCCGGCGCGGCCGTCGGCGCGCTCGCCGCCGTGCTCGCGCACGAGCCCAGCAAGCTGCGGATGCCCGACGACGATCCCGCCGACTGGGCCCGCGTCGGTGAGCGGCTACTCATGCCGATGGCCACCAACGACGCCCAGGAGTCGATCGCCCGCCGCCTCGCCGCGCACCGGGCGGTGGCGGTGCAGGGCCCGCCGGGTACCGGCAAGACCCACACGATCCGCAACCTCATCTGCCACCTGGTGGCGCACGGCAAGCGGGTTCTCGTGCTCGCCCAGAAGGAGGATCCGTTGCGGGTCCTCCGCGACGGCCTGCCGGCCGACATCCAGCCGCTGTGCCTCGCCGTGTTGGGGCGCTCCGCCGATCAGCTCGTGCAGCTTCAGGTCGCGGCGCGCGAGCTCTCCGACCGGGCGGCGACGCTCGATCAGGAGGCCGAGGCCGCGTGGGTGCGCCGGCTGATCGCCGACATCGAGGCCGCGGAGACCGGCTTCGCGCAGGCCAGATCGTTGCTGCTCGACGCCGCCGAGCGCGAGGCCGCGACCTATGAGGGACGCGGCGCGGGCGAGGTCGGCGAGTGGCTGCGCCGGCACGAGGCCGACAATCTGGTACCGGATGCCGTGCCGCCCGGCACTCCGCCGCCCCTGGACGCGGCCGACTTCACCGTGCTGGCCGACCTCGCGCGGCGCATCTCGCCGGCCGACCGCGCGGCGGCGCTCGCGCCGCTGCCCGAAGACGGCGTGCTGCCGAGCGGCGAAGAGATCGCCGCGGCGAAAGACGCGTTGCGCGACGCGCGCAAGGTGGTCGACGCGCTGCGCGACCGCGGTCTGTCCATTGAGGGTGTACGCCGCCTCGGCGCGACCGCGATCGACGAGCTGGCCGGTGCCCTGCGCGGCGCGGCCGACGAGCTGACCCGGCGCGAGGGGAGCTGGACAGACCGGCTCGGCCAGCTCATCCGCGACCCGAGCTGGCGCGTGGTGTGGGACGAGCACGTGGCGGCGTGCCAGCAGCTCCTCACCGAGCTGGCCCGCCGCACCGCGTTCGTGGCCGGCCGCCGCGTCACGGTCCCCGAGCCGCACGCCGCCCAGCCGCGCAAACTGCTCACTCAGCTCAGCGAGGTGCGGGCGCGGTACGCGGCCGGCAAGCCGGTGCGCCGCCTCACGCACGCCGAGCTCGCCCGGTTGGTCGCCGAGGTCCAGGTCGACGGCGAGCCCTTACGCACCACGGAAGACGTCGACCTGGTGGTGGCGACCGTCCAACGTGAACAGTTGCGCCAGCAGCTGGCCGCTAGGTGGGAGGAGTGGCGCACGCGCCTCAACGCCCCTGTGTCGGAGGTTGGCTCGGAACCTGAGCTGTGGGCGGGTCGGCTGCTGAGTGTGGCGGTGGAGGCGCTGGACTGGGAGAGCCGCCGCTGGCCCGCTCTGCGCGCGACCCTGGTCGTCGCGCACCCGCGCTGCCCGGCCGATGTCGACGCCCGCCGTCTCGCGGAGCTGGCTGGCGAGGTCGAGGCCGCCAGCAACGTGTTCGTGGCCGACCGCTTGGCGACGGAACAGGCCGAGATGACGGGCTGGCTGCGGTCCTTGGATGGCCAGCCGGCGTTGGTGGCGGCCTGGGAGCGGGGCGACCTGGCAGCCTGGGACGCCGAGCTGGCCGAGCTCCGTCGACTGTGGATGCTGCGGCCCGATGCCACCCGTTATGCGGCCCTGCACGCCCAATTGGCGACCGTGGCACCGCAGTGGGCCGCGACCATCGACAGTGGAGTGACGCCGGCAGACGGTGCCGCGGCGCTCCGGGCGTGGTCGTGGCGTCAGGCGCAGACCTGGTTCGACGGCGTGGTGGGCGATGTCGACGGTGCCGACCTCGGTCGCCGCTTGGAGCGCGCCCGCGACCAGATCCGCCGCCTCACCTCCGACCTGGTGGTGTCGTCGGCCTGGCTGGAGGTATCGCTCACCCTCGACGACCGTCGCAAGGCGGCACTCGCCGACTGGACCGCCGCGCTTCGCAAGATCGGCAAGGGTACCGGCAAGAGCGCGGCCCACTGGCAGGCGGCCGCCCAGCGTGCGATGTCCGAGGCCGTCACCGCGGTCCCCGTCTGGATCATGTCGATCGACCGCGCGCTGGAGCAATTTGCCGGTCAGCCACCGATCTTCGACGTGGTGATCGTCGACGAGGCGTCGCAGGCCGACGTGTTCGCCCTGCCGGTGCTGAGCCTGGCCCGGCGCGCCGTCGTGGTGGGCGACGACCAGCAGATCGGCCCGCAGCTCGTGGGCGTACCGGGCGAGCGCGTCAACGCGCTGATCGCGACCCATCTGAGCGGGGTACCGTCCGCCGAGCACTTCGACACCGAGAGCAGCCTGTACGACCACGCGGTGCGGCGGTCACCGCAGCGGATCCTGCTGACCGAGCACTTCCGCAGCGTGCCGACGATCATCGGCTTCTCCAGCTCGGCGTACTACGACGGCAAGATCCAGCCACTGCGCGCCTCGCGGAGCGGGCTCGACGCGTCGGTGGTCGCGGTGCACGTGCCCGACGGCCGGCGGCAGGCGCTGCCCGAGTACGGCGAGGTCAACGTGGCCGAAGCCGAGGCCCTGGTCAAGCGGGTCGCCTCGATCGTCGCCGACCCCTCATACGCGGGCCGCTCGCTCGGCGTGGTCAGCCTGCTGTCGGGCAGCGGGCAGGCGGCGTACCTGTTGCACCGGTTGCGCGAGGAGATCGGCCCCGACGAGTTGGAGCGCCGCGAGATGCGGGTCGGCGACCCGTACACGTTCCAGGGCGACGAGCGCGACATCGTGCTCGTGTCGATGGTGGTGGCCAGCGCCGACGGCGCGATCGGCGCGTTCACCAAGCGCGACTTCCACCGCCGGGTCAACGTCGCCGCCTCCCGCGCCCGCGACCAGATGTGGGTCTTCCACTCGGTGACGCTGGCCGACCTGCACGCCGACGACGCCCGAGCCGCCCTGCTCGCGTACGCCCAACGCCCGCCGGCCGCCCAGCCGGTGGCGGGGGAGCCGGTGACCGACTTCCAGCGGGCGGTGCTGCGCCGGCTGACCGAGGGCGGGCTGCGACCGGTGCCGCAGTACCGGATCGGCACGTTCACCGTCGACTTCGTGGTGGCCGCGCCGGACGGACGGCGGCTGGCGATCGAGTGCGACGGCGACAGTTACCACGGAGCGGAGGCGTTCGCGCACGAGCTGCGCAGGCAGGCGATCCTGGAGCGCGTCGGCAACTGCGTCTTCGTACGCCTGCGCGCCAGCTCCTTCCACCGCGACCCGGACGCCGCCCTCCACCCGGTCTGGACCCGAGCGGAAGAGCTGGGCATCGTCACAACCCCCACCCGCTCCCCTTCGTGATCAGGGCGTCCCTCAAGTCGCTCTAACGACTTCAGGGACGCCCTGATCACGGGGCGTTAGGGGGTGGCGGCGTCCAGGCGGCCCTGGATGGTGTCGGCTTCCGGGTCGCGGCCCAGGGTGCGCAGGGTGTCAGCCAGGGCGTAGCCGGCGCGGTACCACAGGTTGGTGCCGTGCTCCACGGACTCGAAGACCTGGCGCAGCAACGGCTCCGCCGCAGGTTCGTCGAGCAACTCCGCCTGGGTGAGACGCGCGTCGGCGGCGTTGTCGGCGGCGCCGATCCGGTCGTACCCCTCTGCCGCACGCCCAGCCAGCATCGCCGCTTCCGCACGCCGTCCCATGCGATCGGCGAGCGCGGACCGGTCGTAGTCGAGCCCCGCCGCGTGGAACACGACCGCCGGCTCGGCGGACGGCAGCGGGATCAGGGCGGTCTCGACCGCGTCGAGCAGCCGGGCCGTGTCGTCGAGCTGGCTGGCGTACCGGGCTGACCGGGCCGCTTTGCGAAGGGCGCGCACACTGTCCAATGGGGACTCGGCAGTCTGGTAGGCGGTGGCGGCCGCCTCGTAGGCCGGCACCGCCTCGCCGTCCCGGTCGGCGGCTTCGAGCACGTCGCCCTCGTCTTCGCGGAGCCGCGCCAACCCGTACGGGTCGCTCTCGCCAGCGGCGATGTTGGCACGAACCAGATCGAGTGCCGCGTCCAACTCGCCGATCTGGCGGTAGGCGCTGGCCAGTACCTGCCGGGCGCGGGGCAGCTCGGCGGCCACCTCGGAGCCGGGCAGCGCGGCCACGGCCTCTTCCGCGGTCTCGGCCGCCTCGTGGGCACGGCCACTGTTCAGGTACGCGATGGCGAGCTCGATGCGCGCGAGCGCCGGCGGCTCGACCGCGCCGTACACGGTGAACTCCGCGACGGCCTCGACCAGATCGGGCACGGCCTCGGCGGCGCGCGGCCCGGCGGCGAGCAACCGTCCACGGTGGAATCGTGCCTCGGCGGCCATGGGCCCGCTGGTGAGCGCGGCCGCGTCGGCGTACGCGTCGACGGCGCCTTCGATGTCGTCACGGTGCAGCAGCAGGCCGCCGAGGCGGAACGCCGCGTATCCGCGCTGCATGTCGTCGGCCGCCTCGGTGGCCTGGACGGCGCGCAGCTCGGGCTCGGCCTCGTCGGCGCGGTCGAGTGCGAGCAGTACGGTGGCGCGCAGCAGCCGCATCTCGACACCGATCTCCGGAGTGCCGGAGAGCTCGACCAGCGGCTCGGCGCGGTTGAGCACGTCGAGCGCCTCAGCGGGCCGGCCGGCGGCCAGCTGCATGGCGGCCAGCGAGATGCCCCAGCCGGCACGGGTGGCCGGATCGCCTTCTGTGAAGAGCCTCCGCAGCGGCTCTTCACCGGTCGCGACGCCCTCGTCGACCTCGCCGAGCTGGCACAGCAGCATGCCGATGCGGGCACGCGAACGGCGTACCCGGTAGTCGTCATCGAGGTCGGCGTGCGCGGCCAGCGACTCCCGCCAGGCGTCGAGCGCGGCCTGCGGGTCTTCGTCGACGATCTGGAGGCCGTGCGCGTCGAGGAGCCGGGCAGCCTGCGACGGCGTGCGCGCGGCGTCCGGTACCCGATCGGCGAACGCGGCCCAGGCGGCGCGGGCGCCCGCGGCGTCGCGGACCCGCCACCGCTCCTCGGCGTGGTCGAGTAGCGCGTCACCGGTGAGGCCGGGATCGACGGGCGGCGTCTCCACGACGGCGGGCGCGGAAGGAGCGGGCGCCGCCGCCACCGAGCGGCGTTCGACGGCCCGGCGTGCGGTCTCGGACAGCGGCAGATATTCGACCCACGGCTCGGCGGCGATCGTGTTGGCTACGGTGTCGCTCTGCTGCTTGCTGCCGTTGCGGGCGTCGAAGCGTGCGGCGACCTCGGCGGCCAGGTCGGCCATCTCGGCGGCGAGCGCGGCGGCGGCCACCTCCGAACCACGGCGGCTGATCGACAGGTCAGGGTCGACGCGGCGCAGGGTCAGGGCGGCGGTGCTCGCGAACCGCATGACGGCGCGCGGCGACGGCGGGTTGTCGAGCCAGCCGAGGTGCCGCTCGACCAGCTCCAGCGCGCGCACCTCGTTGCCGGTCAGCGCGCAGAACTGGATGTGGTCGGCCACCGACTCCAGCTCGCCCCGGTCGGCACGCAGCGTGCGGTACGCCCGGCGGTGCGCGTCGGCGGCTTCGGTCAACCGTCCGGTGTGGACGTACGCCGGTAGCAGGCTGGTGAGGATGTGCTGCGGCTGCTCGCGGCAGGTCATGCGGCCCTGGAGCACGGGCACCGCGACGCCGACCGCCTCCTCGTAGCGCTGGTGCCGGGACAGGTGCCGCACCTTGCCGGTGGGGTCGCAGCCGATGCAGTCGGAGAGCGCGTCGCGCGGTGCCGCCGACCACAGCCGGAACTGCTCGACCTCGGTGTCGGAGTCGCCCACGTGCGCGGCGATCATCTCCCGGTACCGGTGGACGGCGTGCATGGTGTGCCCGCCCGCTCGCCAGCGGCGTTCCATGTCGTCGAGGATCGCGTACGTGCGGTCGAGCGGGATCTCCGGGAAACCGGTGAGGTTGGAGATCATGTACTTGAAGTACCAGAGCAGCGTGTGGGTGTGGCCGCCGAACCGCTTCGGGTCTTCGTCGTATGTGGACAGGCACCAGGAGAACGGCACGAACGACTTACCCGGCTCCGCGCCGTACTGGTAGGCGTTGACCAGCTCCATCCGGGTGGCGAAGGACAGGTCGAGGTCGTCGGCCGCGTCCGCGTACCGGACCGCCTCTTCGACCACGGTCGTCTTCGCGGCGCCGTACGGCATGCCGTCGGCGCGTGACATCAGCTCGTGGACCTTGTCGGTCATGCGCCGCCTCCCGCGCGAGTGAAGCGAGGGCCAGTCGAACCGGTGCTCACGCCTTCTCCTCCGGTACGGCCTGGTCGATGAGGCCGAGGAACGAGCGGTTCAGCAGCGCGGCGTCGGCCGGCCGGATGGGGTGGTATCCGAGGAGCAGCGCCTGCCCATACAGGCCCTCGACGGCGAGCGTGATGAGCTGTGGATGGTCCAGTGTGGTCATCCGGCGCACGAGCGGGCTGCGGTGGTTGAGAACGAGCTGCGGTCGGGTGTCAGCGGGTTGGTCGAGTGCCCCCAGCACCTGCGACCATAGCGCGTCTGCGCGGTCCCGGGTGGCCCGCAGTTCGGCGGCGAACGCCGCGGAGCGGTCGACGAGATACATGGCGGGCAGTGACGGCGGGTCGAACGCGCGCACCGTGACCTCGCATCCGACCGGATCGAGTGCCTGCTGCGCGATGCTCAGAAAGCCGCGCAGAGCAAGCTCGTCGCCCGGGTCGAGAGTGTCGAACCGAGTGGCCAACTCGGTCGGGTCGAGCCGGGCCACCTCGATGTTCGGGTCGAGCCGGGGGAGCCGTTCGATGATTTCGCTGTCGTACGTGTAGCCGCCGTTGACGATGGCCAGGTCCTGCGCCGCGGCGACGGCGGCGAGCTGGCGAAACTCCTCAGTGGACGCCACGTACCGGATCTCGCCGTACCGCTCGCGGTACTCGGCGAGCGTCATCCGCCCGACGTTGGTCTCGACGGGCAGCCAGCGGTCGACGAGATGGAGGAGTTCGTCGTCGTGCAGCGCGAGCGCCTTGACGCCGAGATGGTGGATCGCCAGGAAGTCGGCGAGCCTGCGGGGCGCGGTGGTGCCGAGCCGCACCAACCAGCCGCGCAGCTGCGCGCCCAGCGCCTCCCGTGTGGACTCCAGCAGGTCGTCGTCGTACAGGGCTTCGCGGTTGGCGGTGGGCCGCAGCTGGCTGGTGTCGACGACGCACCGCACGAAGAACGCCCAGTCGGGCAGCAGTCCTTCGGCGTTCTCGGCGAGCAGCATGCGCTTGAGGTAGACGCGGTGGGTGACGCGTTCGGCCGGGTTGGCGGGGAACGGCAGCACGTACGCGACGCCGATGAGGCCCGCCTCCGGCGATTTCAGCTCCACCACGTCGAACGGCGTGAAGCCGAGCATGTCCTGCGCGTACCCGACGAGCGCGGCGCGGCGGTCGGCACCCGTGCCGTCCCACGGGGCGCCGTCGGACGTGACGCGATCGCCGTCGACCCGCACCTCGTACGGCAGCAGCGCGCCGAAGAGCCGCGCGAGCTCGACGACGGTGGGCGCCTCGAACCACTGCTCGGCGCCGCGCCGTGCGGCCAGCGTGACGGTGGTGCCGGGTTCGGCACGCTCCGAAGTCGCCACCGCTACGCGGTAACGGCCGTCGGCGTACCCGATCCACTCGGTCGTGGGTCCACCGGCCGCGGGCCGCGTGACCACCTTGACCTCGTCGGCGACGAGGAACGCGGACAGCAACCCGATCCCGAACTGGCCAAGGAACTCACCGCGCGCGAACCCGATCTCGTCCCGTTTGGAGCTTCGGCCGATGGTGGCGAGCAGCTCGTGCACCTGTGGCTCGGTCAGGCCGACACCGGAATCGTGGACCACGAGCCGCCCGGGGCCGGTTTCGATGGAGATGGCTCCCGGCGCGTCCGGATCGACCGATCGGCGTGCGGTGATCGCATCGACGGCGTTCTGTAGCAGTTCGCGCACGTATACGCGTGGACTGCTATACAGATGGTGACTGAGCAGGTCGACGATGCCGCGAAGGTCGACCTGAAAGGTTCGGTCCACTGTCTGCCCGCCATTGGGATCTTCGATGAGCGGCCACTCTAGCGCGCGAACTTGAGGTCTCGCCTCCCGGTTCCCGTTGCGGTACGGTGTTGCCCTGCCTTCCTATGGGGGTTCGTAAATGCCTATCCGTAACGCCTTGGCAATGTCCGTGGCTGGGCTGTCTCTCGCAGTAGGTTTCGTCGTCGCGCCCGCTGGACCAGCGGTTGCGCAGCGGGAGGCCGCAGCAGTCGAGGTGGCGCCCGTCGTCATACGTATCGATCCCTCATATCAGCAGCCGTCATTCGAGGGCTGGGGCACGAGTCTTGTCTGGTTCGCGAATATCACAGGCGGTTATCCGGACGAAATCAGGACGAAGCTGGTCGATATGCTTTTTGGCGAGGACGGCCTCCGGCTGAACATCGCCCGCTACAACGTCGGCGGCGGCAACGCTCCGGACGTCCGCAAGGACTACATGAAGGTCGGCGCCACGATGGAGGGTTTCTGGCGCGCGCCCGAAGGCACCACGCGTGCGGACATGGACTGGTGGGATCCTGACAACCCCGATCACTGGAACTGGGACGCCGACGCCAACCAGCGCTGGTGGATCGACCAGATCAAGGACAAAGTGGACCGCTGGGAGTCGTTCAGCAACTCACCGCCGTGGTTCCAGACGGTCAACGGGTACGTGTCGGGCGGCTTCAACGCGAGCGACGACCAGATCCGCACGGACACCGTCGACGACTTCGCCACGTACCTCGTGCGCGTCACCGAGGAGATCGAGCAGCGGCACGGCATCCGGTTCGACACGATCGCGCCGCTGAACGAACCCAACACTCCATACTGGGGCACCCAACTCGGCGCCGACGGGCAACCCACCGGCGGGCGGCAGGAAGGCGCGCACGCCGGTCCGGCCCTCCAGCAACTCGTCGTCCAGGCGACGGCGCGTGCCCTCGAAGGCGCGCGGACCGGCGCGGTGGTGTCCGCTATGGACGAGACCAACCCGGGCACCTTCACCACCAACTGGAACGCCTACACCGCCGAAACCAAGGCGGTCGTCGACCAGATGAACGTGCACACGTACGGCACCGGGCAGCGCACCAGCGTTCGCGACCTCGCCAAGGGAGCCGGCAAGAAGCTCTGGATGAGCGAGGTGGAAGGCAGCTTCCTGACGGGCACCAGCTACACGAGCATGGAGCCGGGCCTCGGCATGGCCACCCGGATCGTCGACGACCTGCGCGAGCTGGAGCCGTCGGCATGGGTCTTCTGGCAGCCGATCGAAGACACCATCCCGCAGGCCGCCGGTGGCGGAAACTGGGGCAGCATCCACGTGCCGTTCAACTGCACCGCGCAGTCCACTCTGGAGACCTGCCCGATCCAGCCGAACACGAAGTTCCACACGATCCGCAACTTCACCCACTACATCCGGCCTGGTGACCGGGTGGTCAAGGTGGACAACAACTCCACGGTCGCCGCACTCAAGCCGAGCGGTTCGGCCGCCACTGTCGTGCACGTCAACAACGAGGCCGCACCTAAGGCGGTCACCCTCGACCTGTCGCTGTTCCGGCACGTCGGACCGTACGCGACCGTCACGCCGGTCGTCACCAGCGCCAGCGGCGCGCTCGTACAAGGCGCGCCGGTGCGCGTCGCCAACGGCGCCGCGACGCTCACCGTCCCCGGAAAATCGGTCACGACGTTTCTGGTCAAGGGCGTCCGCAACGTGGCCAAGGGCGCGGCGCTGGTCCAGGAGGGCCACGTGTACCGCCTGCGTGGTGTGCAGAGTGGACGGTCGCTCACGCCCACGGCGGACGGTGCGGGGCTTGTCATCCGCACCGACGACCCGGCCAGCACCGCGCAGTTGTGGTCGGTGCGGAAGCTGACGGACGGCGTCACCAACAGGGAGCGGTACGAGCTGGTCAACGTCGCCACCGGGGCGCCGCTGACAGCGGGAGTCGGACCACAGTGGATGCTCTCGACCACCGGTGACGGCACGTACACGCTCGTCAACGCCGAGACCGGCCGGCTGATCGACGTCGGTGGCCAGGCAACGGCGGACGGCAGCCCGGTGTCCACGTACACGCCGACGTCCGGCTCCAACCAGCGCTGGACCCTCGTCGACGAGACCGCGCAGAGCATCTCGCCCGTGTCGGCGTACACGGTGCCCGGCCTGCGTCCCACGCTGCCCGACACCGTCACGCCGGTGTACCGCGACGGCGCTCGCGGCAGCCTGCCGGTCGTGTGGACGTACCCGCCGGACGGGCGGTGGCGTAACCCCGGCACGGTGAAGGTCAAGGGCGTGGCCACCGACGTGCTCGGGCGCGAGCTGAAGGCCGAGGCGACCGTCGCCGTCGACACCTTCGGCACGACGGTGCCCGGGCGGGCCAAGACGTACGCCGGCGGGTTGCCCGACCTGCCGGCGACGGTGACCGGCGTCGGCGATCACGGTGCCCGCGTCGAGCTGCCGGTGACGTGGACCGGCGGCGCCTCCTTCGATCAGGTTGGCGTCGTCACGGTCACCGGTGCCGCGCGGGTGGTCGACGGCAGCACCCTGCCGGCGACCGCCCGCGTGCAGGTCACCCCGCCAGCGGAGCGCAACGCGGCACCCGACGACGGGGTGACCGTGGGCGCCACGTACACCGAGTCCGGGTATTCGACGGCTGGCCTGCGCAACGGCAACCGCACGGAGAAGGCGTGGTCGAACTGGAGGTCGGGCACCAAGAACCCGTCCGACACCATCACGTACACCTTCCCCGCGCCTCGCGACGTGAGCCGCGTCGCCACGTGGTTCTACCGGGACGGCTCCAACGTCAGCTTCCCGTCGAGCCTCAAGGTGCAGGTGCTGGACGCGTCCGGCGCGTGGGTCGACGCCAGCGCGGACGTTCCGGTGGGCACCGAGGGCACGGTGGTGGCCGACGTGCCGATCCAGCCGGTCTCGACGACGGGGGTCCGCGTCGTGATGACGATGCGGCCGGGCGGGTACACGACGATCAGCGAGATCGAGGTGTACGCCAAGGCGCCGGGAGTATCGAGTGACGCGGCCGCCGCGTCGATCGCGGTCGACGGCGTACCGGTCGCGGGCTTCGATCCCGACGTCACCGGGTACCGCGTGGTGACCTCGCAGCCCCGCAAGGCGGTCGTGACGGCCACCTCGCGCGACCCGTACGCCACGGTGGCGGTCGACAAGGGAGTGGTGACGGTGACGTCCGAGGACGGCACCGCCACTCGCACCTACACGGTGGAGCTCGTCCGCCGTTAGCCCGTACCACCCCACGGAACTGGTACGGCCATACATTGAGCTGCATCTCTGTAAGGTGGTCCTACGATCCGCCGTCCCCTTGGCGCCTGTCAAGGGGTCCGCTCTCCTCGCCGATCAAGGGCGAATGCACGTGGTTTGATCGCTAACCGCGTGCATTCGCCCTTGATCCATGCGCTTGCCCTTGATCGGCGCGCTGCCGCGCCGTCTCCACGCTTCGCTATAATGGCAGCGTGCTTCGCTATAGAGAAATCGGTGAGAACGATCTCGACGCGGTCGCGGCGATCTTCGCGCACTACGTCACCACGGGGGTCGCGACCTTCGAGACGGTCCCGCCGACCGCCGACGATTGGCGCCGCAAGCTCGCCGGCATCACCGCCCGAGGCCTGCCGTTCCTCGTGGCCGCCGACGGCGCGGATGTGGTCGGATTCGCGTACGCGTCGCCTTGGCGGCCCAAGCCCGCGTACGACCACACCGTCGAGGACACGATCTACCTGGCGCCTGAGCAGACCGGGCGTGGAATCGGCGCGGGCCTGCTCGGCGAACTGCTCGCCCGCTGCGCCGACGCGAAAATGCGGCAGGTCATCGCGGTGATCGCCGACACCGGCAGCGACGCGTCAGCCGCGCTGCATCGCAAGTTCGGCTTCGCTCAGGTCGGGCGCCTCACCGGCGTCGGATACAAGCATGATCGCTGGATCGACACCATCCTGATGCAACGCGCACTCGAACCCTCCACGAGGGAAGGCTTGCGACCATGAGCGCGGGCGCGTTAGCGTTTTAGGCATCGCGCTGGATTTGCTGGCGCGGTCCCGGGTCGAGAGGCGCTGCGACGGGTTGAACCCGCCACGCTCGGCTTGCGGATTTTCGTAGTAAGGGCGCCTCCGTCTGGGAGGTGCCGCTGGTGCTTACCAATGTCGATTTCTCCGTAGCCGATCTGTCCCTGGCCGAGGCCGGCCGTCACCAGATCCGGCTCGCCGAGCACGAGATGCCCGGCCTGATGGCCATCCGCCGGGAGTACGCCGCCAGTCAGCCGCTGCGCGGTGCTCGTATCGCCGGCTCGCTGCACATGACCGTGCAGACCGCCGTGCTCATCGAGACGCTGGTGGCGCTCGGAGCCGAAGTGCGTTGGGCGTCCTGCAACATCTTCTCCACACAGGACGATGCCGCCGCGGCGGTCGTCGTCGGTGCCGACGGTACGCCCGAGAAGCCGCTCGGCACGCCGGTATTCGCGTGGAAGGGCGAGACGCTGGCCGAGTACTGGTGGTGCACGAACCAGCTGCTCGACTTCGCCGATGGGCAGGGTCCCAACATGCTCGTCGACGACGGCGGTGACCTGACAATGCTGCTCCACAAGGGAGTCGAGTTCGAGGCGGCTGGCGCGGTGCCGGCGCCAACGGACGAGGATCCCGAGGATTACCAGGCATTCCTGCGGCTCCTCGCGACCGCTCTCGTCGAGGACCCCCGGAGGTTCACCCGGGTCGCCGCCGCCGTGAAGGGTGTCACCGAAGAGACCACGAACGGCGTCAAGCGCCTCTACCAGCTCGCCGCCGAAGGTGCGCTGCTCTTCCCGGCCATCAACGTCAACGACTCGGTGACGAAGTCCAAGTTCGACAACAAGTACGGCATCCGGCACTCGCTTGTGGACGGCCTGAACCGGGCGACGGACGTCATGCTGTCCGGCAAGCTCGCCCTGGTGTGTGGGTATGGCGATGTCGGCAAGGGCGCGGTGGCCTCGCTGCGCGGGCAGGGCGCCCGGGTGGCGGTGACCGAGGTCGACCCGATCTGCGCGCTCCAGGCCGCGATGGAGGGTCTCGACGTGGTGACGCTCGATGACGTGGTGGAGCGGGTTGACGTCATCATCACCACCACGGGCAACCGTGACATCGTGCTCGCCGCGCACATGGCCCGGATGAAGCACAACGCGATCGTCGCGAACGTGGGGCACTTCGACAACGAGATCGATATGGCCGGCCTCGCACGGGTGCCCGGAATCGAGAAAATCGAGATCAAGCCACAGGTTCACGAGTGGCGCTTTCCGGACGGGCACTCCGTGATCGTGCTGTCTGAGGGGCGGCTGATGAACCTTGGCAACGCCACGGGCCACCCGAGCTTCGTGATGTCGAACTCGTTCACGAACCAGGCGCTCGCGCAGATCGAGCTGTACACCCGGCCAGACGAGTACAGCCGCGAGGTTTACGTGTTGCCGAAGCGCCTCGATGAGAAGGTCGCCCGGCTTCATCTCGACGCGTTGGGTATCCGCCTGACCACGCTGACGGAGCATCAGGCGCGGTATCTCGGAGTGGAAGTAACAGGCCCGTTCAAACCGGATCACTATCGCTACTGAACGGAGTAATGTCTCGGTGATCGACGGTTAAGCGGGGGCCGGTCGCAAGGAGGCTTCCGTGAGCAGATACGTCATCACCATCACACGCGACAACGGCGGTGCCGAGGCACCACACACCACCGTGCGGGTCGACACCTCGACGGGACAGACCCGCATCACCGAACTCACCGTTCGGGCCGGCAACCGCACCGGGCTGGCCCCCGGTGACCTGCCGCCGCTCGACCTGGACCTGTTGGTGCGGGCGCTCACCGCGTCCGCACCAGCACTCCAGGCGCCAACCGTCACCCGCGGGTCCACCGCCCGCAGCGCACCCGCCAGGCAGCAGACCGGTCGGCGCCGTGGACGAGTGCCGGCGGCCGCGTCGGGCAAGCGGGCGTACCGCAGGATGCCTGAGCCGGCCGAGGTCATGGCGGCATACGAGCAGGCCGGTTCGATCACCGGAGCGGCCGAGCACTTCGGGGTGCCGCGCCACACGGTGGCGAGCTGGGCCCGCCGCCTACGCGACCAGGGCTACGCCATCGGCCGCCAATAACCCCACCAAACTCCCCGGTCCGCCCACCCGCGCCTGCGCCGCCAGCGCACGCCCCTTGCCCCGCCGGTCCGCGCCCTTGCGTCGCCGGCCCGCACCTTGCGCCGCCGGGGCACGCGCCTCGCGCCGCCGGCGCACGGGCCTCGCGCCGCCGATCAAGGGCGAATGCACGTGGTTGGATCTCATTTCCGCGTGCATTCGCCCTTGATCGATGCGACCCTGGGGATTTAAGGCTGTTGGGGGGTGTTGGCTGGTGGGTTGCGGCGTTTGGGGTGGCCGGTGTTGGCGGGTCGGCCTTTCCTGATCACGGGTT
>NZ_BSDI01000031.1 GCF_027923225.1 Phytohabitans aurantiacus
GCAGGGAGAGACCCCGCCTGTTCACCGACAACAGTCAGGCGTGTCCGGAGATCCGGTGACCACCGGCCCGGAGTTTTCATGTCCACCAGCCCGGAGCGAACTGTCCGCCAGCTCCGATTTTTTCGTGTCCGCTGGCAGTTTTGAGATCGAACCACGTGTATTCGCCCTTGATCGGCGCACCCGGCGTGGCGACACGCCGTGCTGGGCTGGTCTGGGGGCGGACGTGCGCGGGGAAGAGATCGAACCGCGTGCGTTTGCCCTTGATCGGCGAGCGGGGCGCGGCGACACGCCGTCACGGGCGGGCGGCGGCGCCGGGGAGAGGACGGACGCGGGCTTGCTGGGCTGGTCTGGGGGCGGACGTGCGCGGAGATGAGATCGAACCGCGTGCGTTTGCCCTTGATCGGCGAGCGGGGCGCGGCGACACGCCGTCACGGGCGGTCGGCGCCGTGGCGCGGTCGGCGCGGCGCGCGGTGGTGCGGTGGTGGGCGGGAGTGCGGTGGGGTGGGGTGGGTTAGGTGGTTGCGGCTTTGGTGAGGGCGTCGATCAGGGTGCGTAGTGCGGGTTGGGCCAGTGAGATCTCCCGGATCGCGGCGTAGATGGTCCTGGTCGGCTCGGGGTGGCGGATCGGGCGGACGGTGGTGCCGGGGTGGCCGGCGCCCAGGCCGAGTTGGGGGATGAGGGTGACTCCGAGGCCGGCGGCGACGAAGCCCTGAGCGGTGGCGTAGTCCTCCGACTTTGCCACGAAGTTTGGCGTGAAGCCGGCCGAGGCGCAGGCGTCGAGGATGGGTTCCAGGCAGGGGCCGGGTGGTTCGCCGCCGACCCACGGTTCGGCGGCGAGGTCGGTGAGGTCGACGACCGGTCGGGCGGCGAGCGGGTGCCCGGCCGGCAGCACCGCCCGGTACGGGTCGTCTAGCAGGCGTACGAGGCGGATGCCGGGGCGGTCGCCGGCGTCCGGGCGGCGGACTATCAGGGCCAGGTCGCCGTTGCCGCGCTCGACGTCCAGCAGGGCGTCGTGCGGTTCGGTCAGCCTGGGGTCGACGGTGACGCCGGGGTGTTCGGTGCGGAGGCGGGCGATCGCGGGCGCCAGTACGGTCGGTCCGATCGAGGCGAAGTAGTGGACCGTCAGCCGCCCCGTGCGGCCGGCGCGCAGGTCGGCCAGGGCGGCCTCGGTGGCGGCGACGTGTTCGCTGATGATGGCCGCGTGCCCGACGAGCAGCCGGCCCGCCGCCGTTGGCTGTACGCCTCGGCCGGCGCGTTGGAGCAGCGCGATTCCGGCCTCCTTTTCCAGCGCCGCCACCTGTTGGCTGACCGCCGAGGGGGTGAAGCCGAGGTGCGCCGCCGCCGCGGTGACCGAACCGCTGGTGACGACCGCCCGCAGTACCTGCATCCGTCTCACATCGAGCATGTAGTAGAGCTTAACTCTCGTACAGAATCTTTCGCTTTTTCTTCAGGGTTTGTTCCGGCACTGTGTGAGGTGTGAGCAAGCTACGCACGTGGGCGCAGGTGGGTGCGCTGGCCCTGCTGTGGGGTTCGACGTTCCTCTGGATCGAGTTGGCCCTCGACGCGCTGACGCCGGTGCAGGTCACCTTCAGCCGGTGTGTGCTCGGAGCGGCGGCCCTGCTGGTGGCGTGCTTCGCCTCCGGCCGGCGGCTGCCGCGGGGCCGGGCGATCTGGGGGCACGTCGTGGTGGCCGCGTTCTTCTGCAACGCCCTGCCGTTCGCCATGTTCAGCCTTGGCCAGCGGACCATCGACTCGGGAGTGGCGGGTGTGTTGAACGCCACGACCCCGCTGTGGTCGCTGCTGATCGGCCTCGCCATCGGCTCCGAGCGCGGGCTGCGGCCGGTGCGGGTGGCCGGGCTCCTGGCCGGCTTCGCCGGGGTCGTGTTGATCTTCGCGCCGTGGCGGGCGGCCGGGACGGTCGGCTGGGGCGCGCTGGCGATCGTGGTCGCGGCGGCCAGCTACGCCATCGGGTTCGCGTACATGGGCCGCCACCTGGTCGGCAAGGGCATCCCGACGATCTCGCTGTC
Source organism: Phytohabitans aurantiacus (assembly GCF_027923225.1). GTDB lineage: Bacteria > Actinomycetota > Actinomycetes > Mycobacteriales > Micromonosporaceae > Phytohabitans > Phytohabitans aurantiacus. The sequence continues at coordinate 2,028 of NZ_BSDI01000031.1, forward strand.
GGCGGCGCAGCTCATCGCGGCGACCGGTCTGACCGCGCTGACCCTGCCGGCCGGCGGTCTGACCGCGATCGAGATCGGCCCGAAGACGCTGGTCGTGGTCGTGATCCTGGGCGTCGTCGCCACCGGCGCGACGTTCCACCTCACGTACCGGATCATCGCCGCCGAGGGCGCCACCAACGCCGCCACGGTCGGCTACCTGCTGCCGGTGGTCTCGGTGGCGCTGGGCGCGATCGTGCTCGGCGAAGACCTCAGCCTCCGGATCGCCGCCGGGATGCTGGTCGTGCTCGTCGGCGTCGCACTGACGCGCCGCAAGGGGCGACCGCCGTCGGCTCCGGCGCACACCCACCTCTCACGGAAAGAGCAGGCCGCACTCCGGTGACCGCACTGACGGTAAGCACGACCCCCACGCACGCGGACTGCGTCGTGATCGGGATCGCCCAGGGCCCCCACGGGCCGGTACTGGCGCCCGGCGCGGCGGACTTCGACGGGACGTTGATCGAGCTCCTGCGCACCGTCGGCGTGACCGGTGCCGAGGGCGAGGCGGTCAAGCTTCCCGCACCCGCCGGCTCCGGGGCCCGGCTGGTGCTCGCGGTCGGCCTCGGCGCCGCCGGCGACGACGGGTACGACGTCGAGGCGTTGCGCCGGGCGGCCGGGGTCGCGGCCAGGACGCTCGCCGGCGCCCGGAGGGTCACCGTGGCGCTGCCGGCCGGTACCGCCGAGGCCGTCGAGGCGGTGGCGACCGGTGGCCTGCTCGGCGCGTACACCTTCGGCTCCTATCGCACCGGCGACCGCGCGGCGGCTCCGGTCCGCGAGTTGGCGATCCTCGCCGGCCGGGACGGCCAGGCGGCGGCCGAGGCCGCCGTCCGGCGCGCGGGCGTGCTCGGCCAGGAGGTGAATCGCGCCCGAGACCTGGTCAACACGCCGGCCAACGACCTGTACCCGGAGAGCTTCGCGGACGTCGTGGCCAGCGCCGGCCGGGAGTACGGGCTGGCGGTGGAGGTGCTGGACGAGCGGGCGCTCGCGGCGGGCGGGTTCGGTGGCATCCTCGGCGTCGGGCAGGGCTCGGTCCGACCGCCGCGGCTGGTGCGTATCGCGCACACCCACCCCGAGGCGACGGCGAGTCTCGCCTTCGTCGGCAAAGGCATCACCTACGACTCGGGTGGCATCTCCCTGAAGCCGGTCGGCGCCAACGAGATCATGAAGCGCGACATGTCCGGCGCGGCGGCCGTGTTCGCCGCGGTCGTGGCCGCGGCCCGGCTGGGCCTGCGGGTCAACGTCACAGGCTGGCTCGCGATGGCCGAGAACATGCCGTCGGGCAGCGCCCTGCGCCCCGGCGACGTGCTGCGCGTGTACGGCGGCCGGACCGTCGAGGTGCTCAACACCGACGCCGAGGGGCGCCTGGTACTCGCCGACGCGCTGGTCCGCGCGGGCGAGGAGCGGCCCGACGCGATCGTCGACGTGGCCACCCTCACCGCCGCGATGCGGTTCGGCCTGGGCAACCACCTGTTCGGGGTGATGTCCAACGACGACGCCTTCCGCGACCGGGTCGTGGACGCCGCCGCCCGGGCCGGCGAGCGGGCTTGGCCGATGCCGCTGCCGAAGGAGCTGCGCAAGAGCCTGAACTCGCGGGTGGCCGACATCGCCAATTACGGCGAGCGGATGGGCGGCGGCCTGGTGGCGGGCCTGTTCCTCCAGGAGTTCGTGCCGGCCGGCATCCCCTGGGCACACCTGGACATCGCCGGACCGGCCTTCCACGAGGGCGAGCCCTATGGGTACACACCCAACGGCGGCACCGGGTGCGCGGTCCGGACCCTGGTCCAGACGGCGCAGGACGCTGTAAGATGATCTATTCCAAGGGATATTTGAGCTACCGCGACGTCCGCCGCGCGCAGGACCGCTGCTCCCGCGGCCTCACCGTCCGTGGCCACACGACCCGCCCGGACGTGGCAGCGAAATCCCGGATGTTGCTGCCTCCGGGAGCGGTTGAGGCGACAAAATCCCGGATACTGTCGGGTTCTTGAGCGTGACTGTGCGCGGCGGGTGAGGCTGCGGGAGCGACGGTCAGGCCCGCGACGGGCATCGCGGTAGCTCAGATCCTGGGTTGGACCAGATCCCCCCTTGGAATAGATCGTCCAAGCGAACGCTAGTACTGGCCGAGCGGCATGAGGAGCGCGTGGCGTTCGCTGTCGATCGCGTCGAGCCTGGCGCGGGCCTGAGCGATCCGCTGTTCCAGCCGGGTCCGCACCTCGTGCACGAGCTGGGTTGACCGTTCGACGTTCTCCTGGGCCTGGTTGATGCGATCCTGCACGGCGAGGTCGGTGAAGATGTTGTCGAGCCAGACGTCGACGAACCGGGTCAGTTCGCCGATCGCCAGTTGCGGGGCGGTGAGCGCCGCGCCGGGCACGTCGGCGAGTTCGGTCCGCAGCGCGGCGAGGGACCGGTCGGCGCGGGCCGCCTCCTCCGCCGCCTCGTCCAGCCGGGAGTGCTTGATCGCGCTGGTGAGCAGGCCGCCGCCACCGAACGTGTCGAATGTGGACCAGCCGTCCGCGCTGTCCAGCGTCTCCCGCACCCGCGACAGAGCCTGCGTCGCCGTGCCCGCCGCCCGCAGGGCTTCGGCCGCCTCATGGATCTCGCCGGTGAGCCGTCCGCGCTCCTCGGCCAGCGCCAGCAGCCGAGTACGGCGCGGGTCGCCGGACTGGCGCAGGTGGTGGTCCTTGGCGTCGAGCGCGGCGGCGTAGTCACCCGGGGCGGCCGCGAGCTGGTCCAGCCGGGCCTGCGCGGCGCTCTGCTCCCGGCGCAGCGCGTCGAGCCGGCTCTCGGCCTCGGCCACCCGGTAGCGGGCGGCGTCGGCCTCGGCACGTTCGCGCTCCAGCGTCTCGTCGCGGGAGCCGCGCAACGAGGCGAGCACCCGGGTCAGGGACAGGCCCTCCAGCCGCTCGACGTCCTTGAGCTCGTCGTCGTGCCGGGTGCGCAGCGCGGTGAGCTGGGTGGCCATCTCGTCGATCCGGCCACGTAGATCTGTGCTGCGTGACGTGGTCACCTCGTACTCGCGGAGCGCCTCGGCGGCCGAGGCCAGCCGTCGCTCGATGTCGTCAGCCACGCCTCCCATTTGACGATGGCGACGCAAACGCGGTCGCGCCTTGACATCGACCACGGTTCATTCATACATTCGAGGTCCATCTGTATGAATGGCGTGGGAGTTGGTGAGCGATGAAGCTCGGCACGACTGCCGTCGTTCTCGGTGGGAGTGCCGCTGGCCTCTGTGCCGCTGGTGCACTCGCCCCGTACTTCAACCAGGTGCTGGTACTGGAGCGTGACGAGCTTCCCGCGGACGCCGAGCATCGGCGCGGTGTGCCGCAGAGCAAGCATCCGCATTTCCTGTTGAACTCGGGGCGGCGTGCGATCGGGGAGCTGTTCCCCGGGTTCGAGGACGAGCTCGTCGCGGCGGGTGGGTTGCACCTGATGCCGTCGATGGACGCGGCCTACCTTGACGGGAAAGGCTGGTCGGCGCGCAAACGCAGCGCGATGACGATGATCTACAGCTCGCGCGTCCTCATCGAGCGGGTGCTGCGCGACAAGGTACGAGGACTGTCCAACGTGGCCATCCGTGAGGGCGTCAGCGTAAGCGGGCTGAGCAGCCGGGACGGCGCCGTCACCGGTGTCCACTTCACCACGTCGACCGGTGACGAGCACGTCGACGCCGACTTCGTGGTCGACGCGATGGGGCGTGGCTCCTCGGTCAGCGGTTGGCTGGCGGCGGCGGGCTGGCCCACGCTCGAAACACTGACCCTCGACGCCAAGGTCACGTACACCTCCCGCTGGTACGAGCTGCCCGCACAGCGACCGCCGAGCTGGTGGTGGCAGCACCTCGTGATCATGCCGACCAGGGAGAAGGGCGAGCACCCGGCGGAGCACGAGTTCCTGGTGAACCTCTTCCCGATCGAGGGCAACCGCGTCATCGCGTGCATGGGGTCGTGGGGACACGCCATGCCGCGTACCGACGACACGTTCGTCGAGTCGGCCCGGCGGGTACGGGCGCCGCTGTTCGCGGCCGCGATGGATCGGTGTACGCCCACCTCGGAGGTCCATCTGACACGGTCGACCGGCAACGTCTGGCGCCGCTACGACCGGTGGGCGACGCCGCCCACGGGGCTGGCGTTCGTCGGCGACTCGATCTGTGCCTTCAACCCGTTCTACGCCCAGGGCATCAGCTCGGCGTCGCTGTCCGCGCTGCTGCTGCGCGAGCACCTAGCCGGCGCCGACCGGCTCGACGCGACCTTCTTCTCGCGGTTCCTGGCGGCACAACGCAAGCTGCTCGGCGTGCCGTGGCGCCTGGCGATGGCACGCGACCAGGGCTACGCGTGCGCGGTCGGCACCGAGAAGCCGCCCGAATGGCGCCGTCGCCTCCTCGCCGCGGTGTCCGATCCCGCGTTCAGCTTCATCGTCGGTGCCGCCCGTGAGGATCCGGTGATCGACGCGCACTTCGCCAAGGTGTTCAACCTCGACGAGTCGCTCGGCGACATGCTGGGCAACCCTGGTGTGCTCGCCCGACTCGTGCGCCACGGCATCCGCGCCGCGCTGGGGCGGCGCCGGGTTCCCTACGGGTTCGACCCCAACGCCGAGCCGCCCGCCACGGACTACTCGTCGGCCACCGCGACAGAGTCGGTGCGGTGAGCGCCGATTGCGGGCCCGGGGCGGAGGCCGTCACCCGCGAGCTCGGCTTCGACTGCCACGACGTCTCCCCGATGGTCTCGGTCCGCTTCCCGTGGGAGCTCGACAACTGGACCATGCCGCTGCTCGAAGTGACCATCATCGGCGGCGCGGTCTTCGCCTTGGTACACGCCATCCGGCGGCACCGCGCCGGCGATCCGACAAACCTGGCGCTGTGGTTCGCATCGCTGGTCTACCTCTTCGTGACCGAGCCGCCGCTGTACTTCCCGGAATGGTTCGGCCTCGACCAGGTCTACGGATTCATCTTCGCCCACAACCGGTTCACCGTGCAGTTCATGTGGGACAGGTTGCCGCTCTACATCGTGGCGTTCTACCCGGCGTTCAGCCAGCTCGCGTACGAGCTCGTCCGGTCGCTCGGGATCTTCGACCGCCGCGGCGCGCTGACCGGATCGGTGGCCGTCGCCTTCACCTGCCAGGTCTTCTACGAGGTGTTCGACCACATCGGACCGCAGCTTCAATGGTGGGCCTGGAACATGGACAACGACATCGTCAACCACCCCGCGCTGGCGTCGGTGCCCATGAACAGCATGGTGTTGTTCGCCTCGGTCTCGATGGGCGCCATGACGTACCTCGTCGTGCGCCTGGCCAGCCGGTGGCCACTGGTGCCGAGCATCCTGGTGGCCGGTGTGCTGACGCCGCCGACCATGGCGATCGCCGGCATACCCGCGAGCTTCTTCAAGGGAAACAGCACCGCGCAGGCATGGGTCCTCGGCGTCGAGCTGGCCCTGCTCTGGCTCGTCGGCAGCTGGATCGTCGTATCCTGCCTGCGCTCCACCGACCGCGCCCCGGACGTGTCGACCTTCGCCCGGTACTACCCAGCCGCCTACCTCGGTGCGATGGCGGTCATCTGGCTCAGCGCGCTCCCGGCCTACCTCGCCGCGGACAACGGCGTCACCAGCGACGGCACACCGATCGGCAGCGGGCCCTACGCCCTCGCCTGCTTCGCCGGCGCCGGGCTGCTGCTCATCGCGCTCCACCGGCGCCGCACCGCCCCAGCCGCCGTCTGACCTGCGGCGTTCGGGAAAGATGGGCGCATGGGGTACCACGGATGGCAGGGCAACCCACCCGGCACCGAAAACGAGGCACGCCGCCGTATCGTCGAGGCGGCGACGGCGTGCATCGACCGGCTCGGGCTCGCCAAGACCAGCCTCTCCGACATCGCGACCGAGGCCGGCGTCACCCGACAGACCGTCTACCGCTACTTCCCGAGCCTCGCCGACATCCTCACCGCCGTCGCCGAAGCGGGCGCCGAGGAATTCGCCGAACGGATGGAACACCACCTCGCCTCGTTCAAGACCCCGGAAGAAGCCGCCGTGGAGTCCGTCGTGTGGGCCGTCCGCACCATCCCCAGGGAGCCTTACATGGGCCTGCTCCTCCAGGCCGGCGAGACCGACTCCTTCACCGCGGGAGTCACCTCACCGCTCTCGTTCTCCCTCGGCGCGCGAATCCTCGGCAACCTGCCCGTCAACTGGTCGGCGGTCGGCGTCACCACAGACGCCGACCTGCGCGGCCTTGCCGAGATCCTCATGCGACTGTTCATCTCGTTCCTGCGGTACCCGTCGACACCACCGCTCACCGACGACCAACTGCGGGCCCTCGTCCGGCGCTGGATCGGACCGGCTCTGCGCGGGTAGGGCCTGCCGGGTGCTGTATCCGGCCGTGACCGGGGGTGGTTCCAGGCGGCGTCTGGGGCCGCCGTAGCTCGTCAGGCGCCTGGGATCAGGAGGTCGGCGCGAGCGCGGACGTCGTGGTCGCTGTAGAAGGCGTCTTCATGCCGCGCCCACCGGTCCCAGTGTGGCGCGTAAACGTCGCCGTCGCGGGCCAGGGCCCGCTCGCGACGGACCTCGTCGGGGGCGTCCAACCAGACCAGGGCGCTCAGGTACGGCGCGGTCTCGCGGGCGCCGGCACCCGTACCCTCGACCACCAGCGTGTCCGTCTCAGGCACACGATGCCATTCCGCGTACTGGCCAAGATGCCAGTCGTACCGCTGCCAGCGCGCCTCCTCGCCGCGCCGCAGCGGGTCGAGTATCCACCGCACCAGCGCGTCGACACCGTCAAGCAGGCCGTCCCAGCCGGCGTACAGGTCGTCCATCCGGACCACGGGCGCGGCCAGCTCGGCGGCGACGGCTGTGGCGAGGGTGGACTTGCCGCTTCCGGAGCGCCCCTCGATGGCGAGCACCTTCACCCGGCCGGCGCGCGGTGGTCGGTCAGCGAGCAGGCTCACCACTCGCGCGTGCACGTCGCCGACCATGCTCGCATTGTCCGCCGGGCCAGGGTCGCGCTGCGCACGCCGTGCCGGACCGTGCTGCGCGCGGTGCCGGACCGTGCTGCGCGCGCGGTGCCGGACCGTGCTGCGCGCGCCGTGCCGGGCGGCGGCGCGCCGTGCCGGGCGGCGGCGCGCCGTCGTGGCCGGGCCAGCTGCCGGGGTTTGAGGGGCTTGGCGGCGGCGTGCCGCCGCGTTACCGCGCGCCGATCAAGGGCATTCGCATGGATCAAGGGCGGATGCACGCGGAAATGAGATCCAAGCGCGTGCGTTTGCCCTTGATCGGTGGAAGCGGCGTGGCGACACGCCGTGTCGGGCTGGCCTGGGGGCGGACGCGCGGGGGAGGAGAGATCGAACCGCGTGCGTTTGCCCTTGATCGGCGCGCGGGGTGTGGCGCGCGGCGCGTGGGGTGTGGCGCGCGGGGTGTGGGGTGTGGCGCGCGGGGCGTGGCGACACGCCGGCCAGGACGCGGCACTTCCTCGAAGGTGCTCGGTCCTGGCGGCGCTGGGGCTTCGAGATGTGCGTCGTACGTCGGCCGGCGTAGGCCGATCGCCGCTTCCCGGCCGACGTCTCCGGTCGCGACCGGCGGCAGGCTGAAGTCCGTTCAGGGAGACGGATTTCGGGAGGACGTTATGGCTGGCATGCTGGCGCCGACCTCGCCGCGCGGACTCACCGTGTGGGGTCTCGCGGTCGGCGCGATCGGTATCGCGACACTGTGGGCATCGGGCGTGGACTTTCCGTTCTACCCGCCGCCTGGGCTGCTGATTCTGGCGGCCGGCGCGGTCTTCGTCGCGCTGGTGAGGCAGACGTGGGCGCCCGCTGTCGGCGCGTTTCTCGGGCTGTTCGTGATCGTCGGGTTTGTGGCGAGCAGCGTTGCGAGCGGCGCGGGCACGGACAACCTGACCGGTGACGCGGGGGCCGGCGGTGTGATCGGCACGGTCATCCAGTTGATCGGCGTGGGCGCCGCGCTGGTGGCCGGTGTGGCGGCGACCAGGCGGGAGCGCCGCGCGGGGTAGTGGTGGTCCTCCTGTGGGGGGAACCGGGAATCACCCCGCGGGGCGTCGTGGACATCGAATCGACGGCCATATGTTGGCGGCTCGCGTATCGACGACGGAGGTGCGACCGATGACGACACGACGTATGGCATGGTTGGCGGCACTGGCGGCTGTGCTGGTGACCGGTCTGGTCCCGGCCGCGGCTACCGCGACCGAGGGCACCGCCCCTCAGGCGGTTGACGAGCACCGGCGCGGCGACCTGGCCGCGTTCGAGCGTATCGCTAAACAGCAGGAAGTCGCGTGGGCGGCCGAAGATGGCGGGGCGTTCGCCGCGACGTTCACGGAGGACGCCGACTTCGTCACGTTCAACGGCGACTATTTTGTGGGCCGGCACAGCATCGCGGCCGGGCTGCAGCACGCCTTCGACAACTACATCCCGCCGAGCCGGATCGTGCGGCTCGACGAGCACATCCGATATGTGGAGCCGGATCTCGTGGTCATCGTCCGCGACACCTGCATCATCAACGCGGGGGAAGACGACTGCCGCGCCGGCTCGGACTCCAGAAACACCAATGTGCTTCGCAAGCGGCACGGCCAGTGGCTGCAGACATCGTTCCAGAACACCCGGGTCGTGCCGCTTCCGTAAGGCTTCCCCAGTGCGGCTAGGTGGGTAGGACGAGGTGGGGGCGGGTCCAGGTGACACGGCCGGCGGGCGGTATGAGCCCAACCCTGGAGGGGTATCTGGTGCAATCCCGCGTAGCGAACCTTTGCGATCTCGGACCGCTAGCCTGCGTCCATGGATGACGCGGATCTGCTTGCCCGACAGGACACTCTGCAGGCGGAGGCGGAGGCGCTCCTGGCCGACCTCGACCTGGCAAAGCTCACCGCCGATATCGGCCCGGTGTTGCTGGCCGGCAGCTACGTGTCGGGCCTGATGAGCTGGCCCGAGGTCGACGTGATGGTGCACGTTGGCCCGCGTTTTTCGCCGCAGAGCGTGCTGCGGCTCCTGCGCCGGATCATCGAGCGGCCCGGCGTGGTCGGCTTCGACTACCGCGACGAACGGGGTGCCCGGTCACCGACCGGCACCACCCGCGACGAGCGGTATCACGTGGCGATCGCCGCCGAGCGGTCCGGCCAGGCATGGCAGGTCGACCTGACGTTGTGGCTCAACGACCCGCACCCGAACATCACCGAATGGCACGAGACGCTGCGCGACACCATCACCGCCGAACAGCGCGTCGCGATCCTGCGAATCAAGGACGAGTGGCACAGGCGCGGCGCATACCCGAACCCGGTCGGCGGCGTACAGGTCTACGCGGCGGTCCTCGACGACGGCGTACGCACCTTGGACCAGTTCGCCGCCTGGTTGACCACGCACGGCTGACATGATGGGAGCGTGTCAAAAGATCATGAAATGGAGCTACGGCCCGTGTATCCGGTACGGACCAGGCGGCTGTCGCTGCGGCCCTTGACCTCCGGCGACATCGACGCGCTGCTGGCGTACCGGAGCCAGCCCGACGTCTGCCGCTACGTGCCGTTCGAGCCGATGGACCGGCAGGTGATCGCCGAACGGCTCGCCGGCCAGTGGGCCCTCAGCGCGCTCACCGACGAGGGGCAGGCGTTGACGCTCGGCGTCGAGCTCACCGAGACCGGCGAGTTGGTGGGCGACGTCGTGCTGTTCTGGCACAGCCGCGAGCATCGCGGGGGAGAGCTCGGGTACGTCGTGAACCCGGCCTTCGGCGGGCATGGTTATGCCACCGAGGCGGCTCGGGCGCTGCTGCGGCTCGGGTTCGAGGAGCTTGGCCTGCACCGCATCATCGCGCGCATCGAGGAGCGCAATGAGCCCTCGGCGCGGGTCGCCCGCCGGCTCGGCATGCGGCAGGAGGCCCGCCTCGTGCGCAACGAGATGTTCAAGGGGGAGTGGAGCACCGAACTCGACTTCGCCATGCTCGCCGACGAGTGGCCGACCCACCGCGCCGCTCAGGATCGGTGACTCGACACAGCTCCGCGGCGGGTGGCGTCAGGCCAGCGGCACCGAGTCGAGCACCGTGTCGGTGATGCGGCGGGCCGACTTCACCAGCCGGGTGTGCTGGCGGTGAAATAGCTTCTCGGCGGCCACGGCGGGCCACGCCGCGGGCAGGTGCCGCAACGGTATGCGGGGGTCGTCGCGCAGCAGGAGGAACCACTCGCTGAGCAGCCACAGCAGCCTGGCCAGATCGTCCGGCGCGCTGGGCAACGGCCGCGCGCGGTCCCAGCGGCGGACGAATTGGTGGTACCCGGAGGCGATGGCCTCCAGGTCGTATGCCTGCCGCACGAGCTGGTCGATGTCGGTGGGCTCGGCCGGTTCGGCGCGAAAGGCCAGCACGTCGTCCAGGAGCCGGCGGTCGGGCAGGACCGTGGCCAGGTCCGGGGTGCCGGGCGCGATCCACAGTCCACTGCGGAGCATCCCGAATCCGGCCCACCGCAGCCGGGACCGGATCTGATGGCGGTCGTCGCGGCGGGACTCGGGCAGGGAGAAGCCGAGCAGAGTCCAGCGTTGCCGCTCGTCTCCGTTGACCGCGCCCGCCCGCCATACCCGTTGCTCGCCCTCGGTGAGGACCTCCGCCGCGTGGGGGGTGAGCCCGAAGTACATCTTGCGGCCCTGGCGGTGGCGGGCGAGCAGGCCCCGGTCGACCATTCTGGTCAGGGTCGACCGGGTGGCCTGCTCGGCGACGTTGAGCCGTTCCATCACCGCGATGAAGCTGCCGGAGAACACCGCGATGTCACGGCCGAGTACGGCGTTGCCGAGGAACGTCAGCATCAGCGTCTGTGGGCGTATGCCCACCGGGGGCGCCGGCGCGGTCGTCATCGAGCCAGGATAGGGCTCCCTGAGGCGGCGGTCAGGTAGCGCAGGCGGAACCGTTCACTGTGAACTGGGTCGGCGGGCTGTTGGTGCCACCGTGGGTGCCCTGGAATCCAAAGCTGGTGCTCGCGCCGGCGGCGATGGTGCCGTTCCAGGCGACGTTGCGGGCGCTGACCTGGCTGCCGCTCTGCGTCACGGTGGCGTTCCAGGCGTTGGTCACCTGCTGGTTGCCCGGCCAGGTCCACTGCACCGTCCAGCCGTTGATGGCGGTCGCGCCACTGTTGGTGACGGCCACGGTGGCGGTGAAGCCGTTGTTCCAGCTGTTGGCCGTGTAGGTGACGCGGCACGCCGCGCCGGGCGGGGGAGACGTGGGCGGCGCTGAGGTCGGCGGGGCAGAGGTAGGCGGAGGTGTGGTCGGCGGGGCTGAGGTCGGTGGAGTACCTCCGTCGAGGCCGAAGAACGTGATGGCGCGGGCGGCCATGCCGGTCATCGGCAGGCTGTGCCCGGCACCGTTGACGCTGATCGCCTCGACCGCGGTGCCAAACCGGCGCCGGGTCCAGTTCGACTGTGGACTGTCCGTTGTGGTCGGTGTGGTGCTCAGCCCGTGGACGTTCGTCCACTGGTCGACCTCCTCCTGCAACAGCTGGAACGGCACGAGCGTGTCGTTAGTGCCGTGCCACAGCTGCATCCTCGGCCGGGCGCCGGTGTAGCCAGGGTACGCCTGACGGACCGCGTCGCCCCACTGCTGCGGCGTACGGTTCATGTTGCCGCCGGTGCACTGGCTGTTGCTGGGTGGAAAGTCCGCCGCGTTGGCGAAGCAGTTGAACGGCACTCCCATGAACGCGGCGCCCGCCTTGAACACGTCCGGGTAGAGGGCCAGCATGGCGTTGGTCATCATGCCGCCGGAGGAGCTGCCTGTCGCGTACACCCGGTTCGGATCGCCGCCGTAGCGCTGCTGGGCGTACGTGACCATCGACATGATGGACACCGGGTCGCTGCCGCCGCCGCGTCGCTTGGACGCCTCCGACCAGACGTCGAAGCAGTTGCCGAACCCCGCCTGCTGCGTGGCGGTCGGGTAGATGGCGATGTACCCGTACCGGTCCGCCAGTGACGCGAACTCGCTGCCGGAGTAGAAGCCGGGGCCTGATCCGCCGCAGCCGTGCATCGCCACCACGATCGCCGGGTTGGCGGGCCGATTGTCCGGCACGTAGATGTGCATCCGCATGCCGCCCGGGTTGCTGCCGAAGCCCGTCACCTCGACCAGCGACGCCGCGGACGCCGGCGTGGACAGGGCGACGGCCGCGGCTGTCGCGAGCACGCCGGTGGCGGCGGCCGCTATTGCGGCCTTGATCCGTCTCATGAGCCACCTCCATCGAAGGATGTCGCTGAAAACGGTAGGAGAAACAGCGACGACCGTCAACAGAGTGCACAACATCAAGGACCGCGGGCGCGAAGCGGCCGGTGTCACAAGCCCCGGCGCCGCGCGGTCCTTGTACCGATACCGGCCCGACGCCCGACGAGGAGACATGTCATGGCCGTGACGAACACCGGCCGGGTGTACGGGCTGCGCGGCCGGGCGAGGGAATGCGCCGTCCTGGACCGGATGCTCGCCGAGGTACGGTCCGGCCACGGGCGGGCCGTGCTGGTCCGTGGTGACGCGGGTGTGGGGAAGTCGGCTCTGCTCGACTACGTCGTGGGGCGTTCGACCGGATGCGGGGTCGCGCGCGCCACCGGTGTCGAATCCGAGATGGAGCTGCCGTTCGCGGCTTTGCATCGGTTGTGCCTGCCCATGCTGGCCCTTCGCGATCGATTACCGGTGCCGCAGCGTGAGGCACTCGCGGTCGGGTTCGGCTACAGCGCCGGCGGTCCGCCGGACAGATTCCTGGTCGGGTTGGCCGTGTTGAGTCTGTTGGCGATGGCGTCGGGGGACAGGCCCTTGGTGTGCGTGGTCGACGATGCGCAGTGGCTGGATCAGGGTTCGGCGCAGGCGCTGGCGTTCATCTCTCGGCGTCTGCATGCCGAGCGGATCGGTGTGGTGTTCTCGATCCGGGAGCCTGCGAACGGGGTGGCGTGGCAGGGTCTGTCGGAGTTGGTCGTCGGCGGCTTGGCCCACGAGGACGCCCGCGCGCTGCTGGACTCGCTCGTCCCCGGGCGGCTCGACGAAAGGGTGCGGGATCGGATCGTCGCCGAAACGCGCGGCAATCCACTGGCGCTACTGGAGTTGCCGCGCGGGTTGACCGCGGCCAGGATAGCCGGCGGATTCATGCGGCCAGACCCACGACCGGAGTGGAGCCGGATCGAGCGGAGCTTCGCCGCGCGGGCGGGATCGCTGCCACCGCCGACGCGGAAGGTGCTGCTCACGGCGGCGGCGGAACCGGTCGGTGACGTGACGGTGCTGCTGCGCGCGACGAAGCTGCTGGACCTTTCGATGAGCGCGGTCGTGCCGGCGGAGGCGGCCGGGCTGATAGAGCTGGGTCTGCGGGTACGGTTCCGGCATCCGCTGGTGCGGTCGGCGGTCTACCGCGCGGCGACGCCCGCCGACCGTCGCGACGTGCACCGGGCCCTGGCCGCGGCGACCGATCCCGCCACCGACCCCGATCGGCGCGCCTGGCACCGGGCGCACGGTGCCGCCGGCGCCGATGAGCCGTGGCCGAGTTTCTGCGGCACGCGAGCGAACTGACTCCAGACCCGGCGACACGCGCTACCCGCGTCATCGGGACGCCGCCCACTGCTCGAAGGTGATCTTCCCGGTGCGGAAGTCGCCGGTCGGCAGCACGCCACCGTTCGCCATCGCCCTGCCCACGGGCACCGTCAGCACCAGTTTGCCCTTGGCCAGGCGGCGCATCATCGACGACATCTTCAGCACCTCGGGGCCGGCCAGCTCGGTCGCCCGGCCCTGGGCGGGCCCCTCGGCCAGGCGTACGAGCTCGGCGGCGACCTCGGAGGCGGCGACCGGCCGGCTCAACATCAACGGCGCCACCTTCACCGGGCCAGGCACCTTGTCGAGCATCTGCGCCGCGAACTCGTGGAACTGCGTCACCCGCAGGAGCGTCACCGGTATCGGGCCGGCCAGCGCCAGCTCTTCCTGGCGGCGCTTGCCGATGTAGTAGCCCGAGTCGACCCGGTCGACCCCGACGATCGACAGGAGCACGTGGTGGCGTACGCCCGCCCGCTGCTCCGCCGCCAGCAGGTTACGGGTCTCGGTCTCGAAGAACGCCACCGACGCCTTGCGGCTGAGCGTCGTCACGTTCGCCACGTCGATCACGACGTCCACACCGCGCAGCGCGTCATCCAGTCCCGCACCCGTCATCAGGTCGACGCCGCCCGACCGGGAGATCACCACGACCTCGTGGCCGCGCTCGCGCGCCCGCTCGACCACCAGCTTTCCGACCCAGCCGGTTCCCCCGGCCACCGCCATCTTCATCGCGTCCGTCCTTTCCCGTGACTCGTGAACATGTCGATCAGGCGCGCCATCTCGCCGGCTCGGGCGGCGTGGAGGAAGGCACTCAGGAGGCCGTCTCGCTCTGCCGGATCGACCGGGGCCGGTCGCGGTGCGGCAAGACGCTGGCGCGCTCGATGTGCCAGCTGCCGGGCGTTGGCCTCGCTGATCGCCAGCGCCTCCGCGATGTCGCGGAACGGGTAGTCGAACGCCTCCCGGAGCACGTACACGGCGCGTTCGACGGGAGACAGGCGCTCGATCAGGAGGTGGACCGCGACCTCGAGCTCCTCGCCGCGTTCCGCCTCCAGCACCGGATCGGCGGCCGCGAGGTCGTGCTCGAGCAGGTGACCGCCGGCACTGATCTCCCGGCGCGTACGGGCGGAGGTCGTCGTGTTGAGGGCGATCCGCGTCGTCACGGTCACCAGGAACGCGACCCGATCCCGGATCTGCGCCCGGTCCGTGCCCTGCCAGCGGATCCACACGTCCTGGACGACGTCCTCGGCGTCGCTCACCCGACCCAGCATCTGGTAGGCGATACCGAACAGTCGGGACCGAACGTTCTGGAACGCGGCCGTCGCCTCGGCCATAGGCACGTTCCCGTTGGTGCTCACACTCAACGAGCCGGACTTCAACATATGAGCACCGTCCCGCGGTTCGGTCCCGTTCGCGCCCGTAGAACCCGTAGTCGGGGTACTGGTCCCCGGGCCCCGTACCCCCGTACCGGTGGCCCATCGCGGCCTGGGGTGACTCAGGCGCCGGTCAGCACACTACGGAGCTTGTTCCGCGAGTTGACGTCTAGCTTCGTGTACACCTTGCGCAGGTGCCACTCGACCGTGCGGGTACTGATGAACAGCTCGGCGCCGATCTCGGAGTTGCTCTTTCCGTCCGCGGCCAGCCGGGCGATCTGGGCCTCCTGCGCGGTGAGCGACGGACGCGCCTCGACCTCGCGTGGGCGTACCGTCTCGCCGGTGGCCAGCAGCTCGCGACGGGCGCGTTGGGCGAAAGCGCTGGCGCCGAAACCGTGCAGCATCTCGTACGCGGTGCGCAGCTGCTCGCGCGCGCCGAGGCGGCGGTTCTCGCGACGGAGCCACTCGCCGTAAACCAGGTGGGTGCGGGCGAGGTGAACCGCGATCCGGCTGCGGCCCAGGCGTTCAAGTGCCTCGCGGTACGAGGCTTCGGCGGCCACGCCCTCGCTGAGCAGCGCCCTCGACCGGGCCAGTACGCCGAGGGCCCAGTCCGTGCCGCTGGCGGTGGCTCGTTCCGCCAGTTGCCGCAGGGCGACCGCAGCCGCCTCGGGCGCCTCGCAGCGCACACCCGCCTCGACCAGCTCGAGCAGGCAGAAGCCGGAGACGGACAGGTCGTCGTGCTCGCACGCCCGTTCCGCGCTGGTCAGGGCGGCCTGGTACTGGCCGAGGCCGTTGTTGAGCACCGCGGTCAGGTAGTGGCCCAACCCGATCGCGCGGCCCTCGCCCCAGGTGGTCGCCCAATCGGCCTTCGCCTGGATCAGCTCCGACGCCTGGGGATCCTCGCCACGCCAGGCGACGAGCAGCAGCGGGCCGTAGCCGAGGGGCGAGTTGCCGGTCGCCGCCGTGATCGCGTCGGCCTCCTCCACCAGCGCCGAGGCGGCGTCGAACTCTCCGGCGTGGATGTGTACGGCGGCGCGGTAGGTCAGGGCCAGGGGGAGGAAGTTGAGCGCGCCGGCCTCGCGGGCCGTCCGGACCCCGTGCGTGGTCAACTCATGCCACGCCTCGTCGTCCCACAGGTCGCCGGCGACCGGCCAGGCCAGCCAGAGCCAGCGCATGATGTCGCCTTCGTCGGCGTCCCGCCGCATCATCCGCAGAGCGCGCGTCAACGGCTTCGCCGCCGCGACATAGCCTTCGGTGAACCGCGTCGCGAGGCCGTCGAGAAGCGCGTCGACAAGCCGTGGCGGTCGCGGTCCGCGCGGTGCGGCGCGGGCGGCCTCGGCGATCTCCCGCGCTCCGTAGCCGCCGCTGAGGCGGCTGGCGAAGACCGATGCCCCGATCGCCTCAAGGTATCCCTCACGCGCCTGCTCGCCGTCGTGCGCCTCCAGTTGTCTTGCCGCGTCGAGTAGCAACGGCAGGGCGTCACCGCCGCGCCTGCGGGCGAATGCGATCTGGGCGCGGAGCCGGGCCAGCCGCCCGCGGTGGAGCGGGTCCAGCGGGCCCATCTCGGCGGCGGCGGCGAGTTCGAGCGCCGCGTCGGGGTCCCCGGCCTCGAACGTGGCCTGCGCCGCGGCCATCGCCCTCGTTCCACGCCTGGCCGGATCGGGCGTCAGCTCGGTCGCCCGCCTCAGGAACGCGGCCGCCGCCGCGATTCCGCCGCGGGCCTGGGCCCGGTCGGCTGACCGCTCCAACTCGCCGGCCACGGCCTCGTCGGGTTCGACGGCCGCGTGCGCGCGGTGCCACGCCCGGCGGTCCGGGTCGGATTCGGTATCGGTCGACGCGGCCAGCGCGCGGTGCGCGTCGCGGCGCTCCGCGGGGCTGGCGGTGCGGTACGCCGCCGAACGCACCAGCGGATGGCGGAACCGCACCCGCGCACCGAACTCGATCAACCCGGCCGCCTCGGCCTCCGCGGCCGCGTCCGCCCCGATCTCGAGCCGCTCCGCCGCCCGTCGCAGCAACGACACGTCGCCCACCGGCTCGGCGGCCGCCACCAGCAGAAGCCGTTGCGTCGCGGCCGGCAGCGAGCGGATGCGCCGCAGCAGACTCTGCTCGATCTGACTCGCCAGCGGGCGCGCGTCCGGACGCCCGAATCCACCGGCCGCCTCCGCCGCTGTCAACCCTCGTGGCAACTCCAGCAGGGCCAGCGGGTTGCCGCGGGTCTCGGCCACGATCCGGTCCCTGACGCGCTCGTCCAACCGCCCGGGAAACACCGAGTCCAGCAGCGCACGCGCGTCGCCGTCACCCAGGCCCCGTACCTCGAGCTCCCGCAGCCCTGCCAGGGGGTCGTCGCCCTCACCGGGCGCCGGCGTCCGCACCGCGAACACGATGGCCACCCGCTCCGCGAGCAGCCGTCGCGCGACGAAGGCCAGCGTCTGCGCGGAGACCCGATCGAGCCACTGCACGTCGTCGACGGCGCAGACCAGCGGCCGCTCCTCGGCCACCTCGGCCAGCAGGCTGAGCACCGCCAAGCCGACCAGGAACCGGTCCGGCGCGCTCCCCGCTCGCAGTCCGAACGCGGTGGCCAGGGCGTCACGCTGCGGTCCGGGAAGGCGATCCAGATGCCCCATCACCGGTACGAACAGCTGGTGCAGCCCGGCGAACGCCAGCTCCATCTCGGACTCGACGCCGGCCGCCCGCAGCACCTGACATCCGGTCGCGGCACCCACGAGGTGATCCACCAGCGCGGACTTGCCGACCCCCGCGTCGCCGCGCAGCACCAGCACCTGACTTTGACCCGCCTTGGCGTCGCTCACCAGCCGATCCAGCGCCTGGCACTCGCTACGCCTGCCCAGCAGCCCGCGCCGAGGAGCGCTGCTCGACATCCATCACCACCGCGCGGGTCAGTGAGCCAGGCCGTGATCGACTCAGATAGCCCTCATCATGCCTTGCGAGGATGCGTGCCGGTAGCGCCACGGCGGGACGGCCGTCGAGGGGTGGGGTCGGGTCTTGTGCCGCGGACGGCGAGGCCGCGGGAGCAACGGCATGGCGCGCGACGGACGCCGCGGTAGCTCAACTTTTAGGGGCGGGTGGCGCGCGCGGCGATCTCGCGTTTGATCGTTACGGTCGGGGCGACGACTGTCGCGGGCGGAGTTGGAGGGGTGGGTCGGTTTCCGATGTGCACGGGCTCGCGGCGCTGTTGGAGACCGGCCCGGCCGGGGTGAGACGGCTGGCCGATCTGATGGGCATGACCACCAGCGCGGTGACCCGCCTGGTCGACCGACTCGAACGGGCGGGGTACGTGCGGCGGGAGCCGGATCCCGCGGACCGGCGGCGGATTTTGGTGCGCGTTGTGCCGGAGCGGGTCGCGCGGGTGGCCCGGTACTACGAGCCGCTGGGCGTTCGCTGGCAGCGGCTTCAGGTGGTGGCGTACTGCGGGCGCCCGGTGGGCCGGTAGACGTGGAGCGTTATGCCCCTCGGGAAGGCTCGCGAGTCGACCAGGTCCAGCGCGATGTCTGGGCCGTTATCGGGGAACAGCCGCATGCCTTGGCCGACGACCACCGGGACGATGAGCAGGTTCATCTCGTCGACGAGGTCGTTCTCAAGTAGCCACCGGGTCAGGATGGCGCTGCCGTGCACCTGCAGCTCACCGCCCGGCTTGGCTTTCAGCTCCCGGATGGCCGCCGCGAGGTCGCCGGAGAGGGCCGTCGTGTTCGCCCATTGCGGTTCGGTGAGCGTGGTCGATGCGACGTACTTGGGCTTGGTGTTCAAGGCACCGACGATGGGGTTTTCGAGATCTTTCCGCACGCCCCAGTAGCCGGCGAACAGCTCGTAGGTCCGCCGGCCGAACAGGAACGCGTCGGCGCGCTGGTACGTCTGGTCGACGAACGTCATGGCCTCGTTGTCGAAAAGCGGCCGGGCCCATCCGCCGCGCTCCATTCCAGGGTCGAGGATCGGATGCCGCCCGCCGTTTGCCTGCATCACTCCGTCGAGGGAGACCTGCGTGGTGGTCGTCAGTTTCATGATCGTGTTTCCCTTCTCATTGGTAGGGCCGGGCCGTCCACATCGAACTCGCGGTCATCGCGCCCGCTGCGCGAGATGGCAGCGGAAGACCAGGCCCATGCGTACGGTCCCGTCGGCCCGTGATCGCGCCGCGAAGAAGGACCGCAGCGCGGCTTCGACTGCCGCGCGGCCGGAGTGGCGGACCGCGGCGGCGACCGGGCCGGCCGGCAGCTGGGCGGCGATCGCCTCGTCCTGGTTCGTGAATTCGATGTCGAAGGCGACGTCGGTCGTTGCCACGGACGCGAACCCGGCGTCGCGCAGGGCGCTGCGAGCGGCGTCCGTGTCGGTGAGATCGAGGGTGTCGCGGTCGGGTACTTCGTCGGGTGGGGCCAGCGGATTGATCAGTGCTGCGCTCTGGGCCTGTTCGGGACCGGCGCCCACGGTCACGACGGCGGTGCCCGCGGGGGCGGTCACGCGCGCGATCTCGGCGAGCGCGTGGCGGGGGTCGGCCGCGTAGAGTACCGAGTTGAACGCGGTGACGACGTCGAAGCCGCCGTGGCTGAAGGGCATGTGCTCAAGGTCCTCGACGACGTAGCGGGCCGCCGGGCGCCGGCGGCGGGCGTACTCCACGAGTCCCGGGGCCGCGTCCAACCCGACGACGTCCGCGCCGCGCTGGGCGGCCAGCTCCGCGAACAGGCCCGAGCCGCAGCCAGCGTCGAGGAGCCGGATGCCGGGGCGAAGGTCGAGGCGATCGAGTACCCGCTCGTACAGCGGCCGGATGCGGCCCTCCGCGCTCTCCGCCCAGCCCTGCGGATCGCTGCTCCAGAGCCGGCCCTGGACGCTCGCGTTCACGGTGTGCTCCCGCGGAGGGGTATGAAGTTGAACATGGCCAAACCGTACGAGCGGAGCCGCCGCGCGCTCTTGAACAAACCGGGCGTCTTTCTCGCGGCCGGCCAACCGGCGCGCGACATACTGGGTCACGTGACCGGCGCCCCGTCCTCCGTCCCCGCCGCGGGCGGGCAGAGCTACGTCGAGCGCCCGCCCGCTCCGGCGTTGCGCGAGCTCCTCTCGTCGGTATGGGTACAGCAGGTCGAGCCCGACGCCGCGCCGTACGTCCACCGGCGCATCCCCAACGGCGCTGTCGAACTTGTATGCACGGTCGGCGCGGCGCCGCAGGTGATCGGCCCGTTGACCGAGCCGCTGCTCGAGATCCTCAAGCCGGGCACCACGATTGTCGGCCTGCGTTTCGTGCCGGGCGCCTTCCCGGTGGTCGCGGGACAGCCCGCCTCGGAGGTCGCCGGACTCACGCTGAACGCCGAACAGCTGTGGGGCCGCTCGGCCGCCGCCCTCGGCGAGGCGGTCGGCACGGCGGCCTCGCCCCAGGAAGCGCTCGCCGCCGTGCAGCTGTACGCGCAGGAGCGCGCCAGCGCCGGCCAGCCCCGGGACCCGCTGGTGTCCGAGGCGGTGCGCGGTCTCATGCCGTGGCGCACGGTCGACGTGACGTCGCTGAGGGCGTCTCTTCACATCTCCGAGACGCAGCTTCGGCGTCGCTGCCGAACGGCGATCGGGCTCGCACCGAAGGCACTGCAGCGGATGCTGCGCTTTCAGGGCTTCCTCGCACTCGTCCAGCAGGCGATCGCCCAGGGCCGCCCGGCGACGGACGACGGGCTCGGACTGCTCGCCCTGCGCACCGGCTACGCGGACCAGTCCCACCTCACCCGCGAGTGCGTCCGGCTCACCGGCGTCTCGCCGCGGATCTTCATCGCCGAAACACAACGGGCCTGCGCCTGCGGGCACGATCATTCGGCGTCATTCGCGCCCGTGCTGCGCGCCGAGACCGAAACACGCCCCACCAGGGCATGACGGCGCTGCGGCCGGAGATGCCTTCTTCGTCGACATCGACCGCTGACCCACGACAGTCCCTTGCTCCCGACGCCTACTTCGGCGCGATGAGGAGGCGGGCTGCTCGGACGTGGTGGCGGTGGATCAGGATGTCGTAAGTCTTCCCGAGCGAGATCAGTTTGTCGGACTCGGGCCAGCCTGTTCCGATCGAGCGGGTCGGCCGGGGCTCTCGCAGCCAGGCCCGTGCCTGCGCGGTGACGCCGCGCATGTCGAGCAGGTAGTCGCGCGGACGTACTTTGTCCAATGTGTACTCGTTGCTGCCGGGTGCCGCCGGGCCGACCGTGAACGTGCCCATCTGGTCGTTCTCGTCCTGTGCGTTGAAGGAGCCGCTGTCGAACGTGAAGCCGATGCTGACGTAGCGGGCGCCCATCCGGTCGCGCAGGAAGGCGCCTTGCATCCGTGGATACTGTTCAGGATCGGCCGACACGTACCCCACGTGCGCGTTGTGGGCGGAGAGCAGAATCTTCGCACCGGTCTGCTCGTGCCACCAAGCTGTGTTGTCGGCCATGACCTGGTCCCGGTAGCGCATGGCGAGCGCCACCTGCGCCGGATCGTCCAGGTCGAACGCGTACAGAGTCGCCACCTGGGCGATGGCGCGCGCGTGCTGGACCGTCCACATGTGACGCGACGTGCCGGGGCTCACGGCCGCCAGCGCGTCCAGTGCCCGCTGTGCCTTCGCCGCGGAAGCCTGCCGCTGCGCCAAAGGCCGCCCGGGATAGGTTGCCATCCAGGTCCCGGCGTCGGTCGCGGGACGCACGTCCCGGTACGCGTCCTGAAACTGCGGCAGCAGGCTGGGATGGTGTTCGCGGACGTAGCCGGTGACCCGATCGAACAGTTCCGGGCCGGCATACCCGAGGTCGTTGCCCATGAACTGTAGCCGCGGACCGTACCGGGCGTTGTAGTCGCGCATCCACGCGATGAGTTCCCGGTACTCGGTGGTGCGCCAGAACTGGTAGGCGCCCTGGAACTCCTCACGCATGATCTGGTCCGGGTCGCCCTTCCCGTACAGCACGTACTCGTTCAGCCGGATGCCTCCGCTCCAGCCGGTCTCCAACGCGAACGTGGTGAACCCCTTCTCCTCCACCAGGTAACGGAAGACCCGATGCTTCATGGTGAAGAACTCGCGGGAGTTGTGGGTGGCCTCACCGAGCCCCACCACGGTGGCGTCGCCGACCATCCCGCCCAACGGCCGCAGGTCACGCAGATCCCCGTGCGGCTCCATGCTGCGCAGCGGTCGCGCGTCCCGGCCGAGCGCGGCGACAGGATCATCCGTGTGGCCGTGCGCCGCGACCGGCTGCGCGACGACCACCGCCGCCGCCAGGCACAGCGAAGCCAAACCCAGCAACGGACGTCGTATTGACAAGGATGCCATCGATCCCCCAGATGGTGTTTCTGAAGTGGAAAACGGACATCCACCAGCGTGCCCGCGCCGGAGCGCAGGGGAAATGACACGACTACCCGTATCCGAGGTAGTGACAGCACTACCTGACGCGTCGACGAGGACGGCAACAAGCGGCAACCAGTGGACGCGGTGTTCCGGGTGCCGGTCGGATGGGTCTACCACCCACGCGACGGAGGAACACCGATGACGACGTTCCCGGACGGCTTTCTCTGGGGAGCGGCCACGGCACCGCACCAGATCGAGGGCAACAACGTCAACAGCGACTTCTGGCTCGCCGAGGGCCGGGTGCCGGGCATGGAGCGCAGCGGGGACGCCTGCGACAGCTATCACCGGTACGCCGAGGACATGCGGCTGCTGGCCGGCGCCGGGCTGAACGCCTACCGGTTCGGCATCGAGTGGGCCCGCGTCGAGCCGGAGCCGGGCATGGTCTCTCGGGCGGAGCTGGCCCACTACCGGCGCATGATCGATACGGCGCTCGAACTCGGGGTGACGCCCGTCGTCACGCTGCACCACTTCACCAACCCCCGCTGGTTCGCCGACGAGGGCGGCTGGATGGGGGAGCGGGCGGTCGACCGGTTCCGTGCCTATGTCGAGGTGGTGACCGGGATTCTCGACGGCGTGCCGTGGGTGTGCACGATGAACGAACCGAACATGCTCGCGCTGATGACCATGATGGCTCGGTTCGCCGCCGACCCGGAGCTGGCGGCGCAGTGGCAGAGCCCGACCGTCGACGAGGGCGTGCGGCCGGTACTCCCGGACCCCGACCCGCGGATCGGGCGCCGCCTGGTCGAGGCGCATCATGCCGTCCGTGACCTGGTACGGGAGCGCACCGGCGCGGCGGTCGGCTGGACCGTCGCGAGCCAGGCGCTGGTCGCGCGGCCGGGCGGCGAGGAGAAGCTGAAGGAGCTCCAGTACGTCCGGGAGGACCTGTACCTGGAGGGCGCGAAGGGCGACGACTTCGTCGGCGTGCAGTCGTACTCCAGCCAGTGGGTGAACGAGACCGGCATCGAGCCGGCCGCGCCGAGCCCGGACAACACGCTGGTCGGGACCGCGTACCGGCCGGACGCGCTCGGGATCGCGGTGCGCCACACCTGGGAGGCGACCGGTGGGATCCCGGTCCTGGTCACCGAGAACGGGATCGCGACCGGCGACGACGGCCGGCGGGTCGCGTACACGGGCGAGGCCTTGCGGCACCTGGGAGCGGCGATCGCCGACGGCGTGGACGTGCGCGGATACCTGCACTGGAGCCTGCTCGACAACTACGAGTGGGGGCACTGGGGGCCCACGTTCGGTCTGATCGCGGTCGACCGGGAGACGTTCGCGCGGACCCCGAAGCCGAGCCTGGCGTGGCTGGGGGAGGTGGCCGGCCGCAACGCGCTCGGAAGTGGGCCGGCTTCAGTTCAGGCCGCGGGCGGCGATCACCAGGGCGTCGCGGACGGTGTCGCGCAGAGCCACCGGGTCGCTGTCGGCCGGGTCGGTGCTGAACGCGTAGTGCTCCATGGCGGCCCGTAGCGCGCTGTTGATGGTGGCGGCCTGTACCCGGATGGTCAGGTCGGGGGCGGACCGGCCGGCGCGGCGGGCGAGCGCCTCGGCCAGCAGCGGCTCGGCGTCGTCCTGGGAGTGCAGCCACACCAGTCGCAGGCCGGGCTCGGTGCGGGTGAGCCGCACCAGGTCGAGGATGGCGGGGATGTCGGCGCCCATCTGGTCGGCGGCGATCGCGTCGGCGGTGTCCCGCTCCATGGTCTCGTAGAACTCGCCGATGTCGTCGCCGGGCCGCCACCGGCCCAACGCCCGCACGGTGACCCCCAGCGGCTCGGTGAGCAGCGGCAGCACGCAGCGTTCCTTGTTGGGGAAGTGGCGCCACAGGCTCCGGACGGAGATCCCGACCGCCGCGGCGATCTCCTCGGCCGAGGTGGCGGCCACGCCTTTCTCGGTGAACAACCGCACCGCCTGCCGCGCGATCTCCCGCCGGACCTCCGCCTTCTGCCGCTCGGTTATGGGGGGCCGGCCCACCTGCCGGGTCTGGCCGTCCGCACGGCCGACGACCTCATCGTGCCCGCCTGACACACGTACCTCCCGTTCACCGGCCCTGTCCGCCCCATCCTAGGCGTGCCGAGCCTCGTTTGTTGGCAATCGGTTGCCAAAAGCCGCGAGGTCGGGTTAGCTGGGGCGATGACGGACCAGTCGAACGGCGCCAGCCGGGCGCCCACCATCTACGACGTCGCCCGCGTCGCGGGGGTCGCCGCGTCGACCGTGTCCCGAACCTTCTCGCGACCCGGACGGGTACGCGCCGAGACCGCCGAGCGGATCCGGCGTGTCGCCGTGGAGCTCGGCTACCACGCCAACCCGATCGGCTGGGCGGTGCCGGCGGGCCGCACGTCGATGATGGCGCTGGTGATCTCGGATATCACCAACCCGTTCTCCAACCAGATCATCCACGGCGCGCACGCCGCCGCGGCCGAGGCCGGGTACTCGCTGCTGCTCGCCGACGCGCAGGAGTCCGTCCTGCGCGAGCGCGAGGTACTGGAACGGTCGATCTCCACCGTCGACGGCGTCGTGCTGGCGACCTCGCGGATGCCCGACGCGGCGATCCGCACGATGGCCAAGCAGCGACCGTTGATCGCGCTCAACCGGGCGATCGCGGACGTGCCGTGCATCGTCACAGACAACCCGCGCGGCATGCGCCGCGCGGTCGAGCACCTGGCCGCGCTGGGACACCAGCGCATCGCGTACGCCGCCGGGCCGGAAGCCTCGTGGGCGGACGGCGTGCGCTGGCGATCACTGCGCACCGCGGCGACGGAGATGGGCCTGCAGGCGCGCCGGATCGGCCCGCTGGAGCCGACGATCGGCGGCGGCGCGGCGGCCGCGGCGGAGCTGTCGCGGCATCCCAGCACCGCGGTGATCGCCTACAACGACCTCGTCGCGATCGGCCTGATCCAGGCGCTCGCCGCGCGCGGGGTAGCGGTGCCGCGCGACGTCAGCGTCGTCGGGTTCGACAACGTGTACGCCGGCGAGCTGGTGACGCCGGCGCTCACCACCGTGGCCGCGCCCCTGCACGCGATGGGGCTCACCGCCGTCCGCAACCTGCTCGCGGTCATTCGCGGTGCCAGGCCGCACGCCCGGGAGCCGGTGATGCTGCCGTCCCGGCTCGTCGTGCGCGCGTCGACCGCTCACCGGAGGCGGAACAGGACCTCACCGGCCTGGGGGACGACGAGCGTGTCGGGGTCGGTGGCGAAGTCGTCGAGGTTGACGGTATCCGGGTCGCGATAGGCGAGGTTGGCGCCGCGCACGACGTGTTCGGGGATGCCGGTGGCGAGGGTGACGGTGACCCGGCCGTGTTCGCCGTGCGCCGCCGACCAGGTGCCGGCGCCGCGCAGGTGGGTGGAGTGGGCCAGTACGCCCCAGTGGTGGTGGGCGAACCGGTCCCACTGGCCGAGGAAGTAGTCGCGGCAGTGGTACCCGATCTGCTCGATCTCGGGGTGCATGGCCGACAGCCGGGTGATGTGCGGGGCGTAGAGGATGACCTCGCCGCCGTCGGCGACGACCGGCTCGACCTTGTAGAAGCCTTTCGCACCGGTCCACATGTCGTCGTACTTGGTCGGGATGACCGACAGCACCCGCCGCACCGGAGTGTCCATATAGGAGACGTGCGCCTCGGCGGACACGCCGGCGCACGCCGCCCACGCCTGTTCCGGTGGGCCGAACGCGGCGGCGTGCAGCGTACCGGTGCCGGATCGGACCACCAGGCACAGCGCGAGCCGCCGGCTCGGGATCAGGGCGGCGGCTTCGTCGATGAGCGCGCGTACCGGCGTCGTGCCGCGGGTGCCGATGATGGCGGCGCTGGTGATGAGGGCGCCCAACCAGTGCGAGAAGTCGATGATCTGCTGGCCGGCGACGCCGGGGAAGAAGTACTTGTTGCCGCCGGAGAAGCCGACCACCTCGTGCGGGAAGACCGGGCCCATCACGATGCACACGTCATGCTCGACGACGGCCCGGTTGAGCACCACCTCGACGGGGCGTTTCATGCGGCCCTCGGACAGCTGCGCCACCCGGTCGGCGTCGATGAAGCCCAGCGACACCAGGGCGGCGGGATCCCACCACTCGTGGTTGCGGATCGTCCAGCCGGGGTACGGGCCGCCGAGGTGGTCGCGCAGCTGCGCCTCGCTCATCGGGGCGTGGGTGCCGAGCGCCACCAGGACGGTCACCCGTGCGGCCCGCCCGCGCAGCGCCTCGTGGGCCGCGCCCAGCAGCAGCGGCAGCGGGCAGCTGCGGGTGGCGTCCGGGACCACGAGGCACACGCTGCGCCCGTCGAGGTCGGCCGCGGCCAACCGCTCGGCGACGAAGGCGCGCACTGCCTGGTCGTCGAGGATCTGCCCGGCACCGCCAAGAACATCAACCGCCACCGTCCCACCTTGACCACAACGACGCCGTCAAGGCAAGGACCGCCGGCAACAGGTGGCAACCGCTTGGCGCCGCCTCCGCCCGGGCCAGATGCTCCGGGCATGGTGACCGCGCGAGTACCCCTGACGCCGCACCCCGACCGACTCCTGCCGGTCGGCGGCGCCGTGCGCCCGATCGCCCGCCGGCTCTACGCGGCCGTGCGTGACCTGCCGATCATCTCCCCGCACGGGCACGTCGACGCCCGGATTCTGCGCGACGACACGCCGTTCACCGACCCGACCGCGCTGTTCATCCAGCCGGACCACTACGTGACCCGGCTGCTGCACGCGGGTGGCGTGGCGCTGGACCGGCTGGGTGTCGGCGAAGGACCGTTGCCGGAGGAGCGCGCCCGCGAGGCGTGGCGGCTGTTCTGCGCCAACTGGCCGCTGTTCCGTGGCACTCCGGTGCAGTACTGGCTCGCCAGCGAGCTCGCGGGCATCTTCGGCGTCACCGACCGCCCGGACACCGCGGATCCCGACGCCCTCTACGACCAGATCGCCGCCCAGCTGTCCGATGTCCGGAACCGCCCCCGGGCGCTGCTGGACCGCTTCGGCATCACGTTCCTCGCGACCACCGACGATCCCGCCGACCCGCTCGACGCCCACGCCGCGCTCGCCGCCGACCCGTCCGTGCGGACCCGCGTGGCGCCCACGTTCCGCCCCGACCGGTACCTGGAGGTGGCCGGCGCCGGATGGGTCGACGCGGTGAAAAACCTCGGCGCGGTCGCCGGCGTCGACACCGGCCACTACGACGGGTACCTGGCCGCGCTCGAACAGCGCCGGCGGTACTTCGTCGCGCACGGTGCGGTATCCGCCGACCACGGCCACGCCGACGCGGCGGCGATCCCGCTGGAGCGCGCCGAGGCCGCCCGCCTCTACGCCCAGGCCCTCGCCGGTGAGGTCACCGCGGCGGCGGCGACCGCGTTCCGCCGCCACATGATCTTCGAGATGGCGCGGATGTCGTGCGAGGACGGCCTCGTCATGACCCTCCATCCGGGGGTGTACCGGAACCACCATCCGGCCACGCTCGCCGCGTTCGGCCCGGACACCGGCCACGACATCCCGACCACGGTGGAGTTCACCCGCGCGCTGCGGCCGTTGCTGGAACGCTTCGGCACCCACCCGAACCTGCACCTGGTGCTTTTCACCGTGGACCCGACCGTGTACGCCCGCGAGATCGGCCCCCTGGCCGGCTTCTACCCGTCGTTGTACGCCGGCGTGCCGTGGTGGTTTCTCGACAATCCGGCCGCCATCCGCCATTTCCACGAGTCGGTCACCGAGATCGCCGGGTTCGGGCGGCTGTCCGGGTTCATCGACGACACCCGCGCGTTCTGCTCCATCCCGGCCCGCCACGACATGGCCCGCCGGCTCGACGCCGGGTACCTGGCCGGGCTGGTCGCCGCGCACCGGCTCGACGAGGACGAGGCGCTGGACACCCTCACCGGCCTCGTCCGCGCACAACCACGGAAGGTGTTCAAGCTGTGAAGCCCCTGCGCCGCGCCACACCGGCGCCGCCCGTCCGCGCCATCCACCTCGGCCTCGGCAACTTCTTCCGCGCCCACCAGGCCTGGTACACCGCCGCCGCCCCGGACGCCGCACGGTGGGGCATCGCCGCGTTCACCGGGCGCTCTCCGGCGCTCGCTGACATCCTGCGCGCCCAGGACACCCTCTACACCCTCGTCGTGCGCGGGCCCGACCGCGATGAGACGGTGGTGCCCGAGTCGCTGAGCGAGGTGTACGCCGGCACCGACCACGACGCGTGGCGGCGGCTCTGGCAGCGGCCCGAGATCGCCCTCGCCACCCTGACCGTCACCGAGGCCGCCTACCGGCGTGGAGCCGACGGCGGGCTGGACGATACCGACGCCACGGTCCAGGACGACATCGCCGCCCTGCGCGCCGGCGAACCGCGGGACGTGCGGACCGTGCCGGGCCGGCTGGTCGCCGGGCTAGCGGCGCGGCGCGCGGCCGGTGGCGGCCCGGTCGCGATCGTCTCCTGCGACAACCTGCCCGACAACGCCGACGTCGCCGGCCGGGTCGTGCACGAGCTCGCCGGCCTCGCCGACCCGGCACTGGACCGGTGGATCGGCGACAACGTGTCCTTCGTGACGACCGTGGTCGACCGGATCACGCCCGCGACGTCCCCGGCCGACCTCGCCGCCGTGACACGCCTGACCGGTAACGCCGACGCCGTACCGGTCGTCACCGAGCCCTACCACGAATGGATCCTCAGTGGACACTTCCCGGCCGGCCGCCCGGCCTGGGACGCCATCGGTGCCCGGTTCGTCACCGACGTACTGCCGCACGAGCAGCGCAAGCTATGGCTGCTCAACGGCGGGCACTCGCTGCTGGCGTACTCGGGCGGCGCCCACGGCCACACCACCGTGGCGCAGGCGCTGGCCGACCCGGTGTGCCGGCGGGCCCTGGAGCGGTGGTGGGACGAGGCGGCGCGGCACCTGACGCTGCCCGCTGCCGAGATCGCGGCGTACCGCGCCGCCCTCGTGGAGCGCTGGTCCAACCCGCGCATCGAGCACCGCCTGGCGCAGATCGCCGCGGACGGCTCCCAGAAGATCCCGATCCGCATCCTGCCCGTCCTGCGCCTGTCCCGCGCCGAAGAACACCTGCCCGCCGGCGCCGTACACGTGCTGGCCGCCTGGATCGGGCACCTGCGCGGCCGGTCCACGCCGATCCGCGACGCCGGCGCGGCACCGTTCGCCGCCGCGGCCGGCTCCCCACGGGACGTACTCGCGCTGCTCGACTCCCAGCTGGCCGCCGACCGGGAGCTCGTGACCGCGCTCGACAACGAGCTGACCGCGCTCGACGGGGAGCGGGGGGCGTCGTGACGGCCGGCGCTCCCTACGATCTGCGGATCGCCAGCGGCGGCGACCAGTTCCCGGTCGCGGAGCAGCGGCCGGCGCTGTCGTGGAAGCTGCCGCACGCCTGGACCGGCCAGGACGGCTACGACCTTCGCATCCGCGTCGACGGCGTCGAGCACGCGGTGGAGAACGTCGCCTCGGGCCGGCACCTGTTCGTGGAGTGGCCGCTGCCGCCGCTGCGGAGCCGGCAGTCCGTCGACTGGTGCGTCCGGGTACGAAGCGGCGGGCGGCAGTCGGATTGGTCGCCATGGCACGCGTTCGAGGCCGGACTGCTCGACGAGGACTGGTCCGCACGGTGGATCTCCCCGCACGAGGAGGGCGGCCGCCCGGCCTATGTGCTGGCCGGACACGTGCTTCTGCGCGACGACATCGTGCGGGCACGGCTCTACGCCACCGCCCTGGGCGTCTACGAGGCGTTCGTGAACGGCACGCGGGTGGGCACGACGGAACTTTCGCCGGGGTCCACATCGTACGGCGACACGCTCTACGCACAGGCCGCCGACGTCACCGAGCTGCTCCACAGTGGAGCCAACGAGCTGGAGATCCTGCTGTCGGACGGCTGGTACCGCGGCTCCAACGGCACCTGGCGCAGGCGTGACGTGTGGGGCACCACCACCGGGGCGCGACTCCAGCTCCACGTCCTCCACGCCGACGGCATGGAAGTGGTCGCCGGCACCGGCCCAGGCTGGACCTCGCGTCCGAGTACCATCGTCGCGGCCGACCTCATGAACGGCCAGACGACCGACCTCACGGCGCCACCCGCGTCCGCGCGCCCCGTCCTCGTGGACGCCGTCACCGCCCCACCGATCAGCTGGTCACCGGCGCCGCCGGTACGGCGAATCGATCAGCTTGCCCCGCGCTCAGTGACCCGGCACGGCAGCGGCACGTGGATCGTCGACTTCGGACAGAACGCGTCCGGCTGGATCGCCCTCACCGACCTGGGACCGGCCGGCACCCGCACCGTCATCGACCACGGCGAGCACCTGGACCCGACCGGCGACCTCACGACGGCGCATCTGGACAGCCAGAAGCCGGGCGAGCCACTGATCCCGTTCGTCCAGCGCGACGAGGTCGTATCCGGCGGCCGCCCCGGCGAGGTCTTCGAGCCGCGGCACACGGTGCACGGGTTCCGGTACGCGCGGATCCGGCGCGACGGCGGCGACCTGGACCCGGCGGGCGTGCTCATGCGGGTGGTGCACACCGACCTTGAACCCACCGCCACCTTCGCCTGTAGCGACGACGACCTCAACCGCCTGCATGAGGCGGCGCGTTGGAGCTTTCGGGGCAACGCCGTCGACGTCCCGACCGACTGCCCGACGCGCGAGCGCCTCGGCTGGACGGGCGACTACCAGATCTTCGCGCCGACGGCGGCACGGCTGTACGACGTCGACGGCTTCAGCCGCAAGTGGCTGCGCTCGGTCCGCGACGACCAGCTGCCCGACGGCCGGATCGTGAACTCCTCACCGGACTCCAACCGGCTGAAGGTCCACGACGACGCGATGGTCGACGGCATCACCGGTTCCGCCGGTTGGGGCGACGCCATCGTGCTCGTGCCGTGGGTGCTCTACGAGACGTACGGGGACACGACCGCCCTTGCCGAGAACTGGCCGGCGATGCGGCGATGGGTCGAGTGGGCCCTCGCGACCGCCCGCGACGCGAGGCACCCGTCGCGCGTCGAGCGCTCGGCCGAGCCGCTCGCGCACGAGGAGTTCATCTGGGACGGATCCTTCCACTGGGGAGAGTGGCTGGAGCCGGGGAAGCGCATCGCGGACGACCCGATCGCCTGGTATATGGCCGACAAGGGCGAGGTGGGCACGGCGTACCTGTTCCGGTCGGTGCGCACGCTCGCGGCGATCGCGGACGTGCTGGGGCACACCGGTGACGCCGCCGGTTATCGCGAGACGGCGGAGAAGGTACGCGTCGCCTGGCAGCGCGAGTTCCTCGATGAGGAGGGCCGGACGAAAGCCGGCACGCAGGCCAGCTACGTGCGCGCCCTGGCGTTCGACCTGGTACCCGAGGATCTGCGCGAACGGACGGCCCGGCACCTCGCGGATCTGATCGAAGCCGCCGGCCGCCACCTCGGCACGGGGTTCCTGTCCACGGCGGACCTGTTGCCGGTCCTGGCCGACGCCGGCTACTCCGATCTCGCGTACGCCGTGCTGCTGCGGCGCTCGTCCCCGTCCTGGCTGGGCATGCTCGACCGGGGAGCGACGACCATCTGGGAAGACTGGGACGGCGTCGCCGACGACGGCACCGCCACGGCTTCCCTGAACCACTACAGCAAGGGCGCGGTCGTCCGCTTCCTGCACACCCACACCCTCGGCCTGCGGCAGGCACCGGGCTCGGTCGCGTGGACCTCCTTCGTCGTGGCTCCCGTGCTCCACGAGGCGGTCACGTGGGTCAGGGGCACGTTCGACAGTCCACAGGGGCGCATCGCTGTCGACTGGTCCATCAAGGACGGTCATTTCGACATCTCGGTCGACGTGCCCGGGGGCGCCGAAGCGCAGATCCGGTTTCCGGACGGCGGCACCGTCCGTACCGGTCCGGGTCGCTTTCACGAAAGGAGACCATCGTGTCCACTGCGGACGTAGCGAGCCACTCCCTGGCGCAGCTCGTGTCGTTGGAGGGCCGGCGCGCGGTCGTGACCGGCGGCGGTCGCGGACTCGGCAAGGCGATCGCGGCGCGGCTGGCCGAGGCGGGAGCCGACATCCTGATCGGCGACATCGACGAGCGACTCGCCGTGACCGCGGCCGAGCGCGTCGCGGAACGCCACGGCGTGCGGGCGGTCGGCGTCGCCATGGACGTCACCGATCCGGCGTCGGTCGCCGCGGCGGCCAACCGCGCGCTCGCCGACCTCGGCGGCCTGGAGATCTGGGTGAACAACGCCGGCATCTTCCCCAACGTCCCGCTGCTGGCGATGAGCGAGCAGACCTGGGACCAGGTGTTCGACGTGAACGCCCGCGGTGTCTTCCTCGGCGCGCGCGAGGCGGCACGGCGGATGGCGGCGGCCGGCACCGGTGGTGTCATCGTGAACATCGTCTCCACCGCCGGGTTCCGCGCCAGCGCGCCGGGTCTGGCCGCGTACGTCGGCTCGAAACACGCCGTCCGCGGCGTCACCCGGGAGATGGCCCTCGAACTCGCCCCGCTGGGCATCCGCGTGCTCGGCGTCGCGCCGAGCTACGTACCCACCGAGGGCAACCTGATTGCGGCCGCGGCCGCCGGCCTGCCGCTCGGCGACGCCCCGCCGACCGATCTCATGCTCAGCGGCCCGATCGGCCGCGCCGGCGTACCCGACGACATCGCCCGCGTCGTCCTGTTCTGCGCCTCCGACCTGTCCACCTTCATGACGGGCAGCACGCTGCTCGCCGACGGCGGCACCACCGCCTGAACGGAGTTCGCTCGATGTTGAAACCCCGATCCACCCCCACCCGCGAGCTGGTCAACCTCGACGGGCTGTGGCGCTTCTCGGTCGGCGGTGACCAGCCGTGGACCGGCCCGCTGGACAGCGCGCTGGAGGCGGCGGTACCCGCCAGCTACAACGACCTGTTCACCGACAGCGCGATCCGCGACCACGTCGGCTGGGCGTGGTACCAGCGCGAGGTGCGGGTGCCGCGCGGCTGGTCCAGCGAGCGGGTGATGCTGCGCGTCGACGCCGCCACCCACGAGGGCAAGGTCTACGTCGACGGCGTCCTGGTGGCCGAGCACGTCGGCGGATACACGCCATTCGAAGCCGACATCACCGCGCACGTGGGCGCGGGGCAGGAGTTCCGACTCACCATTGGCGTCAACAACGAGCTGACCAATACGACGATCCCGCCCGGCACGATCACGGTCACCCAGGACGGCCGGCGCCAGCAGACGTACCTGCACGACTTCTACAACTACGCCGGCCTGGCCCGCTCGGTGTGGCTCTACAGCCGGCCCGCCACACACGTCCAGGACGTCACGATCGTGACCGGCCTCGACGCGGGCACCGGGACGGTCGAGTACTCGGTACAGACCAGCGCGCCGGCCCCGGTACGGGTCGTCGTGCTCGACGCCACCGGTGCGTCCGTCGCGGCGGCGGACGGGACCAGCGGCACCCTGCGGATCCCCGACGTGACGCCGTGGCGGCCCGGCGCCGCCTACCTGTACGCCCTGCTCGTCGAGGTCCTCGACGGCGACCAGGTGGTCGACAGCTACACCGAGCCGTTCGGTGTGCGCTCGGTCGAGGTGCGCGGCACGGAGTTTCTCATCAACGGCGAGCCGTTCTACTTCACCGGATTCGGCAAACACGAGGACACTCCGGTGCGTGGCAAGGGCCACGACGACGCCTACCTCGTCCACGACTTCCAGCTCCTGGACTGGATCGGCGCGAACTCGTTCCGGACCTCGCACTACCCGTACGCCGAGGAGGTGATGGAGTTCGCCGACCGGCACGGCATCGTCGTCATCGACGAGACCGCGGCGGTCGGGCTCAACCTGGCGGTGGAGGGCGGGCTCACCGGCGTGCCGCCCCGCCCCACCTTCTCGCCGGAGACCTTCGGCGAGGCCACCCGGGAGGCGCACGCCGACGCGATCCGGGAGCTGATCGCGCGCGACAAGAACCACCCGAGCGTCGTGATGTGGTGCATCGCCAACGAGCCGTCGTCTCATGAGGACGGTGCCCGCGAGTACTTCGAGCCGCTGGTGGAGCTCACCCGCAAGCTCGACCCCACCCGCCCGGTGTGCTACGCGACCGTCATCTTCGCCCGGCACGAGAACGACCGCATCGCCGACCTCTTCGACGTGCTGTGCCTCAACCGCTACTACGGCTGGTACGTGGCCACCGGCGACCTCGCGACCGCGGAGGCGTACCTGGAACACGACCTGCGCGGCTGGGCCGGGAAGTACCACAAGCCGATCATGATGAGCGAGTACGGCGCCGACACCATGCCCGGGCTGCACTCGGTGTGGGACACACCGTGGACCGAGGAGTACCAGCGTGCCTACCTCGACATGAACCACCGGGTGTTCGACCGGATCGACGCCTTCGTCGGCGAGCATGTGTGGAACTTCGCCGACTTCCAGACCTCGCACGGCATCCACCGGGTCGACGGCAACAAGAAGGGTGTGTTCACCCGCGACCGCAGGCCCAAGGCCGCCGCCCACGCGCTGCGGGCGCGCTGGAAGCGACTAGGCGGCCGCAAACCGTCGAGTGATCTCCAGAGTGGACAGCTGCGAGGCGAGGAGCGAGGCCAACCGGTTCGCCCATCGTGACGACCTCACCCTCGATTCCTGGCAATCCACTGCCAACAAGCTAACAAGGGAGCTCACATGGCCGTGCGCTGGGCCGTCATCGGCACCGGAACGATCTCCCAACGATTCGTACCCGACCTGCTCTCGATGCCCGACACAGCCGTCGCCGCGGTCTTCGGTCGCAGCCGCGCCAGAGCCGACTCCTTCGCCGCCGAACACGGCATCGCGGCCGCGTTCGACGACTACGACACGCTGCTCGCCGATCCCGCCATCGACGCCGTCTACCTCGCGACGCCGTTCGCGACGCACCACCGGATGGCGCGAGCAGCACTGGAAGCCGGCAAACACGTACTCGTCGAAAAGCCCATCGCACGCACGGCCGCCGAGGTGGCCGACCTGTTCGCCCTCGCGGCCGAGCGCGGGCGGTTCCTCATGGAAGCGATGTGGATGAAGTTCAACCCCGGCTTCCGGGAGGTGCTCCGGCTGGTCGCCGAGGGGCGCATCGGCGAGCCGCGCAGCGTGCGCGCCGGCTTCGGCCTGCCGATGCCCGGCGACGGCACGGGCAGCAAGTGGGATCCGGAGCGCGGCGGCAGCACCCTGCTCGACCAGGGCATCTACCCGGTGACCCTCGCACACGCCGTATTCGGGCCACCCGAGGCCGTACACGCGGCCGGCGTGGTGCTGGCGAACGGCATCGACGTCGCCGAACACGTCACGCTCGAATACACCGGCGGCCGCTACGCGCACCTGGCCGCGTCGATGGTGGAGTTCGTGGAACCGTCCGCGGCGGTCAACGGCACACAGGGCTGGATCGGCATCCCACCGATGTTCTGGGCGACGACCTCGTACACGCTGCACGCCGGCTCGTGGCAGGCGATGTTCGGCAACCCACCACCGACGGAGCTGCCGCGGGAGGGCAACGGCTTCGTGCCGATGCTCCGCGCGGTCAGCGAGGCCATCGAGCGCGGGTGGCCACAGCACCCCGACCACGACGCCGCCGCGACCATCGAGGTCTTCCGCACCCTCGACGCGATCCGCGCGCGACTGGACGGCAACAGCCGGCAACCGCTTGCTGGCACGGACGAGCCGGAGGCCTACTGATGCCCATGCTTCGACCCCAAGACAGTCCCACCCGCGAGCGGAAGTGCCTGAACGGCCTGTGGACGTTCCGGCTGGACCCGGAGGGCGCGGGCCGTACCGCCGGCTGGTGGCGCGCCAAGCTGGACCAGGCCCGGGAGATGCCGGTGCCGGCCAGCTACAACGACATCGTGCCCGACCTCGCCGTCCGGGACCACGTCGGCGACGCCTGGTACCAGACGACGGTGCGGGTGCCGCGGCGCTGGACGGGGGAGCGGATCGTCCTGCGGTTCGACGCGGCCACGCACCGCGCGGTGGTGTGGGTCGACGACGCCGCGGTCGCCGAACACGAAGGCGGCTACACGCCCTTCGAGGTCGACATCACC
Organism: Phytohabitans aurantiacus; assembly: GCF_027923225.1. GTDB lineage: Bacteria > Actinomycetota > Actinomycetes > Mycobacteriales > Micromonosporaceae > Phytohabitans > Phytohabitans aurantiacus. The sequence goes on from NZ_BSDI01000031.1 coordinate 38,216, forward strand.
GACCACGTGCGGCCGGGCGGCACGGTGCGCGTCACCGTCGTGGTCAACAACGAGCTCTCCTGGGCGTCCGTGCCGCCGGGCATCCAGCAGCAGACGGCCAACGGGCGGACCCAGAACTACTTCCACGACTTCTTCAACTACGCCGGTCTGCACCGCTCGGTCTGGCTCTACACCACGCCGCCGACCCACATCACGAGCGTCTCGGTCGACACGGGGCTCGACGGCGGCACCGGCACCGTCCGGTACGCGATCCAGCAGACGGGCAACGCCGAGCCGCGCGTGATCCTGCGCGACGCCGACGGCGTCCAGGTCGCCGAGTCCGAGGGCGCCGAGGGGACGCTGACCGTACCGGACGTGCACCCCTGGGCGCCGGGCGACGGCTACCTGTACGAGCTGGAGGCGAGCCTGCACGACGCGGACGGCAACCTCGTCGACAGCTACACCCAGCCCGTCGGCGTGCGCACGGTGCAGGTACGCGGCACCGAGTTTCTCATCAACGGCGAGCCGTTCTACTTCCGCGGCTTCGGAAAGCACGAGGACGCGCCGATCCGGGGCAAGGGCCACGACGACGCGCTCATGGTGCACGACTTCGAGCTGATGGAGTGGATCGGCGCCAACTCCTTCCGCACCGCGCACTATCCGTACGCGGAAGAGGTCCTGGACTACGCCGACCGGCACGGCATCGTCGTCATCGACGAGACCGCCGCCGTCGGCATGAACCTGCGCGTGCTGGTGACCTACGGCCGCACCGACATGCCCCCGACGTACACCGAGCAGACCATCGGGTCCGCGACCCAGCGCAACCACCTCCAGGCGGTGCGGGAGCTCATCGACCGCGACCGCAACCACCCGAGCGTCGTGATGTGGTGCGTAGCCAACGAGCCCGACGCATCCGGCCAGGAGGCCCGCGACTACTTCGCGCCGCTGTTCGCCGAGGCGCGCAAGCTCGACCCCACCCGACCGGTCGGGTTCACCAACATGATCGCGGACCGCCCGGACACGTGCGCCCTGTCCGACCTCGCGGACATCATCATGGTCAACCGGTACTACGGCTGGTACGCGCACACCGGCGACCTCGCACTGGCCGAACCCGCGCTGGAAGCCGAGCTGCGCGCCTGGGCCGACCGGCACGGCAAGCCCATCATCGTCAGCGAGTACGGCGCGGACGCCATCGCCGGCCTCCACGCCGTCGTCGACACGCCATGGTCCGAGGAGTACCAGACCCGCCTGCTGGAGATGTACCACCGCGTTTTCGACCGGGTCGACGCCGTCGTCGGCGAACACATCTGGAACTTCGCCGACTTCGCCACCCAAACGGCGATCATCCGCGTCGACGGCAACAAGAAGGGCGTCTTCACCCGCGACCGCCGCCCCAAGGCCGCCGCCCACGCCATCCGCCGCCGCTGGCGGAAAATCTAATCCGAGCACCGAGCTACCGCGACGCCCGCCGCGCGCAAGACCGCTGCTCCCGCGGCCTCACCCTCCGCGGCCCCACAACCCACCCCGTCGCCAGGTGTCGCGACCTGCTTTGCTCTGCTTCCGTATAGGAAGCGGTCGGCGTCCGGATAGCGGACGCGAGGTGTTTCCTCCGCGGAAGCAGAGCAAAGCAACGCGCGACCTCACTCCGCTCCGCGCGCTGCTCGCGCCGCGGCGACGCTTGGTGTGGATCGTGGCGATGTCGATGTCCATTCCGCCGCCGCCGCGCGCCGAATGTGCTGTTGGTCGTGGAGTCGCGGAGGGTGAGGCCGCGGGAGCAGCGGTCATGCGCGCGGCGGACGTCGCGGTAGCTCAGATCCCGGGTCTGGTGTTGACCTTGCCCCAGCCTCGTCGATCAAGAAGCCCTTGCCCCGCAGGCGGGTGAAAGGGGGCAAGCCAGCCCGCGCCGGTCCTTCCCCCGGCGCTGCCGCGCGCCCGTGACGGCATGTCGCCTCGCCACGCCCCTTCCGCCGATCAAGGGCGAACGCACGCGGTTGGATCTCATTTCCGCGTGCTTTTGCCCTTGATCGATCCGATTGCCCTTGATCGGCGCGGCCCGGCCGGCCCGGCGCGGCCCGGTCGGCGCGGGGTGGGGCGGGGTCAGGTTGTTGGGTGGGGGGTGAGTTGGCGGCGTGCTTCGCGGCGCTTGCGCTGCTCGATCGGGTCGGCGACCGGTGCGGCGAGCAGGAGCCTGCGGGTGTAGGGGTGCTCGGGGGTGCTCGTGACCGTGGCCGCGGGGCCGGTCTCGACGAGTTCGCCGCGATACAGCACCGCGACGCGGTGGCTGATGTGCCGCACCACCGCGAGGTCGTGCGAGATGAACAGGTAGGCGGCGCCGGTGCGGCGCTGGATGTCGATGAACAGGTCCAGCACGCGCGCCTGGGTCGACAGGTCGAGCGCCGAGACGGGTTCGTCGCAGACGATGAGCTTGGGCTCGGGGGCGATCGCGCGGGCGATGGCGATGCGCTGCCGCTGCCCGCCGGAGAACTCGCGCGGGAGGCGGTCGGCCGCGTCGGACGGGAGCCCGACCTGGTCCAGCAGGGTGCGGACCCGGGTGCGGGCCTCCCTGGCGGTCGCGCCCTGGACCACGAGCGGTTCGGTGAGGATGTCGCCGATGGTCATGGACGGGTTCAGCGAGCTGTACGGGTCCTGGAAGACGACCTGGATGTCCTTGGCGAGCGCGCGGCGCTGGCGCGCGCCCAGCCCGCCGATCTCGCGCCCCTCGAAGCGGACGCTGCCGCCGCTGGCCCGCACCAGGCCGAGCACGGTGCGGCCGATCGTGGTCTTGCCCGAGCCGGACTCGCCGACGAGGCCGAGGGTCTCGCCGGCGCCGACCTGGAGCGAGACGCCGTGTAGCACCTCCAGCGGGCGGGCGCGGAATCCGCGGGGACGGAACGCGACCCGAAGGTCGGTGATGTCGAGCAGCGGCCCGGTCATCGGCTCGCCTCTCTGATCGGGGCGGTGTGGTCGAGGATCGAGTCCAGGAGCATCCGCGTGTACTCGTGCCGCGGACCGCGCAGGACCTCCAGCACGTCGCCCGACTCGACGATCTGGCCGCGTTCCATTACCGCGATGCGCTCGCAGATGTCCGCGACGACGCCGAAGTTGTGCGTGACGAGCAGCACCGCCATGTTCAGCTCGGCCTGCAGGTCGCGGAGCAGGTCGAGGATCTCGGCCTGGACGGTCACGTCGAGGGCCGTGGTGGGTTCGTCGGCGATCAGCAGCTTGGGGCGGCTCGCGACGGCGCCGGCGATCAGCACGCGCTGTGCCATGCCGCCGGAGAGCTGATGCGGGTACGAGTCGAAGGTCCGCTCGGGATCGGCGATGCCGCAACGCTCGAGCAGCGCGAGGACGCGGGTCTTCGCCTCGCTTTTCGAGATGCCCAGGGCCGACCGCACGCCCTCGACGAGTTGCGCTCCGACCGTGTAGGAAGGGTCCAGGTTGGACATTGGTTCCTGCGGGACGTACGCGATCTGCTTGCCGCGCAGCGGTCGCATCTCACTGTCGGAGAGCCCGATCAGCTCCCGCCCCTCGAACACGATGGAGCCGCGGGTGACGACCGCCTCGTCGGGCAGCACGCCGAGCACCGCGAACGCGGTCTGCGTCTTGCCCGACCCCGATTCGCCGACGAGCCCCACCGTCTGTCCACGGTGGATCGCGAGCGTCGCCCCGCGTACCACCTCGCGCGGTTGCCCGCCGGGCCCGGGATACGCGATCGTGAGGTCGCGGATCTCCAGCAGCGCCTCCGGGTCGGCGGCCGCTGGCGGTTGTGGCGTCACCTCGGCGCGCTGCCCCTGGCCGACCTTCGCCGGCTGGGGCCGCGAACCCGCGAGGGTGTCGCGCAAGGCGTTGCCCAGCAGCACGAGCGAGGCCGTGATGAGCCCGAGAAGCAGGCTGGGCCAGAGGAACTGCGTCGGCGCGACGTAGAGGTTCCGGAAGCCGGACGAGATCATGTCGCCGAAGCTGGGTATCTCCTTCGACCCGACGCCGAGGAAGGCGAGCCCGGACTGGGTGGCGATCGACGCGCCCATCATGAACGCCGCGGCGATGATGATGGGGCCGCGCACCACCGACAGCACGTGGCGGCCGAGGATGCGCGCGTTGCCCAGGCCCGATACGCGGGCCGCGTCGACGTAGAGCTCGTTCTTCACACCGAGGACGAGGTTGCGCACGATGCGGTAGATGCCCGGCGACAGCAACACCCCGAAGATCAGCATCGTGTACCGGTAGTCGCCGCCGGTCACCGGCATCAGGAGGATGAGCAGCAACAGGCCCGGGAACGTCATCACGAGGTTGAACGCCCACTCGGCTATCGCCCGGGTGCGGGCGCCGAAGTAGCCGCCCACGAGTCCGGCGGACACCCCCACGGCGAGGGCGACCCCGGTGCCGATCAGCGCGGAGACCGCGCTGGTGTTGATGGAGTGCAGGAGCCGGGAGAGGATGTCGCGTCCGCTCTCGTCGGCCCCGAGGAGGTATCCGGGTGTGCCGGCCGGAGCGTTGACCATGCTGAGGTCGGACTCGTTGGGGCCGTGCTGCGCGAGGAGCGGCGTCGACAGTCCCGCCGCGAAGATGAGTATGAGGATGGAGCCGGTGACCGCGGCCTGCGGGTCGCGTAGCAGCTTGCGCCAAGTGCTCAATGGACTCTCGCCTTCGGGTTGAGCCAGCCGTTGGCCAGGTCGGTGCCGAGGTTGACGACGGTCACCAGCAGCACACCGAAGATCGTGATGCCCATGATGACGGGGATGTCGCCCTGTAGGGAGGCGTTGAACGCGTAGCTGCCGTAGCCGGGGAGCGCGAAGACGTTCTCGATGATGAGCGCGCTGCCGAACATCTGGATGAACTCCAGCGACAGCACCGTGAGCGCGGGGCTCGCGGCGTTGCGCAGGGCGTGCCTGACCACGATCGACGTGGTGGAGATGCCGCGGGTGCGCAGGGTGCGTACGTAGTCGCGGCGCAGCTCGTCGATCATGCGGCCGCGTACCTGCGCCGCCATGTTCGCCACGCCGCCGATGACCAGTACGACCACCGGGATCGCGATGCTGCGCAGCCATGCTCCCGGGTTCTCGGCGAGCGGCGTGTACCCGGTCGCCGGCAGCAGTTTGGCCCGTACCGCCAAGACGTAGACCAGTGCGATCGCGAGCAGCAGGCCCGGAACGATGTAGCCCACGAGCGACAGGCCCTGCGCGACGCGGTCGGCGATGCCGCCGCGCGAGGCGGCCCACACACCGAGGAACGTGCTCAGCAACACCGTGATGATCAGGGCGGGGACGATGATGGACAGGGTCACGCCGAGCCGCTGGAGCACCGACGAGGCGACCGGGAGCGAGGTGTAGACCGAGCTGCCGAGGTCACCACGGAACAGGTGCAGCAGCCAGTCGCCGTACTGGACCAGTACCGGCCGGTCGTAGCCGAGCTGCTTGGTCATGGCGTCGACCGACTCGGGCGTCGCCGACTGGCCGAGGATGGTCCTGACGACATCCTGGAACGACAGGCTCAGCATCAGGAAGGTGATGAGCGTGACCAGTAGCGCCAGGACCAGGCCGGCGGCGAGCCTGCGGGAGATGTAGGCAAGCATTGTCGCTCCCGATCGCGCTAGGCGAGGCCGAACAGTCTCGCGGTCGACGGGGCCTTGCCGTCGTCGAGCATCGTGATTCCCTTGGCGGTCGCCCAGGTTCCGCCGGTGAAGACGATCGGCGCCTCGAACGCCTGCTTGACGGCGTACTCGTTGAGCTGCTTGTACGCGGGCAGCGCCTTGTCGAAGTCGACCGTGGTGTTGATGGTCCCGAAGAGGCCGTCGGTGGTGGCGTCCTTGTAGTGACGCGGGTTCGCGAAGCCGTCGGGTCCGAAGTGGAGGTTGGCGTCGCCGGGATCGGAGTTGAACCCGGTGATCTGGAACGAGAGCGGGTAGTCGCCGGACAGGTGAGCCGTCTGCGCCTGCTGGGGCGGCACCGACACCCACTCCAGACCCAGGCCGATGTCCTTGAACGCTTGCGAGATGCTCGCCTCGAAAGACGTCGACAGGAACGTGCTCGGGATCTTGAATGTCGTGCCCGCGTATCCGGCCTCCCGGACCAGTTCCTTGCCACGGGCGGCGTCGTGCGGGTACGTGCTGTCGAGCGACGCGTCGTAGACCTTCCCGTACGGGCTGAAGATCTGGTTCGTCACCTTGCCGTTGCCCTGCAGGAGGCCCTTCAGGATGCCCTCACGGTCGATGGCGTAGTTGATCGCCTGGCGCACCCGCACGTCACCGAGCGCCGGCCACTTCTCGCCCTTGCGGTCGAGGATGTCGACGTACATGACCGCCTGCGCCTCGATCCTGGTGGTGGAGAAGGCGTTCTTGTCCAGGCGCCCGAGAAGCTGAGCCTGTACCGTCCCGGCGTTGATCTCGCCGGCCTGGAGCGCGTTGAACGACGCGGTCGGGTCCTGCAGCACGCGCACGGTGAGGGTCGTGAACGGATACGCGCTCGCGTTCCAGTAGTCGTTGCGCTTCTTCAGCACGTACTTGGACCCGGGCACGGTCGCGGCGGTGTCCAGTGTGTACGGTCCGGAGCCGATCGGATCGGTCGCGGTGCGCTTGTCGGCCAGCGTGTCCGGGTCGCCGATCGCGCCCGCGCCGAGGGTCAGGTTCGGCACGAACTGCGGGTCGAAGCGGGTGAACTCGACCAGCACCGTGCTGTCGTCGACGGCCGTCACAGACTTCACCGCCGAGTACTTGATCTTCAAGACGCCGGGGGTGGTCATCGTGCGCCGCATCGTCGCCTCGACGGCCTTCGCGGTCACGGGGCGGCCGTTGCTGAAGGTCATGCCCTTGCGGAGCTTGAGGGTCAGCTGGGTGCCGTCCTCGTTGTACTCCCAGCTCTCCGCCGCGTTGGGCTTGAGCTCGCCGGTCTTGTTCTCCTTGTACAGGAGCGTGTCGAAGACCGACCCCCACACGAACATCTGCTGGCCGTCCGCGAGTTGAGCCGGATCGAGCGAGTTCGGGGGAGTGACGACGGCGAGCGCGAGGTTGTGCGCGGCGGCGGCGGTGGGCTCCTGGGCGTCGGACGAGCACGCGGTGAGCGCCAGGGCGGTGGCGGTGGCCGTCGCGGCGAGGAAGGCGACCGAGCGGAGCGCCCGGCCGCGCGTAGCGGTAGATGACATCGAGACTCCCTTGGCTGGACACGGGCCATCAAGGCAATCGGTTGCCATGCGACCCGATTACCCAGCTGAGGTCCCGCTTGTTTCCCCCGTGTTGCCGCAAGCTCAGCATGTCGTGACGTTCCTGTCAACCGGTTGCCATAATCAGGCACGGTGTTGCCGAGACGAGTTCAGGGCCGTTTTGCCAACCGGTTGCCATTCCGGGCGCGGCCCGCCACCATGGAGCCCACAGCGCATCGAGGGAGAGCGGTGAACCAGGAGCAGCCCGGCCCGGCGCGACGCGGACATGGCAACCGGAAACCAGCGGCCACGATCTATGACATCGCCCGGCACCTCGGCCTGAGCCCGTCGACGGTCTCGCGTGCCCTCAACAAACCGGGGCGGGTCAACGCCAAGACCGAACAGCGCATCCGGGAAGCCGCGGCCGCGCTCAACTACCGGACCAACCCGATGGCGCGAGCCCTGCCCACCGGCCGCACCAACACCCTCGGCCTGATCCTCACCGACATCACCAACCCGGTGTACTTCACGCTCGTACGCGGTGCGGAGCGGGTCGCCGCCGCGGCCGGCTACACGCTCGTCATCGCCGAGTCGCAGGAGTCCGGCGAGCTCGAGGCGGAGAGCGCGGAGCGGTTGCTCCAATCCGTCGACGGATTGGTCCTGGTCGCCTCCCGCCTCGACGACGCGTCGATAGGGGCGCTCGCGGAACGCAAGCCCCTCGTCCTGATCAACCGCGTGGTCGACGGCGTGCCCGGCGTGGTTCCCGATGTCGTGCCCGGCATCCGCGACGCGCTCGACCACCTCGCCGTACTGGGCCACACGTCACTCGCGTACCTGTCCGGGCCGAGCGTGTCATGGATGAGCCGGGTGCGCTGGGAGACCCTGCTCGACGAGGCGCCACGCCGCGGCATGACGATCGTCGAAATCGGTCCCGGCGCGCCAACCCTCGATGGGGGACAGGAGGGATTCCGGCGGGTGCGGGCGTCCGGCGTCAGCGCGGTGGTGGCCTACAACGACCTGATGGCGATCGGCCTGCTCCGCGCCTGCCGCTGCGCGGGCGTCGACGTGCCGTCGCAGCTGAGCATCGTCGGCTTCGACGACATCTTCGGCTCCGACTTCACCTCACCGCCGATCACGACGATCCGCACGCCGCTCGATCTCGCCGGTGAGGAGGCGGTGCACCAGATCGTCGCGGCCCTCAGCGAGGGCGACGTCCCGGAGCCGCGGCGTGTCAGCGCCCAGTTCGTGCGGCGCGAGTCGACGGCGGCGCCCGGCCGGCCCCTGGTCGTATGAGACAAGGCGCGTGCGCTGTTCGTTTATCCGGGCCGGGCTTCTCGACCCGGCCGTCCTCAGCGAGGGCCGCGAGCGGCAGCCGTTGACCTGTGACCCGCAGCTTGTACACGCTCGCGCCAGCGGACGGGCTCGACTCGGTTGCCGCCTGCCGATCGGGTCGATGGGGCGGTCGAGCCGAGGCTGGTTGTCGTCTGGGTCTGCCGCTGGCCGGCCATGCCCTTAGCTCGCCTCACGGTCACGCGGACCGATCCGGTGTGGGTCGGTCCGCGCGGTAGTTCGGTGTGTCAGTCGCCCTGCTGGCTCTCGCAGCTGATGGTGGCGGGAACGGTAACGGTCGTGCCGGCGGTGCTTACGGTCACCTGGGCGATGCCCTTGAGGCCACCGGTTGCGGTGTTGACGTTGTGCAGGTGGACGGTGCCGTTCCCGCTGCTGTCGGTAACGAAGGTCGCCGAACCGGAGAGTGCACCGGTGGTGTCGGCGGTGTAGGTTGCTCCGGCGAGACCAGCAGCGACAGTGACCAGGACGTCGGCCCCGTGGTCATCGCAGTAGTTTCCGAGGTACTGCTCTGCGGTGATCGTGCCGATCGGCGACGTCACGGTGTCTGCCAACGCGGCCGCCGGCGCGGCGAGAACGGCGACCATGGACGCGGCACCGGCGAGGATGCCCGCAGCCCTCTTGTACTTGAACATGATGGTGTTCCTCCCATGAACGAACGGCTGTGTCCACAATGGTCGTTAATGGATCTTGCGTGGAATGGTACGAAGGGGCTCCTGCTCGCCGCAATGATTCGTAGGGGGCATGTGAGAATGCGCATTCGAAGCAACCATTTCGCCTAGTCGAAACGCTGGCAGGGAAGGCGCTCCTGCTCCGCCACCGCGACTTCCCCGGCATCGCGCCGCCGTTCTGGACGCTGTCCAGTGTGGACGCTGCCTTGGACCCCCGTGTTCTCGACGACCCTGGGATTGGCGGGCGTCGGGGCGACCGGACTTCAGCTGACGGCCATCTGGGCCGGCTGGCCGCGGGTTGAGTCGACCCCGGAAGGAGTCCGGGTACAGGCCCCGCTCGGCGTGCTCGCCATGCCGTGGCGGGTTTCCCTGGCAGGCGTCCCGCGCGCGCACACGCTGGCACTGAGCCCCACCCTCAGCAACCGGGAGTTGCCCGCCGGCCGCTCCATCCCGCCGAAGGACTATCACAGCGCCCAAGGTCAAGCGGTTCCGCGAGTTGATCGCCGAGGAGGCCGAGCGGGCGGTCTTCGACGGCTGCTCGCATTTGAGGTCGTTACTGTGCCGTCAACGGTTGCCATAGATGACGGCGTTTCCAGTTTTCCGTGCCCGCGAGGAACTCCTGCAGGAACCGCGTTGCCTCGACAATGTCACGGGTGTGAGTGTGGAAGTGTCTGTCGGCGGATCCTTCACGGTATTCCAAGACGTACGTTCCAGCCGGGGCGCCAACCTGGTCTCCGTAGCCGACCTGGGCATACCATTCGTCGGCGCGCTGGAGGATCGCGAAGTGGTTGTCGCTGCCGAGCTTGCCGATGGTCCACTCGACGCGCCGCTGGTCCGGATCGGGCACGGTTGGCAGCGTCGCGGACGTCAAAGTGAACTCGGGAACGTGGCCAGCGGCGTTCGGGTCGAGGATGTGGTAGCCGGGCTCGTAGCAGACCAGGCCGTGGTCGGCTGCCAGGCACCGGACGGCGGCGGCTACCTCGTCGGCTCGGGACCACACGCACGACAATGCCAGCAGTGAATCAGATGTTTGCGGCGTGACACTCCAGACGCCGGCGTCGATGTCGTCATCACTGAGTGACTCCAGCGCGGGGAAGCGTTCCAGGAGGGCGTCACGCATGAGCGGTACGGCAGGATGCGGCGGGAAGACGTCTGTGTCGCCCTCGGCCCACCGCTCAAGCTTCGTCCGCGCGAGCTCTGCCGTGATCGCCGCGGGCTCGTGCCAAACATAGAGGTCGAAACTCATCGAGAGCCCCTCATCTGTGTGAAGCATGGCGAGACGTGCTCCTGGTTGACTGAGCGAGGCTACCGCGACCGGGATGGGCTGTCGCACTGTTCAGCCACCTGGCTTTGGGGCCCCCACCAGCACCGCTTGTAGGTCAGTGCTGACACCACCCGGACCAGGAGGGCACCCTAGTGTTGGTGGGAGTTGACACCACCCTGGCGGGCGCGCAAGCGGAGCTCGTAGTGCAGGCCAAGTGGCGGGAGCACCCCAATCGGGACGCCCCCGAGCACGTCCGCGATCAGGCCGAACTGTGGGTGGGACACGCACGCACCGAACTGGAGTGGGCGAAGAGCCTGAGCAAACGACTGTCTGAGGGCGCCTACACCATGGCCGATGATCCGGGTTCGTGGTGAACGGTCCCCGGACACCTCAAGATGCCCGTCTAATCAACCTTGACTAGACGTTTCCTCCTCGCGTACTCTGGCCGAGTAGTCAAACTGGACTAGTCTCTACCAATCCGTTCGCGACACCGAGAGAAGGAATCGAACCCATGGGAGAGTTCGCGATCGAGACGAGAGGGTTGAGCGGAGGTGGGCGCGTGTCGGCGACGAAGCTCCTGGTACTCGGTATCGTGCACCTCTCCGGCGGCGCGCATGGCTACCAGGTGCGGTCCGAACTGCAGAGCTGGGGTGCGGAGATTTGGGCCAAGATCAAGCCCGGCTCGATTTATCACGCGCTGAAGAAGGCGGCGGCTGATGGCCTCCTCACCGAACACGCCGAGCCGGGCAACTCTGGGCCGGAGCGCGTTTTGTACCGCGCGACAGCTCGGGGACGTGACGAGATAGTCGAACTGGTCCGCGACGGTCTGCGGCGCACCCATGACCCCACCATGCTCGACGCGGCCATCGCCATGTTGCCCATGCTGACCAGGACAGATGCTATCGCGCAGGTTAACGAGCGGGTCGCGCGCCTGGAAGCGGAGCTCGTAGAGCAGGCCAAGGGGTGGGAGAACCCGAACCCCGACATTCCCGAACACGTCCGCGATCAGGCCGAACTGTGGGCGGGACACGCACGCACCGAACTGGAGTGGGCGAAGAGCCTGAGCAAACGACTGTCTGAGGGCGCCTACACCATGGCCGATGATCCGGGTTCGTGGCGAACGGCCCCCGGTCACCTCAAGATGCCCGTCTAATCAACCTTGACTAGACGTTTCCTCCTCGTGCACTCTGGCCAAGTAGTCAAACTTGACTAGCTCAAGCAATCCGTTCGCAACACCGAGAGAAGGAATCGAACCCATGGGAAAGTTCGCGATCGAGACGAGAGGGTTGAAGAAGAGCTTCGGCACGACCCACGCGGTCGCCGGTGTGGACCTGGCCGTGAGCGCCGGGGGCGTGTACGGCGTGCTCGGTCCGAACGGGGCGGGCAAGACCACCACGATCCGCATGCTGGCCACGCTCCTGCGCCCCGACGCCGGAGAGGCGCAAGTGCTCGGCTACGACGTCGTGCGTGACGCCCAGGCGGTGCGGAGCAGGGTGGGCCTCACCGGGCAGTTCGCGTCGGTCGACGAGGACCTCACCGGGGTGGAGAACCTGTTGCTGCTCGCCAGGCTGCTCGGCTACTCACGCCGCCGAGGCAGGCAGCGGGCGACCGACCTGCTCGACGCGTTCGGTCTTGCCGAGGCGGCCGACCGGCAGGTGAAGAAGTACTCCGGCGGGATGCACCGGCGCATCGACATCGCGGCGAGCCTGGTCGTCACCCCCGAACTGATCTTCCTCGACGAACCCACGACCGGGCTCGACCCGCGCAGCAGGAACCAGGTCTGGGAAATCGTCAGGGGCATGGTCGCCGAGGGCACCACCGTGTTGCTGACCACGCAGTACCTCGACGAGGCCGACCAGCTGGCCGACCGGATAGCGGTGATCGACCACGGGAAGGTGATCGCCGAGGGCTCGAGCGGCGAGCTCAAGGCATCGGTCGGCGCCGGCTCGCTGCACGTACGGCTACGTGCGCCCGAGCAGCGGGCCGAGGCCGAACGGGTCCTCGCCGGCGTCCTCGAGGTGCCGGCCGAGCCGTCCGCCGACCCGGCCGCGCTGTCCGCGCGGATCTCCGACCCCGAGCGGGTCGCCCGCGCCCTGGCCGAGCTGTTCCGCAGCGGCATCGACGTCACCGAGTTCGCGCTCGGTCAGCCGAGCCTGGACGAGGTGTTCCTCACCCTGACCGGACACGCCGCCGAGGAGACACCCGAGGAGGATGCCGCATGAATGCCACGACCGCGGAGCAGGCGTCGGCGCCGGTCACCGAGGACGCGCTGCGCAGTGTGCTGTTGGCCGGCGAGCGGCCGTCCAGCCCCGGCCCGGTGCTCACCTCGTTGACATTCGGCTGGCGCGCTTTGCTGAAGATCAAACACGTGCCCGAGCAGCTCGTCGACGTGACCATGTTCCCGATCATGTTCACGCTGATGTTCACCTACCTGTTCGGTGGCGCGCTCGCCGGGTCGACTCAGGAGTACCTGCAGTTCCTGCTGCCCGGCATCCTGGTGCAGGCGAACGTCATGATCACCATGAACACCGGCATAACGCTGAACACCGACATCCAGAAGGGGGTGTTCGACAGGTTCAGGTCACTTCCGGTGTGGCGACCGTCCCCGCTTGTCGGCGCCCTGCTCGGCGATCTGGTGCGCTACTCGATCGGGTCGGCGATCGTCATCACGCTCGGACTGGTCCTAGGGTTCCGGCCGGAGGGTGGCGCCGTCGGCGTGGTGCTCTCGGTGGTGCTGCTGCTGGTGTTCTCGTTCTGCCTGTCGTGGCTGTGGACGATGCTCAGCCTGATCCTGCGCACGCCGAACTCGGTGGCGGGAGTCAGCATGATGGTGATGTTCCCGCTGACGTTCGTGAGCAACATCTTCGTGGACCCGAAGACGATGCCCGGGTGGATGCAGGCGGTCGTCGAGGTCAACCCGATCACCCACCTGGCGACCGTGGTACGCGGCCTGATGCACGGCTCGGTGCCCGCCGGGGAAATCGGCTGGGTGCTCGTCTCGTCCGTACTTCTCGTCGCGGTCTTCGGTCCCATCACCATGGTCCTCTACCGCAACAAGAAGTAGATGCCGCTACCGCGAGCACTTGGTCGAAATCAACTCCGACAACCCGGCCTACTCGGCCAACGCCATCACCGGTACCAGGCCCGGACACGACAAGGAGAGACGAATGAGCACCATCCCCAAGAACAACTCGGAAACCGTTGCGCACACGCCCGGGCGGGCGACCAGCATCGGGGTCTGGATTCTGCAAGTCGTGCTGGCGGCGATAATCGCCGGCGGCGGAATCTCGAAGCTCGCCGGCGACCCCGTCATGGTGGACATGTTCGCCGACATCGGGGCTGGCCAGTGGCTCCGGTACCTGGTCGGAGCGCTGGAGATCGCGGGAGGGGTTGGACTTCTGATCCCGGCTCTGGCGGGCCTGGCCAGTCTCGGGTTGGCGGCATTGCTGACCGGTGCTGTCGTCACCGATCAGTTCGTGCTCGAGCAGAGCCCTTGGCTGCCGCTCGCCCTTCTCGTCGTGGCGGCCGTGATCGCAAGGGTGCGGTGGTCGCGCACCGAGGCCGTCGTCGGCACGCTGCTCAGGCGCTGAGACAAACCTCTCGAACGGAGATGTGAGATGAACGAGATGGCCTTTCGCGTGACATCAAACGATGGCACCACCATCGCCTACGACAGGGAAGGAAGCGGTCCGGCCGTCATTCTGGTGGGCGGGGCACTCGACGACGGGGTGGAGAACGCTCCCTTGGCGCCGGCTCTCGCCGAGCACTTCACGGTCTACAACTATGCCCGTCGGGGACGCGGCGCGAGCGGCTTCACCGAGCCGTACGCCGTGGAAAGGGAGATCGAGGACCTGGATGCGTTGATCGCGGAGGCGGGCGGCTCGGCACACCTGTTCGGGGCGTCCTCAGGCGGCGCGCTGGCGCTGGAAGCCGCCGCAGCCGGGTCAGCCATCGACACGATCGCCGTCTGGGAGGTGCCCTACGCGGTCGGGGACGACATACGCCCGCGATTCGAGGAGTACATCGCAGACACCCGACGCGCCTTCGACGCCGGGCGAGACGAGGAGGTTCTCGAACTGTTCATGCGCATGACCGGCGCCTCCGACGACAACATCGCGGCCAGGAAAGCGGCAGGCAAGCAGACGGCGCATTGGGCGGATTCGGTCGCCCTCGCGCCCACGCTGGTCCACGACAGCGTCTTCCTCAACCACTACCAATTGCCGGCCGATCGACTGGCAACGGTCACCCAACCGGTCCTGGTCACCACCGGAGGGCCGATCACGGTCCCTTATATGGCAGGCCTGCCCTCGGACTTCTTCGACCGCGCAGCCGACGAGCTTGCAGACCTACTACCCCACGCTCAACGGGAGACCCTCGAGGGGCCGGATCACGTCGTCGACCCACAGACCGTCGGCCCGCTGTTGCTACGGTTCTTCAGCAGCGAACACTGAGGGGCCCGCGAGGTGTTGCGGGAAGACCGATTAGGCACCGCGCAAGCAGATCTTCGTCGCGCCAGGGACACGGGGCGGACAGGTGGTGTCGAGGTTGATGTCGTCGACGGCATCACAGGCCTGATCCTGGGCGTGCTCGTCACCAACGTCTTCGTCGCCACGCAAGGCCGGGCCGTCGTACTGACCTGGGCTTCAGTGGGACTCGATCTGGCCTACTCGCGGCTCATCGGCTCCGTCGTCGGTCGTACCCCGCACTCCGGGCCGCCTCAGTACCGCCCACCGAACCCCTGCGCAGCACATGACCAGGCACCTCGGTAGGGGCCAGTCATTCCGGGCTGTGGTCGCATGCGGTCACCGTTCCCGGGCGGTGGCCCGGTGCCGAAAGTCGTGCCCACGGCGTGCTCACGTCAGGAGTGCCACCGATGACGCAGCCGCGTTCCCGGGTCGACCTGTACGCGGCGATCCGACGGGATGCCCGATCTGAGATGTCCAACCGCGCGCTGCAGCGCAAGCACGGCGTCGGCTTCCGAACCGTGACAGCGGCGCTGGAATCTGCATGGCCGAAGGAGAGAAAGCAACCGCCCAAACGCGGCTCACGGCTTGACGCGTACCGAGTGGTGATCGACGACTGGCTGCGCTCGGACCTCGACGCGCCGCGGAAGCAGCGACACACGGCGAAGCGGATCTTCGATCGCCTGCTTGACGAACATGACGGGGCCGGGGTGGTGTCGTACTGGATGGTCCGCGAGTACGTCGCCACCCGACGCCGTGAGATTCGCGTCGAGGTCGGACGGGAACCTGCCAACGCGTTCATCCCGCAAGAGCACCTCCCGGGCCGCGAGGCCGAGGTTGACTTCGGCGACGTCGCCATCCGCCTGCGCGGCGAGCTCGTAACCTGCGCGCTGTTCAGCCTTCGGCTCTCCTACTCGGGCAAGGCCGTGCACAGGGTCAGTGCCTCGGCTGGGCAGGAAGCCTTCTTCGAGGGTCACGTCCACGCCTTCAAGGTGCTCGGCGGGGTGCCGACCGGGAAGATCCGCTACGACAACCTCAAGGCCGCCGTCGCGAGCGTAATCGGGTTCTCCCGCCAGCGGGTCGAGGCCGACAGGTGGACCGCCGTCCGTTCCCACTACGGCATCGAAGCCTTCTATTGCCAGCCCGGAATCCAAGGTGCGCACGAGAAGGGCGGTGTCGAGGGGCAGATCGGCTGGTTCCGACGGAACCACCTCGTCCCTATCCCTTCTCTGAACTACACGCCGAGTTCGCGGCGTGCGAAGAGAACAGCTTGTGAGACCTCGCCGTCTGGATTGTTGAGCAGGAGTTGAGCCTCGACCGCGAATCCGGTGTCACGCAGCCAGCCGGTCACCTTGTCTGGCTGCCGACGGTGAACGTAAACCTTCATCGGGTGGCCGCCGTAACCCTCGGTCATTAGTCGCGACCTGTCGCCGGTGTGGAACAGCAGCTGCAACAGCCCGCCCGGGCGTAGGGATCGACGGAAGTGTTCGAAGACGGTTGGCACGTCCTCGTCGGGTATGTGGATCAACGACTGCCATGCGAGCAGACCGGCCAGTGAGGAGGCCGGGAGGCTCAGGTTGGTCATCGACCCCACCTCGAACCGTAGGTGCGGGTGGTCGTGCCGGGCGACGGCGATCATCCCCGGGGACAGGTCGACGCCGAAGGCGTCGAGACCGCGTTCGTGCAGATGGGCGGTGATGTGTCCGGGGCCGCAACCGATGTCCGCTACCGGGCCGCCACCCGCAGCAAGCACGCCGTCGGCGAACAACGCCAGAGCAGAGCGTAGGTACTGAAGCTCGGAGAGCGCGTTGCGAACTAGGTCGGCATAGTTGACGGCGACCGTGTCGTAGGAGGTTTGGGTATCGGCCAACCAGTTGTCCGGGCTCATGACCGGCCACAGTAGTCGATGATCACGTTGTAACAGTGCGTGCCGCGACATCACGGAAGCTAGGTATACCGATCGCGACAGCAACGACCCGGCGTTGAAGGCTGGCGTCAGCCTGGGCCAGTTTCTCTTTCGCGGCGGCGAGGCTGACCCGGAGTCCATCGGCTTCACCGAGCCAGCCTTCGCGTTCTGCTTCGGCGATGCGGGTGGTGAGGTTGTCGCGGATGTCGAGCAGGCGTTGCCGCTGGGCAGGGTCGACGCGAAGGAGTGGGCAGCGAACGCAGCTGTGTTCGTGGATGCAGTTGGTGCCGTATGCGCGTCCGCAGTCGCCGAGGGCGAGGCGGCGGCGCTCGAAGTGGCCGAGGAACTCGTCCCATTCCGTGTCGCTGGGGTGCCGATATTCCTCGCTGGGTCGCATGCCGCGGCGGCGGGCGATGAAGGCCCTGTGGCCGTTGATGGCCTCCTCGGGATAGACGGCCTTGTAGCCCATCGTGGTGTTGATGTCCTTGTGCCCCAGGAGGAGCTGAGCGATGTGGGGCGGCATTCCGTTCATGATGGCGTCGGTGGTGAAGATCCGACGGAAGTCGTGGGGTGCGAAGTCCAGCGGTTTGCCGGTGACGTCGGTGAGCCCGGTGCGAGCAAGAGCGTTACTGACCAGGACTCGGATGCCGGAGATCGGGATGGGCCGGGTTTCCAGGGCGATGGTGCGTTGGAAAAGCAGAGGGATCGGTGGATTCCAGATCTTTTCGTGGTGGTCGTAGGCGACCACGAGGGGGACGCTGCCGTCAGGGTTGCGGATCCGGCAGACGATCGCGGAGAGCACGTCGGCCAGTTCCGGTTCGCAACGTGACGATCGGCGACTGCCTCGAGCTGATGAAGGTCAGCGCGCTGGCCGTCGCGGCCGGCGCCGGTGGCGTCCCACCAAACCACCCGGCTCTCGCGAGTCCTGGGCCAAGCGCCGGGAACCGGGCGGGGCGGGAACCTCTCCATGAGCGCTTGGGCTTCACTGCTGACCTGCCAGGTCCGCGGCGTCTGCAGGCCGACGGTGGTTGTGGTCACGAGTCCCTCCGGCCGAACAACACGTCCAGGCTCTCCTTGCGATAGCCCAGCGGCTCGGGTTCCGCAGACGGCCGGGGCTCGGCTCGGCGCCGGTGATGGGCTACCACCGCGTCGATGACGTCCGCGGGGGTCGGAGTCGTATAGATCTGGGTGGTGGTCAACGACGCATGACCGAGAACCCACTGGACGTCGGTGATCGGCATGCCCGGGTCGCGAGCCAGACGGTAGGCCGCCGTGTGTCGCAGGTCGTGCAGCGACCAGTTCGACCCCAGCAACGCGTTGGCTCGGACGAACATCGCCCTGGCCGCGTGATAGGTCAGCGGCCGCAACGGCTTGCGCAGCGTCCACCACAACGGGTCGTCCGGTCCCGCCGGCGCCAAACCGTGGATTTGCTGCTGGTAGAGCCGCAGCCAGACGAACGCGTCCGGCGACGCCGGCAGCTGCTGCATCGCTCGGGATCCCTTCCGCACCACGGTGATCAGCTGCTGGCCCGGATCCGCGCCGCTGCGCAGCACACCCAGCAGCTCCGCAGCCCGCGCCCCAGTCGACACCCAGAAGGCGACCAAGGCCCGGTCCCGGTCGCTGGATAACCGCGCGAACAGATCGTTGAAAACCTCATCCGGGATCTGCCGCGGAATCCGCTTGGGCTGCCGAGGCCGATACAGACCGGCACGCTGCGGCTCGAACCGATCCATCGGGTTGTGATGCGCGTGCGCTCGTTTGGCTCTGGCCAGCGGGAACGGATTCACCAACGGCCCGGTCCCGGCGTCCAGGTGAAAAGCATAAAAGCTGCGCAGCACCGTCTCGCAATGCGCGATGGTCGAGAGCGCGTACTTCTCGCCGGGCGGCCGTTTGCCGGTCACCGCATTGACCCGTTTCGGCTTCACCACCACGGGCTTGTCCGGCGCCCGCCAATGCGGACGGACCGGCTTCGCGCCGATCTGGATCCAACGAGAGAAGTCCCGCGCCCCGATCCGGGTCGCCTCCCGCCAGGCGACCTCTACCGCCCAGAGAAACCGGAACCAACGCAGTAACGCCATCCCGTACGAGCGCTGGGTTGTCGCCGGCCGCCCGGCGGCCTGCAACTCCACGAAATACACGGCTGCGGCCGCCACTGGCTCACCCGAGGAATCCAGCAGCCGATACGGCTCCCACGGATCACCGGTCGCCGCAGCGACCCCGCCCGCGGCACGACCAGCGACCGCAGATCCCGAAACAGATTCTCATCTTCGACCACGGGCAGCGACCGTAGTCAACCTGATCTTCTACTGCACCCGAATCAGGAGCGGTGCAGCAAGTAGTTCAGTCAACAGGACCGAGGTCGACTCCCTAGACGAGCTCAACGCTATGGTCGACGCCTGGGACGAAGCCGACGATGCCCGGCGGATCGGGTCCCGCGCCCGCACGGTCGGGGAACACTTCGCCACCGAGCAGCCACTCCTCGCGCCCCTTCCGACCGAGCCGTTCGAGACCGGCCGCTGGTTCACCCCGCGCGTGGACCGGCACGCCCAGGTCACGGTCCGGATGAACAAGTACTCCGTGCCCGCGCGCATGGTCGGCCGTCAAGCCCGGGTGCTCCTGAACGCCAGCGACCTGGTCGTGTTCGACGGCAGGACCGAGATCGCCCGCCACGAACGGCTCATGTCCAAGGGCTCGACCCGGGTCGACCTGGACCACTATCTCGAGGTCCTCCTCCGCAAACCCGGCGCGCTACCCGGTGCGAAAGCGCTGGAGCAGGCCAGGGCATCCGGGCGGTTCACGCCCGTTCACGACGCCTGGTGGGCCGCGGCCTGCAAGGCCCACGGTGACGCCGACGGCACCCGTGCCCTCATCGAGGTCCTGATGCTGCACCGGCACCTTCCACACGACCACGTCGTCGCCGGACTCGCGACGGCGCTGCGTGCAGGCGCGCTCACCGCGGACGCTGTCGCGTTGGAAGCGCGCAAGTACAACGACACAGCAGATGGCGGAGCCGACGACACGACAGCGGACCACCAGGCCCTGATGAGCGGCGACAGGGCACGCGGAGAAGGCGAGATCCCTGCCGTGCGATCGCTGACCGAGCGCCGGCTCCGCGCCCACATCCCGGCCGACACCGGCCGCTGCCGAGCGTGGAGAAGTACGACCAGCTGTTGGCCAGCCGACGTGACACCCCGAACGAAGGAGCCGCACCGTGACCACCAAGCGCCGTGGAATGACCGAAGAAGCAGCCGACGCCGCGATCGACCAAGCGTGCCGGATGCTGCGAATGCCCACCATCCGCAACTCCTTCACCGACTACGCCGACCGGGCAGGGCGTGAGCAGATGTCTTACCGCGGGTTCCTCGCCGAACTATTGCTTGCCGAG
Organism: Phytohabitans aurantiacus; assembly: GCF_027923225.1. Classification (GTDB taxonomy): domain Bacteria; phylum Actinomycetota; class Actinomycetes; order Mycobacteriales; family Micromonosporaceae; genus Phytohabitans; species Phytohabitans aurantiacus. The sequence goes on from NZ_BSDI01000031.1 coordinate 58,365, forward strand.
TGCGACGATCGCGCCCGACGCCGGTCCGAACGCCGGATCAAGGCCGCCAAGTTCCCCCGCGAGAAGTCCCTGCGGGCACAACGGATCGCCCGGCGCCCAGGGCACACGCCGACGGCGACATGTCATGACAGACACGTCGACGCCGTAATGCCTGCGCGACCACGGGTCCGCTCATGACGAGATCGTACATTCCGTTCATCGCCAGAGCCCGCTGTATTCTCCGGGCACGTCGCGCGGGTCCGATCATGCTGTGCTTTTAGGTATTGCGACGGCGTTAACACCCAGACTCAGCCGCGCGCATTCGTAGAATTTCGCCCGGGCGAGCCACACGTGTTTCATTGCCTCCTGCCACTCAGTTTTTCCGCCAGCGGAGATTCCCTGTACCAAGTAGGCGAGCTCCCACGCCGATCTGTGCCAAGCTCGGGCAGCATCCACTGCTGCTTGATCGCCGAGCAGGAGCACCTGCTCGAAAGCTGCCGCCCGCTCCACTTCGGCATTGTCGATCTCCGGAAGGCCAAGCTCACGGTCGAGAGGATGCGCGACGGAGTCGAACTTCATGCTTGCACCCACCCGGCGTAGGGCGGTGACATATCTTTTCACCGCAACCGCGTATTCGGCGTACGCGGTGAATCGCTTCTCGTCCCACCTCGTCTCGATAGCCCGGCGCCACCTGAGCCGTTCGGCCCACGTAGACCCGGCGAAGGTGACCAGCGAACCGACGAGAACACCAAGCAATGCGATGAACTGCTGAGATGTGACTGACATGGGAAAATTGTCGAGTCTGAATGCAATAGGGTCAATGTCCGATAGCTGGTTGCTCCGTCGAGCTGGCGCCCTCTTCTGCCGCGACGCGCATATGCGGCGAGCGCGGCGTCAGGCGTGGTGTCAAGTGCTCAGCCAAAGTAGTTTGTGGCGGCTCCCGTCACGCATCTCAAGGCGGAGAACGTCGGACGTCGAGCCCTGGGCAAGGCGATCGGGCCATCCGGTGGTACAACGCTTACTCAAGCACCCAGCCAGGTCCGTCACGGATGAGAGGTTAGTGGTTCCCAACCTTCCTTCCCGAATACGCGTCCTCACGTGCCGCGTTGTGGTCGCTTCACTCAGGCAGGATGCTTCTGTTGAGCGCGTCGTCGTCCTATGCCGGCGTGATCGGTGTCAAGGCGTTCTGGTTCACTCGCCTGTGGTGAGCGGGGATGCGCTGACGATGGCGGTCCGGCCGAGGGACGTGGTCGACGCGACCGGCGGGTGGTTGGCGCTGGCGCTGGTCGGCGACGGTTTCCGGTGGCTGCGGCGGGCTGCGCTATCCGCTCGCCGGGTTGCTCGCGGTCGCAGTGTGCGCGGTGATGGCCGGCGCGTCGTCGGTGACCGCGATCGCGGACTGGCTGCACGATCTGGACGACATCGCCCGTGCCCGGCTTGGCTTCCGGCGCGCGGTGCCGGCCACCAGCACGGGTGTGGCGGCTGCTGATCCGCCTGGACGCGGACCTGCTCGCCGCAGTTCCACGGCGTCGACTGCCGATCCACCGCGGATGGTCGGCCACGAGTCGCTGGCCGACTTCCTCGTGGAGGAAAGTTCCCCGATGCGTTTATCCACCGCACCTGCGACGCGCCGATCAAGTTCCTGAGTCCAGGTCAGCGGGACCGCGGCTTATCGGCTCAGGTAGTCGCGCAGGCGGCGGGCCTGTTTGACGGTCAGCGAGCTGCCCTTGGCGTCGGCCACCGCGTCCAGGCCGTCGATCGCACCGGCCGCACCGACCCGGCTCGCGCAGTCCGCGGCGAGCGACAGCAGAGCACCGATCTTGCGCGGCCGCCGGCCCTCCGGGAGCAGGCCGGGCAGCGCGCCGGAGAGAATGCCCCAGACCGTGGCCGGCGCGCCGGCCCGAGCCAGCTCGGTCAGCAGATCCAGCGGCTCCGGCGGTTGGTGCTCCCTCCCGGACCAGGCGGCGTTGAGCCGGCCGAGTTCCGTGCCGCAGCGCACCGGGTCGAGTTCGCCGCGCGCGATCAGCTGGAGCAGGCCGTCGATCAGCCCCGGCCACTCCGCCCGGTCTGCCCGGGCCAGGCCGTTGGCTACCAGTTCGTGGATGGCCGGTGTCATCGGGCCGTCCGCCTCCACCAGCAGCGGCAAATCGCTGGCCCACCCCGTCGTCTTGTGCGCCTTGATCCGCAAGGCCTGGTCCACGATGTGCCCGCGCAGGACCGGCGTCGTGGCGACCCACTGTCGCAGACGGAGGTCGCTGGACCGGTGGCTGCGCTGACGATCGCCGAGCCGCCGGACCGGGTCGCCGAAGGTCTCCCGTACGACCGGCAGGACGATGTCTGCGTCCTCCTCGGCGATCCGCAGGCCGTCGATCGACATCCACTCCGCCAGCCGGGCGCCGTCCCGCGTGCCCAGCGCTGCCGCCGCGGCGGCCAGCCGGTCGCGCTCCGGGCCGGGTTGTGGGCGGCGCATGCGCAGCAGCGCTTGATCGAAGTCGACCGGTCCGGCCGGCCGGCTCTGCCGTGCGTACTCCGCGAGGCGTTCCACCAGTGCGTCCGTTTCGATCGCCCCGGTGTTCCAGGACGGCGTGGCGAGCAGCAGCGGCGCGTCGAAGGCGATCAAGTGGGCGGCCTCCCAGGTCCGCATCTTCCAGATGTCGTCGATGACGTCTTCTCTGTCCCAGCGCCCGCCGGTGTGGTTGCCGGCCAGCGGCCGATTCGGCACGTCCTCGATGGCCACCTCGCCGGTCAGGACCTTCGCGACGAGGGGGATCCCGGATCCGGGCGGGTTTTCTCGCGCCGCCTGCTCGTAAGGAAACTCGAGAGTGCGCAAGGCTTCGGCCAGCTTCGTACGGTCCCGGTGAGCGAACCGGACCAGCCCGTCCAGGATCTGCTCGGCCCGCTCGGTCCACCGCCATCCGTGCCGGCAGCAACCCTCCGGGCAGCGTTGGTCCAACTGCACGGCCACGTCCTGCACAAGCTCGGTTAGCGTCTCGTGCGGCACGGCACGCAGCGGCAGGCTGATCGCCGGCAGCGTCTCCCGATGGTCGACGTCCGCCTCCTCGGCGATGCCGAGTTCGGCCCGGGCCTTGCTCTGCAGGTCCGGTGTCAGGGCGGGCAGGGCTTCGATCACTTGGGTACGCGCCTCCGCGTCAACCGCCGAGATGTGCTTCGTCACGATTTTCCACGCCTGCTCCTGAACCGATGCGTCCTCGTGGCCGACCGCGACCGCGACGGCCGGGAGCAGCGTGCTCGGCGCGTACCCGTGGTCGCCGAGCGCCACACCGATCACCTTGAGCTGGGCCACCACCACAGCCTTCTCCGGCCGCGCGAGAATCTCCCGCGAAGCGTCGGTGAGCCGGGCCGCGGCGAGCCGGCCCGTCTCGGTCAGCCGACGCAACCGGGCGACGGCGTCACCGGCGGCGGGTGTCTCCGCGTCGGCCGCCACCCGTGCCCAGTCATCGGCCCGAGCGGCGAGCTCGTCGTCGGTCAGTTCTAGCCGATCCAGGATCTGCCGGAATGCGCGCAGCTCCTGCGCCTTCCCGCCGCGGATCAGGCGCCCGGCACACTGGTCGATCAGCGCCGCGCGATCGAGCTCGCCGGACTCCGTCAGGGCCACGAGCACGTCCTTCCAGCCCGGGGTGGCGGTGTACTCCTGGCCGGTATTCGCCATACGTTTTTCGTAATCCGCCTGATTTCGCTCCATCCGGTCGATGTACGTGCCGGCGCCGTCGACCTCCAGGGCGATGGGCAGCAGCGTCCCGGTGGCCGGGTCGGCCCGGAGGTCGTCCAGTCTGTGGATCATTCTCATGTAGAGCGCGGCATACCCCTCGTTGGTCGGCGTCGCGCATCCCGACATCGTCCGCAGGGCCTGGATCAGCGCCCATCGCGGATGCGTGCCCCACTCGAAATGCCGCCCTTGATCCAGGGTGGCGGCCAGCAGATGGGTCAGTTCGCCGAGAAAGGCTGGATCCCGCCGCGGCAGGAACGGCAGCGATTCCGCCGGAAACAGATTTCCCGACCCGCCAGCCAGGCGCGACCGTTTGCGATCCGTGGCCAGGATCCACTTTGCCGCCGCGGCGGGCGTGGCCTGACAGCCGAGACCGGCCAGCTCGGCCGCGTCGAAGACCGGCCAGTCGGGTACGTCGAGGAACTTCCGTACGGCCGGCAAGCTCTTCTTGCGGGTCGCTTCGTCGAGCGTCTCGACGACGTCCCGGACGCGCTCCCGGTCGCCGGCCCGGATCGCTTCGAACAATGCGTCAGCGGTCACTCGTCGTCTCCTCGAGTTGCCATGCGCATGGCCAGGACGTGTTTGCAGGGACCACGACCGCCGCGGTGCTCGGTCCACCACCTACAGGTGCAGCCGAGAGACCGTTCCGTCCGGCTGACCAGATAAACGCGGTCACCCGACCGGACGGTGGCGCCGTCGCCGTCGACGGTCACCGCGCCCGCCTCCACCAGCGTCCGGGCATCTCGCAGCCGCGGGTTGTGCCGCTCCACCCGGCCGGCCCGGAAGGGGAGCTCGCGGTGGAAGTGGGCGGCCTCCGCCGCGTCGTACCCGACCCGGCCGTCCGTGCCGAGCCGGATCAGCGCGGCGCGGACCCGGTCGGTCGGCATGCCGGATCGGTCGGCCAGATCCGCCACTTCGATGCGCGGCTCCCAGGCGAGAAGCACGGAGACGAGCTCGGCATCCTCGGCCGATCCCATGTCGTCGAGGACCGCGCCCTCGCCGGAGAAGCCACGGGCGGCGCGTGGCGACAGCATCAGGGTCAGCCGCATTCCAGGGAGCACCGCTTCCCAGGCGCTGGATCGTGGTGGGCAGCCGGCCGTGACCGGTGGGCCGTACACCCGCAGGGCGGTGGCGTGCCGCATAACCCGGGCCAGCGCGGCCAGGCGGTCCGGGCCGCCGAGGAACACGGCGCCAGGGGCGGGCCGGCCGGTCGGGCGCAACGCCCGGCCGGACGGCATCAGCCAGCCGTCCGGGGCCCGGCCACGTAGCAGCCGCATCGCCTCGGCTGCGGGCAACTCGGCCCGCAGGTCCATGCCGGCCGCGATCAGCTGCGTCTCGGCGAAACCGCGGAGCCAACGGTCGGGCAGCGCGACCTTCTTCTCGACGAGCGGGCCGTCCAGGGTGGTGACGGCGAGTTCGTCCGGGCCGACGCGCAGGTGCATCGGATCGGCCCGGGTGATCCGGGACAAAGCCAGGCGCAGCGGATTGTTGACGTCGACGTTCGTGGTGCCATGCCCGGGCTCACCGCCGTCGAGGCCGTCCTCGAGCACGTCCAGGCGCGCGTACACGCCGCCGCAGGCGGAGAACGACTCGAAGCGCAACCGGTCGCCGTTGCCGGTGACCACCGGGTCGAGGGACGCCTTGAGCAGCGGCTGGTAGTAGCGAGCGGCGGCCACGTCGGCGACGGCCAGCAGGCCAGCCGCAGCGACCCGCGGGGTGGTCAGGAAGCCGGAGAAGAAATGTGGATGGGCCGCCCGTCCGCGCGCGGTCCGTCCGCCCGACGTCTCCAGGCCGATGCGGTCGTCGACAATCGTCGAATTCTTCATATATGCATATGAATGGCCCGCCGTCACCCGCGACATCTTAAGGCGTGAATCACGACTTGATCAATACGGGGGGATGTAGTAGCTGGGTAGCCGGCCGTCGGTCAGCAGTTGGCGTAGATGCTGGGCATCGGCCCGGTCGGTCTTGGCCCGCTGCTTACGCCCACGCAGCGCGGCGGTGTCTGCTGGTTCGCCCCAGGTGCGGGATCACGCCGGTGGCGTGCATCTGCTCGGCGACGTACCGCCAGCCGGTGCAGCCTTCCATCGCGAAGTGCACGTCGTCGACGCCGTCGAACCGGGTCAGCCAGTCCGTCAAGTGTTTCCGGTCGGCCGGGACGATCCGGCCGCGTTCCCACCGTCCGGTGTCCGGTTCGACGAAGTCGAACGTCAACTGCTTCCGGTGGATATCCACCCCGCCTACGATACTCATCAGGGCCTCCTCGAGCTCCGACACATCAGATGTCCCAACGCAGCAATGCGTTTGAGCCGAGGAGGCCCCCACCGCCTGCGGTCGTCGACCTCGGCGAGGGCCTAAACTGATCGAAGCAGCGGCGAAGGGCTAATCAGGTGCACGGATCTGCCGCGAGGCGCGTGGGCTGGTCCACCTCACAGGGCCGATGATGCAGCGATGAGAGACGTTCCGATCCGTGACGAGATGATTCGGCTGGGCCAGTTCCTCAAGCTGGCCGGCGTCATCGAATCGGGTGGTGAAGCCAAATCCGCCATCGCCGCGGGTGAGGTTGCGGTCAACGGTGAGGCCGAACTGCGTCGAGGTCGGCAGCTCCACCGCGGTGATGTCGTCGAAATCGGCGGCGAACGCCTTCGGGTGACCTGAGGTTCTGAGTCTGTCTCGATGAGAGGTGTACAGGTACTTACGTGCGCTTGTTGCCGCGACTCAGAATGAGGATCTTGAGAACGTCCTGGGCGTTGCGGCGGCGTTGCGGGGTCCGGGCGATTAGGGCGGTCAGCGCGGCGGTGGTAACGGTGGCGGTGTAGAGGAGGCTGGCGAGGCTGGCGGCCAGGGCGCTGTTGTGAAGCACAGCGGGCAGGTTTGACATCGAAGGACTCCTGTCGGACTGACGTCGTGTTCCTCTGTTGTGCTCGTTCGGCCGGTTTCTGGCGAGGTCGGGTTCGCTACGGTGAGAAAGTGTGCAGGCCACGGCGTGTGACGTCTGATCCGGTCCGGATCCGGACCGGATCAGAGTCGCCGATGGGTGGCTGTCCCGGTGAGTAGCCCGCGTGCTTCTGAGGAGTTCGCCGGCGGGACGCCGCCAGAAAGGTTCGCTGCCGCCCTGCGCGCGCTGTACACCGCGGCGGGTGCGCCGCCGTATCGCGTCCTGGTCAGGCAGGGCGCCGGTCAGCGTCCACAGGTGAAGCTGACCGACAGCAGCCTCAGCGATTGGATCAACGGCAGGTCGGTCCCCGCCGACCTCGCCGCTGTGCGGTTCCTGGTTGGTTATCTGGAGTCGATCGCCGGCCGTCGTGGACATCAGGCCCGTGGACACGGCTGGTGGAGCGCACTGCATGCGCAGGCTCGACAGTTCATCTACGCCAAGCGTGGCGACCTCCCAGAGAGCCGCGCGACGACGACGGCGACAACCGCTCGGCAACGGGTCGGCCGGCCCATCCGTTCGTACACACCGTTGGCGCTGGAGGTCCACCGCGCGATCGACGTCTTCGACAGCGTCCAGCCCGGGGATGACCTGACGCCATATGTTGAGCGAGACCACGACATCCACATACGCGAGGTCGTCGATGCGGTCGCCGACGGGGCCAGCCGGATGCTGGTGCTCGTGGGCGGATCGTCAACGGGCAAGACTCGAGCCTGCTGGCAGGCGATCCAGTGCCTGCCGGCCCGATGGTGGTTGTGGCACCCAATCGACCCGTCTCGGACCGCCGCTGCAGCGCTCGAACTCAGCCAGGTCCGCCCGTATACCGTGGCGTGGCTCAACGACGCCCAGCATTACCTGCTTACCGCCGACCCTGCGCTCGGGGAACGGGTCGCGGCCGGACTGCGAACCCTTCTACGGGACGAGGCACGTGGTCCTGTGCTAATCCTGGCGACCATTTGGCCGGAGTTCTGGTCGACGTTGACGAGCCAGCCGACGGACGGCAGCCCGGATCCGTATGCGCAAGCGCGCGAACTCCTTGCCGGAGCGGACATCCGGGTGCCGGACAGGTTTACCGCCAGGGACATGCAGGCGCTGCACATTGTCGCGGACGGTGATCCACGGATGCGGCACGCCGCTGAACACGCCAAGAACGGCCGCATTACGCAGCATCTGGCCGGTGTTCCCGAGTTGCTGCGCCGCTACCGCAACGCTCCGGCGGTTGCCAGGGCGCTCATCGACACCGCGATCGACATACGCCGGCTGGGCCATCCTCCGCACATTCCCGACACGCTGCTGGAACAGGTCGCCCCCGGCTACCTCACCGACCACGACTGGAACCAGGCGGACAACGACTGGCTGCAACAAGCCCTGGTCTATACAGGATGGCCCTGCCATGGTGTGCCAGGACCGTTGACGCGCATCCGTCCCCGCCCGGCCGACCCGCCTACTCCCGGCGGCCACATGCACTATCAACTGGCCGACTACCTCGAACAGGTCGGCCGCATCGAGCGTGCCGCCGTGTTCCCGCCGATCAGCTTCTGGCAGGCCGCTGCCACGATCATCACCGACCCGGACGCCCAACGCGCCATCGGCAGACACGCTGAGGTTCGCGGCCGCTATCGCCGCGCCGCGACGATGTACCAGAAGGCCGCCAGCCGCGATCACCCAGGGGCCCTGTGGGACTTGGCGTGCCTGCTGGAGCGTGCCGGTTACCGCGATGGAATCGAAGCCCTGCACCAGCGATCTGCCGACCACGGTAACCCCTACGCGTTACAACGTCTGGCCGAGCGGCAAGAGCACGCCGGTCACCACGCTGAAGCCGAGGCCCTGGCTTTCCAGGCAGCCGACCGTGGCAACACCCTAGCGTTACCGGCGCTGGTCGATCTGCGGTATGAGGCCGGTAAGCACCTCGACGGCCTGACCACCCTCGAGTTGCTGAGGGCGGTCCGGGGCGAACCCGTCGCCCGGATCGACGCCCGAGGGCTGGCTATGCGGGCCGCCGACTGCGGCCACTTCGAAGCGCTGAGGACCCTCGCTTTCCATCTCGAACAGGACGGTGACCACGACGGTTCCCGGCGCTTGTACTGGGAGGCCACCGACCGCGGAGACCTCGAAGCGTTACGAACCTTGGGATACTTGCGCAGACTGGTCGGCGACTACGACGCCGCCGACACCCTGTACCAGCAGGCCGCCGACCGCGGCGATGTCAAAGCTGTACGGGATCTGGGCTATGTGCGCGAACTAGTCGGTGACCGCGCCGCAGCCGAGACACACTACCGACAGGCCGCCGCACGCGGCTATGCCAGAGCAGTCCGGGATTTGACCCGGCTCCGTGAGGAGGCCGGGGACCACGACGGCGCCGAGTCGGCGGCCCTGCAGGCCGCCGAACGCGGTGACAGTCTCCCGCTGTACGACCTGGGCAAGCTACGGGAGCAGACCGGGGACATCGCCAGCGCCGAAACCCTCTACCGACAGGCAGCCAGCTGTGGCAACAGTGACGCGTGGCGCTTCCTGGCCAAACTGCGGGAGTCGGGCGGCGACCCGGCCGGCGCTGAGACGCTGTACTCGCAAGCCATAGACCACGGCGACCACCGCGCAATCCGGGATCTGGCTCTGCTGCGGCAACGGACGGGCAACCCGGCTAGCGCTACGACGCTGCACCGGCAGGCCGTCGACCACGGCTACCACGATGCACTCGACGACCTGGCTAACCTTCTGCAGCAGACCGGTGACACCGCCGGCGCGGACTGCGTCCGACGATTCGGACTCGCCGACGACGGCTCGGTAGCAACGTCGTTGGATTTCAACCTGCTCGGCAGCCCGGCCCCGACCACATCGGGACAGTAGATAACAGGTCGTCGCTCAAGTGGCCCATGACGGACTTCATACGAGCGTCGCAGCACCCCGGCCCACACGCCGCGCCGGCAAGCCGTCCTCTGGTACCGCTCAACACACGCTTCTGGCTCCTCTCTATGTCAAATCGAGTTTCGGGCGACGAGTGGAACAGTGAAGTTGTCCTTCGTGAGCTGGGGTACGCGCAGGTGCCCGCGGCGGTGTATCCGGTGGCTCGCTCGGGCGGGGGTGGTGATGCCAGGTTCACGTATGGCCTGGCGTTGGATGTTGCGGCGGCTCTGGCTCGTCATGGTTTTCCGCCGGTCCGGGCCGGCGCGCATTTGGTCCGTGTGCAGCAGGCCTTGTTCGAGTTGATCTACGGGGCTGGGTAGGGCGGTCGTTGAGGTGTGGCGTTGTAGGCTTGGCGGCGAGCCCGGGCTGTGACTGGTCCGAAGAGCCGACCGTCGGAGCTGGGTCGGCCGCGCTGGATGTTGTAGTCGCCTCCGTGTGTCCTCCCGGGCTCGCCTTCTTCGCGTCGGCGACCAGCTGTCGGAAGACCACATCGGACAGTCGCCGTTTCAGCGCCCGCAAGGCTTCCATCTTCGTCTTGCCTGCGGCGACCCGGCGCCGGAAGTAGGCGCGGCCGTCAGTGTCATGGCGGATCTGGACGATGGCCATGATGTGAAGCGCCCGGTTGATGCGCCGGTTGCCGGCCCGAGAGAGCCGGTGCCGCTGCTGCGCGCCGGACGAGGCGTCCAGGGGCGCGGTGCCGTTCCACGAGGCGAATCGAGCACGGGTGCCGAATCTGGCCACGTCAGCGACGTCACCGAGGATTCGGGCGGCGCTGGCGGGGCCGATGCCGTAGAGGTCGAGCAGTCCTGTGCCGGTCGCGGCGACTGCCTTGCGCAGCGTCTTGTCGCTGGCCTTCATCTTCGCGTCCAGCACGACGATCTCGGCAAGCAGTTCGGTGGCGAGCTGGTGGCGCACCCGACCGGCCACGTCAGTCGGGGCGACGCTGTCCAGCAGTGTCTGGGCCTGCGGTGCGGACAGGAATCGCTTCGCCCCACCGGGAACCAGCTCAAGCAGGAGCCGGTGCAGCCGGTTGACCGTCTGGGTTCGGGTGCGGCCGAGCTCGTCGCGTCGGTCCACCAACAGCCGCAACGCCACCAGTTCGTCGTCCGGGCGCACCTCAACCAGGTCGCGGGTGCGCAACGCCACCACGGCCACCGAGTGGGCGTCGGCTGGGTCGGTCTTGCGGCCGTTGCCGGTGTCGAACACCCGCGCCCGGGCGGCCAGCTTCGCTGGCACGTCCACCACCGTCTCGCCGTCAGCGACCAGGCGTTGGGCCACGTGCCGGCCGATGCCGTTGCAGCCCTCCACCGCCCACCGGTGCTGCGGAAATCTCTTGATCGCCGCGAGCATCTGCCGGTAGCCGTCGGTGTCGGTACCGTAGCGTCCCTTGTGGAGCACACGCTCACGCCCGTCGACGACCTCAATCGTGACCGAGTGCTTGTGCGGATCGACGCCGATCACCACACTGTCCAAGTGTCCTCACCTCGCTGCAAACTGACGATCATGTCTGGGAGTCAACGAGGCGGGCAACGCTACCTTGAGCTGGGCAAACCCCTCTTGAGCCACAGCCTCGCCAGCGGTGCTCGGCGAGAACGCATGCCAAATGAGAGCCACACCCGCAGGTGGGCAGCCGATGAGAGAGCGTCCCGCCGAGCACCTCGGCCGGGCCCCGTCAGGCCCTTGCCGTAGCTCTATTGAACAGGTAGCCGATGAGAGCGCGCCGCCCCAGCCCTGCCCCGTAAAGGCGCCTCTTGCGCGGGTCAATGAATTCCATTGCTGTCCGCCGCCAATCGATGGAGTCTTTCCTGCGCAGATGCGGAGGCGAAGAAGCCGTCGACGCCGGAGTACTGAATCGATGATGGGCATAGCCGCGTCCACCAGCTCGATGACCATTTCAGCCTGCGGCTTGTGCGAGCGAGATGAAACGATGAAGGTCGGCCCATGGCATGGCCTGGAGTCCGGTGCGCGTCGACGTTGGCGCCACGCGCGTACTCGTTGTCGTCCCGGAACGTGGCCAGGTCAACGTCCGGGAGGATTCGCTGATTCCACGTCGTCCTCTGCGTAGCCGGGGCGTCGGTCGTCGGTGTCATCGGAGCGATCGGCGGCCGCATGTTGCGCGACGTCACCCTGAACTGGCCGATCTCGTTCCTCCAGGTCGGCACCCTCTATGCCGTTGCCGCCGGCGCGGCGGCCGGCACGTTATTCCTGCTCGCCGAACTCGGCACACCGACCTCGATCGCGGGTCTCGTCTGCGTGGCGGCGACCACGACCGTGCGGCTGGCCGCCATCAGCTAAGGCGGTGGAAACAGGACTACAACCGCTCCACCGCCGCGTCCGAGCCCAAGTGGAACACGCCCTGGACCGAATGAAGGAATACAAGATCTTGCGCGACTATCGCCGCGCCGGTGGCCCATCGGCAAAGGTTTTACGGGTCAGCCGATCAGCTTCCGGTCGTCGAGCAAGATGCCGCTGAGCTGGACGGAGGCCCAGAACCCGCCGTTGCCCATCCCGTACCAGGCGTGGACGTACCCCGCGCTGTCGCGGGCGATCAGGTCACCGTTGCCGTCACCGTTCGCGTCCTGCAGACCCACCATGTTGTAGAGGAACCGCTCCCAGCCGCAGCCGATCAGCACGCCGTCGCCGAAGCTGCCGCGGCCGTCGCCGTACCAGCGCATCATGCAGTTGTTGCGGGTGTCGATGGTGACGAGGTCGGGGTGGCCGTCCCGGTTGAGGTCGCCCGGTGTGGCGAGGTTGTCGGCGTAGTAGCTCTCCCAGCCGCAGCCGATCGCCTGCACCGGGGCGAACCCGCCGGCGCCGTTGCCGAGCCACTTGTACAGGCAGCCGTTGATGTGGACGGCCATCAGGTCCTCGTTGCCGTCGCTGTTGATGTCGCCTGGCCCGAGCAGCTGGGTGTACGGGTCCCAGCCACAGCCGATCCGCTTGATGTTGGTGAATATGCCGTCGTTGATGCCCCACTTCACGTACAGGCAGGTGTCGCCGTAGCTGATCGCGACGATGTCACCTACCCCGTCGTTGTTGAGGTCGCCGGCCGCCGCCGTACGGTCGGTGAGATTGGGCGAGAAGCCACAGGTGACCGGGCGCCTGTAGTAGAAGTTGCCGGTGCCGTTCGCCGCCCAGAACGTCATGCAGCCCGCGAGGCCGGAATCGTCCTCGTAGATGGTGAGCAGGTCGCTGAAGCCGTCCCAGTTGTAGTCGTCCCCCCGCCAGTCGAAAGCGGCCTGCGCCGGCGCGGGCATCAAAACCAGCACCAGGGCACTGACCGCCAGCACCGCTCGCGCGTACCAGGCTCGTCTCGTCCGCACGTCTCCTCCAGGTCTCGGGCCGTTTGATGGGCGATTCCAACATCTCCGAGGGAGGCGGCGGTAGGAGATCGTGGGCCATCCGCTCGATCTGCGGTAAATGGAAGCCCCATGAGCGGTAATCAGCAACCGGCGGTTCGGTCCCCGCGGCTGATGGCTCTGGGCCGAGCACAACGCCATCGGTCTTCTGCGGCACCTGAAGGGTCTCCCCAGAAGGTCTTCGACCGGCCGTACGGCGGATATCTGATCTTCCTGGCCACCGAGTTCGACCGTGGTCGCCGGCTGGCTGCGGACAACGTCGTCGCGTTCGCGGTTTTCGCTCGGGGATCCGAGGTGTCGGCCGCCAGCTCCCCGCCGCGCCGGCGGGCCACTACACCAGCCACGACCTGGTGACCTCGGGCAAGCTCGACCGGCTGGATGGCTCTGGCAAGACCTGTACAACTACTAGCACTTCCGCACCGACGTCCTCAAGCCGTTCGCGCCGGGCGACCCGGCCCTGTTCCGTGGTGCTTACTGGCTGCCGGGGCGCGGGATACGACCCGTCGGGCGCGGCACAGTCAGATGGGTGTGTAGAAAGCCAGTCACGGTGCTGGAGGCGAAGGGCGTCGCGGTCGGCGGTAGTGGGCAGGATGACGTCCATGCCTCCGTCGTACGGATGGTAGAGCCACGAACTCTATTGCCGATGTGAGGGCGCCGGGAATGGCGGCGCCTCCCTCAAGAATGCCGCTCCTAAGAGTCTGGTAAATAACTGTGTCTAGGATCGCCGGCAGGCGTTATCATCGATGCATCGGGCTGCGGATCGGCGTGTGCGGCTGATCGAGAAAAGGGGCCTTCGCGTAGGAGCAGTAGCGACCAAACCGCCACCCACACTCGAAGACCCGCCCTTTGGTATCCATGTCCTAACCGGGCAGGCTCCACCCGCGGTACCCCACTGCGGCGAGCACCTGCCCACCCTGCGGCCACGTCCTATCCATCGGACACCACGCACGCTGAGTGGCAGATCCTGGCACCGCTGGTGCCGGTCGGACCATCCCACCACCGGCCCACGCCCCCTGAACCGGCTATTTACCAGGCTCTTAAGGAGGTCGAAGTACGAGGTTGGTGGCCGAGCCGCCCACGGAGACCGGCACGATCACCGCATGAGCGCGCCACCGGTGACTCAAGAAACGCGCAAATTTTCTCCACCCACCGTCAAATCAACGCGCGACGATGGAAGAGTCGCCGTCCATGAGCAAGCTAACTGTTTTTATGCCATCGTGGCGTTCGGGCCTGCTGGCGTCAGTGATCGTAGGCATCGTCGGGCTGGTCGGCGCACCGGCGCAGGCGGCCGTCCCACCCAAGAATGTGGGCTGGCTTTACACAACTAACGGCGCCGGTGCGGTCTTCTTCGACGCCGACCTGGCTGGTTATCCGAGCTGGGAGCAGATCACAGTATGCGACAACGTCGCTAACAGTTACGGCGTCTCGGTAACCATCGTCAGCGATGCCGGAGCACCACAGGGCCGCTCGTTCGGCGACCCATCCAGCAACGGCAAGTGCAATTCTTACGCGGACAACTTCTTCGCCGACGGGTACGGCGTGACCGTTACCATCAGAGAGTACTCGGGAGCCACCTCAAGGTACCAAAACACAGGCTACGGCGTGGCGTAGGACCCATCATGCTCGTTCGGGCGGCGCTCTTGACAACGCTGCCCGGCGGAGCCTCGGAAAGTCGGGGTGCCAGGCTGGTCATGATGGCATCGTAAATGGCCGCGGACGGTAACGGGCTGGTCGAACTCCGGCGCACGACGTCATCCTCCCATTGGAATATCTCAGAACCGTGGACGGCATGCTTGATCCACGTTTGTGATCTTTGTGCGCAACAGCAATACGGCTCCTGCGCCGTCCAGTAACGGCGAATGCATGTCGAAGCAGGGCAACATGTTCCCGGACGGGTACGGGGTAAGTGTCCATGTCTTCGAGTACGCGGACAGCCTCGGCTCCAACTGGAACGACGCCCGCGGCGTGGCGTAGCGTTCCCTCGACGATTGCTTCGTGACCACACAGGGGCGACTGCAAGGCCTTCCAGGGCAACTACTTCGCGGACGGGTACGACGTGTACGTCGAGGTCTGCGAATACTGGGGCAGTCGACGAGAAAGCTGCGCCTCCGCCTTCGGCACCGCCTAACGTGGCCGCATTCGTCGCAGCGCGCCGATGGGACGCATCGCGCCTTTCTCATGGACCGTTGTTGCAAGCCCAAGCGGTCGAACTGGATAGGGCGACGCTCAGCGAGCTGCGGCGGCAGTACGAGCAGAGGCCCCCACGATGGGCTGGCCTAGGATCGGCGCGGGGGCCCGTGCTTGTCGGGTGCCGGCGGACCTTCCGGATGATGTTCGGGCGCTCGTCGGTATGGGGTACCGTCCGGCAACCAACATTCGCGCGCGTGGGATGGTCAGGTTGGCACGATCACTGGGGTTCGCCGTCACGCTCGCCGACGAATTGGCCGAGGTAGCCGAGGTGTCGATCGACGAGGAAGGGTGGGGTGTGAACGTTGCTGTGCTGCCCCGTCGTCCTGGCGCCCGGTCTGTCGGCTGGGCAGACTTCGGGGAGGAGATCGTCCTTCAGGTTGGTGAGTTCGGAGGCCGGTGGGAGCTTGGCGGCGATGACGAGGATCTTCTGCTTCTGGAGGCCGTTGTTCGGTCTGTTGTCGCTGGCAGGGTCACCGAGATCCTCGCCCCCGGACGGTCACGCGTGATCGTGGTTCTGGCCGACGGTGAGCGGCAGGTGGAGACGGGCTACCAGGCTCCGGTGGGCTGTATTCCACTACCGCTATGGCCGCGGTGGTCCAGGACCGTCCGATACTCGCCATATTGGGAGTCGTCGCCGTAGCGACCAACGTCCTGACCTGGCGCGACGCGCGTGTTGCCAGGCGCCAGTCGTCATCCTCGTAGGGGCAGTGGTCCGTGCACTACGGCGACCTGGTCGTCCTCGACGCGGTAACCAAGAATCGGATGTGAGCGGGGATCACCGCCTTCGGCGTCCATCAGCACGGGTTTGCCAAGTCGCTGGCCGATCGTTTTGAGGAACGCGCAGAAGACATCGAGCCTTTCTTGACCGTGTATCTCACGCAGGTCGACGTCGAAGTCGATCTGCGTCGGGTCGTAGAAGCGGAAGATCGCGAGCATGTGTGGGGCCGGCCAGACGCGTAGGGAAGCGGTCTCGGCGTCCAGCGGGCGGCTGAACACCGCTTCTGCACGGGGCAACGGGCTGGCCACGTCGCCTTCGGTGTACTCGTACCGCCACTGGCCTGAGGCCGCGAGGTCCAGGAGCGTTTGCCAGTCGCCGGTCGAGGTCGCGGGAACGCACAGGTCTGGAAGGGAGCCGGTCAGCCCCGGGTCGAACAAGGGCTGGACGTCGTCCCACAGCAAATCCGGCGGCACGCCGCTATCGTGCCGCAGCCCGCACCAGTCATTTCTCTCACCACCTCCGGCCGTTTGATACCGACGCGCGTGGCACGCCCATCTGCCGCCGATAGTTGCGTCGGGGTCGTGCCATTGACAGGTCGCTCCTGCGTATCGGTGTGTGGTGAGCTGACCGGCGTGGGTGTCACGACGTTCCGGAGCATCGTTGCCGGAAGGCGCCCAGCCAGTCCTGGATCTGCCGGTCATCGTGCAGGTGTGGGCCGGTGGGGTGGTGGCGTAGGTCGACGCCGTACAGCAGGTTCAGTGCCCACCAGACGTGCTCGTCATCGACGCCGTCGCCGTCGACAACCCATTGAGCGGCCCACCGGTCGACCTCGTCACGTGACTGACGACCATCGAGGAGTGATAGGAATCGCTCCTCGACCTCTTCGCGGCGGGGCGGAGGCAGCCCGATCGGCGACATCCACTGAGCCTGCCACAGACTGGATCGCCGTCATCTTCTGCCGCGATCCGGTACGGCGGGTGCCGTGCCGGACGGCGAACACAGACCTTGAATAGCTGCCGCCCGGGCATGCCGGGTGGGACGGTGTGCTGGACGCGGCCGCCCGCCGCCCGTTTCTGTCAGTCGGCGCGTAGATCGGCCGTCTGGCCAGCGTGGTCGAGGTACTGGGCCATCAGCGCGCACAGATCGCTGGGCTCGGCGGGTTTGGTGAGGTGGTCGTTGCCGCCGGCGCCCAAGGCACGTTCGCGGTCTCCGGGCATGGCTTGGGCGGTGAAGAAGATGACTGGTAGGTGCTGGAAGCGTTGGTCCTGGCGGATCTGCCGTGTGGTTTCGTAGCCGTCCTGGCCCGGCATCATGGCGTCCATCAGCACGATGTCGATCTCAGGGTGCTCCTTCAGCAGGCGTGTGCCATCGGCGCCGTTGTCGCTGTACAGCACGTGCATGCCGAGCAGCTCAAGGGCGCTGGTCAAGGCGAACACGTTTCGGACGTCGTCGTCGACCACGAGGACGTTCACGCCAGCGAGCCGCTGTAGGACGTCGGGATCGACACCGAGTGGGCCGGTCCCGGCGGTGGCGTCATCGGCGGTTCGGGCGATGAAGTCGGTCGACGGCCGGACTCCTGCGGGCAGTCGGAGGGTGAAGGTTGAGCCTCGCGCTGGTGTGGACGAGACCGTGATGGATCCGCCCATCAGGTCAGCGAGCTGGCGGCTGATCGACAGGCCGAGGCCGGTTCCACCGTACTGGCGCGTGGTCGTTCCATCGGCCTGCCGGAACGGCTCGAAGATCATCTCCAGTTTGTCCTGCGAGATACCGATCCCAGTGTCCTTGACCACGAAGGTGACCATGCCGGGATGCCGGGCTGCCCACGAGATGCCCAGCGAGACGGAACCCGCGTCGGTGAATTTGATCGCGTTGGAGAGCAGGTTGCGCAGAATCTGCTGAAGGCGATGCTCGTCGGTGACGATGGACGCCGGTAGGTTGTCCGCGACGTCGATCCGGAGGTCCAGTCCCTTCTCCCGGGCCAGCGGCCCGAACGCCTGCTCGATGTAGCTACGCACCCGATCGAGGCCCACCTCGTCGGATTCGATGTTCATCCGGCCGGCCTCGATCCTCGCCAGGTCGAGGATGTCGTTGATCAGCGCCAGCAGGTCCGAGCCGGCGGAGTGGATGGTGCGAGCGAACTCGATTTGCTTTTCGGTGAGGTTTTGTTCGAGGTTGTCGGCCAGCAGGCGTGCCAGGATGAGCAGCGAGTTGAGCGGGGTGCGCAGCTCGTGGCTCATGTTCGCCATGAACTCGGACTTGTACCTCGACTCCTCGACTAGGTCCTGGTTGGCCTGTTCGAGCCGCGCGGTCAGCTGCTGCGACTCACCCAGTGCGGCTTCCGCGCGCAACCGGGCGGACTCCAGCTCGGCGATGCGCTGCCGCATCGCCGAGCGGCTGCGGGCGACCAGGCCGGCGACCGTCTCGGGTACGTCACCGGCACGCTCGGTCAGCCAGCGCTGCGCTTCGGCGACGCGGGCGTCTGAGAGCAGGTCGCCGTCGAGGGCGCGCTCCTCCATGATGGCCAGCCAGCGTTGGAATGCAGCGTCCTCGTTGACCCACTGGCTGAGCCGGCTCCACTCGCGGATCAATGCCTCGTGCGCGATCTCGGCCGTCCCCGGCCCATCGGGGCCGAGCACAACGAGGCGGTGGGCCGGATGGGCCAGCTGTTCGGCGATCGTCCAGTCCGTGCCCAGGTATTCCTTGCGCGCGGTCGCTCGAACCGCCTGACCGGCGCCGCCGCGGGTGCGCACCATCGCCAGCAGCACCCGCCGGATCCGCGCCGGATCGACGGTTTCGGTGAGGTCGTGGTAGACGCGCTCGGCGTGCCGGTTCAGGGTGCCAGCGACGCCTCCGACCATGTGGTAGTTGTCGAAGCTAAGTCGGCGGTCCTGCTGAAACTCCCACAGCTCGGTCAGCGCGAACTCCAACAGCGGCAGCCCGCCACGGCCGTGGCTGGCCTCCTGAGCGATGGTCTCGGCCAGACCGGGCGCGTAGTGCACGCCGTGCAGCGCCGCGGGTTCTTTGATCACCCGCGTCATGGCGGGTACTCCCAGCGGCGAGAGGTTGAGTTGACGGTCCTGCAGGCGGGAGCCGAACTCCGGTACCTCGATCAGGGCAGGCAGGAAGTCGACCCGCAGTGTGCTGATCACGCGGACCGCGCCGTCCCCGCTGTCCGGGGCGGCCGTGGGCAGCACCTTGTCCAGGAAGTCGACGCCCTGCACGGTGTTTTCCACCGCCAGCGTCTCTTCCAGCTGGTCGATGACCAGGGCCACGCGTTTGTTCAGCAGCAGCGACAGCTGGTTGGCGATGCGCCAGGGCCCCTCACGGCGCAGCCGCTCGGCTGTCTCGTTCAGGTCCTTGAGGGAGTAGCCGCCTGACGACCGTTCCAGGTCCAGCAGGGCGCGCGCCAGTGAGTCGAACGGTGAGTTGCCCGGACGCATCCAGGCGACCGCCCACCCGTCCCGGGCCAAGGCGGGTACCAGACCCGCGCCGACCACCGACGACTTGCCCACTCCGGAAGAGCCGACGACGAGAACGAACGGCTGCCGCTGTGTCATCCGCCGGAGCCGACCAACCTCGTCCTCGCGACCTACGAAGAGCCCGGCGTCGGCGTCGACCGTGGTGAAGGCGTGAAGGCCCCGGTACGGGCAGCGCGGCGGGATGCGCCGGGCCAGGATCTGCGGCCAGGCCGGCGCGAGCTGTGCCAGCCGGACGGCATAGCTGTCGCGGACGTTGGCGGCCCGGCCGGCCACGGCGAACATGCCGATCACGGCGTCGCCGCGCTCGTCGGCAACGACGACCGGCGTTCCGCTGTAACCCGGTTGCGCCCGCAGCGCGGACTCGTCCGACATGTCAAGCTGCAGCAACCCGTTGCCGACAACACCACGCAGGGTGCAGGAGCTCCAGCCGCCGTTCTGACGCCGAGGCGGGTCGCCAGGGAAGCCGAAGACGCTGACCTGCTCGGCGTACCGGTCGTCGACGTCGAGCAGCCGCGCGGGACCAGCGCCGACCGGCAGGCCTTCGGCGCCCACCAGGGTCAACCCGGCCAGGTCCAGGCCGGCCCGGCCCTCGGCCGGTGGCGCCTCCCACGCCACGATCTTGCAGCGCCGCAGCGGGGCTCCCTCCATGTCGCCCAGCAAGGGGAAGTCGATGTGCAGCCGAGCGTCTTCTGGCGGCCGCTCGGCAGAGCCTTTGTCTCGGCTCAGCGCGACGTTGACGACGTGAGCGCAGGTGATGATGTGGCGCTCGCCGACCACGAACCCCAGCCCCGCCGAAGCCTCAGAAGTGCCGGCCAGGATGCGGACGACAAAGCCTTCACGGGGCGTCGCCGGCACGCGGCTCCGTCCGCTTCCACGTCAGCCTGACGGCGAAGTTCACCTCGGATGTCCCCTTGGCCACGATGATGCCGGTCTCCCCACCGACCTTCAGTCCAAACTCGATTTCCGCCTCCGCGGGTGCCAGCTGCTGGACCAGCTCGGACACCTTCACCAAGGCCGGTCGGACCTGCTGCAACGCGTGATCGAGGGTGACCCGGGCCCGAGCCGTCATCCCGTCGTCCGCGGCCAACTCCAGCCCCGACTCGGCGGTGGGCGCCACCTCGAACACGGTCAGGGTCGAGTCGCCTTCGTCAACGATCATCGCCACCAGTCGATCCAAACCGGACCCTCCTACCAACGTTCGCACCATCGCCGTGACTTCTTGACAAGCAATCTATCCGCCGCAGTCCACAGTGGCGGCGCCGCCCATCAGCCGTGGGTCCTAGCTCTAACGCGGGCAGCGACACACATGTACGTGTCAGGACCGGCCGATGACGGACAGGTGACAGCCTTGGGCGAAGAAGCCCACGATCGATCCGGGCCTGCTGGCAGACGCTGATTGTCGGCGGGTTACAGGTTGTTGATTCGGGCCAGCAGCTCTGCCTCGGTCAGGTTTTCCAGGACCGCGTCCTGCTTGCGGCCCAGGACTGCCAGCAGCTTCTCCTTCTCCAACTTCTTGGCTGCCGCCGCCTTCGCCGCCTGGTCCTCCGCGAGGCGGACGGCGATGACGTGCTTGACGACCTCCAACTTGGTCTCCAAGGTTGCCTTGGCCGGATTGGTTTCGGTGGCCACGAACGACTCGGTGTCGATGGCCTTGAGTTCGGCGTTGACCGCCTTGGCCACGTCATCGAGGCTGAAGCCGGACTTGGCGGTCAGCGGAAGCTCCCACAGCTGTTCCGTGGTCAGCAGTCCCTTGGCCGACGGGTAGCGGAATTTCTCCCGCGTGGCCTTTTCGAAAATGGTCACGATGGCTTATCTCCGATTTTGTGGGTAGGGAATCAGAACTGGATACTGATGAGGTGGCGCCGGCCGCCGGTCATGGTCACCTTGGCGGTCACAGAGCTGCGGACCGTGGAGCTGAAGCCGAGGCCGGACAGCTGATCCGGGGACGGCTCGCACTTGGTGCGATCGCCGAGGACCTCGAACACCTTGCGGTGCGGTTGCAGGTCGCCGCGGAGGAACTCGTTGTAGATTCCCCGGGCCGGCTGGTCGTTCACGCACCCTTTCAGGATGAAGAAGTAGTGGCGGTTGCCGACCTCGGCGTCGTCGAAGTAGTTCGGCGAGTACATGATGGTGGACACCGGCACGAACTGTTCGGTGGTGATTCCCCACAGGTCCTTGCCGGCGCTGCCCGGCTGCATGTCCTTACCCGGCCGGAAAGCGGTGATCACCTCGTCGGCGACCGTCATCCGGCCCACCTCGACGGTCTCCTTGTGGCCGACCGCCCGCTCGTAGCTGTAATGCTCGATTTTCCCGTTGCTCTCGGTCTCGATCACGAAGCCCACGTCGGTGCTTTCCCGCTTGTTGAACTGGTTCACCTCGATCCGGTACTCGCCGTCGGGGACTTTGTTGGTCCAGGTGATGTTCTCCACCGGCTCGCGTGAGAACGGCCCGCTCGCGTTCATGTCGACGTCCAGCTTGTTGCGCTTGTCCTTGTACCAGATGTGGTCGCCGTTGGGTTCGAACACGTGCAGGTCGAGGTCGTCGTGGTTGAACCAGGACAGGCTCACCCGCAGCTTGCCGGTGACGTTGCCGCCGGCCCGCTTGACCTTCTCCTTGATCGAGTCGGTGACGTTGCCGTTGTAGGACCAGCCGAAATCGTTGTCCCAAGTGAACAGCCGAGGGGCGGCTTGGTGCCGGCCGGTGGTGAGGCTGACGAAGTGTGGTTCGTGGCTGTTGGCGACCCACAGGTCGATGGTCGCGGCGCCGGGCAAGATGTCTTTCATGAAGGTGACGACGGGCACCTCCTCCGGCTTCGCGTCACGAAGGCGCCCACCTGCCGACCTCGTGGTGGCCGCCTGCATGAGCAGCCCTTCGATGCCGTCCTTCATCCGCGACTGTGTGTCGTTGTCGACCCACAGCACGTTGGTGACCGACACGTCGGACAGCCGGGCGAACCGTCGCTGCAACGACTCCTCGATGCCCAACTCGTCGATGGTCTTCATGGCAGCCTTGACCATGGCCGGGGTGATCAACGCCGTGGGGCGCTGGTAATTCTGCGGTGCCACCTTCGTCTCGAACGACCGGACCGCCTGCTCCAGGTCGACGCCCGCGGAGAGATCCTGAACGAGGGTACCGATCACCGTGTTGCGGAACCGGGCCGCCGGGTTCATGGCGTTGGCGAAAATGAAGGCCCGTCCGTCGCTCGCCTTCGTCCACCGGTTCTGCAGCGACCGGAACTCGGTCACCGTCCGACGATGCTCCGCGCCGCGGTAGAGGGCGTTGTCGTCGATGAGGTCGACGACGATGTCCAGAGCGTGCGGGGTCAGCTCGACCAGGCCACGCTGGAACACCTGTACCGCGGCGTCAAAGGTGCCCCGTGCCGCGCCGACGTCTTGGGTGCGATGCCGCTTCTCCACCCGGCCGTGTAGGTGTTGCCACACCTCGACCTGGCCGTCGCGCAGCGTCCGGGTCGTCCTCGTCCCGTACTGCGCCTCGGTGGATCGGAAAATGGTGGACAACGGCAGCGTGCCGACGAATTCGTCCATTGCGGCGGCGACGACGGAGAAGACCGGGTCTGATGCGGACACCCCGGACCAGACGGCGCGGACCTGTCCGTTGTGGATCTCGACGATGTTACCGAGATTCTTGATGAACCCTCGGCAGGTCGAGCAGTCGTACTCGGACCGCTCACGGAATCGGAGATTGGTGCCGGCGGGGAAGGAATCGAGAAAGGTGAGCCAGAGTGAGTCCCGGTCGAGACCGTCGCCGACGACGAACAACTCGCCCTTGGACATTGTGGACAGACGTGTAGCCACATCCGCCACGAACTGCTGGAAATCGCCCACTGCGTCATCCTCCTTGATCACCGGAGATCCTAAGGAGTGCGTGCAATCGGAGAAACACATTTCCGGCTGTCCGTCCGCACGGTCACGGACGGGCGCCGGTGGCCGGCGGTCGGTCGACCGGATTCGCGTACGGCGGCAGGGTGCTCATGCTGCATCAGTGCAGCCGGTCAACGGCAGGGTTCGGGTCAAGGCCAAAGGTGTCGACTCGCGTCTGTCGTGAGGTCGCGTCGTCGAGCCACGTGACGTGCAAGAGTTCACCGCGATACAGGAAACGGCCCATTCCCCAGTCCGCCAGTTCGTCGCCCAGGGTCTGCAGGTCTTCGACGAAGTCGTCGAACCCGCCCGCGGTGAAGGCGAGGTACCCCTCTGCTTGCTCCCGCGGCTCGGACCATCTGCGCCACCAAAGATGTCCGCCCACCTGCTGCGACCATGTCCCAATACGCAGGTACAACACGCCGACTTGTTCGTCCTGCCGGAACAGAGCGCCAGCTCGCTCACGGTATGGATCCAGCCGGGGGTCAGGTTCGGCGCGCGCGGTCGTCGGGTGGTACGGCACCCCGCCAGGATGCCGCATCGACCTGCTGGCAGTGGAGGCAGCCATCGCTGCTACCAGGGCCAGGCCGGCAGCGTACGAGCGTGCGGCCCGGCGCCCGGATCTGTCACGAAGCGGGGACCGAAGCCCGTTTACCGACCCTCGTCGCCCGCCGTCACCGAATCCACGGCGGGCGACAGACGAGCCTGCGGCCGAACAGCAGGTGCCATAGCGGCGGATGCGACTAGGTCCAGCAGCGCGTGTACGTCGCCAGCGCGCCGTCGGTGGAGCTCGTCCAGGCGCGTGAGCATAACGAGGGCCAGATCCGCTTCAAGGATCGCGTAGCCCAAGCGTGAGGTCGGCCAGGAGCCGGTCCCGCGACCTCCGGTGCCGGTACAGATGAAGGTGTCCGGTGTTGAGCAATAGGAGGTCTTCACGGTGGGTGCGCCGCGCGCTGTCGTCGATTACCAGGCACAGCGGCACCGTACGCCAGGCGCCACCACGGCTCGACATGATATCGACGAGCTGTTGCCGCTACTGCGAAACGTCCTGTCATGCCGCGAGTCGCGCATCCAGCCTGAAGACGCCACGAGCTGGGCTGGCACGCGGATCTACTGACGAGGGTGGAGCACCCCGGGCGTTGACCGGTTGTGCTACACACCTTTCGTGAATCTGCCGGCCGTACCTGAGTCTGTTCGGTCTGCGGTATCTGCCGACGTCGCGCGGGAGATTGCCATGGCCTACACCGACCAAGTCGTCTTCCCCGACAAGGTACTGATAGATCTGCCGGAGGCCAGCAGCCGTCGTTTCCCCGGGTGGGTGGGACCCGTCCTGGTCATCTCCGTTGAGAACCAGGGAGTCTGCGCCTGGGGCGTTCCGCTCGGCTTCGAAGACCCCGCGATGCTGGTCGGCGGCGACATCTACACTCGCACCGGCTGGATCCGTGGCACCACTGAGTACTGCTCCGACGTGGCAGCATTCGTCGCGGCGCGCCGATGGGACGCATCTTGTCTTTCTCAAGGACCGTTGCTTCAAGCCCAAGCGGCCGAACTCGATGGGGCGACGCTCAGCGAGCTGCGGCGGCAGTACGAGCAGAGGCCACCCACGATGGGCTGGCCTGGCCACACGGTCCATCGTTTCGAAGGACGGGGCGTGAAAATCATGCTGTGGGACGGCCCTGGCCAATGTGACTGGTGGATTTCCGCCGCGGACGTCACCACACTGCAAGCGACAGCCACGGCCGTCGTACCTCTATCGGACTTGCGCACATCTTTGTGGTCCACCGACCCCGAAGGCGTCGCCCTATTGGGCCAGATTCGCGGGCGCGGCTGATGCCCGCCGCATACGCGGCGGGCATGTCGAGGTGACGGCGGGCGGGGCGGCCCGGGGGTGAGCCGCCCTCATCGACGCCGGCTTACCAGCCTTGGCCGGGCGTAGGAATGTGTTCTACGGACGGGATCATTCACCCCGACGGGGTGGGCTGGACGAGGTGGACCCACCACCGGCGCACCGTCTTGTCGGTGCCGGTAGTGACCAGCACCTCGCCGCCCTGGGCGAACACCATGTCGGTGACGGTGCCGGTATGGCCGCTGAGCGGCATGAGGCCCTGACCTGTGATTGCGTCGAACACCGCCGGATCGCCGCTGTCTTTGTCCACCGCTGCGATGAGCCTGCCGTCCGGGCTGAATATCAGGTCGCCCTTGATGGCCGTGGTCAGCGCTGGCCCGATCGGGTTCTTTTGGGTCGCTATGGCGTAGAGCCGCACCGTCCCCGCCGCGGTGGCTGTGGCGTATGCGGAGCCGTCCGCGTTGAAGCCGGCGAACTCACCGGCGTCGGTGACGTTCGCTATCAGGTTGCCCCAGGGCAGGCTGCGCAGCTCGAAGCTCCTGTCGGTCTTGCGTGCGGCGAACGTCTTGCCGTCTGGGCTGATCCACTGTGGGAACCAGACCTTAGGAAGAGTCGCCGCTGCCGTGCGGGTCGCCACGTCCCAGATCTTCGTCGTTCCACCGGCGGCGCTTGAGACCAGCAGCTTCCCATCCGGGCTGAAACTCATGCTCTGGATCCCGTTGTCGTGGCCTGAAAGGGTGCCCAATGGCTTGCCGGTCAGCGCTTCCCACAGACGCACGGGAGAGTCGAAGGACTTTTCGGCGGCGAGAGTGCCGGCGGTGGCGACGATCTTGCTGTCTGGACTGAACGCGATGTACGCGCTGCCCTCGTGCCCGGAGAGGGTGGCCAACTTCGCGCCGGTGGCGGTATCGCGCAGCTCGACAAGTGTGTCCCCGCCGATCATGAGGCCCATCGGCGTGCCGTTGCCGGTGGAAACGTCGCGCTTGCCGGTGAAGGAGGTGCTGGCGACGACCGTCGCGTCCGGGCTGAAAACGACTCCGTGTTCGGTGTCGAAGGTCGTGGTCTTCGCGCCGGTCGTGACGTTCCACAGCTGTGCGGTTTGCGCGGCGACCTGGGTCGGTGTCTTGCCGAGCGTGACCGCCCACTTTCCGCCCGGGCTCAGCTGGGCAGAGTCCAGTTCCCGATCGTCGCTAAGTGTGGTGTTGCCGATGGCCGCGCCGAAGGACGGCGGTCCCGCGCTGCCTGATTCGCCGTGATCCTGGTCGGCGAGCTGCGAGATGATGCCGATCGTGACGGCCGTGACGACTACGAGCCCGATCGCCACGATCGCGAGGATGCGGTTGCGGCGGCGCGGTCCGAGCTCCTGGACCGGTTGCGGCGCCCCGTGCTCCGTCGGTGGTGCGCCCTCGGGCCGCCGCCCGCCGAGCCGTGGCCCGGCGTCCTGCGGCGTCCCCGCTTGCGGCGCAGCGGATGCGGCATCTGGCGGTGTGGCGCTCACAGTGGACGGCCCGGCTGGGCGCGACGGGCTCTCCAACGGCGTCGCAGGGGGTGGCGACGCGATGGTGGAGAACACGGCAAGCGGTGTCATCGCCGGCGGTGACGGCTCCGCCCTCATAGTGGCTTCCAACGAGGTGGCCGGGGGTGGCGTCGCGGTCGGGGTCGACGGCAATTCCGCGCCTGGTGCGGCGAGGGCCGGCGCGTCGCTGAGGGCTGCCGCGGCCGCCGCCCGTACCTGCACGCTGTCGTCGTTGTCGCGAAGGTCGGTAAGCGCTACGCGGGCGGCCTGACGGTAGCCCTCCCGGGAACCCGCGAGCAGCCCGACCAGCGCCCGTACGGCCTCCAGCCGCAGCACACGCCGATCGCTGGCCAGGTCGGACCGGATCTCCTCGGGCAGCAGGGCGGGACGCACACTGCGGGCCACGACCAACGGACCGGTCGTATCGAAGGCCCACTTGCGCGGCACCTGCCCAACTTGGGCTTCACGTACGCGCTGGGAAGCAAATTCGAACAGCTCGTCAACGGAGATCTCGCCGTCATGATCCAGATCGGCGGTTCCGGTACGCAGCCCGCGCACCAGGGCGTCGGTGAACACGGAGGGCTGCGCTTCATAGGTGGTGATCTGGCCGCCCTCGAACGAGTACTCCGTGGCACTGGAGGCCGTCAGCACCGTGCGTCCCGTGCCGCCGCCACGGAACTCGTCGGCGAGGTGAACCGTACGATCAGCGCGTGCGACGGTGTCGCGGGCGAACGCGCCGCTGTAGCAGCAGTCCAGGATGAGCAGCACCGAGCGGGACGCGGTTTCGCTCATCTGCTCAGAGACAAACGATGCTGGCAGCCCCGTAGCGGTCAGGAAGCTCAGTTCGGTGTCCGCGGCGGCCAGAAAGAGCCTGCCGCGCTGATCCTTGAGCCCATGGCAGGAAAAATGCAGGAGCAGGACGTCGTCGGGATTCCGGTCGGCGAAGAAGGCCGCCACCCGCCGCCGTAAGGTGGCCTCGCCCGCGTCGGTGATCGTGTCGACCTCGAAGGCCCCGATGCTCGGTTCGCCGAGAACCTCGGCCAGCGCCCGAATGTCGGAGACCGGCGAGCGAAGCTGGCTGAGCCCCGGATCCTGGTAGGCGGCATTGGCCACGAGGAGCGCGCTGCGCCGGCCGATCCCAGCCGGCTTCTGCGGAGAGGCGTGACCGGCGACGACGGCGACCTTGACCCGGCGCCGCCGGGGATGCTGCTCCCGCCAGCGCTGTACGAAATCGGCCAGCTGAGCCGCGGACGCCGCGGTAGACAGCCCGGTGACGAGGAAGCCGAGACCAGCCACGATCAGCTCCACCGAACGCGTCCCGGCGGGCGCAGGCCCCGCCACCTCGCGAGCCACGCCGGGTACACCGGAAGCCAGCAGATCCTGCCGCAGCTGGAAGGCGAGCTCCTCGACCTCGGCCAAGTCCACATCCGATTCGGCTGGCGTGATCCGCAGGGACAGGCTGGGCTCTTCGGGCATCATCGCTCCCGGTCAGTGGCACGAGGGAGGCATCGTTGGCGCATCGTAGCGTGACGCGGGATAAACGAGTGTCGCCAATCCGTCCGCCCCGCCATTCCTCATGCGCCTCAACCGGCGGCCCCGCTACACCAGAGCCGCTCAAGGTGCAGGCCGCAATCGCATCGGGCCTACCCGCCCGCTAGCCTCCTACGACCGCCCATCGCCGGATTGCTACGTCAACTGTCCGGTGTGGTCGCCCGCGGCCTCCTCAGGCGGGACGTCCGACGGCTCGCTGACCCAGCCGGAAAACACGGGAACGCCGTCCCACGCGCCCCGGATGGTCTCCCCGTCCTCCCAGCGGCGGTCGACGGCGACGGCGAGCACGGCGTACGGGTGGCCGAAGCGCAGCTCCGCGATCCGCACCACGCCCGGCGGCGGCACGCCATCGAACGTGGCAAATCCGGTGGCGGCGGCCGCCTCGAACCCGTACCGGCCGTACCGGGCCACCGCCGACTGCCTGGCCTCGAACGGCGGCTTCTCCACGCCCAGTAGGCCCGCCATGGCGCGGGTCGCCGCGGGGAAGCCGAGCGCGTCTGGGGTCAGGTCGTGGTCGTCGCGGGCGGACCAGGCGGGCAGTACCGCTTGGTGGCGCTCGGTGATGCCATCGTTCGTGGGTTCCTCGCGGATCGTCCACAACGGATAATCGCCGAGCGGCAGGTCGTACAGGGACCGGCGCGGGCGCGGATCCGAACGGATCGCCGCCGGGCCCACCTCGTACGCGGCGGCGAGCACGTCCGCGGCGCTCACGCCGGGCGCGGCGGCGACCGAGACCACCGCCAGGCCGGTCGTCACGGACCAGTCCGTGTTCGCCTTCGCCGACCCGACGTGCACGATGACGTCCCCGGCGCGTTCGGTCGGCGCGATGTACGCCACATGGCCCTGCTCGGGGGTGCGCAGCACCGTGCTCAGCCGCCCCGCCCAGGCGCTGTCCGCGCCGAGCGCTACGGCCGGCGTCACCTCAAAGGGAAGATCCCAAGACACCTTGGTCGCCAGCGCGCTGGCGAGCAGCAACACCGTCTCCGGGCGCAACTCCAGAGGGAACTCGCCGATCAGGCCGAGGGTGTGGTCCCGCACCCACGCGTCGAGGCGTGCCTGCTCGGGCAGCGAGCCGGTCTGCGTCGACCCCGGCAGCGTCCCGAGCCACTGCTTCAGCGCCGGCGTCTGGACTCCCGGACGGTTCCATACCGCGGTCGCCGACGGCACCAACGGGTGCGGCGCCTCCAGCAGCGCCCGCGCCGCCGCCGCGGCGCTTTCCACGTCCGTGCCCAGCACCTCGGCCAGCTCGTTCCGCGCCGCGCCCGTGCTCGCCGGCCCACACAAGGCGAGCAACAGCCAGGCGCCGATCGGCGACGCGACGTGATGGCGGTCGCCGACGCTCGCGTGGAACCGCGCGGCGTACCGCGCCAGGGGGCCGTACATCTCCGAAGCCATGCGCACCACTGTCGCGGATCAACGCAACGGTGCCAGCGGCCAAGCTCCTTGCGCTGACGCGCCAGGAAACGGTCCCCGGTGACTATCGGATCTAGAAAGCTTTCGCGGTGCGGGTCCGTCCGTCCACATAGGCAACCGGCTGGCTGGATCGGCGGCCATGCGTTGAACTGGTTGTGTGGTCGCGGAGGGCGAGGCCGCGGGAGCAACGGGCATGGACCGCGACGGGCATCGCGGTAGCTCAAGGCCCGATCCTGAACCTGAGGCCCTGCTGCGGCAGGCGGAGGGCGGGTGATGCCGCCCAAAAGTGCGCTGCTATCAGGCCACGCAGGCGCAGTACTGGACGACGTAGGTCAGCAGGACTGCCATCAAGACGACGGACATCACCGCGGCGATCGCCACCCGGCCTGCCAGCCGATCGCTGTGTCTTCTGAAGATCAGCAGCCAAACGCCGTAGCCGGCGAACACGCCGACCGGCGCCACGATCGCAGTCGTCACCACCGGAGCGCGCGTGAAGCCGAATCCAAGCAGTAGGACCAACCCGCACGCCAGTAGCGCCACAGCGGCCTCGAACGCCAGGTCGCCGAGGCAGCCCAGCGGACCGCCGCCCTCGAACCGCACCGCACGAGTATCGCCCATAGATGGTCGGAGCCTCCCCGGCGACTTTGCCGAGGAGGCTCCGACCATTGGTGGGCTGACTCAGAGGCGCGGATCCTCCTGCACCTTCAGGGCGTTGAGGATCGGGTCGCCCTCGCCCTTCTCGCGGTTGAACACGATCGTCAGATCGCCACCGGTGTGCTCGACGGTGACCATGTTCAGGTCCGCGGTCAGCGCGCCTACCTTCGCCTGCACGTCATGGTCGTAGAGTACGACCCTGCCGTTGGCGAGCACGTCGAAGGAACGCTTGCCGGCCTTGACCTTCTCGATCTCCGCGAAGTCGAGGCCGATCCGGTACGTCCCGGCCGGGGCGTTCTTGAACACGTAGCTGAACGTCTTGCCGGTCCGCTGGGTGCGGAACAGTGCGTCGTCCTCGGTGCCGGCGATGTCGGCCCTGGTGGTATTCGCCTTGCCGCCGACGTAGCCCCAGGGCCGCGAGCCGAGCGCCTGGTCAGGCGACCAGAAGAAGCCGTCGGCATCGACGTGCCCCGACCCACCGGCGTCGACGCCCTTCCAGTAGGCCGACGTCGCCAGACGGACCGGCTTGAGCTGGGTCTCGCCCTTGCCGGCGTTCGAGGCCACGAGCAGGTCCCCGACGAGCACGCCGGGCTTGACGCTGGCGTTGTCGGCCGTCACCTTGACCGTGGTGGACGTGCCGGCCGCGAGCCTGACCGTGCCGGTCGCGGCCGCGCCCGTGAGGGTCAGCCACGGAAGCTCGGCGGCCTCGTGCCCGCCGTCGCTGGTGCGCTGCTGCTCGCTGATCCGCACCTCGAGCGGGGCGGAGCCGCTGTTGGTGACGGTCACGTTGGCGGTCGCCTGCTGGTCCTTGTCGAGGAGCCAGTCGAGGTCCCCTCCGGTGACGGTGGCGATGCCCGTGGTCAACGCCGTGTCCATCACCTCGGCCTGATCCTTCTTGGCGATGGTCACCGGGTGGCTGGCGGTGACGTAGTTCGGCGCCTCGACCTGCACGGTGTTCTCGCCGACCAGCGCTTGGGCCTTCCACCGGCCCTTCGCGTCGGTCGTGATGACCCGCTCACCCGCAGGCCCCTTGAGCGTGACGATCGCGCCCTCGATCGGCTTGCGGTCGTTGAAGTCGGTGACCGTGCCCTCGATCGTGCCCGCGGCCGGGAGGGTGTACTCCAGCCCCAGGCCGACGTTCAGGACGGGCTGGTTGAAGGAGTACTGGCCCGCGGGGTTGCGGTTCAGGCTCTCCACACCGACCGTCGCCGACGACCCTCGGGTGAGGGGGTTGTCGCCGCCGACGCCGTCGCCGTAGCCGATCTGGATCCGTCCGTCGGCGATCAGGGTGACCGAGAAGCTGACGCGAGCCGTCTGGTCACTGTAGAAGGCGACGTTGCGCCATTCGACGACCTGCGCCGCCACCCCGTCCACCTCGGTCGTGCCGAAGTAGATGCCCGCCTCGTCGTCGACGACCAGGTCGTCCCAGAACGGGTGGATGGCGTCGATCGGGTACGGGGACGGGAGCGCCGTGTTGCTCCCCGACGAGTTGGCGCGGTCGAAGGTCAGGGTGCCGTTCGTCGTCACGCACACGCCGTCCCAGGCGCTGTCGTAGAACGGCTGGAGGTAGTCGGCGTTGAACCACAGCACGCCACAGAGGTCGTCGCCGTGCCAGCCGGACTCCTTCGTGCCCTGGCGGTAGAGCCCGTCGGTCACCTTCATCGTGTACGAGCGACCGGCGGGGGCCACCGGCACAGGGCCCGGGTCCGGCTGCTCGGGCTGCTCCTCCGGCTCCGCCTCGTCAGCGCGCGGGTCGAGCGTCACCCGCAGCGCGGCGATGCTCGGGGCCTTCAGGCCTTTCGAGCCCCGCAGTTCCACGGTCAGCGGACCGCCCTCGTGCTTCACGACAGCCTTACGCCAGTCGGCGGCGTTTGGCCCCACGGCCGCGGTCGGATCGTACGCGTAGTCCGTCAGCGCTCCGTCCACGAGAACGTCGAACACCCGCTTCCCCTTGGCCACCTGGTCGATTTCGGCGAACCCGAAGTCGATCGCGTAGGTGCCCTTGGGCGCGTCCGGGAAGCGGTAGAACAGCTGCTTGTCCGCCGTGGTGCGCTGCGACTGGAACAGGGCGTCGTCCGTCGTGCCGGCGATCGGGGCCTTCGTGAAGGCGACCTTCGTCTTGCCCTCGTAGCCCCACGACTTCTTGCCGGCGGCCTGGTCGGCGGACCAGGTGTAGCCGGAGCCGTCGGTGAGGCTCGCGCCGCCGGCGTTGACGCCGACCTGGTACCGCGTGGTCGTGAGCGTCACCGGGACGTAGGTCTTGGATTGACGTCCGGAGTCGGACCGGACCACGATGTTCGCGCCTTGGACTCCGGGCTTGGCACCCTTCGAGGAGATCGAGACCTTGACGGTCGTCGACTGACCGGGGGCGAGGGTGCCGCCGGTCGAGGAGAGCGTCAGCCACGGCAGGTCGGTGAGCAGGTCGTCCTCGACGTCGACGAGTACGACGTCGTCGGCGATCTGGTCGGCCGCCCACAGCGCCCCGGTGGCGTCGGTCTCGAGGCCGCCGCCCTGGCCCGCCTTCTGGCCCGGGAACCACCACGCGTTCACCAGCGAGCAGTCGTCGGGGTCGACCTGCAACAGGCGGGTGGGCCGGTTCGAGGTGAGGTCGGTGTACCAGATCGTGTCCGACGCCTGGTTGTAGGCCAGGCCCATCACCTCGGGCAGCGGTGGGGCGCAGAAGGACAGGAGCGCGCCCGGGTTGTCGTGTGACGTACCGGCGACGGTCCCGATCTTGCCGTTCACGCGGCCGCCGACGTAGAAGACGTCCTGGGTCGGGTTGTAGGCGAGACCGGTCAGTTGCAGCGTGGACCAGTCACCCTTGATCTGCCTCGTCTGCTTTCCGGTCTCCCGGTTGAAGCAGTGGATGTAGCTGGCCGGACTGTCCTCCATCTGGCACATGTCACCGCTCTTGGTGTCCAGGGCCATGTCGAACGCCCGGTACGCGGGGTTCCACGACGCGTCGAAGACCTTCCCGGTCCGCTTACCCGTCACCGTGTAGGCGGTGTTGGTCCGCGCGATGTAGTCGTGGACCCAGACGTCGCCGTCGTACCCGATGCCGGAGGGCTCCTTCTCCGCGATCGTGCCGGGGATGGGGATCCGGGTGATGACGTCGCCGCCGGATGTCGCACCGACCTTGGCGGCCGCCTGCGCCTCCGCGGCGCTGGACGTGGTGGCCTTGGCGTCGACGTTCGACGGCTTCATGCCACTCGCACCGGCCTTCCACGCGGCAAGGTCGATCTTGCTGGTTGCACCCGTGCCGGTGCGCGCGGTGGCGCCGGCGGCGTCGAGCTGGGGGTGCCGCGCGGCTTCACCCAGGTTGTACGTGAGGGGAGCGGATCCGTTGTTGGTGAGCGTGAGCGAGCCCACGCCGTTCTGGCCGGTACCCAGCAGCGCGTCGAGGCCGTCGGCCTTCAGGCCGGCGGCGCCCGTGGTCAGGCGCGCGTCGATCGTTGCCTTCGCGTAGAGCTCCTTCAGCGAGAAGGGGTACGCCGCGGTCGTGTAGTTCGGCGTCTCGACCGTCATGGTGTAGTCGCCGATCGGAAGCTGGCGGTGCACGATGCCCGTCCCGTTGGTGGTGACGGTCTCGACGAGCCCGCTCTTGTCGCTGAACGAGACCTTCGCGCCGGCGACCGGCAGCCCGTCGTTCTGGTCGACGACGGTCGCGTCGAGGTACCCGAAGTCAGGCATGTCGTAGGTGACGATCATGCCGTCGTGCAGCACCGGGGCGTGATCGGAGAACCGGATGCCGTCGACGCCGGCCCAGCCCTGGATGCCCGTGATGGCGTGCGCGCCGGCGGTCACCGGATCGTCGGTCCCGACGCCGTCGCCGTACCCGAAGATCATGGTGCCCGAGCGGGTGAGCGTGGCCGAGAAGTTGACCGGCTCCGTGTACTGCGACCGGGTCGGATAGGCCCAGAGCTTGGCGTGGCGGTATTCGACGACGAACGCGTCCTCACCGTTGACCTTGGTGGCCGCCGTGAAGACACCGCCGCCGGCGGCGAACTGGACGGGGGTCTCGACATACAACGGGAAGATGCCGGCACCGCCGTAGCCGGGTGCGGTGCCGCCGTCCGGGGCGATGACGCCGCGCAGGCCGATGCCGAGGGTGTCGTGGCTGCCGTTGTAGAGCGCGATCGGGAACGGCAACCTCACCGTGGCCCACACGCCGCTGTCGAAGGTGACCGGTTCGGTGCCGCGCAGGTACTCGCCCTCGGAGACGGCGCAGCTGTAGCCGCCCTTGTCGACGATGAGCCCGACCGGGATCTCGGGCGACTCGTTCTGCGCACCGACGGTCAGCGGGACCGCCGTGGGCGAGAAACAGGCGTTGGGGTCGACGGCCAGCTTGTACGCGCCCTCGGGGACAGCGGGGATCGTGAACGCGCCGTTGGCATCCGTGCGTACCGGCTTCAGCGGTGTGTCCTTGATGGAGACGTCGGCGTTCGGGACGGGCCGCTTCTTGTCGTCGACGACCCGCCCGCTGATGTCGTGCCTCGCGGCGGCGGTGAGCGGCAGCTTGACGGAGGTGTCCTGGCCGAGGGTGATCGTGACGTCGGCGGTCGCGGTCAGGTAGCCGAAGGCCTTGGTGCTGAGGTGGTAGTCGCCGACCGGGAGGTTCGTCGTGAACCGGCCGTGCTCGTCGGTGCCGATCGACCGGCTGAACGGCCCGCTGATCGTCACGTCGGCGGCGGGAACCGGGGCGCCGTTGGCGGTGACGACACCGGTGAGGGTGCCGCCCTTCCGGGGCGCGAGCTCCAGCAGGCGGACGAGGTCGAGCCGGCCCTCGCCGTACTTGTTGTTGACCTCGGCGGTACCGCCGCACTCGGTGTCGTCGACGTCGATGGCCGACTCGCCGAGCAGGCGGCGGGTCTCGTCGACCTGCCCGATCAGGGTCGGGTCGTAGCTCCAGAGCGCCGCGACGGCGCCGGCGACATGCGGTGCCGCCATCGAGGTACCGGACATCTCGGCATAGCCGCCGTTCGGATAGGACGAAGTGACGCCTTGACCCGGGGCGGAGATCTCGGGCTTGATCCGACCGCCTTCGCCCTCGCCCTTGCGGGAGAACGATGCGAGCCTGCCGTCCGGCGAGTAGGCGCCGACGGAGTAGGCGCTCTCGGCGGAGCCGGGCGAGGAGACGGTGTCGCAGGCCG
Source organism: Phytohabitans aurantiacus (assembly GCF_027923225.1). Classification (GTDB taxonomy): domain Bacteria; phylum Actinomycetota; class Actinomycetes; order Mycobacteriales; family Micromonosporaceae; genus Phytohabitans; species Phytohabitans aurantiacus. The sequence goes on from NZ_BSDI01000031.1 coordinate 93,664, forward strand.
CGTACGGCGCGGTGTTCCCCGACGACCAGACGCTGAAGATGCCCGCGGCGGTCCAGGCCTCGTCGATGGCCTGGAAGAAGTCGTTGAAGTGATGTTCGGCGTCCTGACCCCACGAGTTGTTGATGACGTGGGGGCGCTTGGACGGATCGGGGTTGTTCCCCTGGACGTCGGTCGGTGCGAGCAGCCACCAGCCGGACCGCAGCAACGACTCGGCGCCGGTGTCCTCGCAGCAGCCGTCCGTCGCGATCCACTGGGCTTCCGGTGCGACGCCGATGTGGTTGGTGCCGTCGTCGCCGACCATGGTGCCCATGGTGTGCGTGCCGTGTCCGTTGTCGTCGCAGGGCGCGCCCGCGCACGAGCTGCGGGTGGCCATCCAGTTGTAGTTGTGGTCGACGGTGCCGTCGGGCTTCGTGCCGCGGTACTGGTGCATCAGGGCGGGGTGGTCGAACTGCACGCCCGAGTCGAGGTTGGACACAGTGATGCCGGCACCGGTGGCGCCCATGGCCCACGACTGCGGGGCGTGGATGGCCTCCAGACCCCACGCGACGGTGTCGTTTTCACCGGCGGCCTTCGGGGCGGCGGGTCGGACGGACCGGTCAGTGGGGATCTTCTCGTCCACGGGCTCGACGAGCGCGACCTGCGGCGTCGCGTGGATCTCGGCGACCTGCGCCCGGGCCGCCACGTCGAGGGCGAGCTTCTCGGTGCCGCCCCTGACGAGCACGGCGTTGGCGATCGGGTAGGAGGTGTACTTGACGCCGGCCCGGTCGAGCTCGGTGGAGACGGATGCCATGGATGCCTTCGCCGCCGCGGTCAGCGCGTCGTAGACGAACTGACCACGAGCGGTCCAGTCGGCGATCTTCTTCGCCGGCCCGAGGTCGGCCCCGGTCTCGAAGGTGATCCAGAAGTCGGAGGACGGCTGCGCGCGGAAGCGGTCCTTCAGAGTCGGCGCGATCTTGCCGGCGGCCGTGCCGGGATCCGGCTCTGCCGCGGACGCCGGCAGTGGCTGGAGCATGCTCAGGCCGACCGCTGCGGCCAGCGTCGCCGCGAGGGCTTTGAATCTCATGAGGGTCCCTTCCGCCTACAGGGGTTGGTAGGGGTCGTGGCTCTTGTGGTCGACGGCACCGTCGGCGTCGTGGGCGTCGGAGGCGTCGCGGGCGCTGTCGTGCGGTTCCCGCGACAGCTCGAGAGGTGGCGGGTGCTCGATGGCGGAGTCGTCACGCTCGACAGGTCGCTCAGGCATGCATCGCCCATGGGCCATGAATCATGGAGTCATGCTCGGGCGAAACGAATGACCTTAGCTATCCAGCGGATACGTCAATCTTCACGACGCGTCGTCGAGGGAGTCCTCTTCGGCGAACACGCCGGCCTCCACCGCCTTGACCGCGAGGGCGGTCCGGGAGCTCACCTTCAACTTGCGCATCGCCGCGCGCAGCTGTTGATCCACTGTGGCCGGAGACTTGGCCAGGATCCGACTGATCTGCCGGTTCGTCTTTCCGGCGACGACCAGCTGGACCACGTCGAGCTCGCGAGGTGAGAGCTGGTCCCCGTACCCGCGCCGGCCGCCGCGCCACAACCGCGGGACCTCGGCGCCGTGCTCGCGAAGCCGCTGTGCGACACGGTCCGCGTCGCCGCGGGCGCCCAGCCTGAATAGCTGCTCGTACTGCGCCGCCAGCAGCTCGCGGCCCTGCTCGATCCGACCCTGCGCCATGAGCGCCTCGGCCTGGCGCTCGCGGGCGCGCATGGCGTCGTAGGGGCGCGGCAACGCGCTCCAGGCGCGCGCCGCCCGGTCGTAGGCCGTCGCCGCCCGAGAGTGGTCTGCGGCTGCGGTGAGCAGCAGGGCCCGGCACACGGCGAGCGCGGCGCGAGGCGCGGGTGCCGTACGGCCGCGTAGTCCCCGGGCGAACTGGTCGACCAGGCGTGTCGCGGCCGTCAGGTCGCCGGCGGCGAGGAGCGCCTCGACCCGGGCGGGAACGAGGTCCGTCGCCCAGATCCAGGTGTTCTTTCGCCGGACGGTGTCCATCGGCTCGTTCGTGATCCGCAGCGCCCGGCGGCTATTTCCGTCCGTCAGCCACAGCCTGGCCAGCGCGGCGGCGGCCTCCATCGTGTCGTCGGCGGCGCCGAGACGGGCAGACTCCTCCAGGACCAGCCGGAACTGCTCCTCCGCGGCGCGCCGCCGTCCGGCCGTGGCCGCCAGCCGGGCAGCGAGGCGAACGCTGCCGAGGTAATGTGCCGGCCGGTCCCGGTCGGCGTCGGCGAGTGCCGCGCTCGTCTCCGCGAGACCGTCCCACCGCCCGGTGTTCCACGCCAGGTTGGCCTGTTCGAGCCGGACGTTGTGCTGCAACCGGGACGCCTGCTCGGCCTCGGCGAGGCGCATGGCCACGGCGAGGTGTTCCTCGGCGTCGGCGTACCGACCCCAGATCAGCGCCCCGGTACCGACATTTGCGTGGATGCGGGCCACGTCGAGACGCTCCGCCGCCGTCGTGCCGTCGACGGGCAGGCCGGCGACGACGTCCCAGGCCTCCTCCTCGCCCAGCATGAGCAACGCCGCGGCTCGGTTTCCGGCCAGGTTCAGCCGCTGCGCGGGGGAGTCGATCTGGGCGGTCAGTTCAGCGGCGCGATCCAGCCAACGCCGATGGGTCGAGGCCGGCCACGGTCCCGCGTAGGCCCAGCCGAGGTAGGTCATCGCCCGAGCCGCCTCGACCGGGTCGTGGTCGAGGTTGGCCACCGCCTGCTCCAGCTCGCTGAGTGCGGCCTGCGCCTCGCCCCCGGTGATCAGGAGCCGACCCAGGGGGTTGCGGATCTCGGCCTGCTGGCGGGCGGAGAGGCCGGGGGTCTCCAGTACCGAGCGCAGGGTACGGATCACGCGGTGGTAGACCCCGTCGACCGGTTCACGACGGCCCAGCGCGGCGACTCCGGCCATGCGCGCGACACGCGCCCGGTCCACCGGCGGCAGTACGGCCCACGACAGCAGATCGACCAGCAGATCGACCGCCTTGGTGTGGTCACCCGAGGCCATGGCTAGCTCGGCGCCTTGCTCGGCGTACCGCGCCCAGGACCGCGTCTCGCCGGCCTCGCGGAAGTGGTGGGCGAGGCGCGCCACGGGCGGGGGATGGAGTTGCTCCAAGGCCCGGCCGGCCAGCAGGTGGAAGTGCCTGCGGTCGGTCAATGGGATCGCCTCGTAGACAGCGGTTGCGGCCAGCACATGCCGGAACCGCCACCGGCCGCGGTCGTCTCCGTCCAGGACACCGGCGGCGGCCGCCTCCGCGATGGCGTCTCGGCACGCGGCTGGTGACAGGTCGGCGGTCATCGCGATCGTGGCCACCGAGGAACGCTCGGCCAACGTGGCCGCCGCGCGCAACCCCTGCTGCGCCGTCGGCGACAGACGGCTCACCCGCTCCCGGGTGGAGTCGCGCACCGTCGGCGGAACCCGTAGCTCGCGCAGCTTCAGCCGGACCCACTGCCCGTCGCGGAAGACGAGGTCGGCACGGTCGCACATGAGGCGGACCGACTCCTCCACGGCCAGGGGAACGCCGCCGGTCCGGTCGTGCATGAACGTCGTGAACTCCTGCGAGATCGGGTTGCCGTCCAGCATCGAGGACACCAGCGCCGCCATGTCGTCGGGTCGCATGGGCGCCAGGGCGATCCTCAGCTGGGTCACGCCAGCGGGCAACCGGGACGTCAGCCGCAGCAATAGCGATCCGTCGTCCACTTCCTCCGGCCGATAGGAGATCACGAGGCTGGGCCCATCGGACTGCTGTCGCGAGACGACGAACAGCAGGAACTCCAGGGTGACCTCGTCGGCCCAGTGCGCGTCCTCGAGCACGAGAACGTCGACACGCAGAGCCCGCAGCAACTCGTGCAGGGCACGGAACAGGCGATGCCGGGCCGCCTTCGCATCGTCCAAGGACGGCAGTGCGGGCGGCAGGTTCGAGGACCATTCAGGGAACAAGGGCCGTAACGCGCCCGCGAGCTCGGTGAGCCGCACGTGCGGCGCCGGGCGCTCTATCCCCTGGAACGCGTCGACGATCGGCCCCAACGTCAGCGACTCACGAAGCGGTGGGCATACCGACACCAGGGCGGTGCGCTTGTCCGGCGCGGCCAACCACTCGCGCAGCAGCCGGCTCTTGCCCATCCCCGCCTCGCCCTCCACCAGCACGATCGCCGGAGGCCGGGCCAGAGCGCCCCGCAGCGCCGCCAGCTCCCGATCGCGACCGACGAAACGCGGCGTGGAAACGGTCGGCGAGGTCCCGTCGTCCTCGGGCGAGGGGTCGAGCATGCGCGATGATCTCGCGGTTCGGCGCTCGGGCACAAGACCATCGCGTCGCTAACCCTGGTCAGGGGGTCGCGGCGGCATATAACTTTTCGGCGGCCGGCGTGTCGGCCGGCGTGTCGCCTGGCGGGGCAACGATCACCGCACAAACGTACGAGAATCAATGTGTGCGGGAATTGTTGGAGCAGCTTCGGGAGATCGCCGGCCAGTGCGCCGTTACCCCGGCATGGTCGCTGTCCAACCCGGATCTCGTCGACGCCCTCCACGCCGCGCACGACGCGCAGCAGATGCTCGCCGCCACCACACTCCACCTCATTCGCGAAATCGAAGGCCGCAACCTGCCCATCGCCCAGGAAGCCGCCAATACCGCCGTGTGGCTCCGCGAACGCCTCCACGTCAGCATCCACACCGCACGCCGCACAGTCGACCTGGCCCAGGCGTTGGATAGGCGGCCGGTGCTGGACGCGGCACTATCGAGTGGCACTGTCAACATGGAGCAGGCCCAGATCGTCGCCAAGACCGTCCACGATCTGGCCGACGAAGCGTCGCCGGATATGGTCGACCTGGCCGAGAAAGCCCTGATCGCGGAGTTCGCCGCCTGGGAGCCGGCCACCTTCCGCAAGGCCGCGGAGCGGATCCTCGCGCACGTGGCACCAGAAGTGGCCGACGAAGCCGACCGACGCGCCGCCGAGCGGGATGAGAAACGCGCCCAACGGACGCGGGCGTTCACGCTGACCAACAACGGTGACGGCCGGTTCCGGGTCACCGGCTGGCTCGACGCTGAGGCCGCCGCGATCGTCAACGCCGCCCTGGATCCGCTGTGCAAGCCAGACCTGGAACGCACACCGGCCCAACGCCGCGCCGACGCCCTCGTGGAGGTGTGCCGGCTCGCGTTACGCACCGAGCAACTGCCGGACAACGGCGGGGACCGGCCACAGGTTGCGGTCACGGTGCCGTACGACGTCGTGCGTAAAGAACTGGGCGTCGGGCAGCTCGACACCGGCGAACGGTTGACCGCCGAACAGGTGCGACGGCTGGCCTGCGACGCCCACATCCTGCCCATCGTGCTCGGTGGGCAGGGGCAGATCCTCGACGTCGGACAGCAACGGCGCCTGTTCACCGGACCACTACGACGAGCACTCGTCGCACGGGACGGTGGATGTGCCTTCCCCGGCTGCGACCGACCCCCACAATGGTGTGACGGCCACCACATTCGACACTGGACAGACGGCGGCGATACCGCGCTGAACAATGGCGTCCTGTTGTGTGGATACCACCATCGGCTGATCCACCGCGGAGAGTGGGAGGTGCGGATGGCCGATGACGGCAGGCCCGAGTTCATTCCACCGGCCTATGTGGATAGTGAGCGTAAACCTCGCCGCAACATCTACCACCAGCGGACATAGGACTCATTACCCACCTGCCAGACCAGACCTCACTCAAATGCCGATGAGCGCTCGCGACTTAGGCTAGGTCCGCAGGTTGAGCTCGAGAAAGACGATGCCCTTCATGCCGGTTGTCGCCGTCTCGGAGCCGGCGAACGGCTCAACTTCGGTGAACCCGACGGACCGGTAGATGGTCAGGGCCTCTGTCATAAACGTCGCAGTCTCCAACCGCACCACGTCGAACTTTTCGGACCGCGCGGCGTCGAGCAGCCGTTGGAGGATGGCGCGGCCGATGCCCAATCCGCGGGCGACGGGCTCGACGTACATGCGTTTGATTTCGCCGCGCCGAGCGTCGGCGGCTTTGAGCCCGCCGACGCCGACCGGTTTGCCGGAGATGTGAGCGGCCAGCAGCATCCCCGGTGGCGTGAGGAAGCTTGGCGACTCGTTCCGGAAGAGTGCGTTATGGTGCCGCACGGCTTCCTCCGGATCGCCGAAATCCACGCCGTTGTCGGCCGCCATGCGTTCGACGACCATCCGCACGTATCGGTCGAGCATCGGTTCGAGCGGGGTGAGCTCTGTCACCGGCTCGAGCTGAAAGGCGGTCACGCGCTCAGCTTGCGGCATGTCGATCGGCCCTTGTGCGCAATTCGCCTCGCCCGGGCCGTGAGGGCGGTCACCCCGTCATGCACATCCCGCATGCTGTCGGCGTGAGTGCGTTCGTGAGGGTCAGGTGGTCATGCTGAGGAGTTGGCGGGCGTACGAGTCCCGCAATTCCGTGACCAGACGGTGCTGCCATGCTCGGCTGATGATGCCGTGGGTCATGCGCCGGGCGGTGCGAGGCCTGGCCATGATCTGCGCGGCGAGGTCGACGGCGCGGGGCATCAGGTCGGCGCGGGGGAGGACCTCGTTGACGACGCCGAGACGTTGTGCCTCCTCGGCGGGAATTCCCTGGCCGGTGTAGACGACGTGGCTGGCCCGTTTCGGGCCGGCAAGTTCGCGCAGCGCAAGGTGCATGCCATCGCCGGGAGCGGTGCCAGCACGGAAATTGCCGTCACCGAAGACCACGTCCGGCGTGCAGAGGGTCAGGTCGCACAGTAGCGGGAGTTCGAGGCGCGGACCGGGGCCGTTGATGGCCGCGATGGTGGGGACGTCGATGTCGAAGATGAGTCGTTCAAGGATTTTGACTCCGTCGTTGTACTGCTCGTCGACCAGGTCGCTGTCCCACTGAGACAGCGGCTGGGTGAAAGAGTTGGCCTCGACGCCGGCAAGCCAGGACTCACCGGTGCCGGTGATGATGACGATCTCGTTGTCCCGGTCGGCGCCCACCTCGCGCAGCAGCAGGCTCCAGGCGTTCAGCAGCCCCCTGGACCAGAGAGCTGCCTGCCCCTGTCGGTGCATGCGGATGGTGAGAATGCCGTCGTGCCGGTCCAACTGGAAGTGAGGGGCGAACCGGGCTCCGTACTCGCTCAGTGCCGGCCCGGCGATGAAGTTTCCCAGGTCGCGGTCCCGTCTGGCGATGGCTTCGGACATTCGGACCCCCTGGGTCGGCCACTAGATGGGGTCTTACCCCAGTTATGCTGTCGAGCATAACAGGAGGCAATCTGGTGAAGGATCGACAGCGTCGGGTTCGAGCGGACTTCCTGGCCAATCGCGAGCGGATTCTGCGAACCGCCGCGCAACTGTTCGGCGAACGCGGCGTGGATCTGCCGCTGGACGAGATCGCGGTGGCCGCTGGCGTCGGCTCGGCGACGCTGCATCGCCACTTCAGCGGCCGGGTGGAACTGGTGCACTCCGTGCTGGACGCGGAAGCCGGTCGGCTCGCCACACGGGCGGTCGAGCTGTCCTCACACGGGCACCCGGAACAGGCGCTGCGGGTATGGCTGCTCGAACTCGTCCAGTTCAGCACGTCCTTCCGCGGGCTCGCGGTCCTACTGGCCGCCAATGACGCGGACACGACGCTGGAAAACCGGCATCACGCACTGACCGATGCGTGCCGACTGCTGCTGACCTCGGCTCAGGCGGCCAAACGCATCCGCGCGACGATCGACGCCAGCGATCTGCTGAAGCTCGCACACGGCATCGCCGTCGCCTCAGCCGGATCACCCGACGTGGCCGGCCGCCTGCTCGACATAGTCACCGACGGTCTCCGAGTTCCACCCACGACGCGAAGCGGACACTGACGACCGGGCTTACGATCTTGGCTGTGGACAGGCAGATGTTCTGGGCGATCGTGGAGCAGGCACGCGCCGCTGTGGGCGAAACTGTCACGGCAGAGTCGGCCGACGCGGTGGCACGGCAAGTGGTCACACACCTGACGGGGCTTGGCCCGGCGGCTGCCATCCAGTTCCAGCACGCCTATGACGTTGTCAATCAGGAGGCATATCGCTGGGACCTGTGGGCGGCGGCGTATCTCATGCGAGGTGGCTGCTCCGACGACGGATTCGACTACTTCCGCGGCTGGCTGGCCGCGCAGGGCCGTACCACCTGGGAGCAGGCACTGGCCGACCCGGACTCGCTCGCCGATGTCGGCGTCGATCCTGACGACGACGTGATCGAGTGCGAGAGCATGCTCGCGGCCGCGAGCCATGCCTATGCCGAGACCACCGGCGACGACGAGGCGTTCTGGGAAGCGCTGGACGTAGATCGTCAAGACCGTCCCGAAGCCGGGTTCAACGGCCCGGCCGGCGAGAGCTTCGACTTCGATGACGCTGAGCAGATGCGTGCACGCCTGCCGCGCCTCTCGGCCATTCACTTCCTCCGGCCGCGTGGTTGATATCGAGCTCCGGTCTGTTGAGACGACTCCTAATGTGCCGCCGATAGAGCGCGGTGGGGGAAGGCATTTGACCGCCTTCATCTCGGTCACGACCGGACGAGGCGCACGCCGGTCGCGAGCAGCCAGACGAGCCAGGCGGCGAGCCCCAGTAACCCGACGAAGATCAGCGCCGAGCCGTCGGCGATCGCGAGGTTGCCGAGCCCCGCGGCGAGTAGCAGGCTCCCGCCCACCAGGCCCAGCAGGCGCTGCCAAGCCGGAGTCAGCCCGCTCGCGTGCGTGGCGAAGGCCGCGCCGATGAAGGTGGTGCCGAGCGTCGGTAGCGCCAGCGCGAACGCCGCCGCGTGAACCTGCCAGACGAGCTCGAACGCGGGCGTCGGCTCGGCGAGCCCGCCGGCGGAGAGCGCGAGCCCGTTCTGCAGGACGTTGACAAGCACGAAGATGGCCGACAGCGTCGCGCCAGCGGTCAAGGTGAGGCGCGACCAGTCGGCGCCCGCTCCGCCGCGCCGCCCCACGAGGCCGTGCAGGCCCGCCACGAACACGAGCAGCAGCGGCAGGTTCAGGGCCACCAGACCGGACGCGATCGCGACCGAGCCGCGGTTGGCCGCGTAGTAGGACAGCACTTCCTCGATCGGAGCGCCGAAGGTCGGCGCGCCCGTTCCGGCCAGCACCGCGTTCTCTATCACCACCGACACCGCGAACGCGATCGCCGCGGCGCCGACGAGCCGGCCTCGACCGAACCAGCCGCGGGCTCGCGTGGTGGCGGTGTTCCGCGGTGATCTCATCTCTTACTCCTTCGGTCGGTAGCCCGACCTCGTCGCGGACCCGGCTCGCTGGTTCGTACGGTGTACGTCGTACGCCGTACTATGGTCGTACGCTGTACGATTGTCAAGCCGTTCAAGGGGAGCGAGGAGACCCGTGTCTGTGAGGAAGCAACGCCAGGTCGCGTCAGACGCGGGGCTGAGCAAGCAGCGGGTGGTGGCCGAGGCGGTCCGGCTCGCCGACCGCGAGGGGGTCCACGGGCTGAGCATGCGCCGGCTGGCTGACGCGCTCGGCGCGGGCGCGATGTCGCTCTACCACTACGTGGCGAACAAGGAGGAGTTGCTGGACGCGATGATCGACGTCGTGTTCGAGGAGATCGAGCTCCCGCCCGAGGAGACCGACTGGCAGTCGGCGATGCGACGGCGGGCGATATCCGCCCGGCAGGTGCTCGCGCGCCACCCGTGGGCGATCAGCCTGATGGAGTCGCGGACATCGCCGGGGCCCGCGCACCTCCGCCACCGCGAAGCTGTCACGGCCTGCCTAAGGAAGGCTGGCTTCCCGGTACTGATGGCGACGCACGCCCACTGGTTGCTCGACGTCTACGTCTACGGGTTCGCCCTGCAGGCAGCCAGCCTGCCGTTCGACACCGCCGATGAGTTCGCGGGCATGGCCGAGGACGTCTTCCTGCCCCAGCTTCCTCCTGACGAGTTCCCCTACCTCAACGAGTCCGCCGCGGCGCTCGTCGCTGCCGGGTACGACCCGGCAGGGGAGTTCATCTTCGGCCTCGACCTCGTCCTGGCCGCCCTCGAGCCCCTGAGAGCCTCCGCATAGTCGGCGTTCTCACCGACCGGTCGCGTCTCATGGGAGGGAGAGGGTCGCGCGCAGGCCGAGGTGGTCGGAGAGGGCGACCGGGCCGCCGGGCAGCGGTTCGGTGCCGGTGAACAGTACCTCCGTGGCCCGCACCGTGATCGCGTCGGACACCAGGATGAAGTCGATGCAGTACGGCGTCTGACCATTGTGGAGGTACTCGGCGCGGAACGTCGGCGGGCAGCGACCGTCGAACGCGTCGGTCAAGCCCGACTTCGCCACGAAATCCCGATGGAGCACGCTGTCGCCGGCGACGTTGAAGTCGCCGCACACGACGGTCGGCGCCTGGGCGTCGCGCGCGACCTCGGCGAGGCGGGTGAGCTCGCTGCGCAGCAGCGGGGTGTACCGGTTGGACTCCGACCAGTCGCCGTCGAAGTTGGCCACCGGGTGGGTGTTGACCAGTCGCGCGTGCGGGCCGGCCAGCTCGGTGACCAGGGCGCCCTTGAGCGTGGCGTGGAACAGCGCGCGCAGCGGCAGGTCCGCGGTGCGCCGCGGCAGCGGGAAGCGGTGGTAGCGGGTGCGGGCCACCGGGAGGCGGGACAGCGTCGCGAGGCCGCCCGCCGGGCCGGCGACGGACGGCCGGAAGCTGACGTGGCGGAACGACGGCATCCGGGTGGCCAACCGCCGGAGATGCCAGTACGTCAACAGTTCCTGGAAGCACACGACGTCCACTGTGGACGCCTCGAAGGCGGCCGCGATCGCCGCGTACCGCTCGGCCAGCTGCGACCTTCGCAGCGGGATGCCCCGGGTGTTGAGCGACGCCACGCTCATCTCCACCATCGACGGTCCTTCCCTTCGTCCATGATCGAGGCGTCCGTCGGGAAGCGGGAACGCCTCGATCATGAGGATAGAAGGAGGGCGCACCGCATCAGGCTCGGGTCGAGACGCTGCTCGCTAGGGCTGCTTCGATGCGGTTGACGTCGCCGCGTTCGCCGGCGGGTAGCGGTGCGCCCGCGGACTCCCGCAGCCGCGCTGCCGCGCCGAGCAGGCTTTTCGCGCGCCTTGGCTGGCCTGCTAGGAGCTGGGCGCCAGCCAGTCCCTCCAGAGCGAGTGCGACCGCCCTCGGGTCGCCGGTGCGCCGGGCCGCGGCGAGGCTTTGCGTGTGCAGCTTGAGGGCGGCGTCCCCGTCGCCGCGCTGCTCGGCTGCGAAGCCCAGCTCGGCGAGGATGAGCGCCGCGCCGTTGTCTGCCTCGAACGTGCGGTTCCATTCCAGCCATGGCCCGAGCAGGGCTTGGGCTTCGGCGTACCGGCCGCGGCGGCGCGCGGACAGGGCGAGCCCCACCTCGGCGAATTCCTGACCGGCCAGGTCGCCGTGCTCGACGGCGACCGCACGACCGCGTTCGTGCAGTTCGTCGGCGCGGTCGTGGTCGCCTTCCAGCAGGGCGATGCGGCCGAGTTCGGACCAGCGCATGGACACGTCCGGCCACAGTGCGAGGTCCTCGGCGAGCTCGACTCCTTCGCGGTGCCATGCCGCCGCGGCGGAGTAGTCGCCGGCGATCTCGGCGAGCCTGCCGAGTACGGCGCCGGCCTGGACTTGGCCCCAGCGGTCACCTGTCTCGCGGAACAAGGTGCGGCTCTGCTCAGCGTCCACCATGGATCCGCCTAGGTCGCCGCGGACGTGGCGTTGTAGGGCGCGGACGGTAAGGGCGGCGGCGATGCCCCAGCGGTCGCCGAGGTCTTCGAACGCGGCCAGCGCGGCACGGGTGAGGGTCTCGCCGACCGGCAGGTCGCCGAATCTGGTCGCGGCGTAGCCGAGGAACCAGCCGGCCATCGCGCGTTCGCGAGGGTCGGTGAGGGCGTCGTGCAGACGCAGTGCGGTGTTGCTGTCCGCTTGCTCGCCGGCGAGCTGCCGGAATCCGGTGTGCCAGGCCGCGAGCGTGGTATCACCGGCGGCTGCCGTCGCCCGCCGCGCCTCGGCGAGCCGGCCGCGCAGGAACCAGTACCACATCAGCGCACGCGTCAGGCGAGGCGCGCCGCGGTCGTCGCCGAGCGCGCGGCGCAGGTTGCCGCTTTCGGTGTCGAGGCGGCGCAGCCAGCGCTGCTGGTCTGGTCCGCGGAGGTGGGCGGCGGCCTGCTCGGCGAGCGCGGTGTAATACGCCGCGTGCGCGTGCCGGAGCAGGTCGTGCTCCCGCGAGTCCAGTTGCTGCTCGCAGTACGCGGACACCGACTCCAGCATGCCGTAGCGCGGGCCGTCGGCGGTGTGCGCGGCCACGACCAGCGAGCGGTCGACCAGGCGCGCCAGCAGGTCGAGCACCTGCGAACTTCGGACGTCGTCGCCGGAGCACACGGCCTCCGCGGCGGCGAGCGTGCAGCCGTCGGCGAAGACTGCCAGCCTGCGCAGCACCGCCCGCTCGGCCGCGGTCAGTAGGTCCCAGCTCCAATCGAGTACCGCGCGCAGCGTGCGCTGGCGTGGGGGTGCGTCCCGTGGCCCGCCGGTGAGTACGGCGAACCGGTCGTGGAGCCGTTCGGCCAGTTCGGTCGTGCCCAGGACCCGCACGCGAGCCGACGCCAGTTCGATCGCGAGCGGGATGCCGTCGATGCGGCGGCAGATGGTGGCGACGGTCTCGGCGTTGTCGGCTGTCACCGCGAACCCCGGGGAGGCGGCTGCTGCCCGCGCGGCGAACAGTCGCACGGCGCCCGAGCGCAGCACGTCCGCCGTCGAGGCGCCCGGCTCAGGGACGTCCAGCGGCGGCAGCTCCCGTAGGTGCTCGCCAGAGACGCCGAGCGGCTCCCGGCTGGTTGCCAGCACGCGCACGTCTGGTGCCCGCAACATCCGGGGAACGAGTGCGGCGACGGCTTCGACGACGTGCTCGCAGTTGTCCAGTACGAGCAGCAGCCGCCTTTGCCGCAGCACATCGACGAGCCGGTCGGCGGGGGAGCGGGGTCGGGAGCCTTCGCGGATGCTGAGCGCGGCGGCGACGACGTCTGCCAGCGCGTCCATCGCGGTCTCCCGCGGCAGGCCGGCGAGCTCGACCAGACAGACGTCGTGTTCGGCGCGCGCTACTTCAAGCGCGATCCTGGTCTTGCCCACCCCGCCCGGCCCGGTCAGCGTCACCAGGCGGTGCGTGCGAAGTAGCGTACGCAGGTCCGCGACGGCTTCGTCCCGGCCGACGAGTTCGGTCAGCGGCGGGGGCAGCGGCGTCGGGGGTGTGGATGGCGGCGTGGAGGGCTCGCCGCGCAGCATCCGCTGGTGCAGCGCGGCTAGCTCGGCGGCCGGTTCGAGTCCTAGTTCGTCGTGGAGCAGGCGGCGCAGCTGGCGGTACCCGTCGAGCGCCTCGGTGGTCCGGCCGGCGCCGTGCAGCGCGCGCAGGTGCGCGGCGCGGAGACGTTCCCGCAGCGGGTTCCGATCGACGAGCCCGCGCAGCTCAGCGGCCAGCGCCGCGTGGTCCCCCAGCCGCAGGCGCGCCTCGGCGTAGTCCTCCCACGCCGCCAGGCGCTGCTCCGCCAGCGCGGCGGCCGCGCTGCCGGCGAAGGGCTCGTCGGCGAACCCGGCGAACGGGTCACCGCGCCACAGGTCGAGCGCCTCAGCGAGCAGCGCCGCCCGCCCGGCCGGGTCCATCTCGCGCCGTGCGCGCCCGAGCAGCGCCGTGAAACGGCCACTGTCGACAGCGTCCAGCGGCACGTTCAGCCGGTAACCCGGCGGATGGTGCGCGACGAGGCCGCCGCCGATGGCGCGGCGCAGGCGGGACACGACGGTCTGTAGCGCACCCGACGGGTTGGCGGGCAGCGCGTCACCCCACAGGTCGACGACGAGCCGGTCGGCGGACACGACCCGTCCCGGGTCGATGAGCAGACGCGCCAGCAGCGCGCGAACCCTCGCCTCGGGCACCACGACAGGGTCACCGCCCGGCTTCCACACCGCGAGTGGCCCGAGCACCCCGAAACGCATGCGACCACGGTAACCGCCAGCCAACCGACAGCAGATCGAAAGCGTCACTGGGCACAGTCGCCTGGTCAATCGACGACGAAATGGAGTAGGTCATGAAGAAGGCGGTTGTCACCGGCGGTACCCACGGCATGGGGTTGGCGATCGTGCGGGAGCTACTCGCACGCGGCGCCGAGGTGGTGCTGACGGGGCGTAACGAGCGGAACATCGAGGAGGCGCGCACGGCGCTGAAGGGTGAGGCGGCGCACGTCGTGCGCTCCGACGCGGCGAGCATGGCCGACATCGCCGCGCTCGGCGACCTGGCTCAGGAGCGGCTCGGCAGCGTCGACTACCTGTTCGTCAACCACGGCATCGCACAGTTCGCCGAGCTGGCTGAGGTGACAGAGGAGGCGTGGGACCGGCACTTCGCGGTCAACACCAAGGGCGCGTTCTTCACCGTGCAGCGGCTCGCCCCGCTGCTCAACGACGGCGGCGCCGTGGTGTTCACGACGGTCGCCAACGATGTTGTTTTCCCCGGGCTCGCAGCGTACTCGGCGTCGAAGGAAGCGATGCGCGCCTTCGCGCACGTACTCGCGGTGGAGCTGCTGCCGAGGAAGATCCGGGTGAACAGCGTGGCCCCGGGATACATCAAAACCCCCACGATGGGTGTGGCCGATCTTACCGAGGAGCAGCGCCGGGAGTTCGAGCGGCAGGGCGACGAATCCACCCCGCTGCGCCGCAACGGCACCGTCGAGGAGGTCGCCGCCGCCGCGCTATTCCTGGCCGAGAACGCCACGTTCACTACCAACGTCGAGCTGGCCGTCGACGGCGGCTTCGCGCAAGGGCTGGGACATTGAGGTGACCAAGGTGTTCGACAGCCCGGACCCGTCGGTCGCCGATACCTGGCCACTGATGGCGCCAGCGGCTGTGGCAGCTGATGGTCACATCGCGCATGCGCCCCTCGCGTAGAGGTCGGGCGCTCCTCGACGGCGCGCAAACCAGCCAGCCGTCGAGAAGCGCCTCCCCGCGATGAACGCGATCGACCGCGTTGACGTCACGCTTGGCGTCACTGGGTGTTACGGATCGTGCTTGAAGGATTCGCTGACCTGTTCGGCGATGCGGCGCGTTTGTTCATCGAAGAGCACGAGTCGGATCACGTCGACGCTTGTCGTCTCGGCATGTAGGGCCGTCAGCGCCTGTAGGACGGCGTCATCCTTGGGCCAGCGGTACACGCCGGAGGAGATCAGTGGGAAGGCGATCGACCGTGCGCCCAGGTCGGCGGCGACCGCCAGTGACGTCGTGTAGCAGCTGCGCAGCAGCGGGGCGCGATCGACGTCTGGGCTGAAGACCGGGCCGACGGTGTGGATCACCCACCGGGCGGGCAACCGCCCGGCGGTGGTCGCCACCGCCTGCCCGACCGGCAGGCCCCGACCGTATCGGCTGGATCGAAGCGCCCGGCACTCTTCCAGGATGGCCGGCCCGCCCTTGCGGTGGATCGCCCCGTCGACTCCGCCGCCGCCCAGCAGCGATGAGTTCGCCGCGTTGACGACAGCGTCCACGTGCTCGGCTGTGATGTCGCCGGTGACCAACTCGATCCGCACCCCGCGTCCTTTCTGCCCGGCAGAGCCTGCAGTCGCCCAGCCGATTACGGTCGAGGCTACCGCCGGCGTGCGCGATGCCCGATTCCCGGCCAGGCTTGGCTGACCGCGGTTCTCTCGGCCCGGCATCCGGATCTGCCGCGACAATGCGTGCTGGGCGCCGAGTTTCCGTTGCTCGGGCAGTGGGATCTGCGGCGCTGTGCCCTGGGTACGGCTGTTCTCATCCGGTTGGCAGGTGGATGACGGCGATGTGGTCGGGCTGCGCGACCGCGAGCCGTCGCTGATCCCGGTCCAGGGTGGCGACCGGTGTGGGTAGGTGGGTGACGCCGTAGCTGTCACTTTTGGTACCGACGGTCACGTCTGGCCATTCGGCTTTGACGGCACCGGTAGACAGGTCGATCAGCCGAGGGTGACCGTGCAGCGTGAGGATCTCATCGCCGCAGGCGATCATGGTCCCGGCCGGGTGGGTGAGGGTGGTGCGATGCTGCCAGGCGCCGGCGGCGATGGACCAGACTCCGAGCTGTCCGGGCGACAGGGCTTCAGAATCCTCGCCGTCCAACGGTTCTTCGGTGCTGGCTGCCATCACGACGCGGTCGTCGTCCAGCCAGCAGGCGGCGGCGACTTCAGCGTCGACTGCCTCGTACAGCGGGACGATTCCTCGACCATCGAGCACGGCGGGATCGAGGAGGGCTTGCTGCAGGTCGAAGACCCAGCCGACGCCGTAGGGGTGCCACAGCCAGCCGGCCATGAGCAGGTGCCGGCCGTCGGGGCTTACCGTCAGGCGGGAGTGGAACACGTCCACCGGTGTGCGCTCGCCGCTCGTGAGGCGTCGGCCTGATTCCAGTTCCTCGATCTCCAGCAGGTTGTGCTGGTCGGGGCAGTGGGCAAGGATTTCCCGTCCGTCTGGCAGTCTTCCCAGCGCCACGGGGTAGTCGTAGTCGGCAGCGTGGTAGAAGCTACGGTTCAGCTCGCGCACGATTTGGCCGTTGTCCAGCACCAGGGCTTTGGTCCCGCGCTCTGCGTAGATGACGTGGAACCGACCCGAGGCAGAGACGGTGACCTGGTCGAATGGGTACGCCCAGCTGACCTTGCCCGGTGTTTCGGTGCCGGCGGAGTCCCAACGCCGCCAACCGCCGACCACGTCGACCAGGTCGTCGCCGTCCCAGACCAGCGACATCGCAGCCGACTTGGTCGGCATTTTCGTGACCCGCATCCTGCCCTCCGGTCATCTCGGCGATGAACGACCACTGTAGAGCTGCCGGCGACGCGTTCGTCACGCCTCCGGCCTACCGCCGAATTGGCCGTCCTGCCAGTCCCGCCCCGTTATCCCCTGACCTGAGCAAAGATCCGGTGCAGAGCCGGGCCATCCGTGGTTGACGAAGCCGCGCCCACAGATCAGCAGCGTGTAGCTGCCGATCACTGCCCTCGCCGCACGCGGCCGGCTCGGTAGCGGTCCATCATGGCTACGGGGTGATCGGGCCGGTCGAGTCAGTCGCCGGAGAAGCCGGCGAAGAGGATGTGATCGGGGTGCCCTTGTGTGTTGTGGCTGACGATGCAGACGCCTTCCCATCGGGCGCGGTATTGGCTGTACCTACTGTGTTCGGCCCAGGTGAGTGTTTGCTGGCGGGTGGGTGTGGTGGTCGCGAATGACTCCAGTAGTTGCTGCGGGGTCAGGGGTGAGACGGTGAACATGCTGGGCTGCGTGGCGACCCCCACGTGCCATGTCGATGATGGAGTGTGTGCCGGAGTGGGGTTGCGACTGGAAGAGGGTGTCTGGATCTACTGGACGGGGGCGTTGCTGGGCTTCGCGCCACTGGTCGAGGAGGAATTCGTTGATGCCGAGGTCGTCGTCTGCTGGGTCGAGCTGCGCGATGAATTGTTCCTCGGTCAGCGTGTGCGCCGGATCAGGATCTTCTCGATAGAAATCGCCGCTGTTGTATACCGTGTGCCGCAGCTCTTCCAGGGCTTGCGCCACGTCGTCTCGGTATGGCACCAGGTAGTGCCAGCCGGAAGCACCCATCCCATTCCCCCCGACGGTCGATAAGGACGCTTGGTCGTCGTGCACTGCTGGTAGCCGCTCCGACGTTACGGCATCGCGGTGGTGAGGCAGGGCCTCGGCGAGGTTGGGGTATGTCCTGATTGGTTTGGGGCTTGGGACGGGCACGCGGTTGTAGTGGTCGGGACATTATGGTCTGGTTAAGCGCGCTGTGTTGTTAGGTCTGCGATGGCGTCGCGGATGCGGTCGAACGTCGCCACCGGGTGCCTGTCGTCTCCGGGCAGCGCCAGTCCGAGGCATTGTAGCGCTCCGCCGTCGCTGCCGCGTGCCTGCAGGCAGAACACCGGCGCGCCGACGAAGCCGGCCGGCAGCGGGGAGGCGAACACCAGGCGATCACCGTCGCGAATGACGCGGCCGACGACGAGTTCCAGCGGGCGGGACGAGCCCGACGGCTCGTTCACGAGATGTCCGAGCACGAAAGCAGAGATTGGCAGCTCCCCGATGGCGGCGACCTCGGCAGCGCGTGCCGCGACGCCGTCGGTCACCTCCTGGTGGCCCAGCGCCAGCCTTTGGCGCGGACGTGCTCATGCCGGCCCTGCGTCGCCATAATGGCGACGCCGAGGTCCGCGCGATGCGTCCACAGCTGCGCGAACCGGGGCATGGCCAGCAGGTCAGAGACGACAGCGGCGGGTTCGGTGAGCTCTGGCCGGACCGTGACCTCACTCCGGTGTGTCGCCAGCGCACGTCATCTGCCGGAAGGGGAAAGTGCAGCGCGCGAAGGATTGGAGGATGAGGGGGCGTAGGTAGTCGCGGGCGTTGCGGCGTAACGCTTTGGCGATGTTGGTGTGTCCTGTGTGGTGAAGGACGCCGATGGCGAGACAGGCTCCCCGGCGGGCTCACGCCTACCAGCACGAGTCTGGCGGCTCGCCGACTAATCCCAGGTGAGGAGCATCAGGCAGACGCTCTGTCGGGGCAGCCGGGTGGCGATGTGCACGGTGTGGTCCGCCAGTTTCACCTCGCGCGGTTCGCCCAGTGGTGTGAACCGGCCGGCCTCACGCAGCTCGGCCAGCTGCGCGCCGGTCGGGTGCGACGGTGCGCCCATCGCTCGCCAGGCGGTGTGCGCGTTGCCGTGGCGGGCATCGACCCGGTACTCGGTCAGCCGCACCGGCGCGGACCGTGCTGGCAGGTTCGTCACGGTGAGCGCGACGGGCGTGTCCGGCGCGGGTACCTCGTCGTCGTGGTAGTTCCACAAGAGAATCGCCAACTGTCCATTGTCGAGAGCGGCGAGCGCGGACACGTCCGGGCGCGGTCCGCGCACCCCGTCGGCCATGATGGTGTCCAGGTCGATTTCTCCGGAGCTGCGCACCGCGACCCGTTCGCCGGTCAGCTTGCCGAACATCCGGAAGACGTTGAAGACCGGCAGCGGGACGCCGCCGGTGGTGGCGAGGGCACGGAAGCCGGCGAACGCCGGCTCGCCCTCGAATTCGAACGACCACGTCAGCGCGCCTTCCAGCTGGACGCCGCGCCGGTCGGCCAGATCGTGTACGCGGGCGAAGCTCGCCGCCGTGTAGCTGGCGTACAGCTCGGTGTTCCGGTACGCGTTCTGCGGGTACACCGTGGCGCTGCACGCGGCGCAGCCGTCCGGGTCGAACTCGCCGATGACGATCGGTGTGCCACGCAGTTCGGGATAGGAGGCGACGATCGCGAAGCCCTCGTCGACGTCGCGCAGCTGGTTCGCCAGGCCCATCCGCACCCGGCCGTCGACGACCGTGGGCGCGCCCTTGGCGTGGAACGAGACGAAGTCCAGCGGCGTGCCGGTGCCGCCGGTGGCGTGGTTGGTGCCGCGCAGGCAGTGTTCGAGGAAGTCGCGCATCCACTGGCCGCCCGGGCCGGCGGTGTCCGGTCCGCCCACCCGTGCCGTCGGAAGCGCCCGCCGGACGCCGTCGATCGCGTAGTCGTGCAGCTTGCGGAACTCCTCCGGGGTGCCGCGCCAGTACGCATCGGTCGGGTTGGCTTCGTTCCACACCTGCCAATACCACTGCTCCACTTCGGACCGTCCGTATCGTTCGACGCAGTGGGCGACCCACCGGTACACCAGGTCCCGCCAGGCGTCGTAGTCCTTGGGCGGGTACGCCCAGCCGGTGAAGATGTCCTCGTACGGGTCGCCCGGTCGCCAGGCATGCTGGTACGGCTCGGGGTGCGTCGACATCGCCCGCGGCATGAAACCGATCTGCGCGTAGGGTTTGACGCCGTTGGCGAGGTACGCGTCGAAGATGCGGTCGGCGATCGTCCAGTCGTAGACCGGGTTGCCGTCACCGTCCTCTGTGTACATGTTGGTCGAGCCCCACTTGAGCGCGGGAGTGCCGTCTCCGGTGACCATCAGGCTGTGCGCGCGGAAGTACGACTGCGCCGGACCGAGTCGCCCGATCTCACTCAGCAGGGCCAGCCCGTCCGGCAGGTACGCGTAGTTGGGTTCGTCGGCGCCGAAGAACCGGTGGATCGGCCGGAACGGTCCTCGGCCGGCGGCCGCGTCCACCGCGATGGAGACAGGAGCCGTGTTCATGCGCCCATCATGCCCTCAAGATCGACAGCGTCGCCAGCTTGACGCGTCATGTATTCCGTCGGTAGAGTTCATGACGCGTCAACTGATACGAGAGGAGGCAGTCCCGTGAACGTCGTTTTGTGGATCATTGCTGGCCTGCTCGCGGTGATGTTCCTAGTCGCTGGCGGCGCGAAGCTCACCCAGTCGAAGGAGAAGCTCGCCGCCTCGCCGAACATGGCGTGGACCGAGGACTTCTCCCCGAACATGCTCAAGCTGATCGGTGCGCTGGAGGTGCTGGCCGCCGCCGGGCTGATCCTGCCCGCGGCGCTGGACATCGTTCCTGTCCTCGTACCCCTCGCGGCACTGGGGCTGGTGCTGCTGATGGTCGGTGCGGCGATCACCCACGCCCGGCGCAAGGAAAACCAGGCGATCGTCATCAACCTCGTGTTCATCGTGCTGGCCGGCGTTGTGGTCTGGGGCCGCTTCGGCCCGTACTCCTAAGGCATCACCATGTCGATCCCCATCGTTGATCAGGACCCTGTCGACCCCCGCTACACCAGACGCGGCGCGATCTACGTGCCGGCCGGTCAAGGCCCGACGATCTGGGCCGTGGACGACACGTACACGATCAAGCTGACCGCCAGCCAGACGAACGGCAGCCTGGGCTTCATCGACGCCAGCGTGCCGCCTGGCGGCGGCCCGTTCCCACACATGCACCCCAACGAGGACGAGACCTTCTACCTGCTGGCCGGCGAGCTGGAGTTCCTGAACGGTGACCAGACCTTCACCGCCGTCGCCGGCGATCTGGTCCACATCCCACGCGGCACGCGGCACCGGTTCCGCAAACGTCGGCAAGCACACCGCGCGGATGATCTTTCTGTTCACCCCCGGCGGGGTCGAGCAGGCGTTCCTGGACCACGCTCTGGAGGCGCGGGACGGTGAGAAGCCGCCGCCGCTGGACGACGACCAGGCGCAGCGACTGGAGCGCATGCTCCAGGTGACCGGGGCCGTAGCGCTGCCGGACCTCGAGTAGCGCGGGCGTTCGGCCCGGACGGCACCATTCTGGCCACCGCGGGCAGTTCGAGTGCGTCAGACCAACAGGCCGTGGTTGTCGATGGCGGCTATGGCTTGTGCGGGAGCGTGACCCAATGTCCGATGGCGAGCCGGTCAGCTGCCCTAAGTGGACCCTTTGTTCCGGACCGGGTTTGATGGAGACATCGAAACCTGGGAGGAACACCGGTAATGCCCGCACCGAAGAAGTACGACGATGAACTGCGTGAGCGC
>NZ_BSDI01000032.1:0-135121 GCF_027923225.1 Phytohabitans aurantiacus
CCCGGATCTCGATGACATCCGGCCGGTCCGAACCACCATTGTCCTCAGTGGCCACGAAGAACGCCGGCGCCGGCTCCGGATCCGGAGCGACCTGGGTACTGTTCAGGATCCGGCAACCGGTGTGGAAGTGACCACGCACCAGATCCTGATCGTTCAGCTCCGAACGCAGCGCGTAGTAGCCACCCTGACCAGCCGGCAGGAAGCTGTCCCGGATCAGGTTCCGCGTCGACACCCGGATCGTGAACGGCTGGTTCACCCGCACGTTGTTCGGGGCTGACGTGATCAGCAGCGTCGGGTTGTCCGCGGCGTTGGCGACCTCACCCATCTCGGTCACCACACACCGCTGACCGTTCTGGAAACCGTCGTGGATCTGCAGGTTGCTGCCTTCGCGGCAGGTGTTCGGCTCCTTGTTCAGCGGCGGCGGCGCGGTCTGGTTGCCTCCGCCGTTGTTGCCACCGTTGTTGTTTCCGTTGCCGCCGTTGTTGTTCCCGCCGTTGTTTCCGCCGTTGTTGTTTCCGTTCCCGGCGCTCAACGTGCAGTTGGCGAGCCCGTTCAGGTTGTTCGGCCGGTCGCCGACCCGGTCGATCGCGATCGCGATCCGGTCGATGGCGGCCGTGCGCTTGCTGGCCAGGGGCCCGAGGATCGCGTTCTGGACGAAGTTCGGGCCACCCTGTCCCTGGCTGGTCGCGAGCCGCTGGTTGGCCTCGGCGATCTGGGTCTCCAGCAGCGCCAGGTTGCGGTCGACCTCCGCGCGGGCGGCGGCGGGCACGTTCTGCAGCTTGTCGGCGACCGACGGGCAGGTGATTGTCTGCGTCGTCGCCGCGTTGACCTGTGCGGTGCCGCAGAACTGGCCGTCACCCCAGTAGTTGCGGACGGTGCGTCCATTCTGGCGGCTGGTGGTCACGCTCTGACCGTTCGGAGCCGCGCCGCCGGGGGCGGTGACACAGCCACGGGACGAAGCCTGCTTCCGCTCGCCGGCGGCGTTGGACACCTGCGTGACAGCGATGATGCCGCCGAACACCGCGAGGGTGGCGACCACGCCGAGGAGTCGCTTTCGATTTCCGGTCATGCGTGTCCCTTTTTCTCTGTTCCGAGATCGAGTGACCTCACTAAAAAGGAACGCGGTATTGGGTGTCAAGTCGCAAATAATGATTTAAGCTTTCCCGGCTTTTCCTAAAGCAAATTTATGCTGGCGTATTCATCGCCGGGTGATCAGCCGAACGGATGATCTCAAGGGTTCATCGATGCGCTGTGACCTGCGTCTCCGTGGACCGGCCGGGCTGGCGCTTGGTTCCGGGCAGCCTACGCCATCAACCTCAAAAAAATTGCTTTGAGAGCCATGAGAGATTGAGGTCATGGCATCGAGAGTGCGATGGATCGACTTTGACTGTACCGATCCGTATCTGGTGGCGAACTTCTGGGCGGAGGCGACTGGCCTGCGCCACCATCCGGACAACAAACCGGACGACGAGGAGTGTGCCCTGCTCTCCGGAGCGGACATCATCGAGGGCGGCATGCTCTTCCAACGGGTACCGGAAGGCAAGGTCGCGAAGAACAGGGTGCACCTGGACCTGCAGCCGACCGACCGGACCCGCGACGAGGAAGTCGAGCGGCTGCTCGGTCTGGGCGCCACGCTAGTGGCCGACCACCGCAACCCGGACGGCACGGGGTGGGCGCTGATGGCCGACCCCGAAGGCAACGAGTTCTGCGTCGAACGCAGCGTGGAAGAGCACGCTCTCGCCGCCGGCTAGAGCCCTGCTGCGTGGGCGGCCGCGGTGCCGCCCACGATCGGCAGGACGATCCGGCTGCTCTTCAGCGCGACCTCGATGGTGGCGCGGGTCTGGTCGACCTGACTGGAGTACTGCGGATAGCTGCCCACGATGACGACGCCGATCCGGTGTCCCGGCTGGAAGACGTAATCCTCCGGCAGCAACGGGAAGTCGAAGTTGTATCGCTCACCCGGCACCAGCGGCGTAGGCGTTCGCAACGACTGGCGGTTCTGCGCGTCCATGATGCCCTTCGTGACAAGCTCCACGTCAGCCGTGTGTACGCGTTTCTGCGTCTGCCGGTAACAGGCGTTGTCGGTGGCGCTGTCTTCGCCCCAGCAGTCCTCGGTCGTCAGCGTCAGGATGCCTTCGCCGCTGGCCCGGTGGTTGACCCGTTCCGCCGTGCCGTAGTCGACCAGGATCGCGCCCAGGTTGGTGTCGACCTGGTCGGCGGCCGCGCGCACCTTCACCACCGCTGTGCCGGACACGTGCAGGGGAGCGGTGAGCGGTGCCGACAGGTACGCGAGACGGTTGGGCTGCACCGTTTCCGGGTTGAGAATCATGGTGTTCTGTGTCTGCGTTGGACTGTCCTGGAAGGACTGAGTGACGGAGTCTGCCGCGGGCACCAGGCCCAGCCCGTCAGGCCGCAGCCACACCTCGGTGCCGACCGTGCCCGGCACCGGCCAGTCGGCGTGCGTCTCCCACACGTCGGCGGCGCGCTCGATGTCGACCCGCGGCTCGTCCACGATGCCGTTGGCTACGCCGTGCAGCCAGTAGTCCATCCACCGGTGCAGGGTCGCGACCCACTCGGCGCGGCGGAAGTCGAACGGGTCGACGTGGCCGGTCTGTGTCAGCCACAGCTTGCGGGGCACGTCGTACCGCGCCAACTCGTACCAGAACTTGCTGAAGTGGTCCGGCCGCACGTTGTCGTCATTGAGCCCGTGTACCAGAAACACGCTCGCCGTGATGTTGCCGACCTTCTTCACGTAGCTGCGCTCGTTCCAGAAGGCGGTGTAGTCGCCGTGCTCGTCACCGTCGTTCGCGGCGAGCGCGTCGCGGACCGGTTTGCAGTAGTCCCGCCGCTCCGGGTTCGTCACCACGTTTGCGAGGAACGACGGATAGTTGTTTCCACGGGTCACCACGCCGTTGCTGCGGGTGTAGTCGTAATACTCCGTTGGGCCGCTGATCGGCACGACCGTGGTCAGCCCTCGCACACCCGTCACGGCCGTCGCCATGGCCAGCGAGCCGTCGTACGACTTGCCGACCATGCCGGACTTGCCGTTGTGCCAGTCCGCGGTGACCTGCTGACCGGCGGCGTTGCGGGCGATGGCCCGGCCGCCCAACCAGTTGATGGCCTGCTTGGCGCTGAGGTTGTCCTGGTTGGCGTTGGTCGTCGGGCAGCCCGTGGAGTTGTTCGTGCCCACCATGTCGAGCAGGATGACCGCGTATCCGCGCGGCACGAAATAGTTGTCGTAGAAGAGCGGCCACCTGTCGAGCAGGCCGTCGCCGTCGAGGTCGGCCTTGCACTCGCCGTCATTGCCCCGGCAGAGGGTCGAGTAGTACGGGCTGGCGTCCATGATGACGGGCACCTTGAGCCCGTCGAGAGTGGCGCGTGGGCGGATCACGTCGAACGCGATGATGTCGCGCAGCCCATCGGCGTCACTGTCGAATGTGGAGTCGATGAAGAGGCGCTCCCGGATCGCGTCGGCGTATCCGAAGACGGGCTGCGTGACACCGTCTTCGATCACGATCGTGGGCGCCTCGCGTGCCTGCGCTGGGGCGGCCGCCCCCAACGCCGCGACGATAGCGACCGGAAGGACACCGAGACCGACCCAGAATCGCCCCATGGGCGGCACTCTATGGACGCCGTACCGGCCAGGCAACGGACAGTTGTCGAAACATCGCCTCCCGTAACTCCGACACGCGACTCGCCGTAGCCGAGGTTAGGCCGTGCGGGGAGGGTGTCAGTTTGAGCGGGCGCTGGCGAGGATCGCGGCGGGGTCCTTCGCGGCGCGGAGGAGGACAGGCGTGGCGGTGACTTTGAGGTCGCCGGTCGACGGTGGCTTGCCGACCTCCGCGCCGCTCACTCCCGAGCCGCCGGGCACGGTCACCGGGGCACCGTCGCTCCACACCACCAGCGTGCTCTCCCCACCCCGACGAAACGCCACCCCGCGCAGCCCCTTGTCGCTCACCGGCTGGGCGACCGCACCCTGGGCAGCCGTCGCCAGTTCAGCCATCATGCGGCCGGCGACGCGCTCGGTGCCGTTCGGGTCCAGCAGGCCGTAACGCACCTCGCTGCCCTGGCGATTGTTCGGGTTGTACGCGAGCGGCAGCCAGATCACCTCGCGCACGCCGGCCGCCGCGAGTTGGGTCACCGCCTTCACCATCTCGCCGGCCCGCGCGTCGTCATCGTCGGTGGGCGTCCGCCAGAACTGGCCGACCTCCCACGCTTCGATCGGGGTGCCAGCGGGGTTTTCGGCCGCCAGGTAGCCCATGAGGTCGGGTACGGCGGTCCAGTGCTCGTAGAAGTGCACCTGGCGCACATTGACCACCTTGCGGTCGAGCAGCGCCTCGGTGGCGGCCAGGAAGTCGAGACTGCGCACGTTTTCGGCCACCGACATGGCGGCGGTCGCGTCGGCGGGGATCTTCTGGCCGCGGGTGCCGATCCGGCGCTGGAAGTACCGCTGGTACGCCTGTTTGGCCTGGTCCTGCTGGCCGGCCTTGAGCAGCCGGTCGGCGATGCCCATGCCGTAGGCGACGCTGCTGATCCCGGAGTCGACCACGAGCGCCTTCGGGTCGGCGGCGCGGATCGCCTCAGCGGCCGTCTCGACCAGCTTCGTGTAGTCGGCTGAGCTCCCTGCCCAGTAGCTCGGCGCGTTGACCTCGTTTTCGATGGCGTACTCGCGCACACCGTACGGCTGGTAGCGGCGCACGACCGCGTCGACGAAACCCTTGTAGACAGCCAGGTCGCGGGGCATCGCCGACTCGGTCTTGTTGGCCTGGCCCCGGGTGTACTGCGCGGTGCCGCCGGTCGCCCAGCACACCCCCACCCGGATCTTCAGGTGCAGGGTGATGCCGAGGTCACGGGTGCGAGTGGCCACCTGATCGACAGCCGCCCAGTCGCGCTGACCCTGCTGTTTCTCGATGTCGCACCAGGTCAGCTCGTGATAGGTGGCCGAGCCGGCGAGCTTGCGCAGATAGGGCTGGAAGGCGTCGTACCGGTTCCAGTCCCAGTGTGCCCCGAATGGCGTGACACCGGTGGGAGCCGGCGACGTGGTGGGCAGCGGGGTCGGTGCCGGTTTCGGCGCGGGCGACGTGCAGGCCGCCAGAAACAGCACCGCCGCGACAGCGAGGAGGCGCTTCATCGGTAGCCCAACTCACGCAGCGTCCGCCGGGAGAACACCCACACCAGCAGCCGGAGGAAGGGGTCCAGCTCCCGCCGGTACGTGCCCACCCGCGAGCCGTAGATCTGCGCGTCGGTGCGCGCCGCGGCCCGACGCCGGTCGGCCTCGGTGGTGTATTTCTGGGCGACGTCATGCTGCTTGTCGCTGTACTCCAGCACTTCCGGCTCCCATGGTTCGCCCAGGAACTCGAACAGTCCACGCAGTGATTTTTCCGGCTCGCGCACCGCGTCTTCGTACCGCAGCTCGTGGTATCGCTCGGGCGCGAGCGCGCGGCCGGCGGCTCGGGCGGTGTGAATGTACCGGGGCCACTTCACCACGCACTTCACCGCAGACCAGTAGCCGAATCGCTTGCGATGCGACACAACCACGTCGCGACCGTCCCGGATCACGTGGACGATCTGCGCGTCGGGGAAGACCTCGGTGACGAACGGGATCGCGAGGGCGTACAGGGGAGTCTTGTCGGCCCAGCGCGCCTTGCCGCGTCCGCTCGCGTAATCAGAGTGAATCCCGCCGAAGAAGTCCGCGATCCGTCGCAGCCAGTCTTCGCGCTCGAAGCCAAAGCGGGCCAGGCGCTCCCAGTCCCGCCCGACGATGCGTTCCATGTCGGTGAGGAAGCGGGTCTCGGGCCCGCAGCTGATCCGCGAGTGCGAATCGAGCACCAGGCGCAGCATCGTGGTGCCGGAGCGCTGGCACCCGACCAGGAAGATGGGCGCGTCAGCCATGGTGTGCCACCAACTGATCGGTCAGTCCGTCGCAGAGCGTGCGGATCCGGGGGTCGATGTCGAGGGGGCGGCGGCGCGGCGCGCGGCGCTCGACGTGCGCGCAGAGCCGCGGGTCGTACCGCAGCCCCAGGAAGTCGCACAGCCTCCGGGTCGCGGCCTCCGGGTCGTCCACCAGGGCGTCGTACGACGACAGCAGCACGTCGGCACGCCGGTCGAGGCCGAGGCTGAAGAAGAGGCGGTTCCGCACGTACCAGAAGAGGGCGGCCGCGGTGTGCGGTGTCATCCGGTCGTAGTCGAAGTCGCCGATCAGGGCCCGCGCCTCGCCGTCGAGCCGCTGCCCCTGCCACTCGTCACCGATGGTGCCGTCCGCGATGCCCCGCAGCGCGCGCAGGTTGGAGTCGCCGAACTTGGCCACCTCGGAGCGTGCCCGGTCGTCCACGTCGCGCCAGACCCACACCGCGCGCCCCGGCGCCGGGCCCGGCAGGGCGAGCAACTCGTCGATCCGGTGGCTCTCGCACAGCGGCTTGACCAGCACATACGCGTGCCGGCTGGCGCCGATGACGGCTGTCAGCGTCTCGTCGGAGCGCAGCTGGAAGCGGTAGAACACCCGCCGGTCGTTTTCGTTGCGCACCTCGAACTCGGGTGCCGCGTCGAAGCCACGCATCAGCATGTTGGTACCCGAGCGTTGCAGGCCGACGACGTACACCGGCCTGGCCTGACCTGGTGAGACGCCATGGGTGCGCCGCCAGCGGCGCTTGGCGAGCGCGGTGCCGGCGCGTTCGACCGGATTGAGGCGGTCTTCCTCGACCAGGCGGCGCAGCCCCTCGGTGCGCATCCACCTCAGGTGCCGGGCGATCCGGCGGGCGGTGTACGCGACCGCCGTGGGCTGCGGAGAAGGGGGCACGCGAAGGATACTCGCATGACGGTAGCCTCTCGGTCGATGCGCGTGCTGCATGTCAACAAGTTCCTGTACCGGCGAGGCGGTGCCGAAGGCTACCTGCTCGACCTCGCCGAGCTTCAGCGTGCGCACGGTGACGAGGTGGCGTTCTTCGGCATGACGCACCCCGAAAACGACACTCCCCAGCGGTACGGCGAGCACTTCCCGGCGTACGTCGAGCTGGAGCCGGCTCCCCGCGGACCCCTTCGGCGCGCGGCGGCCGTGGGGCGGATGGTGTATTCGCCCGCGAGCCGGCGCGGCCTCGCCCGCGTGATATCGGATTTCAAGCCCGACGTCGTCCATATGCACAACATCTACCACCAGTTGTCGCCCTCGGTCCTGGGCGCGGTGCGAGCGGCGGGCGTGCGGTGCGTGCTGACCCTCCACGACTACAAGCTGGCCTGCCCGAGCTATCAGCTTCTCGACGGGCACACGATCTGCGACGCGTGTGTCACACACGGTCCCTGGCAGGCTGCGCGCCGGCGCTGCAAAGACGGCTCGCTCGGCGCGAGCGCGGTGCTGAGCCTCGAGTCATGGGCGCACCGCACCACTCGCGCGTACGGGGGCGTCGATGCCTTCGTGAGCCCCAGCCGGTTCCTCGCTGGCATCATGCGCCGGGCCGGTGTGTTTCCCGAGCGGATGCGGGTGGTCAATCACTTCGTCGACACGGCGGCCGTGCCACCGGCCGACCGGCCGGGCAGCGGTGTCGTCTACGCGGGGCGGCTCGCACGTGAAAAGGGCGTGGACACACTCATCAACGCCGCCGCCGATGGCGGCTTTCGCGTCGACATCGCCGGCGACGGCCCGGCCAGGTCCGCGCTTGAGGCGCTCGCCGCCGAGCGCGCTCCGGACCGGGTACGGTTCCACGGCCGGCTCGCCAAGCCGGCACTGCACGCCCTGTTGCGTGACTCAGCGGTCGCCGCGGTGCCGTCGCGCTGGCACGAAAACCAACCCATGGCGGTACTGGAAGCCTTCGCCTGCGGGCTGCCGGTGGTGACCACCGACCTGGGCGGCCTGCCCGAGATGGTGGAGCCCGGTGCCGATGGCGCCATCGTGCCCGCCGACGACCCGGCCGCGCTCGCGGGCGCGCTGGGGGAGTTGCTGGCCGACCCGGAGCGCGCCCACGAGATGGGTCGGGCCGGCCGCGCGAAGGTGGTCCGTGACTTCGCACCCGAGACCCATCTCGCCCGTCTACGCGAGGTCTACACATGAACCGGGTCCTGTATATCGCGGGCAGTGGCCGTAGTGGGTCCACATTGGTCACCAATCTGCTGGGGCAGCTCGACGGCGTATTGGCGGCCGGCGAGCTGCGGTACCTGTGGCAGCGCGGCGCGGTTGAGAACCGTCCCTGCGGTTGTGGTCAACCGTTCGGTGACTGTCCAATGTGGGCGACCGTGATGAAAGAGGTCGACGCCGACCCGGCCGGCATCGCGGCGGGACTGCGCCAGCGGCTGCGGATGCGGCGGCTGCCCGCCCTCCTGTGGCGCCGCCGAGTGCGAAGTCACCCCGACGACGCGGCGCTTGCGGCGCTCTACGAGGCGGTCGGCGGGAAACTCGTCGTGGACTCTTCGAAGCTGCCGCCGTACGGTGCCCTGGTGGCCGGACTGCCGGGCGTCGATCTGCGGGTGCTGCATCTGGTGCGCGACCCGCGTGCCACCGCGTTCTCGTGGCGCCGCCGCCGCGGGCTCGACGGCGAGGGCGACGCGCAGCTGATGAGCCGCCCACCGGTCGCCAAGGCGGCACTGTTGTGGCTGGTCTGGAACGCGTCCACCGTGCTGCTCTGGCGCCGCTCCCGGCGATACCTTCACGTCCGGTACGAAGACCTGGTGGCCGACCCGGCGGCGACCGTGCGGCGGATCGCGGCGTTCGCCGGCGTCTCCGGCGATCTGCCGTTCACCGGCCCGGGCACGGTGCGGCTCGCGCCGACCCACTCGGTTGCCGGCAACCCATCGCGGCACCGCTCCGGCGAGGTGCGCGTGGCCCCCGACACCGAATGGGTACGCGGGCTCTCCGGCGCGGCATTCGCCCTGGTCACCCTGATCACCGCGCCCCTGCTGCGGCGCTTCGGCTACTCGTTCCGCCGTCGAGAGGTCTGAAACGTGCTGTCGGTCGTCGTGGGCACCGGGCGTTGCGGCTCCACCCTCGTGCAGGAGGTGCTGGCGCGCCATCCCTCCGTGGGCTTCATTTCCGGCGTCGACGACAAACTGCCCAAGCTCAACCTCGCCGGACGGTTCAACGGCACGCTGTACCGGCGGCTCGGGCCCCGCCCCTCCGGCATGACCTCGCTGCGCCACAGCCGCCGCCTGCTCGAACGCGGTCGGTTGCGCGTGGCGCCGTCCGAGGCGTACCACCTGCTCGACCGGCACGTCTTCGCCGGCTTCTCCAAGCCGAGCCGTGACCTGCTCGGCGGCGACCTGACACCGTTCGTCAAGCGCCGGATGCGCGAGTTCTTCGACGATCGCATCCGCAGGCAGGGTTGCGGCGTGCTCCTGCAACACCTCACCGGCTGGCCGCGTACCGGGTTCCTGCAGGCCGCGTACCCGGATCTCAAGGTGATCAACGTGGTGCGCGACGGCCGCGCGGTGGCCAACTCATGGCTTCAAATGGGTTGGTGGGATGGCTGGCGCGGCCCTGACAACTGGCTGTACGGGCCGCTGCCTCCCGCGCTGCGCGAGGAGTGGGAGGAGTCCGGCCGGTCGTTTCCCGTGCTCGCCGCGCTGGGCTGGAAGATGCTGATGGAGTCGTACGCCCAGGCCCGCGCCGCGCATCCGGCCGAGCAGTGGCTGGACGTCCGGTACGAGGACCTCGTGCGCGCGCCGAACGAGCAGACCGCCCGCATGCTCGCGTTTCTTGGGCTGGAGTGGACGCCGCGGTTCGAGGCCGGCTTCGCGCGGCACCGCTTCCACGCCGAGCGTGGCGCCGCGTACCGGCACGAGCTCACCGACGCACAGGTCACCGCGATCCAAGGGGTTCTCGACAAGCCACTGCGCGAGTGGGGTTACGAGTAGCGGGCGAGCGGCTTAGAGTTGGGGCTGGCGTTACCCGGGCGTGGCTGGCGACCGGGCGGGAGGCGCAACCCGCTCGGGCCTGACAGACGCCTGCGGTCCGGGCAGCGCGCATTTGTGAGCATCGGCGTCCCTCGCGCCACCTCCGCACGCACCGGTTTCGAGGAGAGGGACGATGGCGCGTCCGATCACGCTGTTCACCGGCCAGTGGGCCGACCTGCCGTTCGAAGAGATGTGCCGGCTCGCCTCCGAGTGGGGCTACGACGGGCTGGAGATCGCCTGCTGGGGCGACCACTTCGAGGTCGACAAGGCGCTCGCCGACGACGGATACGTCGACCGGAAGAGGGAGACTCTCGCCAAGTACAACCTGCAGGTCTTCGCGATCTCCAACCACCTTGTGGGGCAGGCCGTCTGCGACCACCCGATCGACGAGCGCCACCAGGGCATCCTGCCGGCACGGATCTGGGGTGATGGGTCGCCGGAAGGTGTACGCCAACGCGCCGCCGCCGAAATGGCCGACACCGCGCGGGCGGCGGCCAAGCTCGGCGTCCGTACGGTTGTGGGCTTCACCGGATCGTCAATCTGGCACACGCTGGCGATGTTCCCGCCGGCGCCGCCGTCGATGATCGAGCGCGGCTACGCCGACTTCGCCGAGCGCTGGAACCCGATCCTCGACGTGTTCGACGAGGTCGGCGTGCGGTTCGCCCACGAGGTGCACCCCAGCGAGATCGCGTACGACTACTGGACGACGGTGCGCACGCTGGACGCGATCGGCAGGCGCCCCGCGTTCGGGCTGAACTGGGACCCGTCCCACTTCGTCTGGCAGGATCTCGATCCGGTCAACTTCATCCTCGACTTCGCCGACCGCATCTATCACGTCGACTGCAAGGACGCGAAGGTCCGCACGGGTGATGGCCGGCGCGGGCGGCTGTCGTCGCACCTGGCATGGGCGGATCTGCGGCGCGGCTGGGACTTCGTGTCCACGGGCCACGGAGACGTGCCGTGGGAAGACTGCTTCCGCGCGCTCAACGCGATCGGGTACGACGGGCCGATCTCCATCGAGTGGGAGGATGCGGGGATGGATCGGCTGGTCGGAGCCCCGGAGGCGCTGGAGTTCGTCCGCCGGTTGGCCTTCGACGCCCCCGCGGCGGCTTTCGACGCAGCGTTCTCCTCCTCCTAAGCCCACCGGGCCGCGCGTTGCGCCCGGCTTCCGTCGATCAAGGGCAAAGGCACGTGGTTCGATCTCTTTTCCGCGTGTATTCGCCCTTGATCGATGCGAATGCCCTTGATCGACGCGACGTGGCACGGCGTGGCACGGCCGCGACCGGGCGGACCGGTCGCGGCCGTGCGGGGAATCAGGGCACGGCGGGGTCGGGGTGCTCTTCCAGGAAGCGATCCGCCGCGTCCTGGGCGATCAGGGATTTGTCCGCCAGCCACGCGACCGCATGGCAGGCGGCCCGGTTGTCACGGAAGGCGTTCCACGCCGAAGCAGATGAGGGTACTCATCGTGCAGTTCGGCCTTGAACCGGCGGAACGCTCCGCGGCCGTCGAGCGCCCGCCCGAGCCGGCGCGCCGCCCGCTCAGCGCTGACCAACGCGGCGAAGTCGGCCATGTCCCGGTACCAGACACGCGACGGAAGCGGGTCGATCTCGATCAGACCCTGCTCTTCGAAGTCGTCGGTCGTGTCGTCGTCGAAGCCGTCATAGCCGGTCCCGAGCAGGAGCTCACCTGTCTCCCGGTTGATCATGTGTCGGTACTCGCCGAACGAATTCTGGTCCGACAACGCCATCGCCAGGTCGTCGAGATCCAACTTGTCGATCTCCAGCATCAGCCAACCCTATCCATAGCCGGCGGCGGTGCCGGGCCGGCGATCTGGTTGTGTAGTCGCGGAGGGTGAGGCCGCGGGAGCAACGGGCAAGGACCGCGGCGGGCATCGCGGTAGCTCAAATCCCGATCCTGTATAGGCGTTCGCTGACTTCGGTTGTTAGATGTGTCGGGGTCCGGTGTCGTGGGCGGCCTGGACGAAGGCGCGGATGGCTGCGGTTTCGCCGGTGGTCTTCCAGACGAGTGCCCATTCGGTTGGGGGTGCGTCGTGGATGGGCAGGTAGACGACGCCGGGGTGGGTGTAGTAGCGCAGCACGTGGGCGTTGAGCGGAGCGACGCATTTGCCGGCGGCGACATGGGTGAGTATTTCGTGGAAGGTGTGCAGGCGAGGGCCGCGTTGGATCGGTCGCCCGCTGGGTGTGTGGGCGGGCAGCATGGCCTCCATCCAGTACTCGGATACAGGGCCGGGGTCGAGGCAGATTTGGCCGGCGAGGTCTTCCAGGGAGACGGTTTTACGCTCGGCGAGCGGGTGGTGGGTGGCCACGGCGAGGACCCGTCCTTCGGAGAGCACATCGGGGCCTTGCGTGAGGTCCGGTTCCCTGACCGGTCGCCATAGCAGCACGAGGTCAGCCTGGTCGGTGCGCAGCGAGCCGAACGGATCGCTGAAGTGGACTTCGCGGATCTGTAAATCGCAGTCGGGATGACGGCGCTGGAACAGGTCGATGAGGTCACGGATCTCGTGGCCGACCGCACCCATCACACCGAGGCGGAGGATGCCGGTCATACCTTGGGCGGCGGCGCTGGCACGGGCGAGTCCGGCCTGGATGGCGTCGTAGCCGACGCGAAGGTCATCGCGCAGGCGTTCACCGATCGGGGTGAGGGCGACGGCGCGAGTGGTGCGCTGGAACAGCCGCGCGCCGATGCGCCGCTCCTGCACCTTGACCGCCTGGCTGACCCGGGCCTGAGAGACGTGCAGCCGCTCGGCGGTGCGACCGAAGTGCAGTTCCTCGGCCAGGGTCAGGAAGATCTCGATGTCGCGCAGTTCCATTGTCGTCCTGTCTCCGGCGCGCAAATAACCGTCACATTATGAATCCTTCCAGACTCGGTCCTTGATCCAAATAGTGGCCCGGCCCGAGGCTGGGATCACTTCCCGATCGCGGTCGGATCGCCGCCATCTCGTGTTCACCAGCCACCACCAACGAACGGAGCAACATCATGAGCAAGGTCTGGTTCATCACCGGTTCGTCGCGCGGCCTGGGCCGCAACTTCGTCGAGGCCGCTCTGGCCCGCGGCGACAAGGTCGCCGCGACCGCCCGCAGCACCGCAAGCTTCGACGACCTGGTCACCACGTACGGCGATGCGGTACTTCCGCTCGCGATGGACGTGACCGACAAGACCGCCGTATTCGCCAGCGTGCGACGGGCCACGGAGCACTTCGGCCGCCTCGATGTCATCGTCAACAACGCCGGCTACGCCCAGATCGGCGCGATCGAGGAGCTGTCCGAGCAGGAGCTGCGCGACCAGTTCGAGACCAACGTCTTCGGCGCCGTCTGGGTGATTCAGGCGGCGCTGCCCCACCTGCGAGAGCAAGGCTCGGGCCACTTCATCCAGCTGTCGTCGGTCGCCGGCTTGATCGCGATGCCGCTCGGTGGCGCGTACCACATCTCCAAGTGGGGCGTGGAAGCGTTGAATGAGACCCTCGCCCGCGAGGTCGCCGAGTTCGGCATCAAGGTGACCGTGATCGAGCCCGCCGGCTTCGCCACCAGGAAGGGCAAGAACCCGAACCCGCTCGACAACGGCCACATGGCCCAGCTCAACCCGGCATACGACGGTCTGCGCCAGCGCCTGGGCCAGATGGCGGGCAGCAAGCCCGCCGGTGACCCGGTCGCCGCGGCCCAGACACTGCTCAAGATTGTCGACTCGCAGGAGCCGCCGCTGCGGGTGCTCTTCGGCCAAGGCTTCCACGAAATGATCGAGCAGGTCTACGCCGAGCGGCTCAAGACCTGGGCCGACGGGCAAGACCTCTCGGTCGAGGCGCACGGCAACCTCGACCAAGCGACCACGAATCCGCAGCCCTGACGGCAGCTTTCGCCAGCGTGCCCGACGGCCGGCTTGTCGGACCGGCCGTCGGGAGCCCTGACCTGTGCCGTACCCACCGCTTGTCACATCCATGCGGTCCGCTGTCGAGCGGTCGACAATGCGCCGGCCGTTGCACCGATCGCGACAGCGACGCAGGACCGCGTAGAACGACTCCAGGATCTCGGCGTCGGGCCGGCCAACGTGGTATCCACCGAGGACTGGACGCACGTGCTTGTCCAGCTTGCGGACATAGGCGCTTCGGGTGCTCGGTTCCAGCTCAGCATCCGCTAGCCACCGGTCAAGAAGCTGATTCAGCGTCGCGCGCGTCCTCGGATTCCGTCGCTCGTCAACCTGGCTGAGGAGGCGCATGAGCGCCCTCTGCGCATCGCGTTCGGCACCCGGCCCGGCGGAGATCGTCTCGGTCAGGTCGTGCCGGCGTCCAGTAATTGGATCGGTGCCGGCGTAGACCTTCACCCGCAGCGACCCGCTCGGCAGAACTTCGATGCGGCCACGTTGCCGGCCCGTGGCACGGGATTTCGGTGCCATGGTGGACACCGTAACTGGCCACGAACCGAGCCACGCTGTAGTACAAAGATCAGCGATCAAGGCTCTGACCTGTGTGGGCCCGACGCAGCAGAATGCGAAATCGGTCCTGGTGGTGGCAGGGATCCGTTGCCGGTACGAACTGTCCGGTCACGGGCGTCGGGCTGATTGGCCGGGCCTTTGCGTGTCGGCGTAGGGCCGGGCGCGGGGGGCTGTTTCACGCCACGTTGAGCTGGATGTTTCCGATTCGCGCGACGATGTCGAGGTGTCCGCCGAGCCCGACGACGTAGGCGCGCAGCGTGTCGAGCCCGACGGCGTCGCCGTTTTCGATCTGGCTGATCCGTGCCTGGGACAGCCCGGTCGCCTCAGCCAGCTGGACCTGGGTCAGCCCCAGCTGCTGGCGGATCTCGGCCAGCTGGGCGCCGCTGACGGCGGCTAGCATCTGTTCGCGCATCTGCTGACGCCGGGCTACACGCTCGTTGTTGTCCCAGGTCGGGTCGACGGCGCGGGCCTTGGCCTTGACGTCGCGCCAGTTCGCGGGCTCGGTCATGACTGCTCCTCTGCTTTCAAGGCGGCCAGGTGCTCGGCGAAACGGGCATCGGCCAGCGGGATCGCCGAGTGGTACCAGGTCTGCCATCGTCCCGACTTGTCGCCGGCGACGAGGAACATGGCCTCCCTCGCCGGATCGAAGGCGAAGATCATCCTAACTTCGGTCGAGCCCGCGGAGCCGGGTCGTAGCTCCTTCATGTTGTGGTAGGTGCTGCCCTTCAACCGATCCACCAGCGGGCGTCCGAGGGCCGGCCCTTGCTCGGCGAGCACGTCGATCGCCTCCGCCACCAGGTCCGCGGTCGTCGGGTCGGTTCGGCAGAGGTCAAGGAACCATGCCTCGACCTCCGGATGGAGCCGCACTTCCCACATCACCGCAGTATAAGCAGAACTTATATTGGGCGGAAGTCGCGGGTCCGGTAGGTCCATGGAATCGGGATCTGGGCGAGGCTCGCAGGCACATGATGAACGGTGGCGCAACAGCAGGCGCGTAACAGGCGTGGTGGGGCGGGCGGGACTCGAACCCGCGACCGAGGGATTATGAGCACTTTCCCTCTGAGCGCTGTGCTGGGCAGGGAATACGCAGATCAACAACGAGCGTGGGTTGGACAGTCCCTCACTGTCCAGACGCCCCCCGGTCGGTGCCGGTAACACCTCCCGGGGGACTTGATCGCCCCAGGAGGCGACCCATGGAGAAGGTATCGAACCTCGGCCAGTCCGAGCGTGCCCGGCAGGACGACCTCGTCGAGGCGGCGGTGCGGGCCCTGATCAGCGGGCACGGCCTGAAGCTCGACCGAGGCCAGGTCGATCAGCTGCTGTCGATGTGGGCCCACGTCGACGAGCTGACCGCCGAAAGCCGTGAGCGGGTCCTGGGCGTGTTCGGCGGGCCGCGGCTGACCACCGACATCCCGTGCCCGGACTGGTGTGTGCGTGACCACGGCAAGGTGTACGAGGACTACACCCGCGAGTGCGTATCGGAGACAGCGTTCGTGCCGACGACGAACAACGACGGCCAGGCCGACGACGGGGCGCTGTACGTCGAGGCGTACCAGGCGATCGACCTGGAGTCGCAGACGGTGCGGCCCAAGCTGGTGTCGGTCGGTGACACGTGGGTGACGCCGTCGACGGCACGGCGGCTGGCGGATCTGATCGTGCGGGCGGCGGATGTGGCGGAGGGCCACACGTCCTGACTGGAAAGATTTACCACTTCGCGGCCCGGTCAGCCCTCGCGGCGGCCGGGCCGCTTCGTGTCCGGGTCGGAGTCGGCCAGGAACTCCTCCAGCGCGGCCATGACGAGGCCGGAGATGGGCATCCGGTGTCGGCGCGCGTACTTCTCAGCGCGTTCCCACAGCTCCAGGTCGTCATCCCGGACGTACACGGACACCTGCTTACCCATCCCTAGATCAGTATCCCTGTACACACCTGTACAGATCCGAGGATGCGCGATACGGTCGGCAACTAGGCGTACCCGGTCGGTGATCACCTCCCCTGGTATCCCGGCCGGGTGCTGCCCTCGACGAGGGGGACGCGATGGACGAGACGCTGGTCGAGCTACTGCTAGACCTGATGAACGCCAGCTTCGAGCAGGGCCGCGCCGTCGAGCGCAACGACCCGGACGCGGCGCGCCGGCACCAGCGCAGCAGCATGTACGCGTTCCAGAACGTCCTCGAAGCCGCCAAGGTGGGGAAGTTCTCCCCACCTGCCGAGCCGGGGAGCTGAGTAGGGCAGTGGCCCACGCAGGTGAGTGAGTTCCACTCACCTAGCGGGCGTTGGGTACCCGCCACGTCGTCGAGCACGGGCCAGGCTCAGACTCAGGTCGTCCGAGACCTCCGCCAGGTGAACACAAATGACTCACCTGCGACGGTCACCGGAGCGGACGGCAAGTCGTACGCCGCGTCCCGCCCACAGGCATCAAGGTTTCGGACCCCGAAAGGTTGCCGCCGGTCGTGACCGGCGCGGATGGCTGGCCTTGCGGATCTTCTCCATGGTGTGCTCCTTCAGCGGGTGAGGATGACGTACGCGAGGGACGCCACGGCGATGAGCACCGACACGGCCGGCAGCGGCCAGCGGGCGCGTTCCAGCACCCGGATGCGTGCCTCGTGGTCGGCGGACGCCTTGGACACGCCGTCGTGCTGGTCGACAAGGCGGGCGACGTCGCGCTCCAGGGCAACGAGCTTGTCGTAGATCTGCTGGAGCCCGATCATGACGACCGGGCCCTGGTCGGGCATCACGTCGCGTCGAGCGAGCCGTACACCTTGCGGAGCACGCGCTCGAGCTGCTCGTCGGTGATGACCACGGTGCCGGGCGCCGGGAGGTCGGCCAGGCGCTGCTCGACGGCGTCGAGGCGCTCCAGCACGATCCGGGCCTTCTCGTCGTGGACGGCGTCCATGTACTGGAGCACGGTGCCCTTGGCCTGTGGCTGCTTGGTGACCGGGTTGGTGTGCTTGTGCGCCCAGACAGCAGCGGCGATCTCGTCGGCGGTGGGCATCGGGTCAACCTCCCAGGGTGTGGTGCTGTTCTCGTGGGACTCGCGGCTGTTCCAGTGCACGTGCTGCGTGTGTGGGTTGGCGCCGGTGTAGGGCTCGCGGCGCCAGCCGTTAGAACGGGTTGCGATCTGCCGGTTGTGGATCCAGTACCGGGACGCGGGGTGCGCCTCGAAGGTGTCCTTGAGCGCCTCGATCGCGGCCGCGTCATCGGCGGTGCGGAGGTTGACGTCCATGTCCCACGCGTCGACGCTGCCGTCGGCGTCCGGGTTGTGGTCGGACGCGGTGGCCTGGTGCGCCTCGTCGCCGATCGTGCCGTCGGATGCCTTGTCCCGCAACGGATACGCGGCGTTGACCGCCTCCCGGAAGCGGGTGAGCGCCGGATTCAGGTACCAGGCCATGCCTCTACACCTCCGCGATCCACAGCGAGGAGCCCTTGCGCATCACCGTGTTGACGCCGCCGGTGTTGGTGTTCTGCGCCCACTGGAGTTGCAGGGTGCCGCCGGAGCCGCCGACGAACAGGGTGAAGCTCGCGATGGCGCACAGGACACCGGTGCCCGCGCCGACGCCGATGGTCGCCGAGTTGGTGCCGGCCGCGACGGTTTCGCCGCCGTAGTCGACGCTCGTGCCGGCACCCGAGGACACCGACGTGGGGATGCGCAACTGCCCCCAGGTGAAATCGGAGCTGGGGAAGGTGAGCCGGAACTTCATGTCCGCGGCGGTGCCGGCGGACACGTTGTAGTACAGGCGCATCTCGCCGATGTAGGTGATGGACGCGGCGACGGCGATCGACAGATGGTCGTCGTTCTGCAGGGTGTCGTTGCCGACGGACTCGTCGGCGGTCTTGACCCTGCGCAGTCCCACGGCCCGGTTGAGGGCGTCGGCGGTCAGCACCTGCCCGGCGGTGAACTGGGGCATGACGGGACCTCCTACAGGGCCAGGACGCGGGGGTCGGCGAGCCGGATGGATTCCCCGGCCGCGTGGGCTTTGACGACACCGTTGACGGACCGGGTGACGGTCACGTCCTGCGGTGTGCTGGCGTCGTTGTTGACGGTCACGGTGACGACCTCGCCGGCGACCCGCAGGTCATACGGTTCGGCGGTGGTCGACCACAGGGCGGTGCCGGTGACGTCGAGGCTCCACGCCGTGGATGTGGTGTCCTCGGCGGTGGCCAGGTCGGAGCCACCAGTGTCCAACCTGGACTCGTCGAGGACGAACACGTTGTACGGGCTGGCCGGCACGCAGTTGAAGGTGATGGTCCGCCGGTGCGATCCGATTGTCTCGGTGTAGCCGAGCACCATCAGCGACACCAGGTCGGCTTCGAGGTTGTCGATGGTGATCAGGTCGCCGATGTTGACCGCGTCGGTGTCCGCCTCCAAGGCGGGGGCGGCGTCGAGGTCGACGGTCACCTGCGGGTAGCGGATGTCGGGTGTGGTGCCCAGGTGCAGCCGCCAGCCGGCGATGTCGGGCAGCACCGTGTCGGAGGCGGTGTTCACGTCGTACTGGGTGTCGTAGCGGCCAACACCGTCCGGGTCGTCGGCCGGGTCGTTGACGTTCAGCGGGCCGGTTTCTTGGACCGCGCGGGCGCTGGAACCGTTGCTGCGCTTCACCGTCACGTCGTTGCGGACGTGTTGGTCGTCGATGTCCGGGTCGATCGGCGGGGCGATCTGCCCGGCGTCGAAGTCCAGTTCCAGCACCGGGGTTTGGTTGTAGAGGGCGGTGCGGGTGCAGTAGGTGATGCCCACACCGCCGCGGGTCTCGAACAGGATGCCGCCGTCGGCGCGTTCGCACTCGGTGAGTAGCTCGGTGAGGGTACCGACCGGTTGCGGACCCATGGGCGTGCTGTCGCCCGCCGTGCCGACGAGGGTGAACGCGACGTCTTCCTCTTCGCACAGCCGGTCGGCGCGGCCGGCGGCGGTCTCCTTAATCCAGCCGGTGAACGCCTGCTCCAGGCCGTCGACGGTGGCGGAGCTGTTGCCGATGATGATGTGCCCGATGCTGGTGTCCGCCAGGCCCGCGCCCGGGCCTATGTAGACCTCGTCGGCGGCGCCGACGGTCTGCACGGTGAACGTTCCGGAGCCGATGCCGGGAACCTCGGTGCCGTCGGACTGGAGGTAGTGGGTGGCGACCTCGTAGTCGACGTCGGCGCCGTCCTGGGTGACTTCGAACCCGAGCATCGCTATCTGGCCGTCGATGGCGAAGCCGAACGCGCCGGAGTCTTCCACCACAGCGAACGTGGAGTCCAGGCCCTGAAGCTTGAGGGTGCCGTTGAACGCGCTGCCGTAGATGAGCCGCCACAGCCGGATGGTGCCGGTGCCGGGGGCGGTGTAGAGGTCGGCGAGCACCTGATCGCTGCCCAGCCCGGCGGCGGGGAAGGACGCGAACATCCGGAACTTGAGGGTGCCGGTGCCGGCCGCCGCCGGGCATCGGCCGTGGAGCACCGCGGTGGGCGCGGATCCCATGTCGATGCACGGGGCGGAGCCGGGGAAGACGTCCGACGAGCCGAGCTGTGGGCTGCCGCCGACGATCCGCATCGGCCCGTGCGAGGCCAGGCCGGCGGCGAGCTCGGTAGCGCCGGAGCTGTCCTCACCTGACCAGTAGGCGACGATGCCGGTGTTGGTCTGCCGGATCACCTCCCGGAACGCCGGCGACCGTAGCGGGGACGCGCCTTGGCCGAGGCGGCGCAGCACACCGGAGGCGGTGACCTCGGTCCAGGCGTCGCCCTTGATGGCCCGTCGTGGCTTCCACGACGAGACTTCGCCGACGAAGCGGCCGCTGCCGCCGCCGCTGGTGGAGATCCAGATCGGTGTGTTCCGGCCGATCTTCCCGTACAGGCTGGACGACGGGTTGCGGGGGTTGAACATGCCGTCCCGGTTGTCGAACGTCAGCGTCGCCGTCGACGGGGTCGGCTCTGGCTGCTCGTCGCCGCGACCGCGGCCGATCTCGATCGGGTCGCGGGTGTACACCCGGTCGCTGTGGTCGTTCCACACCCCGTCGTAGAACAGCTCGACGACGACGTCCTGCTTAGCCACGAGCGGCCACCACCCGACCGTCGCGCACCGACAGCTGCAGCGCGTTGGTGCGGATCAGCTCCAGGATCAGCTCGGCGAGCTTGCGCATGGCGGTGGTGCCGCCCGGGCCGGCCTCCACGAGCAGGGCCATCGACCCGCCGCCGCCGGATGGGATGACCCGCTCGCCGGAGCGCAGCAGGGCCAGGAACTCGCCGCCCATCGCGCCGGAGGCGGTGCCGCCGGTGTGGAACTTGGGGATGTTCGGCACGCTGATACCGCGCCCGCCGATGCCCGGTACCCACGACGGGACCGTCCACGACAGCCGGCCGACGGTGTTGTTCCAGGCGTCGGCGACGAAGTTGAACGCGGCACGGAACGGCGCGGTGATGATGCCGAACAGGCCAGTGAAAGCGGACTTGATCCGCCCCGGTAGCGCCTTCAGCACCGACCAAATCTTGCCGTACACAGTGGACACAATCGTCCACCATGCCCAGAAGCCTTTCTTCACCCACTCGATCGCAAAGCCGACCGCGGCGGTCATGCCTTTCCAGATCGTCTGGAACCACGTCGTCTTCGTAGCGATGAGCACGATGATCGCGATCAGGGCGATGACGGCGAGGATGATCAGGATGATCGGGTTGGCGGACATGGCCAGGTTCAGCAGCCACTGCGCGCCGGCCCACACCTTCGACCCCAGCGCGGCGACCTTCTGCGCCGCCGCGGTGGCGAGCGTGGCGACCTTCGTCGTCTTCAGCCAGGCGACCGCGGACTTCATCGACGGGATGAGGAAGTTGTAGAACCCGGACGCGAGGTCGCCGATGCCGAAGCCGAGCAGCAGCAGCGACTCGAACCCGATGTCCCCCGAGGTGGCCATCTTGAGGCCCTGGAAGCCGTCCTGCAGACCGGTCAGCGTGTCGCGGAACCCCATGGCTTTGGTGTCCACGTTGTCGGCTGCCTCGCCGGCCCGGTCGAAGCCGTCGGACGCGGCGCCGACCTCGCGTTCCATGTCGCGGGCGGACGCGCCGACCCGGTCGAACGTGTCCTCCAGCTTCGCCGAGTCGCCAGCGAAGGTCAGCTTCACCTCGTTGGCCATCAGGTCACCTCGAATCCGGCCTGCTCGGCAACACCGATCAGCGCGCCCTCAAGCGCCGACTGGAGGGCGTCACGCTTCACGACGAGCGCCTTCCACAGGAAGCGGCCCTCCTTGTAGAAGGGACGCTGCGCTGGCCGGTTGCCGGGCCCCTTGCCGCCGAAGTCGAGCCACGGGTAGTACGGGGCGCGCCGGCCGCCGCCGGAGACCCGGGCCTCGGTGCGGGTGGACTTGGCCTTGATGGTGCCTGCGGCCCGCCCAGAGCGCCGTGGGACGCGCGGGCGGGCGTAGTCGATGACGAGGCCGGTGGCGTCGTTGAACGCGATCCGCAGCGCCTTAGGCAGGTCGGAGTCGAGCTTGCGCAGGTTCCGCTGGAACTCGGCCAAGCCCTCGATCTTGATTGGCTCGGCCATGTCCTCACCCCTTCGCCTTCAGCCGTTCCATCTCCTCGCGCTGCGCCTTCCGCGCGTAGTACACGCTCCAGCGAACGAATTCGCCGTTGTCCATGTCAGCCCTCAGTCGGGCGACCGTCATCCCCAGCTTCTGGGCCAGAAACATCTCGAAACTCGGCCTCCGGGTCGGCTTCCAGGTCCCGGTACGCCTCCTTCGCCGAGGTCGGCAGCATCCCGGACAGGCGCTGGATCGCTTCGGTCACCGGCTCCAGCTCGCCCGCGGCGGAAGCGTTCTGCCACCGGCCGACCTCGGCCTCGGTGAGCGTCGGTTCCACCATCGCGGCGGCGATCATCTTGCGTTCCAGCACGAGCGCGCGCGGCCCGTCGACGTCGCCGGCCAGGTCGGTCGCCTTGCGCACCAGAAGCACCTCGGCGCGCGACAGCGCCCGCACCCGCACGGCACCGACGCCCGGGATGTCGACGTCGGCCTCGGCCAGGCGTGGCCTGAACAGCTGCTCCTTGTCCACGCTCATGCGGACGCTCCAATCACGATGACGTCGTAGGTGACCGACGTCGAGCCGGCCGAGTTGGTGAACGTGAGCAGGTCACCAGTGGAGCCGGTGACCGCGTATGCGGTGGCGTCTGGTGCGACCGCGAGGAACAGCCCGCCGGGCCGGACGGCGATGCCATCGCCGGCAGCCAGGAACAGCGGCACGCCGTTGGACGCCGGACGCGTGACGTTGACGTTGTTGGTGTTGCCCGTCGCCGCGTACACGACCAGCGCCTTGAGGCGGGCGAACGTCTGCGTCGCCCCGAGCGCGTTGGTGAGGCTCCCAGCGAAGTCGAGATCCTCGGTCGCGGACGCGGTCAGGGTGCGCCGGTCGTGCCAGAGCATGTCCGCCTGGTTGGCGCTGGTGCCGGTGGCCAGTTCGATGTTCTTCAGGTAGTTGAGCGTGTCGTCCGGTGTGGACAGGTCCAGCGCGTTCGTGAGAGCCGCGAGCAGCGACAGGCTCAGCCGGGTCGTCAGTGCCATGTCGTGCCCCTAAGCCTGGTTGGTGGAGGTGACGGCGTCGGACAGTTGCAGCTTCACGGACCACGTCACGTAGTCCGCGACCGGCGCCGTTTCGACGTACTCCTCGACGAGCACGCTGACCGAGTCCTGCGGCAGGCCGGATCCGGTGCCCTCCGGCCGGCGGATCAGCGTCACGACGGTGCCGACGAGGGGCTCGATGATGTCGCGCGGCCCGGCGGCGGTGTTGTCGTAGATGCCGCCCATCGACGCCTCGCCGTCGCCGAGACCACCGCCGTACACGTGGTCGTCCTTGCCGTACGTGGTCAGGTCGTGCTTGTCCGCCTTGCGGGTCAGCTCGGAGGTGTTGCAGAACGCCGACAGGTCGTTACCGGCCAGCGAGATGAACGTGTCCTTGGCGTGGACGAAAGCCATGTCAGGCGCTCCCTTTCCCTGCGATGTCCAATGTGAACAGTGCGGCGAGATAGTCGTCGCCGCCCCGGGTCAGCACGTCGAACGTCACCTCGGTGACGACTAGCCGG
This sequence comes from Phytohabitans aurantiacus, assembly GCF_027923225.1. Taxonomy (GTDB): domain Bacteria; phylum Actinomycetota; class Actinomycetes; order Mycobacteriales; family Micromonosporaceae; genus Phytohabitans; species Phytohabitans aurantiacus. Next base: position 23,354 of record NZ_BSDI01000032.1, read on the forward strand.
TCGAACGCGTTGTAGACGCCGGATTCCAAGACGTGCTTCACCGATGCGGAGCCGGAGCCGTCCGCGTACTGCGACACGAGGTCACGCGTCTGCCGGTCGTTGGGCTTGCCGACCGCCACGACCACGCCGAGGTCGGTGATGCGGTCCATGCCCCTGCCGTACGTTGCGTCGAAGGTGTACGCCGACGGGTAGGCGATCCACGCGGCCGGGGGCGCCAGTCTGTCCGGCGGGTACGCGGACACCCGCAACCCGTCGATCGTGCCGAGGCGCGCCGCGACCTGGTCCATGACGTCACCGAGGTTCATGCCGCGGCCCACCAACGCCGGTACGGGTTGAGCACCACCGCGACGTCCGGGTCGACGCGGGCGAGTAGCCGCATCTCCGACCCGTCATCCGGCGACCCGGCGATCCCGTACGGGGACTGGCGGCGGGCGAAAATCCGCGACGCCTGCAACAGGGTTGCCTGTTTCACCGCAGAAGGCACCGCAGACCACCCCCAGAGCGCCGTCACGGCCACCTCGTCACGGGCCCCGGTCGGTTGCTGCGCCGAGTTGAGCAGAACCACCATCTGCGTCCACGGTCGGCCCTTCGCTGCCGCATTACGTGGTTCCAGGGCGTACTCGTCGATGGTGCCGACCGTCACGCCGTCCTCGTCCTGCACGATCGCAGCGAAGTTGGTCGTCGACATCAGGTCGTCGAACACGACGACCCAGCGGCAGATCCGCCGATCCCACTGCCCCGTGTAGAACCGTTGCTCGGCCGCTGCGACGACGCCGAACTGTCGGCCACAGTGGGTGTCGACCGCGCGGGAGGCGGCCGTGATGGCAAGGGCGACCTGCGCGTCATCGTCGGTGTCGCTGATGCGCAGAAACGCCTTCAGCTCCGCCGACGTCACGTAGTCAGGTGCCCATGCCATCCCGGCCTACCTCAGACGTTGCTCGGGACGGCGAGCACGGTCGCGTGGCACACGAACGTGTCCGTGGCACCGCCGGAGGTGACCCGCAACCGCAGCCACGGCCGGCCAGGCTGGATCTGCACCGCGGCGACCGTGCGGTCATCGCCGGTGCCGGCCGCCAGCGCGCCGGTGACGAACGAGGTGACCGCGGCCGCCGGGGTGCCGATGGAGCCCGACGAGTCCGGCGCATCCTGGATCACCCACGTGAGGCTGTCGGTCGTGCCCGCCGTCGACGCGGACAGCACCACCAGGATCCGGTCGCCCGGGTCGTAGTTCGCGGCCGCGGCCAGGTTGATGTCGTCCGGCGTGCCGAAGTCGAACGAGGTCGTGGTGGCGGTGGAGATGGTGACCTTCGCCGAGCCGAGCAGCTCCGCAGCGGCCATGTCCCACCGAACAGTCGAACTCATGAATGGCTCCCTATCTCAGGCGGCGCTGGCGTTGCGGAGGATCTTGTACGAGGACCGGTTCTGGACGTTGCCGTCCGCGCGCTCCCACGCGGTGTACTCGACCTGACCGTTCGCGGCCCGCGAGTACGGGTTGACGACCACGACCAGGTTCGACACCCGGCGGATCACGTACGACTCGCGGAAGTCGCCGTACGCCATGATGTGCGTGTCCGCCGAGGTGGAGATGGCCGGCACAGCCTCGTCGATGACCACCGGCTTGCCCAGCAGCAGACGCTCGGGGCGGCCGGAGATGCCCTCCGTGCTGGACTGGATGATCGGACGGCCGTTGCCGTCGACGATGAGCCGAAGCACCGACCAGGTGCTCTTGCGCATCAGCCAGCGGGCGTTCGGGTCGTACTCCTCGTCGAGCAGGTCCTGGAACTCGACCAGGTCCTCGTAGTCGGGAGCGTCGTCGGTGTCGAGGTCCCGGTCGGCGGTCAGGCTCGCCGCGAGAATGCCCTTCGGCTGGCCCACACCCGTGCCGGTCACCCAGTGGGAAGCCTGCTTGCGGGCGATCCGGGTACCCAGCGCGCGGGCCACCAGGCCGGCGATGTCGAACGCGGAGTCCTGGAGCAGCTCGACCGGCACGCGCAGCGGCAGGTTGGTACCAGCGCCGGCGCTGGTGTACTTGTACGCACCCAGGGCGACGGTGCCGAACACGAGGTCGGCGCCGGACGCGACCGCCGCGTTCTCGGCGGTGATGTCGCCCTCGTTGGCGGTGTCGTCCAGCGACGGGTACTCGATCGGGTTGCCGTTGCCGGTGTCGAAGGTGTCCACAACAGACGCGAACCCACCGAACGCCTTGCGGACCTCGACGAGCTTCTGGCGGAAGCCGGGCGGGACGGTGTAGCCACCGGCCGCCGACGTGCCCTCGCCCTGCTCGTTGGTCACCCGCAGCCCGGAGATGTCCGCGTTGGGAACGCCGGTGCGCAGGTAGGAGTTGAACGCCGCGTCCAGGGTGTCCGGCTGCCGGTTCGGGATGAACGCCGGCCCGCCGTTGACCGGGGTGTTGTAGGCGTTGTTCCGGGCCCGCAACTCGTTCGACTTGCGGACGTTCTCCAGCTCCTTCTCCAGCGCCTCGTACTCGGTCACCTCGGCGTCGGTGAACGACCGGCCGTCGGCGGCGTCCACGATCGCCTGAAGGGCGGCCAGGATCTCCTCGATGGTTCGCACTACGCCCCCCTCAGGGCTACGCGGGCACGCGCCCGGATGAGTTGCGAACGCCGGTCTTCCGGCGCCGCGGCCTTGCTGTCGTTGGCGACCCGGTCGGCCAGGCCGGCCTTGACCGCCTCCGCCGACCCGTACCAGGTGGTCCGCTCCATCGCCGCGGCCCAGTGCGCGGCCGGCTTGCCGGTGCGGTCGGCGTAGATGCCGGCGATCGTGGCGTCGAGCTCGTCGAGCAGGTCGGCCATCTCCCGCATGTCGCGCTTGTTGCCCAGCACGATCCCCGACGCGTCGTGGATCATCATCTTGGCCGGCTTCTCGATGACGATCTCGTCGCCGGCCATGGCCAGGAACGATGCCGCCGACGCGGCAACGCTGTCCACGTAGGACACAACATCGCTGGGATGGTTGAGCAACGCCGCGTGCATGGCGATGGCGTCGAACACGGACCCGCCGCCGGAGTTGAGGTGCAGGTCGATCCCGCCGTCGCCGATGCCGTCCAGCTCCTTGGCGAACGATGCGGCGGTGATGCCGTCGTCGAACCAGTCGCCGCCGATGTAGCCGTACACGCGGACGGTGGTACGGCCTGACGCGGCCGCCTCGACCCGCAGCGAGCCCGGCTCGGAGTGGAAAGATTTACCACTCGCGAGCTGCCGGCCGCGGTCAGCCAGCGCGACGAGGCGGGACAGGTCCCTCACGCCGGAACCTCCTCGCGCTCAGGTGGATCACTTTGAGACACCTCGGGCTCGGGCTCCGGGGCGGGCATCAGTTCGTCGCCGCCCTCGACCGGCGGCATGTTCCGGATCGCGCGCGCCTCGTTGACGGTGAGGATCGGCTTGCCGCCGGTCTGCTTGAGCAGCAGCTCGATCTCCTGCTCCGGCGTCGGCCGCTCCAGGCCGGCGAAGTCGAACTCGACGAACCGCGGGGCCGGCAGCAGCCGGGACAGGCGCTCCTCGATCCGCTTCGCCCAGTGGCCGAGCGTGAACCGGGCCAGACCCCGGTACTGGATCTCCACGCCGGTGCCCCACGTCGACACCGCCGACGGGTCCATGAGCAGCGTGGCCGGCACGCCGAACCAGCGGGCGATCTCCTGGATGGAAAATGCGCGGGACTCCAGGAACTGGGCGTCCTTCGCGGTCATCGTCCAGGGCGTGAACTTCAGCTTCCGGTTGATGACCGGGATGCCGCCCGCGTTCTCCCAGCCGGAGACCTTCTGCTCGATCTCCGCCTTGATCTGCTTGACCTCGTCGGGCTCGACGTCCTCGTCGGGGGTGACCATGCCGGCGATGAGCGCGCCGTTGGACAGCTGCCGCGCCGCGGCCCGGTCGCCGGCGATGGCGGTGCCGAGGCTGTTGCGCGCGACCGTGATCGGGGACAGGCCGCGGAGCCCGTCGGTGCACAGCGCGGGGATGTGCGTCATCGTGCGGGCGTCGAACTCCTCGACCTGGCCCACGTTCACGCCGGTCTGCCGGTACGCCTTGAACAGCTTCCCGCCGGGCCGGTCGGGTGCCTCGTCGATGGACACGCACAGCGGGTGGATCGGCTCCAGCGCGAGCAACTGGCCGGCGCCGCCGTAGATGTGCTTCAGGAACGCGTTGCCGTGCAGCAGCAGGTGCAGCATCACGGTCTCTTTCCACTCGTACGGAGTGGGACCGAACTGCCCGCCGGGGTTGTCCAGGAACGACGTCATCCGCTGCCGCTGGCCGTCGCCGGTGTCCCGGATCGACCGCATCGGCAGCGTGCCCATCGTGCCGGCGATCAGGGCCACCGCCCGGTAGACCGCCGACAGCCCGAGGGCGGAACCTTCGCCGACGTCGACGCCGGCGAAGTTCGGCGTGCCGAGGCTGAACAGCTCGACGAGCGCCGGGTCAGAGATCGAGATCAGGTTCTGGGCAGGCGTCGACTCCCGCCGTCGCCATGGCCACCTGATCTTCATGCACCGGATGGTACGCCCACCGGTCATACTTCCGGTATGACCAGCAGGACGACACCCGGTATGGAGACATCCGTGCGGGCGTCGCTGCCGACAACTGTCGGCAAGGACCAGGCCGCAGCCGAGTTGGCGCTCACCTACGCACGCGCGATCGACGCCGGCGGCGACCTGACCAGGCTCGGCCCGCAGCTGCTCACCGCCCTTGAGGCGCTGATGCTCACGCCCAGGGCCCGGGCCGCGGCACTGAAGGTGGTGGGCGGTGACAGCAGCACCCCAGCAGCAGCACCAGCCGCACCAGCTCCCGGCAACCCGCTTGACGAGCTACGCCAGCGACGGACCGCTCGGTAGCACCCTGCCGCGGCTGGCCACGCCGCCGCTGGTGACCGGCCCGCCCGGCGGCTGCGAGTGCGGGTGCGCGCTCACCCCGGCGACCAGCTACGGCTTCGACGTCATCGACTTCGCCCGCGACGTCGTCGATCTGCCCCTCGACCCCTGGGAGGAGCTGGCCGTCATCCACGGCGGCGAGCTGCTGCCCGACGGCCGCCCCCGCTTCCGCGTCCTGCTCATCCTGGTCGCGAGACAAAACGGCAAAACCACGCTGGCGAAGGTGCTGGTCCTGTACTGGATGTTCGTCGAGATCGTCGGCGCCGTCCTCAACACCAGCACCGACCGCAGCTACGCCAAGAGGTTCTGGGTCGCCTGCTGCGAGCTGGCGAAGAGCAACCGCTGGCTGGCCGAGCACCTCGGCCCGGACGCCATCCGCAAGACCATCTCCGAGGAGTCGCTGACGACCCTCGACGGCGCCGAGCTCACGTTCGCGGCCAACAACGGGCGCGCCGGCCGGTCCATGACTCTCGCCCGGTGGCTGTGCGACGAGCTGCGCGAACACCTCTCGTTCGACACGTGGGACAGCGCGACCAACGCCCAGAACGCCGTGCCGCACGCCCAGACCGTGTGCATCTCCAACCAGGGCAGCGACCTGTCCGTTGTCCTCGACAGCATCCGCGACAGCGCCTTGCAGTTCATCGAGACCGGCGTCGGCGACCGCCGCGTCGGCCTGCTGGAGTGGTCCGCCCCCGACGGCGCCGACCCGACCGACCTCGAGGCCCTGGCCGCCGCCAACCCCAACCTCGGCCGCCGCCTCGACCCCGACGCGCTCCTCGGCGCGGCGATGCGGGCCAAGCGCGCCGGCGGCATCGAGCTGGCCGGCTTCCGCACCGAGGTGCTGTGTCAGCGGGTGCGGCTGCTCGACCCGGCCATCGACCCGGACGCCTGGGCGGCCCTGGGCGTCGACGAGCCGGTCGACCTGGCCGAGCACCGCCAGCAGGTCGCGCTGTGCTTCGACGTCAGCCTCGACAGCCTCCACGCCACGCTCGTGGCGGCCGCGGTCGTCGACGGCCTCGTCTGGGTGGACGCGGTCGCCGCATGGGAAGGCCCGAACTGCACCAAGCTGCTGCGCACCGAGCTGCCCGACATCGTCAAGCGGGTCAAGCCGCGCGCCGTCGGCTGGTTCCCCACCGGCCCGGCCGCCGCCGTCGCCGCCGACCTCGCCGACCGGGGACACCGCGGCTGGCCACCCCGCCGGGTCGTCGTCGAAGAGATCCGCGGCGAGGTCACCCAGGTCACCATGGGTCTCGCCGAGCAGGTCCAGGCCCGCCAGCTACGCCACTCCCGCGACCAGCTGCTCACCGCGCACATCGGCGGCGCACAGCGGCTCTGGAGAGGCGACGCGTGGGTGTTCACCCGCCGCGGCGCCGGGCAGATCGACGGCGCGTACGCGGTCGCCGGCGCGGTGCACCTCGCCCGCACGCTGCCGCCCGCCCCGCCGCCGCTGACGGTGGCCTGACCGCGAAGAAAAAATCCAGGGCGGCGGGTGTCCCTGGCCCCCGGGTTGCCGAACTTTCCGAGACCCGCCCGCGCGGTGGGCGATTTCGCCAACGGGCTTGGCGATTTCACCAGCGTGAGCGTGGTTGTGGTGGTGGGCTGTGCCTCGTTGGATCCCCGACGTGTAGGTTGCAGGGCTCGCACGCTGCTGCGAGGTAGCGGGGGTCATCCCCGTACGCCTTGCCCCTGGTGTGGTGTACGCAGGTGGCGGTGGTGGTGCACACCCCTGGGATCTGGAGTGTGCACCTGCCCTTGTTCTCCATGGCGTTGGAGGCGAGCACCTTGGCGCGTAGCTTGCGCCATCGTCTGGTGCTGCCCTTGCGCCAGCTGCGGCTCATGGTTCCTCGTACCAGCTGTCCTCGTGCCCGTCCTGCTGGGCTTGCCTGAGGCGGTCGTCTGCGCGGGCGATCTTCTCGGCGTGGCGTTGTCGTAGCCCTGCGTCCCTGCGGGCCTGGTGGCCGTCGTGGAACGCCTTGCGGGCGGCCTTGCGGCGCAGGGTGGCTTCTACGGCGGCGTGGAGTCGCTCGCGCCACTCGTCCTCTCCGTACGGCTGCGGGTCGCTCATCGCGTCCCGCCCAACGCACTGACCGCCCGCCCGTACCGCGATCTGTGTGCGCAGTGCAGTGCGTCATATATACGCACTGACGCACTGACGCACTGGCACACGGGGGTGTGTTGACGCACTGGCAACGCACACCAACGCACTGACGCACTCATAGGCCAGCCGCCTTGTCCAGACACCAGGAACAGGTGTCGTAGCCGGCGGTGACCATGTCCGGGGGCAACACCGTTCCGCACCCGGTCACACACGTGGGGCGCTCGCCGAACGCGTCGATTTCCGTCTCACCGGGCGTGCCGGTCAGCTCCGCGAGCTTCGCGTAGCCGGCCGGGGTGAGCGTGTGGAGCTTCGCGCGGCGCCCGCCGTCCTTGGTGACCGCGTACGCCCGGTCGACCGCTTCCGCGAGTGCGTCGCGGGCCGACTTCTGCGTGATGGTGCGGTCCTTGGTGACCGCCTGCTCGACGACGCGTCCGGACGCCCCGGTGTGGTCCCGGATGTACTCCAGCACGGCGGTCAGCGCCTCCAGGGCGGCCGTTTCGCGCCTGGAGCCCTCCGCGTACACCAGGCGCTTACGGGCGTCGTCGTAGACGAGCTGGCCCTCCCGGACGTCGACGTCGCGACCGAACGCGCTAAAGAACCGACGTGCGGCGGGCTCGGCGTCGGCCAACGGGTTGTCGTCGTCCTTCTTGCGCAGCAGGCGCCACTCGGCGTCGGGCCAGTCCCGCAGCCGGGACGCGCCGCGCGAGCGTTCGGCGGCGTGGCCCATGTGGTGCACCAGCAGCACCTCGTCGACGCCGGCGGCGGCCGCGGTGGCGGTGAGCGCGTCCAGGAACCGACCGACCTCGCGGTTCTCGTTCTCGGAGAAGCCCAGCGACGACAGGATCGGGCCGAGGCAGTCGACGATCCACACCCGGGCCTCGGCGGCGCGGAGCTTCTCCACCCAAGATGCGCGGATGACGTCGTCGAGCAGGTCGAACGTCGACGCCAACCCGCGCATGGGCACGAGGTGGATGCGGTCGGCGTTGCGGATCTCCTGGCGGCGTAGCCAGTCGCGCAGCTTGACACGCGGCATCTCGAAGTCGCACAGCACGATCGACCCGTCGGTCACCGGCTCGACGTCGAACACGCCGAGGAACCGGTCGCCGTCGGCGAGGCTGCGCAACACGTTCCCGACCGTGGTGGTCTTGCCGGCCTTGTACTGGGCGGCCAGCACGATGTTCCCCTGGCGTGGCCACAGCCCGTCGAAGCGCCACAGCGGGGTGTCGTCGACCTCGGCGAGGAAGTCGGGCAGCGCCACCAGGTCGGGGACGTTGATGTCGCCGGCCAGCTCGGCAGCGCGGCGTTTCTTGGCCTCCTCGCGGGCCAGCAGGCGCACGTACTCGTCGTCGGTGGCCGACGCCAGGCGCTCACGTCGGCGTGCGCGGCGTACCTGCTCGCGGGCCTCGGCCTCCTGCCGTTCCCACGCGGCGTGTTCCTCGGTGCCCTCGTCGAACGGGTTGCGGGCGTCGCCTGGCGCGTCGACGTCGGACCAGTCGATCGGGTCCGGCTCGTGCACGGCGGTCAACCGCGCCGGTCCGTCCGCACGAGCCAGCGGATGACGCTCGCGAAGTCGGGCAGGTCGGTGCCGACGGCGGCGTTGATGTCGCGGGTCATCTGCTCCGTGGCCTCGCGGTAGCCGTCCCGCTTGCCGTCGGCGTACGCGCACGCGGCCTCGTGCTCGGTCTGCTCGTGCACCGCGAGCGGCCACCGGAATACCGGCTCCAGGTCGATGCCGACCTGGTGTGCCGGGCACCGGTTGTCGGGTGTGCAGCTGGCGGGCGGTGTGCCGGGCACGCACCCGTGCGGGTGGCCGGTCATACCGCGCCCGCCTTGCGTGCGGCGCGGGCCTTGGCACTCTTGCGGGCGAGGTTGATGAAGTACGCCTTGCGGGCGTGTTCGGCGCGCTGGGCGCGCTCGGCGGGGGAGAGCTTCCCGTCGGGGTCGACGAGCTTCTCGAAGCGGTCGAGGAACGCCTTGCGGGCGGCGGCGGTCGCGGCGGGGCGGTCGTCGCAGCCGGCCCACTTGATGTGGGCGGCGTACTGGCCGACCAGGGACGCATCGGACACTGGCTCACCTTTCGGTTAGCCGTCCGAGCCCCTGGAACGACGGGCGCGTATTACCGCCGATCCGGGCATTGCCTCCCGGGTTGGCGTTGCCAACTGGCAACGCACAGCGTTAATGTGCGCGGTGAGCGAGGGGTGCTGGTAACACCCCTGTGCTCATGCCGTCGTGCCTTTGTGCGAAGGGCGCGGACGGTGGAACTACAGCCTTGTAGTCCCGCGAACGGGACAGCGGTTAAGCTATACCGCTGTCCCGTTCTGCGTACAGTCCTCTGGTGGACGAGTCGTGGGACATTCTCACAGTCCACTGTGACCAGTGGTTCACTCTGCGCCCATAGTGCCTGGTGAGACTATGTGACTGGCAGCACACCCTGTGGTCTAAGTCACAGATCGTTGTTACTCAGTGTTAAACCTGGCGTAGAGACGTACGTGTCACAAGCGGTCACCGCGCGCTGCTCGGCGGTGTGCAGCACGGGCCCGTTCGTCGGCGGCGCTGGCCGCGTAACGGCCGACCATCTGCCGGGACTTCCAGCCCGCGAGCCTCATCAGGTCCGTCTCCTGACCGCCGGAGCGCAACCAGTCGTTGGCGAACGAGTGCCGGAAGCGGTGCGGGTGGACGTCGGCGACGCCGGCCTCATCCCCGCGGCGCTCCAGCATCTGGGCGAGGCCGCTCGGTGTCATCGCGCCGCGCCGGCCGAGCCACAGCGCATCGGTGGTGGCGGCCTTCGGGTGCTTGGCCCGGGCGCGCAGGTAGCGGCGGAGCGCGTCGGCGGTCTTGGCGCCGAACGGGATGTCCCGCCCGCGGCGTCCCTTGCCCAGCACCCGGATGACGTCCTGGTCGAAGTCGACGTCCGTCACCTTCGGCATGGACACCTCGCCGAGCCGCGGTCCGGCCTCGATCAGCACGCGCAGGATCGCGGTGTCGCGCCGGTGCTCGAAGTCGGTGCCCTTCGCGGCCGCGAGCAGCCGGCCCAGCTCGTCCTCGGTGAAGACGGGTACCGGCTGTTCGGGCACGGCCGGCGGTGACATCCGCTCCATGGGTGAGCGGGTGATCTCGCCGTCGTCGACGAGCCACTTCCAGAACTGCTGGAGCGACCGGTAGTGCTTGGCGGTGGTGGCGGCGCTGAGCCGGTCGACCATGTCGGCCAGGAACGCCTCGATGTGCTCGCGCGTGATGGTGTTGATGTCCGTCGGCATGCCCTGGGCGACGAGGAAGTCGGCGAGGTTCTGTCCACACCGCAAGTAGCTGGCGATGGTCTGGTCCGACCGGTTCTTGGCCTTGAGGTGTCTGCGCCAGTCGGGCAGCAGCGTCCGGAGATCGTTCAGATCGTCGGTGAAGGTAGTGGTTTTGCCCTCCATGAGGGCGTACAGTACCTCACTGTACGAGCGTTGTGCAGATCTGCGAATGCCCGGGTCTTGGCCGTTTTCGCTGGTAGTGGGGCGGGCGGGACTCGAACCCGCGACCGAGGGATTATGAGTCCCCTGCTCTAACCGGCTGAGCTACCGCCCCGCGCTGACCGCCGGGATCGTATCCCGCTGTCGCGAGCCTCGGCCACCACCGGTTGGTTGCGTGGCGGGTGGGTCAGGAAGGGAAGCTCCCCCATTTGGACTCGAACCAAAAACCTGCCGGTTAACAGCCGGCTGCTCTGCCAATTGAGCTATGGGGGATCGCGCGCTGCCGTGCGACTGCACAAGAGTACAGGACACCCCCCGCCTCGTGGCGACAGGGTTATGGGGGACACGCCGGCACCAATTCGGGACATTCCTCCACTGCGGGCCCGAAGGTGCATGGCTGCGAGGCAGGATGGGTAGGTACTCCGAGACAGACCACGCAGGCGCGACATGATTTCGCCTCCGGGGTAGCCCTGGGGCGCAACACCGCGTCCGGTAGGAAGGAGCCGCCATGCGCGGAAAGCTGTGGTTCATCGGCGGGCTGGCTGCGGGCTTCGTCCTAGGCGCCCGCGCGGGCCGGGAGAAGTACGAAGAGCTGGTTCGCAATGCCCGCAAGATGTGGGATCACCCGACCGTGCAGGAGGCGGCCGGCGTCGCTCAGGCGCAGGCCAACCGCTTGTATGAGGAGGGTAAGGACAAGCTTGCCCACACCAAGGTGGGCGAGAAGCTCGCGAGCGGTACGACGCGCGACACCGGTGCGCTGACGTCCGAGGAGAAGATGGCCGGCACCGGAGCGACGACGACAACGTCGTCGGGTCGGTCGACGGGTCCGAACACGAACGCCAGCACGCTCTGAGCGTCACCCCCTGAGGGCCGGCCGCCATGTGGCGCCGGCCCTCACGGCGTTCGCCGATCAAGGGCAAGTCGATCGATCAAGGGCAAATGCACGCGGAAAGAGATCGAACCACGTGCATTCGCCCTTGATCGACGGAAGAGGGGGCCGCGCGGCGCCCCCGCAAAGCGGGGGCGCGGGGGCTAAGCGGGGGTGGTGGCGGGTTCGGCTGGTTGCTTGGTGGGCTCGGGGCGGGTTGGGCGCATTACCAGCAAGCAGGAGACCGCCGCCACCGCCAGCACCACAAGCGGCAGGATCAGGGTTACCTTCATCGCGTTCGTGAAGCCTTCGTGGAAGGTCTGCTCGGCGGCCGCTGTGATCGCCTGCCGTGCCTGGTCGGGCAGCCCGGGCGGGAGCGACACGCCGGACTGGCCGGCGCCGACATGAAGGCTGCCGGTGCTCGCGTCGCTGAAGCCGGCGACGAATCGATCGCGGAACTCCGGCGGTACCGCTTGCGCGTTGGCCTCGGCCGCCACGCGCAGTTTGGTGGCGAGCTGAGCCTGTAGCAGTGCGCCGACGGCGGCCGAGCCGATCACGCCGCCCAGCTGGCGGCTGGTGTTGATCAGGCCGGAGGCGGCGCCGGCGTAGCGGGGCGGGACGTCGCGCATCGCGATGGTCTGCAGGGGCGCGAAGGTGAGGCCGAGGCCGACACCGGCCACGAGCAGGCCAGGCAGCAGGCTCCACTGCCCGGAGTCGACGTGCGCGAGCCACACGACGATGCCCATGCCGGTGGCCCACAGGGTGAGGCCGGCGACGAGCAGCCACTTGCCGCCGAGGCGGTCGCGGTCGGTGATGCGGCCGGCGAACGGCGCGATCACCATCGAGACCAGGGAGACCGGCGCGACGGCGAGGCCGGCCTGCAGGGCGCTCAGACCGAGGACCGACTGTAGGAAGATCACGAGCGGCAGGAACAGGCCGAGCATCCCGAAGGCGATCGCGCCGCTCACCCAGTTCATCAGCGAGAAGTTGCGGTCCGCGAAGAGGGAGAACGGTACGAGGGGCTCCTTGTCGCGGATCAGGTACTGGTGCCAGAAGAAGATGGCCAGCACGAGTACTCCGGCACCGATGACCATCGGGATGGTGACCGGCCCCCAGACGTCGCCCCAGTGGTGCGGCTCGCCCTCGATCAGGCCGTACGTGACGAGGAAGAGCCCTGCCGTGGCGAGCACGGTGCCGCCCCAGTCGAGCCGGTGTCGCCGGTTGAGCTTGAGGTTGGGCATCACGAACACCGCCAGCGCGATGGTGAGCACGCCGACCGGTACGTTGACGAAGAAGACCCATTCCCAGCCCCAGTTGGTGACCAGGTACCCGCCGAGGGTGGGACCGGCGGCGGTGGCGACGCCCGCGACCGCGCCCCAGACGCCGAACGCCGCGCCGCGCTTCTCCGGCGGGAAGATGACCGTGATCACCGAGAGCGTCTGCGGGGTGAGTAGCGCGCCACCGACGCCCTGCACGATCCGGGCGACGATGAGCTGGCTAGGGCTGTTCGCGAAGCCGCAGGCCGCCGACGCCAGCGTGAAGACGGCCAGGCCCATGATGAACAGCTGCTTGGGGCCGAAGATGTCGCCGAGGCGCCCGGCCGAGATGAGCAGCACCGCGTACACGAGCACGTACGCGTTGATGATCCAAAGAATCTGGTCGAGCGACGCGTCCAGGCTGGCGCTCATGTCGGGTACCGCGATGTTCACGATCGTGGTGTCCAACAAGATCATGAAGAAGCCGAGGCACAGCGTGGCGAGCACGAGCCACGGGTTCTGCCGTGCTTTCATCGGATTTCCTCCGTTTTCATGGCGCCCCATGGCAGGGTGCCGCTCTGTATGTCGTCGATCAGCCCGCGTATCCAGGCCAGCTCGGCCTGGCGCATGGCCTGCGCGTACTCGACCTCGATGAGGCCGACCCGGGATATGCCGCGCTTGGCGACGCCCGCCAGCACCTCGGCGTACCCGGCGATCTCCACCTCCAACCGCACGCAGCGGCGCGCGAGCATCTCGACGGCCTCGCCGCCCTCGACCGTGTGCAGCATCTCCAGGGCGGCGGCGAAGGCCGGGTACTCCTGCCGGGGCTCGCGGACGAGCTCGCGGAGGGCGGCGTGGAACTCGTCGCGACCGGTTTCGGTGATCGCGTACACGGTGCGCTCGGGGCGCCGGCCGGCCCGGGCGGTCTCGATCGGCTCGATCAGCTCGGCCCGGTGCAGCCGCTCGACGGTGTGGTAGAGCGAGCCTGCGCGCACCTTGACGACGTGGTCGATGTACCGGTCGCGGATCGTCTGCTGGATCTCGTACGGATGCATGGGCTGCTCATGCAGCAGCTCCAGTACCACCAGCGCTAGTGTCGTCAACATCGGCATGGAATAGTCCTCCCCGTATACTCCATCTGGACTATACGCCACGGAGTAGAGAAAGCGAGTCTCCGAGCTGGCCCCCTGGTTGCTGGCTCCTCCGGACCGGGGGGTCGGCGTGATCCCCTTCGTGGGCAACGAAGGAGGAGCCGTGCCGATACAGCAGTTCGCCATCGTGGTCGCCGACTCGTCAGCCGTCCCTGTCCAGGTCGAGCGCGACGCGCCGAGCCTCGCCGAGGCCGTCCCGCCAGCCGTGCACGACCTCGAAGCCAAGGGGCACCGCCCGGCCCGCGTCGACGCCGGCGACTGGGTGACGCTCGCCGACATCGGCGCTCGGGTCGGCCGCTCGCGCGAAAACGTACGGCTGTGGGCCATCGGCCGGTACGGGCCGGGTGGCTTCCCGCCGCCGCTCAACCCGGGGTGCGACACCACCTTCTACAGCTGGGCGGAGGTGTCGGTCTGGCTGCGCGAGCGGATGGGCTTCGACGTGCCCGACGACGAGCCGGTGCTCGCCGCGATGAATCTCGCCCTTCAACTGCGCCGGCTCGCGCCGCGCCTCACTCGCATGGATCTGGTCCGCACCCTCCTCGACCCGTGAGCGCGCCGCCGGTCATCCGGGTGTCGAACTTGAGAGACCGGCCGGTCTCGGCGGTCCAGGCCGCGGTTCCCTTGCGATACGCGGCGCTTCCGGAGCGGTACGGCGTCGCGTCGTTGAAGGCGAAGCCGTAACAGCCGCGCTTCGACGAGGTCCGGGCGAGGATGGCGTACCGGTCACCGGCGAGCACCACCACCCCTGGCCGCACGGTGATCGAGCGCGCCGACCAGCCGATCCGGTCACGCGGCACGGTGATCGTGCGCAGTGGCGCCCCGACCGGCTGGAGCCGGGCGTCGACGCGCACCACCTCGAGCACCAGGTCCTGATCCGGCCAGCCGGATTGGAAGGTCGTCAGCGAGGCCCCGCTCAGGCTGCCGGTGCGCGAGGGCGTGAAGCTCTGCAGGCGACTCCAGGACGCGCCGATGTCGCAATGGGTGCGAAAGCCGTCCCGGCCGGCGGTCTGGTCGACGTCGGACGGCACGACCGGTTCGCCCGGTGATCCGGCGGCCAGCGTGAGGCGTGCGGTGGCGACGCAGGAGATCGGCCGGATGGCGCCGTCAGCGGCGAACGACAGCGGTGCCCAGAAGTAGTTCGCGAGAGCCTGGTTGGGGCGGCGCGAGTTCCACAGGTCCGCGCCGTACAGGTACGCGGTGCCCGAGGTGGTCGGTATCGGCGCGACCAAGGCGGGCTGGCCCTGGCAGGAGTTGGCGCTGATGGTCGTCGTGGCCGACCACGGTCCGAGCGGGCTGCTCGCGGTCCGGAACTCGGTGCGGGCCGCGCAGTACGGGCAGGTGTTGCCGTAGACGAGGTAGTAGGCGGCACCCCGGCGAAACAGCGACGGACCCTCCGAGCGGATCGCGCCGACGTCGGCCGCCTTCCCGGTACCGGTGGTGTATGTGTCGTCCAGCCGCTCCACGACCTGCGCGTGCCGGCGGCTGATGTCGGTGTACGCGATGTAGCCGCTGCCGTCCGCGTCGACGAAGAGGTCAAAGTCGCCATTGTTGAAGCCCGGCCCGGTGCCCATGTGCCGCAGCGTCGGCTCGGCCTCCTCCTCGAACGGCCCGGCCGGGTGGCGCGAGGTGAAGACGTGATAGCCGCTGCGATTGTCGTATCCGTTGATCCAGAGCACATACCGGTCGGTGCGCGCGTTGTAGACGACGTGCGGCCGGTAGCAGCCGAACGTGGGCGGCGCGCACCGGCGCTGCCACGCGGCGGTCGACGCGTCGAAGAGTGGACCCCGGTCGGTCCAGTGCACGAGATCCGGTGAGCTGTACACCTTGAACCCGCAGAACGGCGTGCCCCTCACCCGCAACCCGTACCCGCAGTCGTAGCTGGTCCCGTACAGGTAGTACCGGTCGCCGAAGAGCGCGAGGTCGCCGTCGTGTGCGTCGACCGCGTGCCCTTCGACATCGAACCGGGTGAGCTGGTTGCCGCCGCGGTCGAAGTTGACGATCGTGGTCTGATGGCGAGCGGCGGCTGCCGGCGCGGGCACGGCGGCCACCAGGGTGAACGCCGCCAGAAGCGCGCCGGCCGCGCCCCGAATGTCCATATTGGCGAAATTAGGTGAGCATCGCCTCAGGAGCCGGCCAACACGCCGTCAGGCGCGGTCAGTCGACGTCGAACTCGCCATCCTGCGCGCCACCCACGAACGCGTCCCACTCGTCCTTGGTGAACACGAGCACCGGTCCGGTGGGCTCAGCGGAGTTGCGCAGGCCGATCAGCTCGTCGACGAACGCGACCTCGACCGCGCTCTCCGAGTCGTCGCCCTTGGCCCGCTGCCACACCGCTCGGGACAGGTCAAAGTCACCCTTGGGGTGCTGGGCCATCGCTTGCTCCTTCACGCAAGAGTGTGTCTTCGCGGCACAGGCTATACCTCTGGTGAGCAGACAGTGGGACCCCGGCCGATCGGGCAGTATGAGCGGATGCGCAGCCTCACCCGTGCCGAAGCCGCCGAGCGGGCTGACCTGCTCAGCGTCGACTCGTACGAGATAGATCTGGACCTGACACGGGATGGTGGATTCCGATCGACCACCACGATCCGCTTCCGGGCCTCGCGGCCGGACGCCGGTACGTTCGTCGAAATCAAACCCACCACGCTGATCGCGGCCACGCTGAACGGTGCGCCGCTCGCACCGGCCATCGTGGACGGCAACAGGCTGCCACTGCCGGCGCTCGCCGCGCGCAACGCGCTCACCGTCGAGGCGGAGATGGCGTACTCCAACACGGGTGAAGGACTGCACCGCTTCGTCGATCCCGCGGATGGCGAGACCTACCTGTACGCGATGTCGTTTCTGGACCAGGCACAGCGTATCTTCGCGTGCTTCGACCAGCCGGACCTCAAGGCACCCGTCACCCTTTCGGTGACCGCGCCGCCCGGCTGGCTCGTGGCCGCCAACGGTGCGGTGGCCACGATGGACGGTGGCCGCCACACGTTCGTCACGACGCGGCCGCTCGCCACATACTTCGTGAGCCTGATCGCCGGTCCGTACCACGCCCGGTACGACGAGCACGACGGCATCCCGATCGGCCTGTACTGCCGGCGGTCGCTGGCCGCGCACCTCGACAAGGAGGCCGCTGAGCTGTTCACGGTCACGCGGCAGTGCCTGGACCGGTTTCATGAGCTGTTCGGCGTGCGGTACCCCTTTGGCCGGTACGACCAGGCGTTCGTGCCGGAGTTCAACGCGGGCGCGATGGAAAATCCGGGCCTCGTGGCGCTGCGGGACGATTTCGTCTTCCGGTCGGCGGTCACCGAAGGGCAACGCGAGCAGCGCGCGGTGACCATAGCGCACGAGATGGCGCACATGTGGTTCGGCGACCTCGTGACCATGCGGTGGTGGGACGACCTGTGGCTCAACGAGTCGTTCGCCGAGTACCTGGGCGTGCGGGTGACCGCCGAGGCGACCCGGTTCGGCGGGGCGTGGACCACGTTCGCGATGCGTCGCAAGTCCACCGGGTACATCGCCGACCAGCGGCCCTCCACGCACCCGGTCGCGCCCGAACACGTGCCCGATACGGCGCACGCGCTGCTCAACTTCGACGGCATCTCGTACGCCAAGGGTGCTTCCGTGCTCCGCCAACTCGTCGCGTGGCTGGGCGACGAACCGGTACTGGCGGGGCTGCGGGCGCACTTCGAGGCTCACCGGTTCGGTAACGCGACGCTGGCCGACCTGCTCGCCGCGTTGACGAAGGCGAGCGGGCGCGACCTTACCGACTGGGCGGACGCGTGGCTGCGCACCGCACAGGTGAACACCTTGCGGCTGGCACCGGTCATCGTGGACGGTCGCTATGAGACTGTCCACGTCGTCCAGTCGGCGCCGCCGTCGCATCCCGCGCTGCGGCCGCACCGGGTGGGCATCGGGCTGTACGACGCGGGGGCGCTCCGGCAGCGCGTCGACGTCGACGTCGCTGGTGCGAGTACGGCCGTGCCGGCGCTCGCGGGCGTGCCGGCCGCAGACCTGTTGCTGCTCAACGACGGCGACCTGACGTTCGCCAAGGTGCGCCTCGACGCCGGCTCGGCGGCCGCGCTGCCCCGGGTGCTGCCCGTGCTCACCGACCCGCTCGCTCGCGCGCTGCTGTGGGCGGCCACTGTGGACGCGGTACGCGACAACGAACTGCCGGTGGCGGACCTCGTGGCGCTTCTCGTCACCGCGTTACCGGCGGAGACCGAGGCGGTCGTCGTGGCAGACGTGCTGAAGATGAGCCGGGACCTGCTCGACCGCTACTTCGACGCGGGACAGCGAGCGGCGGCGCTCGAACACGTGGCGCAGACCTGCGGCCGGTTGCTGAGCACCGCGGCACCGGGCGGGTCGCTCCAACTCGCCGCGGCGCGGGGCTGGATCGGTGCCACCTTCGACACGGCGGGGCTCGCCGGCTGGCTGGACGCCGCCGGGGTGCCCGACGGGCTGATCGTCGATGCCGACCTGCGCTGGGCGATCCGGTACAGGCAGGCGGTACTGGGCGCGATCGGCGCGGCGGAGATCGAGGCGGAGCTGGCCACCGACCGCAGTGCCATGGGACAGGAGTGGGCGGCGCGTTGCGTGGCCGCGAGGCCGGACCCCAACACAAAGGCCGAAGCCTGGCGGCTGGTGATCTCCGACACCACCCGATCGAACCGCATCGTCGGCGCGTACGCCGAAGGCTTCTGGCAACCGGAGCAGGCTGACCTGACAGAGTCCTATGTGGAGCGGTACTTCTCGGAAATGCCGGCCGCCGCGCGCCGGCGTACCGCATGGGTCGCTGAAACCGTCGCGGCGCTGGCCTATCCCCGTTACGCCGTGGCGGCAGCCACCCGGGAAGCGGCCGCGGCGCTGCTGGCCCGCGACGACCTGGAGCCCAGCGTGCGCCGGGCCGTGACGGACGCGGACGACGGGTTGCGCCGTGCCCTCGCGGCGCGGTCGCCCGCGTGATCGAATTACGATTCCGGCATGACGGACGATGTGCGGCGGATCGGAATCATGGGTGGCACGTTCGACCCGATCCACCACGGTCACCTGGTGGCGGCGAGCGAGGTGGCCAACCGGTATGGACTGGACGAGGTCGTGTTCGTGCCCACTGGCGAGCCGTGGCAGAAGGGCGACGTTCCCGTCAGCCCGCGGGAAGACCGCTATCTGATGACGGTCATCGCGACCGCGTCGAACCCACAGTTCCACGTGAGCCGCGTCGACATCGACCGGGCAGGACCGACCTACACCGTCGACACGCTGCGCGACCTGCGCGCGCAGTACGGGCCGAAGGCGCAGCTCTTCTTCATCACCGGCGCGGACGCGCTGGGCAAGCTGCTGTCGTGGAAAGACACCGACCAGATGTTCGAGATGGCGCATTTCGTCGGGGTCACCCGTCCGGGTTTCGCGCTGTCCGACGATCACCTACCCGCTGACGTGGTGAGCCTCGTGCAGGTGCCCGCGATGGCGATTTCGTCGACCGACTGCCGCGAACGCGTCGCCGCCGGCAAGCCGGTCTGGTACCTCGTGCCGGATGGTGTGGTGCAGTACATCGCCAAGCGACGCCTTTACCGGTAATTTGTCCGTTTTAACGCTCGGCGATGGCTGCGTGGGTGTGAGAGGCTAGTCGGGTGACTGCATCCGAGCGCGCCCGAGAGTTGGCGCTTGCCGCCGCCCAGGCCGCCGCCGACAAGAAGGCGCAAGACATCGTCATCATCGACGTGGGTGACCAACTGGTCATCACCGACGCCTTCGTGCTGGCCTCCGCGCCCAATGAGCGACAGGTGCAGGCCATCGTCGACGCGATCGAGGAGCGGCTGGCCAGCCTGCCCGAAAAGGCCAAGCCCGTGCGGCGCGAAGGCGAGCGGGCCGGCCGGTGGGTGCTTCTCGACTACGTCGACGTCGTGGTGCACGTCCAGCACAGCGAGGAGCGGGAGTTCTACGCGCTCGACCGGCTGTGGAAGGACTGCCCGACGATCCCGTTCGTGGATCGCGCCCTGGTCGAAGCCGAATGACCCGTCTCATCGTCTGGCGACACGGCAACACCGATTGGAACGCTTCCAACCGCGTACAGGGACAGACCGACACCCCACTGAACGACCTCGGCCGCGAGCAGGCCGCCGCCGCCGCGCCCCTGCTCGCGGCGCTGCACCCCGACGCGATCGTCGCGAGCGACCTGCGGCGCGCGGCCGACACCGCGGCGACGCTCGCGGCGCTCACCGGGCTGCCGATCCGCACCGACCCCCGCCTGCGCGAACGGTCCTACGGCAAGTGGCAGGGCCTGACCACGGAAGAGGTCTCTTCGCTCCATCCCGAGGAGTACCGTCGCTGGCGGGCCGGCGAACGCGAGGTCGGATGCGGCGTGGAGACCCTCGACGACCTGGGCAAACGGGTCGGTCAGGCGCTCCAGGAAGCGGCCGACTCGGCGCCCGGAGGCACGGTCGTCGTGGCGACCCACGGCGGCGCGGCCCGGCAGGGCTGCGGTTTCCTGCTCGGCTGGTCGCCCGAGGTCCTGCGCTCGGTCGGCCCGTTGCAGAACTGCCACTGGACCGAGCTGGGGCACGACCAGGTCCGCGGATGGTGGCTGCGTTCGCACAACGCCGGGCTTTCCGGCAACCGGCCGACGCCGTCGCCCGTCTGACTTGATATGGGTACCCGTTCGGCTCTACTTCTTCTGACGTTGGTGCTAGCGGGGTGCGGTTCGTCGTCGCCTTCCTCCGCGCCGTCGTCGTCGCCTTCGTCGTCGTCGGCTTCGCCTTCTTCGGCCGCACCAACTACGCCGGCTCCCGTTTTGTCCTCGCCACCCGCTTCGTCACCGCCTGCTTCGTCGCCGCCTGCCACGGGTGGGATGACGCTCACCGGGCGGGTCGTGGAAGGTGTGGAGAGTGGCTGCAAGCTGCTGAGCAGCGGTGGGGTCAACTACCTGCTGCTGCCATCGGGCGACGTCAGCGATGCCGACATCCCGGTCGGCGCCCAGGTCACGGTCCGCGGCCGTCCCCAGCCAGACGTGATGACAACCTGCCAGCAGGGCACCCCTTTCACGGTGACCGAGGTCCTGTCCCGCTGACCCCGTTCCGCCCGACTCGCCCGCGCCCGTGCCCGCGGCTCGCGCGCCGCGCTCCGGGCGCGCGGGCCGCGCCGCCCCCGCCGTCCCGTCGATCAAGGGCGAATGCACGTGCTTTGATCTCTTTTCCGCGTGCATTTGCCCTTGATCCACGCAATGTTCCTTGATCGGCACTCACCGCGCGTTCCCCGAACATCGCATTCCGGCCCTGATCCGCTACGGTGCCGGCATGCCCGTCGCGGTCGTCACCGATTCCACCGCGTACCTGCCGCCCACCCTCGCCGAGGCGCGCGGCATCACCGTCGTGCCCCTCACCGTCGTGATCAACGAAGCCGTCGGCCTGGAGGGCATCGACGCCGGCCGCGGCGATGTCGCCCACGCCCTCACCGAACGCCGCGTCAGCATGACCACATCCCGCCCCGCCCCTGAGCAGTTCGCCTCGGTCTACCGCAAGCTGCTGGACGACGGCGCCACCGGCATCCTCTCCATACACATCTCCGCCGCACTGTCCGGCACCCTCGAATCGGCCACCCTCGCCGCGGCCGAGGTCGGAGGGCCGATCGAGGTGGTCGACGCCCGATCCACGGGCATGGGCCTCGGCTTCCCGGCGCTCGCGGCCGCCGAGACCTCCGCGCGAGACGCCGACCTGGCAGCTGTACGCCAAGCGGCGCGCGCCGCGATCGACCGCACCGACACACTGTTCTACGTCGACACGCTGGAGTTCCTGAGGCGCGGCGGCCGCATCGGGGCGGCATCGGCGCTGCTCGGCACAGCCTTGTCCGTGAAGCCGATCCTGCACGTCGTCGACGGGGCGATCGTGGTACGCGACAAGGTACGCACCGCCAGCCGTGGCGTGGCCCGCCTGCTAGACCTCGCCGTCGAGGCGGCTGCGGAGTCCGATGTAGACGTCGGCGTGCACCACTTCGGCGCGCCCGAGCGGGCCGATCAACTGGTCGACGCGCTGGAGCAGCGCCTGGGCGCCCGCCTCCACGAGCGCTACGTGACCGAGGTGGGCGCCGTGGTGGCCACCCACGTAGGCCCCGGCCTCCTCTGCGTAGTAACCCACCGCCACCCATAACCCCCTCCGGCCACCATCCCCGCAACGCCTCCCCGACCCCGCCGCTCGCGCCGCGTGCGCTTCCTCGCGCCGCGCCCTGCGCGCGGAGGGCGCCTGCGCGCGCGGAGCGCGTCCCCCTGTTCGCCGATCAAGGGCGAATGCACGTGGTTGGATCTCTTTTCCGCGTGCGTTCGCCCTTGATCCATGCGAATGCCCTTGATCGGCGCCGTTCAGCCCGGCGGTCCGGCGTCGTGTCAAGGCCGGAAGCTACGCGCTCCCGCCGCCGGGGTTCGCGCTCTTGATCCGAAGCGCCTTGGACACAACGAGCGGACGGCGCGCACTGCGCGGCGGCCGAGCCGAACTTGCCGAGTTGGAGCGCTATTTCAGCGCTACCTCGGCACGATCTCGCCAGGCCGAGCGATGCCGCTCCACGGCGCCGTGGCCTTGAGGTGGCTTGATTGGCGGCCCTGGCGGAACGCGCCGCGTCATAGCAGATGAAGGCTTGATCGGGGCGTTTTCCACAGGGGCCCCGGTTGTCCACAGACGAGGAAATGTTCGGAGCGGCGGGCTGGGCGAGGGCCATAGCTTCTGTCTGTGCGCGATACGTCGAGGGACGACGAGGTGGCGGTGCGGCAGCGACTGGCACGGCTGCGGCGCGAGCCGATGGGGCCTAAGGCTCGCGACGTCACACCGCCATCATCGCGCGCGGCGGCCGCCGTGCCTGCCCTCCCAGACGCGACGTGGGTCGGGTCTTCGCTCGGCACGGCGGCCGTTCCCTCCTCCGAGCAGGCGGCTGACGTCACCGGCGAAGCGTGGAGGTTCGCGGTGCCACCAGACGTCGGTGACCTCACCGCTCCGCACCTTCAAGCGACCACCACTGGTCTGCCTTCAGGAGCCCTCGGCCCGGCAAGGGAGGGCGGTGGGGTGTGGGATGAGGCGCCATCGGTCAGGAGCGTGCCGGCAGGCGATACGTGGGAGACGTCGCCGGCAGGAGCCCTTGGCGAGCTGGATAGAGCGATGCCGGCGTCCGGATCAGCTTGGGCAGTTGGTGAGGAGCCTCAGACGATGGCAGCGGTTCCCATGCCTCGGGTGGCCGCTCGACGTTCTCAGCCCGTCTCCCGTTCAGCTCAACCTCATACGGCCGCGGCCCGTTCGCGCGACGACATGGCGAGCGTGGCAGCGGTTGATGGCGTGCCGCCTCCGTCGGGCCTAGGAGCGCACCCTTGGGAACCGTCGTCCTCACGAGGCCTGGGCGGCGGGGCCTGGATGGGTGACCCGGCGGGGGCGGCACCTTCGCCAGATTCGCCTCCAAGAGTGCCGAGGCGAGCGGGCTGGGATCGTGTCGACGATGCCGCCCGTTGGCGGCCATCGCAGGACGAGCCTGACGAGCGGCCCAGTCGCTTCGGCGGTGCGAGTCCGTTCGATCCGGGGCGCCGCGGCGTCAAGGCGCTTGCGGTCGTGGGCCTGGTAGTGGTGCTGGTGGCTGCTGTGATCGCATGGCGGGCCAGGCCGAGGCCGCAGCCGGTCGCGACGGAGGCGGTGGCGGGCACGTCGGCCGAGCCGGGCGGCGCGGCAGAGGGAGGAGGCGCGGCCGGGCCGGGAGGAGGCCCGGCGGGGCCCGATAGCGCGGCTGGTTCAGGCGGTCCAGCGGTCAGCGGTGCGGTTGGTGCCAGTCCTGGCGAGGTCGTGGTCGCCGTCGCGGGCAAGGTTCGCAGGCCAGGTCTGGTGCGGCTGCCTGCGGGAGCCCGCGTGGCCGACGCCCTGGAGGCGGCAGGAGGAGTCCTGCCTGGCACAGACGTCGCACTGCTCAACCTTGCGCGCAAGATCACCGATGGCGAACTGATCCTCGTCGGTGTCACCGCGCCACCGGCGCAACCAGGCGGTGCCGGGCCCACGCAGAGCGGCGGGAAGGTCAACCTCAACACCGCGACTCTGGCGGAGTTGGACGCTCTGCCCGGAGTCGGGCCGGTGCTGGCACAGCACATCCTCGACCACCGTGATCAGCACGGCGGCTTCCGGTCGGTGAGCGAACTTCGGCAGGTCAATGGCATCGGCGATGCGCGATATGAGCAGCTCAAAGACTTGGTTACGGTATGAGGCCGCCCGATCTCCGGCTCGCTGGCTTGGCGGCGGCCACCTGGCTGTCCGCTCTCGGCGCGCTCTACACCTCGGCACGCACGTCGGCCATGGTGGGCGCGTGCGCGGCCATCGCAGCGACGATCGTCTCGGTGGCGATGCTGCGCCGTCCGGTCGGGCCGGGCTGGGCGCGCCGGATAGGCACACCGAGCCGATGGGCTTGGCTGCGACCGCCGGGCACGCTGACCTGGCGGTCATGGCTCCGCTGGCCGGCCATGGCATGGCGGCGGGGCTGGTCTGGGGAGCGAGACGTGCTCGGCTGGCAGGGCCGCGAGCGTTGGGGGTATCGGCACGGGTGGACGGTCATCGGGGTGCTCATCGGTGTGGTTTGCGGTAGCGCGGCGACCAGTGCGCGCCTCATAGCGCGGGATGCCGGCCCACTTGCCGCGCTGGTGCGCGACCAGGCCACCGTAGAGGCCGACCTCATCGTTCGTGACGATCCCCGCCGCGTCGGTGGCGACTCGGGGCGCCCACCGTTGTACGCGGTGTCCGCCGACATGCTGACCGTGCGCCCTCTTGACGGTCCAGGCCAGACGCTGCGGGTCTCAGCGCGCGTCCTGGTGCTGGCGACCGATCCGGCTTGGCGACCGCTCCTGCCGGGTCAGCGGGTGACCACAAAGGGCCGGCTCATGCCGGCGCGGGGTGGTGACCTGCGCGCCGGTGTCCTGTCGGCGCGGGGTGCGCCAACCCTCCAGGGCACCACGTCGTGGGCGCAGCGCGCTGCTGGGCGCCTTCGTGCCGGCTTGCAACAGGCCTGCGTTCCGTTGCCTGACGAGCCGGGTGGGCTCCTGCCCGGTCTCGTTGTCGGCGACATCAGCCGGCTTGATCCGGCGGTGGTCGACGATTTCCGCACTACCGGCATGACTCACCTTGTGGCGGTCAGCGGCTCCAACGTGGCGATCGTGATCGGGGCGGTGTTGCTGGCGGCCCGGTGGGCGCGGGCCCGGCCGTGGCTCGCGGCCGGCGCGTGTGGGCTCGCGCTGGCCGGGTTCGTCATCCTGGCCAGGCCGTCGCCGAGTGTCGTCCGGGCCGCGGCGATGGGGGCGGTTGGCCTCTTGGCCTTGGCGACCGGCCGACCACGGGCGGCGCTGCCGGCGCTGGCGACCGCTGTCACTGTGCTCGTCGTGGTCGATCCTGAACTGGCGGGCGACGCCGGGTTCGCGTTGTCTGTTCTCGCGACCGGTGGGTTGCTGCTGCTTGCACCGCGCTGGCGTGACGGGCTCCGGCGGCGGGGTGTGCCGGCTGGCGTGGCCGAGGCGGTGGTGATCCCCGCGTCGGCACAGGTCGCCTGCGCACCGGTCGTTGCTGGCCTCTCGGGTGGCGTGAGCCTCGTGGCGCTTCCGGCCAATCTGCTGGCGGTCCCCGCGATCGCGCCAGCCACCCTGCTGGGCATCGCGGCGGCCGTGGTATCGCCGGTCTGGCCAGCGGGTGCCGAGTTCGCCGCGTGGCTGGGCGGCTGGCCGGCGTGGTGGCTGGTGTTGGTGGCCCGCTACGGAGCGAGGGTGCCGGCGGGGAGCGTGCCCTGGCCCGCTGGCGTGTGGGGTGCGTTGCTGCTCGCGGCGCTGACGGTCGCGTTTCTCCTCGCGGCGCGGCGGCGGCTCGTCCGGCGGCTTGCGGCTGTCGTGGCGGCTGCGGTGGCGGTTGGTGCGTTGCCGGTGCGGTTGGCGGCGTCGGGATGGCCGCCGGCGCGCATGGTGGTCGCGGTGTGCGCCGTCGGGCAGGGCGACGCCGTCGTGTTGCCAGTCGCATCTGGGCAAGCCATCGTGGTCGACGCCGGCCCTGATCCGCCGGCGGTCGACCATTGCCTGCGGCGGCTGGGGGTACGGACCGTGCCGTTGCTCGTGGTGACGCACTTCCATCTCGATCACGTTGGCGGCATCGAGGGCGTCGTGCGTGGTCGAGCCGTCGGGGCGGTGGTCACCACGGCATGGCATGAGCCCGAATTCGGCCGCGCGCTGGTGATGAGGTCCGCGAGCGCACGCCGGATACCGGTGGTGGCCGCGCATCCCGGGTGGGCACGCATGATCGGCCAGTTGGAGGTGCGGGCTATCGGGCCGCCGTTACCGATGCGCGGGACGCGGTCCGACGCCAACAACAACTCGCTGGTGCTCACGGTGCGCCGAGAAGGTATACGAATTCTGCTCACCGGCGACGCGGAGGTGGAGGAGCAGCAGGCGCTTCTCGAACGGATGGGCTCCGCGAGCGTTCGAGCCGACATCTTGAAAGTCGCCCATCATGGGAGCTCTTTTCAAGAGCCAGCCTTTCTCGACGCAGTCGATCCGGCGGTGGCGCTCGTTCCGGTGGGTGGCGGCAACCGGTACGGGCATCCGGCGGGCGCCGTCCTCGCACGGCTCAGCCGCGGTGGTGCACGTGTACTGCGGACCGATGTGGACGGTGATGTCGCCGTGGTCGAGACCGACCGTGGACTGGCGGTCGTCACTCGAAAGGTGACCGAGTGAAATGTCTGCTTTATCGAAAGGCGATCCTCCCAATGCCCGAAGGGGTGAGAGACCGTGATCCGGCAACGATCCGTCGTGCAAATATGGCTCCGTGACCTCCACAGCCTCGCCCCCCATCGTGCTCGTCTCCGGCGACGAGGAGCTTCTGGTCACGCGGGCGGTCGCCCAAGCCATCGAGGCCGCACGCGCGGCCGATCCCGGCGCAGACGTTCGCGAGTACGAGGCGGGCGCGCTCAGCCCCGGTGAGGTTGCCGAGATGGTGAGCCCTTCACTGTTCGGCGGGCGCCGGCTGTTGGTCGTTCGCAACGGGCAGGATGCCAAGAAAGACCTGGCCGCCGCGCTGCTGGCGTACGCCAAGAACCCCGACCCCGACGTGACGCTGGTGGTGACCCACCCCGGCGCGGCGAAGGGCAAGGCGTTCGCCGATGGGCTTCGCGCGGCCGGTGCGACCGTCGTGCCGGCGGCCAAGCTGAAGGGCCAGCGCGAGCGGGTGAGCTTCGTTCGTGACGAGATCCGCCGAAACGGCGGCAAGTGCACCGACGACGCCGCTGAGGCGCTGCTCGCCGCCGTTGGCAACGATCTACGCGAGCTGGCAGCCGCGTGCTCGCAGCTGATCGCCGACACCGACGGCCGTATCGGCGCCGACACGGTGGCCCGCTACTACCGTGGTCGCGCGGAGGTGAGCGGCTTCACCGTCGCGGATGCCGCGATGGTGGGAGACGTGCCCGGTGCGCTGGAGGCATTGCGGTGGGCCCTGCACGTCGGCGTCGACCCGGTGCCGATCGCCGACGCACTCGCTGACGGGGTACGCACTGTGGCGCGGGTCGCTTCGGCCGGGCGTGGCAACGCCTACCAGCTCGCGAGCAGCCTGGGTATGCCCGCGTGGAAGATCGAGCGGGCACAGCGTCAGAGCCGGGGTTGGAGCCCTGAGGGCTTGGTCGACGCCATGCGTGCTGCCGCCGAGTGCAACGCCGAGGTGAAGGGCGGCTCCGACGACCGCGGATACGCGTTGGAGCGGGCCATCTTCGCGGTGGCCGCCGCACGTCAGGGTGCCGGTGCCGGGCAGCGGGGGAGTGGCGCCCGATGAGCCGCGAGGTCAGGACACAGCAGGAGGCCCTTGCGCCCGAGGCGGTGGACTATCGGCCGCTCTACGCGCGCGTACTCGGACTGCGCCACCTTCATCCCAGCGGTCTGATGTGCTTCCTGTTTCTGGAGGGCGCGGCCGTGTTCGGGGTGCTGCTGGCGCTGACCGAGCTTGTGAGCTGGTGGGCGATCGTGATCCTGCCAGTGTCGATCGCTGTCATGGTGAAGATCAACGACCTGGTGGCGGGGGCGGTCGCCCGGTCGGCGCAGCGGGTCGGCGAGCTGGAGCGGGAGCGGCAGGCGAGCGTAGCCGTCGGCCGGGCAGCCGTCATCGCCCGGCACCGGGCGGTCGAGCAGAGCGCCACATCGGTCGAGGACAGCACCACATCTACGGGAGCGTGGAGCGCGCCACCGCCCGCGCCCAACGCGCAGCCGACCGAGATGGATCAAGCCGACGTGTACGAGCTCCGGGCGCGCCAGTCCGCGACCCGCCGCTACGACGACTGACGGGTCCAGTGTCACGGCTGCCGTGCCGTTGACAGCACAACGGGCGCCGCGCGAGCCGAACCGGCTCGGGCAGCGCCCGCGCGAAGGCCTCGTCAGGCGGCGAGCGAACCCAGCCGCTTGGCGATCGCCGACTTGCGGTTGGCGGCCTGGTTCTTGTGGATCACGCCCTTGCTGACGGCCTTGTCCAGCTTGCGGGAGGCGTCACGCATCAGCGTGGCGGCGGCTTCGGTGTTGCCCGCCTCGGTCGCCTCGTTGAACTTGCGGATGGCGGTCTTCAGCGACGACTTGACCGACTTGTTACGCAACCGGCGCTTCTCGTTCTGCCGGTTGCGCTTGATCTGGGACTTGATGTTCGCCACGCGACAGCCTCGTCCTACTAGCTCGGGTTGATTGCTTCGGGGCGCAGGCGACGGCTACGCGTCGCCACGCGCGAAGAGCCAGGCTACCAGCACCCATGCCCCAGAACCAAAACGCCCACCGCCGATCAAGGCCATTCGCCGGGATCAAGGGCGAACGCACATGGAAGGAGATCGAACCACGTGCATTCGTCTTGACGAAAGAGGCCGGCTGGGGGCGTGTGCGGTCTCCGCGATCAAGGGCAATCGCATGGATCAAGGGCAAATGCACGCGGAAAGAGATCCAACCACGTGCGTTTGTCCTTGATCGGCGGAAGCGGCGTGGCGACACGCCGTGCTGGGCTGGCCTGGGGGCGGGCGTGCGCGAAGAAGAGATCCAACCACGTGCGTTCGCCCTTGATCGACGGGAAGGGGCCGCGAGGAGCGGGAAGGGGCCGTGAGGAGCGGGAAGGGGGCCGCGAGGAGCGGGAAGAGGGCCGCGAGGAGCGGGAAGGGCGCGGAAGGACGGGGCCGAAGGGGAGGTAAGGGTTAGGACCAGGTTTGGCGGGCGGCTAGCCAGGCTAGGGCGGTTTCGGCGCTCCAGCGTTGGTGGCCGCGTACATGAGGCGAGGCTGTGCTTGGGCCGGCCTCGGCCGAGGTCAGCCAGTATCCGGACATGGCCGCCAGTGTCGCGTCCAGCGCACCGGCCGGGGCGTCGCGGGCGGTCGGGTGGTTGGCGAAGAGTGCGTCGGCGTCGAGGCCGCTGGCGTACGCGCTGATCAGCAGGCCGGCCGTGTCGAACCAGGCCGGGCCGTAGCAGACCCACGTCCAGTCGCAGAGCCACGCGGCACCGGCGGGGTCGATCAGGATGTTGTCGAGGCGCAGGTCACAGTGGGTGACGCCGGTGCTGGCAGACATCGCGGGCAGCGCCGACTCCAACGCTACCAACTCGTCGAGCCGCTTCCCGACCCACGCCGGAGCCGTCGGCGGCATGGGCTCGGCGCCGCTGGCGATCTCGCGCCACCAGGATAGGTCACCGCTCGCGAGCCCGGAGAGAGGCGGCAGGCCGACGGCTTCGAGCTCGGCGGGCGGCTGGCGGAGCGCTTCGGCGGCGACCGCCCAGGCGGACAGGGCGGCGTCCAGGTCGGCGGGCTGCCAGGGGAGCGACGGCATCCGGCCGTCGATCGCGTCCAGGCAGATCACGTAGTGCCCGGCCGCGGTCAGTGTCCACCGCGGGCGGGCCGCGGGCACGGATGAGGGGAGGGCGGCGGTGATGGCGACCTCGCGGACGTACCAGTCGGTGAGGTGGCGCTGGTCACGCAGCGAGGCCGCCTTGACGAAGACCCGCTCGCCGCTGGCGGTGTCGAGCACGGCGGCGAAGCCCCGGGTGAAACCGCCGCCCGCGGTGGCGGCCCAGGTCACGGGCGAGCCGAGTTTGGCGCTGATCGCGGCGCGCAGGTCGGCGGGAAGGTCGGCCCAGTCTGGCCGTACCGCGGTGGCGTTGTAGGGCACGGCGGGCAACGGGCGCGCGGACATACGCCAATCTTGCCTAAAGACCCCACCCGTTTCCTCCAAGGAAGCAGAGCAAGAGGAAGCAGAGCAGGCGCACCGCAGGTCGTGGACCTACGATGTCGTACCGGTCTGGCACAGTCCGTGGTCATGAACACCGATGAGTTCTGGAAGCTGGTCGACGAGGCGCGAGCCGAGGGCGGCGGCGCCAACGCTGTGGCCGGTCGGGCGGCCGCCGTGCTCGAGACCCGCGACCCGGCCGAGATCGTGGGGTGTGACCAGCACATACGGCGGGTGCTGGGCGCCTCCTACCGGGTCGACCTCTGGGGCGCGGCCTACCTGATCAATGGTGGCTGTTCAGCCGAGGGCTTCGACGCGTTCCGCGGCTGGCTGATGACGCAGGGGCGCCAGGCATACGCCAAGGCGGTCTCCGACCCCGACTCGCTGGCCGAGCTGCCGGCGGTGCGCAGGGCGGCGGCGACCGGTGAGGAGTTCGAGTGTGAGGCGATGCTCGACGTCGCCCGCGTGGCCCATCACAAGGCGACGGGTGTCGAGCTGCCCAAAGTAACGCCCCGGCAGCCGGAGCTCAACGACTTCTGGGATTTCGACGATGAGGACCAGGTGCGCCGGCACCTTCCAAAGCTGGCAGAGCTGTTCCAAGAGCCACCCGAGTAGCGACCCGCGCCGGCATGGGAGCATAGGAGCCGTCCCTTACAGCGTGACCAGAACGGACGACTGTGCCACCGGTGACCGCGAACAGCCCCGGCGCGACCGACCCCGGACGTATCCGGAACTTCTGCATCATCGCCCACATCGACCATGGCAAGTCGACCCTGGCCGATCGGATGCTGCAGCTCACCGGCGTGGTCGACGCGCGACAGATGCGCGCTCAGTACCTCGACCGGATGGATATCGAGCGTGAGCGCGGCATCACGATCAAGAGTCAGGCCGTGCGCATGCCGTGGACGGTGCGCGAGGGTGACCAGGTCGGTGACCAGGCCGTTCTCAACATGATCGACACGCCGGGCCACGTCGACTTCACGTACGAGGTGTCGCGCAGCCTCGCCGCCTGTGAGGGTGCCGTGCTGCTGGTCGACGCGGCCCAGGGGATCGAGGCGCAGACGCTCGCCAACCTGTACCTGGCGCTGGAGAACGACCTGCACGTCATCCCGGTGCTCAACAAGATCGACCTGCCGGCCGCCCAGCCGGAGAAGTACGCCGAGGAGCTGGCGCACCTGATCGGCTGCCAGCCGGAAGACTGCCTGCGGGTGTCGGGCAAGACCGGCGAGGGGGTGCCGCACCTGCTGGATGAGATCGTCCGCCAGTTCCAGCCGCCCACCGGCGATGCCGACGCACCCGCGCGCGCGATGATCTTCGACTCGGTCTACGACGTGTACCGCGGCGTGGTCACGTACGTCCGGGTGATCGACGGCCGCATCGAGGCTCGCGACCGCATCAAGATGATGTCCACCGGGGCCGTTCACGAGCTGCTGGAGTTGGGCGTCATCTCGCCGGAGATGGAGAAGGCGCAGGCGCTGGGCGTCGGCGAGGTCGGATACCTGATCACGGGTGTGAAGGATGTCCGGCAGTCGCGGGTCGGTGACACGGTGACGATCAACATCCGGCCGGCCAAGGAGGCGCTCGGCGGATACAAGGACCCGAAGCCGATGGTCTACTCCGGCCTGTACCCGATCGACGGCTCCGACTACCCGGGCCTGCGCGACGCGCTCGACAAGCTCAAGCTCAACGACGCGGCGCTCGGGTACGAGCCGGAGACCAGCGCCGCGCTGGGCTTCGGGTTCCGGTGCGGCTTCCTCGGCCTGCTGCACCTGGAGATCATCCAGGAGCGGCTGGAGCGCGAGTTCGGCCTCGACCTGATCTCCACCGCGCCCAACGTGGTCTATCGGGTGATCATGGAAGACGGCGCGGAGCACACGGTCACCAACCCGAGCGAGTACCCGACCGGCAAGGTCGCCGAGGTCTACGAGCCGGTGGTGCGGGCGACCGTGCTGACGCCCAACGACTTCGTCGGCGCCGTGATGGAGCTGTGCCAAGGCCGGCGCGGCACCCTGCTCGGCATGGACTACCTCTCGGCCGACCGGGTCGAGCTGCGCTACACGCTGCCGCTCGCCGAGATCATCTACGACTTCTTCGACCAGCTCAAGAGCCGCACGAAGGGGTACGCGAGCCTCGACTACGAGCCCAGCGGCGAGCAGAAGGCCGACCTCGTCAAGGTCGACATCCTGCTGCACGGCGAGGCCGTCGACGCGTTCAGCGCGATCGTGCACAAGGACAAGGCGTACAACTACGGCGTCACGATCGCGGCGAAGCTGCGCAACCTGATCCCGCGGCAGCAGTTCGAGGTACCGATCCAGGCCGCGATCGGCAACCGCGTGATCGCCCGCGAGACGATCCGCGCGATCCGCAAGGACGTGCTCGCCAAGTGCTACGGCGGTGACATCACCCGTAAGCGCAAGCTGCTGGAGAAGCAGAAGGAAGGCAAGAAGCGGATGAAGATGGTGGGCCGCGTCGAGGTGCCTCAGGAGGCATTCATCGCGGCGCTGTCCACCTCCGACAGCCCCGACGCAGGCAAGGGCGGCAAGAAGTAGTGTTCTGCCCGCGCTGCGGCCGGAAGCTCGAAAAGGCGCCGCCCACCACGTGTGGCGCCTGCGGGTACGCCCTCTTCGTCAACGCGCGCCCGACCGGCAGCCTGATCGTGCACGAGGATGGGCGGTTCCTGGCGCTCAGGCGCGCGCGAGAACCGCAGGCGGGGCTGTGGGAGACGCCCGGCGGGTTCTGCGACGGCTGGGAGGAGCCCGCGGCCGCCGCCGTGCGCGAGGGCCGCGAAGAGCTCGGCGTCGAGGTGACGCTCGGTGACTTCGTCGGCATGTACATCGGCAGCTACGCCTTCCAGGGCGAGCTTCTGCCGGTACTCGATTGCTTCTACCTGGCCACGCTCGACGGCGCGCGGGTGACCCTCGATCCGGACGAGTCCTCCGAGATGGCGTGGTTCCCGCTGGACCAGCCACCCAAGCTCGCCTTCGAGACGATGGACAAGGCGATCAGGGACGCGGCGCTGCGTTTGGGAACCTGAGCCCGGGGAAACGTTAGGCGGTAACGCTAACCCCCCGGATAAGGAGGCGACCGTGACTGCTAGCGGCATCATCTCCGCTCTGATCATCGGCTTGATCATCGGCGCGCTGGGTCGTCTGGTCGTACCAGGCCGCCAGAACATCCCGATCTGGCTCACCATGCTCATCGGCGTGGGCGCCGCCCTGCTCGGTACCGTCATCGCACGGGCCGCGGGCGTCGCCGACACGGCGGGCCTGGACTGGACCGAGATCCTGCTACAGGTGGTGCTCGCCGCTGTCGGCGTGGCGCTGGTGGCCGGAGTGGCCGGCCGCCGTGGAGTCAGTAGGTATTAACCGATCCCCAACCGGAAACAAACGTCCGCCGCCACCCAAAGACGGGTGGCGGCGGGCACTTTTCATCGGAGCCAGGGAATCCGCCGGTCGAGCAGCCCGCGCGACTTCAGTTCGGCGCGGAGCGGGATCTCGTCGTCGATGTACCCGTCCCAGTTGATGCCCCAGTAGTTGGCGGTGTGGGTGCCCTCGCCGCAGAGCTGCCGCTGCACCGGCGTGCGGCTCGCCCACCACGAGCCGTCCTCGTCGATGTGCAGCTCGTCCAGCGGCCGGATCCACCGGTACGTGTATCCGATGAAGAGCATCTTTCGGGTGACATTGGACAGGTTCGTCGAGCGCGAGTGCCACTGGCGGCGGTCGAAGATGAACGCGTCGCCGGGGTTCGCGGTGATCTCGACCGAGCCTTCCGGGTCGGGGTGGTGCACCGTGAGGTCGGTGGGCCGGGCCAGCGAGTTCCGCAGGTGGCTGCCCGGGATGACCTTGGTGGCGCCGCGGCCGGTCTCCGAGAGATCCGACAGTACGTAGGCGACCTTCAGGGAGAACATCGGGCGCGTCAGGTCCGGGTTCAGCGTCTCGGGGTCCGAGTTCTGCCGGTACCCGTCCTGGTGCCAACCCCAGTACGGCTTCTCCGGCTCCTTCGCCGGCGGGGTCACGTCGAGGTGGTTGTGGTGGCTGTAGATGTTCCACCCCGCGAGGCCCCACATGTACGGGAAGGTGATCGGGTGGGTCAGCAGGTCACCGAAGAGTTCGTCGCGGTCGAGGAAGCCCAGCAGGTGCAGCGGCTCGCCCGGCCTGCCCTCGTCGGTGTAGATCCGGTCGACCGCCCTTTCGAGCGCGACCCGGTGGTCCTCCGTCAACACGTTCCGTAGCAGGAGGAAGCCCTGATCGTGGAATTCCTTACGGTCGACATCGCTGATCGGCTCGTAGCCGGTGCGCCCGTCATAATCGAACACCGCGCTCGGTCCTCCCCCTTTAGTGCGGATTATTGCGCAACGCGGGGATGATCTTAGCCCGCAGGAAGTTGCCTGCTAGAGCTAAGTATGCGGACCTTATGAAAGACTCGTAAAAGGCTGTGAATAAGCTGCGAGTAGCGGGCCTTGTTGGGATAGCTGAGAAGGGCAAGTCCGATTTCGCTAAAGCCGTTTAATAGTCCACGCAACCAAATGCGCTCCGTACGCGTCCAGCCGCTCAGACCTCCTTGTAGACCTCGGCGATGACCTGGCCCGTCTCGGCCGACGACGCGTCGATCCGGGACCAGTTGCCCTCGTCGGCCGTCCACTCTAGATCACCGAATCGCACCCGTTTGACCCCGTGGTCGGTGGCGTGGGAAACCAGCCAGTGCGCGTATCGCCAGCCGGCCTGCGGGCTGCCCGCAGGCACCGCGAGACCGGTGAGCTCGGTCGGCGATCCGACCTCGAGCTTGCCCCAGTCGAGCTTCAGGTTGGCGCCCAGCGCCTGGGCGGCGGCCTGTCCGCGCACCGACGGCTCGCCGTCGACGCTGCAGGCCACCGCGCCGGTGGCGTTGCCCATCAGCGCCTTGGCCAGCACAGCGGACTCCTCGGCCCACTTCTCGTAAGCGTTGGGAAACGCCGAGCGCTGCACCCGCTGTGCCGCCTCGGTGATCCGCATGTTTTCCCAGCCACGCACCTTTTTGAGCGCGGCGTAGAACTTCGTGGACGCGTACCGCGGGTCGCTGATCTGCTCCACCGTGCCCCATCCCTGGCTGGGGCGCTGCTGGAACAGGCCGATGGAGTCGCGGTCGCCGCCGGACAGGTTTTCCAGCTTGGACTCCTGGAAGGCGGTCGCCAGCGCGACGACCACGGCGCGTTCGGGCATGTTTCGCCGGACGCCGACCGCGGCGATCGTGGCGGCGTTGGCCATCTGGCTGTAGTCGAGGGTGACCTGGCCATCGGCCTGGACGGTGCACCGGCGAGCCACCGTGGGGAGCTTGATGTCGACACCCCAGTCGCGCTTACCCACGTAGAGCCCGAGACCGGCGATTGCCGCGAGCGCCACGAAGACCGCCACGCCTGGCCGAATACGCACTGTCACCCCCACATGAGTCGTGCGTCCAGGGTACGCAACATTTGATGAGCGACCGTACAGGTGGGCGCTTTGGCACGTAAAGGGGAGCTACTCGTCGGGTACCCAGCGAGGAGAGCGTTTTTCGCGAAATGCCAGAACGCCCTCGCGGCCTTCATCAGAATCGAAGAATTCAGCCGATAGAGCAGCCAAATCCGCAAGATCTTCACGTACGGTAGCGGCCGCTGGGCGGTGCAGCACCCTTTTGGTACCGGCCACCGCCAGCGGCCCGCCACGCAGCAGGGCGCCACAGTACGAGGCGACCGTCGCGTCCAGCGCCTCGGCGGGCGCGGCGGCCGTCACCAGCCCGATCTCGGCGGCCCGCCGCCCGTCGAAGGCGTCACCGGTCAGGAAGAGCTCCGCCGCGGCGCGCGGTGCCAGCCGGCGCAGCACGGTGGCCGAGATGATCGCCGGCACCACCCCGATGCGAACCTCGCTGAACGCGAACGTGGCCTCCTCGGCACAGATCGCGATGTCGGCGGCCGCGACGAGCCCCAGGCCGCCCGCCCGCGCCGGCCCGCCGACCCGCGCCACGACCGGCTTGGGCGACTCCCAGATGGCCGTCAGGAGGCCGGCGAGCAGATCGGTGGGCGCCACGCCAGCGGCGGTCTCCTTGAGATCCGCCCCGGAGCAGAAGACCGGTCCGGTGTGGCTGAGCACCACCACCCGTACCGTCTCGTCGGCGACCGCGTTGTCGAGCTCGGCGAGGAGCTGGGTCATCAAGGGGGTGGAGAGCGCGTTGCGGTTGGGTGGGGAGTCCAGGGTGAGCGTCGCCACGCCACGTGCCCGGTCCACCTGAATCAGCTCCGTTGCTGCCATGCGGGCAGACTAGATCCCATGCCCGGTCAGCTCCCAGACGGCGACGCCGTACCGGCCGATGGCGCGCTGCCCGACGGCACCGCGCTCACCGGCCGGGGCTTCGGCGTGTACGTCCACGTGCCGTTCTGCGCCAGCCGCTGCGGGTACTGCGACTTCAACACGTACACGGCCGCTGAGCTGGGCGGGGGCGCGAGCCGCGACCAGTACGCGGACACCGTGCTCGCCGAGCTGGCGCTGGCCCGCCGCATCGTGAACCCCCCGCGTGTCGACACGGTGTTCTTCGGCGGCGGCACTCCCACGCTGCTGGACCCGGACGACCTGGGCCGCATCCTGGAGGCGATCGACCGCACCTGGGGGCTCGCCGGCGACGCGGAGGTGACCACCGAGGCAAACCCCGAGTCGGTCACGCCGGAGTCGCTGCGCCGGCTGCGCAAGGCCGGGTTCACTCGGATCTCCCTCGGCATGCAGTCGGCCGCGCTGGGCGTACTCGCGGTACTCGACAGGAAGCACACGCCGGGCCGTGCGCGGGCCGCGGCGCGGGAGGCACGAGAAGCCGGTTTCGACCACGTCAACCTCGATCTGATCTACGGGACGCCGGGGGAGTCCGTCGACGACTTCGCGGCCTCGCTGGCGGCGGCGGTCGGTGCGGGCGTCGATCACGTGAGCGCGTACGCGTTGATCGTCGAGGACGGCACCCGGCTCGCCACCCGGATGCGGCGCGGCGAGCTGCCGTACCCGTCGGACGATGTGGCGGCGGACCGTTACCTGGCCGCGGAGGCCGCCCTCGGCGCGGCCGGCTTCTCCTGGTACGAGGTGTCGAACTGGGCGACGAGCGAGGCGGCCCGATGCCGGCACAACCTGCTCTACTGGACCGGCGGTGACTGGTGGGGGCTCGGGCCGGGCGCGCACAGCCACGTCGGCGGCGTCCGCTGGTGGAACGTCAAGCACCCCTCGGCCTACGCGTCCCGCCTTGCCGACGGCCATTCGCCCGGCCACGCGCGGGAGGTCCTCACCGCCACCGACCGGCACGTGGAAGACGTCATGCTGCGGCTGCGGCTGTCGTCGGGACTGCCGCTGTCGGCGCTGGACGCAGCCGGGCGGGAGGCGGCGGCGCACGCCGTGAAGGATGGCCTGCTGGAGGAGCGCGACGACCGGCTCGTGCTCACCCTGCGGGGGCGGCTGCTCGCCGACGCGGTGGTGCGCGACCTGCTGCCGTGAGGCCCGGGCACTCGAAAGGCCCGGGCCGCACGTCTCACTTCACCAGAGGTGCGCTCATCGGGTACCGGTAGAGCTGGCCGTCGTTGGCCTTCACGCCGCCGATGATGCCGAAGATGATCGCGATGAGCGTCGCGATCGGGGCGAGGATGAAGCCGATCAGGGCGCACGCCAGGATCCAGCAGACGACCGTGATGATCGACCACAGCAGCTGGAAGTTGAGCGCGGCGATCGCGTGGGCCCGCACCGTGGGCGACTGGTTGCCCTTGGCGAGCATGGCCACGAGCGGCCCTACCCAGCCCAGCGTGCCGCCGCCGACCAGCGCGCCGGCAGCGCCACCGAAGTGGGCGACGAGCGCCCAGGTCTTTTCGTCGTTGTTCGCGTAGCCAGCGGGCGCCGGGCCGCCGTAGTAGGCACCGGGTGGCGGTCCCTGCGGCGGGTATCCGGGCTGCTGAGGCGGTGGGTAGCCAGCCCCTCCGAACGGTGGTGGAGGGGATGACGGTGGCGGCTCCGCCGCGGACGGCGGTGGCGGCTCCGCCGCTGACTGCGGCGGCGCGTAGCCGGGAGAGGGATCCTCGCCCGGCATCGAATAGGACGCTGGGGGTGTAGGTGGAGAGGTCGGTTCGTCCTCTCCAGAAGGGCGAGGTGCTTCGGTCATGCAGGTCACGGTAGGGGTATCGATCAACCTGCGCCAGACAACACACACGTCCAGTCATGGACATTATGCCCAAAGTGATCATCGCGGAGGTTGGGGGATGCGCCGTAGACTGGCACTCGTTACAGTCGAGTGCCAGCGACATCCGCGGGAGGTGACATGAGTCTCGATGAGCGCAAGCTCGATGTCCTGCGGGCGATCGTCGAAGATTACGTTTCCACCCAGGAGCCGGTCGGCAGCAAGGCGCTGGTCGAGCGCCACAACCTCGGTGTGTCTCCGGCGACGGTCCGCAACGACATGGCCGTCCTCGAGGAAGAGGGCTACATCCGGCAGCCGCACACCAGCGCCGGCCGGGTGCCCACCGACCGCGGCTACCGGCTCTTCGTCGACCGGCTGTCCCGGATCAAGCCGCTGAGCCCGGCCGAGCGCCGGGCGATCGAGCGGTTCCTCGCGGGTGCCCTCGACCTCGACGACGTCGTGCACCGCACCGTGCGCCTGCTCGCGCAGCTCACCCGCCAGGTCGCGGTCGTGCAGTACCCCAGCCTGGCCCGCTCCTCGGTCCGCCACCTGGAGCTGGTGCCGATCTCGACCACCCGGTTGATGCTCGTCATGATCGCCGATACCGGGCGGGTGGAGCAGCGGCTCGTCGACCTGCCGGTCCCGGTGCCCGACGAGGCCGTGGCCGATCTGCGGCGCATGGTCAACGAAAAGCTCGTCGGCAAGCGGCTTTCCGACACTCCACCCCTGGTGCAAGCTCTGGTCGACGAGGTCGCCCCCGATGCCCGTAACACGATGGCCACATTGGCGAGTGTGTTGCTCGAAACACTTGTCGAGCGACACGAAGAGCGCATCGCCTTGGCCGGACGGGCTAACCTGACTCGGGGTAGCCTTCTGGACTTCCAGGGTTCATTGCGTCCGATCCTGGAGGCGTTGGAGGAGGAGGTCATCCTGCTCAAGCTGCTCGGTGAGGTTGACGCGAGCACCCTGCGGGTGCGCATCGGCGACGAAAACGAGATCGACAACCTGCGGTCCACCTCGGTTGTCAGCACCGGCTACGGCCCAGGCGCCACGATCGTTGGCAGCATGGGTGTGCTGGGGCCGACCAGAATGGACTACCCCGGCAACATCGCCACCGTGCGCGCCGTGGCACGCTACGTGGGCGAGCTGCTGGGCAACAACTAGCTGCTGAGCGACAACTAGGCAGTATTGACGGACGGCCCGGGGACAGCGCGAGAACGACATGAGGACACGGAACGCAGTGGCCAAGGACTACTACGGGATTCTCGGTGTAAACCGGGACGCATCCGACGACGAGATCAAGCGCGCCTACCGGAAGCTGGCCCGCCAGTACCACCCGGATGTCAACCCGGACCCGGAAGCGCACGAGAAGTTCAAGGACATCAACGCCGCCTACGAGGTGCTCTCCGACGATCAGAAGCGCCAGATCGTCGACCTCGGCGGTGACCCGCTCGCGCCCGGTGGCGGCGGGCCGGGTGGCGGCCCAGGTGCCGGACCGTTCGTCGGTTTCCAGGACATCATGGACGCGTTCTTCGGCTCGGCCGGTGCGACCCGCGGGCCCCGCTCGCGCACGCGGCCCGGCGCCGACGCGATCCTCCGGCTCGAGCTCGAGCTCACCGAGACCGCGTTCGGCGTCGAGGCGCCGATCACCGTCGACACGGCTGTGCTCTGCACCACCTGTGCCGGCGCCGGCACCGCAGCCGGCACCCACCTCGCCACCTGCGAGGCGTGCGGCGGGCGCGGCGAGGTGCAGTCCGTCCAGCGCACCTTCCTCGGCCAGGTCGTCTCGTCCCGGCCCTGCTCGGTCTGCCAGGGCTACGGCACGGTCATCCCGCACGCCTGCCCCACCTGCGCCGGCGACGGCCGGGTCCGCACCCGCCGCTCGCTCACCGTCAAGATCCCGGCCGGCGTCGAAGACGGCATGCGCATCCGCCTGGCCCAGCAGGGCGAGGTCGGCCCCGGCGGCGGCACGGCCGGCGACCTGTACGTCGAGATCCACGAGCGGCCCCACGACGTCTACTCCCGCAAGGGCGACGACCTGCACTGCCGCGTCACGGTCCCGATGACCGCCGCCGCGCTCGGCACCCGGCTGACCATCAAGACCCTCGACAGCGAAGAGCAGCTCGACGTCAAGCCCGGCACCCAGCCCGGCGCCACCCTCCGGCTGCGCGCCCGGGGCGTGCCCCACCTGCGCGGCACCGGTCGCGGCGACCTCTTCGTCCACCTCGACGTGCGCACGCCCGCCAAGCTCGATCCCGAGCAGGAACGGCTGCTGCGCGAGTTCGCGAAGAGCCGCGGCGAAGAGGTCGCCGAGCTCAGCAAGCAGGGCGGATTCTTCTCCCGGGTCCGCGACGCCTTCAACGGCCACGCTTGAGGGGCCTTGCTTGAGCGCGCCGCTCTTCCTGGTCGGGTCGCTGCCGGCCGGGGACTCGTGGCGTCTGGACGGCCCGGAGGGCCATCACGCGGCCACCGTCCAACGCCTGCGCGTCGGCGAGGAACTGATCCTCGCCGACGGTCAGGGAAGCACAGCCACCGCGGTCGTCCAGGCCGTCGGCCGCGGCACGCTCGATCTCACCATCGCCTCGCGGGGGTACGCGGACAGACGTCATCCCCTCCTGGTGGTGATCCAGGGCATCGCCAAGGGTGACCGTGGTGAACTGGCGGTGCAGGCGATGACCGAGGTCGGGGTAGACGAAATCGTCCCCTGGGCGGCGGCCCGCTCGGTGGTGCAGTGGCGCGGCGAACGAGGCGTTCGCGCACACGAAAAGTGGGCGGCGACAGCCCGCGAAGCGGCGAAACAGGCCCGGCGGGCGTGGCTTCCCGTGGTGGCGCCCGCCGCGTCCACCCGCGAGGCGGCGGCGCGGGCAACGTTCGTGCTCCATGAGGAAGCGACCGCCCGCCTCTCCACAGTCGACCTACCAGCGACCGGTGAGATCGTCCTGGTGGTGGGTCCCGAGGGCGGCATAGCTCCCGAAGAACTGTCACAGTTCGAGAAGGCGGGCGCGATCCCGGTGCGCCTGGGCGACACCGTCCTGCGCACGTCGACGGCCGGCGTGGCGGCCCTATCCGTCCTGGCCACCCGCCTATCCCGCTGGTAACCCCGTTAGGGGGAGATCCTCGCTGTTAGGTGAGGGGTTGTCAGGGAGTGGGAGGCTTCTACCCGGTACTCGCCCGGGACGGTCTGCCAGCCGTCCTGCCAGATCTGGAAGGTGCGAGCCGGCAACGGGATGCGCACCGTAGCGGTGTCGCCTGGAGCGGCCGTCGCTGCCGCGAAGCCGGCCAGCCAGCGGTCCGGGCGGTTGGGGTCGAGGGGTTCGGGGGCCACGTAGACCTGTACGACCTCGCGACCCGGGCGCTTGCCCGTGTTGCGGACCACCACGACGGCGTCGCCGTCCTCGATGGACAGTGACTCGTACGCCCACGTCGTGTAGCCCAGCCCGTGCCCGAACGGGAAGAGCGGCTCGGCCCGCCACCCGCGGTACCCCACGAAGACGCCCTCGTCGTACGGGAGTGCGCCGTCGACGGGCTCGGTCGAGAGGACCGGGAGGTCTGACACGTGGCGGGGCCAGGTGGTGGGCAGCCGCCCGCCCGGCTCGGCGACGCCAAGCAGGACGTCGGCCAAGGCGGCTCCCGCCTCCTGCCCAGGGAACCAGGTCAGCAGGATCGCCGCCACCTCGTCGGCCCACGGCATCAGTACCGGCGAGCCGGCGTTGACCACGACGACGGTGCGCGGGTTGGCGGCCGCGACGCGGGAGACGAGTTCGTCCTGGCGGCCGGGGAGTGCGAGCGTCTGGCGGTCGAAGCCCTCCGACTCGACCTCCTCGGTGGTGCCCACGACGACCACGGCCACGTCGGCATCGGCGGCGGCGCGGGCCGCCTCGTCGAGCAGCTCCTCCGGGGTACCGGTCGGCGGGGCGTGACCGAGGGTGAACGATACGAAGCCTGGCATGCCGACCCGCTGGGTCAGGGTCACCTCGACGGGCGCGCCGGCGGTGAGCTCGACCGGGAATCGCCGCTCCTCCGATGACAGGAACACCAGCGCCGGGTCGTCTTCGCGGAACACCGGGCCTTCGAAGAGCACGGTGTCTGCGGCGCTGAGCGTGAACTCGCCGAACCCGACGATCGCGAGCTGGTGCATGCCGTCCGCCGCCGGGGTGAGGCGCGCGGTCAGCTCGATCGTGGCCAGCTCGTACGGGTCGACGCCGGGCGGCAGGTCGCCCATCCATCGCACCGTCGCGGTGTGGAGGGGTGTGCGGTACAGCTCGCGGCCGTCCTCCGAACGCAGCGTCGCGACGATGTCGCTCCACTGCGGAGCGGTCGCCGCCGGCACTCTCCGGCGGGGGTCGGCGCCGATCGAGTACGACACGGCGGTGCCGGGGAGGGCGGCGGTGAGCCCGTCGAGGGGTGACACGACGTACGGCGGGTACACCTGCGCGCTGCCGCCACCCTGTACGCGGGCGTCCACGGCGAGCGCACCGGACACCGCCACCCGACCGGCGTTCTCCAGAGGCAGCAGGTCGCCCTCGTTGCGGGCCAGCACGAACGACCTCGTGGCGATCTCGCGGGCCACCGCCGCACCATCCAAAGAGGACAGTGCTGGTTCGGTGGGGGAACCGAGCGCGCCCACCCGGGCGGCGAGCCGCAGCACCCGGCGTACCTTGTCGTCGATCACCTCTTCCGGGACGGTGCCGGCGCGTACCGCCGCGACCAGCTCGTAGCCCCAGGGGTCACCAAAGGCCGGCATGACCACGTCGAGGCCACCGGACGCGCTGGCTTCGGTGGTGCGGGCGGCGGTCCAGTCGGAGACGATGAAGCCGTCGAAGCCCCACTCGCCCTTGAGTACGCCGTTCTGCAACGTGTCGTGCTCGGTCATCGTGGTGCCGTTGACGCTGTTGTAAGCCGCCATGACGCCCCAGGCGCCGGCCTCGACGATCGCCTCGAACGGCGCCAGGTACAGCTCGCGCAGCGCCCGCTCGCCGACCCGTACGTCCACAGTGAACCGGTCGGTCTCGGAGTCGTTGCACACGAAGTGTTTGACGGTGGTGCCGACGCCTTGGTCCTGCACGCCGAGCACGTACTGGATGCCGATCCGGGCGGTCAGCAACGGGTCTTCGGAGTAGCACTCGAAGTGCCGCCCGCCGAGCGGGCTGCGGTGCAGGTTGACGGTGGGCGCGAGGAGCACGTGCACGCCTTTGCGCCGGGCCTCCTGGCCGAGCAGGCGTCCTGCCGTGCGGGCCAGGTCGGGATCCCAGGTGGCGGCGAGCGCGGTCGGGCTCGGCAGCGCGATCGACGGGTCGTCCGGCGTCCAGCCGATGCCGCGTACCCCGATGGGGCCATCAGACATCACGAGCGAACGCAGACCGATCTCCGGCACCGCCGGAAGCG
Source organism: Phytohabitans aurantiacus (assembly GCF_027923225.1). GTDB lineage: Bacteria > Actinomycetota > Actinomycetes > Mycobacteriales > Micromonosporaceae > Phytohabitans > Phytohabitans aurantiacus. Next base: position 66,797 of record NZ_BSDI01000032.1, read on the forward strand.
TCCAGAAGTCCTTGCCGGACAGGAGCTTGACCTTGGTTTCCAGGTCGAGCGCGGCGAGCGCCGCTTCGATGTCTGACATCAACCGACCCTACAACCGATCACGTCCGCAGGTACGAGGCTCCGTTGAGGTCGATGATGGTGCCCGATGCCCATTCGGCGGCCGGTGAGGCGAGCCAGTGCACGGCGGCGGCGATCTCGCTGGCGGCGGCCACCCGGTTGAAGGGGCTCTGCGCCCGGATGTCCGCGCCGCGTTCGGATTTGAGGTGCGCGTTGGTCATGTCGGTCTCGACGTAGCCGGGTGCGACGGCGGCCACCGCGATGCCGTACGGGGCAAGGGCGACCGCCATCGACTGGGTGAGCGAGTTCAGCCCGGCTTTGCTGGCACCGTACGCGGCCTGGCCCGGCTCGCCCCGAAAGGCGCCCCGCGACGAGACGTTGACGATGCGGCCGCCGCGTTCGCGCATGTGTCGAGCGGCGCACCAGATGGTGTTGGCGGCGCCGATCAGGTTGGTGTCGAGGGTGCGGCGCCACTCGTGCTGCCATTGCTCGTACGAGGTTTCCAGCACCGGGTGCGGTGTGTAGACGCCCGCGTTGTTGACCAGTACGTCGAGCCCGTCGAGCCGCTCCGCCGCCTCGTCGACCATGGCGCGTACCGCGTCCGGGTCCGTGAGGTCCGCCAGTACCGCGACGTGGCCATCGCCGGGGAGCGAGGGGAGCGGCGCGGACCCCCGGTGGTGGATGGCGACGCGGTCGCCGCTCTCGGCGAACGCGATCGCCACCGCGCGCCCGATGCCCCGGGTCGCGCCTGTCACCAGCACTGATCTTCTCGTCACCGGACCATCATCCACGATCACGGGGCGATCCCCCGGGGGAAGGGAACGCCCCGTGACCGCACCGGGTCAGCCGCCGAGGGACGCGGCGGCCGAGGCGATCGCCGAGGCGAAGGTGCTCACCTCGGTGTAGACGCCGGGGTACCCGGCCCGCGCGCAGCCGTAGCCCCAACTCGTGATGCCCACCTGAACCCAGGCGTTGCTGGCATTACGCCGGAACATCGGGCCGCCGGAGTCGCCCTGACACGTGTCGGTGCCCCCCGACGCGTACCCGGCGCAGATCTCCTCGTTCGGGATGAGGTCGCCGCCGTACGACGAGTTGCAGCTGCTGTCGCTGACGAACGGCACCTGGGCCTTCAGCAGGTACCGCTGCTGCGCGCCGTTTTCACGCGCGGCGCCCCACCCGGCGATCGTGAACGTCCCGCTGTTGTTCGCGGTGTTCGTCGCGATCGGCAGGGTGGCGAGAGTGGTGACGGGGCTGGCCAGGCGGATCAGCGCCCAGTCCTTGCCGCTTCCGTTGTAACCCGGTGCCCGGTACACGTAGTTGGACCGCACCTGGATGCGGCCCGTCGTCGACTGCAGGTCGACGACGCCGAGCGTGGCGGTGATGCTCGTGTTCGTGCCGGTGCCGCCCACGCAGTGCGCGGCCGTGAGCACGAGCCGCGAGCTGTAGAGCGCGCCGCCACAGCCCATCGACAGCCGCACCATGAACGGGAACTCGCCCTGCGCGGCCCGAGTACCACCCACGATGTACGGCCCGATGTCGGCGGAGGCCGGTGCCGTCAGCGCCATTGTGCCCACGGCGGCCGCGGCCATCGCGGCGGCGGCAAGTCTGCGAAGCATTTCTGACCCCTCCCCAGTGTTGATTCACGCGCCTTGTGGGCGCGCTATTGCGGGGAGCGTACGGATTGCGATTCAGGGATGGCAATGAGTCAATGGCATCCCAAGTGCGTCATATCAGCGGCTGAGGTTGACGCGCACCTCGTGAAGGAATCGCACGAACTGCTCGCGTTCGGCACTGTCCAGTGTGGCCAGGGCGCGCTCGCTGAGGGTCGCGGCCTCTTTTGCGATGATGTCTTTCAGTTCCCAACCGCGCTCGGTGAGGCGAAGCCGGACCAGGCGCGCGTCGGTCGGGTGCGGCTCGCGGCGCAGGATGCCGGCGTTTTCCATCCGGGTGGCGGTGCGGGTGACCGTCGGCACCGAGAGTTCGAGCCGGCGGGCCAGCTCGCCCGGCGTGAGGCCGTCTTCCTTCCAGAGCTGATGCAGGATGAACTGCTGGCCGGCTCGGACGCCATGCCGGCTGTACGCCTCTTCGGCGGCGGTCATCACGGCGCGCTTGGCGGCCCAGAACGCGGGCTGGAAGTCGGCGCTCACAAAACCACCTTGTCGAGAGATCGTTAGCCGGCTAACGTAAGTCGTTGTACGGCTAATGATAACTCGGGGGAGACATGCGTACTCTCATCACCGGCGCCACCGGCCGCGTGGGCAGCCGCTACGCCGGCCAGCAACTAGCGCACCGGCAGCCGATCCGGGTGCTGGTACAGACCGAGGACCAGGCCGCCGCCTGGTGGAACCGTGGCGCCGAGGTCATCGTCGGCGACCTGTGCGACACCGACGCGGTGAAGCTGGCCGTGACGGGGGTCGACGCGATCGTGCACCTCGCCGCCGCGCTCGACGACTACGCCACCACCGGACTGGCCGAGGCCGCGCGCGACGCGGGAGTGCCCAGGCTGGTGTGCGTGAGTACCAACCTCGTGTCCGGGCCGGAGCATACGATGAGCTTCGTGACGATGGACTGCCTCTTCTGCCGGATCGTGTCGGGCGAGATCCCGGCGACCCTGGTTCGCGAAACAGACACCACGCTGGCCTTCCGTGACATCATGCCCAAGGCGGTTTCGCACATCCTGGTGATCCCGAAGGAGCACTACGCCGACGTCGCGACGCTCGCGCAGGCCGACGCCAAGCTGGCCAGCGACGTGCTGGAGACAGTCGCCATCGTGGCCGAGCACGAGGGTCTCGTGGCTGACGGCTTTCGGGTGATCTTCAACACCGGCGAGTACGCCGGGCAGGAGGTCTCCCACGTCCACGCGCACGTGTTGGGCGGCGAACCTCTGGGTCCTATGCTCGCTACATGATCAAGGCTGAGCGGCTTGCCCGGAAGGTACAGGCCGAGGCGCGGGTGCCCGCGCTGTCCGTCGCGCTGCACCGCGCCGACCGTCCGTTGTGGCAGGTCCAGATCGGTGCGGCCGAGCCAGACAGCCAGTTCCGGATCGGGTCGGTCACCAAGACCTTCACATCGGTACTGGTCATGCAGTGCCGCGACGAGGGCCTGCTCGACCTCGATGACCCGATCGGGCGGCACCTCGACGTGCCGGCGCAGGGCGATCTGACGATACGGCGGCTGCTGTCGCACACCTCCGGCATCCAGCGCGAGCCCCACGGCGACGTGTGGGACACCCTCATCGCGCCCGACGCGGCGCAGATGCTCGCCGAGCTCGATCGCGTCGAGCGGGTGCTGCCGCCCGGCCGCCGGTACCACTACTCCAACCTCGGGCTGTCGCTGCTCGGGCACCTCGTCGGGCGGCTGCGCGGCGGCACCTGGGCCGAGGTACTCGCCGACCGCGTGCTGCGCCCGCTGGGCCTGACCGGCACCACTGTCGCGCCGACCGAGCGGGCGGTGACCGGGTACCTCGTCGACGCGTACTCGGATCACGCAAGGCCGGAGCCGCCGCTCGACGCGGGCGGCATCGGGCCGGCCTCCCAGCTCTGGAGCACCGCGTCCGACATGGCGCGCTGGGCGGCGTTCCTGGCCGACCCGGCGGCGCTCGATCCCGACGCCGCGGTGCTGCGCCCGGCGACGCTCGACGAGATGCGCTGGCCGCTGACCACGACCGACGAGGCGCTGTGGATGGCCGGGTTCGGGCTGGGCCTGATCCTGGTCCCGCAGGGAGACCGGGTCACGCACGTCGGGCACGACGGTGCGATGCCCGGCTTCATCGCCGGCGTGTACGGGCGGCGGGGCGGCGAGGGCACGGCGGCCGCGATGGGTGCCGCGGCGCTCGGTTCGTCGGGCACCGCCGCCAAGATCTTCGAGCTGCCGCACCAGCTGCTCGCGACCGCCGCCGAAGACGACCCGGCGGACATCGCACCGTGGACGCCCGGCGAGCCGGTGCCCGAGGAGTACCGGTCGGTGCTGGGCCGCTGGTGGAGCGAGGGGTTCGAGTACGTCTTCTTCTGGCGGGACGGTGCGCTGCGCGGGCGCGGCGCGGACGACCCCGCTGGCAAGCCACCGGCGGTGTTCGCGCCGGAGCCGGGCCAGCCGGATGTGCTGCGCACCGCCTCCGGGCGGGAGGCGGGCGAACTGCTGCGGCTGACCCGGAACGGTGCCGGCGTGGTGGAGCGCATGCACTGGTCGACGTACCGCTTCACCCGCGTCCAGGAGACCTTCGAGGGTTTCTCCCCCTCAGCGTGATCAGGGCGTCCCTCAAGTCGTCCTAACGACTTGAGGGACGCCCTGATCACGGGTTAGAGGGTGTGGCGGCCGCCGCCTGTCGGGGTGAACAGGGACTGGGAGGCCTGCTCGTGGGCGGTCTCTCCGTCGATCAGCTCGGTCATCCGGCGCAGCGTCGGGTCGCCCTCGTCGGCCACGTAGTCGTGCTCGCGGGTGCGGTCACGCCCGTCCGGTACCCCGAGCGCCCGCAGCAGCGGCGTCGCGAGCGCGGCCACCACCAGGTTGGCCGCCAGCGCCACCACACCCACGTAGATCGTGCTGCGGGTGTCGAAGCCCACGTTGCTCAGCGGCCACGCGGACCCGCCGAAGTGTTCCCGGACGATGTTGCCGTCGGCGCCGCGCTGCGGGATCTGGTACAGCATCACGAGGCCCGTGGTGAGCCCGCCGATGATGCCCGCGACCAGCGCCCACCGGTGCAGCCAGGCGGTGAAGAGCCCGATGGCGACCGCCGGCAGCGTCTGCATGACGAAGACGCCGCCGATGAGCTGGAGGTCGATGGCGAACTGGGTGTTGAGCATCAGGATGCAGATCACCGCGCCGAACTTCATGGCCAGCGAGGTGATCTTGCTGACCAGGGTCTCCTCGGCGGGGGTAGCCTGCGGGCGGATGAACTCCTTGTAGATGTCGCGGGTGAAGAGGTTCGCCGCGGCGATCGACATGATGGCGGCGGGCACCATCGCGCCCACCCCGATCGCGGCGAACGCCAGCCCCGCACTCCAGTCCGGGAAGTTCGCGTCGAACCACAGCGGCACGACCGTGTTGCGGTCACCGCCGATCGGCTGGATGTCGCTGAGGATCGCCGCGAAACCGACCAGCATCAGCACGCCGAGCGTCAGCGTGTACAGGGGCAGTACCGACAGGTTGCGGCGCAGCGTGGCCCGGTTGCGGGAGGCGAGCACGCCGGTCAGCGTGTGCGGGTACAGGAACAGCGCGACCGCCGATCCGATGGCCAGCGTGACGTAGTTGAGCTGGCTGCTGGAGGCCAGCAGGAGCCCGTCGGTCGTGCTCTCCGACGTGGCGTACTTCGTCTCCGCGACCCGGAAGACCGTCTCCCAGCCGCCGGAGTGCGAGGCCACGATCAGGAACGCCGCCAGCACCGTCCACAGCACCAGCGAGTCCTTGACGATCGAGATCAGCGCCGGCGCCCGCAGGCCGGAGTTGAACGTGTACAGCGCGAGGACGATGAACGCGGCGGTGAGCGGCCACCCCTCCGGCAGCCCCATCACCTTGAACACCGCCTCGATGCCGATGAGCTGCAGCGCGATGTACGGCATCGTGGCCAGGATGCCGGTCACGGCGACGCCGAGCGCGAGCGTCCGGGAGCCGAACCGGGCCCGGACGAACTCCGCCGGCGTCACGAACCCGTGCACGTGGCACACCGACCAGAAGCGGGCCAGTACCACGAAGAGCATCGGGTACACGATCACCAGGAACGGCATCGGGAAGAAGCCGGAGGCGCCGACGCCGAAGACCAGCGTGGGCACCGCCACGAACGTGTAGGCGGTGTAGACGTCGCCGCTGAGGAGGAAGAAGGTGACCCAGTTGCCGAAGGCGCGGCCGCCGAGTCCCCACTCCTCGAGCGTGTGGATGTTGTCTGGGCGGCGCCATCGGGCGGCCCAGAAGCCCATGACGGTCACCAGACCAAACATGAACGCGAAGATCCAAAACTCGACCTGGTGGTCGGCGAATGTGGGCATGTCCCTACTTGTCTTTGGTGGCGACGTGCACGATCGCGATGATCACCGAGGCTAGGAGGGCGAACGCGAGCTGGCACCAGTAGAAGAACGGCAGCCCCAGCAGCGTCGGCTCGATCCGGTTGTAGAGCGGCGTCAGGAGCGGCACGACGATCGGAATAAGAAGCAGCCAGTGCCACGGGCTTGAGTCGGCACGGCGCTGCGGGCGGACCGGTGTAGGCCGGCTCGCCTGGTATTCCGGCTTGTGGGGTGGCCACTGCCCGGGGCGGTTCGGCGGCCACGGGTGGCCCGGCGCGGCTCCGGGGGTACGGCGCTGCTCGGCCACAAGTGCCTCCGTAAGAGTGATTTGTCCAGGAGTGACGCAGGTCACCGCTCGTGATACTGGAAAAGCGTCCGAGATCGCGAATCCACCGTTTGGTGGAGGTGGTATCCACCGAACGTTCTGAAAACATTTCGGTCGCCGTCCGTCACCAAACATCCGTCCGAGCGGAAATGGGCGCGGTAGTGACGGCGTTAAGCCGATAAGATAAGGGGTACTTCAGCAGCACGCGATCCAGCCGTGCACAGAGATGGAAGCGGGTGGCATTGGCCCACGGGCCAGACCTATGACGACAGCATCCCCCACCGGGCAGACCCGCGTGCAGACCAAGATCACGGTTCCTGACTCGCAGATCATGGTGAACCTGCTCGGCGCCGGGGATGAGATCCTTCGGCTCGTCGAGCGGTCCCTGCGAAGCGATGTCCACGTCCGCGGCAACGAGATCACCATTACCGGAGTGCCGGCCGACAACGCGCTGGCCGAGCGCCTGTTCACCGAGTTGCTCGAGCTGATCGAGAAGGGCGAGACACTGACCACCGACGCTGTGCGGCGTACCGTCGGCATGCTCGAGCAGGGCACGTCCGAGCGGCCCGCCGAGGTTCTCACGCTCAACATCCTGTCCCGGCGCGGCCGCACCATCCGGCCGAAGACGCTGGGGCAGAAGCGCTACGTCGACGCGATCGACGGGCACACCATCGTGTTCGGCATCGGCCCGGCGGGTACCGGCAAGACGTACCTCGCGATGGCCAAGGCCGTGCAGGCGCTCCAGGCCAAGCAGGTCAACCGGATCATCCTGACCCGGCCGGCGGTCGAGGCCGGGGAGCGGCTCGGCTTTCTGCCCGGCACGCTGTACGAGAAGATCGACCCGTACCTGCGGCCGCTGTACGACGCGCTGCACGACATGCTCGACCCCGAGTCGATCCCGCGGCTGATGCAGGCGGGCACGATCGAGGTCGCGCCCCTGGCGTACATGCGTGGTCGCACGCTCAACGACGCGTTCATCATTCTCGACGAGGCGCAGAACACCACGCCCGAGCAGATGAAGATGTTCCTGACCCGGCTCGGCTTCGGCTCCAGGATCGTCGTGACCGGCGATGTCACCCAGGTCGACTTGCCGGGCGGCACCACCAGCGGGCTCAAGGTCGTCCGTGACATCCTGGAGGGCGTCGAAGACGTCCACTTCGCGCAGCTCTCCAGCTCTGACGTGGTGCGCCACCGGCTGGTCAGCGACATTGTCGACGCGTACGCCCGGTGGGACGCCGAGCGCGAGTCGAGTGGCCAGGGCGTGCACGCCGTGCCCGGACGCACCGCGCGCGCGGGCCGGCGTCGCTGATTCGATCCGTGGAAAAGCCGTAAACCGGGAGAAAAGCGCGTTGTCCATCGAGATCGCCAACGAGTCCGGCATCAGCGTCGACACCGACGCGGTGCTGGCCGTCGCCAGGCACACCCTCGACGAGATGGGTGTCAACCCGCTCGCCGAGCTGTCCGTGTTGCTTGTCGACATCGAATACATGACCGAGCTGAACCATCGCTGGATGGGCAGCGACGGCCCGACCGATGTGCTCGCGTTCCCTATGGACGAGGGCAGCGTCGACCACGGCCCAGGTGAGGCCGGTTCCGGTGAGCCGGCCCTGCTCGGCGACATCGTGTTGTGCCCGGAGGTGGCGGCCAAGCAGGCGGCCACCGCCGGTCACTCCGCGGCCGACGAGCTGCACCTGCTGACCGTCCACGGCGCCCTGCACCTGCTCGGCTATGACCACGCCGAGCCGGAGGAGGAGCGGGAGATGTTCGCGCTGCAGGCTCGTCTGCTGTCCAGCTGGCGGGCCAGCCGGGCCTGACAATGATTCTTGCGGAGGCCGCCGCGGCGGGTGGCTTACCAGACATCCAGCTCCTGCTGGCCGCCGCCGGGCTGGTCGTTCTCGCGGGCATCTTCGCGATGACCGACGCCGCGCTCGGCGCCGTCTCGCACGCGCGCGCCGCCGAGCTGGCCAGAGAAGGTGTACGCGGAGCGCGTGCCCTCCAGATCGTGGCGTCCGACGTCGTCCGGCACCTCAACCTGCTGCTCCTGCTGCGGTTGCTCTGCGAGCTGACCGCCACCACGCTGGTCGCGCTGGTGGCGGTCGACACGTTCGACGCCGGCTGGACCGCCGCGCTGGTCACGGCGGGCGCGATGACGGTGGTCAGCTTCGTCGTCGTCGGAGTCGGCCCGCGCACGATCGGGCGCCAGCACGCGTACGCCGTCGGGCGCGCCACCGCCCCGCTGGTGCGCTGGCTGGGCCGCGCGCTCGGTCCGCTCGCGTCACTGCTGATCCTGATCGGCAACGCGGTGACACCCGGCCGCGGCTTCCGGGAGGGCCCGTTCGCCACCCAGGTGGAGCTGCGCGAGCTGGTCGACCTCGCCGAGCAGCGCGGCGTGGTGGAGCACGGCGAGCGGCAGATGATCCACTCGGTGTTCGCGCTGGGCGAGACCATCGCGCGCGAGGTCATGGTGCCGCGTACCGAGATGGTGTGGATCGAGTCGCACAAGTCGCTGCGGCAGGCGCTCGTGCTCTTCATGCGCTCCGGCTTCTCGCGCATCCCGGTGATAGGGGAGAGCGTCGACGACGTGCTCGGCATCCTGTACCTGAAGGACGTGGTGCGCCGCACCCAGAGCGGTGACCCGGCGGCCGAGGCGATGGCGGTCGCCGACCTGATGCGCGAGGCGACCTTCGTTCCCGAGTCCAAGCCGGTCGACGACCTGCTCTCCGAGATGCAGGCCGCCCGCACGCACCTGGTGATCGTCGTCGACGAGTACGGCGGCACGGGCGGACTTGTCACGATCGAAGACATCCTGGAGGAGATCGTCGGCGAGATCACCGACGAGTACGACGTGGAGCGCCCGCCGGTCGAGCGGCTCGGCGACGGCGCGGTCCGCGTCACCGCCCGCCTGCCCGTCGAAGACCTCGGCGAGCTGTTCGACGTCGAGCTGCCCGCCGACGAGGTCGAGACCGTGGGAGGTCTGCTCGCACAGGCCCTGGGCCGCGTACCGATCCCGGGCGCGGAGGCTACGGTGGGCGGGCTGCGGCTCGTCGCCGAAGGCACCACGGGCAGGCGCAACCACATCGACTCCGTCCTCGTCCGCCGCGACCTCGATGTCGAGGTCCCGGCCGAAGTACCCGAACAGGAGAGGCAACCCGCAGATGCCTGAGCCCACTGCTGCGCCCGCCGCGCTGGAGGCGGAAGACGCCAAGCTGGTCACGCTCGCCCGCGGCGCGCGGGCCCGGATAGGCGCCGTCGAGGGCGCCGCCGTGCGCGACCAGGACGGGCGCACGTACGCGGCGGCGAACGTGGCGCTGCCCTCGCTCACGCTCACCGCGCTCCAGCTCGCCGTGGCGTCCGCCGTGGCCGCCGGTGCGACCCGGCTCGAGGCCGCGGCCGTGGTGACCGAGGCGTCCACTCTCGACGGTGCCGGTCACGCCGCCGTGCGCGACCTGGCCGCCGAGGCGCCCATCCACGTGGTGGCCCCCAGCGGCACCATCCTCGGCACGGTGACTTCGTGACGTACCGGGCGGGGTTTGCCTGCTTCGTCGGGCGGCCGAACGCCGGCAAGTCGACGCTGATGAACGCGATCATCGGGCAGAAGATCGCCATCACGTCAAACAAGCCGCAGACGACCCGGCACGTCATCCGGGGGGTGCTGCACCGCCCCGAGGCACAGGTCGTACTCGTCGACACCCCCGGCCTGCACCGCCCGCGCACGCTGCTCGGCGAGCGCCTCAACGACCTCGTGCGGTCGACCTGGAGCGAGGTCGACGTGATCGGCCTGTGCATCCCGGCCGACGAGGCGATCGGCCGGGGCGACCGGTTCATCACCGGCGAGCTTGCCGAGCTCAAGGCGTCCGTGCTCGCCGTGGTCACCAAGGCCGACCTGGTCGACAAGAAGCGGCTCGCCGAGCAGCTCGTCGCGGTCAGCGAGCTGGGCGAGTTCGCCGAGGTGGTGCCGGTCAGCGCCGTTTCGGGGTACCAGGTGGAGACGCTGATCGACGTGATCTCCGGGTACCTGCCCGAGTCACCGCAGCTCTACCCCGACGACATGCTCACCGACGAGCCCGAGCAGGTGCTGATCGCCGAGCTGATCCGCGAGGCGGCGCTCGAGGGCGTCCGCGACGAGCTGCCGCACTCGATCGCCGTCGTGGTCGAGGAGATGATGCGCGAGGGCGCGCTCACCAAGATCTACGCCGACGTGTACGTGGAGCGGCAGAGCCAAAAGGCGATCGTGATCGGTGCGAGGGCCAGCCGGCTCAAAGAGGTCGGCACCCGTGCCCGCCACGAGATCGAGGGGCTGATCGGCGGCAAGGTGTACCTCGACCTGCACGTCCGGGTGGCCAAAGACTGGCAGCGCGATCCGAAGCAGCTTCGCAAGCTGGGCTTCTAAATGGGCGGGCGGCTACTCGTCACCGGCTCGGCCGGTCGCGTCGGCCGCCTGCTCCGGCCCCGGCTGGCCCGCCCCGGCCGCGAGCTGCGCCTGCTCGACCTGGCACCCCAGGAGCCGGCCACTCCCGGCGAGACGCTGATCGAAGGCGACCTGACCGACGCTGAGACGCTCGCGCGGGCGGTCGCCAATGTCGACGCGGTGCTGCACCTGGCGGCGTACCCGGTGGAGCGGAGCTGGGCGGACCTGCAGCGACTCAACGTGGATGGCACCCGCGCGGTGCTCGAAGCCGCGCGCGAAGCCGGCGTCCGCCGCGTGTTGCTGGCTTCGACCATCCACGCCGCGGGTTTCTACCCGCGAAGTGACGTGCTGCCGGCGAGCGTGCCGGCCCGGCCAGACACGTACTACGGCTGGAGCAAGGCGGCGGTGGAGTCGCTCGGCAGCCTGTACGCCGACCGGTTCGGCATGAGAGTGTTCGCGCTGCGGCTCGGTGCCTGCTTCGCCCGGCCGCTGGGTGACCTGCTCGACGTGTGGCTCTCCCCGGACGACTGCGCCCGCCTGGTCGAGGCGTGCCTGGCCACCGACCGCACCGGTTACCGGGTGGTGTGGGGGATCAGCCGGAACACCCGCCGCTGGCTGTCGCTGGCCGAGGGCGAGGAGATCGGCTACCACCCGCGAGACGACGCGGAGGCGTACGCCGCGTCGCTGAACCCGGTCGACGGCGATCGGCTCGGCGGCTTCTTCTGCGACCACCCCTTAGGCGACCCCCTCTAACGCCCCCGCCCCGCCGCGTTAGGCGCGGGCCCGTTCGATGATCTCTTCGGCGGTGAGTGGGCTCTTGGGGTGGTGGCTGAGGCAGAGCGGCGCCTGCAGCTTCTGGAACTCGGCCCCTTCGATCGCCGCGTAGAACTGGCCCGTGCCCAGCCGGCCGACGTCGGAGATGTCGCTGCCCTTCGCGCGTGCCAGCTCTCGCGCCGCGCCGATCTGCGTCGGGTGGTTGAGCAGGCCGAACAGTTGGGTGGCGGCGTTGCCGGTGACCCGGTTGTGCAGGCCCTTCGGCGCCTGGGTGGCGAAGATCAGCCCGAGCCCGTACTTGCGCGCCTGCGATGCGAGCGCGAGCGTGCTCTGGGTGCAGGCGGTCATCGCGCCGGACGGGGCGAGCGTCTGGGCCTCGTCCATGACGAGCAGGCCGCCGAGAGGGCGGTCGCCGGCCGGGTGCTGCTTGATCCAGGCGAAGAGCGCGAGCTGGAGCTGGTTGACGAAGCTCTGCCGCTGCTCGTCGTCGGGAAGGCCGATGAGGCTGATCACCGAGACGCGGGCACGCCGCCCCGAGCTGGGTGTCAGCAACACTCCGGGGTCGACCGGCGTGCCGCTGCCGCCGAAGAGCGGATCGTTGACCATGGTCGCCTTCAGCAGCTGGGCCATCTCCGCCGCCATCTTGCCGGCACCGTCGAGCGCGCTCACTCCGTCGGGCAGGTCGTTGAGCAGGTCGACGAAGTCGCCCAGGTCGCTGGCGCCGGTGCGGGCGTAGTACCCGAGTGCCTCGCGCAGGACGGCCTGGCTCTTGGCCGCCTTCGCGGTCGAGCCGTCGGCCTTGGCCCGGGGCGCGAGCGAGGCGGTGGCCGCGTCGACCGCCGCGCCGAACGCGTCGCGGTCGTCGAGGATGCCGGCGAAGTCGGGCAGGGGCCGGAAGGCTAGCGGGCGGCCGCTTTCCCGCCGCGGGGTCCAGATTACGACCTCGGTGGTACGCAGGTACTCCTCGGCGCGGGCGATCTCGGTCGCGTCCCAGCCCTCAGGCGGCGCCGGCCACGCCTCACCGAGGCGCGCCAGGTCGTTGTTGGGGTCGAGCACGATCGCGGAGACACCGCGCAACGCGCACTCCTCGACCAGCCGCCGGATCAGCACTGTCTTGCCGGAACCGGAGCCGGCGAAGATGGCGGTGTGGCGCCGGAGCGCTTCCAGGTCGACGCTGACGGGGCTGGCGTAGTCGGTGTCGAATCCCAGGGTGATCCGCCGCTCGTCGTGGTCGGGCGCCTTCGGACCCGCTTCCGGCACGTCGACGTCGATAGGCGCCGGGGCTTCGGTAAGCGCCGCGCTGAGGAACTCGACCTCCCGGGTCGGCTGCCGGGACGCGAACCAGGGTTGCAGCGTCTCGTACCCGTACCGCTTGATCATGCCCTGCAGCGCCAGCAGGATGGCGATGTCGCGGTCGCCGAAGCGCAGCTGCCTGCCGCCCGCCTTCTCGAAGGCCCGGAGCACCTCCTGCGTGCGAGCGCCCTGCGAGTACTCCGGGTTGCGGAGGAGGAAGAGCTTGCGCCGCGTGACGCCCTCGGTAAGCCCCGCCGCCCGGACGGCGTTGCGGATGCGGTTGAGCGCTGAAATGTGATGCTTGGCGGCGATCGCTCGGAACGCCCAGTGCTCCTCGTCTTCGGTTTCGTCGCCGAACGTACGCCGGAGGCGGGCGTGCAGTGCCGGCTTGCCACCGGGCTGCGGGTCGTTCCAGTAGGCGTCGCGCGCGTCACCCCGTTCCGCGATCCATGCGGTGAGACCGGCTTCGAGGAGCGCCGGCAGCACGGTGTCTTCGGAGCGCTCGTCGAGTGCGGGAGCCGGATCGGCCTCGGCGATCAGCACGGCGAAGCGGGTGTCGTACTCCTCGAACGCGGCGGTCGGCTGCGAGACGGCGTCCTGACGGGGCGGACCCGCCGCCTCCACGGGCTTCTGGAGGAGGCTGACCATCTCCCGAACCTCGCCGGTGGCGACGCAGGCTCGCATGTGCGAGTCGACCACGCGTAGCAATTCGCGCGGCGTGAACTGACGCGCGTCCTTGAAAGCATCCGGCGACACGGGCCAACTCGGATACGGCGGTGTGAAGCCAACCTCGTCGAACTTCGCGGCGAACCGCTTCTCGATCAGCTCGCGGCCGATCTCCGCGGACGGGATGTCCGCGAGGTGAACCGCTTCTCGGAACCTGTCTTGCACGGTGTCGGTGACCTGAGTCTTGATCTGCTCCCAGGTGACTGGAAGGCAGCTGACGACCGAAAGGGTCCGGCGCGTGGTGTCGCGGAGCTGCATCAGACCACCGGCGATCTGTTCCAGCAGGAGCGCGGTGCGCCACTCCTCGCGTACGTCACCCGCCGTGCTCTTGGCCGACTGCGCCACGAGGACATCGATCTGATCCACCGCCACCACGGTCGGCCCCGTGAGCGCCAGCAAACGGGAGATGTCGCGCACGATCTCCTGAGCCGAGCGTTTGCTCCTTCGCATTCCCCAGCGTGCCCGCTCGCCGGGCTCCACCTCATCGTTGGAGCAGAGGAAGTCGTAGCCGATGTTTTCGTGGCTGGCACTCTTCGACGCGTACAGCACCAGGGCGCGAGCGGTGTCCTGGCACTCGGTGCCGACCTGGCGATCGGCCTTGCGCAGGAGGTCTATCACGGCGTCGAGCGCTGGGCGGGAGAGTGGCGTCTCACTCTCGCCGGTCATCGCACGACGGACGGCGCGCGGTGCGTCGATCCGGTCGGCGAGCCGGCGGAGGAAGACCCGGAGCTGGCTTTCGTCGCCGGCCGGCTCCCGGGAAAACCCGTCCAACATGGACAGTGCCAGGCTGCCCCAGAACGCGCTCGCCTCCATCACGCTGACGAGGAAGAAGTAGCCGCCGTCGGCTTGGACCCGCTCGCGGACCGAGCCGAGCAGGTGGGTCTTGCCGGCGCCGCGCTGGCCGAGCACCACGACGCCAACCGGGCTGGACTCGGTGCTGTCGCGCGCCTCCGCGACGCTCTCCATGACCGTCCGGGTCACGTCGCGGTGCAGCCCGTCCACGTGGTGTGGGGACGATCGCCACACGTCATCCGGCGTCGGCGCCCAGTTGAACCGGAGCGCCGTGAGCGCCATCCGCTCTGACTCGTCCATCAGACACCGATAGCGATGAGGTGCTTGTCCTGGTTGCCGATGCTGATTGCGGCCGCGCGCTCGGCGTCGGTGAGGACCTTCTGGTTGGACTCGGGCACCAGTCGCACGTCGGGCGCGCCGTGGAGGCGCATGAGGGCGTTGTCGACCTCGGCCCGGGGCAGGGAACCGAGCGACCGGCGGAGCTTGTCGAGGGTGATCCATTCGCCGGCGCGCGGTGCCAACTCGCCGTACGCCTTACGGATGCGCGCCTCGAGATCGGGCTCGACGTCGACCTCGGCGGGCGTCGTGAAAAAGTCAGCGGCGGCCGTGCCGGACCGGTCGAGGAACTGCCCGACCTTCTCCAGCATGGCGTAGAGCGCGGCACCGGCCGAGCCCGCGCGTTGAGGAACGGGCTTTCCGAATTCGTCGATCGCGCGCCGCCAGCCTTTGTCGGTCAACTCGATGGAAACGGGGCCGCCCCTGCGCGCCTGCCGCACATTGATGAGTCCCGCTTTTTGGAGCGGATCGCGGTGCTCCTTCTTCTTCAGGGCGAGCCCGCGAACCTTTTCCAGGTGGGCGTTTGGGACTTCGCGGGCTTCGGCCATGAGGACCAACAATGCATACCGCTGTACCAATGTCAGGTCTATGTCCGACATGCCGGCGCTCCTCCGCTTGGCTGTGCGACGGGCCTGATTCTGCCGACGCCGACGGTGATGTCGCAAGGTCCACTGTGGGATTTCATATATCTGACAGCGGCCCCGCTCGCGGATCTTATTACGCCCAGCAAGAACGCGATATTAGTACGCGTGTCCACGTACTCGAAAAGGGGATCTTGAAATGGGGTATTGCCCACGATCAAGGTTACGTGCACGATTGCGACCGGCTATGCGGGCCGGAGTGGAGGTGACGCCCATGTCATCCGAGATCGTCCGCTACCGGGTCGACGGCGAAACGGTGGCCCAGTTCGAGATCGAGCCAGCCCCGGGATTTCACCCTGCCGGGCCCAGT
The DNA here is from genome assembly GCF_027923225.1 of Phytohabitans aurantiacus. GTDB lineage: Bacteria > Actinomycetota > Actinomycetes > Mycobacteriales > Micromonosporaceae > Phytohabitans > Phytohabitans aurantiacus. The sequence continues at coordinate 82,455 of NZ_BSDI01000032.1, forward strand.
GACGTGGCGGGCAAGGTCTGGGAAGCGGCGGGTCCGGCGGTCGAGGCGGCGATGGCGGTGATGGACCGGGTCCGGCAGATGAGCCCCGACGCCGTCGAGATCACGTTCGGGGTCAAGGTGACCGGCACGGTCGACTGGCTCGTGGCGAAGGCGGCGAGCGAGGGCAACTTCCAGATCACACTTTCGTGGCAGCCCGGGGCGCGGTGACGTCGCGGTGACCAAGCCACCGCCCGATCCCTGGACCGTCGCCATCCACGCGACGGCCGCCGACCATCACCCGATCGGTGCCGGCGTCGTGATCGACGACAAGCTCGTGCTGACCTGTGAGCACGTGGTGTTCAAGGACGGTGGGCTCCTCGACGAGATCTGGATCGCGTTTCCGAAGGCGTCCACGGTCTCGTGGAGCAACCGCCGGCGGGTGAGCCGGTGCCTCCACAACGGGCGCCCCGAGCACAACCTCGACGTCGTGCTCCTGGAGCTCGCGGAACCGGTACCGGGCGGTGTCACGCCCGCGCGGCTGCGCTGCGTCAGCCCCGACGACCTCGCCGCCGGAGCATGGTGGACGTTCGGCTTCCCGAACGGCGCGGAATCCGGCAGTTCGGCCCGGGGCACCGTGGGTGACCCGCTCGCGCAGGGGCTGATCCATCTCGAACGCGACTCCAAGTCGGTCCTCGCGCCCGGCTTCAGTGGAAGTCCACTGTGGTCTGCCGAGTACGAGGCGGTCGTCGGGCTGGTCGTGGCGGCGGAGAAAACCGGTCCCACGGCCGGCAATGGCCACGCGCTGGCACTGTCTCATGTAGAGAATCACATGCCCGACATGAAGCTCTCCACATTGGCCGGTTGGCGTGCCGAAGACGCCGACGACACGGCGCTTTCGGCGTGGGGCTGGATGCTCTCGACCGACCAGGAGGCGGGGCGGCACTGGCTCCCGCGCGCCCGTGGCGTGGCCAGCGACACCGAGCGGGGGCACCGGTTCCGTGGGCGGGCAGCCGCTCTGCGCCGCCTCGTGGAGTGGCTCGACCTGGCCGCGCCCGACGGGCGGCCGATGGTGGTCACCGGTTCGCCCGGGGTCGGCAAGTCGGCGGTACTCGGCCGCATCGTCACCACGGCCGACCGCCGCATCAGCGAGTCCCTGGCCCCGGACGACGACGCCGTACGGGCCACAGTCGGATCGGTGGCCTGTGCGGTACACGCCAAGGGGAAGACCGCGAGCGAGGTGGCCGCCGAGATAGCGCGCGCCGCGTCCGTCAGCATTCCCGTCACGCCGGCCGACCTGGCACCCATCCTGCGGGAGCGGCTGGCCCGCCGGCCCGAACGGTTCAATGTGGTCATCGACGCCCTCGACGAAGCCGCCACGACGTCCGAGGCGCGCCAACTCGTCCATGACGTGGTCCTGCCGGTCGCCCGGGGATGCGCTCGTTTCGGCGTGCAGGTGGTGGTGGGCACCCGGCGGGCCGACGACGCGGGTGACCTGTTGACCCAGTTCGGATCGGCGATCGAGCTGGTCGACCTGGACGACGTGCGGTACTTCACCGAGGCCGATCTCGCCGACTACGCCCTGGCGACCCTTCGCGGCGTCGGTGCGGGCGAGCCACTCAGCCCGTACTCGGAAGACGAGATCGCGGGGCCGGTGGCCCGGCGGATAGCGATGCTGGCCGAGGGGAACTTCCTCGTTGCCGGTCTTGTCGCCCGGGCACGGGCGCTGCGGGACACGGCGCCGGTCGATCCCGACCAGGTCTCGTTCGCGGCGACCGTTGGCGCCGCGCTCGACTCGTACGTCGCGGGGCTTCCCGACGCCGGCACGACGAGCCCGCGCCTGGCGCTGACGGCGCTCGCCTTCGCCGAGACGCCCGGCCTGCCGCTGCCGCTGTGGCGGGCCGCCGTGGCCACCCTCGGCGGCAGCGCGACCGAGGACGAGCTGGCGGTGTTCGCCCAGCGTTCGGCGGCGAACTTCCTGGTCGAGACCGGCAGCCCCACCGCACCCGTCTACCGCCTGTTTCACCAGGCGCTCAACGAGGCGCTGCTCGGCGCCCGGGCCAAGGTCTCGCCGCGGCGGGTGGACGAGCGGGAGCTGCTCTTCGCCTGGGTGCGCTGCGGTCACCGCGCGGGCTGGGCGGAGGCGCCCGAGTACCTGTTGCGCTCGCTACCGCAGCACGCCGCCCGCGCACGCGAGATCGACACGCTGCTGAACGACCACGAGTACCTGCTCCACGCCAACCTGGAGCGACTGCTGCCGGCGGCCGAGGACGCCGCGACCGGCGTGGGCCGGGCGCGGGCGCAGCTGCTGCAGCGTACGCCGAGCGCCGTCACCGCCGACGCCGCCGAACGGGCCGCTCTGTTCTCCGTCGTCGATCGCCTCGACGGGCTCGGCAGCATGCTCGAACCGAGCCCCGACGCGCCTTACTTCGCGCGCTGGGCCCGCACGCCCGCCCGCCTGGAACGCACCGTCCTCGAAGGACACTCGGACGCGGTCTGCGACGTCTGCGCGGTGCCGGCCGACGGGCGCAGCTTCCTGGCATCGGCCGGCGAGGACGGCACCGTGCGGCTCTGGGATCCGCTCACCAGCCAGACCGAACGCGTTCTCGACTGTCACGACGACTGCATTCGAGGCGTGTACGCGGTCGGAGACGGCAACCGCACGCTGCTCGCCACCGCTGGGCACGACTCGACCATCGGGCTCTGGGACCCGCGTACGGGCGCGCACGTGCGCACACTGCACGGGCACGGTGACTGGGTGCGCAACCTCTGCGCCGTGCCGATGGCAAGCGGGCGGAGCCTGCTCGCGTCCGCCAGCGACGACCGGACCGTCCGGCTCTGGGATCCGGCCACCGGCGCGCTCCTCCACGTGCTCCGCGGCCACGCGGGATGGGTCACGGCCGTCACGCATGTGGCGGCGGGTCCACATGGGATGGTCGCCTCGACGGGTTTCGACGGCACGATCCGCCTGTGGGATCCGGAGAGCGGGCAGGCCCTCGCGACGCTCACCGGGCACGACGGCTGGGTCACCACCCTCTGCGAAGTGGGCACCCCACGCGGTGCTCTGCTCGCCTCGGCCGGCTACGACGGCACGGTCCGGCTCTGGGATCCGGTCTCCGGCACACAGCAATGGCGGATCGACGTCGGCGCCGGCCCACTCACAGACGTGTGCGCGCTGCAGAGCGATGGGCGGGTCCTGCTCTGCTCGACCGGAGAAGACGGCGTGATCCGGATCTGGGACACCGCGACCGGCGAGCCGCTGCCCGAGCTTCGCGGTCACGTCAACTGGATCCGCGCGATCTGCGCCTTGCCGGTCGGCGGTCGCCAGCGCCTGGCCACCGCCGGTGACGACGGCACGGTACGACTGTGGGATCCGCTGACCGGGCTGCTGCCGGAGCAGGTGATGGATACCGGTCACCTAGGCCCGATCGCCGCGGTGTGCGCCGCGCCGTCCGCCGCCGGTGACGCGGTGGCCTCGGCGGGCAGCGACGGGGCCGTCCGACTCTGGGACCCGCGCACCGGTGCCGCCCGCGCCGAGTTGCGCGCGCACGTCGCGGCCAGCACCGACGTGTGCTCCGTCGTCGACGAGGGTCGCTATCTGCTGGTCGCGGCCAGCGAAAACCCCGCCGTGGCGATGTGGGACCTGGACGCGGACGACTTCATGTACACGCTCGAAGGGCACCACGAGCGGGTCAACGCCGTCTGCGCGCTGGATGTCGACGGCCGCCCGCTCCTGGCATCGGCGGCCGACGACGAGACGATCCGCGTCTGGGAACCGGGCTCCGGTGTCGTGCGCGACGTGCTCCTCGGGCACCGCAACTGGGTGACCGCCCTGGCCGCGGTGACGGTGCGCGGTCGCCAGATGCTGGCTTCGGCCGACAAGAACGGCATCGTGCGGCTGTGGGACCACGACGGCGGGTGCGCCTGGGAGAACCACGGCCACCACGACGCGGTAAACGCCCTCTGCGCCGTCACCAGCAACGACCGCGAGGTGCTGGTCTCCGCCGGCGCGGACTGCGTGATCCGGCTCTGGGACCCGGACGGTGGGCGGCCGCTGCCGGGCTTTACCGGTCACAGCGGCCCGGTGACCGGCGCCTGCCCGGTGCCATACGGTGGCCGGCAACTCCTGGCGTCCACCAGCCTCGACCGCACCGTGCGGCTCTGGGACCCGGCCACGGGCAGGGCACTCCGGTCGATACCGGTGCATCACCGGGCGCTCGCTTGCCGGTACGTCGATGGGACGCTGATCCTGGGACTCGACCGCGGCCTGCTGGCGCTCGCGCTCCCTGGACGATCTGCCCCAGAGGGAGATCTGGTCCAAACCAGGATTTGAGCTGCCGCGATGCCCGTCGTGCCTCAGACCGTCGCTCCCGCGGCCTCACCCTCCGCGTCCAGTCACGCTCAAGATCCGTCAAGGCCCATCGCCGCGCGCGGCCACCGCAAGCGGCTGAGACGAAAGGCCCGCTGGGGGCCCACGGCCTCCGACGCAGGATGCCATGGGGGCGCGTGCGCGGCCTCCGACGAAAGAGCCCGTGGGGGCGTGCGCGGCCTTCGCGATCAAGGGCAGTTGCATGGATCAAGGGCAAATGCACGCGGAAATGCGATCCAACCGCGTGCGTTCGCCCTTGATCGGCGCGCCCGGCGTGGCGACACGCCGTCACGGGGCGGGCGGCGGCGGCCGAGGGGAGGACGGGCGCGGGCTGGGTTGCCACCTCTTTCACCCACCTGCGGGTGGCCTGCAGCGCCAGGGCTTCTTGATCGGCGGGTTGTGTGGCGGCGGAGGGTGAGGCCGCGGGAGCAACGGCATGGACCGCCGCGGACGTCGCGGTAGCTCGGAATCTCTTGGGCTTTTAGGCGGTGTTGACCGTGATGTTGCCGCTGTCGGTGCTCAGGTCCAGTAGGTGCTTGCCGTCGGCAAGGTCTGGCACCTCGATGTTGGTGCGTCCGGAGTCGGTGCGCGCATCGACCTGGTAGCTGTCCGACGGCACGCGTACCCGGATGTTGCCGCTGTCGGCCTGGGCCGTGACCGCGCCGGGCGCGATGAGCTCGAGCCCGATGTTGCCGGAGTCGGCGCGCGCGGTGTTCTGCGGGCCGCCCAGCCGGTCGGCGTCGATGTTGCCGGAGCCGGTCTTCAGGTCGACACCGCCCGTCGCGCCCCTCACGATCACGTTGCCCGAGTCGGTCTGGGCGGTCACCTTGCCGGTCGCGTCGGTCACCGTGATGTTGCCCGAGTCGATTGTCATGTCCACGGTGGACACCCCGGACAGGTTGACATTGCCGGAGTCGCCGCCGCCCCGCACCGCCACGCCCTTCGGAGCCGTCACCTCGAAGGTGACCGAGCACCAGTTCCCGCAGTCGGTGGCGAGCACCAGCGTCGTGCCCTCGATCTTGTACAGAGTGTCGGGCTCGTTGGAGCGGTATCGCACCATGCGGCGGATCTCCACCTGCTTGGTGTCGCCGGTCTTCACCGTGAGGTCGCCGCTGCCCGGCTCGACGCGGATCTCCGTGATCGCGACGTTTTCGGTGTCGTTGAACTCGAGTCGGGTGTAGGCCACCTCGCCGCAGGCGGCGAGCGTGGCGACCAGAGCCGCACCCAGGACGGCGGCGGGCAGCACGCGGGAAACCATGACTGGACCGTATGCCGCCGGCCCGGAGGCCACATCAGGATCAGTACCCGATAAGACCCTGAGATTTATCGGTGCAGAATGGTTCCGTGCCTGGATATAGCAAGCCGCTCTACCGCGACGACGCGGTGGTGCTGCGCGTGCAGAAGCTGGGCGAGTCGGACCGGATCATCACGCTGCTGACCCGCCGGCACGGCCGCATCCGGGCGGTGGCGCGAGGCGTACGGCGGACCACGTCGCGGTTCGGTGGCCGGCTGGAGCCGTTCGGGCATGTCGACCTGCAGCTCGCCGAGGGCACGGGGCTGCACACCGTGCGGCAGGTCGAGGGCATCGAGCTGTACGCGAAACGGTTCCTCGACGACTACCCCCGGTACACGACGGCCAGCGCGATCGCCGAGACGGCCGAGCGGCTCACCCCGGTGGAGTCCGAGCCGACGCTGCGCCTGTTCCTGCTGACCCTGGGCGCCCTGCGTGCGCTCGCCGAGGGCGCGCACGCCAACACGCTGATCCTCGACGCGTACCTGCTGCGCGGCATGGGGCTCGCCGGCTGGGCGCCCGCGCTGGCCGAGTGCGCGGTCTGCGGCACCGCCGGGCGGCACGGCGCGTTCTCGGTACCCGCCGGCGGGTCCGTCTGCCCCGACTGCCGGCCGCCGGGAGCGGCGCACCCCGCACCCGCCACGATCGACCTCATGTCCGCGCTCGCGACCGGCAACTGGCGGATAGCCGACGGTACCGAAAACGCGACCCGCCGGGAGTGCAGTGGCCTGGTCGCGGCGCATTTGCAGTGGCACCTGGAGCGCGGGTTACGCTCGCTGCCGCTCGTTGATAGGGGTTGACCTTGATCCGTTCCCGTTCCCGTTCGCTCCGCCGGGAGCCCGTCTCGCCCACGCCGCACCCGTCGGGTGCCCGCCCGCCGGCACTGCCGAAAGACAGCCTGCCGCGGCACGTGGCGATGGTCATGGACGGCAACGGCCGATGGGCCAAGGACCGCGGTCTACCCCGGACAAAAGGGCACGAGCAGGGCGAATACTCGCTCTTCGACGCCATCGAGGGCGCCATCGAGCTGGGCATCCCGTACCTGTCGGCGTACGCGTTCTCGACCGAGAACTGGCGGCGCTCGCCCGACGAGGTGCGCTTCCTGATGGGCTTCAACCGCGACGTCATCCGCCGGCGCCGCGACCAACTGGTCGACCTGGGCGTACGGGTCGTGTGGTCGGGCCGGCCCGGGCGACTCTGGAAGAGCGTGATCTCCGAGCTGGTGACCGCCGAGGAGATGTCGCGGCAAAATTCGACGCTGACCCTGCAGTTCTGTGTCAACTACGGCGGCCAGGCCGAGATCGCCGACGCGGCGGCCGCCATCGCGCGGGACGTGGCAGCGGGCAAGGTCGACCCTGACAAGGTCAACGAGAAGATGATGGCGCGCTACCTGTACCACCCTGAGGTGCCCGAGGTGGACCTCTTCCTGAGGCCGTCGGGGGAGCAGCGTACGTCGAACTTCCTGCTCTGGCAGAGCGCGTACGCCGAGATGGTCTTCCTCGACACGCTCTGGCCCGACTTCGACCGCCGCCACCTGTGGTACGCCTGCGAGCTGTACGCCCAACGCGACCGCCGCTTCGGCGGCGCCCTCCCCAACCCCGTAGCCCCACCAGCGCCCTAACCCACCGTGTGCCGCGCGGTGCGCGACACGCGCTGTTGCGGCCGCAGGCCGCCGTCTTGTCGCCGATCAAGGGCGAATGCACGTGGTTGGATCTCTTTTCCGCGTGCGTTCGCCCTTGATCCATGCAGAGCGCCTTGATCGGCGCCGGCGAGCTAGGCGATTCAGCGTCGCGTCACGGTCCATCGCCGCGGTCCGCCGGGCGCCGCTCGCGCGCGCCCGCCGGACCGACCAGTTTGCCCCTTTCGCGCTGCCGTCACTCGGGCTGTGAACGTTTATGGCTGCTCCAGCAGCCATAAACGTTCACAGCCCCTCGGTAGAACGGTGACCGACCTTGGGGCCGCTTGATCAAGTCCCAATCTCGGCGACACGACGGAGCTGAACCGGTTCCGCCGCGCGGGCGCGGCGGGTGTGCAGGGGGCAGCGCCGGCGAAACGGCCCAGGCTTGATCAAGCAGGTGCCCGCACGCCGCCGGTCGGGAGTGGTGCCGCGGGGTGGCACATACGGTGTGGAACGCGTGACGAGCTAAGAGAGGTCGTCGGTGGGGATCGTGGCGTGCGAGAAGAGGACCGGTGCGACCTTTGCGGCCGATTTGGGGGATTCGGTCGCGCGTGGGGGTTCGGGAGTCACCGGTGACCGTAGGGCGGGTGGCGCTGGCTCGTGGTGCTCGCCGGTCAGGACCAGCAGCTCGTACGCCCGTTCGACGGTGATCCGGCCGGTGGTGATCGCTAGCCGGAGTGGCACTGGCCGGGTGTTCGCGAAGGCGGCAACTGGCAGGTCCAGTACGCGGGGCTCGACGCCGCGCTCCACCAGGTAGGCGGCCGTGGCCGGGTCCATGTCTTGCCAGGGGCGCAGGGTCTCCGCGTCGAAGCCGTGTGCGCTCCACTCGTCGGCCTGCGCTGTCACTCGGCTGGCCACGTGGGCCGGTACGACGTCGCGGCCGCCCAGATCGTCGCTGAGCAGGGCGCGGGCCAGGGGCGAGAGCTCCTCCACCGGCACCCACTTGGTGCGTGGCCCCGCTGGCCGCCGCGTGGGCTGCTCACGGCGAGTGTCGGGGTCGGGCTGTACCGGCATGTCACCAATCAAAACATGATCGACCCTCGCTGTTCGGACGGGGTGGCGCTTTCCCGCAGGTAGTACGCCCACCATCCGGACCCGTACGGACCGTGCCGCGATCAAGGCCAACCCCGTCGATCAAGGGCAAATGCACGCGGATTGAGATCAAACCGCGTGCATTCGCCCTTGATCGACGAAAAAGGGCGTCGGGCTTAGGCGGGTGGGCCCGCCAGGAGACGGACGACTGCATCGATGTCGGCCAGGTTGTCGAGTACCACGTGTGCCCCGGCGGCGGCCAGGTCAGCGGCCATGGTGCCGCCCGTGGCGACCGCGATCGCCGTCACGCCGTTGGCCAGCGCGGCGGTCACGTCGTGCACGGTGTCGCCGACCACCAGTACATCGGCGGGCTGGAACTCGCCGTGCCGCGCGATCGCGCGTTCCAGGCTGCGCCGCACGAGCGTGGCGCGCACGACGTCTTCGGTGCCGTACCCGCCGATCTCCACGTCGACCAGGTCGGTCAGCCCGAACGCGGCGAGCTTGGCCTCGGCGATCGGCCGCAGGTTTCCCGTGACGAGGGTCTGCACCACGTGCGGCTGGGTGCCGAGCGCGGCCAGCACGTCGGGCACGCCGGGCATCAGATAGCCCTTTTCGCGTACCAGGTGGCGGCGGGTCAGGAATTCGGCGATCACCGCGTCGAAGAAGCTGTCGAGGTGTGGCTCATAGTCCGCGACGCCGTGGAGCGTGAACGTCTGCACCGCGATGTCGCGGTCGGTGCGCCCGGCCATCAGGGCCGTTTCGCGGTACGGAATGCCGGTGGCCGCGGTGAACGCGGCACCGAAGGCAATCTGTCCCACCCCTCCGGCGTACATGAGTGTGTGGTCGATGTCCCACATGACGAGGCGGCGCATGCCCTCGATAGTGCCAGCACGTTTGATCCACTACGGCGTGGGTAGGGCGGGCAGATGAGCCGACCAAAGATCGTGATCATCGGTGCCGGCTTCGCCGGGTACCAGGCAGCCCGCAAACTGAGCAGGCTCGCACGGGGCGCGGCCGAGATCGTGCTGCTGAACCCGACCGACTACTTCCTCTACGTACCGCTGCTGCCCGAGGTGGCCACCGGTGTCCTGGAGCCGCGGCGGGTGTCTGTGTCGCTGCCCGCGACGCTGCCGGGCGTGCGGCTGGTGCTCGGCGAGGCGTCCGGCATCGACCTGGAGCGCCGCAAGGTCATCTATGCCGACGCCGAGGGCCGGTACCGCGATCTGAGCTACAACCGGCTCGTGCTCGCCGCCGGCAGCGTCAACAAGCTGCTGCCGATCCCCGGGGTCGCCGAGCACGCGCACGGCTTCCGCGGCCTGCCGGAGGCGTTGTACCTGCGCGACCACGTCACCCGCCAGATCGAGATGGCCGACCTGACCGATGACCCGGACGAGCGCGCCGCCCGGTGCACGTTCGTCGTGGTCGGAGCCGGCTATACGGGTACCGAGGTGGCGGCGCACGGCGCGCTCTTCACCGGTGACCTGGTCAAGGGCCATGGCCGGCTGCTCGACCAGCCAGTGCGCTGGATGCTGCTCGACGTGGCCGACCGGGTGCTGCCCGAGCTGGACCAGCGGTTGTCGAGGACCGCCGACCGGGTACTGCGCGAGCGCGACGTGGACGTGCGCATGGGTACCTCGGTCAAGGAGGCCACCCACGACGGCGTACACCTCACCGACGGCACCTTCGTGTCGACGCGCACGCTGATCTGGTGCGTCGGCGTGCGGCCGGACCCGCTGGTCGCCGACCTCGGGCTGCCCACCACGAAGGGGCGGCTGGTGGTCGACGAGTACCTCAACGTGCCCGGTCACCCGGAGGTCTTCGCGTGCGGCGACGCGGCGGCGGTGCCCGACCTGACCCGGCCCGGCGAGATAACCACGATGACCGCGCAACACGCCAGCCGGCAGGGCAAGCTTGTGGCGCGCAACATCGCCGCGTCGTACGGCCAGGGCAGGAAGCGGGCGTACAAGCACAACGATCTCGGGTTCGTCGTGGACCTCGGAGGCTGGCAGGCGACCGCGAACCCGTTGCGGATACCGCTCGCCGGGCTGCCCGCCAAGCTCGTCACGTCGGGCTACCACCTGCTGGCGATGCCGGGCAACCGGCTGCGCACCGCCGTCGACTGGGCGCTCGACGCCGTCCTGCCACGCCAGACCGTCCAATTAGGACTCGTACCGGAGTCGGCCACCCGATTGGACGTGACCTCCGCGTCCTAGACAGCCCGCCATGATCAGGGCGTCCCTCAAGTAGTCCTAACGACTTGAGGGACGCCCTGATCACGATTTGGTGGGGGTGAGGCGGAAGACGTGGATGTCGCGGCCGCCGGCCCGCTTCACGTACGCCTCGTACGGCGGCCACTCGGTGGTGACCAACTGCCACAGGCGGTCACGCTCGGCGCCCGTGGCAAGGTGCGCCTCGACCGGTACCTGGCGGCCCTTGACCGTCACCGTGGCCCGGGGGTTGGCGAGCAGGTTGAGCGCCCAGGCCGGCTGGTGGGTCTGGCCCCAGTTCGAGCCGGTCACCACCCAACCGTCGCCGTCCCGGACGAACAGCAGCGGCTGGGTGCGCGGCTGGCCGGAGCGCCGGCCGGTGGTGGTGAGCAGCAGCGACGGGACGATGCCGAGCGCGACGACCCGACCACCGGTGAGCCGGCCGACCAGGCGGTCGGCCGGCACCAGGATCCGGCCGGTGTTGGCGAACCAGGCGGCTCCACCGAGCCGACGGGCGAGGGAACGGATGCCTGCCATCGGCACAGTGTGAACTACGTCATGCGGCGCCGTTCGATTGGCAGCCGGGAGCGGGTCAGCAGGCCCGCCCCGAGCATCGCGAGCAGCGGTACCACCAGTACGACCGCGAGCGAGTCCCACGGCACGCCGATCGGGTACGGCTGCTCACCCGGCCACATGTCCGCGCTGGCCTGGTTGAAGGCGTACAGCACCGCCGCCGACGCGCCCAGGCCGGCGAGTACCCCGAGCACCGAACCGAGCCCGGCGATCACGCCCGACTGGCTCAGCGACAGCCGCCGGCGTACCCCTGGACTGGCACCAACCGCGGCGAGCGTGGACAGGTCCGCGCGGCCATCCGCGGCCGCGAGGCCCGTCGCGATGCTCGCCGCGCCGAGCGTGATCAGCCCGGCCGCCGCGGCCAGGATCAGCAGCGTCGGGTCGTCGCTGCTCGCCGGCGGCCCGGTCTCCACCATCGACTGAAGGCCGGGGTCCAGGTCGCGGAGCCCGGCGGCCAGCCCGTCCCGTTCGGCCTGGCTCGGCATCCGGCTGGTGGCGACCACGACGCCATACGTCGCGTGGCCGAATCCGACTTTGGCGATCGCGGCCGGCGAGATGATCGTGCCGGCCAGCGGCGTTCCCGTCGTCATGGCGTACCCCGGCACCGTGACGGTGCGCAGCTTCTGCTGGCGGTCCCGCGTGATGGTGCCGTCGGTGGACGGGTCGTAGATCTCGAGGGTCACGTTGCCGTCCACGAGGTACTTGGCCTCGTCGACGAGCACGCCGCCGTTCGCCAATGTGGACTTCGCCCGAGCGAGGTCATCGCCGGTGGCCCCGGTCAGGGCGCTCACCACCTCCGGCCCGCCGACCGCCAGCCCGTACCCGCCGCTGGTCCAGGTGTAGGTGGCCACGTCGCACCGGGGGTCCTTGCGGGCGGCCCGCTGCTCGTCGCGGCTCAGTGGCCCGGGCGCGTCGATCCACGGGCAGGCCCGCTCCTCGGGGATGCGAGGGCTGGCGCCGCAGGATTCCTCGGGTTTCGCGCCGGGGCAGGTCACCCGCCCGATCGGTACGACCTCGGAGGCCGGTAGCGAGTCCTTGACGATCGCGGTGACCCGATCGAAGTCCGGCGCCTTCTGCGCGGGGTCGGTTGGGTTCATCGGGTAGTACTGGACCAGCGCGTTTCCGGTCACCAGGGTTGGCCGGTACCCGAGATGGTTTCGCTCCTCGTCAGCGGTGAGCACGACGCCGAGGGCGACGCTGCCCGCGACCGCGGCCATGACCGCGGCGATCGCCGGCGCGGAGGCGGCCCGGTTGCGCGCGGTGTCGCGCAGGGCGATCCGCGGGGCGAGCGGCAGCACCCGGCCGAGCCGGGCGATCAGCCCGACCAGCGACGGCGTGCAGAGCACCAGGCCGAGTTCGCCGACGATGAGGCCGAGCAGGATCACGTTCGACGAGACGCGCCAGGCGCCGAACGTCGCGGCCGCCGTACCGATCGCGGTGAGCGCGATGCCGAGCACCAGCCACCGCTTGCGGGAGCGCAGGACGCCGCGACGTCCGGTCAGGGCGGCGACCACGTCCGCGCGGGCAGCCGTGAACGCGGGCACGAGCGCGGCGAGCAGCCCGGTCAGGACCGCTATTCCGGCGATGGCGGCCAGGGCGAGCGGGAAGATGCGGTACCCGCCGGCCCGCGCGTGAATGACGTACTCCTCGATCAGCGGGCGGCCCGCGAACGCGGCCAGTACACCGATCACCAACCCGGCGACGGCGCCGACCGTGCCCAGCACGACACCGTCGGCCAGCACGATGCGCCGCAGGTGCGCCGGCGTACCGCCGTTGGCGGCGACGAGCGCGAGGTCGCGCTGGCGGCGGCGCGCGCCCACCGCGAACGCCGGACCGGCGAGCAGCACCACCTCGAGGACGCCCAGACCGGCGATCAGGCCGCCCACGGCGAACGCCTCGGCGTTGGCATCGCCCTCGCCGTACGAGATGGCGATCTCGCTGGGGGGTGGCGGGTCGAGTATGACCGCGCGGGACTTGATGACCATGCCGCGCTCGTTGAGCTGTTTGACCTGCGTCCACGTGACCGGGGTTGGCGCGTCCCACAGCCAGCGGTTCACGCTCCACTCCCCGGCGCGCGTGGGCATCTTCCCGCTCGGGAACACCACGTTCTGGTGGAGACCGGAGGGGATCTCGACGAACCCGGTGACTTTCCAGGAGCGGCTGCGGTCAGCGTTCTGGATGGTGTCGCCGATCCCGGCGTCCAGCCGTTTCCCGGCGTTCTTGGTGATCGCCACCTCGGCGTCGCCGGACGGTGCGCGCCCTTCCAGCAGCTCGATGTACCCGGCGGCGAGCGGGTCGGCCACGTCCATGCCGTACGAGTTGAGGTTGCCGACCCCGGTCGCGGTGCGGAACTCGACGATCCCCTCCTGCGACTGGACGATCCGGCTGCCGGCGGGCAGCGCGCCGAGCAGCTCGGTGCCGCTGATCGGGGTCGTGCGGGGCTCGCCCTCCGAGCCGTAGGCGTCGCCGGTGGGGGACTGCTCCACCCGGCCGCTGTACGCCCACTCGACCAGCGCGTCGGCGCTGCCGAGTTCGCGGTTGGCCTCCTCCTCGGGCCTGAGGTCGAACATGTCGTAGCTGGCGGCGGCGAAGCTCAGCGCCAGTACCGGCAGCATGATCATCGCGACGACGAGTGCCGAGCGCCCCTTGGCCCGCCGCGCCTCGCGGCTGGCGATCCGCAGGGCGGTGCGCCAGCCGCTCACGAAACCGTTCATGAGGCGGGCTCGAGGAGCTGTTCGGCCTCGGTCAGCGGGCCGGACGTGTCGACGATGACGCCGTCACGCAGGAACACCACCCGGTCGGCCCAGGCGGCGTGCCGCGCCTCGTGTGTGACCAGTACACCGGCGGCGCCCGCGTCCACGCGGGTGCGCAACAGGCGCAGCACGGCCTCGCCGGTCTGCGAGTCCAGGGCGCCGGTTGGCTCGTCCGCCAGGACGAGGCGCCGGTCGCCGATCAGCGCGCGGGCGATGGCCACGCGCTGCTGCTGGCCGCCGGACATCTCGTCGGGGAAGCGCGGCGCGAGCTCGCTCAGGCCGACCTCGCCGAGCGCCGCGATGGCCTGCTGGCGCGCCTTGCGTACACCTACCCCGTCCAGTTCGAGGGGGAGCGCCACGTTTTCCGCGGCGGTCAGGCTGGGCAGCAGGTTCAGGTCCTGGAAGACGTACCCGATGGAGCGCCGACGCATCGCGGCGAGCTGGCGCCGGGACATGGCGCCGATCTGCTGGCCCTCGACGAACACGTCGCCGCGGCTGGGGCGGTCGAGCCCGCCCGCGAGGTTGAGCAGCGTGGACTTGCCCGAACCGGACGGTCCCATCACGGCCACCAACTCGCGCGGCGCGACGGTCAGCGTGACCCCGCGCAGCGCGTGCACGGAAGCCTCGCCGGTGCCGTGCGTGCGATACGCGTCGCGGATCTCAAGAACGTTCATACGTCACCTCGCTGTGTTCCGGCGCCGGGCGGGACGTTGCGGATGTGGGTCGGGGCGTGCGCGTATGTCGGACGAGGCTGGCCTCGCAGTGGTCGAGCCACCGCACCTCGGCCTCGGCCTGGAAGATCATGGCGTCGAGCACCAGCCGCCAGGGCAGGTCAAGGTCGTCGTCGCCACGCGTCTTGAGCCGCGTGTACTCCTGCAGCGCGCGCATGGTCGCGGTGCGCTGGGTCTGCACCACCGTCTTCACGTCGACCCCCGGGGTCGTGATCGCGAGTGCCAGCTTGATCGCCAGCTCGTCGCGCGGGCGGTCGGTGCGGTTGATCGGGGTGGCGAACCAGACCGCAAGGTCGGCTCGTCCATTTTCGGTGATTTCGTACGGCCGCTGCCCCCCGTCGTTCTCCGGCAGCGGACGGACGAGGCCGTCCCGTTCCAGGCGATTGAGCGTGGTGTAGACCTGCCCGATGTTGAGGGGCCAGGTAGCGCCGGTCGACTCCTCGAAAGCGGCGCGGAGCTGGTAGCCGTACATCGGGCCGCGCTCCAGCAGGGCGAGCAGGCCATGGCGGATGGACATGGCTACCGAGTATGCATACTCGGTATGCCGCAAGCAAGTTTCCTGTGGTCAGGGGCGGCCCGGGTAGGGGACGGTGGCGGGGGTCAGGGCCGCGGCGCGGCGCCAGCGAGTCGCGCGGACCGCCGCGTCGGTCAGGCCCGCCAGCGCCGTCGCCCGGTCGGTGCCGGTCGTGGTCGGCAGGCAGCCCCGCCAGACCGCCGCCGTCCGATCCTCGATCTCCACGGCGAGGCGGAGGGCGCTCGCCTGGTCGGTGACCGGAAAGGGCAGCGTGTACGCGGGCGCGGCCGGTGCCGGCGTCGCACCCTCGCCCGTCAGCTTGAGGATCAGCGCGTCCCGCCGGGACCGGTGCGCCGCCTCGGCCGAGCGGGCGGCGGTGACGGCGGCGGCCGTGAGGCGCGCCCCGATCGGCCCGTACGCGTAGATCGCGGCGTGCTCGGCGGCCAGCGCGTCAGCCAAGGTGGTCATGCGTGCCCCCTGCGGAGGTGCGGTGCTTCATCGGACCACTTCCAGATGGGTGGCGCGGGCGGCGGAGATCGAGCCGAGCAGGGCGGCCCGTTCGGCGGGCGCGGCGAGGCAGGCGTCGGCGGCGCTCTTCTGGCCCTGCTGCTCGGCCGTGCGCAGGGCGGCGAGGGTGGCCTTGACGTCACCCGCGGGTGTCGCCGCTGGCGTGGTCGCTGCCGGAGACGGCGTCGCGGCTCCCGTCAGCTTGGCCAGATCGGCCGCGTGCTGGCGGTGCGCTTCCAGTACCGGGGTCAGGCGGCCGGCCAGTTCGGGGTACGCGGCGATGGCCGCCTCGTGCCGCGCGGCGAGGTCGAGCGTCCCGGCGAGCAGCGGGGCGAGCGGGTCCGGGCTGGCCACCGGCTCCGGCTCGGATTCGAAGAGGTCACAGCCCGCCAGCGGGGCCACGGCCACCGCCAGAAGGGTGGCGCGCAGCACGCCCCGGCGCTCCGGCCGGTAGGCGGCGCGCGGTCGATCATTCGGCCAGCTCTGCACCGGCCAAGTCTGCCGTACCCGGACCAGTCGGTGCGCCGGCCGCTCCGAAGGTGCGCCGGCGCGTTACGCTCTGCGCAGCCACCGGGCGCGTGGGTCCGGTGGCACGAAGCCGTGGCTGCTGACAGGGGCTTCACCGAGGTTAAGGGGTGCGGAGATGACGGAGCGTGGCCGCACCACCCGCGTACCGCCACGAGTCTCGGCCGACCGCGTGCGCGCCGTCGTCGAGCCCGTGGTCGCCGCGGCCGGGTACGACCTGGAGGAGTTCGCCGTCTCCCGAGTGGGCCGGCGCCACGTCGTACGGGTTGCCATCGACGGCGACGGCGGGGTGAGCCTCGACGCGATCGCTGACGTGTCCCGGGCGATGTCCGCCGCCCTCGACGCGGCCGAGGAGGCCGAGGGCGACCTGCTGCCGGGCGAGTACGAGTTGGAGGTCGGCTCCCGTGGGGTCAGCCGGCCGCTGAGCCTTCCCCGGCACTGGCGCCGGAACACGGGCCGGCTGGTCAAGGTGACCGCCGCCGGCCGCTCGCTGACCGGCCGGATCGTCGCGGCCGACGACGCCGGTGTAGTCCTGGACGTAGACGGCGTCCATCACGAGACGGCGTACGCCGACCTCGGTCCGGGACGGATCGAGGTCGAGTTCAGCCGTGGCGGCGATGAAGACGACGAGATCGATGATGACGACGAGATCGAGGAGGACGACGAGAGGTGAACATCGACCTCGCGGCCCTGCGCGCCTTGGAGCGCGAGCGGGAGATCCCGTTCGACACGATCCTCGCGGCCATCGAGACAGCGCTGCTGACCGCATACCGCCACACCGAGGGCGCCCAGCCGCACGCCCGGGTGGAGATCGACCGCAAGACCGGCGCGGCCCTGGTGTACGCGCAGGAGTTCGACGCTGACGGCGATGTCGTCCGGGAGTGGGACGACACCCCGCACGACTTCGGCCGCATCGCCGCGATGACCGCCAAGCAGGTGATCCTCCAGCGACTGCGGGAGGCCACCGACGAGGTGCACTTCGGGGAGTACGTCGGGCGCGACGGCGACCTGGTGACCGGTGTCGTGCAGGCGCACGAGGCACGCGCCGAGAAGGGCATCGTCACCGTCGACCTGGGCAAGCTGGAGGCGGTACTGCCGCACTCCGAGCAGGTGCCCGGCGAGATCTACGCGCACGGCCAGCGCATCCGGTGCGTCGTGGTACACGTCGCGAAGGGATTCCGCGGGCCGCAGATCACCCTCTCGCGGTCGCATCCGAACCTCGTCAAGAAGCTCTTCGCGCTGGAGGTACCGGAGATCGCCGACGGCACGGTCGAGATCGCCGCGATCGCCCGTGAGGCGGGCCACCGTACCAAGATCGCTGTCCGGTCGACGGCGCCCGGCGTCAACGCGAAGGGCGCGTGCATCGGGCCGATGGGCCAGCGGGTGCGCGCCGTCATGAGCGAGCTGCACGGCGAGAAGATCGACATCATCGACTGGTCGGACGATCCCGCCGCGTTCGTCGGCAACGCGCTCTCGCCGGCCAAGGCGCTGCGCGTCGAGGTCGTCGACGCGGCGTCCCGCACGGCCCGGGTGACGGTCCCGGACTTCCAGCTCTCCCTGGCGATCGGCAGGGAGGGGCAGAACGCCCGCCTCGCCGCCCGCCTCACCGGTTGGCGGATCGACATCCGGCCCGATACCGACCAGGCGCCGGCGGCCGGTGCGCCGCGGCACGGCGGTAATGATCACGCGACCGAACCAGGCGGAGCGGTCGCCGAGGCTTAGGGGTAGACTTTCCTTTGGTACGACGTGCGCGGCCGGTACGTACTTGTGTGGGTTGCCGGCAGCGTGCGCCGGCCGCTGAGTTGCTGCGGGTTGTCGCGGTCGCCAGTGAGGCTGGCCACAGCCTCATGCCCGATTCGACCCGTAGACTGCCGGGTCGGGGAGCACATGTGCATCCTGATCCGGCTTGCTTCGCGCTGGCGGAGCGGCGTCGTGCCTTTGGCAGGGCGCTTCGCGTCACCGGGGTCCTTGACACCGGTGCGTTGGCCGAGCACCTCCGTGCGGTAACCACTACGACCGGCCACCAGGTCGGGCGAGGGTCGCAGACAGAGCAAGGTAGGACGACCGACATGAGCACACGATGAAGTCGCTGAAATGACCAGGCTTCAAGTGCAGGAGTGAGGTCGCTGCGGGTGCCGCCCGCACGACCTCGGAGTGAGGAGTGCAGTGGCAGGCAAGGCCCGCGTACACGAGCTTGCGAAAGAGCTCGGGGTCGAAAGTAAGACCGTTCTCGCCAAGTTGAAAGAGATGGGCGAGTTCGTCAAGTCCGCATCCAGCACGGTCGAGGCACCCGTCGCACGCCGCCTGCGTGGCGCGTTCGCGGCGGGCGGCAGCGCGCCCGCGGCACCGAGGGAGGCGGCCTCTCCGGCAGCCCCACCGGCAGCCCCGGCGCCGGCCGCGGCCCGCGTTTCGGCCCGACCGGCACCGCCGAGGCGGGTGACGCCATCGGCGCCACCAGCACCGTCGTCGCCGGCAGCACCCGCGGTTCCCGCGGGCGGCGGCCGTCCGCGTGGCCCGGTGCCCGCGCCGCCACCACCGGCCCCGGTGGCGAAACCGGCCAGTGCCCACGACATCGAGGTCGCCGCGGCTGAGGAGCGTGCGGCCCGACTGAAGAAGGAGCAGGAGGCCGCGGTCAAGGCCGCGCAGCAGGCTGCTCAGCAGCGCGACACCGCCCGGCGCGAGCCGCCGGCCGACGGCGCCACCCGGCCGAGGCCCGGCCCGGGTGCGATCCCGCCGCGGCCCGGTTCGCCGGCGGCCCGTCCGTCCGGTCCCGGTGGTCCTGGTGGGCCCGGCGCCGGCCAGGGTCGGCCCGGCCCTCGTCCGGGTGGTCGCAGCGGTGGCAACAACCCGTTCGGCATCACGCCCAGCGGCCAGCGTCCGGCAGCGTCCGGTGGGCCTCGGCCCAACCCGGCGTCGATGCCGCCGCGGCCGAGCCCGGCGTCGATGCCGCCGCGGCCCAGCCCGGCGTCCATGCCGAGCCAGCGTCCGGGACGTCCCGGTGGCGGTGGCCCCGGCCGGCCCGGTGGCGGTCCCGGTGGCGGCGGTGGCGGCGGCGGTCGCACCGGCGGTGGCGGTGGCTTCCGTCCCGGTGGCGGCGGCGGTGGCGGTGGCTTCCGCGGCGGTGCCGGCGGTGGCGGCGGCGGTGGCGGTGGCTTCCGTCCCGGTGGCGGCGGCGGTCCCGGTGGTGGCGGCGGCGGTGGTTACCGCGGCGGTCCCGGCGGTGGTCCGGGCGCGCCGGCCGGCGGCGGTGGCCGTCCCGGTGGCGGCGGGCGCGGGCGTGGCGGCGGTGCCGCGGGCGCCTTCGGCCGTCCGGGTGGCAAGCCGACCCGTGGTCGCAAGTCGAAGAAGCAGCGCAGACAAGAGTTCGACAATCTGTCCGCGCCGACCATGAGCTCTGGCGCTCCGCGCGGCAGTGGTCAGGCGATTCGCCTGTCGCGGGGTGCCTCGCTCTCGGACTTCGCAGACAAGATCAACGCGAACCCGGGCGCGCTCGTCCAGGAGATGTTCAACCTGGGCGAGATGGTCACGGCCACCCAGTCGTGCTCCGACCAGACCCTGCTGCTGCTCGGTGAGCACCTCGGGTTCGACGTGCAGATCGTCAGCCCCGAAGACGAGGATCGCGAGCTGCTCGCGCAGTTCAACATCGACCTCGACGCGGCGGTCGACGAAGACCGGCTGGTCAGCCGGCCACCGGTCGTGACCGTCATGGGCCACGTCGACCACGGTAAGACGAAGCTGCTCGACGCGATCCGCAAGACCAACATGGTCGCGGGTGAGGCCGGCGGCATCACCCAGCACATCGGTGCGTACCAGGTCATGGTGGAGCACGACGGCAACGAGCGGGCGATCACCTTCATCGACACCCCGGGTCACGAGGCGTTCACCGCCATGCGTGCCCGTGGTGCCCAGGTGACCGACATCGTCATCCTGGTCGTGGCGGCCGACGACGGCGTCATGCCTCAGACGATCGAGGCGTTGAACCACGCCAAGGCGGCCGAGGTGCCGATCGTGGTCGCGGTCAACAAGGTCGACAAGCCGGAGGCCAACCCCGACAAGGTGCGCCAGCAGCTCACCGAGTACGGGCTGGTGGCTGAGGAGTACGGCGGCGACACGATGTTCGTCAACGTGGCCGCCAAGCCGGGCATCGGCATCGACGAGCTCCTCGAGGCCGTCCTGCTGACCGCCGACGCGTCGCTCGAACTGACCGCCCCGATCGACGGCCCCGCCCAGGGTGTCGCGATCGAGGCGCACCTCGACAAGGGTCGGGGCGCGGTGGCTACGGTGCTGGTCCAGAAGGGCACCCTGCGTGCCGGCGACTCGATCGTCGCCGGTGGGGCGCACGGCCGCGTCCGGGCCATGCTGGACGAGAATTTCCAGCCGGTCTCCGAGGCCGGTCCGGCTCGTCCGGTGCAGGTGCTTGGCCTGACGGCTGTCCCGGGGGCGGGCGACACGTTCCTCGCCGCCGCGGACGACCGCACGGTCCGGCAGATCGCCGAGCAGCGGCAGGCACGGCGGCGCGCGGCCAGCTTCGCCAACCGTGGTTCCCGGGTCACGCTCGAGAACCTCCTTGAGCAGATCAAGGAAGGCGAGAAGACCACGCTCAACCTCATCCTCAAGGGTGACGTCTCCGGTTCGGTGGAGGCCCTGGAGGATGCGCTGTTCAAGATCGAGATTCCGGACGAGGTACAGCTCAAGATCCTCGACCGGGGTGTCGGTGCGATCACCGAGAGCAACGTCATGCTCGCCAGTGCCTCGTCCGAGGCCGCGACGATCATCGGCTTCAACGTGCGGGCCTCCAACAAGGTCCGCGAGATAGCCGACCGCGAAGGCGTGGAGATCCGGTACTACACGGTCATCTACCAGGCCATCGAGGAGATCGACGCGGCGCTCAAGGGCCTGCTCAAGCCGGAGTACGAAGAGGTCGACCTCGGGTCGGCGGAGATCCGCGATGTCTTCCGCTCGTCCAAGGTCGGCAACATCGCCGGCTGTCTGGTCCGGTCGGGGCTCATGCGCCGCAACGCCAAGGCGCGCCTCCTGCGCGATGGCGCCGTGGTCGCCGACAACCTCACCATCAGCTCGCTGAAGAGGTTCAAGGACGACGCGACCGAGGTCCGCGAGGGCTTCGAGTGCGGTCTGACCCTGCAGGGTTACAACAACCTTCAGGTTGGTGACGTCATCGAGACGTTCGAGATGCGCGAGAAGAAGCGCGCCTGACGGATCGACGCGAACGCGGCCACCCCGCCCCTCCAGGCGGGAGCTGGCCGCGTTCGCGTAGATTTCCTCGCCGTGTATACCGGTACGGCAGTCTTCGACGTCCTGCTTCCTGGCGACTCGCGGTCGCTGAAGGAGAAGCGTTCCTACGTGCGACCGATCATTGCGGCGCTGCGCCGTTTCGAGGTGTCGGTGGCTGAGGTGGGTGCGCTCGACCTCCACGCCCGCGCCGAGATCGGCGTCGCGGTGGTGGCCGCCGAGCCGCGCCACGTGGGCGAGGTGCTCGACTCGTGCGAGCGGGCGGTGGCCGGGCGGCCGGAGCTCGAATTGCTCTCCGTCAGGCGCCGGCTACACGGTGACGATGAGTAGGCAGGGCCCTGGACCTGGGTACTCACACAGGTAGTGTTCAGGGTTGTTAACCGTGCTGCGGAGGTGACGAGATGACGGACCCAGCCAAGGTGCGCCGGCACGCGGAGCGTGTGCGGGAGCTGGTGGCGTCGGTGGTGCGTACCCAGATCAAGGATCCGCGGCTTGGCATGATCACGATCACCGACGCGCGGATCACGGCCGACCTGCGCGACGCCACGGTGTTCTACACGGTCCTCGGTGACGCCGCCGCCCAAGCGGGCACGGCCGCCGCGCTCGACAGCGCCAAGGGCATGGTGCGCAGCACCGTGGGCAAGGCGCTCGGGCTGCGGCACTCGCCGACGCTGACGTTCGTCCACGACGACGTGCAGGAGCACGCCAAGCACATGGACGACCTGCTGGCCCAGGCCCGCATGGCCGACGCCGAGGTGCAGCGGATCGCGGCCGGCAAGACGTACGCCGGCGACGCCCACCCGTACCGCGAAGACGACGACGAGTCGGCCGACGAGTCGACCGAAGAGGACGAACGGTGACAACGCTCGCCGAGCCGGCGGCCGACACGTCGGGGCCGTCCGCCGCTGAGTGGGCGGCGGCGGTCGCGGCGGTACGCGACCTGCCGTCCGACGCCCGGGTCCTGCTGGTCTGCCACGTCAACCCCGACGGTGACGCGCTCGGCAGCATGCTGGGCTTCACGCTGGGCCTGCGCCGGCTGGGTCTGCTCCGGTCACAGGCCACGTTCCCGGGCCCGTTCGAGGTGCCGCCGCCGTTCCGGGGGCTGCCGGGGCTCGACCTGCTCGTGCCGGAGGCAGAGGCCGACCCCGACCCGGATCTGCTGGTCTGCTTCGACGCGGCGAGCGCCTCACGGCTCGGCGGGCTTGTCGACCGGCTCGACACGGCCGGCGCCTCGATCGTGCTCGACCACCACGCCTCCAACCCCGGCTTCGGCTATATCAACCTGATCGACCCCACGGCCGCCGCCACCTCGGTGGTGGCCGAGCAGCTGCTGGCGCGGCTGGGCGTGGCGCTCGACGCGGAGATCGCCGAGTGCCTGTACGTGGCGCTGGCCACCGACACCGGCTCGTTCCGCTTCGACATGACCACCCCCGCGGTGCACGAGATGGCCGCCCGGCTGATCGCCACCGGCATCAGCCCCGGTGAGATATCCCGGCGGATCTTCGACACCCGGCCGTTCGGGGCGATCCGGCTGTACGGCGACGTGCTCCAGCGCGCCCAGCTCGAACCGGACGTGGCCGGCGGTCTCGGCTTGGCGTGGACGTACGCGACCCTCGACGACCTCGCCCGGTACGACCAGAAGCCCTACGTGCTGGAGGCGCTCATCGACTCGGTGCGCATCGCCGCCGAGGCCGACGTGAGCTGCCTGGTCAAGCAGGTTCGCCCGCACGAGTGGGCGGTGTCGATGCGCAGCAAGGGCGCGGTCGACGTGAGCCGCGTCGCCGTGGCGCTGGGCGGCGGCGGGCACCGGCTGGCGGCCGGGTTCACCGGGCGCGGCACGATCGACGAGGTGATGGCCGCGATCCGGGCCGAGCTGGCGGGTATCGACTCCAGCGGATAGCCCGGCGACAATCGACCTATGGTCGAGGAGGACGTCGCCGTCCCGGCACCACGTTCCTGGGACCGCCCGGCGGTCACCGTGCCGGTCTTCGCCGCGCTCGCCGCGGTCGGTGGTCAGTTTCCGGGCTTTACGCGCCAGGCCAATCTCTTCATCCTCGCCGTCGGCGGGGTCTTTGTCTGGGTGGGGTTGGCAGGCTGGGTACGCCAGCCGGCGCGGCCGCTGATCGGAAGGCGGGCCTCCGCGGCGTGGTGGTGGCTGCTGCCCGCCGCTGTCTTCGGTGTACTGGAGAGCGCCACGTTCCTGCTCGGCTCCAGCGACAGCTATCCGACGTTCTCCCGGCTCGCCGACCCGCTGCTGGAGCGCGAGGTGGTCCGCTCGGTGGGCTACTTCGGCTGGTTGGCCGCGTTCTGGGGGCTGGTGCGGCGGTGAGTCTCACCAGGGCGGTCGCGATCGGTGGGTTCGTGCTTGCTATGGG
Source organism: Phytohabitans aurantiacus (assembly GCF_027923225.1). Taxonomy (GTDB): domain Bacteria; phylum Actinomycetota; class Actinomycetes; order Mycobacteriales; family Micromonosporaceae; genus Phytohabitans; species Phytohabitans aurantiacus. The sequence goes on from NZ_BSDI01000032.1 coordinate 106,236, forward strand.
GCTCTTCGTCGCGGTGGAGTGGGCGGCGCGGCGAGAGGGTTCGCGCATCCCGACGCTCGGCGACGTGTGTGGGGCCGTGATGCGCGCCGAGGTCGGGCGGGTGCCAGTGGGCCGGATCGTGCTGCTCGTCTTCTGGTGGTGGATCGGCTGGCACTTCCTTGCACGCTGATGAACCTGAGACTACCGGTCCGTATCGCGGGAACCACGCGCGGTGGCTCCTGACTGAACGCTAACTTGGTTTCCTGAACGACCGTTGCTGTGCCCTCCAGGGTCCTACCCGACCCGGGCCGGCGCCCCGGCCACCTCTCCGGCGATCCCGGAGTGCTGTCCGTCGGTGTCACGCTCAATCGCCCGCAGTGCGGGTGCGCCGCCGGCGCGCCGCACGCACCCTGGAAGGACCCGGTCTCATGGCGAGCAAGCCAAAGCCGGAGACGACTGAAGAGGCCCGCGAGCAGGCTCGCCGCGCTCTTCAGACGTCGATGGACACCCGTCAGTAAGTCTCCCCGCCCCGTTGCCCCGCCCTGTCACCATGCCGGGGTATGAGAGTCCACGGCCCTGATGGGCGCCGTTGGTGGGTCGGGCGTCGCTGGCTTCCCTGGCGCCCCAGGGCCCGCAAGATCGATCGCGAGTTCCACGACTTCGCGACCGTTGGCGCTGACGAGCCGATCTCGTTCCTGATTGGCCTTGGCCTGACGGTCGCGTTGCTGCTCGTGCCGATCGTCCTCGTGGGCGTGATTCTCGTCGCCGAATGGTTGATCCTGCTGCTTCTGTTGCCCCTGGCGACGCTTGTGCGGATCGCCTTCGGCATGCCCTGGACGGTGGTCGCGCGCTCCCGCGCTCCGTACGCCCGCTACGCCGGCCGGGCACACGGCTGGGGTGAGTCGCGGGCGCTCATCGACTCGGTGGCCGAGGAGATCGCCCGCGACGGGGCACCTCGCACGATGGAGCGCCTCAGCGCTGCTCGGTGAGGGCGCTGGTCACCTTGGCCGCGTCGAAGCGGGCCGGATCGAAGTCGGCCGGGTCGTCGAAACCCATCCACTCCATCGCGGTTTCGTGGTCGTCGTGAGTGGGATCGGCGAGCGCTTCCATCAGGCCCTCGTATCCCCACACCCCGCCGCAGTCGTCGGGCGGCGCCGCACGCCGGCCGCCCGTGCACCGCGGGTAGACGGCGCCGCGCTTGGGCTCGCCGAGCTTCTCGACCAGGATCTCGTGTTCCCAGTTGTCGCCGAAGTCGTACGTGTACGTGATTTCGCTGCCCGCGCCGGGCGCCACCTGCTCCAGCGTGACCCGGCTCTCCGCCTGGTGGCCGAGCTCGACGTCGGGCGTGCCGAACTGGCCGTACGGGGTGTCGAAGACGTGCATGTGGCTGTCGTCCCAGTCGAACGCGATCTGAAGCACATCGTGGAGCACGGGGAGGCTGATGTCGCCCGGCACCTCCAGCCGGCGCCAGATCGGCGGCCGCGCGCCGCTCAGGGTCACCTTGATCTGGTAGATCGGCGCTGGACCCATGGACTTCTTGCGCTTCGTGGGCAGCTTGGCCACGCGTGAGCGGCTCGCACCGCGCCCAATCCCTTGACCGCCGTGCGGCGCGGGCGGCTTCGTGGGCGCGGGGAGTGCGCTCATCCGCTTCCGCACGAGCGTGGCCATGGGCAGGTACCCGGGGCCGTCCTCGTCGTACAGGGGCTCGTCCTCGTCGATACCGTTTTCGGCGTCGTGTACCGCGCGAGCGTCCAGGGCCGTTTCGACCCGCCAGCGGAACTCCGCCGGATCCAGGGCTTCGGGGGACCGGCGGCTGCCCGCCTGCGCCGCCTTGAGTACGACGGGGATCTGATCGGGGTCGAGCAGCAGGATGTCGGCGGCCGCGCCGCAGTCCTCCTCGTCGACCATGACGATCAGGCCGTGTGCGTGCCCCGAGCGGTGGAAGGTGCAGGACAGCAAGGACGCGGTGCCTGACTTGTCCGCAAGGCTCTTGTAGTCGGTGGCCGTCACCGGTGCGTTGATCTCGTCGGCCCACGGCGGTGGCGTGACGCCGGCTGTTCGCATCTGGTCGGCGCCTGCCATGGCGGACTCGGCCAGCGAGTCCTGTGCCACGGCGGCGAATGCCAGCAGCAAGGCCAGTGCTTCGCGGGACCCACGCTCCGCGATCTTCAAGATGATCTCGTGCGCCGCCTCACCCAGGTCTTCGGCGGCGACCGCGAACGTGGCGGTCATGATCGCGCCCAGCAGTTCCGCCGCGATCGGGTCTTCCTCGTCGAGGAGGCTGGCCGCGGTGCCGACCATGTCGTCGATCATCTGATCCGGGTCGACATCTTCGCCGCTGCAGGCCGGGCAATCGCAGTCCTCGGCGGGTGGGGCGATGACGGCGAGTGGCTCGGAGCGGCCGGTCGACCTCTTGCCGCGCTTGCGGCCGCGGCTCACAGGGCTCATTCGCCACAGTGTGCCCGATACGCGTGCGCCGCCTGACAAGGGGACGGTGGTAAGTATCCAACGGGCTTGTGGTCATTACCTGAGCGATGCCAGGATGGCGAGCGATGTCCGAGTACTCCCTGCGTCGCGTCGCGAGCCTCGCGCTGCCCGCGCTCGTGGTGCTCGCCGCCGAGCCGCTGTACGTGCTCGTGGACACGGCGGTCGTCGGTCACCTCGGCAGGCTGCCGCTGGCGGCGCTCGCCATCGGGGGCACCGTCATGTCGGTCGCCGCGTGGCTCGGCGCGATCATGGCGTACGGCACCACCGGGCGGGCCGCTCGCCGGTACGGCTCGGGCGATCGCGCCGCGGCGGTGGCCGAAGGGGTACAGGCGTCGTGGCTGGCGCTGGGAGCGGGCGTCGCTCTGGCGGTGGCCATGCAGGTGGCGGCCGGGCCGCTGGCCAGTACCCTCGCCGGAGCTGAATCCGACGTTGCTGGCGCGGCCGCGCAATGGTTGCGGATCGCGGCGCTGGGCGCCCCTGGTCTGCTCCTCGCCGCCGCGGGCAACGGCTGGATGCGCGGGGTGCAGGACACCCGCCGCCCGCTGCGCTACGTGCTCGGTGCCAACGTGCTCTCGGCCGCGCTGTGCCCGGTGCTCGTGTATCCGCTGGGCATGGGCCTGCACGGGTCGGCGGTCGCCAACGCGGTCGCGCAGACCGTGTCCGGTGTGCTGTTCGTGCGGGCGATCGTCGTCGAGGGGGTGCCGCTGCGGCCGCAGCCCGCGATGATGCGCCAGCAGGTGATGCTCGGGCGCGACCTGCTGATCAGGGGCGCGGCGTTTCAGGCCAGCTTCCTGTCGGCCACCGCTGTCGCGGCGCGCTTCGGCACCGCCGTGGTGGCCGCTCACCAGATCACTCTCCAGCTGTGGTTCTTCTGCGCGCTCGCCCTGGACGCGGTCGCCATCGCCGCTCAGTCGCTGGTCGGCGCAGCCCTCGGCGCCGGACAGGAGGCCGAAGCGCGCGACCTGGGACGCCGGATCGCGGTGATGGGCGGCGTCTGCGGGGTCGGGTTCGCGATCCTGGTCGGGGCGGGTGCTGGTGTGGTGCCAGGATGGTTCAGCTCCGACCCGGCCGTGCACGAGCAGGCGATGGTCGCGTGGCCGTGGTTCGTGGGGCTGCTGCCGCTCGCGGGCGTCGTGTACGCGCTCGACGGCGTGCTGATCGGCGCCGGCGACGCCCGATTCCTACGCAACGCGACGATCGTGGCGGCCGTGGGTGGGTTCCTGCCGGCGATCTGGCTGGCGTACGCGCTGGAGGCTGGCCTTGGCGGGATCTGGGCTGGGTTGGCGCTCTTCATCGTGCTCCGCCTGGCCACCCTCCTCACCCGCCTCCGCTCCGGCGCCTGGGCAATAGCAGGCGCCGTCCGCTGAACCCGCCTTTCTCAGGCCAGGACGTACGACTCGTCGCCGAAATCGGCCACGATCTTCAGCTTGCCGCCCAACGCCTGCACGTAGGCGGCGAGGGTGTCGACCTCGCTCCGCGAGATCTGGCCTTTTTCGATGCGCGACACCCGGGCCTGGGTGACTCCCATCGCCTTGGCCACTTCGACCTGCGTCGTGCGCTGGCGGCGGCGAACCTCGGCCAGCCGGTAGGCGCGTGACTCGGCGATCAGCCGCTGCGCGCCCTCGCCGATCTCCTCCAGCTCGGCCTCGGTGAAGCCGAGCTCGGCCTTCATGTCACCCCATGTCCGGGCGTCCGGATCCCGCAGGTGGTCGTTCATCTGCCCCTCCCTCCATCCGCTTCAGATGTTCCGCGTACGCCGCCTCGGCCAGCGGTATCGCGCTGCGATACCAGCTGCGCCACTTTCCGGCCTTGTCGCCGCCGACCAGGATTACCGCGTGTCGTTCCGGGTCGAAGACGAACAGCAACCGGACCTTGCTTGCCCCCGAGGAGCCGGGCCGGAGCTCCTTGAGGTTTGACAGCGACGAACCCGTCACGCTGTCGACCAGCGGGCGTCCCAACGCCGGGCCTTCGATGCTGAGCGCTTCGAGAGCCTGGCTGACGAGTTGGAGCGTCCGGCGGTCGGTGCGGCGTAGCGAATGCAGCCACGAGCGCGCCGGTTCTACGACGACGATGAGCCAACTCATTCGCGATCCTCACCTCTCTCACTATAACGCTGACAGCATATGTTGCCTAGGTTGTTGTTCGCTGTCCCGGTCTGAGAGGGTGAGGGGGTGAGTGATGGGCTTGTGGTGGTGGACAAGGCGCCGGGGATGACGTCGCACGATGTGGTGGCGCGGGTGCGGCGGTTGGCGCGGACGCGGCGGGTCGGGCATGGGGGGACGCTCGACCCGATGGCCACGGGCGTGCTCGTGATCGGGGTTGGCCGGGCGACGCGGCTGCTCACCTACGTGATCGGGTCGGCGAAGGGGTACGCGGCGACGATCCGGCTCGGGCAGAGCACGGTCACGGACGACGCCGAGGGCGAGGTGGTCGCGACCGCGCCGGCCGGTCACGTCACCGATGATGCGGTACGTGAAGGGCTTGCCGCCCTCACCGGTGAGATCGACCAGGTGCCCAGCGCCGTGAGCGCGATCAAGATCGACGGCAAGCGGGCCTACAAGCGGGTACGCGAGGGGGAGCAGGTCGAGCTTGCCGCGCGCCGGGTCACGGTGTCGCGCCTCGACGTGCTGGCGATCCGGCGAGCCGGGGAGACCGTTGACGTCGACGTCGATCTGGAGTGCTCGTCGGGCACCTACGTGCGCGCGATCGCCCGCGACCTCGGTGCCGCGCTGGGCGTCGGCGGGCACCTGACCGCGCTGCGGCGTACGACGGTTGGTGGCTTCACGCTGGCCGAGGCGTCCACGTTGGACGAGTTGGAGAAGGTCGCGCCCGACGTGGTCAACCTGCCGCTCGCCGGTGCGGCACGGCGGTTCTTCGCCACCCGCGAGGCCGACCCTGTCGAGGCGAAGACGCTGTCGCACGGCGGTCCACTATCGACGGTCGGCATCGACGGGCCGTACGCGGTGTTCGCCCCGGACGGCGGTCTCCTGGCGGTGGTGAGCGAGCGGGACGGGAAGGCCCGGCCCGAGGTGGTCTTCACCGGGTAGTGGGGCTGTCGTCCCAGGCACTGCGCACTGTGCTGCCCTCGCCGAGGTCGTTTTCGCCGAGCACCCGCGCCTGCCGCCGGTACACGTTGACGATCACCCCGGCGACCCCGGCCAGCGGCCCCAGGTCGAGCGGGTCACGCCCGTGGTGGTGCAGCTCGATCATCGGTACCTCGGTGCCGGCGAGCGCCGACAGATCGGGCGGCTCTCCAAAGTGGACACACAGGTGCTCCAGGGCGGGCGCCACCGGCAGCTCCAGGGTGGTGCCCATCCCCTCGACGGTGAGGTCGAGCCGCGTCAGCCGCGGCAGCCGCACCTGTGCCAGCGGCGCCATGTCGCCCGCCCGGTACAGCGACAGCCGCCGCAGGCGCGGCCACTCCAGGGTGCCGGTCCGGTAGAACGGCCCCGCCTCCATGCCCAGGATCGACAGGTCGAGCTCGGCCAGCAACTGACCGTTGGACACCTCGCCGCGCACGTCGAGCTGCGTGAGCTGCGGCATGCGCGCGATCGGCGCGAGATCGAGCGTGCGGCTGGCAGAGGTGACGCGAAGGCTGTCGAGGGCACAGCTCGCGAGCGGGCCGGCGTCGGCGCAGTTGGACACCGACAGGTGCCGCAGGCTGGTCAGGTCTCGCACGAACCCGAGGTCGACCGGTTCCAGGTCGAGCGACGACACCGTCAGGTACCGGAGCCGGCGCAGGTGCCGCAGCGTGGGCAGCAGGCCGCGGTCGTCGACCACCAGCTCACCGGCGCGCAGCGGCGAATCGCGGAGCACGATCCGGGCGTAGTCATCGGGGTCGAAGCGCGGCCACGCCTGGGTCAGGGCGTCGACGACGGCGAGCCGGGAGTCGCCGCCCAGCCTGGCGAGCAGCGGGAGCGCGGCGGGATCGGCGGTCGCCGCGGCGGCTTTGACGGTGAGGACCCGCGCGTACTCGTTGGGCGGGACGGGCGCCGCGATCAGCAGGTCGAGTGCGAACGGTCCGGCCCGGCCCAGCGCCATGGCCGCGGCCTCCGTGCGTGGCGGGAGAAGGTTGACGGTGGCCTTCCGGATCGCCGCTTCCAGCTCGGGTCCGCGCTCCGGTGAGGTCTCCAGGCAGGCCAGGGCGATCAACCGCAGCAGGTCGCGGTGTGTGCGATCGGTGTCGGCGGCGCCGCGGTCGAGCAGCCCGTACAGCAGGGTGTCGCGGGCGCTCGCGCTGGCGTGGCCGGCGGCCATCACCACCACCTCGTGCCACGCGGGCAGGTGCGCGTGCGCCGTCAGCACCCCGAAGTCGCCCTCGTCGACCGCCTGCTTGGCGGCCAGGTACTCCTGGAAGGAGCGGTGCACGAAGTCGACCCGCTCGGCGACCTGCTCCCTGAGCAGGCCGCTGCGTTCGAGCAGTACCCGATAAACCTGATCCGGCGCGGCCGTGACCTGCGGCATGGCCCGGAGTTTCGCGGCGATCCGGCCGACCGCGTCGGCGCGGGCGGCGTCGGACCACCCGTTGCGGATCAGCCAGTACGCGAGGTCGCACAGCAGCAGCGTCTGCTCGGTGCGGCCGAGCGCGGGCCGCGCGTCGATGCGGCGTTCGCGGTCGCGGCGCTCCAGCAGCATGTGCAGCGCCACCTCGTACAGCTCCATGCGGTTGCCGGGGAGCTGGCCGCGCCGGTCCCGGTGCAGGGCGCAGAGCAGCGCGCACAGCAGCGGGTACCCGGCGAGCTGGCGCAGGTGGCGGTGCTGGTCCAGGGCGGCGAGCAGGCGGCGTTCCTGCTCGGTGACCTCGTCGCGGTCGGGCTCGGTGCGGCAGCCGCTGCGCATCGCCTCGTGCCAGCGGCCCACGAAGATCCGCACCTGTGCGGGCGTCATCGGCTCCAGCTCGGCCGGGAGGAAGCCGTCGTTGTCGAGCCAGTCGTGCGGCGCCGCGGCCGGGCGGGACGTGACCACGTACCGAGCGTGCGGGAACGCGTCGATCAGGTCGCGCAGCCACCGGCGCACCTCGTCACGCCGCTCCTCGGCCAGCTCGTCGACGCCGTCGACGAGCACGATCGCCCCACCCCGCGTCCGGAGCTGGCGCTGCACCCAGCCGGGCGGCATCTCCTCGGCGATGTGCCGGCCCACCTCGTTGAGGAAGTCTTCGGGTGCGGGCAGAGTCGCGGTGGCGTACCGGCGCAGCGGCAGGAAGAAGGGCACCGCGCCGCCGTCCGCGTCCCGCGCGGCCCGCACCGCGATCCAGTGCAGCAGCGTCGTCTTGCCGATGCCGGCCTGGCCGCGTACGAAGATCCGGTCGGAGCGGGCCAGCACGCGCTCCACGGGAGCCGCGCCCTCGACGGCCTCGCGCGCGGTCAGGCTCAGATAGGCGACGGAGAGCGGGTACCGCCGGCTGGACTCGCTGAGCGTCGCGCCGAAGAACTCGACCCGGTCGAGCCGGTTGGCGACGAGCTGGCGATAGTCGCGTTCGAAATCCTCGACGCCGCGGCGCTCGGGCAGCCGCGCCAGCACTTCCGCCACGTCGTCGATGATCTGGCGATCGCGGCGCAGCAGCTCGGCCAGGCCCGCGATGCCGGCGCCGGGCAGCGTGCGGGCCACCTCGATCGTGTACGCCGAGCACTCCCGCAGCACCAGGTCGTAGAGCCGGACACCACCGTCGCCGAGCCCCGCGCGCGCCGTGCGGTCCGGGTCCTGCGAGCGCAGGTACCGGTCGAGGTAACCGGCGTCCAGATCCTGCTTGAACAGGTCGTCTTCGGTGAGGGTGGCCGCCTCGAAGGTGTCACGCACGGCGTCGACCGCGGCCCGCCGCTCGTGCTCCGGCAGGTCGCCGAACTCCCGCTCCACCAGCGGCTGCACCCGGTCGGCGACGAGGTCGGCGGTCTCGTCCCGTACCCGCTGGAGCCGGCGCCGTTCGCGCTCGCTGGTGAGCTTCTGCGCGGCCAGGTCGATCGCGCTGCCGCCGACCTCGGAAACGAGCTTCGCGTCGCCGAACCAGACACCGAACGCCGCTCTCACCACCGCCGCGCCGAGTGTGATCGCGGCCACCTCAAGCCCTGGCACGCGCCGAGGATGTCACACGCGGGCAAGGCTCACCTCCCCCGCGGCCTAAGCTGGGCGGCATGCAGAGGTGGCGTGGCTACGAGGCGGTACCGAGCGGGTTCGGCCGTTCGGTGATCACCATCGGCGTGTTCGACGGCGTGCACCGTGGGCACCAGGCGACCATCGGGCACGCGGTGTCCCGGGCGCGTGAGCTGGGCCTTCAGTCCGTCGTGGTGACCTTCGACCCGCACCCGTCCGAGGTGGTCCGGCCGGGCACGCACCCGGCGGTACTGACGGAGCCGCACCGCAAGGCCGAGCTCATCGAGCAGCTGGGCGTCGACGTGCTCTGTGTGGTGCCGTTCACAGTCGACTTCTCGAAGCTGTCGCCGCAGCAGTTCGTCCACGACGTACTTGTCGAACACCTGCACGCCGCGGTCGTCGTGGTGGGTGAGAACTTCCGCTTCGGGCACCGGGCCGCCGGTGACCGGGCGCTGCTGTCGGAGTTGGGCCGCACCTTCGGGTTCACGGTCGACGACTCGCCGCTGGTGGCGGAGCACGGCACGGTGTTCTCCTCGACGTACATCCGCGCCTGTGTCGACGCCGGCGACGTGGCGGCGGCGGCCGAGGCGCTCGGGCGCCCCCACCGGGTGGAGGGCGTGGTCGTCCGCGGCGACCAGCGCGGCCGGCAGCTCGGCTTCCCGACCGCCAACTTCCTCACCGGCACCTACACCTCGATCCCCGCCGACGGCGTGTACGCCGGCTGGGTGATCCGGCGTGGCGAGCGGCTGCCGGCGGCGGCGTCGGTGGGGACGAACCCGACGTTCTCCGGCACCGAGCGCCGCGTCGAGGCGCACATCCTCGACTTCGACGACGATCTGTACGGCGAGCGCCTGGAACTGGAATTCGTCGACCGGCGGCGCGGGCAGGTCAAGTTCGACGGGGTCGAGCCATTGATCGCGCAGATGAAGGAAGACGTGGCCCAGATCCGGTCGGTGCTGGAGCGGTAACCCGGCCTGGTAATGTGGGGAAGACGTCGGGTCACCGACGCACGGCTCCGCGTGCCTGCACGACGCCGCGGGTGCGGGGTCTGGATTCCCACAGAAACCCACAGAAACAGGGAGAAAATGGCGCTCGACCAGCAAGCCAAGGCCAAGATCAGGGCAGATTACGCGACCGTCGAGGGCGACACCGGTTCGCCCGAGGTCCAGGTGGCAGTGCTCACCAAGCGGATCGCCGACCTCACCGAGCACCTCAAGGTGCACAAGCACGACCACCACAGCCGTCGTGGTCTGCTGCTCCTGGTGGGTCGTCGCCGCCGGCTGCTCAACTACATGGCCAAGAAGGACATCAACCGCTACCGGTCGATCATCGAGCGGCTCGGCCTGCGGCGATGAACAATTGCGGGGAGTGGCACGATGCCGCTCCCCGCATTCACAACCACACAGGGGTCCGAGAGCCGATTCGGCGCACCGGTCCTCGGTAGTGGCCCCCGGGCCCGCCGGCACGCCGCCGGCCCTCCGTCCCGGGCGCTTCGATCGAAGACCGGCCCGCTAGAGCAGCTCTCCAGGTGTGACCCCACCTTCAGAAGGAGAGCAACACGCACATGACCGAGAAGACACTCGGCAACCACACCAGCACAGCGGTGATCGACAACGGGTCGTTCGGCACCCGCGAGATCACCTTCTCCACCGGGCGGCTGGCCCGGCAGGCAGCCGGCTCGGTGATCGCGCAGCTCGGCGACACCGTCGTGCTGTCCGCCACCACGGCGAGCAAGAACCCGAAGGACCAGTTCGACTTCTTCCCGCTGACGGTCGACGTCGAGGAGCGGATGTACGCCGCGGGCCGCATTCCCGGCTCGTTCTTCCGCCGCGAGGGTCGCCCCAGCGAAGACGCCATCCTCACCTGCCGCCTGACCGACCGGCCGCTGCGCCCCAGCTTCGTCAAGGGCCTGCGCAACGAGGTTCAGGTCGTCGCGACGATCCTGGCACTCGACCCGGCCCACCCGTACGACGTGATCGCCATCAACGCCGCGTCGATGTCGACCAAGCTGTCCGGCCTGCCGTTCTCCGGCCCCATCGGTGCGACCCGCATGGCGCACATCGACGGCCAGTGGGTCGCGTTCCCGACCCACGAGGAGCTGACCCGGGCCACCTTCGACATGGTCGTGGCCGGCCGCGTGCTGGCCGACGGCGATGTCGCGATCATGATGGTCGAGGCCGAGGCGACGCCGAACGCGGTGTCGCTGATCGCCGCTGGCGCCACCGCGCCGACCGAAGAGGTCGTGGCCGGCGGTCTCGAGGCCGCCAAGCCCGCCATCCGCGAGCTGTGCCGGGCTCAGAGCGAGGTGGCGGCCGTCGCGGCCAAGCCGATCGCGGAGTTCCCGGTCTTCCTGGACTACCAGGACGACGTCTACACGGCCGTCGCCGGCGTGGCCAAGTCCGAGGTGGCCGAGGCGCTGAAGATCGCCTCCAAGGCCGAGCGCGAGGACGCCCTCGACCGCGTCAAGGACAAGGCGCACGAGGAAGTGGGCGGCCAGTTCGAGGGCCGTGAGAAGGAGATCAGCGCCGCGTTCCGGTCGCTGGTCAAGTCCGAGGTCCGGTCCCGCGTGCTGCGCGAGCAGGTGCGCATCGACGGCCGTGGCCCGCGCGACATCCGGCCGCTGACCGCCGAGACCCAGGTGCTGCCGCGCGTGCACGGCTCGGCGCTGTTCGAGCGGGGCGAGACGCAGATCCTCGGCGTCACCACGCTCAACATGCTCCGCATGGAGCAGCAGCTCGACACGCTGTCGCCGGAAAAGCACAAGCGCTACATGCACAACTACAACTTCCCGCCCTACTCGACCGGTGAGACCGGCCGGGTCGGTGCGCCGAAGCGGCGCGAGATCGGGCACGGCGCGCTCGCCGAGCGGGCCCTGATCCCGGTGCTGCCGAGCCGCGAGGAGTTCCCCTACGCGATCCGCCAGGTGTCCGAGGCGCTCGGCTCCAACGGCTCGACCTCGATGGGCTCGGTCTGCGCGTCCACGATGTCGCTGCTGTCGGCCGGTGTGCCGCTGAAGGCGCCGGTCGCGGGCATCGCGATGGGCCTGATCTCCGACGAGGTCGAGGGCAAGACGCAGTACGTCACGCTGACCGACATCCTCGGCGCCGAAGACGCGTACGGCGACATGGACTTCAAGGTCGCCGGCACCCGCGAGTTCGTGACCGCGCTCCAGCTCGACACCAAGCTCGACGGCATCCCGTCCGACGTGCTGGCTGGCGCGCTGCAGCAGGCACACGAGGCCCGGTTCACGATCCTCGACGTGATGCAGGCGGCCATCGAGGCGCCGGCCAGCATGTCGGAGTACGCGCCGCGCGTCACCTCCGTCAAGATCCCGGTCGACAAGATCGGCATGGTGATCGGGCCCAAGGGCCAGACCATCAACGCGATCCAGGACGAGACCGGCGCCGAGATCTCGATCGAAGACGACGGCACGATCTACGTCGGTGCCACCGACGGCCCGTCCGCCGAGGCGGCGGTCGAGCGGATCAACGCCATCGCCAACCCGACGCTGCCGAAGGTCGGCGACAAGTTCCTCGGCACCGTGGTGAAGACGGCCGCGTTCGGCGCGTTCATCTCGCTGCTGCCCGGCCGCGACGGCCTGCTGCACATCTCCAAGGTGGGCAACGGCAAGCGGGTCGAGAAGGTCGAGGACTTCCTCAACGTCGGCGACAAGGTCGAGGTACAGATCGCCGACATCGACCAGCGCGGCAAGATCTACCTGGACAAGGTGCGTCCGGAGGGTGAGGAGGCGCCGGCTCCGTCCGAGGAGGCCGGCTCCGAGCGGCCCGCCGGGCGTGACGGCGACCGTGGCCCGCGCGACCGGGGCGACCGCGACCGCGGCGACCGCGGTCCGAGCCGCGGCGAGCGGTCCGAGGGCGGCGAGGGCGACAGCGAGGGCGGCCAGCCCCGCCGGCGCCGGCACCGCCGCTGATGGCGTTGGATTTACGAGACGGAGGCAGCACGGTACGCCGTACCGTGCTGCCTTCGGGCCTTCGGGTACTGACCGAGGCGATCCCGTCGATGCGGAGCGTCTCGTTCGGCATCTGGGTCGCGGTCGGCTCGCGCGACGAGCCCGACGGTCTCGGCGGCGTGTCGCACTTCCTGGAGCACCTGCTCTTCAAGGGCACCAACAAGCGCACCGCGCTCGACATCTCCGCGCAGATCGAGGCGGTGGGCGGCGAGACCAACGCGTTCACCACCAAGGAGTACACCTGCTACTACGCGCGGGTGCTCGACGAAGACATGCCGCTGGCCATCGACGTGATGTGCGACCTGGTCGCCGACTCGGTGCTGGAGGCGGCTGACGTCGAGACCGAGCGTGGGGTGATCCTCGAAGAGATCGCCATGCACGACGACGAGCCCGGCGACGAGGTACACGACGTGTTCGCCGAGGCGATCTACGGCGACCACCCGCTCGGGCGGCTCGTCTCGGGCACCGAAGACACCATCTCGCCGATGAGTCGCGGGCAGATCTTCGACTTCTACCGGTCGCGATACACGGCATCGTCCATTGTGGTCGCCGCCGCGGGCAACCTCGATCACGACGTGGTCGTGGATCTGGTCTCGCAGGCGCTTTTCGACGGCAATGGCGTCCCCGCGCCGCTGCGGCCCACCCTGGCGGTGCCGACCCGGCCCGCCGACACCGTCATCCGCGTCAAGGACACCGAGCAGGCCCACCTCGTGCTCGGTGCGCCCGGCATCGCCCGCCTCGACGAGCGCCGGTTCGCTCTCGGAGTGCTCAACAACGTGCTCGGCGGCGGCATGTCGAGCCGGCTCTTCCAGGAGATCCGGGAAAAGCGCGGGCTGGCCTACTCGGTCTACTCGTACTCCGGCCAGTACGCCGACAGCGGGCTGTTCGCGGTATACGCGGGCTGCGCCCCCGGCAAGGTCGACGAGGTACTCGAACTGACCCGGGCCGAACTGGCGGCGGTCGCCGAAAAGGGGCTGACCGAGGCGGAACTGGCCCGTGGCAAGGGGATGGCCAAGGGCGGGCACGTGCTCGGCCTGGAAGACACCGGGTCGCGGATGAGCCGCCTGGCGAAGGGCGAGCTCCTGTACGGCGACGTCCTCGCCGTCGACGATCTGCTGTCGCGAGTCGACGCGGTGACCCTGGACGAGGTCAACGTCCTAGCGGCCGACCTCCTGACCCGCGACATGTCGCTGGCCGCGATCGGCCCCCTCTGACCCCACCCGAGCGCCATTTCGAGCGGCGCTCTCCGCGCGCTGCCGCTGTGCGGCGCTCTCCGCGCGCTGCCGCTGTGCGGCGCCTCCTCCCGTCGATCAAGGGCGAATACACGTGGTTGGATCTCTTTTCCGCGTGCATTCGCCCTTGATCCATGCAGATCTCCTTGATCGGCGCCGGTCGGGCGCCGCTGGCGCCCGACCGGCGATCGGTTTGCCCCTTTCGTGCTGCCGCCGCCCGTGCTGTGAACGTTTAGTGCTGCTCTGGCAGCAATAACTGTTCAAGATCTCGGCGAATGAACGACGGTCCGGCGCCGCGTTCAGCGGGCGCCGCCACTCCTGACCGGTTTGCCCGGTTTCGCTCCGTAGGCCCAAGCGGAGCAACGACCCTGACCGCCGCCGGGTCGCCGGGCGCGGCGCGGCCCGGCCCGTCGGGCGCGGCCCGGCCCGTCGGGCGGCTTGGCCTGCCGTACGGCCGCTACTGGCGGAGCGGCCGGCTCGGAGGCTTGCTGCGCAGACCCGAGCCGCATGTTCGAGGAAGTCGCTGCTACAGCCCGGCCCGGAGGCAGCATTTCGGCGAAGTCGTGCGCCTGCGGCGCCCAGGCGCGAGCCAAGACCTCGGCGAACGACGGGGCGCGTGACCTGTGGGGCAGCCGCAAGGGGCGACCGTTCAGGTGAAGAAGTCGGCTAGCTCGCGGTCGCGGTCGGCTAGTTCTCGCGCCTCGGTGTCGTAGCGCATGTGGCCGGCGGTCAGCACGTACAGGTGCTTCGGGCCGGCCAAAGCTTGGAAGACCGCGAGCTGCCCCAGGGGCGGCACAGCCGGGTCGCGGCGCGCTACCGAGACGTAAACCGGGATGCGGATGCGGGTCGCGGCGGTCGCGGCGTCGAAATAGGCCAGCACCGACCGGAGCGAGGGATCGTGCGCGACCGCTTGGCGCACCGCCTCGCCGCTGCCGGTACAGGGCTGGCGCAGCCGCGCCGGATGGTGGCCGAAGCTGGGCAGGTACAGGTGGGCGCGGCCGAACCGGTCGTCCCACGGCAGGGCGAGCGCGCCGATCCCGCCGCCGAAGCTGCCGCCCGCGTAGTCGAGCGGCGCCTCGATCGACGGGAAACGGTGCAGCAGAACGGATCCGGCCCGCCAGACGTCGGCCGCGCAGAAGCGGTGCACGTACGTCTCGCGGGACCGGATGCCGTGCAGCACGTGCTCGGCGGGTGCCGCTGGGATGGTCGGCGACAGGCTCCGGGGCAGGCCCGGCGCGCACGGGAAAATCTTCGCCGCGGACGGGATCGGCACGTACTCGTCAGGCCCGTCGTCGCGTCCCTGGTACCCATGGCCGATCACCACGCCGCGCCGGATCACGCCGCCCGCTGGGTACGTGATCCACGCGAACGCCCGCTCGCCCGTCGCGGACTCGAACGTCACCTCTTCCACCCGCCGCCGAAGCCGCGCGTCGTCGTACTCCCGCTCGACCTGCCAACGCAGGGGCGGCTTCGTCAACTCGGCATGCGTCGAGCGCCAGAAGTCGTCAAAGTCTGGCGGGGCCGGAGGGGGATCGGCGTCCATCGCATCCATCGTGGATGATCGCGCGACGGTGCGGGAACCCTCCAGACAGCCAGCGCGCTCGTGCACGCACGCTCCAGCGCCATGTGCATGTACGTGCACATCAAGGTCTTATGTGCGCGTACGTGCGCATCGGGGTGGCTACGCGCTGGCTAGCACGGCCCGGCACATGTCGGCCCGCTTGGCCACCTGGTCGACCAGCCGCCCGGGCATCGAGCTCCCGAGCGCGGCCACGTCCGGGTCACTCGCGGTCATGATCGCGACTCGGGAGTGTCGCGGCGGAAGCGCTTGAGGTATTCGTCGAGGTCGAGGTCGAGATCCGCTTCCTGCGGCCGAAGGTCCAGTACGAGGCCCAGCGTGTTCAGGGTCCGGAGGACGAGGCCCAACTCAGTGGTGGCCTTCCCGGACTCGAGGTCGGACAGCCAGCGGCGACTGACGCCGGCTGACGTAGCGAGCTGGCTCTGCGTCAGCCCCAGCTGGCGGCGGCGCTCCTGGACGTAGCGTCCGACGTCGGCGGGCTCTCCGATCCGCATCCGGGCCGCTCCTTCCAGGGCGTGTGCGCGTACGTGCACGCCGTTCGAACGGCGCGGGAGTGTCCGCCAGCGCCTACCGGTGGGATAGGTTGTCCCGCGTGAGTGACGAGCGCGAACCCATTCGCGTCGGTGTGCTGGGCGCCCGCGGGCGCATGGGCGCCGAGGTGTGCAAGGCGGTCGATGCCGCCGACGATCTCGAAGTGGTCGCGATGATCGACCAGGGCGATTGGCTGTTCAACGCCTCCGACGCCGGGGCCGAGGTGATCGTCGATTTCACCACGCCCGACGTGGTGATGGACCACCTGCACTGGTGCATCGACCAGGGGATCAACGTGGTGGTCGGCACCAGCGGTTTCACCGAGCAGCGGTTCGAGCGGGTGCGCAGCTGGCTGCAGCACAAACCCGAGGTGGGCGTGGTCATCGCGCCGAACTTCGGCGTGGGCGCGGTACTGATGATGGAGTTCGCGGCGCGGGCCGCCCGGTTCTTCGAATCGGTGGAGATCATCGAGCAGCACCACCCGCGCAAGCTGGACGCGCCGAGCGGCACGGCCACGCACACGGCGCGCCTCGTCGCCGAGGCGCGGGCCGCGGCCGGGATGGCCGCGATGCCCGACGCGACGAAGGACGAGATCGCCGGTGCGCGGGGCGCCGAGATCGACGGGGTGCGGGTGCATTCGGTACGCGCCAGCGGGCTCGTCGCCCACCAGGAGGTGCTCTTCGGCACGGCCGGGGAGACGCTCACGATCCGGCACGACTCGTTCGACCGGGCGTCGTTCATGCCCGGCGTGCTGCTGGCGATCCGGTCAGTGATCAGCCGCCCCGGCCTGACCATCGGCCTGAACCCACTGCTCGGCCCGTGATCAGGGCGTCCCTCAAGCCGCTCTAACGACTTGAGGGACGCCCTGATCACTGGTGAGGTGGGTTTCGCCCGTCGCGTCGACGTCCGCGTCTACCGATCGGCCCGCTAGGCGCAGGCTGCGGGCGGACAGAGGGCCCAAGGGGATGCCTGGGCGGAGCGTGACGCGTCCGTTCGGCACGTCCGGGTCGAGGCCCAGCGCCGCGTGCAGGATGACCACGGCGGCCGCCGCCGACCACGCCTGGGGCCGGCAGGCCGCCGGGTACGGCACGGGACGTCCCACGGCCGTGCGGGCGTCGCCGCCGTACAGCTCCGGAATCCGGTACTCGAACGCCTCGCCCGCCGCGAGCAGCCCGTCGGCGAGCCCTGCCGCCGCCGACGTGTGACCGGCGCGCGCCAGGCCGGCGAGCACGATCGCGGTGTCGTGCGCCCAGATCGATCCACAGTGGTATGACAGTGGACTGAAGCCACCGTCCAGTTCGGACATGGTACGCAGCCCGAAGCCGCTGGACATGGCGGGCGCCGACAGCACCGAGGCGACGGCGGCTTCCTCGGCTCGCGACAGCAGGCCGGTGCCGAGCAGGTGCCCGATGTTACTGGTGAGCGCGTCGACCGGCTCGCCCTTGCCGTCCAGGGCGAGCGCTGGGTACCCGTCCACCCAGTACGCGGCGCGGAACCGGTCCGCGAGCCCGGCCGCGTACTCGCGCAGCCTGTCACCGCCGGGGCGGCCGAACGCGTCGAGCAGCGCCGCGCCGTTCATGGCCGCCTCGTACGCGTACCCCTGCACCTCGACCAGCGCGATGGGCGGCTCGGCGCGGCTGCCGTCCCGGAAGCGCACCGCGTCGCCGGAGTCCTTCCAGCCCTGGTTGGCGAGCCCGCGCCCGGTGCTGTCGACGTACCGGAGGAAGTCGGTGTGGCCGGTGATCCAGCCGAGGGCGGCCTCCATCGCGGGCAGCAGCGCCTCGACCTCGGCGGCCGGCATGCCCCAGCGCCAAGCGTCGTGGAGCAGGCTGACCCAGAGCGGCGTGGCATCGACGGTGCCGAAGTACGTGGGGGGTAGCACGATGCCGCGGCTCACCAGGTGCAGTTCGCGCCGGCGCAGCTCGTGCATGATCTTGCCGGGTGCCTCCTCGGAGTTTGGGTCGTCGGTGCGGCCCTGGCGGCGGGCGAGTACGCGGAGGGTGCCGGCGGCCAGCTCGGTGCCGAGCGGCAGCAGCATGCGAGCGGCCCAGATGCTGTCCCTTCCGAAGAGCGTCAGGAACCACGGCACCCCCGCTCCCAGGAAGGTGCCGTGACCGTCCGTCAGCCGCAACGAGGCGAGATCGTCGAGGGACTGGTCGAGCAGGCGGGTCAGGCGATGGTCGGCGGCGGTGACCTCGGGCCGCGCCCACTCGACCGGTCCGTGCGGCGCGGACACGACCGCACCCGGGTCGTCGACGCGCAGCTCCCACCGCAGCGTCGTGCTTCCGCGTGGAGGCAGGTCGACCTCCCAGCGCCGCTCGGGCGTGACGGTGAGAGAGACGCCCTCGGTCGGCGCGGCGGTGGTCCCCGACTTGACCGCTTCCATCGGCGCCATGTCGGACGCGATCTCCAGCGTGACGGTGGCTCGCACCGGCACGCTCGCGGTGGAGCTGATCCGGATCTCCTCGGCCAGCCCGCCGGGCACCACCCTGCGGTACCTGTCGATGCGCACGGTCGGGTCGGGGATCGGGTCGCCGAGCCACCGCGCCAGCGACACGAACCGGGCGGCGCCGGGACCGTCAGGCGCGTACTGGATCGGTTCCGGCTCACGCCCGTCGACGAGCAGTCGCGCCTCGGCCAGTACCCGGGTGTCGGCGTGGAAGACGCCCTGCACGCCGGTGGCTCTGATCTGCCCGTCCCGCCCGCTCAGCGTGGTGGTCGGCGCCGCGGTGGTCGGCACCAGGTCGTGGAGCAGCGGTTGGAGCATGCGGTCAGGCACGAGCGGAACTCCTTGACAGGTCGCCTGCCGACGGCGTGGCCCTCACTAGTGGAAGGTGGTGCGGAGGCGGAGCTGGTCGATCAGCTGGTCGTCGACGTCGAGCGCGCGGGCGGCGCCGTCGGGCTCCCACCCGGCCGACTCCAGAAACTTCCGGCTCGCGGCATCGCCGTCGTACACCCACGCCACCGCCTGCGCCACACCGTCCTCGCGCCATAGGTCGACGGTCGCCGCGAGCAGCCGGCTGCCGTGCCCGCGCCGCCCCCACCGCGGCTCCACCAGCAACTCCGTAAAGGCCGCGACGTCCGCGCCCAGTGCCGGCTCGTCGGGCGCGAGCGCTTGCTCGTCGGCGGGGCCGCTCGCCGCGAACCCGACCAGGTGCTGCGCCTGTTCAGCCTGTTCGACGGCCACGAGTACGCGGTGCCGCGGCGACGGCGGTGCCTCGACGGCCTGGGTCCACTGTCGCGTGATCCACGCCTCGTCGAGCCGGTCGAGAGCCCGTTTCGGGAGCACCCGGCGGTAAGCGGTCCGCCACGTCTCCAGTTGGATGCGTGCGATTTCGGCGGCGTCTACGGGACGCGCTGGCCGGACATACCCGAGCGCCATGACCGATGAGCCTACGACTCACCCCCTCCCTCCCCCTCCCCACCCCTCCGCCCTCCCCACGGCCCTTCCCGCGGCCCTTCCGCGGCCCTTCCCGCGGCTCTTCGCGCCGCTCCGCCCACGGCTCTTCGCGCCGATCAAGGGCGAATACACGTGGTTGGATCTCATTTCCGCGTGCGTTTGCCCTTGATCCATGCGATCGCCCTCGATCGGCGGAGCTAGCTCGCGAGGCGGGTGCGTGCGGCGGACAGGCCGGAGCGGATGGTGCGGGCCGTCTCGTACGCGCCCAGGCCGGCGAGGCGGGCGGCGGGCGTGAGGGTCTCGACCACGTCGCGCTCGTCGAGCAGGCCGCTCGCGACGAGCCGGCCAAGACGGCGGGTGGCCGAGTACAGCGTGTTGTTGCGGGTCCCCACCGGTGCGCGGCGCACCCGGTCGGCCTCGTTGTCGAGCGCGGCGGACGCATATCGCGACGGGTGGTGGATCTCCGCGAGCGGCCTCGGCGGCGGCTCCGGCGGCGGCGCGACCAGCGCGCGGAGCACCGGCGGGCACAGCGGTGCGGGTCCGCGCGAGATCCACCTGTATCGCTCACCGCTCGCGTGCGTCGATGGTGGCGCCACCACGTATCCGTCGACGCCACGCCAGTCGACGCCAGGAAGCACGCGCACCCTGTTGGGCAGGCCGGTGGCGGCAAAGTACAGGTGGAGGCCGCCGGAGCCGGTGCGCACGGTGGGCACCTCGCAGTCGACCAGCGCCTGCACGAGCCGCAGGCCATCGGCGGTGTCAACATCACACACGTCGACCACGACACCGGTGCGCAGCCCCACATTGGCCGCCGGCCAGGTGGCCCACCAGCGCCGGAGCACCGCCGGGTCGGTGCTGGCCTGGTGCAATCCCGCGGTGATCAGGCGCGGATGCCAACGCGGATGCTTACCAGGGCGGTCGCACTGTGGCCGGCGGCAGGAGCAGCCACCGCCGCCGGTGCCGGTGTGCAGCGGCAACACCGGGACGCCGGCCGCCGCGTAGCGGAGCGCACTGGCGAGCATACGGTCAGTGTATCGAACACCAGTACTAATTGCTGCTCCTGTAAATGTCGTACCCATGGATTAGCGTTCGACGCGATGGCAGTACACGAATCGCTCTCGATCGCTCAGGCCCGCCGGATCGCTCTGGCCGCCCAGGGCTTCACCGATCCCGCGCCAGCGGGGTCGGTCACGATGCGTCACCTGCGCCGCGTCCTGGGCCGGGTGGGGCTCATCCAGATGGACTCCGTCAACGTCCTCCAGCGGGCCCACTACCTGCCGCTCTACAGCCGGCTCGGGCCCTACCCGGTCGAGCTGCTCGACCGCGCGGCCTACCGCCGGCCCCGCGAGCTTTTCGAGTACTGGGGGCATGAGGCGTCGCTGATCCCGGTCGATCTGCAGCCCAGCCTGCGGTGGCGCATGGCGGCCGCGCAGACCGACTCGTGGGGCGGCATGCGCCGGATCGCCGAAGAGCAGCCCGAGCTGGTCAAATGGGTCCACGATGAGGTTCGCGTCAATGGGCCGCTGACCGCCGCCGAGATCGAGCACGACGCGCCGCGCGAGACCGGCAACTGGGGGTGGAACTGGTCGTCGGTCAAGCGGGCGCTGGAGTTCCTGTTCTGGGCCGGTGAGGTGACCGCCGGCGCGCGCAACGGCAGCTTCGCACGCGTCTACGACCTGCCCGAGCGCGTGCTTCCCGCCCACGTGGTGGCCGCGCCCACGCCCGAGCCCGCCGAAGCGCACCGCACGCTGGTCGCCGTGGCCGCCCGTTCGCTGGGTGTCGCCGCCGAGTTCGAGCTGCGTGACTACTTCCGGCTGCCTGTCGCTGCCGCCCGCACCGCTATCGCCGAGCTGGTCGAGTCGGGCGAGCTGATTCCGGTCGAGGTGCGCGGCTGGCGGCAGCAGGCATATCTGCACCCCGAGGCCAAACGCCCCCGTCGCGTGCACGCACAGACGTTGATCAGCCCGTTCGACCCGCTGATCTGGGAGCGGGCGCGCACCGAGCGGCTGTTCGACTTCACGTACCGCATCGAGATCTACGTGCCGGCGCCCCAACGGGTGTATGGGTACTACGTGCTGCCGTTCCTGCAGGGCGACCGGTTTACGGCCCGCGTCGACCTCAAGGCCGACCGCAAGGCGGGCGTCCTGCGCGTGCCGGCCGCGTGGCTCGAGCCAGGCGCCGATCCCGCCACCACGGCGCCAGCGCTGGCCGCGGAGCTGCACAGGCTGGCCGGATGGCTCGGTCTGTCCGCGGTCGCTCCGCCCGAGGGAGGCGATCTCCGTTTGCCCGCCGGTGTACCGTGACAGCGTGACGAGCGTGGTGAGCCCCGAAACGCCGTATTACGTGCCGCCACCGCCCAACCGCTTCACGCGCTTGGTGGCCCGGTCGCCGCGCTGGCTGGCCCCGGTGGCCGCGCTCGGCTGCATGGCGAGCGCCGTCGGATACGTGATGATCGCCGACCCGACCGACAGCACCGCCGACGCCGCGCCGACCTGCCTGCTCAAGCTGACGACCGGCTTCGACTGCCCGGGATGCGGCGGGACGCGCGCGTTCTGGTACGTGTTGCACGGCAACCTGCCCGCCGCCGCGCGGCACCACATCCTGTTCATCTTCGCGCTCCCGTTCCTGCTGTACATGTACGTGGCGTGGGCCGGGCAGCGGGTGTTCGGGCGGAAGCTGCCGCAGTTGCGCATCTCCCCGAAGACCATCGGGGTGTTTTTGGGCGTGTGGTTCGTCTTCACCATCGCCCGCAACCTCCCGTGGGCCCCTTTCACCTGGCTCTACGTCTAACCCCGCTCCACCCCTCTTCCCGCGCTTCCGCGCACGCTATTCCCGCGCTCTCTTCCTCACGTTCTCCCGCGCGCTTCTCGCGCGCTTCCCGCGGGTTCTTCCCGCGCACTCTCTCTCGCCGTCCGGCGTTGCGCGCGAGATCTCGTCGCCGATCAAGGACGAATGCACGTGGTTGGATCTCCGATCCACGCGCGGGCGCCGCTCGGCCAGCGCGGCACGGCGTGTCGCCACGCCGGTTGCGCCGATCAAGGGCGAATGCACGTGGTTGGACCTCTTTCCGCGTGCATTCGCCCTTGGTCCATGCGCATGCCCTTGATCGACGCGGTTGGGTATCTGGCGCCGTGGCCAACCGTGGCCGGCCTGGCGCCGCTGGGCGCTGCCCACCAACCCAGATGGTCCCGATCCGCGCGGCAACCTCTCGGGCTGTGAACGTTTATGGCTGCTCCAGCAGCCATAAACGTTCACAGCCCGTCGCGGAACGGCTCTGGCCCGCGTTTGAATCGAGGGCGATGTTCCTTGGACCCGGCGGGCGACGGGATTGGCGGGTGTGGCGCGGTCCGCTACCCCGCGGTACGAGGCGCCGCAGCGCCCTGACCGCGCCCGAGAGCCTGTACGGCACGAAAGCAGGAAAGTGCGGCCCCGAGCCTCGGCCAGCCGGGCCGGATGGTTGCAAGCTCCGCGGTTTGCCGACGTCGCCGCGCGCAGAGCGCAGGGCCGAATGTGTGCTGAATCTTGGAGGCCCACCGTCGCTATAGCGACGGTGGGCCTCCAAGACCGGGTGTGGCTTCGATGCGGCTTGGTGGGGTGAGCTGGGATCTTCCGCCCGGATGTATCCGGACATAGCTGGGCGCAAGATCCCGCTACGCCCCACCAAGCCGCTGCGGCTCCAACCGCGATCCAACGGCGGACGCGGCTGGCGTGGCGCGGCGTCTGCCGCGCGGCGCCGGTCACGCCGCCGCGCCCGCCTGGCGTTGCCGCTTCGCCCAACCCTCCGCAGCGTCGCCGTACCTGCGGCTTTGTCGCTTGGCCGCCCTGTGTCGCTCGGCTCGCGGCCGCCCTCGCTCGGCTCGCGGCCGCGCTCGGCCGGCTCGCGGCCGTCCTCGTTAGCCCGCGGCCGTGTCGGTTGGCCCGCTTCGTGTCGTGGCCCGCGGTCGCCCTCGGCTGGCCTGCCCGGTGTCGCTTGGCCGCCTCCGTGTCGCTCGGCCATGCGGCGTGGCTGGACCGGCGGCTGGTCCGGCCACGCCGGACCAGCCGGCGCGTCGGGTGCGCTCCTGGCGGCCGTCGATCAAGGCCAATCCCGTCGATCAAGGGCAAAGGCACGCGGAATTGAGATCGAACCACGTGCATTCGCCCTTGATCGGCGGCAAGGTCGGTGGGGGGAGGGGTGGGGGCGGAAGGGGTACGGGTTGTGGGTAACGAGGGGGGAGTGGGGTGGGTGGTAGCGTGCGGGGCATGCCGGAAGTTGTCCAGCCCCAGGTCAAGCTCATCGCATGGACCCACTTCGAGCCGCCGGACGACGTGCCGTGGTCGACTGACGCTGAGGGTGGCCAGGCGCTTGCCGAGTTTGCGGGGCGGGCCTGCTACCAGTCCTGGAAGAAGCCCAACCCGGTGACGGCGACCAACGCGGGCTACCTCAACCATATTCTCGACTCGGCTCACTTGTCGGTGCTCGAGCACGGTTCGGTGACGTTCTACATGACGGGCGTGTCCCGGTCGCTCACCCATGAGCTGATCCGTCACCGGCACTTCTCGTACTCGCAGCTCTCCCAGCGGTACGTGCCGGAGCGCGACGCGGCCATGGTCGAGCCGAGTGTGATCGCCGATGACCCTGAGCTGCACAAGAGGTTCGTCGAGGCCGCGGAGGCCAGCGTCCAGGCGTACACGGAACTGCTGGAGGGGTTGGAGCGCAAGTTTGCCGACGAGCCCAGCCCGACGCTGCGCCGCAAGCGCGCGCGCCAGGCGGCGCGTGCCGTCCTGCCGAACGCGACCGAGACCCGGATCGTGGTCACCGGCAACTACCGGGCGTGGCGGCATTTCATCGCGATGCGCGCCACGGAGGCCGCTGACGTGGAGATTCGCGAGTTGGCGATCGATTGTCTGCGCCAGCTTCAAGGCGTCGCGCCGAACGTTTTCGCAGACTTCACCATCTCGACGCTCGACGACGGCTCTGAGGTCGCGTCGAGCCCGTATGCGCAGGTGTCCTGAACCATTCGGGGAGCACTGCGCCGGTCCGCTAGGTTGTCAAGCATGACGCACGACCATCGACCGTTCGGGCGGCTGATCACCGCCATGGTCAGCCCGTTCCACGATGACGGCTCGCTCAACGCCGAGGGGGCGGCTCGCCTCGCCACCTACCTGGTGGATGAGCAGGCCAATGACACGCTGGTGATCAATGGGACCGCTGGCGAGTCGCCCACCACGTCCGACGGGGAGAAGGAGACCCTGGTACGGGCGGTCGTGGAGGCGGTGGGCGACCGTGCCAAGGTGGTCGCCGGCGTCGGCACCAACGACACCCGGCACACGATCGAGTTGGCCGCCGCCGCCGAAAAGGCGGGCGCGCACGGCCTGCTCGTGGTGACGCCGTACTACAACAAGCCGACGCAGGCGGGCCTGGTCAGGCACTTTACGGCCGTGGCCGACACGACCGGCCTGCCGGTGATGCTTTACGACATCCCGCACCGTTCGGGCGTCGAGATCACCACCGAGACGCTGGTCAAGCTGGCCGAGCACCCCCGGATCGTGGGCGTCAAGGACGCGAAGGGCAACCTGACCGCCACCTCGTGGGTCAAGCGCCGTGCCGACCTGGCTTACTACTCCGGCGACGACGCGCTGACCCTGCCGCTGCTGGCCATCGGTGGCGTGGGCGTGGTGGGCACGTCCACGCACCTCTGCGGTCCCGAGACCAAGGAGATGATCGAGGCGTACGAGCGCGGCGACGTCACCACCGCGGGTGAGCTGCACCGCCGGCTGTTGCCGCTGTACACGGGCATCTTCAAGCTGCCGGGCACGATCATGGTCAAGGCGGCGTTGAAGGTGCGCGGCCTGCCGGCGGGCCCGGTACGGTCGCCGCTGGTGGACGCCACCGACGCTGAGCTGGCTGAGCTTCGCGACGACTGCGCGGCCGCGGGGCTCGCCCTATGACGGCGGCGCACGTCGAGCTCGACGCACCACCGCCGCTTCCGGAGGGTGGCCTTCGGGTCATCCCGCTGGGTGGTTTGGGCGCGATCGGTCGCAACATGACGGTTTTCGAGTACAGCGGCAAGATGCTCATTGTCGACTGTGGAGTCTTGTTTCCCGATGTCGAGCAGCCAGGTGTCGACCTGATCCTGCCCGACTTCCAGCCGATCCTCGACCGGCTGGCTGACGTACAGGCGATCGTGCTGACCCACGGTCACGAAGACCACATCGGCGCGGTGCCGTACCTGCTCGCCCACAAGCCCGACATCCCGCTGGTGGGCTCGCAGTTCACGCTGGCGCTGGTGGAGGCCAAGCTTGCGGAGCGGCGGATCGAGCCGTACACGCTGACCGTGCGCGAGGGGCAGCGGGAGCGGCTGGGGCCGTTCGAGTGCGAGTTCTTCGCGGTCAACCACTCGATCCCGGACGCGCTGGCGGTAGCCATCCGTACGCCGGCCGGGTTGGTGCTGCACACCGGCGACTTCAAGATGGACCAGCTTCCGCTCGACGGCCGGATCACCGACCTAGCCGGGTTCGCGCGGCTGGGCGCCGAGGGCGTCGACCTGCTGCTGTCCGACTCGACGAACGCGGAGATGCCTGGCTTCGTCACCTCGGAGCGTGACATCGGCCCGGTACTCGACTCGATCTTCGCCAAGGCGAAGGGCCGCATCATCGTGGCCAGCTTCGCGTCGCACGTGCACCGGGTGCAGCAGGTGCTCGACTCGGCGTTCGAGTACGAGCGCAAGGTCGCCTTCATCGGACGGTCCATGGTGCGCAACATGGGCATCGCCCGCGACCTGGGCCTGCTGCGCATCCCGGGTGGGCTGGTGGTCGGGCTCGACGAGGCCGCCACGCTGCCGCCGGACGAGATCGTGCTGATGTCGACCGGTTCGCAGGGCGAGCCGATGAGTGCCCTGGGCCGCATGGCCACCGGCGACCACCGGCACATCACGATCGCCCCCGGCGACACCGTGGTACTGGCCAGCTCGCTGGTACCGGGCAACGAGACGTCCGTGTACCGGGTGATCAACAAGCTTTCCCGCGCCGGCGCGACGGTGATCCACAAAGACGTGGCGAAGGTGCACGTCTCCGGTCACGCCCCGGCCGGTGAGCTGCTCTACCTGCTCAACATGGTCAAGCCGAGCAACCTCATGCCCGTACACGGGGAGTGGCGCCACCTGCGCGCGCACGCCCGGCTGGGCATCGAGTCCGGCGTCGAGGCAGACCGCGTGGTCCTGTGCGAAGACGGCGACGTCGTCGACCTGGTCGACGGTCGGGCGCAGTTGGTCGGACACGTCAAAAGCCGGTACATCTACGTCGACGGCCTGGCGGTCGGCGACGTGGGCGAGTCGTTGCTGACCGAGCGGCGCATCCTGGGCGACGGCGGCTTCATCGCGGCGACCGTGGTAGTCGACTCGGTCACGGGCAAGGTCGTCGGTGGCCCGGCCGTGTCCGCGAAGGGCTTCTCGGAGGACCCGGAGGCGTTCAACGCGGTGGTCCCCTTGATCACCGAGGCGCTCGACCGGGCCGCACTCGACGGCATCAGCGATCCGCACCAGCTCCAGCAGATCGTTCGCCGCGTCGTCGGCCGCTGGGTCAATGAGGCGTACCGCCGCCGCCCGATGATCGTGCCAACGGTCGTCGAGGTGTAGCGGTTTCGCATTCTGCCATATTGCAGTTCGCCCTATGGCGATCACGGATGGCGCCGGCTCATACTGGCGCCATCAAGAGGCGGTGCCCGGCTCCACCCGGGCACCGCGGGGGCCTCACCCACTGCCAAGAGGGGCGGGCCGGACTCTTAGCCATCTTGGCCTAGCCGCCTCCTTCTTGGCAATGTTCGAAGGAGGTGGCGCGCGATGACCGTCTTCTACCGGGGTCCCTGCATTGTGATCACGCATCGGGACTTCCGCATCTTGCGTCCGCACCCGCGAGTCTTTCCCATTCGCGACCTTCGCGGTGTACACGTCGTGGTAATAGATCGCTCCGGTGTTTCGATCACTGTGGGTTCGAGCGGGATGGCGGGCGTGGCCGTGGTGGTGATCGCGACTGGCGGCCTGGACCTGCCCGCGCCGCTGGCGCTCATTGGAGGCGTGGCGCTGTTTGCCGTGGCCACGCTGGCGGGCGAATGCTTCCGGGCATCCGCGCGGCGGTACGAACTGCGCGCCGTCTGCCGCAGCGAGCCGGTGCTTCTCTTCGCAACGTCGGATGTCCGCACATTTGGCCAGGTCAAACGCGGATTGATAAGGGCCTTGCAGGCGTACGACGGATAGCGGACTACAACATGCATGCGACGTCCTTCCCCTTGGATGCGACCGGGTGTACCGTCACTGCGTCATGTCGTTCGGAAGCATCGCCCTCTGCCGTACCGCAGACGGCCACCTGGCAAAGGACAGGCGTTACCGCGATGGTCACTGGGGAGTCCCCTGCCGCCGCGCGCCGGCGCGTAAGGCTCACGCTTCGCAAGGCGCGTGAGTCGCGAGGACTTACCCAGGGACAGGTCGCTGCCGAGCTGGACTGGTCCCTGTCAAAGGTAAACCGGCTCGAAAAGGGCGAAGTGACCGTCTCCCGGACAGACCTGGTCGCCCTGCTGGAGCTGTACGGCGTCACCGACAGTGTCACCATCGATGATTTGATCAAGGCGGCCCGCACGTCGCGGCTGCGCGGGTGGTATGACGAGCCGCGTTACCGCGAGCATCTGACGCCGGCGATGCTGCAGCTCTATCAGTTCGAGACGCAAGCGACGGCGATCCGCTTCTACCACCCGACCCTGCTGCCTGGGCTGCTGCAGACGCGGGCGTACGCCGAGTTCGTGCTCAACTTCTGGCAGGGAGACCTTTCGCAGGCGGTCCGTGACGCGCGGCTCGAGACACGTATCCAGCGCCGTGGCCACGTGCTCGACCGCGAAGACCCGGCGCCGTATCTGTTGATCCTCGACGAAACGGTGCTGCAGCGGATCGTCGGCGGACCCGAGATCATGGTCGGCCAGCTTCGCGATCTGCTGGAGACGATGCGCAGGCCCAACGTGAGCGTGCGCATCCTGCCACTCGACGAAGCGGCGATCCTCGCCATGCTCGGGCCCTTCACCCTCTTTGATCTGGGTGAGGAGGAGAATGCCGTTCTCTACCGGGAAAGCGTGCTCAAAGACGAGATCCTGTTCGCGGGCGAAGCGATTGATCGTCACCGCCGATACTTCGAACAAATGTGGGAGCGGTCGCTCTCAGAGGAGGCGTCAGCACATTTGATCGAGGCTCGTGTAGCCAGATTGGTTTCCGACCTCGACCGATATCGTCCTACCTAGCCAACCCCCTTGCTGCGGCGGAGTTGGCTAGTGGGGAACCCCTTCCTTCGTCGCGTTCGAACCTGGAGCAATCCAGTCCGTTAACCGATTCAGTGAAGGGAAAAGAACGCTACAATGTCGCAGAATATCTTGGCTTGGCGGAAGAGCCGGCGGTGCGAGTCGAACGCGTGTGTCGAGTGGGCGCGAACAGACGAGGGCGTAGCACTTCGCGACTCAAAGGACCCGCACGGACCGGTCTTGCGCTTCTCGTCTTCTGAGTGGACGCATTTTGTCGCGGACCTGAAGCAGTCCGACGAGTCGTCGCGCTGATTCCGTCCGGCAGATAAGTAGCGGCTTGTCGACCATGGTCGACAAGCCGC
>NZ_BSDI01000032.1:135131-256191 GCF_027923225.1 Phytohabitans aurantiacus
CCCCGCTACTGCTTATATACCATATATCCGTTATTTCCGGTGTACTGGTGCCAACTTCGTTCGACTGCTTCAAATCGTCACGATGATTTCGTATGGTAGTCACTGGCTATACGGAGTGGAGTCGGTGATGGCAGACACCCGACGCCCTATGTGGCGGAAGAGCAGTCGTTGTGACAAGGACACGTGTGTGGAGGTGGCTCTCGCGCAACCAATGGTTGCGGTGCGAGACGGGAAGGATCCGGCAGGGCCGATGCTGATCTTCCGGGCTGAGGAATGGCGGGCCTTCGTTCGCGCGTTGCGTGATCACGAATTGTGATCGGTTCACTACTCGCACGATTTTGTTTGTGAGATCGAGCACTGCCGGTCCATTCATCCGCGTCTAGCTCTGTTTCCGTACCCCGTTTCAACGTCAGTGGCGTTGGGGGAGGCGGAAGGAGGCACGGATGGATCGCAGGCGAATTCTCGCTGCCAGCGTCGTCTTCGCGACCTTGGGGGCGGCTGCGGCGATCACGGTGCCGGCGCTCGCGACGACGGGCGAAGATGAGCGCACCACGGCCGCCAACAAGGCTGAGCCGGAGTTGCTCGCCGCTCTTCAGCGCGACCTGTCGCTCAGCTCGGACCAGGCGCAGCGGCGGCTGGACTCGGAGCGGACGGCCACCCGTACTCTCGCGGAACTGCGGCAGGACGTGTCGGCGGCGTACGCCGGTGGGTGGCTGAACAAGGATAGTGGCCAGCTCATGGTCGCGGTGACCGACAGCGCGCTGGCCGACGAGGTGCGGGCCGCTGGTGCGGAGCCGAAGGTCGTGGAGCGCTCCGCGACCGAGCTTGACAGCCTCAAGCAGAGTTTGGACCGGCGGGCGGCAGTGGCGTCGCCCGAGTTGCCGGGCTGGTACATCGACGTGGCGACCAATTCTGTCGTCGTACTCGCGAATGATGGCGCTGAGGCGGCGGCCCGCGAGTTCGCGGGCGACGCGCCCGGCGTGCGTGTGGTGTCGACCGACGAGGCGCCGGTGCCGCTGTTCGACGTGCGCGGCGGCGACCCGTTCTTCATCGGTAACGGGCGCTGCTCGGTCGGCTTCTCGGTCGAGGGCGGCTTCGTGACGGCCGGGCACTGCGGCCAGGTCGGCGACGACACGACAGGATTCAACCAGGAGGCGCAGGGCACGTTCAGCGCCTCGTCGTTCCCCGGTGACGACTTCGGTGTGGTGCGGGTGAACGGCGACTGGACGCCGCGGCCGGTGGTCAACGACTTCAACGGTGGCGAGGTCGTGGTGGCCGGTTCGGAGGAGGCGCCGGTGGGCGCGTCGATCTGCCGGTCGGGCTCGACGACGGGCACGCGGTGCGGCGTGATCCAGGCCAAGAATGCCACGGTCAACTACCCGGAGGGTACGGTCACGGGCCTGACCCGCACGAACGTCTGCGCCGAGCCGGGTGACTCGGGCGGCTCGTGGATGTCGGGTGACCAGGCGCAGGGTGTCACCTCGGGCGGATCCGGCAACTGCACGGTGGGCGGCACGACGTTCTTCCAGCCGCTGAACGAGATTCTTCAGCGGAACGGGCTGACGCTGGTCACCTCCGCGAACGGCGGCGGGGGCGGGGAAGCCCCACCGCCGGCCACGGAGGCGCCGGAGCCGGAGGAGCCCGCCGAACCGCCGGCCGGCCAGTGCGCCGACATGGAGAACGTGATGACCGGGTCGCTGAACCGCACCGGGAGCCGCGCGGTACAGCCCAACGGCCGGTTCTTCCGGTTGACCGGTACGGCGCGGTTGACGGCCTGCCTCGACGGTCCGGCCGGTGCCGACTTCGACCTGTACCTCCAGCGGTGGAACGGCCGGTCCTTCCAGACCGTGGCGCGCGCCACCGGGCCGGGTTCTGACGAGCAGATCGTGGTGAACGCGCCGGCCGGTGCCTACCGGTACCGGGTGGAGTCGGACAGCGGTTCGGGCGCGTACACGCTCGGCATCAGTACTTCGTAGCTTGTGGTGCGAGAGCCCGGCCCCTGCCAGCCGGGCTCTCGCGGGTAAGCCGCGGCGAGCGCAACCTCCTCGTTCGCCGGGGCTGTGGTGAGGGGCCCCGACACCCGTCATATCGGGTCAGGCGGGTCGGTGGGCCGGTCGGGTGCCGGCGTCCAGGTACGGGACGCCGGCACCCAGTGCCTGAGTACGCGGCCTCACGTCGCGCGCGCGAAGCGGACGTACGCTGGCGGCATCATGGGGTACCGGTATCTGACCACGCTGATTCTCGGCCTGCACTTTGCCTACCTGCTGTACCTGGTGGCGGGCGGCTTCCTCGCGTGGCGCTGGCCGCGCGCGATCTGGCCGCACCTGGCGGCGGGTGTGTGGGGGTTCGCGGTGATCGCGGGCCGGCTGGTGTGCCCGCTGACCTACGCCGAGGACTGGTCGCGGCGTCAGGCCGGTGAGGCCGGCCTGACGCAGGGTTTCATCGACCGGTACGTCGAGGGCGTCATCTACCCCCAGCAGTACACCCACGTGGCGCAGGCCCTGACCGCGGTGATCGTGCTGGTGTCCTGGGCCGGCTACCTAGTGCGGCGCAAGAAGATCAGGGCGTCCCTCAAGTCGTTAGAGCAACTTGGGGGACGCCCTGATCACCACGGAGAAGCTATGGGAGCTGCGCCGCCTCGTCGGCGAACTGCGCACCGGTCATGAGCGCGGCGTGGATCAGCACGGCCAGCTGACCCGCTGCCACACCGTGCTCCAGGTCGGTGCTGACGTCGCCGGCCAGGATCAGCTCACCCTCGCCGGTGTCGTGCACGTACGCCTTCGGCAGCAGCTTGTCGTGGTTCCAGGCGTTGCAGAACGCGTACGCCTCGGTCAGTCGCTCGGCGGATAGCCGGCGCTGGGCGACGACCCTGACGTGCAGGATCTCGTTGCCCTCGCCCATCCGGTCGAACGTGATGTGCGCCCGTCCCCAGGTGCCGCCGACCGTGCCGTCGTCGTCCACGTAGTACTTGTCGCCGCGGTCGTTGAGCGCCGCGGTGATCGCCTCCAGCGTCAGCGGGCCGACCACCTCCTCGCGCCCCTCGGCGGGCAGCGCGGCCTCCGGTCCGGGGCCGGCCGGCTGGTCCGGCGGCAGCTCCACCTGTACGCCGATCGGGCTCAGGGCCAGCCACGCCTCGACCCGCCGCGACTGGTGATCGGTGCCGTTGCGGGCGTCGAACTGCCCGGCGATCTCGCGGGCCTGGGTGGCCAGCTCCTTGCCGAGGTCGCCCGCGGGGCGGCCGGCCACCACGGTGTCGGGGGATAGGCCGCAGGCCAGCGCGCCAGCGGCCGCGAACTCCATCGCCGACGCCTCATCGAACGGCCGCTCCAGCCATTCGAGGTGCTCGCCCAGGATCTCCAGCGCACGGTCGACGTTGCCGGTCAGCGCGCAGAACCGGATGTGCTCGGGCAGGAACGGGAACGCGTCCCGCTCGAACCGGTGCCGCCGGTACGCCCGCACGTGCGCCCGTGCCGCGTCGTCGAGGCGACCCAGCCGCATGTACGGCTCCAGCACGGTGACCAGCGCCTTTTCGGGCTGCTCGGTGCAACCGAGAACGCCGTTGAGCACGGGCTCGACGGTGCGCAGGGCGTCTTCCCACTCGCCCCAACCCGCGAGCAGCTCCGCCTGGCGGGATGGGTCGCAGCCCGCGCAGTCACTGTTTTCGTCGCGGTCGGTGGTGCGCCACAGCTCGAACCACCGCTGCGCCTCCTCACGGTCACCGACGTGATCGGCGATCTTGCAGCGGAGGTTGTAGATGGTCTGCATGCTGTGGCCGCCCTCGCGGAACCGCCGCTCCATGTCGTCGAGCGCGGCGCGGGTCTGCGCGAGGCCGACGCGGGGCGTGCTGCGCAGCGTGGCGACCGCCCACTTGTGGTACCAGCGCAGCTGCTCGGCGTCCCAGTCGTCGAACATCGGCTCGCCTGTCGTTCCGCGCCGCTCGGCGACATCCTTGTCGAACGTCGCCAGGCACCAGCCGAACGCCGGCAGCATCCGCCACCGCTCGGTGTGATTGTTGTACGCGTCGATCAGCGCGATCCGCGAGTCGTACGCGAGCCGCACATCGCCGGCGGCGTCGGCGTGCGCCGTGATGCGCTCCAGCTCGGCGATCTTTCCGTCACCGTCGGGCATCGACGTGGCATCGTCGAGCGCGTGGCGCAGCTCAGTACTCATGGGGCCTCCGAAGGGAACGCGCGGTCGAGCAGCGCGAGGAAGGAACGGTTGAGTGCCGCGCTGTCCACTGCGCGCAGCGGGTGGTGGCCAGCCAGCAGGGCCTGGCCGTACAGGGCCTCGACGGCGTGCCGCAGAGCGGGGCCCGGCGGGTACGAGGCGAGCTTGCGGATCAGCGGGTGCCGCCAGTTGAGGACCAGCTCGGGCCGGTGCTCGACGGTCACGTCGTCGAACGCCGACAGCACGTCGGCCCACAGCTCATCGGACGCCTCACGGCCGCGCCGGACCGCGTCCTGGGTACGGGCGCGCTGGCTGATGACGTACAGGGCGGGCATGGTCACCGGGTCGAATTGCCGGATCAGCGGCACGCATTCGAGCTCGCGCAGCACCGACCGGGCGGTCTCCAGGAACGGCGCGACCGTGATCTCCTGCTCGGCGGGCAGCGGTTCGAGCCGGGCGGCTAGCTCACCGGGGTCGAGCCGGCGCACCCGGATGTCCGGGTCCAAACGGGACAGTCGTTCGAGGATCTCGGTGTCGTACGCGTACCCGGCGTTGACGACCGGCGTACCGGCGGCGCTGGCGATCGCCGCGAGCGCCCGGAACTCGTCGACCGTCTCCACGTACCGGATCATCGCCAGCCCGCGGCGGAACACCCGCAGCGGCATGCTGCCCCGGCTCGTCTCGAACGGCAGCCACGCGTCGACGAGGCGGAGCATCTCGTCGTCGCGCACGGCGAGCGCCTTGACGCCCAGGTGGTGCACCCGCAGGAAGGCCGCGAGCCGCTCCGGGTGGTTGGCGGACAGGTCGAGCAGCCAGGTGCGCACCTGCTCGCCCAGCGACTCGCGCACCGACGAGAGCAGGTCGTCCTCGTACAGTGCTTCGCGGCTCGCGGTCGGGCGCAGCTGCGAGGTGTCGACGACACACCGCACGAAGAACGCCCACTCCGGCATCAGCTTCGACGCGTCTTCGCTGACCAGCATCCGTTTGAGGTACACGCGGTGGCCGCCCTGGCCGACGGCCGCCGGCGACGCGAGCACGAAGCCGACGCCACGCAGCCCGGCCTCGGGCACGTCGAGGTCGATGACCTCCATCGGGCGGCTGCCGAGCAGCGTGGCACCGTAGTCCAGGAGCGCGGTCCGCCGTACCTCCGGGTCGTCGTACTTGACCTCCCACGGCGCCTCGGGCTCCGTGATCCGCTCGCCACTCACCGTGACGTCGACGTCCAGCAGGTGGGCGTACGAGGACGCGAGCTGGCGGACGGTCTCAGGCTTGAGCCAGTGCTCGGCGCCGACGCGGGGGCGGAGCGTGACCGTGGTGCCAGTCTCGTCGCGGTCGCCCGCCGCGACCGTGTATCGCCCATCCGAGTACCCGGTCCACCGCACCGCTCCCTCACCGCGAGCGGAGCGGGTCACGACCTCGATGGCGTCGGCGACCATGAAGCACGACAGCAGCCCGATGCCGAACTGGCCGAGGAAGTCCTGGCGGGCGAAGCCCAACTCGTCGCGCTTGGAGGTGCGGCCGACGCTCGCGAGGAACGTGTGCACCTCCTCCTCGGTCAGGCCGATGCCGTTGTCGCTGACGCGCAGCGCGCCGTCCGGCAGCGGCTCGATGGTGACCCGACCCGGCTCGTCCCCACCACGCGCCGTGATGGCGTCGGTGGCATTCTGCAACAGCTCGCGCACGAAGACGCGCGGGCTGGCATACAGGTGGTGGCTGAGCAGGTCGACCACACCGCGCAGGTCGACCTGGAACCGGTGTTCCTCGCCTCTCGTGCTCACCCTTTGAGCTCCGCCGCCGCGCTCGCCAGCTGGCAGCCGGTGGCGATACCACACTCCATGAGCTGGTCGAGCTGGGCGAGGGAGACACCGCGTTCGAGGTCGGTGGTGAGCTCGCCGCAGACCCGGGCGCTGCCGTCGTCGGCGACGTGCACGAACGCCTTCGGCCACAGGCGGTCGTGGTTCCACTCGTTGCAGAACTCGTATAGCCGCGGCACGTCGTCGACCGTGAAATCAGTGCTGGACAGCACCCGGATCTGGAGGATCTCGTTGTCCGCGCCGCGGCGGAAGAAGTAGATGACGTTGTCGTCCCACATCCCGCCAACGTCGCCGTCGTCGTCGACCCCATAGTGGTAGTCGTGCGCGCTCAGCACCTGCGTGATCAGCTCATTGGTGAGCGGCGCGAGAATCTGCACCTCACCATCCGGCGGTGGCATGGACGTGTCCTTCCGTACTGGCGTGAGTTGTCGAGAGCACCCTACGTCGAGCGTGCCAACGCGTGGACACGCCCACAAATCCCCAGGTTCGAGGGCTGAACCCCCTACCGTGTGATGGTATGGCGGGCCGTACCTCTTCGGCGAGTCGGCGGCGCGGCGCGACCACAACACGCGGCGCGGCCGCCTCGCGTGGCACGACAGCCCGTAATCGCAGGCCAGCTCGGCGTACCACCAACCCCAGCATCGCGGTCCTGGCCGGTCGTGGCATCCGCGCGGTCTGGATGGGTGTCGCACACAGCGTCGGCTGGGCGGCGCGCAGCGTCGGTAAGCAGGCGGCGACGGCCCGTGACCTCGACCCCGAGCATCGCCGCGACGGCGCCGGCCTTCTGATACTGGGCGTCGCGATCCTCAGCGGCGTGGCGGTCTGGTTCTCCTCAGCCGGTCCGGTCGGCACCTGGGTGGCCGACAGCATGCGGCTGTTCTTCGGTGCGATCTCGGCGGCCCTGCCGTTGCTGCTGCTCGTGGCGGCCGTCCGGCTGATGCGCGAGCCGGGCGACCCGGCGCGCCGCGGCCGCGGCATGGTCGGCTGGTCGGCCCTCATCCTGGCGTCCGCCGGCCTGCTCCACATCGGGCAGTCGCCCATCGACAACACGCAGCGCGACTATGCGGGCGGCCTCATCGGCGCGGGCATCGGGTCGCTGCTGGAGCGCGCGGTGACCCAGTGGGTGGCCGTGCCGCTGCTGATCCTGCTGCTGCTCTTCGGGCTGCTCGTCATCACCGCCACGCCCATCAACAAGGTGCCCGAGCGGCTGGGCGTGCTCGTGGCGTCGGTACTGGGTCGCCCGATCGCCACCGAGGAAGGCCAGGACGAGGACGAGGAGGACGAGGAGCCGGTCCCCGCGCCCCGCCGCCGCTCCTCGCGGCGCCGCCAGGCGAGCGTGTCACAGGACGCCGACGCCGACGAAGACGAGATCGTGCACGACACGGTCGTCCTGCCGCGTACCCCGCCGGCGAAGGTGCCGGCCGCCCGCAAGGTGGCCGAGCCGCCCGAGCACTCGCCGCCGCCGACGCGGGCCGAGCAGTTGGCGATCACCGGGATGGCGGGCGACTACAAGCTGCCGCCGCCGAACCTGCTGCGCGCGGGGACCGCGGCGAAGACTCGCAGCAAGGCCAACGACGAGGTGATCGCCGCGCTGCAGGGTGTTTTCGAGCAGTTCGACGTCGACGCGGCCGTGACGGGATTCACACGCGGTCCGACGGTCACCCGGTACGAGGTAGAGCTGGGCCACGGCGTCAAGGTGGAGCGGATCACCCAGCTGTCCCGCAACATCGCGTACGCCGTGAAGTCACCGGATGTTCGTATTCTCAGCCCGATCCCGGGCAAGAGCGCGGTCGGCGTCGAGATCCCGAACTCCGACCGGGAAGACGTGGCGCTCGGCGACGTGCTGCGGTCACGGGCGTCGGGCAGCGACCACCACCCGATGCTGGTCGCGCTCGGCAAGGACATCGAGGGCGGCTACGTGGTGGCCAACCTCGCCAAGATGCCGCACATCCTCATCGCGGGCGCCACCGGCGCGGGCAAGTCGTCCTGCCTCAACTCGTTGCTGGTGTCGATCCTGAGCCGGGCGACGCCGGACGAGGTGCGGCTGATCCTCATCGACCCCAAGCGCGTGGAGATGACCGCTTACGAGGGCGTACCGCACCTCGTGACGCCCATCATCACCAACCCGAAGAAGGCGGCCGACTCCCTCGACTGGGTCGTGCGCGAGATGGACATGCGCTACGACGACCTGGCCGCCGCCGGGGTACGCCACATCGACGACTACAACCGCAAGGTGCGCGCTGGGCAGATCAAGCCGCCGCCGGGCAGTGAGCGCGAGATCCGCCCGTACCCGTACCTGCTGGTCATCGTCGACGAGCTCGCCGACCTCATGATGGTGGCGCCGCGCGACGTCGAAGATTCGGTCGTGCGGATCACGCAGCTCGCCCGGGCGGCCGGCATCCACCTGGTACTGGCCACCCAGCGCCCCTCGGTCGACGTGGTCACCGGCCTCATCAAGGCGAACGTGCCGTCGCGGCTCGCGTTCGCCACGTCCTCGCTCGCCGACTCGCGGGTCATCCTCGACCAGCCCGGCGCGGAGAAGCTGATCGGGCGCGGCGACGGGCTGTTCCTGCCGATGGGCGCGTCGAAGCCGATCCGCATCCAGGGTGCCTGGGTGTCCGAATCGGAGATCCAGGACATCGTCAAGTTCTGCAAGGACCAGCGCGAGCCGGAGTTCCGGCCGGACGTGCTGGCGCCCGCCGAGCCGAAGAAGAAGATCGACGAAGACATCGGCGACGACCTCGATGTGCTGGTGCAGGCGATCGAGCTGGTGGTCACGTCGCAGTTCGGCTCGACGTCGATGTTGCAGCGCAAGCTGCGGGTCGGCTTCGCCAAGGCGGGACGCCTCATGGACCTCATGGAGACCCGGGGCATCGTCGGGCCGTCCGAGGGCTCCAAGGCGCGCGACGTGCTGATCAAGCCGGACGAGCTGGACGAGGTCATGGCCTCTATCACCAACGCCGGTGAGTCATAGACTTGAGGCGTGGAAGATCTCGACGCCCTCTCCTTACTGACCGACCCTGTGCGCCGGGCGGCGTACGACGCCGTGGTCGCGAGCGCGTCGCCCGTCGGGCGTGACGAGGTCGCGACGGCGCTCGGCGTCGGCCGTACCCTCGCCGCTTTTCATCTCGACAAGCTGGTCGACGCCGGCTTGCTGGAGGCGTCGTTCGCGCGGCGTACCGGAAAATCCGGACCGGGCGCCGGGCGTCCCGCGAAGCTCTACCACCGCGCGGCCGTCGAGCGCGCGGTCAGCGTGCCGCCGCGCACCTATGAGTCCGCGGCCGAGTTGCTGGCCGAGGCCATCGAGCGGTCCGGCGCCGACGCCGCCCTCTTCGAGGTCGCGCGCCGGCGCGGCCGCGCGGACGCCGCCGGGTCCGACGTGGTCACCCTGCTCGCGGAGCGCGGGTACCACCCAGAGGTCGACGATCAAGAGGTACGCCTGCGCAACTGCCCGTTCCACCGGCTGGCCGAGCAGTTCCCACCGCTGGTGTGCGGCATGAACCTCGCGCTTGTCGAGGGCCTGGTCGAGGGCACCGGCTGGCGCGCCCGCCTGGACCCGGCACCGGGCGACTGCTGCGTGCGCCTTTCTAAAAACAACGGCGATGATTTATAGTACCGCCATGATTTTTCACCTCGCCGAGCTCAACGTCGCCCGCATGAAGGCTTCCCTCGACGACCCCGCGATGGCTGGCTTCGTCGCCGGCCTGCAGCCGCTCAACGCGCTCGCCGACGCGTCACCCGGGTTCGTGTGGCGGCTCATCGAGGAGGGCGGCGAAGACTCGACGGGCCTGCGCCCGTTCGGCCCCGACATGCTGGTCAACCTGTCGGTCTGGGAAGACGTCGAGTCGCTGCGGGCGTACACGTACCAGACCCGCGACCACCTGGAGGCGGTACGCAGGCGGCGGGAGTGGTTTCACCACGACAGCGTCGGCGAGCATCTGGTGATGTGGTGGATTCCGGCCGGCACGCTGCCCACCCTCAAAGAGGCGGGCGAGCGGCGCGACCTGCTGAACCGGTCGGGTCCTTGCCCCGAGGCGTTCACCCTCCGCCGTCCGTTCCCCGCGCCACGCGCCGCTGCCGTCTAATTACGAAGGTGTCAGGCTCGCCCGGTACCCTCGGATGGTGTCTGACTCCTCCTCTGACCACTCTCACGTTGCACCGCCCCGCAGGGTCGCGCTGCTGACGCTCGGCTGCGCGCGCAACGAGGTCGATTCGGAGGAGCTGGCCGGCCGGCTGCACGCCGACGGTTGGGATGTCACCACCGATGGCGAGGCCGCCGACGTGGTGCTGGTCAACACGTGCGGCTTCGTCGAAAAAGCCAAGCAAGACTCGATACAGACCCTCATGGCCGCCGCCGACACCGGTGCCAAGGTGGTGGCCGCCGGCTGCATGGCCGAGCGATACGGGCGCGAGCTGGCCGGCAGCCTGCCCGAGGCGCACGCCGTGCTCGGTTTCGACGACTACCCCGAGATCTCCGAGCGGCTCGGCGCGGTGCTGAACGGCGAGCGGCTGGCCGCGCACACCCCTCGTGACCGGCGAGAGCTGCTGCCGATCACGCCGGTGGCCCGGCGCGACACCGGCGTCGTCGTGCCCGGCCACGCGCTGCCCAAGCACCTGCGCCGGCGGCGCCTGGCGGAGGGTCCGGTCGCGTCGCTCAAGCTCGCGAGTGGCTGCGACCGCCGGTGCTCCTTCTGCGCGATCCCCTCGTTCCGCGGGTCCTTCGTCTCGCGTACTCCCGAAGAGCTGCTCGCCGAAGCCGAGTGGCTGGCCAAGAACGGCGTGCGCGAGCTCGTGCTCGTGAGCGAAAACTCCACGTCCTACGGCAAGGATCTCGGCGACCCCCGGCTGCTCGAAAAGCTGCTGCCGCAGCTCGCCGCGATCGAGGGCATCGTGCGCGTCCGGGCCAGCTACCTGCAGCCCGCCGAGACCCGCCCCGGTCTGGTCGAGGTGATCGCCACCACGCCGGGCGTCGCGCCGTACTTCGACCTGTCCTTCCAGCACTCCAGCGAGCCGGTGCTGCGGCGGATGCGCCGGTTCGGGTCGACCGAGCGGTTCCTGGAGCTGCTGGCATCCGCGCGGGCGCTCGCGGCAGATGCCGGCGCGCGCAGCAACTTCATCGTCGGGTTCCCGGGCGAGACCCGCGGCGACGTCGACGAGCTGGTGCGCTTCCTGACCGAGGCGCGGCTCGACGCCATCGGCGTCTTCGACTACAGCGACGAAGACGGCACCGAGGCCGCCACGATGACCGGCAAGGTGAGTCGCGCCACGATCAAGCGGCGGTACGAGAAGCTGCTGTCGCTGGCCGACGAGCTGTGCGCCCAGCGGGCCGAGGAGCGGCTGGGCAGCACGGTCGAGGTGCTCGTCGACACCATTGACGATGGGGTGGTCGAGGGGCGTGCCGCGCACCAGGCGCCCGAGGTCGACGGTTCCACCACGCTGGTCGCGGGCGACGGGGTCGACCTGGCCGCGCTGCGCCCCGGCGACCTGGTCCGGGCCACCGTCACCGCCACCGAGGGCGTCGACCTGGTGGCGGTCCCCGTCACGATGGTCTCGGCGGCGGTGACTGGAGTTTCTGGGCCGGTGACTGGATGACTCTGCTGGTCGGCGCTCGCTCCGCTCGCGCGGGTCATGCGCCCTTTGTGCCTCCCTGTAGCCGCCAGTCGCTCCGGTCGCTGTCCTCGCTGCTGTCAGGTGGCACCACCCGCTTTGTGGCGGCTGCGGGAG
Organism: Phytohabitans aurantiacus; assembly: GCF_027923225.1. Lineage (GTDB taxonomy): Bacteria > Actinomycetota > Actinomycetes > Mycobacteriales > Micromonosporaceae > Phytohabitans > Phytohabitans aurantiacus. The sequence continues at coordinate 146,837 of NZ_BSDI01000032.1, forward strand.
GCGGCGCATGACCGAGCCGGGGGCAGCGGCCGTTTCCGTTCCGGTCGTCAACGCCGCCAACGCGTTGACCCTCCTCCGGCTCGTGCTCGTACCGGTCTTCGTCGGCATGGTGCTGGCGTCCGAGATGGTCCACCAGGGCTGGCGGATCGCGGCGTGCCTGACGTTCATGTTCGCTTCGGGCACCGACTTCGCCGACGGCTGGATCGCCCGGCGATACGGGCTGGTGACCGCCTTCGGCAAGGTGGCCGACCCGATCGCCGACAAGGCGCTCACCGGCACCGCGCTGCTGCTGCTGTCCTGGTACGACGGGCTGCCGTGGTGGGTGACCATGGTCATCCTGGTCCGCGAGTTCGGGGTGACGGCGCTGCGGTTCTGGGTCATCCGGTACGGCGTGATCGCCGCCAGCCGTGGCGGCAAGATCAAGACGACGCTCCAGATCCTGGCGATCAGCTGGTACCTGTGGCCGTTCCCGTCCGGGCTGGCCTCCGTCGGTCCGTGGATCATGGCGGCCGCTGTCGTGGTGACCGTGATCACCGGGCTCGACTACACGCTCCGGGCGCTGCGCCTGCGCCGCACTGCCGGCGCCACGTGACCGTCGACACGCTCGTCCGCGCGCTGATCGAGCGGCGCGAGACGGTCGCCGCCGTCGAGTCGCTCACCGGCGGGCTGCTGGCCGCCACGCTGGTCACCGTCCCGGGGGTGAGTGCCGTGTTCCGGGGCGGGCTCGTGGTGTACGCCACCGATCTCAAGGCGACGCTGGCGGGCGTACCCGAGAAGCTTTTGAAGGAGCGCGGGCCGGTCGATCCGGATGTGGCCGTCGCGCTGGCCCATGGTGGGCGCGAGCGTTGCCGGGCCGACTGGGGGTTGTCCACCACGGGCGTCGCCGGACCCGAACCGCAAGACGGCGTACCCGTCGGCACCGTTTACGTGGCGGTGGCCGGCCCTGCCGCCTCTTCCGTGCGAAGGCTGGTCCTGGCCGGCGACCGCCAGGCCATCCGGGTGGCGGCCGTCGACGCCGCGTTTTCCCTTCTCGGCGAGCGTCTCGCGGTGCGGTGAGCGCGGTCCGCGCCGGCCTTTCGGCGGGCGCTGAGCGCGATCCGCGCCGGCCTTCTCGCGTGCGCTGAGCGCGATCTACGCTGTGCGCGAACCGGCAGTGTGGCGGGATGTCGTGCTGCCGGATAGCGGGTACGGTTGCGGGAAGCCTCCGGCAGCCGCCGGTCGGTCCGCGTCAGGGGGAGGTGCGATGGTCCTGCTACGTCGGGTTCTCGGCGACGCATTGCGCGCGCGCCGGCAGGGTCAGCATCGCACCCTGCGCGAGGTGTCCACCGCGGCGAATGTCAGCCTCGGCTACCTGTCCGAAATCGAGCGCGGCCAGAAAGAGGCGTCCAGCGAGCTGCTTTCGGCGATCTGTGACGCGCTCGGTGCCCAGCTCTCCGAGCTGCTGCGCGAGGTGAGCGACACGCTCGCGCTGGCCGAGGACATGGACGGCGTCCTGGTCCCGGTGCGCGACGAGCGGCGGGCCGCCGCCGAGCCGGCAGCGATTCCGGCACAGGCCGACGCTGGGCGGACGCTGGCGCCAGAGGCGTCCATGCGCCGGGTCGCCACCGACGGTTCCGTGTCGGTGTCGGTACGCCAGGAGACGCCACTGAAGGCGACCCTGCGGGCCACCCGCAACATGCGCCCCGTTCAACGCGACCGCGACTTCTGCGCCGCCTGACTCAGCGCTGCCCGCGGCGCGCTACGCGCGCCTGTGGCGCGTGCCAGCGCGCTCGCGGGCAGCGCCCGTTAGCGCGCTCGCGCGCCCGGCGGGCCCTGCCCGTCGATCAAGGGCGAACGCACGTGGTTTGATCTCTTTTCCGCGTGTTTTGGCCCTTGATCCATGCGGTTGACCTTGATCCGCGCAGGGTGGCTGGGGCGGAAGTGTGCGCGTAGGGTTCTGGATGAGACGGCCGAAACCCGGATATCCCCCTGAGGTCGCATGACGGGTTGGCGTCGGGCTGGGACGATGGGGATCTGCCGCGCCGTCGCCCGGGTTGCTGCCCGGCGCCGGCCACATAGAGCGATCACACTGAGGGGATACCGCGGAGATGGCGAACCCGTTCGTCAAGGGCTGGCGCTACATGATGGCCTTGTTCGGCGCCAAGATAGATGAGTACGCCGATCCCAAGGTGCAGATCCAGCAGGCCATCGAAGACGCCCAGCGCCAGCACCAGGCCCTCGTGCAGCAGGCCGCCGCCGTGATCGGCAACCAGCGACAGCTCGAAATGAAGCTGTCCCGCCAGATGTCCGAGGTCGAGCGGCTCCAGTCCATGGCACGGCAGGCGCTCGTGCTCGCCGACAAGGCGCGGGCCAGCGGCGACGAGGCGGAGGCCGGAAAGTACGAGCAGACGGCGCAGACGCTCGCCACCCAGCTTGTCGCGGCCGAGCAGTCGATGGAAGACCTCAAGACGCTGCACGACCAGGCCCTCGGCGCCGCCGCCCAGGCTCGCCGGGCGGTCGAAAACAACTCGATGATCCTCCAGCAGAAGCTCGCCGAGCGCACCAAGCTGCTCAGCCAGCTCGAGCAGGCCAAGATGCAGGAGAGCGTGGCCCGTTCGCTGGAGTCCATGTCGTCGCTGGCCGCGCCCGGCAACACCCCGTCCCTCGACGAGGTGCGCGAGAAGATCGAGCGCCGGTACGCCAACGCGATGGGCCGCGCCGAGCTGGCTGGCAACTCCGTCGAGGGGCGCATGCTGGAGATCCAGAAGTCGACGCTCGACATGGCCGGCGCGTCCCGGCTGGAGCAGATCCGGGCGAGCATGTCCGGCGACAAGCTGGCGGCCAAGCCCGAGCAGCCCGCCGTCGAGCCGGCCGCCAGCGCCGCCGACACCGCCGGAGTGGCCCGTCTCGACGAAATCCGCGCCAACCTGGCCCGCGACAAGAGCGCGGGAGACACCAGCGCCGCAGGCTGACCAGCTACGGGGGAGGACGAGATGGCAGACGCCCGGACCAGGTACTTCCGGCGGCTCAAGCGGTTGCGCCGATCGGCCCGTCGATGGAGCGTCCTCGCGGGCGGTCTTGGCGGTGCGGCCATCGTCCTCACCCCGTACGCCGGACTCGGGCTCGCCGACGCCTTCTGGGCGGCTGCCGCGGGCGGCTCGGTGGCACTGGCCGGATGGCGCTGGGCCGACCTGCGCGCCCTGGCGGCACAGCCGGCCCCACCGCCACCCGACCCGGCCCTGGCCGGCGAGCAGGCCCGCCAACGCCTGGTCAACGCCGTCCAGCGGTTGCCGATCGGCCGCACGGCCGTCGAGGAGGTACGGCGGCAGCAGGCCCGGTTCGCCCTGCGCGGCTCGGGGGCGGCCGGCCCGTGGGCTCGCCTCGACCGGGCGGCTATGACGCTGCACGGGCTCGCCGCACGGCTCACCGGCCCCGGCGAGCCGGCCGTGCTGGAGGCGGCGGTCGCGGAGCGTTCGCTGCGTGACCTCGCGCAGCGGGTGGCGGGGGTGGAAAAGGCACTACGGTTCGCGCCGCCGGACACCCGGCCCGCCCTCGAAGACGCGCACTCGACGCTTGTGGGCCAGCTCGACACCGGTGTGGCGGCGTACGAGCGGCTGGTGGCGGCCGCCGCCAGCTACGTCGCGGAAGACGGCCGCATGGTCACCGAAGACCCGTCGGTGACCCGGCTCACCGAGGCGAGCGACCTGCTCCGCGGGGTGGCGGCCGGGTTGGCCGAGCTCCGCGACACGACTCCCCGGACCCCGCACCCCGGCCCAACCCTCGCGTAACCAGCGGCGTCGCCGCCCGCGCCGGGCCGTGCCCGACAGCCCTCGCCGATCGGTCGAAAGCGCGCGGCGTTACGCCCGCCTGGTCGGCTGCTAGGGCAGTGATTCGCCACGGACGCCTGCGGCGTCCGAATCTTGGAGCTCTACCGTCGTCCAGGCGACGCTCGCGCTCCAAGATTGCCGGATACGGGCGCGGCGGTCGCGCCCTCGGTCACAGCGCGGCAGTCCGTGACCGCAGCCCGCCGGCCGCGCGTGCGGCGCGAGGCCGAGCACCCAAGATCGCCGCATGGGGGGCGCGGGGTTATGAGGTGGTCAGGGCCATCGGGCCTAGGAGCCAGGCGTCGTCGCCAGCGGTCGCTGTCAGCGACGCGGACCCCGAGATTCGTGTACTGAGACGGCGCGCGTCCGTGCCGAACGTGTGCCACCCGTCCGGGGTACCCGACGCGCGGCTGGCCGCCACGTTGTCGCCGAGCGACCGCCCACCGAGAGTCACACGATCGCCGGTCAGGGTCCGGTCGCCCTCCCAGCCCACGAACCCGACCTGCGCCGCGCCAGGAGCCCCGAAGACCGGCGCCGTGAACGACTGCCCGCGTGCCAGCGCCGTGAACCCGTCGAAGACCGCCACGGTACGCGCCGGACCATCACCCCGTACCACCATGAGCAGCGTCCAACCACCGAACGCGTTCATGCCGGTCCGGAACGCTCCCGCATCGACGGCCACCCACCATCTACCACCGCGCGAGCCGCGGACGAGGCCGGTGACGTCGGCGGTCGCCTGGTACGCGCCGCCTTCGAAGTCGTCGTCCGTCGTCCGGTCCACGCGGTCGGCGCTGATCATCGTGTACTCGGACGCGCCCGGCCCGCGCAGCCGGGCGGCCACCGTGGCGGGTGGTGTGCCGGAACCGGCCCAGTAGAGGCCCGCCCATACAACCGACCCGGGTACCGCGATGTCGGCACCGCTCACCATCGAGCCGTACGGGACGCCGGCTGGCGCTTCCGGATCGGCGTACCGGGCCATGCGGTGGTCGCCGTTGTCACCCGGCCGCGAGCCCGCGCGCACCGCTGTGCAGGTGAGCGACAGAGCGCCGCAGGACAGCAGCGAGTTGCCGCCGACCGCGACGGTGGCTGGCAGGGAGCCGGCGAAGGCCGCGGCGAGGCCGCCATCGCGTACGCCGATCGGTGCGACCGCCGTCGTCGTACTGGCGCGGGGTGCGGTGAGCCGGACCCGTGGGGTACCCGCCGCGGTGCCCGAGACGGTGACCGGCAGGTACCCGCGGGCTGTGGCGCCCGGCTTCAGTGACGTACGCGTACAGCGGATGCGTCCGGCGGACCCGGCGCAGCGCCACCCGCCGCCCGGCGCTCCCTCGCGCAGCGCGACGCCACCGGGCACGGTGACCTCCGCGGTGAGCGGGCCGGTATCCGTCGCCCCGAAGCTAGGCAGGGCGCTCCCGCCGCCTGAGCCGCCGCCGGGAGGGGGCGCGGAACTGGCGCTGGATCGGCCGGCGTGTGTCACCGTCAGGGCCAGCACCGCGGGGCGGCCGCGCACGAGGGTGCCGACAGGTTCCAGGCGGGCTTCCAACGCTGCGATCGGCTGGGCCGGTGAGCGCGAGGGGGTCGCGGGCGACGACTCTGGTGGCCGGGTCGGATCGGGTTGCGGCGTCTGGGCTGGCGAGGGCGGCGGGGCTGCGGGGGACGGGGCGGGGGCCGCTTCGGTCGGTGAGGGCGCGGCCTCCGGACGCTCGACCGGCGAAGGCTGGCCGGTGAGCACCAGCGCGATCACCACGAGGCTTGCCGCCACGGCACCGCCGCCGGCCACCGCCTGCGTCGACCGCTGGCGCACCAGCTTCCGGACGACGGCACCCTTCCCGCCGCCACCGAAGCCCCCGGCACCGCCCGCGCCGGCCGAGCCCGCGCCCGTCCCAGCCCCGCCTGCACCAAACCCGGCGCCAGCCGCGCCTGTCCCAGCCGCGCCCGCGCCTGTCCCAGCCCCGGCCGCGCCGAATCCAGCTCCAGCCGCGCCCGCGCCGGTCGCGGCCGTCGTGCCCAGGGCAGCCGCTGCCGCGGTGGTGCCGGCCGTGCCGAGGTACGCCGCCGCTGGGATTCCGAGCAGCACTGGCACCAGGATCAGGCGCAGCGCCGAGTTGACCTCGTCCAGTTCGACGAAGAGCAGGTGGCACGGCCCGCAGCCGGACAGGTGCTCACCGACCCGCCGGTTCTCGCGGCGGGACAGGCCACCGCGGACATGGGCGCCCAGCCGCTCGATCGCCCACCGGCACTCGTCGGCGGGCTCGGTGGCGATGTGTTCGCGCAAGTAGTTTTCGCGCAGCCGCTCCCGTGCCCGGTACGCCATCGCGGCCACACCATTGGGTGTCAGGCCCATGAGCGGCGCGACGGCCGACGGCGGGTCGCCTTCGACTTCGGTGTGCCACAGCACCGTGCGCCACCGTTCGGGCAGCTTGGTGAAGGCCCGCGCCACCAGGGCGTGTTCCAGTTTGCGCTCGGCGGTGTCGTCGAACGGTACACCCGGGGCGTGGATCGCCGGGTCGTCGGTGACGTTCTCGCGTCGCGCCCGCCGCTGGCTGTCGTAGAAGAGTCGCCTGATCGTGGTGACCAGGTACGGGCGGAAGGCCACGTCGGGGCCGCCGCCGTCGCGGAGGGTGCCGAAAAGCTTGGCGAACGCCTCCGCCACCAGGTCGTCGACCTCGGCCGGGTCGCGCGCGAGGGCACGGGCCACCCGCCGCGCCGGCTCGAAATGGCGGCGGTACAGCGCTTCGAAGGCGTCGTGCGCGCCAGCGCGTACCGCGGCGATCAGCTCCGGGTCGCTGGGTTCACCGTCGTATCCGTCGGTCATCACACGGACCAACGCCCACGCCCCGAGCGTGTCACGGAGGTGTCCGTTTAATCCGGTTAGTGAAATCGCGTCATGATCGCGTACCCCGGCTGTCGTCGTGATGGCGGGCGAACGCCCGCAATCGAACAGAGCGCGAGCGGGGAGCCGACGATGGGTATGGACGGCGACCGGTGGCTGTCGGCAAAGGCAGCCGAACGGCGGGCGAGGACGAGCTACCGCCACCGGACGGACGCGGTGATGCTGCGCGAGGCGTGGCGCGCCGGTGTCCAGGAGATCGGGTACGCGCCGCCGGGCGACTGGTGGACACCGGCGGTGGACGCGTTGACCAGGGCGATCGTGCAGGGGCGGGCGCCCGAGCCGCCTGCGGCCCAACTCGGACGGGAACGCGCGGCGGCCGGCTGGACGGTCGAGCAGGCGCTCGGCGACCTGCGCCTGCTGTACCGCCTCCTGCCCGCCGGCACGCCCCCGCCCGACGTGGTTACCGCGCTGGTCGAGGCGGCTGGCAGCGAGGGCACCAGTACGTGATCCGCTCGCCCTGCTCGCGCATCTTGATCAGCGTGCCGCACCGCCGGCACGGCTGGCCACGCCGGCCGTACACGTAATTGGCCTCCGTCTTGCGCAGCGACCCCGTCGTGGTCTGGAGCCAGCGGCCGCGGTTGGACGCGAGCATCCGCTGCGCGAGCGCCACCAGGCCGGGCAGGTCGGGTACGTCGCGGACCGCGGTCCACGGCTCGATGCCGCGCACAAACAAGACCTCGCACTTGTACAGGTTGCCGATGCCGGCCAGATTCCGCTGGTCGAGCAGCGCCTCGGCGATGGCCGTGCCGGGGTGGAGCCCGATGCGTCGGGCCGCCTCGGCGGGATCCCAGTCGGTGCCGAGCAGGTCGGGGCCGAGGTGGCCGACGAGCGTTTCCTCTTCGGCGGTGGGCACCAGCGCCAACTCGTGCAGGTGGTACCCGACGGCGACGGCGTCAGCCGTTCGCAGTACCGCGCGGATCAGGTGCGCCGGACGGGCGGCCCAGCGCTCACCCGGCGCGTATGTCCGCCAGGCCCCGTCCATGCGCAGGTGCGAGTGCAGCGTGAGCTGTCGCGTGCCGTCTTCGTCGCGGACGCGCAGCAGGAGGTGCTTGCCCCGGCTGCGGGACTCCAGGACGGTCCAGCCGACGAGGCTGGCGGTGGCGAGTTGGGGTACCCGGAAATCCGACGCGGTCAGCCGGCGGCCCGCGAGCGCGCGGTGCAGCCCGCGCGCCGTGTTCCAAACGGTGTCCCCTTCCGGCACGCTCATATCCTCCCGCCGGCGAGAGGATATGAGCGCGGAGGGGGCGTTTTATGCGGGGAGGCCGCCGACCTGGGTGTTGATCCAGGAGCGGATCGACGGGAGGTCGCCGTAGATCGACGGGCCGGTCGCGCACGTGGCGTTGTTGTTGCCGGCGCGGCTGGTGGCGCCGATGAGGTTCCAACGCCCGTTGATCATCCGCACCTGCGGCCCGCCCGAGTCGCCGTAGCAGGCGCCCGCGTTGCCGTTGGTGTTGTTGGTGCAGATCTCGCCCGGCCCGTTGATGCCGATGCACCGGCTGTCGGCGACGATCGACGTGTCGAGCTCGTTGGCGACGGTGGGCGCTGAGCCGCAGCCGCGGTTCGGGCACGTGATTCCCCAGCCGATGATCCGCGTGGCGGTGCCGACCGCGCCGGACGTCGTGGGGATGGGTGCCGGCGCGTGCGTGACGTTGCCAGCCAGCTGGAGCAGCTTGACGTCGATGCTCGGGTTGTTGACCGCACGGGTCACGCCGATCACGGTGCCGCCGCTGGTGCGGTTGACGCTGCCGACGCGCACGGAGCTGGGCGTGGGGCAGTGCTTGGCGGTAACCGCCCAGTTGGCCTTGATCAGCGAACCGGTGCAGCCCGACACGTACACCATGAACGAGTAGTTCTCGGTGGCGGGCCGCCCGTTCACGACGTACGGGCCGATGTCGGCGCTGGCGGCGTTGGGTACGGCTACGCCGAAGGCCGCTAGTGCGAGTACGAGGAGCAGCCGGAGCGATTTCATGGTCGCCGTCCTTTCCCGGTGGGATTGGGGTGCCCCGACCATATCGATTGACTGGCATATGTGGATGCATATCGAACTCGCCCTACCACTGGGCGATGAAACAGAATGAAGGTCATGACCGGAGTGGCGGAAACAGACGTGGAGATCGCCACCGTCGCCGAGCGGCCCGAGTGGGCACCGATGCTGGGCCAGCTCGACGGATTCTGGCCGGCGTTCATGTCGAACGACCCGACCGCGTGGTTCTACTACGGCTACCACGTGTCCGCGTACCCGGACTTCGTGCTCATCGCGGTCGACAGCGCCACCGGCCAGCCGATGGCCAAGGCGCACTCGGTGCCGATCGCCTGGGACGGCGACCCCGACGACGGGCTGCCCGACGGCGGGTGGGACTGGGTGGTCCGGGCGTCCGCGTACGACCGGCTGGGCGGCGGGCAGCCCACGATCGTGTCAGCCCTGGAGATCCTCATCCGGCCCGACCTGCGCGGCACGGGCATGTCGGGGCGGATGCTGGCGGCGATGCGCGACAACGCGGCCAAGCACGGCTTCGAAGACCTGGTCGCGCCGGTGCGCCCCAACGGCAAGCACCTGCACCCTGACATGCCGATCGACGAGTACGCCAGGTGGACCCGCGACGACGGGCTGCCGGTCGACCCGTGGCTGCGCGTGCACGTGCGCGCCGGCGGCCGCATCGTCAACGTCGCGCACACCAGCATGGTCATCCCGGCCCGCCTGGAGCGCTGGCGCGAGTGGACCGGGCTGCCCTTCGACACCAGCGGCGCGGTGCGGGTGCCGCAGGCGCTCAGCCCGGTGCACTGCGACGTCGCGCAGGACATCGCCGTCTACGTCGAGCCCAACGTCTGGGTGCACCACCGGCTCACTTCGTCGAGTTGATCCGCACCACGTCACCCGGTGTCACCGAGAGCACGACCGCGGCGCGCCCACCGTTCACCGCCACCGCTGCCCGGCCGGACGAATCCGAGTACACGATCAAGCCGCCGGGGGAGGCCTCGGCGAACGTGCCACCGCGCACGGCGCGGACCCCACCGACGCGCAGCGTCGGCCCGAGGCCGTCGAGCGCCTCGCCGGGCGCGGCGAGCTGCACGTTTCCGAACCGGTCGATGGTCAGCACCTCCGCCTCCAGCCAGCCGTCGCCGACCGCGACCACCGGGTCGGGCAGCCGCACGAGTTTCGTGGCGTCGACGGGCGGGCCGGCGTCGGTGAGCGGCGCGCCTCGCGCGAGGCGGGCGGCCACCGGCGCGAAGACGTCGCGACCATGGAACGTGCGCGAGACGTCAGGCGCGAACCACTCCGGATTCGCAAGCTCGACAACGGCTTCGAGCCCGCCGAGCGCATCCGCCGCCCACGGCAGCAGGCCGTTGTCAGGGCCGACGAGCAGACCACCGGGCGTGCGCGCCGCGATGCCCCGCCGCGCCGTGCCCACGCCAGGATCGACAACCGCCACGTGTACCGCCGGCGGCAGATGCGGCACCGTCTGAGCGAGCACCGCGGCACCCCGAGGCACGTCGCCGGGTGCGACCGAGTGCGTGACATCAATGACGCGTACCTGCGGCGCGAGCCGTGCCACCACACCGTGACATGCGGCAACGAACCCGTCGGAGAGTCCGTAGTCAGTCGTGAAGCTGATCCAGTCGTAACCGGGCATGCCAGAACGTTAGCGGTCGATCGCTGCTCGTGTCCGCCCGGGTTGGTTAGGGTTGATCACATGCGGCTGTGTGTGTTTATCGAACCCCAAGAAGGCGCCACCTACGATGACCAGCTCAAGGTGGCCCTGCGCACGGAGGAATGCGGCTTCGACGGGTTCTTCCGGTCCGACCACTACCTGGCCATCATGGGCGACAACGGCCAGCCCGGCCCCACCGACGCGTGGGTGACGCTGGGCGCGCTCGCCGTGCAGACCAGCCGCATCAGGCTCGGCACGCTCGTCAGCTCCGCGACGTTCCGGCTGCCGGCGCCGCTCGCGATCAGCGTCGCGCAGGTCGACCAGATGAGCGGCGGCCGGGTCGAGCTGGGGCTCGGCGCCGGCTGGTACGAGCCGGAGCACACCGCGTACGGCATCCCGTTTCCGCCGATCGGCGAGCGGTTCGACAAGCTCGCCGAGCAGCTGGCGATCGTGAAGGGCCTGTGGGCCACCCCGTCGGGCGAGACGTTCAGCTTCCGCGGTGGCCACTACGACCTGTACGACTCGCCGGCGCTGCCGAAGCCCACGCAGATCCCCGGCCCGCCGGTCATCATCGGCGGTGTCGGACCCAAGCGCACTCCCGCACTTGCCGCCAAATACGCCGACGAGTACAACGTGGCGTTCCGGCCCGTCGACGTGACCGCGCAGGCGTACGAGCGGGTGCGGGTCGCGTGCGAGGCCGAAGGTCGCGAGCAGCCAATGGTACTGTCCGTCGCCCAGACTGTCGCATGTGGACGTACCGCGGCGGAGGCGCGCGCCCGCGCTGAGAAAATCGGCCAGCAGCCCCCGATCTTCGGCACGCCCGACCAGGTCGTCGACCAGATCGGGCAGTACGCCGCGCTGGGCGCATCGCGCTTCTTCCTCCAGGTCCTCGACCTGGCCGACCTCGACCACCTCGACGTCCTCGCCAGCGAGGTGGCCCCACAGTTGGCGGCATCAGCGGTCCCTGGGTGACTGTGTGCATTCAAGGGCAGACATGTAGTGATGGTTGTGACTAGACTGCTCGCCGGGAGTCCTATCCACGGGGAGGCTTGGGATGACCTCGGCGCCGCGGCATACGACCACGGGCAAGCAGGCAGATCTGGCGCAGCAGTTGACCACGGAGCTCGCGGCGCAGCTGCGTGATCTTCGGAGACGCACGGGTAAGAGCCTGCGCGAGTTGGAGCGGTCCACGCTGAGCAGCGACTCGTCGCTGTCGCGTTACCTGGCCGGTCGCGCGTTGCCGCCCTGGCAGGTGGTCGCCGCGCTCAGCGAAGACGGCGGCGGCGACAGCGCCCGGCTCCACGACCTGTGGAGCCGGGCCCAGCAGGCTCGGGCGACGGCACGGATCGGTGACCAGACGCCGCCCGGTGACCAATCTCCACAATCGACAGTGGTGTCGGAGACCAGTGCCCGGCGGCTTCCGCTGCGCTGGCTTGTCGCGCTCGCTGCGGTCGCTGGCGTGGTGGGTGTGCTCGCCCGGCGGCGCTTCGCCCGCGCCTGACGCCGTGGGGGTCGACAAGCGGGTGCCGCGCCGCGCTGTGCTGGCCGGCGCCGCCGCGGTTGCGGCCGGTGGTGCCGGTGCCCTCGTGGCCACCGTCACGGCTCGCAGCTCACCGGTTGCGGGCGTGGCGGTCCACCAGCCCGGCATCGTCACGCCGCCGCCAGACAAGGCGGTCCTGGCGGCGTACGACGTGCGGGCCGCCGACCGCGCCGGCCTTGTCGCGCTCTTCCGGCGGCTGACCGACGCCGCCCGCGGTTCCGCTGCGGAGGTCACGGTCGCGGTCGGGGAGTCGCTGTTCGACGGCAGGTACGGGCTGGCGGAGCAGCGACCGCGCCGCCTCACGCGCATGCCGTCGTTCCCCGGCGACGTGCTCGACGAGGCATCCTGTCACGGCGATCTGCTCATCCAGTGCTGCGCGGCCAGTACACCGCAGCCGCTGACCGACCCGGACCTGGCACCACGGTGGCGGATCGACGGGTTCCGCGCGGAAAACACCGTCACGGCGGACGGTCGGCCCTCGACCCGCAACCTGTTCGGTTTCCGCGAGGGCGCCGGCAACCCCGACCCGGGCGACGCTGCCGAGCTGGACCGGGTGGTGTGGGTGCGGCCGGGCGGCGATGAGCCACAGTGGACGGCCGGGGGCACCTACCTGGTGGCCCGGCTGATCCGCTTCGCCACCGCGCTGTGGGACGCCGACCCGGTCCAGCGTCAGGAGGCGATCTTCGGTCGCCGCAAGAGCGATGGCGCGCCGCTGGGCCGGGACCGCGAAGACGCTGACTTCGACTACGCCGACGACCCGGCGGGGCGGCTTGTCGCCGTGGACGCCCATATCCGCCTGGCCAACCCGCGCACCCCGCAGACCGAGAGCAGCCGGATCCTGCGCCGGGCGTACTCGTACCGGCGGGCGCCGGACGCCGCCGGCCATCCCGACGAGGGCCTCGTCTTTGTCTGCTTCCAGCAGGACCTGGAGCGCGGCTTCGCGACCGTGCAGCGCCGCCTTGCCGGGCAGCCGCTGGACCGGTACATCCTGACCACGGGTGGTGGCTACTTCTTCGCGCTGCCCGGCGCGGAGCCCGGCGGGTACCTGGGACGTCCGCTGCTCGAGCCCTGATCGCGGGCTTGTCCCAACCTCGTCCCCGATGCGGCCCAGCATCTGGAGGGACGGCCTGGGACGCCTGACGATGAGGCGTCCGCTCAGGCGAGTCACGGGGGTCGCTATGAAGATGGGTCTGGCTGCCGCGGTCGTGTCGGTGCTCACGGCCGGGTTCCTGGTGGCGCCGGAGGCGCCCGCCGCAGTCGCCGTCCCGCCACCTGCCACTGTGCCGGCGGCGGCCGCCCAGGCCCCAGCTCGCGCCGCCGCGGCGCTGCCGTCCAACCCGGTCGACTACGCGTATGACGGTGCGGGACAGTTGCGCGGCGTCACCCAGACCTCGTCCGGGGGCCAGAGCGCGCGTTACGGATACGACGACGGCGGCAACCTGCTGTCGATCCAGCGCTCCGCGGCCAGCGCGTTGACCGTGATCAGCGTGGTGCCGAGCCGAGCGCCGGCCGGTGCCACCGTGACGGTCTCCGGCACCGGCTTCGCCACCACCGCCTCAGCCAACACCGTGCGCTTCAACGGCACCGCCGCGATCGTCACCCAGGCCACACCGGTGCGCCTCACCGTGACCGTCCCGGCCGGCGCGACCAGCGGCGCGGTCACCGTGACCACGGCGGCGGGCACCGCTACCAGCGCGCAGCCGTTCACCCTCGCCGCCGCGATGCCCGTGCCCACGGTCACCGCCCTCAGCCCGACGCGCGCGGCGGCCGGAGCCACCGTGACGATCTCCGGCACCGGCTTCGACACCAGCCCGGGCGGCAACATCGTCTCCTTCGGGCGGACCCGGGCCCGCGTGGGCGCGGCGACCGCGACCAGCTTGACCGTGACCGTGCCGGAGGCGGCCGGCTCTGGCCGGGTCACCGTGGCCACCGCCGGTGGGAGCGCCGCAAGCGGCAGCGACTTCGTCGTCGTGCCCACGCCGTACGCGGCCGCGGCGATCGCCAACACCGGTGTGTTGACGATCGACACCGGCAGCGCGTCGATCGGCGTGCCGACCGCCGAGCAGGTGGCGGTGTGGCGGTTCAACGGCACGAAAGGGCAGCGGCTGAGCCTCGGCCTGACCAGTTCGACGTTCCCCGGCAACGACTTCCGGATCGCGATCTTCTCGCCGTACGGGGCCCCGTTCGCCCGGAACGAGTTCAACGAGCCCTGGAAGTACCAGGACCTGTTCGGCGGGCTCGCCCTTCCCCCGCTTCCCACCACGGGCACCTACCAGATCGTCGTCGACCCGGGCGGCGCCTCCACCGGCACCGTCACCGCCACCCTGTCCAGCCGGGTCACCGGGACGCTCAGCCTCACCGGCGCGGGCACCACCGTGGCGCTGGCACGGGCCGGTCAGCAGGCCGAGCTCACCATCCCCGCCGCGGCCGGCCAGAAGATCAACCTGGGGTTCACCGGCGCCACGTTCGCCGCGTCGGTCACCGCGACGGCCCAGGTGCTGGAGCCCCACGGCAGTGTCGTGATGACGGCAGACGGCACCTCGCGGACGCTGCTGTCGGTGACGGGCGGCGGCGACTACGAGTTCACGGCCAGCAACGCCGGCAACTACCGGTTCCTGTTCGGCACCACCGACCAGAGCACCGGCTCGGTGACGGTCACCGCGTCGCCGGACCTCGACGCGGGCGCCATCACCGTCGGCACCGCCAAGACCGTGGTCATCAGCCGGCCCGGCCAGGACGCCCTGATGACCTTCGCCGGCACCGCCGGGCAGCGGCTCAGCGTCGACTTCACCGCCTACACGTTCGCGTACGCGCCGTACGTGACCGTGTACCGGCCGGACGGCACCGTGCTCACCGAGGGATTCCCCCAGTCGCTCCACATCGACCTGCCCGACCTGACGGCCACCGGGACGTACCGGATGGTGGTCAGCCCTGGCTCCAGCACCGGCTCGTTCACCGTGCTGGTCAGCCAGCGCCAGGCAGCGGGCACGCTGACCACGACCGGCCCGGCGGTCACCGTGACGCTCGCCCAGGCCGGGCGTACGGCCGACCTCACCTTCGCGGCGACGGCGGGGCAGCGGCTGTCGTTCGCGTTCTCCAACTGGACGTTCTCCTCCGGCACCGTGCAAGCCCGCCTCTACTCGCCGTCTGGCGGCCTCCTCGCGACGTACAACGTCGGCTCGCTCTCCACGTTCTTCCGCACCCTCACGGTCACCGGCGACCATCGCCTGTCCCTGACCAACGGCACCAACACCGGCTCCGTCGCGGTGACCCTCTCCGCTGAGGCGAACGGCGGCGCGCTGACCGTCGGCACCGCCAAGACGGCGACCGCCAGCCGGCTCGGGCAGACGACCCTGCTCACCTTCACCGGCACCGCCGGGCAGCGGCTGAGCCTGAGCTTCGCCTCGTACACGTTCACCTACGGCATCGGCGTGACCGTTGTGCGGCCGGATGGCACGGCCTTCAAGCAGGGTGTGCTGGAGGTTTTCGAGTTCGACCTGGACCCGCTGCCGGTGGCCGGCACCTACCAGATCATCCTGTCGCCGTACGCGGAGACCGGGTCGGCCGCGCTCACACTGCGCCAGCGCGCTGACGCCGGCGCCTCCACCGTCGGCGGCGCCACCAAGGTGCTCACCAGCACGGCCGGCCAGTACGTGGAGACCTCTTTCACCGCGACCGCCAACCAGCGGCTCTCGTTCGGCTTCACGAACTGGACCTACACCGGCACCGAGCTGCGCACCCGCGTCATCAACTCCGCGAGTGGCGTGGTGGCCGACACGACCGTCCAGAAGGACGGCAGCCTGGAGGCGACGGCGGGCGCGGCCGGCACCTACCGGCTCATCGTGTACGCCGGCAACCTCGGCGCCGGCTCGGTCACCCTGACGCTCTCCGAGCAGCTCAACGCCGGCACGATCACGTTGAACACCGCCAAGACGGTCACCATCTCCCGGGCCGGGCAGAGCGCCCGGCTGACGTACGCGGGCACGGCCGGGCAGAACCTCGCGCTGGCGTTCACCAACGTCACGATGACGTACTACCCGTGGCTGGTCGTGCGCCGGCCGGACGGGCAGGTGCTCACCTCCAGCGGCGGCGCGTCGTCAGTCAGCATCGCGACGCTGCCGTCGACCGGTACCTATGAGATCACCATCGGTCCGTACTCGTTCACCGGCTCGGCCACGCTCACCCTGGGCACCCGCAGCGCCCTCGCGGCCGCCACACCAGACGCCGACGGCAAGGCCGAGATCCCTCGCACCCTGCCGGCCCCGGCGCCCAAGCAGGCGACCGCCGCGAAGCCGGTACCCGCACAGAAGTTGCCGACGCCGGCCCGCGATCGGGCGTCCCGCGGTCAAGGCGGCGAGTCGTGGCGGCCGGATGCGGCGAACCTCGCCGGCACCGACTGGGACAGCCGCCGCCCCGAGCCGACCGGGCCGCTGCCGCCGGCCCTACGCGCGCCCGCGGGCAAGACGGCGGTCAGCGGTCGCGTGCTCACCCTCGACGCCAAGCCGCTGCCCGGCGTCACCGTCACCGTCGACGGGGTCGAGGCCAAGACCGACGAACAGGGCCGGTTCCTGCTCGCCGACCTCAAACCCGGCCGCCGCGTGCTGCGCGTCGACGGCGCCAGCGCCAGCTCGCCCGGGCGCGTGTTCGGCCTGCACGACATCGGTGTCGACCTGACCGCCGGCCAGACGCACGTGCTGCCGTACACCATCTGGCTGTCCAAACTGGACACCAAGCACACCGTCAGGTTCACCTCGCCGGCGGAGCGGGAGGTCGTCCTCACCACCCCGGCCATTCCCGGCCTGGAGGTGCGGCTGCCCAAGGGCGCTGTCGTCCGCGACGTGACGGGCAAGGTCGTCACCGAACTCGGCATCACCGCCATCCCGCTGGACCGCTCGCCATTCCCGCTGCCGCGCGCCCAGGTGCCGTCGTACTTCACGGTGCAGCCGGGAAGCGCGTATGTCTTCCCGGCCGGCGCCCGCGTCATCTACCCGAACTTCACCAAGGCCAAGCCGGGGTCCAAGATGGACTTCTGGCACTACGAGCCGGCCGGGCGCGGCTGGTTCGTCTACGGCCACGGCACCGTCACGCCCGATGGCAAGCAGGTCACGCCCGACAAAGGCACCGAGGTCTACCAGTTCACCGGCGCCATGCTCATCACGCCGGGCTACGACCCGCCGCCGGCCCAGGCACCGGTGCCCGGCAGCGGCGCGCGCGGCGGCGACCCCGTTGACCTCGGCACCGGCCTGCTCGTCGACCAGCGCACCGACCTGGTGGTCGACGACGTCATGCCGCTCAACCTCACCCGCACGTACCAGCAGAGCGACATCGGCAAGCGCAGCTTCGGCACCGGTGTCAACTCCGACTACGACATCAACCTGTACTCGGAGAACCGTTTCGTGGACTGCTGGCTGCTGCTGCCCGACGGCGGCCGGGTGCGGTACCACCGCATCACCCCGGGCAGCACCGGTGACAGCGACTACCTCAACGCGGCGTTCGCACCCGACCCCACCCCGACCCGGTTCGCCGGCTCGATCCTCGCCTGGAACGGAGACGGCTGGGACCTGCGGATGCGCGACGGCACCGTCTACATCTTCGGTGACGAGGCGCCACTGCAGGAGATCCGGGACCGCTACGGCAATACGGTGACGATCACCCGCGCGCCCTCCGAGCCAGACAACCTGGGCGTCGTACGGGCCAAGGGGCCGATCACGCAGGTGACCTCACCGAACGGCAAGTGGATCAAATTCAGCCACGACTCCACCGACCGGATCATCCGCGCGGAGGACAACATCGGCCGCGCGGTCTCGTACACCTACAACGCCACCGGCCACCTCGACACGGTCACCGACGCCAACGGCGGCCAGACCGTGTACACATACGAGGCGGGTCGGCTCAAGACGATCCGGGATGCCCGCCAGAACGTCTACCTCACCAACGTCTACGACGCCAACGGCCGCGTCCAGGAGCAGACGCTGCCGGACGGCGGCACCTTCCAGTTCGCCTACGTCACCGATGCCAGCGGCCGGGTCACCCGGACCGACCTGACCGACCCGCGTGGCCACGTGCGGCGGGTGACGTTCAATGCGGCCGGCTTCAGCACCAGCGACACCGCGGCGCACGGCACGCCGCTCGCCCAGACGCTCCAGATCACCCGCGACCCCGCCACGAACCTGCCGACGGCCTATGTGGACGCATTGAACCGGCGTACCGAACTGGCCTACGACGCCTTCGGCAACGTCACGGGCATCACCGAGCTGGCCGGCACGGCCAACGCGCGCAGCACGACCATCGCCTACGACGGGCCGTTCGACCAGGTCAGCAAGGTCACCGATCCGCTCACGCACAGCACCGACTACGGCTACCTGCCGAGCGGCGCGCTGCGCACGGTCACCGACCCGATGTCCCGGGTGACCACATTGGACACCAATGAGGTCGGGCAGGTCACCAAGGTCACCGACAACGACACCAAGGCCACCAGCTTCGGATACGTGCTGGGCGACCTCGCGACGGTCACCGACCCGCTCGGGCGGGTCAGCCGCACAGCCGTCGACGGGATCGGGCGTCCGGTGCGGATGGCCGACGCGCAGGGAAACATCACCCGGGTCACCTACGACGGTTTCAGCAACGTCCGCACGGTCACCGACCCGATCGGCCGGCTCACCGACTACCAGTACGACCCGAATGGCAACCTGAAGACGGTCACCGACCCGCGCCAGAACGCCACCGACTACGGGTACGACTCCTCGGACCGGCTGCACACGGTGACCGACCCGCTCGACCGGGTCACCACGTACGACTACGACGGCAACGGCAACCTCAAGACCGCGACCAGCGCCCGCGGCAAGGTCACCTCGTACGAGTACGACGAACTCGACCGGCCCAAGCTCGTGCGATACGGCGTCTCCGGTACCACCCAGGAGAGCCAGGCCGCCTACACGTACGACGCGGGCAACCGGGTGCGGACGGTCGTGGACTCGGCGGGCGGCACCACCACCATCACCCCGGACGACTTCGACCGGGTCACCAGTGCGGTAAGCCCGCAGGGGCAGGTCGACTACACCTACGACAAAGCCGACCGGCGCGCCACCTTGCAGGTCGCGGGACAGCCTCAGGTGGTGTACGGGTACAACAACGCTGACCAGCTCACCAGCGTCGCCCGCGACACCGAGATCGCTGCCATCAGCTACGACACCGTCGGCCGCCGCAAGACCCTCACACTCCCCGCCGGCGTCACCCAGACCTACGGATACGACCCGGCGAGCCAGGTCACCTCGATCGCATACACCCGCGGCACCGCTGCCCTCGGCGATCTCACCTACGCCTACGACGAGGCGGGCAACCCGATCCGGGTGGCCGGCAGCTTCGCCCGCGGCACCATACCCGCCGCGTACGGCCCGGCCAGCTACGACAACGCCAACCAGCTCATCACCAACGGGTTCGCGACCCACGCCTACGACCCGGACCGCAACCTCACCTCCGACGGCACCGCCACCTACACGTGGAACGCCCGCGGCCAACTCACCGCCTACAGCAAACCCGGCCTGAGCGTCTCCTACGGCTACGACGGCCTAGGTCGCCGGTCCAGCCGCGGCACCGGCGGTGTCAACACCAACTACCTGTACGACGGGCTCAACGTCGCCCAGGAGTACACCGGGTCGACGCCGTCGGCGCGCCTGCTCACCGGCGGCATCGACGAGGTGTTCAACCGCACCACCACCGGCGGCGACCGATCACTGCTCACCGACGCGCTGGGCAACACCATCGCGGGCGCCGACAGCCACTCGATCGGCGCGGAGTACACCTACGAGCCGTTCGGCGCCACCACCGTCACCGGCGAAGATCTGGGCAACCCGACCCGGTTCACCGGCCGAGAGGACGACCCCAGCGGCCTCTACTACTACCGAGCTCGGTTCTACTCACCATCAGCGGGCCGGTTCATCAGCCAAGACCCTCTCGGGCTCGGCTCGGGCGACACCAACCCCTACACGTACGTGTTCAACCAGCCCACCAGCCTCGTCGACCCGATGGGCACCAAACCCCAAGGCTCCGGCGACTGCCTGTCCAACAGCTTCACCGCCGGTACGCAGGTCTTGATGGCCGACGGCAGCCGCAAGCCGATCGAGCAGGTCAAGCCGGGTGACCGGGTGATGGCCACGGACCCGGAGTCGGATGAGTCCGGTGCCCGGCCGGTGACAGCGGTCATCAAGGGCGACGGCGCGAAGACGCTGGTCGACGTCGCGGTCGTGGGTGAAGACGGGTCGAGGCAGTCGTTGTCGGCGACGGACGGACACCCGTTCTGGATCGACGACGACGGCAAGGCCGAAACGCCTGGCGGCCGGTGGATCGACGCGGTCGAACTCAAGCGCGGCCAGTGGCTGAAGTCCGCCGACGGCAACCTCGTCCAGGTCGCGGGCACCCACGCCTACCAACAGCACGCCGTCGTCTACAACCTGACCGTCGACGACATCCACACGTACTATGTGATGGCTGGCGACGAACCGGTTCTGGTTCACAACTGTGGCCCAGTCTTGCTAGGGAAGAAAGGCGACATTGAACAGTACATAGCCGATAAGCCTGACGGAAGTTTCGATGCGGACTTTTTGAACATCAAAGGCACTAGAAACAATGGGCAAGGGGGCACCGGGGGATGGACTTGGACGAGGAATAAGAAGTTCATCCAGGATGCCCTCAATTCCGGTCGTGAGATTTGGCTTGTTTCGGATCCACATGAGCCCTTGGTCGTGGGCGGCAGGTACACGTACATAACCGGAAAGACGTACAGGCGGGAACTCCGGTACCTTCAGGGCATGGGTTACGGATGGCGGCAAGAGGGCGACCACTGGGTCGTTGTCCGGGTGCGGCCCTAGCGAGAGAATGAGCGAAGCTGTCTTGAGTAAGCGAACCCTTCGTGATGTCTTCAAGCATTTTCCGGCAGAAACTGAACGTGCGCTCAGGTTTCTGGTGGACGATTATGAACTAAATGGGCCAGAATATACAGATATCGTGTTGCCGGCAATTGCATTTATGGGTAGCGGGGTGCGATATAGGGTCATGCTGGACTTATCGGATCAGGTTGTTCTGGTTCATGTTGAGATTGATGCTGGGTCTGGCACGCTCGTCGCACATCTTGAGGATGTCGTCGTGAAGGCGGGTCTTGCGAAGCCCGGCATCATGTCCGACCGTGTTCATAACTTGAGTACCTTGCATCGGGCGTTGGACTCGCGGGCCGCATATATTAGGTCCCTGCACCCTTTGCTTGTTGGTGGTGCCGCCATTGAACTTATGCGTAAGGCGGGCGCTCGCGAGCGCCGCGGATAGCGCGGGTAAGCCTCGATCGGGGCTTCCTGGGTGAGATAGTAGATGGCGTCACCAAGACGGCCCAGGCGGCGGTGGCCCGGTACTGTGAGCGAGAGCGTCAGCCGGGTTGGCCACCTCGATCGTGTTCAGCGCAACCACTCATGTCCGACATTGATCCTCTCAGGCATCGGTCGGATCTATCGGCGCCGCCGTCGCATTCCACGGTCCAGCGGGCTCTTGCCGGGCTACCTTGCTGAGATAACCTCATTGAAATAGCGCTAGCCGCAATGAGGCGTATTGTCTGCGACAAGGAACGCCGTACGTGACCGCTCGACCTACCACGTCGGCATCTTGAAGAGGCGCCCTTGTTCTCCTTCGTCGTGCAATTGAAGTACCACATCGCGACTATGCAGCGTCAGAGAGTTCGAATCCAGTGGCGCCGGGAGGTCGCTATCAAGAAGCGAGATGATCGGTTGGAGGCCCAAGTCGGCATATCGTCGCAGCACTACGATCAGCTTTTCCCGCTTTCGCGGCTCCAGCTGTTCTAGAGCGCCATCATGGTAGACGAAGCGAGGAAATGGGACGTCTATGTACGTTCGTAGCATTGCCAGGTCAAATGCAATACAGAGAAGCTTTCTGTAGGTGGTTCCACGGTCTCCGCTCGTTGCTATACCGGAGTTTCCAATAAATTAAGCCGTAAATTCGAGGCCACCTTGACTGTTCATCTTGATAGCCAGGATTGCATTTTGCCCCAATACTTATACTTACTCAAGGAGTCTGAGTTCCGTATGAAGTCCAGCGAGTCTGCGCGCCGTTGATTCAATTCTGACAACTCGTTTTGGATGTCAGCTAGTCGCTTCTGTGCATCCAGCGCTTGCTGACGCAGTGCGGCTCGGCGCTCTTGATTGATGGCGCGATTGAAAGCGATCAACTGTACATAGTCATGCTTAAGCTGTTCGCCGAACAGCACCCCTGCTTCACGAAAAAGCGTCTCAGCGTCAGACGGCTTGAACAGTACCTGCTGCTCTTCAAGGGATTCCTCTCGATTCTTCGAACCAAGCGAGAAAGACGGTAGCTCTCCTCGTTAAGCGCAGCGATCTGCGCTTCTGTTCTTTCTACGAGGTCCGAAGTCGTACGCATGTCTTCTTCTTGGAAGTTGAAGGAAGCCAGGGTCTTTGACTTGGAGTCGATGTCGCGTCGTTTCACCAAAATTAGGCCGTCGAGGACCGAGGGATCGACGTCGTCGCCACTCCATTCACGAGCAAGTGATCCGAGGTGAATGGCGTTCTCATTTAGCTCTTCTCGCTTGCCGTAAAGATCAACGACCGGCCGAGAGTCCATACCTAGGATATGGGCTACGAACGGCTTCCAGTCTTGATGCTTTCCTGAAAACTTGCCCAGCTGGAAGACATCCAAGCGGCAGCGACCCGGTACGGTGAGTGAGAGCGTCGGCATCCGTCCCTCCGGGTTGTACGTGGCGGTTCATACGACATCCGGCAACCCTGGGCCCGTGCCGCAGCAGTTGAGGTCAGCGTTGACGGCTTGCAGTCACCCGCATGGAGGTTGCAGTGAGGTGCAGGGGGCGGCGAGGCTGATGTTCCTTGGCGCGAGGCCGGTTTCGGTGACCACCATGGCTATCAAGTCGAAGCGGCTTGGAGCGAGCGTGCACAGAACCCTCATAGCTCCATGCGAGGGCTGCGGCCGCCTACTTTCGGCGCTCGAAATAACACCGAGGATCAGTAGATGACCGTAGAGGGATTTGTTCTCAATTCCCCAGGACCTCTGTCTCAGCGGGCACAGAGATTTCTTACAACACGAGCCCATCGCGTGGACTTCGATCGGGGATTGACTGGTGATGCGCTCGCGAAGAAAATTGAAGAGGTGTACGGTCGTTCTCGCGTGGGGATTGTCAGCCTTCTCGATCGGCTACAAGAGAGGTATGGAGGGCTGACATATAAGAGCGGATACTTCGACGAACAAGCAACCTTCTCGCCGGTGTGTGAACCTGACGACCCTAGCGACGAGCTAGAAATCCTTTACGCAGTTACGACAGGCGCGCCAACAGGTGCTTCGGTACACATCGACGGCGTGGTCGAGATTGGGTTCGACGAACGAGGCATTGCAGAATTCGCGTCGTTGGACTATCTCATCGAATGTGACGCAATCTTCGACGTTGCTGGCGAATGGTCGGAGTCAAAGGCCTTGTATCTCGATAAAGGTATCTTCTCTGAGGTGCACGCAAGGCTGCTTTCCGGCGAGATCGCAAACGTCGAGATGTTGCCGGAGGCGACCGGAAATCATAGCTCTTGGTTCCTCGGAGAGGACGTTGGAATATTTGTCTGCCGTACATGGAGTGAGCTGCAGTTACCGATGCAACCATTTATGAAGATCTGGAGTGCCGACGAACGCGTTGCCGGCAACGTCGCCAATAGAGTTCTTCAGGGGTAGGGCGCAGACAAAAGTTCCCCAATGGCTGTGCTGGTTTCAGGAGAGTGGACGATTGATGATGCTTCAAGAGCATGATGCCGTGCTTGCTGAGGCGGTCGACTCTCACCTCGTTCGGCGTCCGGTTACTGCCGAGGTTGCTCGCGCTGTCCAGGAGCGGTGCCCGGAAGTCGTCGACTCTCTGGAGCGCTGGATTAGCGCCGCCGCAGCAGCAGGCGACTGGCGTAGAGTTGAGCGTTTCGCGAACCTGGGCGCAAAGTTGCAGGCGCCCGGTCTCGACAGGGTCATAATGGATCTACTTGAGGCGAATCACGCTGGCTTGAATCAAGAGGATCTGGTCGATATTCTCGGCGAGATAATGGCAGTCGATTCGGCAAGCGTGATTTTTGGAATCGTCAAGCGCTCCATTGAATCGGATGCTCCCGCCTATTGGTTATGCCAAAAGGCGATACTTGCTCTGAGCGAGCTTGAGTCCGACGAGGCTAGCCGATATTTGAAAGAGATGACGGCTGATTCGTGGCCAAATCTGATCCGTTGGCACGCGGCAGTAGCGCTATGTGTCGAAGATGAACTCGGTTTTGATGAGGACTAATGGTGGAGTGAGTATGTGGTTCCCAGCAGTGGGTGAGCTGGTTAGATGCTATAGGGGCGCGGATGAGGACCGTCGTTGAGTTTGTTGACGAGCTGGGCAACATTCGCAGACTCCGTGAGCTGGAAGGCTTCTTCGCTAGTCTCCGGGATCGCGACGACAAAAGAATGGGCATCGTTTCTACGTATATCCCGCGATGGCTTCAGGTTGCATTTGCGCCGGAAAAGACGGATAGGGAGGTTGAGATCTGGCTTGAGCAGTGGCGGGCGGTGTCCGATAAGTTGGCATTCGAAAGGGCGTCTGGGTGGACCGAAATGGACTGGCTTCACTGGTTCTCTAGCGACAATGAATTCTGGAGTCTGGCGGATGTCTCGCTCAATGAGGGCGAGTGCTGCTTGAGGCTCTATCTGGTTCATCATGATGAGCCTGTTCCCATTGAAGCGCTGAGATGGATGGCAATTGTGGGACACCTTCAAGTGCGTGCTGTATCCAGGTTGGAATGATATCCGCACCGAATATATCGAGCTGAAGAGCAACCTGTTGGGCGTAACTGGGGTCGCCGCCGTCGTGAAGACCTGGTCGCGCTTTACGCGGAGCTGGGCTGGAGAAGGCGCTCGCACGACCGCGTTGTTGGAAGCTCTACCTGCTGTACGGGCAGTCTCTGTCAATTTCCCGCACTGCGGCAGCGCTCAAGGATCTGTTCGGGCGCAGGGCGCGCTCGTTCATGAGCAAGCCACCTGCGGCAGATAGCTGGAATGGCAATCGTTAGGCCAATCTGTCGGGCAGTAAGAAGCGTGGGAGATCGAAGGTGCCTGGTGGGACAACATCGGAAGTGGACTGAGATGACAGCCTCGACTTACGAGAAGTGGTTGGATCTCTACGGAGAGCTATACGAGAACCCATCGTTGCGCGAGGACAGTACATGCCTCAATTGCGGTCGGGTCGGGCATCTAAGGGTGGTATTTGTAGTTCGCGAATCGAATCGTGATAGCTGCCGTGCTTACTTATGGTGTGCCAATTGTGTGACAGGTATTGGGCCCCTGCGAGCGCCACTTCCGGAGTCTGGATGGCCATTAACTCCGCATGGTCAGGAGGTGATACCTAACTACGCCCTCGTGCCCGATGAAGATTAACGCAGATCATGATCTGCGAACTACGTGATGTGACGCTTTGAGAGTCAGAGGCTAACGCTTGGTATCCATGTATATCGCCTCCCCGGAGGGTTGGCGGCCCCCAGGGGCGGGCGCGAGGGACCTCAGAGTGGACCGAGGTAGCCGTTGACGGGGACGGATGGATGTCTGTTCTGTTCGTGGGCCGATGTCAGAAGACGGCCATCGCCAAGGGCGGCGCCGCCTCGCGACGCGGGGCGCTGCCGCGGTCAAGTCACGGTCGATGTCGAGTTAGGAGCGGACGCGCAAGCCGCAGGGTGGCGGGGAAGCCGGCCGCGGTTGACGCGTCGCGGAGTCGGGACGCGTGCACGGCTTTGCCGTCGGCACGCTCGACCGACAGCGCGCCCAACGTTCCCACGGGGACTATCGCGACGCGGCTCGGTCGGCTCTTGATGCGCAACCCGTTGGCAGCGGGAAGGCTTACGGGGCTCAAGGTGATCAAAGGCAGGCGTAACGTGTTCTATATCCTCAATACCGAGCCACTCGATCTAACTGGCCGCATCCTAAGTTCTGGAAGGTTTAGAGGTGAGGTACGTCAAGACCTCGTGGCACCACGCCTTCGATGATGAGCCGGTACTCATCTACAGCGAACTCGACGAGGATCGTTACGAGACTCGCAAAGTTGAGGTCTTTCGTGATGGGCGCAGTGAGTGGTGCGACGAGAACCATCAGACGGATAGCATAGGGCTTTCCGAAATCCCATTTCCAACGGCCGACGAAGTTTCTGCTCTGCCAGAATTTGATGTTGAAGAGATTTCTTCGACCGAGTTTGAGCGGGTGTGGGCGGATTCGCAAGATAGTTCCCGCGTGACTGGGTAAGGCGCTCGCGCGAGCGCGGAGAGGTCGGCTGTAGCGCGGTGTGTGACGCGGTCATCGAGCAGCGGTGCCAGACGTGCGGTTCTGTCGTTCAGTGCCGGGCGTGGGAGGACGTCATCGGTGGGCGGCTGCAGTGGGTGGTGTTGTGCGACTGCGGCACGTGCGGCGGTGGTGAGTCGGAGGAGTTCGGCTGGGACGAGACTCCGGCCGAGGTGCGGCGAGCTCTGCTCGATATGTGCGGCACTTTCCGGCTGCGCGTGCAGGCGCCACTGGAGGTCGCCCGCATGCCGTTGATGCGAATCGTGCGGGCGACCGGCGAGCCGCTCGCCAGCCTCTCGGCTCGCGTCGAGGCGCTGCTGATCCAGGGGCAGACGGGCACCGAGGCCGAACTGGAGCTGCTGGCGCTCCGGCTGGCGGAGGTCGGTGTGCCGACGACCATCGCCAAGGACGATGCGGGTTAACCAGCACCCGCTGCCGCCAGTCAAGTCACCGTCTATGTCGTTAGGAGCGGAGGCGGAGGCCGCGCGGAGTGGCGCGGAAGCCGGCCGCCGTCAGCGCGTCGCGGAGCGGAGACGCGTGCACGGCTTCGCCGTCGGCGCGCTCGACCGACAGAGCCCCCAACGCTCCAGAGTGGACAGCGTCGGCCAGCGCCTTGGCCGCTGCCCCGAGCGCATCGGCATCGTCCATGAAGGACAGCAGGGTGCGGCCGCCGCGTTCGACGTACAGGGCCAGCTCGCCGCCGACCAACGCGACCAGTGCGCCCGCCTTGCGCCCCGGGCGGTGGCCGGTGCCCTCCTGGGCGAGCACGCGGTCGGGCCACGGCAGGGCGGCGCCGTACGGGTTGGCCGGGTCGGTGGCGGCCAGTACCAGGGCGGTGGCGGCGCCGCGGTGGTCGTCGGCGAGGGCGCGCAGGCGGTCGACCGCGCCGGGCACCGCGAACTGTGCCGCGCCCAGCCCCTCGACGAAGTACCCACGGCGGGCCGCGCCGCGCTCCTCCAGCGCCGCCAGCACGGGGTAGACGGCCGCGAAGCCGCCCGGTGCGCCCTCGGCGGCTACGGCGCCTCGGGTGACGACGCCGTGCCGTTCGAGCAGGGTGTCGGCGAGTGCGGCGGCGCGGTGGGTGGGGTCGGTGTCGCGCTCGGGCAGCAGGGACCAGCGTCCGGCCATGGTCGGCGGGCCGGTGCGGGTGGGCATGGCGACCCTGCCCGGGCGGCGGTATCGGGTGCGGGCGGCGGCCGGCTTGGCGCGGTGGGCGCCGCCACCGCCGAGCGCCGCGCGGAGGGGCGCGAGCGTGTCGTTGGTGAGCCAGCCGGCCCAGACCAGATCCCACACCGCGGCCACGAGTGTCGAGTCGTCGGTGGAGCTCACGCGATCGGAGAGCGCGCGGAAGAACAGCGCCTGCCCACCGGCCAGCGTGTCGAGGATGGACTGGTGCAGCGGGGTCAGCGCCAGCGACTCGTCGGGTGGCGGCAGGAGCAGCGGGGCCGCGTCGGCGTACGCCAGGGTGACCCAGCCGTCGCCGCCGGGGATCGAGCCGGCGCCCGCCCACAGCACCTCGCCGCTGGCGCACAGCTCGTCGAGGTACGCGGGGGAGTAGTCGGCGACCCGAGCGGTGAGCACGAGCCGTTCCAATGCGGACGCTGGCACGGCCACGCCCTGCAACTGCTCGACCGCGGCGGCGACCGCCTCGACACCGCGCGCGGAGGTGCCGACCGACTGCCAGCGGGGCAGGAACGTGGCGAGCGCCCTGGGCGGCACGGGCTCGATCTCGCGGCGCAGGGCGGCGAGCGACCGCCGGCGCAGGAGCCGTAGGACTTCGGCGTCGCACCACTCGAGGCCGGCCCCGTCGGGCGAGAATTCCCCGGAGACGACCCGCCCCGTGCCACCGAGGCGGCGCAGTGCCTGCTCGACCACGAAGACGCCCAGCCCGAACCGGGCCGCGCAGGTGGCAGCCGTGAACGGCCCGTGGGTGCGGGCGTATCGGGAGACCAGGTCGCCGAGCGGGTCGGGGACGGGCTCGACGTATGCCTGAGCGACGCCCACGGGCAGTGCCACGCCGAGCGCGTCGCGGTAGCGTCCCGCGTCTTCTACGCCTATCCACCGCTGCTCACCGGCGACGCGGACGTGCAGGGCCCGCTTGGCGGACTCTAATGTGGACAGCCACTCCGGAAGGGCGCCGCGCTCGGACAGCTCGGCGTCGGACAGGTCGCCGAGCAGCCGCAGCAGCTCGGCCACGTCTTCGGCGTCGCGCGGGCGGCGCTCCTCGGTGAGCCACTGGAGCTGCCGCTCGGTGGCGTCGACCACTGCTGGTTCGAGCAGCTCGCGCAGGTCGACGCGGCCCAGCAGCTCGCCGAGGAGCGTGGAGTCGAGGGCGAGGGCGGCCGCCCGGCGCTCGGCCAGCGGCGCGTCACCCTCGTACAGGAACGCGCCCACGTATCCGAACAGCAGCGACCGGGCGAACGGCGACGGCTTCTGGCTCTCGACCTCGACCAGCCGCACCTTGCGCCCGCCCAGCTCGCGCATGAGCCCCGCCAGCCCCGGCACGTCGAACACGTCTTGCAGGCACTCGCGGGCGGCTTCGAGCGTGATGGGGAAGTCACCATATTCCCTGGCGACGTCGAGGAGCTGGGCCGCCCGTTGGCGCTGCTGCCACAGCGGCTGGCGGCGCCGGGGGTCGCGGCGGGGCAGGAGCAGCGCCCTGGCCGCGCACTCGCGGAACCGGGACGCGAACAGCGCCGACCCGCCCACCGCCTCCTCGACCAGCTGGGTGATCTCGTCGGGGTCGAACGCGACCAGGTCGGCACCCGGCGGCTCCTCTGCCGTGTCGGGCAGCCGCACCACGATGCCGTCGTCGGAGGGCATCACCTGGGCGTCGACGCCGTATCGCTCTGCGAGCCGCTGCCCGATCGCCAGCGCCCAGGGGCCGTTGACGCGCGCACCGAGGACACAGTGGACGGCCATGCGCCAGTCGCCCAGCTCGTCACGGAAGCGCTCGACCACCACCGTGCGGTCGTCGGGCAGGGCGCGGGTGGCCTCGCGCTGCTCGCGCAGGTAGGCCATCAGGTTGCCGGCGGCCCACTCGTCGAGCCCGGCACCGCGTAGCGCCGCCACGGCGGTCTCGTCGTCTTCTTTGACCAGTGCCCGCAGCCGCGCGCCGATCGCACGGCCCAGCTCGACCGGCCGCCCGAGCTGGTCACCCTTCCAGAACGGCATGCGCGCCGCCGCACCCGGCGCGGGCGAGACGAGGACCCGGTCGGGGGTGATGTCTTCGATCCGCCACGACGTCGAGCCGAGCAGGAAGACGTCGCCGACGCGCGACTCGTAGACCATCTCCTCGTCGAGCTCGCCGACCCGGGCCGCCCGCTCGGCACCGGCCAGGAAGACGCCGAAGAGACCGCGGTCGGGGATCGTGCCGCCGCTGGTGACGGCCAGCCGCTGGGCGCCGGGACGGCCGGTGAGCACGTCGGCGGCGCGGTCCCAGACCAGGCGGGGGCGCAGCTCGGCGAACGCGGTCGACGGGTAGCGCCCGGAGAGCATGTCGAGCACGGCGTGCAGCGCCGAGTCGGGCAGCTCCGCGAAGGGCGCCGCCCGCCGCACCAGCTCGGCGAGGTCGGTGACCCGCCACTGGTCGAGCGCCACCATCGCGACGATCTGCTGGGCGAGCACGTCGAGCGGGTTGCGCGGGTAGCGCAGCTCTTCGATCGCGCCGACGGTCATGCGCTCGGCGACGACCGCGCAGGAGACCAGGTCGCCGCGGTGCTTGGGG
Organism: Phytohabitans aurantiacus; assembly: GCF_027923225.1. Taxonomy (GTDB): domain Bacteria; phylum Actinomycetota; class Actinomycetes; order Mycobacteriales; family Micromonosporaceae; genus Phytohabitans; species Phytohabitans aurantiacus. Next base: position 176,802 of record NZ_BSDI01000032.1, read on the forward strand.
AAGACCACGCCTCGGGAGACGGCGCCCACCTGGTGGCCGGCGCGACCGACGCGCTGGAGGCCAGCGGACACGCTCGGGGGCGCCTCGATCTGCACGACCAGGTCGACCGCGCCCATGTCGATGCCCAGCTCCAGGCTGGAGGTGGCGACCACGGCGGGAAGCTGGCCCGACTTGAGCGCCTCTTCGATGTGTTTGCGCTCTTCGCGGGAGACGCTGCCGTGGTGGGCGCGCGCGATCACGGGCGGCGCACCGGCGGCGGCTCCCGACTGCGCCATGATCTCGGCCGGCAGCTTGCCGATCTCGTGATGGTCGGACGCGATCTCGTTGAGGCGGGCGCAGAGGCGCTCGGCGCCGCGCCGCGAGTTGGTGAACACGATCGTCGAGCGGTGCTGCCCGATCAGCTCGAAGACCCGCTCCTCGACGGCGGGCCAGATGGACGGCCGCCGGGTGCCCTCGTCGCCCGGGTCTTCGATCTCGTCGAGCCGCGTCATGTCTTCGACCGGCACCTGGACCTCGACCTCGATGGTCTTGGCAGCGGGCGGCTGCACGACCTCGACCGGCTGCGCCCCGCCGAGGAAGCGTGCCACCTCGTCGATGGGCCGCACGGTCGCGGACAGCCCGATGCGCTGGGCCGGCCGGGGCAGCAGCGCGTCGAGCCGCTCCAGCGAGAGCGCGAGGTGGGCGCCGCGCTTGGTGGCCGAGACCGCGTGCACCTCGTCGATGATCACCGTCTCGACGCCGGCCAGCGACTCGCGTGCGGCCGAGGTGAGCAGCAGGAACAGCGACTCGGGTGTGGTGATCAGGATGTCGGGCGGGGTGCGGGCGAAGCTGCGGCGCTCGTCGGCAGGGGTGTCGCCGGTGCGCATGCCCACGGTGATGTCGGGCTGCGGGACGCCGAGCCGGGCGGCCGCGTGCCGGATGCCGGTGAGCGGGGCTCGCAGGTTGCGCTCGACGTCGACTGCCAGCGCCTTGAGCGGGCTGACGTAGAGCACCCGGCAGCGATGCTTGGGATCGGCTGGCGCGGGCTCGCGGGCCAGGCGGTCGAGCGACCAGAGGAACGCCGCGAGGGTCTTGCCGGACCCGGTGGGCGCCACGACCAGGGCGTGCCGACCCGCGCCGATCGCACGCCAGGCGCCCGCCTGCGCGTCGGTCGGCGCCGCGAACGCGGCGCTGAACCACTCCCGCGTCGCCCGCCCGAACTGCGCCAGCACCTCAGCCATGCGTCCAATCTTGCCTACCGCCTACGACACAAACGGGCTTCCGCGTGACCAGAGTTGCGGTTGTGGCAGATGAGCAGACTTACCCGCTTGCCGGTAATGGACGGAGTCGGGTAGCTTCGCCGGAACACAGCGCTGTAGTGGAGGGGTGACGGCCTGTGATAAATGTTCTTGAGCACGATACAGACGTCCTGGTCAGGCAGGTCGACAGCCAGTTGGCGCTGATGCGACTGTCGGGGGGAGCCGACATGACGGTCGCTGAGCGGCTGGCGGTGAGCCTGCGCGAGCTGATCGTCAGTACGACGCGGGCCAGCGCGGTCGACCGGGCCCGGGTGCGCGCCGCCGTGCACTATCTGATGTTGCGCCGGTCACTGGTCGCCGACCTGCGCGTCGTCAACGAGATCGCACGCTCGCTCGGCCGTGATGACCTGGTCATACAGGCCGCGTGAGCCGCAGAGCCGGTTGGTCAGGCTCTCACAGGCAACGTACAGGCGCCGCCGATAGAATCCTCGCCATGACCGAGTCGACTGCCCAGGAGGGCAGTAGTACCGAGCCGGGTAACGCCCGGCGCTCCTCTCCGGTGAGTCCGTCGTGTTGATCGCGATCGGCCTCCTTCTCATCCTGCTGCTCACCGCCGCTACCGGCTATTTCGTCGCGCAGGAGTTCGGCTACGTCGCCGTCGACCGCGGCGCGCTGCGCCGCCTGGCCGACCAGGGCGACGCCGCCGCGCGGCGCGCCCTGAAGGTCACGAGCAGGCTCTCCTTCATGCTGTCGGGCGCCCAGCTTGGCATCACCGTGACGGTCCTGCTCGTCGGGTACGTCGCCGAGCCGTTCGTGGGCGCCGGCCTGGCAGACCTGTTGGGTACCGCTGGCGTGCCGGAGTCGGTCAGCCTGCCGGTCTCGGTCGTGCTGGTACTGCTCGTGTCGACCGGCATCCAGATGGTGCTCGGCGAGCTGGCACCCAAGAACTACGCCATCGCCCGAGCGGTGCCGCTCGCCCGCGCGCTCAGCCGGTCGACGCTGATCTACCTGACCATGTTCGGCCCGGTGATCAGGCTCTTCGACCTGGCGGCCGCGCGCCTGTTGCGCCGGGTCGGCGTCGAGCCCGTCGAGGAACTGCCCACCGGCGCCACCGCCGAAGATCTCACGCAGATCATCTCGGACGCCCGCGCCCAGGGGCACCTCGACGCACAGACCTCGATCCTGCTCGACCGCGGTCTCGACTTCCGCCGGCTGACCGCCGGTGAGGCGATGGTGCCCCGCGTCGACGTGCACACCATCCGTGCCGGCGAGCCGGTGTCGAAGGTGGTGGAGCTGCTGGAGACCGGAAACTCCCGGTTCCCCGTGCTGGGCGACGACGGCATCGACGACGTGGTGGGCGTGGTGGGCATCGCCGACGTCATGGAAGTGCCGCCCGCCGCTCGCCAGACCACGCCGGTGACCGCGCTGGCGGTACCCCCTCTGCTTGTGCCAGAGACGCTGCCGTTGCCGGCTGTGCTCGACCGGCTGCGAGCCGGGCATCGGCAGCTCGCGTGCGTGGTGGATGAGTATGGCGGCTTCGCCGGCGTGGTGACCTTGGAAGACGTGGCTGAAGAGCTCGTGGGTCCGATCCGCGACGAGGACGACCACCCCGAGCCGTCGCCGACGCGCCTCGCGGACGGCGCGTGGCTCGTGCCGGCGCGCTGGCGGATCGACGAGGTCGCCGATGTCACGGGCATCGAGCTGCCGGCGGGTCCGGAATATGACACGCTGTCCGGCCTGGTCATGCGCGAGCTTGGGCGGGTGCCGGCGGTCGGTGACCGGGTCGAGATCGAGCTGCCGGAAGGCGCCGCCACCGTGCGGGTCGAATCGGTGGGCCGGCGCGTGCCCGAGTCGGTGCGGCTGGAGGTGCACGCATGAGCACCCCGCTGGCCCTGGTGCTGTCCGTGGTGTTGCTGGCGCTCAACGGCTTCTTCGTGGCGGCCGAGTTCGCGCTGGTGGGCAGCAAGCGTTACCGGTTGGAGCAGGCCGCCGCCAGCGGTGGCCGCGCGGCCCGGGCGGCGCTGGAGGGCAGTCGCGAGCTGTCGCTGATGCTGGCCGGCGCGCAGCTCGGCATCACGCTCTGCACGCTGGGGCTTGGCGCGCTCGCCGAGCCGGCGATCGAGTCGGTGCTCGGCCCCGGCCTGCACGCCATCGGCCTGCCCGACGCGGCCAGCCACGTGATCGCGTTCATCGTGGCGCTGTTGCTGGTGGGCTTCCTGCACCTGGTCGTCGGCGAGATGGCGCCCAAGTCGTGGGCGATCACCGACCCGGAGCGGTCGGCTCTGCTGCTGGCGTTGCCGTTCCGGGCGTTCACCCGGGTGACCCGGCCGGTGCTGGCGGTCTTCAACGGGCTGGCCAACGGCCTGCTCCGGCTGGTGAAGGTCGAGCCGCAGGACCGGCTGTCGGAGGTGCACGGGCAGGAGGAGCTGCGGATGCTGCTGGAGCAGTCGCGCGAGCACGGCACGCTGGCCGCCGACCAGGAGGAGCTGCTGTCGAGCATGCTCCAGCTCCAGCGCACGACGGTGGCAGACGTGATGACGCCGATCGACCAGCTCGTGACGGTGTCGGCGGGTGACAGCGCCGAGCGGATCGAGGCGGTGTCCCGTTCGTGTGGCCGCTCGCGCCTGGCGGTGGCGAACGGTTCGTACGTTGGTCTTGTGCACGTGCGTGACGTCGTCAAGGCCACTACGCAGGGCCGCCCCATGACGGCGGCCGACCTGATGACGGCCCCGTTCACGCTGCCCGGCACCGCAAACCTGATGGAGGCGGTCGCGGCGATGCGCGCACAGCGGGCACAGCTCGCGCTGGTGGGCGACGGCACCGCGACGGTTGGCTTCGTTGCCCTGGAAGACCTGCTCGAAGAGGTCATCGGCGAGTTCGACGACGAAACAGATGCCGTCCCGCGGGGCCGGCGAATGCGATAGGAGCAACCGGATGGTTTTCAAGAAGCTGCTGGGCGCCTTCGGGGTGGGCGGGCCATCGGTCGACACCGTGCTGTCCAACCCCAACACCCGGCCCGGCCTGACCCTCGAAGGCCAGGTGCACATCCTGGGCGGTGACCACGACGTCGAGATCGAGCAGGTCGCGCTCGGCCTGGTCACGCGGGTCGAGGTGGAGAGCGGCGACGCCAACTACGACGCGACGGTGGAGTTCCACCGGATCGCGGTGGCGGGCCGGTTCGCGCTGAAGAAGGGCGAGCGCAAGGAGATCCCGTTCCAGTTCCCGGTGCCGTGGGAGACGCCGGTCACCGACGTGTACGGCCAGCGCCTGCACGGCATGACCATGGGCCTGCGCACCGAGCTGGCCGTGGCCCGCGCGGTCGACAAGGGCGACCTCGACCCGGTGCACGTGCACCCGCTGCCGGCGCAGGAGCGCATCCTCGACGCGTTCACCGGGCTGGGTTTCCGCTTCAAGAGCGCCGACCTGGAGCGCGGGCGGATCCGCGGGCTGAACCAGACGCTGCCGTTCTACCAGGAGATCGAGTTCTGGCCGGCGCCGCAGTACTCGGGCAGCATCAACGAGGTCGAGCTGACCTTCGTGGCTGACCAGCACGGCGTCGACGTGGTGTTGGAGTTCGACAAGCGGGGCGGCTTCTTCACGGGCGGGCACGACGCGTTCGGGCGGTTCCGGGTCGAGCACGCGACGGTGGACCAGACCGACTGGGCCGCCGTGGTCGACGGCTGGGTGCGGCAGGCGACCGAACGCTACTCCAGCTTCCGCGCGTCGCACGGCTTCCACGGCGGCGGGCACGGCAGCAAGGGCCACGGCCGGGGCATCGGCGTCGGCGGTGCGATCGCCGGGGCGGGCGCGGGCCTGCTGGGCGGCATGGTGCTGGGCGAGGCGATGGAAGGCATGTTCGACGGCGGCGGCGAAGACTTCGGCGACTTCGGCGGCGAGTAACCCGCCGGCGCGCCGTGGGCGCCGCTTGCGGCGCTCGCGCCGCCTTTTCCGTCGATCAAGGGCGAATGCACGTGGTTGGATCTCTTTTCCGCGTGCGTTCGCCCTTGATCCATGCGATTGCCCTTGATCGGCGCGGCTTGGCGGCGGCCCGCCGCGCGCTTTCGCGTCGGGCGGGCCGCATGCGGCGTGGGATGCCGCAGTTTCGGGGAAATCGTGCCCTCCGAGCGGGCTTGAGTGCGCAATATCCACGAACTTGTCGTAACGCCGCCAGGTCCGCGGCCCGGCCCGGCTGGTCCGCCCGTGCGCTGAGCCTTCGCGCGACGCCTGCTGTAGATCAACCTCAGGATCAGGATCGAGTTTCGGGCTGCCGCGATGTCCGTCGCGGCACAGACCGTTGCTCCCGCAGCCTCACCCTCCGCGATTCACGGTCCAGGCCGGGCCGGCGTGGCAGCGAGGGTGGCGCTGGCGGTCCGATAGAGGCGATGGCCGCATCGCCCGCGCCGGGCGCCGCGCAAGGCGCAGGCTGCAGACGCCGCGCAAGGCGCAGGCTGCAGACGCCGCGCAAGGCGCAGGCTGCAGACGCCGCGCCGCGCCGCATCGCGCATCCCGCAAGGCGCACCGCAGGCGCCGCGCCGCATCGCGCATGCCGCGCCGCATCCCGCAAGGCGCACCGCGGGCGCTGCGCCGCATCACGCATCCCGCAAGGCGCACCGCAGGCGCCGCGCCGCGTCGCGTATCGCGCAAGGCGCACCGCAGGCTGCGGCTGCAGGCGCCGCATCGCGCATCGCGCATCGCGCATCGCGCATCGCGTGCCGCGCGCCGCGCAAGGCGGGCCGCGCGCCGCAGGCGCGGCGCCCGCCGATCAAGGGCCTCTGCATGGATCAAGGGCGAATGCACGCGGTTTAGAGATCCAACCACGTGCATTCGCCCTTGATCGGCGGCGAGGCGGGCGCGGGGCGCGTAGCGGCCCGATGTCCGGGTTACGGGGAGAGGCGGATGAAGGTCACGGACTGGGCGGGGAAGTCGTATTCGAACGACGGGCCCAGGCCGCCCTGGCGGAACGTGACCGGTACGGCCTTTGTGGGCTCGTGCAGGGTGTTCATGTCGGACGGGGACGACGCCGTGTACGACGTGACCTTGGCCGTCGAGCCGACCGACGCGCCGTCGAGGCGGACGGCGGTACGGGCTGCCGTGTCGCGGGCGTTGACGACCTTCAGGACCACGTCGCCGTTGTCGTCGCGGGTGACCACCTGGTAGAGCGGCTCGACGGTGCCGAGGCTGTCGTACGCGTCGTTGACCTTCACGCCGTCGAGGTACGTCGTGATCGCGCGCCCGTTCACCGTGATTTTGATGTGGTACGTGCGGCCGGTCTCGATGGTGTTTCCGCTCGTGCCGATGGTCGCTTTCGCGCCGCCGGTCGACTTCTCCAGGGCGGATGTCGTGTTGCCCCAGCCGCCAAGGTTCCACCAGTAGTAGTTGCCGGTGTCCTTGACGCCGAACATCACCAGGAAGCCCTCGGCACCGCCGGTCTTGCGGGCGGTCAGTTCCAGCGTGTAGTTCGACCAGTCCACGCTGCCGGCGGTCGATCGCGCGTCGGTGGCGCCGGACGACTGGGCGTACGCGCCGTCCTGCACCGCCCACGTGCCGGTCTGCGGTGACCAGGCACCCGCACCCGCCGAGAAGTCGTCGGCGAACAGCGTCGTACCGTCTGCCGCCGTCACCTTCACGTCGTCGTACACCGCCTGCGTGTTCCAGGTGGCGAGGCCGACCGAGCCGGCGATGTCAGCCGGTGCGGGCGGTCCGTTCGGACCCGGCGTGTACGTGCTGGGCAGCACCGAACCGCCCGCGTTCTCGGAGAACATCTTCTGCACGTAGTAGCTCGTCGAGCCGTACAGCTGGTCGTTGTCGAACCAGATCAGGTCCGGCGACCACTGCACGTGGTCCACATTGGCCAGTAGTGGCGCGTACGAGGCCAGCTCGACCACGTCGGAGTTGCGCTCCAGCCCCGTGATGAACGAAGCCTCGGAGAGCGCGTTGTAGAAGGTGTTGCCGCGCGAGGCGTACTCGCCGACGAACACCTTCGGCCCGTTGCGGTCGTAGTTGTCGTAGCGGCGGTTGTTGGCGAGGAACCACTCCGGGCTGTTGTAGTAGTGCTCGTCGACCATGTCCGCGTTCTGCTCGCGGGCGAACTCCCAGCCGCGGTCGAAGATGGCGCCAGCCGACGTCTGTCCACTGTTGGTGATGATTTTGATGTCGGGGTACGCCGCTTCGATGGCCCGCGCGAAGTGCGGGTAGTTCCGGTAGAACTCGGGGTAGATCTCCTCGTTGCCGAGCCCGATGTACTCCAGCCCGAACGGCTGCGGATGCCCCATCGCCGCCCGCACCGAGCCCCACTCGGTGTTCACTCCACCGTTGGCGAACTCGATGAGGTCCAATGTGTCCTGTACCCACGGGCCGAGCTGGTCTTCGGCCAGCGGCCGGTCCTCGTTGCAGCCGTTGACGCCGACGGAGACGACCGGCAGCGCCTCGGCACCGAGATCCTCGGCGAACTGGAAGTACTCGAAGTATCCGATGCCGTAGGTCTGGTTGTAGCCCCAGAAGTTGAAGTTGGTGGGGCGCTGCTCGACCGGCCCGACGGTCTCCTTCCAGCGGTAGATGCGCCGCCGGTCCGGGAAGGGCGCGTAGTTGCCCACGTTGGTCACGCAGCCGCCGGGGAAGCGCAGGAACTGCGGCTTGAGTGCGGCGATCGACTGCGCGAGGTCCTTGCGCATGCCGTTCTTGCGACCCTTGTACGTGTCCTTGGGAAACAGCGACACCATGTCGAGCCGGATGGTGCCCGCCGAACCCGCCATCACGACGAGCCGGCCGGTGCTGGTGCTGCCGGTGGCGGTGATCCGGGCGGTGTACTTGGTCCAGGTGTCGGAGGCGACGTTCACCTGCGCCTGGCCGTACACAGTGGAGCCGCTCTCCACCGTCACGGTCAGCGGGGTGCCGGTGGGAGACGTGGTGCGCGCCCACACCGAGAAGTCGTAGGCGGCACCCTCACGCACCACGACACCCGCGTTGTAGCCGGTGTTGCTGACGCCGACACCGGCGCCGCTAGATTCCAGCACGAGGTTGTTGAGGTTCTTGTCGTTCAGGGATTCCGTGCCGGCGACCGTCACGGTGCCGGTGGCGCCACGCTCCACCTTGGACCACGCGGTGAGGCCGGTGAAGCTGCGGTTGTCGACGCTGTTGAACTCGAACGACCGGTTCCGCACCAGCTCGGCGTAGAGGCCGCCGTCGGCCGCGTAGTTGATGTCTTCGTAGAAGATGCCGTAGAGGCGGTCGCTCATCGGCTTGCCTGCCGCGTCGCCGTCCGCGGTCAGCTCGCCGCCGATCGCGTACGGCCGCACGACGAACTTGTTGCCGGTCGCGGCGACCTTCAGTTGACCGTCGGCCACCGTCAGATACCCGCCGGGCGCCGACACCCGGACCTTGCCGCCGCCCGCGTCGACCAGCTTGAAGCGGTCGCTGCCGGCGCGCGGGTTGTCGGCGAGCGCGACCCGGCCGTTGGTGCGGACGGCGAGGCGATCGCCGGAGGCGACCTCAGTCAGCGTGACCGTGCCATCGCCGGTGTCGGCCGCGCGCACGACGAGCTGGGTGGTGGCGCGCTTGTCGGAGGCGGTCACCGCGCCGGTCGCGCCAACGTCAAAAAAGGTGCCGTTGGTTTCCAGTGCGAACGGGGTGTCCGGCACGACGGGCTGCCCATCGGGCACGAGGATCGCGACGTAGTCGAAGTCGGCGACCAGCGTGGTGCCGTTCTGCGCCGACAGCGCGTACACGCCGACCTTCTTCACGTCGATCGCGGAGGTGACCTGAGCGGCCTGCACCCATGCGGCACCGTCCCAATAGGACGTGGTGAAGACGTCGCCGACCCGGGCCACCTTGAGGGTCTCGCCGGTCGAGCCGGGCCGCGCGGTGAAGGTCGAGGAGAACGCCGCGTTCACTTCCAGCGCGTTTTCGATGACCGGGCCGCCCCCGAAGCTGACGTTGGTGAGGCCCGCGCGCAGGTAGTTGTCGGCGTCCTGCCAGGCGAGGATGCCAGCGCCCTGGAAGTCGAGCGAGACGGGCGCCTCGAAGGACGCCACGATCTGGAAGTCACCGGCCGGCACGTCCTGGAAGAACAGATTGCGGGCGCTGTTGTCGGACTGGTACGTGTCGCCCCGGAGGCTGTTGACGCGCAGGTACCCGGGGCGCTCGGTCAGCGACCAGCGGGTCGGATCGTTGTTGAGTACCTCCCAGTCGGGGCCGAGGGACGTGCCGTCGAAATTGTCCACAGTGGCGCCTGGCGGGAGTTCGGGGTCGGCCGCGTACGCCGGGACGGGTGCGGCGATGACGAGTGTGAACGCTAACAAAGCGGCGAGTTTTTTGGTCACGACGCGTCCTTTCGGCCGGTCTCGCGCCTGCCGAGTCGCGGTACGGCAGGCACGAGACCGGTGGGGGTAGAAAGGGATTAACGCTTGCGTGCGGTGATGACGCGCTGGAGCAGGATGAAGACGAACAGCAGGGCGCCGATGACGATCTTGGTCCACCAGCTGCTGAGACGGCCGTCGAACGTGATGAGGGTCTGGATGACGCCCAGCACCATGACGCCCAACAGCGTGCCGAGCACGTAGCCTGAGCCACCGGTCAGCAGCGTGCCGCCGATGACCACCGCGGCGATCGCGTCGAGCTCCATGCCCACCGCGTGCAGGCCGTAGCCGGACAGCATGTAGAAGCTGAGCAGCACGCCGCCGAGGGCGGAGCAGAAGCCGCTGATCGTGTAGACGGCGATTTTGGTGCGTGCGACCGGCAGGCCCATCAGCAGCGCCGACCGCGGGTTGCCGCCGATCGCGTACGTGTTGCGGCCGAGCCGCGTGTACGCGAGCACGAACGCGGCGATCAGCACCACGACGAGCGCTATGACGACGCTCGGCGAGACGAAGTAATCACCGAACCGGATGCGTGACTGCGCCATCGATACCCAGAACGGGTCGTCGATCGGGATCGACGAGGTGCCGATCGTGTAGCAGAGCCCGCGGGCGAGGAACATCCCGGCGAGCGTGACGATGAACGGCTGGATGTCGAAGTAGTGGATGATGCAGCCCATGCCGAACCCGAGCGCCGAACCGACGAGCAGCACGAGCGGCAGCACCACGAACGCGGGCCAGCCGCGGTCTTGCAGCAGCGACGCGGAGAGCATGGTGGTGAGAGCGACCACCGAGCCGACCGACAGGTCGATGCCGCCGGTCAGGATCACGAACGTCATGCCTACCGCGACGACGAGCAGGAACCCGTTGTCGATGAAGACGTTGAGCACCACCTGCGCGTCGCCGAACGCCTCGTAGTTCGCCGCGCCGACGCCGTACATGAGCGCCAGCAGGCTGAGCGTGGCCAGCACTGGCAGGTACTTCTGGTTGGGCCAGGAGATCCGGGACCGTACCTGGGACAGCGTGGTCATGCCGGCACCTCCACCTTCGTCGGCGCGTCCGAGGTCGGCGCGGTGGGCGTCGGTGGTCGTTGCCGGCGGCCCTTGAAGACCTTCTCGCGGAAGGACGGCGACTGGACGAGGCAGACGATCGTGACCACGAGCGCCTTGACCAGGAGCGTGGTCTCGGGCGGTACGCCGATCGTGTAGATGGTCGTGGTGAGCGTCTGGATGATCAGGGCGCCGATCACGGTGCCGCCGATCGAGAACCGGCCGCCGGTCAGCAGGGTGCCGCCGATGACCACCGCGAGGATCGCGTCCAACTCATACCAGAGGCCGGCGTTGTTGCCGTCGGCGCTGGAGACGTTCGAGCTGATCATCAGGCCGGCGATGCCCGCGCAGAGGGCGGCGAACACGTACGCCATCAGCTTGATCCGCCGTGACCGGATGCCGGCGAGCCGGCTGGCCTCGGCGTTGCCACCGACCGACTCGACGAGCATGCCGAGGGCGGTGCGCCGGGTGAGCAGGACCGAAACCACGATCACGACGATGGCGATGAGCACCGGAACCGGGAACGTGAGCAGGTAGCCGGCGCCGATCTCCTTGTACGGCGAGCTGTTGATCGTGATGATCTGCCCATCGGTGATGAGCTGGGCCAGCCCTCGGCCGGCGACCATCAGGATGAGCGTCGCGATGATCGGCTGGATGCCGATGCCAGCCACCAGGAAGCCGTTCCAGAGACCGAGAAGGAGCGCGAGCCCCAGCGCCATGACGACGGCCACGAGTACGCCGCCGACGCTGTTCTGGTCGCCCTGCTCGCTGATCCGCCAGCAGGCGAGCGCACCGCAGATCGCGACCACCGAACCCACTGACAGGTCGATGCCTCCGGTGGCGATCACCAGCGTCATGCCGAGCGCCACCAGGATCAGCGGCGCGCCGAAGCGGAGAATGTCGATCAGGCTGCCGTACAGGTGACCGTCACGCACCTCGATCTTGAAGAAGCTCGGCGTGAAGATCAGGTTGCTCAGCAGGAGGACGACCAGGATGGCGACCGGCCAGAACAGCCGGTACTTGGCAAGCCTGGTGATGGTGGTCATGCCCGTGCTCCACTCGCGATGGTCTCCATGATGCGGTCGGCGTCCACCTCGTCGTCGTTCGCCAACTCGGCGATGAGGTGCCGGTCGCGCAGTACTGCGATCTTGTGGCTGAGCCGGAGTACCTCTTCCAGCTCCGCCGAGACGAACAGCACCGCCATCCCGCCATCGGACAGGGCCGCGACGAGGCGCTGGATCTCGGCCTTGGCGCCGATGTCGATGCCGCGGGTGGGCTCGTCGAGGATGAGCAGCTGCGGCTCGGTGATCAGCCAGCGCGCCAGCAGTACCTTCTGCTGGTTTCCGCCGGAGAGGTTGCGCACGACGGCCTCCGGATTCGCGGGCCTGATGTCGAGCGCCTTGATGTACTTGTCGACGAGCTCGTCCTGCCGCCGCCGGGGGATCGGCCGCGTCCAGCCGCGGACCGCCTGCATGGCGAGGATGATGTTTTCGCGGACGGTGAGCTCTTCGATGAGGCCTTCGGTGCGGCGGTTTTCGGAGCAGAACGCGATGTCGTGACCCATCGCGGACCGCGGGCCGCGCATCGCCACCGGCTTGCCGTCGACCAGCAACTGGCCGTTGTCGGCCTTGTCGGCGCCGTAGATGAGCCGGGCCACCTCGGTGCGTCCGGAGCCCAGCAGGCCCGCGAGGCCGACCACCTCTCCCTTGTGGATGGTGAGGCTGAACGGCGATACGGCGCCCTTGCGGCCGAGATCCTGCGCCTCGATCAGGGGCTGGCCCCGCTCCAGCGCGGCGAGCGCGGGCTTGGGCTGCTCTTCGAGCTGCTCCAGAACCTCCAGCTCCTTGCCGATCATCTTCCCGACGAGGTCGATGAGCGTGAGCTCGCGGGTGACGTACTCGCCGACCAGCCGGCCGTTGCGCAGCACGGTGATCCGGTCGGAGATGCTGAAGACCTGGTCGAGGAAGTGGGTCACGAAGAGGATCGCGACGCCTTCCTCCTTGAGCTGGCGCATGACCCGGAAGAGCTGCTCGACCTCGCTGGCGTCGAGGCTCGACGTGGGCTCGTCGAGGATCAGCACCTTGGCCGAGATGTCGATCGCGCGGGCGATGGCGACCATCTGCTGTACGGCGAGGGAGTACGTGCTCAGCGGTGCCGAGACGTCGATGTCGAGCTGGAGCCGTTCGAGCAGCGCGTCTGCCCGCTTCTCCATCTGCGACCAGTGGATCATGCCGAACCGCCGTGGCTCGCGGCCGATGAAGATGTTCTCCGCGACCGAGAGGTTCGGGCAGAGGTTGACCTCCTGGTACACGGTGCTGATGCCGGCCTGCTGGGCCTGGAGCGGCCCGCTGAACCGCACATCCGTGCCGTCCAGGGTGGTCTGCCCCTGGTCGATGTCGTAGACCCCGGTCAACACCTTGATCAGCGTCGACTTGCCGGCGCCGTTTTCGCCCATCAGGGCGTGCACCTCGCCCGGGAGCAGCCGGAAGTCGACGTCGCTGAGCGCCTTGACGCCGGGGAACTCCTTGCTGATCCCCGTCATCGTCAAGATGGCTGTACTCACTCGTGCTCGCCTTTCCCCTGGATGGCCTGGTAGTCGACCTCGGGTCGACTACCAGGCCTTAAAGATCAGGTGTCAGTACTGCCGGCTGGGCAGAACCGCCTTGGCCTGCTCCTGCGTGAACGTGGTCTCCTCGGTGACCACCCGAGCGGGAACCGTCTCGCCCGCGTGCACCTTCTCCACCAGGTCCATCAGCTGTGGGCCAAGCAGCGGGCTGCACTCGACGATGTAGTTGATCTTGCCGTCGGCCAGCGCCTGCATGCCGTCCTTCACCGCGTCGACCGTGATGATCTTGATGTCGACACCCGGCTTCTTGCCCGCGCCCTCGATGGCCTCGATCGCGCCCAGGCCCATGTCGTCGTTGTGCGCGTAGAGCACGTCGATGTCCGGGTTGGCCTTCAGGAAGGCCTCCATGACCTCCTTGCCCTTGGCTCGCGTGAAGTCACCGGTCTGCGAGGCGATGACCTTGAACTTCGGGTCGGCCGCGATGACGTCGCCGAAGCCCTTCTTGCGGTCGTTCGCCGGGGCGGAACCGGTGGTGCCCTGGAGCTCGACGATGTTCACCGTCTCGGTCTTGCCGGTGTACTCCTTGACCAGCCAGTCGCCGGCCTTCTTGCCCTCTTCGACGAAGTCGGAGCCGATGAAGGTCTTGTAAAGCGACGTGTCGGTCGAGTCGACCGCGCGGTCCGTCAGGATCACCGGGATCTTGGCGTCCTTGGCCTCCTTGAGGACCGTGTCCCAGCCCGACTCCACGACCGGCGAGAAGGCGATGATGTCGACCTTCTGCTGGATGTAGGAGCGGATCGCCTTGATCTGGTTCTCCTGCTTCTGCTGCGCGTCGGAGAACTTCAGCTCGATGCCGGCCTCCTTGGCGGAGTCCTGGATCGACTTGGTGTTGGCGGTACGCCAACCACTCTCGGCGCCGACCTGGGAGAAGCCCAGAACGATCTTGTCGCTGCCCGAGCCCGAATCGCTGCCGCTGCCGGAGTCGTCACCGCCGCAGGCGGCCAGGGGCGCCGCGAGCAGGCCGGCGGCGATGACCATGGATATCTTTCTGAGCACTGCGCACTCTCCTCATCGGGATAGCATCATTACCACTCGTCACTGTTAGCGCTAACATCCGCTGGAAGTCGGAAGCCTCCTTCAGGGGATGGGTTCAGCCTCTGGACGCGTACGTTCTCGGCATGCCATGACGATGCGATCGGGGTCGGGGTGGCCCTGCGCTTCGGTTGCGTGACGTGGTGTTTGCGAGAGTGTTAACGCTCACGTGGCACCTCGTCAAGGGCTTCACTTAATTGTGATGTGCCGGGTGGGCCCGTGGAAGACTTCGGTACCGATCGATTTAGATCGCCACTTGACGTCCAGAGGTGTGAGCGTTAACACTGCCACCACACATTCGTAACCGGCCGGAGTTGGGGGAGGTGCTCATGACCGGCGAGCGCCGAGTGCGCGGCAAGCCGGTGATGATGGATGTCGCCCGGCTGGCCGGCGTCTCGCATCAGACCGTGTCGCGAGTGCTCAACGAGCATCCCAGCGTGCGCAGCGAGACCCGCGAACGTGTCCTGCGCGCCATGGAGGAGCTGGACTACCGCCGCAACTCGGCCGCCCGGGCGCTGGTGACCAACAGGTCGCACACGCTCGGGCTGGTCACGTTCGACACCACCCTCGTCGGTCCATCGTCCACTGTGTACGCGATAGAGCGTGCCGCCCGCGACGCCGGATACTTCGTCAGCGTCGCGAGTGCTCGCTCGCTCGACGAGGGTTCGGTCGCGAACGCCATCAACCGGCTGCGCGAGCAGGCGGTGGAAGGCATCATCACGGTGGCGCCGATGGATTCGGCACTGGCCGCGCTGGCACGCGTGCCGGCCGACATCCCGCTCGTCGGCATCGGCGTCGGTGAGGCCATGGGCGTGCCCATGGTGAGTGTCGACAACATCGCTGGCGCGGCGATGGCCACCAAGCACCTCGTCGACCTGGGCCACGCCACGGTCCACCACATCTCCGGTCCACCCGAGTGGCCCGAGACCCGGGAACGGGTGACCGGTTGGCGCACCACCTTGCGGCAGGTCGGGGCTCCGGAGGCGCCGGTGCTCTCCGGCGACTGGAGTTCGCGTTCCGGCTACGAGGCGGCGCGCATGCTCGCGTCCGATCCGAACGTCACCGCGATCTTCTGCGGCAACGATCAGATGGCGCTCGGTGCGCTCCGGGCCCTGCACGAGGCGGGGCGCGACGTGCCGACCGAGGTGAGCGTCGTGGGGTTCGACGACATACCCGAGGCGGCGTACCTGCTGCCGCCGTTGACCACGGTGCAGCAGGATTTCGCGGCGCTCGGGCGCGCCAGCCTGGAGCTGCTCGTCGAGCAGATCACGGCTGGTGTGCGTACCCAGCAGCACATGCGGTTCCCACCGGAACTGGTGGTGCGGGAAAGCACGGGTAGATGAGGAAACCAACGGCACGGGCTGGTCGTGTGAACGCTAACAACCACCGGAGGCGTCAGTGCGCAGATTCGCGTCGATCGCCGTGCTCGTTATGCTGACCACCATGCTGGTCGGCACCGGGCCGGCGCAGGCTTCACCCGGAGTGCAATACACCAATTCGCTGATCGCTCAGCGGGCCGACCCGCACATCGTCAAGCACACCGACGGGTTCTACTACTTCACCGCGACCGCTCCCGAGTACGACCGCATCGTGATGCGCCGGGCCACCACCCTCCAGGGCCTCGCCAGCGCCGCCGAGACGGTCATCTGGCGAAGGCACACCAGCGGCGAGATGGGTGCGCACATCTGGGCACCGGAAATCCACTACATCAACAGCCGGTGGTACATCTACTTCGCCGCCGGGCGTACCGACGACGTGTGGGCCATCCGCCCGTACGTCCTGGAGAACACGAGCGCGAACCCGCTGACCGGTACCTGGACCGAAAAGGGCCGGATCGCGTTGCCGCTCAACACATTCTCCCTCGACGCCACCACTTTCGTCCACAATGGAACACGCTACTTGAGCTGGGCACAGAACGACCCGGCGGTGGGCAGCGGCACCAACCTGTACCTCGCGCCCCTGTCGAACCCGTGGACGATCTCGGGCACACCGGCGCGCATCTCCGTGCCGACGCTCTCGTGGGAGACCATCGGCCACCGGGTGAACGAGGGCCCCGCCGTGATCCAGCGCAACGGGCGCGTGTTCATGGCGTATTCGGCCAGCGCCACCGACGCGAACTACTGCATCGGCCTGCTGACCGCGTCAGCGACCAGCAACCTCATGAATCCGTCGTCGTGGACCAAGAGCGCGCAGCCGGTCTTCGCCAGCAACGCGAACACCAGCCAGTACGGGCCGGGACACAACTCGTTCACGGTCTCCGAAGACGGGCAGAGCGACATCCTCGTCTACCACGATCGCAGTTACCGGGACATCTCCGGCGACCCGCTCAACGACCCCAACCGGCGCACGCGGCTGCAAAAGCTCTACTGGAACGCCGACGGTACGCCCAACTTCGGCATCCCGGTCGCGGACGGCGTGACGCCGTACCGGCTCAGGTCGTACAACGTCACGGACCGCTTCATCCGGCACTGGAACTTCCGGGCCCGGCTCGACCCCAACGTGACCGTGCTCGCCGACTCGCAGTTCCGGATCGTGACCGGGCTGACCGGCAGCGGCACGGTGTCGCTGGAGTCGACCAACTACCCCGGTTACTTCCTGCGCCACCGGAACTACGAGCTGTATGTCGAGCGCAGCGACGGCTCGACGCTCTTCCGCAACGACGCGACGTTCTACCGCCGCGCGGGGCTCGCTGACTCCGCCGCGGTGTCGTTCGAGTCGTACAACTTCGCTGGGCGGTACATCCGGCACTCCAACAGCCTCATGTACGTCCAGCCGGTGAGCACCGCGACCGACCGCGCGGACGCCACCTACATCCTGGAATAGCGGCTGGACCCCGAGGCCGTGGGCTGGGGCTGGGCTAGGCTTTTCTCGTGATCAACTCGCACGCGTACGTCTCCAGTCCCGCCCCCGGCAACGGGCGCCGCCAGCCGCGCGCCTGGTTCCGCTCCGACGCACCCACCGTCGACCTCGACGGCGAATGGCGGTTCCGGCTCGCCGCCCGCCTCGCCGACGCGACCGACGGTTTCGAGGCGCCGGACTTCGACGACGCCGGCTGGGACCTGCTCGACGTGCCGTCGTGCTGGCAGATGCACGGATACGGCGCGCCCGCGTACACGAACGTCGTCTATCCGTTTCCGATCGACCCGCCGCGCGTGCCGGACGCGAACCCGACCGGCGAGTACCGCCGCGAGTTCACGCTCCCGGACGGCTGGCCGGCTGGCCGGCGCGTGCTGCGCTTCGAGGGCGTCGACTCGTGCTTCGCGGTATGGCTGAACGGTGAGCTCCTCGGCGACGGCAAGGGCAGCCGGCTGCCCACCGAGTTCGACGTGACCGGTGTGCTGCGGCCGGGCCGCAACGTGCTGGCGCTGCGCGTACACCAGTGGTCGGCGGCCAGCTACCTCGAAGACCAGGACATGTGGTGGCTGTCGGGCATCTTCCGGACCGTCCGGGTGCTGTGCCGCCCCGATGGCGCCCTCGACGACTTCTTCGTGCACGCCGACTACGACCACATCACCGGTCAGGGCACGCTCCGCGTGGAGACGGACGCGCCGGCCCGACTGAGCGTGCCGGCCCTGGGCCTGCACGACGCCGACCCCGCCGGACCGCACGTCATCGAGCGGGTCACGCCGTGGACCGCGGAGGCGCCGCACCTGTACGACGGCGAACTTGTCGCCGGCGGCGAGCGCGTGCCGGTGCGGATCGGGTTCCGCCGGGTGGTCGTCGAAGACGGCCTGCTGAAGGTGAACGGCCAGCGCCTGCTGCTGCGCGGCGTGAACCGGCACGAGTGGGATCCCGACCACGGCCGGACGCTGAGCCGCGAGACGATGCTGCGCGACATCCTGCTGATGAAGCGGCACAACATCAACGCCGTCCGCACCAGCCACTACCCGCCCAGCGCCGAGTTTCTGGACCTGTGTGACGAGTACGGGCTGTGGGTCGTCGACGAGTGTGACCTGGAGACGCACGGTTTCCACATGGTGGGCTGGCGGGACAACCCGGTCGACGATCCACAGTGGCTGGACGCCTGCCTCGACCGCATGGCGCGGATGGTGGAACGCGACAAGAACCACGCCAGCGTCATCATGTGGTCGCTCGGCAACGAGTGCGGCACCGGCGCCAACCTCGCCGCGATGTCGGAGTGGGCGCGCACCCGCGATCCCGACCGTCCCATCCACTACGAGGGCGACTGGAACAGCACGTACGTCGACGTCTACAGCCGCATGTACGCGAGCCACGCCGAGGTCGAGCTGATCGGGCAGGGCACGGAAGAGCCCACGAAGGACCCCGAGGCCGACGCGCACAGGCGCGGCCTTCCGTTCATTCTTTGCGAGTACGCCCACGCGATGGGCAACGGACCCGGTGGCCTCAGCGAGTACCAGCGCCTGTTCGAGGAGTACCCGCGGTGCCAGGGCGGCTTCGTGTGGGAGTGGATCGACCACGGCGTACGCACGAAGACCGCCGACGGGCGGGAGTTCTACGGATACGGCGGCGACTTCGGCGAGGTACTGCACGACGGCAACTTCGTCGCCGACGGGCTCGTCTTCCCGGACCGCACGCCCTCGCCCGGCCTGATCGAGTTCAAGAAGGTCATCGAGCCGGTCCGGATCGAGGTGGATCCGGACGGGCGGACCGTGCGCGTGCGCAACGGGTACGACTTCGTGGACACCGGCCACCTGTCGTTCTCGTGGCGTGCCCTGGACGGTGCCGAGGGCGAGCTCGACGTGCCCATCCTGGCACCGGGGGAGAGTGTGACCGTCGACCTGCCCTACACGGGCACCGACTGGGTCACGGTCAGCGCGACCCTCGCCAAGGACGAGCCGTGGGCACCTGCGGGGCACGAGATCGCCTGGGGTCAGGCGGGCACTCCGGTCGCGGTGACGCCACCGGCACCAGCGGCGAGTGCCACTGTGGACGGTGACCACATCGTGGTGGGGCCGGCGGTCTTCGAGCGGGTCACCGGCACGCTCTCGCGCATCGGGGACCTCGACGTCGAGGGGCCCAGGCTCGACCTGTGGCGGGCGCCGACCGACAACGACCTGCGCGGCTGGGGCGAGGGAAGCGTCATGGCCACCGCCTGGCGCGAGATCGGCCTGCACCGGCTGGAGCACGCCGTTCTCGCCGTCGAGCCGGGCGCCGAGGGCCTGACAGTTCGCACCCGGGTCGCCCCGGCCGGCACCGATCTCGGCATCCTCGCCACGTACACGTGGTGGACCGCCGGCGGGCAGCTCTGGCTCAGGCTCGACACCGAGCCGGTCGGTCCATGGCAGGTTCCGTTGCCTCGCCTGGGGTTGCGGATGTCGCTGCCGACCACACTGGAGCCGGACACTGTGGACACGGTCACGTGGTTCGGGCTCGGCCCCGGCGAGGCGTACGGGGACACCACGGCCGCCGTACGCGTCGGCACGTACACGCACACGGTCGACGAGCTGCAGACCCCTTACGTGTACCCGCAGGAGAACGGCAACCGCCGCGAGGTGCGCTGGGCGGAGGTCGCGGGGCTTCGCATCACGGGCGCGCCGCACTTCGACCTGACGGTGCGGCCGTGGACCAGCGAGGATCTGGCGGCCGCGACGCACCCGACGGATCTGGTGCGCCGCGACCGGCTGTACGTCAACCTGGACGTCGCGCAGAACGGCATCGGCACCGCGTCGTGCGGCCCCGGCGTCCTCCCCCAACACCAGCTGACGGCAGCCCCCGCATCACTAACCCTCGCCTTCGAGCCTCAGTAGGCGGCGCGGCGGGCGGTGTTGAGTATGCGCTGGGCGTCCTGCTCTGTCAGGGCGCCCAGCGCCTGCCACGCCTCGACCACGGCCTTTACGCGCACGATCAGGGCGTGGTGGGTGCGGAACGGGGCGTCGGCCCACACGTCGTCGAGCAGCGTGGTGCCGTCGGCGCGTGCCGGGTTGGCCACTCCCGAGTCCAGCCCGGCGAAGACCACCCGCGGCTCGACCCGCTCGACGTACGCGTGGGTGGGATCCTCGGTGCCCTCGAAGAACGGCGCGAACTCGATGCCGCCGACCGTGAAGTGCAGCGGCTTGTCGGGTACGGGTGTGAGCGCGCCGGCCAGATCGCCGCTCAGCGCCGCGGTGGGATACAGGGCGACCGGCAGGTACGTGGTGCGAGCGTCCCGCCCGACGAGGTTGATGGGGCCGTAGAAGAGCGTCTGCGTGGTCGGATCGTCGAGCGCCCGCTCCACCCGCAGCCGGAACGGCATCCGCACGCGCACGGTGTCGCCGTCTCGCCACGTGCGCGAGATCGTGAAGTACGTGCCGGGCACCGGGACCCGGGTCAGTACGCGGTCGTTGACGGTCACCTCGAACCCGTCGCGCGCCCAACTCGGCACCCGCAGGTGCAGGTCGAACGCCGCCTTGCCGCGCACGGTCAGCGTGGTGCCCTGCTCGAACGGGAAGCTGGTGCTCTGGGTGACCGTGACGCCGCGCCAGGTCACTGTGGACGGACTGAAAAGGTTGACGTACAACCCGTTTTCGCTCTCGAAGTACACCGAGTCCTGGTACTTCGTCGCGCTCTCCATGCCGGTGCCCTCGCAGCACGTGGTGCCCTGCTTCGGCGTGTAGTCGCGCACGTGCCCGGGCACCAGCCCGATGAAGTAGGTGACGAGCGGCTTCTCGGCATCCGGACGGTCCTGTTTGGAGCCGAGTACCTGGTTGTAGAGCGCCCGCTCGTAGTAGTCCATGTATTTCGGGTCCTGCTCGTGGAAGAACAGCATCCGGCTGAGCTTCAACATGTTGTACGCGCAGCAGGTCTCCGCGTTGGTGTCGCTGAGCGTGCCGGCGATGACGCCCGGCGCCCGCCAGAACTCGACGGTACTGGTGCCGCCGATGCCGTACATCCGGGTCGGCACCACCATGCGCCAGAAGTTCTTCGCCGCGGTCAGGTACCGCTCCTCGCCGGTCTCGTCGTGCAACCGCACCAGCCCGGTCAGGATCGGGATGTGCTGGTTGGCGTGCATGCCGTCGAGGATGTCCTGACCGGCGACGCAGGAGTCGATGAGCCGGTCGAGGTCGAAGAGGCGAGCCAGCGCCAGGTGCTCGGCCTTGCCGGTGACCGCGTGCAGGTCACAGATCGCCTCGACGATGCCGCCGAACTCACCGCTGGAGAAGATGCCCCACATCCGCTGGCGCGTGCTCTGCGGCAGGACGGACAGGCGCGAGTACATCCAGTCGCACATGCCGCTCGCGAGGTCGAGCGCCCGCTCGTCACCGGTGTTCAGGTACGCGTCGAGCAGCCCGCGCAGGATCTTGTGTGCCGTGTAGTACGGCGCCCACACCACCGTGTAGTTGCCGCTCGTCATCGACTCCAGCGTGATGAACTGCGTCTCCGGGTACGCCGCGAGGAAGCCGGGGTGGCTCGGCCCGCCCCAGGTGCGGCGCAGCGTCGCGTGCTGCCCGCGCCCGGACGCGTCGGTGAACGTGCCGCCGGTGGTCTCGTCGAACGCCCACGAGGCCAGGTCACCGGTCGCCGGCGCGATCTGCAGGGCGGCCACCTCAGCGGCGCTCAGCGCGCGGGACCAGACGTTCACCTCGTCGAAGGCGCCGGCGAAGACCGGATCACCGGAGAAGTTCGACCGGCCGAGCCAGTTGTTGGTCAGCGTGCCGAGCGCGGCGGGGCTGAGCGTCATCCCGGTGTTCGCACCGACCGCGATGCCATTGACGTACAGGGTGCCGGTGCCGCCCGCGATCGTGACCGCGATGTGGCTCCACTGGCCCAGCGGCAGCGGTGCCGTGCCGTTGATGCCCTGCTCGCCGCCCGGCCCGGTGGTGGTGATGGCGAATCGCGGCACGCCGCTGCCGTTGCGGGCCGCCAGGTACAGGTATCGCGTGGTGTTGTTGCCGAAGTCGAAGACCCTCGCCCAGTTGCCGCCGTGCGCCGGTTTGACCCACGCGGCGATGGTGATCGCCGCGGCGCCACCGAGCGCCGTCGCCGGCAAATCCACGTACTGGTAGGAGCCCCGCGCGTTCTCGACCGCCGTGCCGAACCGGCCCGGGACGCTCAGCACGGCGGGCGGCCGCCGCAGCGCCTCGCGGACGTCGACGAGGGCACCCACCATGTACCGGATGCGGTCGGCGAAGACCGCCTCGCCCGTGCTGCCGTACGCCTGCGAGAGCATGGTGAGGAAGTGGCCGGTGAAGTGGCCGCGCAGGTTGCCGTTCGCCTCGCCGTCGAGCCCCTCCCAGCCGCCGGGAGCGACGGCGCCCAGTGTGGACAGTCCGGCGTTGGCGCGAAAGACCTGGAGCATCCGGTCGACGTCGTATCCGCGGCCGAAGTCGAGCATCAGGCGGCGCTTGTCGGCGAAGAGACCATCGCCGAGCGAGACGTCCTTGAGCGCGAACGGCCGGACGCTCCAGGCTGCCGGCGTGGCGGCTGACGCTGGGTTGCCGATAGACGCACCGATCGCGGGTGCCGCCGCGATGAGTGAGGCGTTGCGAAGGAAGTGGCGGCGGGGGAGTGCCATGTCGGCCCCTCTGTTAACGTTAACACCCACGGTCTGAAACATATCCTTAACCGCTGGGTCGGTTACGTCAAGACCTCGGGCCGCAGGTGGCGAGGCTGCACCAGCGGCGCTGTCCACTGTGGTCGATGAAAAGCCAGCCGCAGCGCGGGCTCGGGCACGCGCACACCGACCATCTCCGGGGATCGGCCAGCAGGTCGCCCGCGCTGCGCGCAGCGGCGTACAACGGCGCGCGCAGGCCGGCCTCGCGAGACAGGCGCCAGCGCCCCAACCCGTCCGGGCCACGCTCGTACACCGACATCCGCGCCGCCGCCTCGACGCATCGGGCCACCGCGGCGAATGCGGCGGTGTCGTCCGGGTCGGTGAGGCACGAGTACAGGTCAGCGCGGAGCGCCCGAGCCTCGTCGAGGACCGCTGACGCGCCCAGCGGATCGAGCCGCGCCTCGTCGAGCAGGCGGTTCACCGAGGCGTCGTCGACGAGATCCTGGTAGCCGGCCCACACGGCGAGCGCCGGATAGCCACGGAGCCACTCCGCCCCGGGCATCCGTTCACCGCCCCAACCCGCGTACGTGTTGCAGAAGTCCAGAGCGGGGTGGCCGCCCACGCTCCACGGCAGCCAGACCTCGCGGACCCGCACCGCGTACACCGGCGCCGCCGGCCGCTCCAGCCGCGGGTCACCGCTCAGGATGCGCTGGTGCACCGTCTCCAGCTCCACGCCGGGCTCCACGCCCAACTCGCCGGCGAGCGCCTTGTACGCCAGCTCGTAGAGGCGCAGCGCGTCGGCCTGGCGGGCGGCCCGGTACAGCGCGGTCATCACGCTCGCGACGAGCCCTTCCCGCGTGGGGTACGCCTCGGCGAGTTCCATCAGGACGGCGATGACGCGGTCGTGGTACCCCATATCGAGCTGGACCTGCGCGCAGAGCTCGGCGGTCGTGAGGCGCAGGTCTTCGAGGCCGGTGCCGACGCGGCGGCGCAAGCCGTCGCCGGCTAGGCCGGCGAGCAGCGGCCCGCGCCACAGCCCGAGCGCCTCGGTGCCCAACTCCACGCGCACGGCGGGGTCGGTAGCCGTGGCCGCGCGGCGTGCCAGCTCGGTGAAGCGCGCCGCGTCGACGGTGTGGCCGCCCGCGTCGACCGCGTAGGCGTCGCCGCGGGTCTCGACGTCGACGCCGTACGGGGTGAGCGCGGCGCGCAGCCGGTTGACGTACGTGTGCAGGGTGCCCCGGGCGCTGGCTGGCGGGTCGCCGTCCCACACCAGGTCGACCAGCCGGTCGATGGCGACCGCGTGGCCGGCTTCGAGCAGCAGGATCGCCAGCAGGCGGCGCTCCTGGCGCCGCAGGCCGACCGGGACGGGCCGCCCCTCGTGCCGCGCCTCGAACGGCCCGAGCAGTTGGAACTCCATGCCGAAATGGTTGCATGGTGAGCCCGTGGTGAGCCGCCTCGATGAGACTTCCGCCATGCGTAAAATGATCATTGGGATCGTGTCTTTGCTGGCTGTCATCGTGGCGGCCGAGCCTGCCGCGGCGGCGACCGGCGGCGGCTGGGTGCCCGCGCCGTCCTCGCCCTGGGAGGTGCCGGCGGGTGCCCGGTGCGACTTCCCCGTGCGCGCCGAGCCGGTGGTCGACGAGGTGCGGACCCGCGTGTTCGAGCGGTACCCGGACGGCTCCACCAAGCGCGAGGCGTACGTGGGTGACCTCGTGCTGAAGGTGACCAACGTGGCGAGCGGCGCGTCTGTCGAGGTGGACCTGAGCGGCAGCGCCATGGTCAAGATCGCCCAGGGCGGGACCGTGGTCTCCGACTCGGTGTGGGCCGTGGTCGGGCCGGCGCTCTTCGGGTTCCGCGAGGGCGGCGGCAACCGCCCCCGCGGAATCTACGTCTTCGACGGCCTCTACACCATCGCCTTCGACGCGGCGTCGTACAAGACCGTCACGATGTACCACGGCACCGAGCGCGAACTCTGCGCCGAGCTTTCGCGCTAGCGGGTCGCGCCGGCGCGGCGCTTGTTGTAGATGTCGAACGCCACCGCGACCAGCAGCACCAGGCCCTTCACGACGGACTGCGTCGACTGGTCGACGCCCATGAGCTGCATGCCGTTGCTCATGACCGCCATGATGAGACCGCCGACCACGGCACCCTGAACGGTGCCCACGCCGCCGGCGACAGCGGCGCCGCCGATGAACGCGGCGGCGATCGCGTCGAGTTCGAACATGTTGCCGGCGGCGGGTTGGGCGCCGTTGGCCCGCGAGGAGTAGATGACGCCGGCCACGCCCGCCAGGAAGCCCATGTTGACGAAGATCCAGAAGTTGACCTTCTTGACCTTCACGCCGGACAGCATCGCCGCCGACAGGTTTCCGCCGATCGCGTACACCTGGCGGCCGAAGACCGTGCGCTGGGTCACGAGCCCGTACGCGAGCACGAGCACCGCGAGGATGATCAGCACGATCGGCAGGCCGCGCGCGTGGGCGAGCTGCCAGGCGAAGTACATGACGACCGCGCCGACCAGCAGCACCTTCGTGACGAACAGCGGGAACGACTCCACCGGCTGCTGGTACCGGATGCGCGCCAGGCGGGTCCGGAAGCCGAACACCGCGTACCCGCCGACCGCGATGGCCGCGATGAGCAGCGTGAACGCGTCGTAGCCCTGGCCACCGATCAGACCGTTGAGGAACCCGTTCGCGACCTTCTGGTACTCGGACGGGAACGGCGAGAGCGAGATGTTGTCGAGCACCTGGAGCGTGAGCCCGCGGAACAGGAGCATGCCGGCGAGGGTCACGATGAACGCCGGAATCCCGACGTACGCCACCCAGAAGCCGTGCCACGCGCCGACCGCCACGCCGACGGCCACCGCCGCCACCATGCCGGCCCACCACGGGTAGTCCTGCTGGATGACCAGTACCGCCGAGACCGCGCCGGTGAGCGCGACCACCGATCCCACCGACAGGTCGATGTGGCCCGCGATGATCACGATCACCATGCCGATCGCGAGCACCAGGATGTAGGAGTACTGCAGGACGATGTTGGTGATGTTGCCCGGGCTCAGCAACACCCCGTCCGTCAGGACCGCGAAGAGCGCGATGATGGCGACGAAAGCGACGTAGATGCCGCTCTGGCGCAGGTTGCGCATGATCAGCGTACGAGGGTCACTGATCCCGGTGTGCAACGCCGCGGCAGGGGCGCTCTCCGACGCGGTCTCCTCCGCCGCCGTGGGTTTGGTGCTTGTCATGCGGCGAGCTCCTTCTCCTTCGTCATGAGCGCCATGAGGTTTTCCTGCGTGGCCTCGGCCACCGGCACTTCGCCGGTGATGCGGCCGGCAGAGAGCGTGTAGATGCGGTCACAGATGCCGAGCAGCTCGGGCAGCTCGGACGAGATGACGATGACGGCCTTGCCGTCTGCCACCAGCTTGTTGATGATCGTGTAGATCTCGTACTTGGCGCCGACGTCGATGCCGCGGGTTGGCTCGTCGAGGATCAGCACGTCAGGGTCGGTGAGCAGCCACTTCGACAGCACCACCTTCTGCTGGTTGCCGCCGGAGAGCTGGCCCACGACCGACATGACGGTCGGCGTCTTGATGTTCATGTCGCGGCGCTTCTGCTCGGCCACTTTGATCTCTTCGTTGCCGTTGACCCAACCGGCGCGGGAGAGCTTGCCGAGCGCCGCCGCGGAGATGTTTCGGGCGACGTCCGCGATGAGGTTGAGCCCGTACCGCTTGCGGTCTTCCGTGGCGTACGCGATGCCGTTGTCGATCGCCTCGGCCACGTTGCGGGCCTTGACCTCCTTGCCGTGCATGAAGATCCGGCCGGAGATGTCGCGCCCGTAGGAGCGGCCGAACACGCTCATCGCGAGCTCGGTGCGGCCCGCGCCCATGAGCCCGGCGATGCCGACCACCTCGCCGGCGCGCACGTTGATGTTGGCGCCCTCGACGACGTTGCGGTCCTGCACGGGATGCCGGACGGTCCAGTCTTCGATCCGGAGCACCTCTTCGCCCGGCGACGAGACCCGGTCGGGGTAGAAGCTCTCCAGGTCGCGGCCGACCATGCCGCGGATGATCCGCTCCTGCGTCACGTCTCCGGCGCGCATGTCGAGCGTCTCGACGGTCTTGCCGTCGCGGATGACCGTGGTGGAGTCGGCGATCGCGGTGATCTCGTTGAGCTTGTGCGAGATCATGATGCAGGTGATGCCGCGCTCCTTCAGCTTGCGCAGCAGGCCGAGCAGGTGCGCCGAGTCGATGTCGTTGAGGGCGGCGGTCGGCTCGTCGAGGATCAGCAGGCGCACCTCTTTCGACAGCGCCTTGGCGATCTCGACGAGCTGTTGCTTGCCGACGCCGAGCTGGATCACCGGCGTCACCGGGTTTTCGGCCAGCCCGACAGACTCCAGCAGCTTGCCCGCCTCGGCGTTCGTACGGTGCCAGTCGATGAGCGAGCTGGCGCCCTTGCGCTCGTTGCCGAGGAAGATGTTTTCCGCGATGGACAGGTACGGCACCAGGGCAAGCTCCTGGTGGATGATCACGATGCCGACGTGCTCGCTGTCGCGGATGCCGTTGAAATGCACCGGCTGCCCGTCGAAGATGATCTCGCCCTCGTAGCTGCCGGTCGGGTACACGCCCGACAGCACCTTCATGAGCGTGGACTTGCCAGCCCCGTTCTCGCCGCAGATGGCGTGGATCTCACCCCGCTGAACGGTGATGGAGACGTCCTGCAGCGCCGTGACGCCGGGAAACCGTTTGGTGATCCCGCGCATCTCGAGAATGGCGTCGTCCATGATTCTCCTTGTTGCGTGAAAGAGGATCGGGCCCGGCGGCCTAGTACCACCGAGCCCGATCCCCGGTCTTACTTGGCCTGACCGGCGGCGACTTCCTCAGCGGTGTAGTAGCCGGAGTCGATCAGTTCCTTCTTGATGTTGTCCTTGTAGACGGTCACGACCGGCAGCAGGTACGACGGGACGACCTTGACGCCATTGTCGTACGTCTTGGTGTCGTTCGCGGTCGGAGTCTTGTCCTGCAGGAACGCCTCGGCCGCGATAACGGCCTGCTCGGCCAGCAGGCGGGTGTCCTTGAAGATCGTCGAGTTCTGGACCCCGTCGTTGATCAGCTTGACCGACGCGATCTCGGCGTCCTGACCGGTGACCGGCGGCATCGGGTTGGCGGCCGAGCCGTAGCCGGCGTTCTGCAGCGCGGTAATGATGCCGCGGGACAGGCCGTCGTACGGCGACAGCACGCCCTGGACCTTGCTGCCGTCGTTGTAGCTCTTGGTCAGCAGGTCTTCCATGCGCTTCTGCGCGGTCTCCTGCTGCCAGCGCAGGATCGCCACCTGCTCGATCTTCGTCTGGCCCGACTTCACCTTCAGCGTGCCCGCGTCGATGAACGGCTTGAGGGTGTCCATCGCGCCGCTGAAGAAGAAGTGCGCGTTGTTGTCGTCGAGCGAGCCGGCGAACAGCTCGATGTTGAACGGCCCGGTCGCCGTGCCCTTCGAACCGTCGGCCTTGAGCAGGCCAAGGCCCGTCAGCAGCGCGTTGGCCTGGGCCACGCCGACCTTGTAGTTGTCGAAGCTGACGTAGAAGTCGACGTTCTTGCTGTCGCGGATCAGCCGGTCGTACGCGATGACCGGGATCTTCTTGTCGGCCGCCGCCTGCAGCTGGCTGCTCAGCGCCGTGCCGTCGATCGCCGCGATGATCAGGACGTCGGCGCCCTGGGTGATCATCTGGTCAACCTGCTGGGACTGGGTGGGGATGTCGTCGTTCGCGTACTGCAGGTCGACCTTGTACCCCTTCGCCGTCAGCTTCTCCTTCACGGAGTTTCCGTCGGCGATCCATCGCTCGGAGGTCTGTGTCGGCATCGACACACCAATGGTCAGGTCGGCGGGCTTGTCTCCGCTGGTGCTGGAGTCGTCGCCCGCCCCTTCACCGCCGCAGGCCGCGAGGCTGAGCGCCAGCGCGACGCTGCCAAGAGCGACCAAGATCTTTCTGCTCACAGGCTTTCCTCTCTCAGGAACCGGTGCGTGCCTGACGCTCAGGTAACACCAGATGGACAGCGTTAACGTTCACATCTCTCTCGTCAAGGTCCAGGATGGGCATCACAGTGTCACGTTCTTGTAACACGGTCATGATCTTCAAACCCGGATAGATGCGGTTCAGCGCTGCCCGTAGACGTTCTGGTACCGGTCGTACAGCTTGTCGACATCAGACTGCGCGATCGGGACCAAAGGCCCCAGGGAGCGCGCGATGTGCACGGTGCGTGCCACGTCTTCGCACATTACCGCCGCTTTGACCGCCGCCTTCGCGTTCTTGCCGATCGTGAAGACACCGTGATTTTGCATGAGCACGGCCGGCGAACGGTGACCGCTCAGCGTCGACACGATGCCCTTGCCGATGTCGTCGTTGCCGATCAAGGCGAACGGGCCAACCGGGATCTCGCCACCGAACTCGTCGGCCATCGCGGTGAGCACGCACGGGATCGCCTCGGCGCGCGCCGACCACGCCGACGCGTATGTCGAGTGGGTGTGCACCACGCCGCCGACCTCCGGCATGGCGCGGTAGACGTACGCGTGCGCCGCCGTGTCGCTCGACGGCGACAGGTCACCCTCGACGAGCTTGCCGTCCAGGTCGCAGACCACCATCGACTCGGGCGTCAGGTCGTCGTACGAGACGCCGCTCGGCTTGATCACGAAGAGGTCTTCGCCCGGCACCCGGGCTGAGACGTTGCCCGCCGTCCACACCACGAGCCCCCAGCGGATCAGGTCGTGATGTAGCCCGACGAGTTCTTCCCTCAGCTTGTCGATGCTCATGCGTGTGCCTCGTTCCGGATCTTGCGGAGGCG
This sequence comes from Phytohabitans aurantiacus, assembly GCF_027923225.1. Taxonomy (GTDB): domain Bacteria; phylum Actinomycetota; class Actinomycetes; order Mycobacteriales; family Micromonosporaceae; genus Phytohabitans; species Phytohabitans aurantiacus. The sequence continues at coordinate 206,376 of NZ_BSDI01000032.1, forward strand.
GTGCAGCACGTCGTTCGTGCCCCGCCCGAAGTAGTCGTGCAACTGCCTGTACTCCTCGTAGAGCGCGTCGTACGCCTTCGCGCGCTCGTCGTCGGGCTCGTAGACCCGCCGCTGGACGCGGCCCATGGCCGCGGCGGCGGCCGGCACGTCGGGGTAGGCGCCCGCGGCCACCGCGGCGTGGATCGCGGAACCCAGCGCGGGGCCCTGCTCGGAATCGATGACCGAGATGGGACGGCCGGTGACATCCGAGTACATCTGCATGAGGAAGCGGTTCTTCAGCAGGCCACCGGCCGCCACGAGCTCCCGCACGGGTACGCCGGAGCCCTCGAACGCGTCGACGATGGTGCGGGTGCCGAAGGCGGTGGCCTCCAGCAGCGCCCGGTACACCTCTTCCGGCTTGGTGGCGATCGTCAGGCCGACGATCACGCCGGACAGCTCGTGGTCGACCAGTACCGAACGGTTGCCGTTGTGCCAGTCCAGCGCCACGAGGCCGTGCTGGCCGACCCGCTGCGCGGCGGCCAGTTCGCTCAGGTACACGTGCGGGCTGACGCCGCGCCGGGCGGCCTCGTCGCGGTACTCGGCCGGCAGCGACGAGTCGACGAACCAGGCGAAGATGTCACCGACGCCGCTCTGGCCGGCTTCGTATCCCCAGCTGCCCTCCACGATGCCGCCCTCGACGACGCCGCACATGCCCGGTACCTCGGCGAGGGTCGTGCCGTTCATGACGTGGCAGGTCGACGTACCCATGATCATGACCATCTGACCCGGCTCGATCGCCTGCGCGGCCGGCGCGGTCACGTGCGCGTCGACGTTGCCCACCGCGACCGCGATGCCCTCGGGCAGGCCCGTCCACTCCGCGGCCTGCGCGGTCAGCCCGCCGGCGCGGGCGCCGAGCGGCAGCAACGGGAAGTCGATCTTCTCGACGAAGTCGGCGAAGCCGGGGTTCAGCGCCGCGAGATACTCGCGGCTCGGGTACTGGCCGTCCTGGCGGATGCCCTTGTAGCCGGCGGTGCACACGTTGCGGGTCTCGGTGCCGCTGAGCTGCCAGATGATCCAGTCAGCGGCCTCGATCCACCGCTCGGCCCGCCCGTAGACCTCCGGGTCCTCCTCCAGCAGCTGAAGTCCCTTGGCGAACTGCCACTCCGAGGAGATCTTGCCGCCGTACCTGTTGATCCACGGCTCGCCGCGCTCGTGAGCGAGCGCGTTGATGCGGTCGGCCTGGCCCTGGGCGGCGTGGTGCTTCCACAGCTTCGGGTACGCGTGCGGGCGGCCTTCGTATTCAGGCAACCAGCACAGTGGCGTGCCATCGCTTGTCGCGGGCAGCACCGTGCACGCCGTGAAGTCGGTCGCGATGCCGATGACGTCGGCCGCGTCGATACCCGCGGCGGCCACCGCTGCGGGCACGGCCGTCCGGAGAACGTCGATGTAATCCTCGGGGTCCTGAAGCGCCCAGTCGGGCGGAAGGGCCTCGCCGGTGGTGGGCAGCGCGCGGTCGATGACGGCGTGCTTGTACTCGTGGACGGCGGTGCCGACCTCGGTGCCGTCGTCGACCCGGACCACGAGGGCCCGTCCCGACAGGGTCCCGTAGTCGACACCTACGACATACCGGTCACTCATGGGGTGGTTGTGTCCTTTGTGGTTGGTGTTGTTTGTTACTCGGGGGCGCTTGTGCTGTCACGGATGACGAACTGGGGTGGTATTACCAGGCGGCGGCGGGTGCGTGGTGCGCCCTCGACCTGCTCCAGCAGCAGTTCCAGGCTCCGCCGGCCCACATCGCTGAACTCCTGCCGCAGCGTCGTCAGCGGCGGGGAGAAGAACTCGGCCTCCGGGATATCGTCGAACCCGACGAGGCTCATCTGGCGCGGCACGGAGATCCCCGCCTCGCCGAGAGCGCGCAGGGCACCGATGGCCATCTGATCGTTGGCGACGAACAGCGCCGTCACCTTCGTCTTCTTTTCGAGCAGTTGCTTGGCCGCCGCGTATCCCGAGCGCGGGCTCCAGTCGCCACGCACCACCTCGGGCACCGCGCGGCCCTCCGCGACCAGCACGTCGCGCCAGCCGCGCTCGCGCTCCTGAGCCTCGTACCAGTCGGACGGGCCGGCGATGTGCCCCACGCTGCGATGGCCCAGCGAGAGCAGGTGGCGGGTCGCCTCGGAAGCCCCGAGGTACTGGTCGACCGCCACTGTCGGGAGTGGACCCTTGCCACCCTCGACCGCCACGACGGGAACATCCTTGGGAACATGCCGGAGCGCGGCGGTGGCCGCCACATGCGGCGTGATCGCGATAATCCCTTCGACCGCCTGCGAGGCGAGCGCGTCGAAAGCGTCCCGCAGCGTACGCCGTTCGAGGCTGGGCAGGCTCGCGATGCTGACCGAATAGTCAACTTCCCGGGCGGCTCGCTCGATCGCCAGCAACATCGACGCCGGCCCGTAAAGCGTGGTGTCCACACTGATCACTCCGAGCGTGCGCGTGCGACCGGTGACGAGCGCGCGGGCCGCGACATTGGGGCGGTATCCGAGCTCGCTCATGGCGGCGAGCACGCGCTGGCGCGTGACCTGGCTCACGGTAGGCTGATCGTTGATGACCCGGGAAACCGTCATGTGTGACACGCCGGCCAGCCGCGCGACGTCGACCATCCCGGGCGACCGCCGAGGAGCTCGGGCGTTCGCGGGTGCGCCGTTGTCGGGCCGTTTCGCCATGCGTTTTTCGCCTGTTCTGTAGGGCTGTTCACGTTAACAGGCATGCTTCCGGGCGGCTTACTCTCTGTCAAGAGCACCCCGCTCACATTTCCTCCACATACGGCCCGTTCTCGGTCCCTGTCCCCTTCGCGCTCGTCCCTCGCGGGCTTGCGGCGCCGTTCCCCGCGCTCGCGGCGGCGCTCCCGCGCCGGCGCTCTCCTCGCCGATCAAGGGCGAACGCACGTGGTTGGATCTCTCTTCCGCGTGCGTCCGCCCCCAGGCCAGCCCGGCACGGCGTGTCGCCACGCCCGGCCCCGCCGATCAAGGGCGAACGCACGCGGTTCGATCTCTGTTCGCGTGCATTCGGCCTTGATCGATGCGGATGTCCTTGATCGGCGGACGTTGTTGATCGCGTGGTGAGGCCCGCGCCGCGCGGCTCGATGCGGCCGGGATGGTGCGGGCTCGCGGTGCCCGCACCTTGCTGTCGCGCGGTCGCGCGCGGTGGCGTGGGCGGACAGCCCTCGGTGCGGCAGCGCTGGGCGCCGGCCGGCTACTCCTGCGCCCGCTGCGGGCGGTCTTGATGCCGACTGTGGCGACTGGCTGCCCCTGCAGGGGCAGCCAGTCGCCACGATCACGTCCTGGACGAGCCGTGGGCGCTGCGGGAACACGACCCTGGGGACAAGTTCGGGGATGTTGCGGCATCCGAGGCCGGTTGAGGCCGCATTTTCCCTGATATCGCGGCATCCCCGACGCCCTCAGCCCGCGCTGCGCGCGACCGCGCCGCCGCATCGCCGCATCGCCGTGCCGTCGCGCCCCTGCGCCGCCGCACCCTCGCGCCGCCGCACCCCGCGCCGCCGCGCCCCTGCGCTGCCGCACCCTCGCGCCGCCGCATCCCCGCGCCGCCGCACCCGCGCCCTCTTGCGGCCGTCGATCAAGGCCATGTGCATCGATCAAGGGCGAATGCACGCGGAAAGAGATCGAACCGCGTGAGTTTGCCCTTGATCGGCGGGCCGGGCGTGGCGACACGCCGTGTCGGGCTGGCCTGGGGGTGGACGCGCGTGGAGAAGAGATCGAACCGCGTGCATTCGCCCTTGATCGGCGGGCCGGCGCGGCGGCGCGGCGGGGCTGGCGGCGGTTGTGGCGGGTCGGGGTCGGTGGTTGTGGTGCCGGCGGGTTGGGACCGGCGTGGGCGGCGCGAGGCCTCGGCTGTCGCGGGTCAGCGCGGGCGGCGCCGGCCGTATGGCGGCTGGGGTGGGGTGGGCATGATCACGCGGCAGCCGCTCGCGGGCGGATTCTCTCGCGCAGCTTGGCCTGTGCGCTCGGCCATTCGGTGGCGGTCATCGAGTACAGGACGGAGTCGCGCCATGAGCCGTCGGCGCGGCGGCGGTTGGCGCGTAGTACGCCTTCGCGGGTCGCGCCGAGGCGGGCGATGGCGGCTTGCGAGCGCTCGTTGCGGATGTCGGTCTGCCAGGTGACGCGGATCGCGTCGAGCGACTCGAACGCGTGGGTCAGTAGTAGCAGCTTGGCCTCTGTGTTGACGCCAGTGCGCCACCAGCGCCGTCCCAGGAAGGTGCCGCCGATCTCCATGGTGCGGAAGCGCTCGTCGGGAAAGTAGTACGACGTGGTGCCCATGATTTCACCGGTCACGGCGTCGCGCTGGACCCACGGCACGCGCTCGCCACGCTGGTTTCCCCGCAGCGCTTCCGCCACGAACTCGGCGATTCCGTCCACAGTGTGCGGTTGCGGCTGGGTCAAATACTGCCACACGGCCGGATCCCGGGTCGCTTCGAAAAGACCGTCCACATGCGACATGTCGAGCGGTTCGAGCACCACGTGCGAGCCGCGCAGCGGCACCGGGGTCAGCCACGGGGAACGGGGTGCGCGCAGATAGTCGGGGACCGGCACGCGTACGCCGGCGTCGGGCTCGGGGATGCCGGGCACCAGGCGCAGGGGTACGACGCCGGCCCAGTGCGGGAGCGCGTAGTCCTCGTCTTCGTCGATGACGCCGCCGGTGCGTGCTTTGACTGACACCTCAGACAGGGGAAGCGCGAGCACCGCGACCTCGGCGAGCTCCTTGCGGTTGGGCGGGCGGCTGTCGGCGGCCCGGCCGCGGCCGACCTTGTCGACCAGGGTGTCCAGTGCGAGGCGCTTCTCGGCCTCGTCGCTCACCAGGCGGGCGGTGCCGTGCACGACGACGGAACGGTAGTTCGCGCTGTGGTGGGTGTGCGAGCGCGCGTACACCAGGCCGTCGAGGTGGGTGACGGTGACGCAGATGGGCAGGCCGGCGTCGCCACGGGCGGCGAGCAGCGGGCGGCTGCCGGTGGAACCGTGCAGGTACAGCGTTTCGCCGACGCGCACGTGCAGGGTCGGTAGCATGCGCGGCTCACCGTCCACTGTGAACGCGAAGTGGCAGTGCACCGCCTCGTCGAGGATCGCGTGGGCGGTGACCCGCTCGTAGCTGACCCTGCCCCGGTCGCGGTTGGCGGTCGTGCGGTGAGTCTGCTCGTACATCACGACATCCCTGCTTGCTCAAGAAGTTTGTTATAGTACAAAACCGTGACTGTGTCAGTACATTATCAGGTCGCCGGGACCACGGCCGCCGAGATTTCGGCCAGCGTGGAGGCCGGGGTAAGAGGCGGTGACCTGGGCGCGGGCGCGCCGCTGCCGGCCGTACGGGCGCTCGCGCAGGCGCTCAGCGTGAGCCCGGCCACGGTCGCGAAGGCGTATCAGGCGCTGCGGCAGCGCGGCGTGATCGAGACGGCCGGGCGCAACGGCACGCGGGTCCGGCACCGCCCGCCGGTCGCGAGCAGCCGCGGCGCCCGCCGCCTGCCGGTGCCGCCGGGCGTGCTCGACCTGTCGACCGGCGAGCCCGACCGCCGGCTGCTGCCGGCGCTCGGGTCGCATCTCGCCGCGCTCGCCGCCGAGGAGAGCAGCCCCATCGGGTACGCCGAGGCCGGTGTACTGCCCGAGTTCGCCGACCGGGCGCGGGAGCGGCTCGCGGCCGACGGTGTCGACGCGCCCGCCATCACCGCCACGAACGGCGCTCTCGACGGCATCGACCGGCTGCTCGCCGCTCATCTGCGCCCCGGTGACCCGGTCGCCGTCGAGGATCCCGGCTGGGCCAACGCGCTCGACCTGATAGCGGCTCTCGGGCTGCGCGCGGTGCCAGTACCCGTGGATGATGACGGGCCGACCGAGGGTGGGTTGCGGTCGGCGCTGGCGTCCGGCGCGAAGGCCGTGCTCGTCACGACGCGCGCGCAGAACCCGACGGGCGCCGCCGTGAGCGCGGACCGCGCGGTCGCTCTGCGGGATGTGTTGTGTGCTTTTCCCGAAACGCTGCTCGTGGAAGATGACCACGCGGGGGAGTTGGCTTCGGTGCCGCTGCATCCACTGGCTGGAGCGACGCGGACGTGGGCGTTCATCCGCTCGGTCTCGAAGCCTTACGGCCCGGACCTGCGCGTGGCCGCGCTGGCCGGCGACGAGGCCACGGTCGCGCGCGTCGCCGGCCGCATGCGGACCGGCGCCGGGTGGGTTTCGACGCTGCTTCAGCGCCTGGTCCTGCGCCTGTGGCAGGACCAGGACGTCGCGGCCGCGGTCGCCGCCGCGGGAAAGAGCTACGACCGGCGGCGGGAGGCGTTGCGTGCCGCGCTCGGCGTGCGCGGCCGCACGGGCATCAACGTCTGGGTTCCGGTACCGGACGAGACGGGCGCCGTGACCACGCTGCGTGATTTGGGGTACGCGGTGGCGCCCGGCGCGCTGTATCGGCAGTCCTCGGCGCCGGCGGTGCGGATCACGGTGAGCCGGCTCGCCGATGACGACATCGCTTCCCTGGCCACGGCCGTGGTGCGGGCAGCGGGTGGTGTCGGGTCCGGCATTTTCAGCGCGTGATGGGGTACAAAGACCGGCATGGCCCAGACCGCTGTGGGTGCCGAGAAATTCGTACCCGATGCCAAGTCGCTCGATGAGCTGAAAGCCGCCGCACCCGGATGTCGTGGTTGCGAGCTGTACGAAGGCGCCACTCAGGTGGTGTTCGGGCGGGGTGACGCGCACGCCAAGGTGGTTTTCGTCGGCGAGCAGCCCGGCGACGTCGAGGACCAGAAGGGGTTGCCGTTCGTCGGGCCGGCCGGGCACCTGCTGCGCCGCGCCGTCGACGACGCCGGCATGGATCCGGGGCACATCTACATCACCAACGCGGTGAAGCATTTCCGGTTCGAACTGCGTGGCAAGCGCCGGATCCACCAGACCCCCGATCGGGTACACATCGAGGCGTGCCGGCCGTGGCTGGTGTCGGAGTTCGCGCTGTTGAAGCCTCAGGTCGTCGTGGTGCTCGGCGCGACGGCGGCCAAGGCGCTGCTCGGGCCGTCCTTTCGGGTGACCCAGTCGCGCGGGCAGGTGCTGCCGTGGCCCGACTCGGCGCAGCGACCGCAGGACTTCCCGGTCGAACCCGCCAAGCTGGTCGCGACCATCCACCCGTCGGCGGTGCTGCGCGCCGACAACCGCGAAATCGCGTACAACGGCCTGGTGGCCGATCTCAAAGTGGCCGCGAGAGTGCTTGACTGAAGGCATGGAGCAGCATCTCTACGAGCCGATCCACGAGGAGTTCCGCGCGCTGTGCCGGGAGTTCATGGCGCGGGAGGCGGTGCCGCACTACGCCTCCTGGGAGGAGCAAGGCATCGTCGACCGTGAGGTCTGGCGCAAGGCCGGCGCCGCCGGGTTGCTCGGCATGGACGTCGACGAGGAGTACGGCGGTGGTGGGCAGCGTGACTTCCGGTTCAACGCGGTGCTGCTCGAGGAGACCGTCACGTCGGGTTGCTCCGGGCTGGGCTTTGGGCTGCACAACGACGTCGTCGCGCCGTACCTGACCGATCTGACCACTCCCGACCAGCGCAAGCGGTGGCTGCCCGGCTTCTGTTCCGGAGACATCGTCACCGCGATCGCGATGAGCGAGCCGGGCGCCGGTTCCGACCTCGCCGGTGTGCGGACGTCGGCGGTGCGCGACGGCTCCTCCTATGTCCTCAATGGACAGAAAACCTTCATCACGAACGGCGACATGGCGGATATGGTCGTCGTGGTCGCCAAGACGGCGGCGGACCAGGGCGCGCACGGCGTGAGCCTGATCGCGGTCGAGCGCGGCACGCCCGGGTTCACGCGCGGACGCCGGCTCGAAAAGGTCGGCCAGAAGGCCAACGACACCGCCGAACTCTTCTTCGACGACTGCCGGGTACCGGTCGACAACCTCATCGGCACCGAAAACCACGGCTTCTACCACCTGATGGGCAACCTGCCCCGGGAACGGCTGAGCATCGCGGTCGGAGCCGTCGCCGCCGCCGAACGGCTGCTCGCCATCACGCTCGACTACGCGCGATCGCGTGAGGCGTTCGGGCGGCCGATCGGGAAGTTCCAGCACAACCGGTTCCTGCTCGCGGAGCTCGACACCGAAATCACCATCGCGCGGACGTTCCTCAACCATTGCGTGAGCGAGTTCAACGCGGGCCGGCTGTCCGTTGTGGACGCCGCGAAAGCGAAGTGGTGGACGACCGAGCTGCAGAACAAGGTCGCTGACCGGTGCGTGCAACTGCACGGCGGATACGGGTACATGCTGGAGTACCCGGTGGCGAAGGCGTGGCTCAACAGCCGGGTGCAGACCATCTACGGCGGCACCACGGAGATCATGAAGGAGATCATCGGCCGTAGTCTCGGCCTGTGAACGTCGCCCTCATCCAACGCCGGACCGTGGCGCTGCTCTGCGGCACACAGGTCATCGGCGGCATGGGTGTCGCCATCGGGCTGTCCGTGGGCGCGCTGCTCGCCGCCCGGCTGGCCGGCACCGGGCTGTCCGGCGTGGCGCAGAGCGCGGCGGTGGTCGGTGGCGCGCTGATGGCCGTACCGGCGACCCGCGTCATGACGGTGTGGGGGAGGCGGGCGGGGCTCGCGCTCGCGTACGCCGCCGGTGGACTGGGGAGCGTGCTGATCGTCGTGGCGGCCGCCACCACGTGGGTACCGCTGCTCTTCCTCGGGATGATGCTGTTCGGCGGCGGCACGACGGGCAACCTCCAGGCCCGGTACGCGGCGGTGGACCTCGCGGCGCCGGAGCGCCGGGCGCGGGAGATGTCGCTCGTGGTGTGGGCGACCACCATCGGCGCGGTGGCGGCCCCGAACTTCGCCTCGCTCGCCGACGACGCGACATCGGGGTTCGGCCTGCCGGTACTGACGGGGCCGTTCGCCTTCAGCGCGGCGGCGTTCGTGCTGGCCGCGGTGATCCTGCTGGTGTTCTTGCGGCCCGATCCGTTGCTGACGGCGCGGCGCCTCTCTTCCCAGGGGACGGCGCCCCGACGCGCTTTCCGGCCCGCCCTGCGCGCCATCGCCGGGCTGCCCGCCGCCCGGCTCGGCATGGCGGCCGCCGCGGTCGGGCACATGGTCATGGTCGGCGTGATGTCGATGACCCCGGTTCACCTGGGGACGTACCACGGCGACGCCGACGTGCTGCGCGTCGTCGGGATCGTGCTCAGCCTGCACATCGCCGGCATGTACGCGCTGTCGCCGCTCGTCGGGCTGCTCACCGACCGGCTCGGACGGCGGCCGGTCATCCTGGGCGGCGTCGGGCTGTTGCTCGCGGCCTGCGCGCTGGCCGGGACCGCGGAGCACGACACGGTCCGTCTGTCGGCGGGATTATTCGTACTGGGACTTGGCTGGTCGTGCACGATGGTGGCCGGTTCGACGCTGCTGTCCGAGTCGGTACCCGCCGAGGTCCGGCCGGCCGCGCAGGGCCTCTCCGACATGGTGATGGGGCTGGCCGGGGCGTCGGCCGGGGCACTGGCCGGGTTCCTCGTCGAGCTGAGCGGGTATGCCACGCTGAACCTGCTCGCGGCGATCGCGACGGTGCCCCTGGTCGCGCTAGCGTTGCGACCGGTGGCTGTCTTGAAGGGAACCGAGGGTGCGGCTGACTGACTTCTGGACGCGGCTCGAGCAGGCGTTCGGGCCTGGATACGCGACGAGCATCGCGTCCGACCAGGTACTGCCGCAGTTGGCGGGTCGGACCATCCAGCAGGCGCTCGACGCGGGCGTGGATACCGTGGTGGTATGGCGGGCGGTGGTGGCCGCGTACCCGGATCGCGTGCCCGCCCGACTGCATTAGTGTCATGCGCCGCCTCCCGCAGCCGGCCCGGAGTCGAGGGAGCGAAGCGACCGAGCGGAGGGTCGGCTACAGGGAGGCATAGGGGGCGCATGACCCGCGCGAGCGGAGCGAGCGCCAGTTGGTACGTGTCGGTACTTGCGTCGAACACATGTTCGGCTATTGTCCACACTTGGGCGCTTGTCCACAGGCCACGGCCGGTCGGCTGTTTTCTGTCAGACCCAGCGCCTAGCGTGTCCGCGTGACGAGAAGCTCTTCGGCGAAGACGACCGCTAAGACGGCGAATGTAGGGGTGGCGGCAATGGCGGCAGGACCTGACAAGGAGAAGGCGCTCGACCTCGCGCTCGCGCAGATCGACAAGCAGTTCGGCAAGGGCTCGGTGATGCGGCTGGGCGAGCGCCCGGTCATCCAGACCGCGGTCATCCCGACCGGCTCGATCGCGCTCGACGTCGCGCTGGGCGTCGGCGGTCTGCCTCGCGGCCGCGTGGTCGAGATTTATGGACCGGAGTCGTCCGGTAAGACGACGGTGGCGCTGCACGCGGTTGCCAGCGCCCAGCGCGCGGGCGGCATCGCGGCGTTCATCGACGCTGAGCACGCGCTCGACCCGGAGTACGCCAAGGCACTCGGCGTCGACACCGACTCGCTGCTGGTCTCCCAGCCCGACACCGGTGAGCAGGCGCTCGAGATCGCCGACATGCTGGTCCGCTCCGGCGCGCTCGACGTGATCGTCATCGACTCGGTGGCGGCGCTCGTGCCCCGCGCCGAGATCGAGGGCGAGATGGGCGACAGCCACGTGGGTCTCCAGGCGCGCCTGATGAGCCAGGCGCTCCGCAAGATCACCGGTATCCTCAACAACTCGGGCACGACCGCGATCTTCATCAACCAGCTCCGCGAGAAGATCGGCGTCATGTTCGGCTCGCCGGAGACCACCACGGGTGGCCGGGCGCTGAAGTTCTACGCCTCGGTCCGGCTCGACGTGCGGCGCATCGAGAGCCTGAAGGACGGCACCGACGTGGTCGGTAACCGCACCCGGGTCAAGGTCGTGAAGAACAAGGTGGCCGCGCCGTTCAAGCAGGCCGAGTTCGACATCATGTACGGCAAGGGCATCTCCCGCGAGGGCTCGCTCATCGACGTCGGTGTCGAGCAGAGCATCATCCGCAAGTCCGGCGCCTGGTACACGTACGACGGTGACCAGCTCGGCCAGGGCAAGGAGAAGGCGCGCGAGTTCCTGAAGGAGAACCCCGACGTGGCCGCCGAGATCGAGAAGAAGATCCTCGAGAAGCTCGGCGTCGGGCAGGGCGCGGGCGACGAGGCCGGCGGGCCGGAGCTGCCGCCGGTCGACTTCTGACCCGTCGCTTTCCGATCTGAGCTGGTCACATGGCCGGACGACGGCGTGGAGCGCGCTCGGGGCGGGGCTGGGATGCCGCGCCGCCCCGAGCCACTTCCGCGTCAAGTGGCACTGGCAGGTCCGCTCGCCGTGAGCGCCTCGCTTCCGGGAGCGAGCCTGACGAATGGGAGTGGCCCGAGGGCGCGGTTCCCGCTGAGTCGGGCGCTTCGGACCCCGAAGGCGGCTCCGGCTCCCCTTCGCGGTCCGGATCGGGTGCATCCGGGCGCGTTGGCTCCGGGCGGCGGGCTTCCTTTGGCCAAGCTGCCTCCGGGCCGGCTGCGGCTGGGTGGGGCGGCTCCGGCCAGGGCGGCGGGGGCCAGCGGGATGGCGAGGAGCAGCCTCGGGACGAGGCCGAGGTCGCGCGGGAGATCTGCCTACGGCAGCTAGCCGTGCGGCCACGCACCCGCGCCGAGCTCGCCAAGGCGCTCGCCAAGCGCGGCATCTCCGACGAAACTTCCGCGCAGGTCCTCGACCGGTACGACGAGGTCGGCATGATCGACGACGCGGCGTTCGCGCGCGCCTGGGTGTCGAGCCGCCACCACGGCCGCGGCCTGGCACGCCGCGCACTGGCCAACGAGCTGCGCCAGCGCGGCGTTGCCGGTGACACCGTCAGCGAGGCCCTCGACAACCTCGACGACGACACCGAGGCGGCCACCGCGCGGGCGCTGGTCGACCGCAAGCTGCGCGTAACGAGGGGCTCGCCCGAGTCCGTGTACCGGCGGCTGGTCGGCATGCTTGCCCGCAAGGGATACCCCGCCGGCCTGGCGTACCGCGTGGTCAAGGACGCGATGGCGGCCCAGAGCGCCGAGGCGGCCGAGTTCGCCGACGGCGTTGACCCCGACGCCTTGGCCGACCAGGAAACCTAACCACCTCTCCCCGCTCCCTCTCCGCTCCCGCGCCGCGCTGCCAGGCCCGAGGCCGCCCTGCCGAGTTCGGGTTTCCGCGCCGCGCCGCGCCGCGCCGCCCGGTCCGGGGCTGTGCTGCTGCTCCGGGCGTCGCGCTGCCAGGCTCGAGGGCCGCGCTGGGGCGGCTGGTGGGTGGGGCGCTTCCGCCTCCAACTCAGGCGGTGGTGTCGCTCTTCGGGCTCGGACGGTGGTGTCGCTCTTCGGGCCTTGCTTTCTGCCGATCAAGGGCAAACGCACGTGCTTTGATCTCCGATCCACGCGCAGGCGCCGCCCGGCGGGTGCGGTACGGCGTGTCGCCGCGCCCGTTGCGCCGATCAAGGGCGAATGCACGTGGTCGGATCTCTTTTCCGCGTGCGTTTGCCCTTGATCGATGCGATCTTCCTTGATCGGCGCCCGCCGGGCGCCACACGGCGCCCTGCGCGGAGTCCGTCGGACCCCAGCCCGCCACGCATCCGCGCGGCAGATCGGCCGATGTGCGTGGGATGCCGCAAGTTCGGTGAAAAACGCGCTCTCCCACCGGGCGTGCGGGCTTGATCAACGGCGTCGATCAAGGGGATCTGCATGGATCAAGGGCAAACGCACGCGGAACAGAGATCCGACCACGTGCATTCGCCCTTGATCGGCGCAAGCGGCGTGGCGACACGCCGTGCAGAGCCCCGTCGGGCGGTGCTCGCGCGTGGATCGGAGATCACAGCACATGCGTTCGCCCTTGATCGGCGGAAAAGCCGTGGTCGAACGCGCGCCGTGGCCGCGCGGAGGCGTACCGGGTGGGGCGTGGCCGTACAGGGGCATGCCGTGCGAAGGCCGTGGGGTAACGGGCGGACCGAACGGGCCCGCGCGGGGGGGAGTGGGGGTAAGGGGAAGGGGATGGGGTGCGGGGGACGGGTGGGCGGGACAGGATTGAACGGTGCTTAAAGGGTGTCTGAATGGTGGGGTGCGACGCGATCAGCATCCGGCGGTGCCGATCACGGCGGCCGAGGTGGCGGCTGACGCGGTGCGGTGTGAGGCGGTCGGTGCGGGGGCCGTACATGTGCATCCGCGGGACGAAGAGGGGCGCGAGACGCTCGACGCGGAGGTTGTCGGTGCGACCGTCCGGGCGCTGCGGCGGGCGTGTCCGGAGCTGCCGGTAGGGATCAGTACCGGGGCGTGGATCGAGCCGGACGTCGAGCGCAGGCTGGCGGCGATCGAGAGCTGGACGGTGCTGCCCGATTTTGCCTCGGTGAACGCGCACGAAGAGGGCGCCGAGCGGATCGCTGCGGCTCTCCACGCGCGTGGCATCGGCGTCGAGGCGGGGCTGTGGACACCGGAGGCGGTGCGCGAATACCTGGGCTGGCGGGTGCCGTGCCTGCGGGTACTGCTCGAGTGTATGGAGCGCGATCCGGACGAAGCGGTCTCCAACGCCCACCGGATGCTCGCCCTGTTGCCGTCGAAGCGGCCGCCGGTGTTGCTGCATGCGGAAGGGCCGACGGTGTGGGTGGTGCTCCGCGAGGCGGTGAAGCTCGGATTGGACACCCGGGTGGGTCTGGAGGACACCAGGGTGATGCCGGATGGCACGATGGCGGCGGGAAATGCCGATTTGGTGGATGCGGCTGTGACCTGCGGGGCGACTTAACATGGCCGAAAGATGTGACCTGTTTCCAACTCGTCCCGCAATGCCCTAAGGGCCATGAGCTGCGTGTGAGCGTTCCGATGCCGTACGTCCCGGCTTCGATCAGATCATGAGTCCTTGACCGAACCGGCCCTCGCGACCTAGCCTCGCGTTACAGACGGGAAGCCCGACCAATCGCAGGCTAAACGCACAACATAGATCGCGTAACAGTACGGCATCAACTTTGACCCTCGCCGGCTGGGCCAGGCCGACGAGGTAGCGACATAAAACCGGCCAGTGGCGGTGCCCGCCGGGCGCTGCCGGTGGACCGTATCCACGGCCAGCCGCCTCGGTCGGGCGACTCGTGAGCCGTGCGGCGCGCAGCGGGAGGGCGTCATCCTCCGGCGCCGGACGGTGAAAGGGAGGCGGCATGGCTGGTGCGGAGTGGGCACTGTTCGCGGCGGTACTGGCGCTGGCCGTACTCGTGCTCATTGGATTTGTTCTTGGCGCGCGGGTGCTGCGCCGCCTGACCACCGCGCCACCGGCGGTCGCCGCCGCGGACGACCCGGAGTTCACCGCGGAGAAGGACCGGCAGGAGCAGGCGCTGGCCGCGCTGCGCACCGCGGCCAACGAGGCGACCGCGGCCGTCGAGCAGGCGAAGACCGCGGCCGCCGCGGCACGCACGGACGCGGCCGAGGCTCGCGCGGAGGCGCGGGCGGCCCGGGCCGAGGCCCGGCGCGTCCTTGACGCCGCGCGCGCGGAGGCCGACACCGTCCTGGAGCGGGCGCAGCGGCAGGCCGAGTCCGAGGCGGAGCAGGTACGCGCGGCGGCGCGCCGCAGCGGCGAGCGGGAGATCGCGGTACTGAGCGAGACCGTCAAGGAGAAGGCCGCGGAGGCGGAGCGGCGGGCGGCTCGGATCGACGAGCGGGAGCGCCTGCACACCGAGCAGGCTGAGCGCCTGGCGGAGCGCGAACGGCGGCTCGCCACGGTCGAGACCGAGCTGGGCGAGCGGGACGTCGCGCTGGCGGCCCGCGAGTCGGCGCTCACCGAGGCGGAGGAGGCGCGCCGGCGCGAGCTGGAGCGGGTTGCCGGGTTGACCGTCGACGCGGCGAAGTCCGAGCTGGTGGAGGCCATCGAGGGCCAGGCGAAGCGCGAGGCGGCGCTGCTGGTACGCGACATCGAAAACGACGCCCGCAACACCGCGGACCAGCGTGCCCGGCACATCGTCGTCGACGCGATCCAGCGGGTGGCGAGCGAGCAGACCGCGGAGAGCGTGGTCAGCGTGCTGCACCTGCCCGGCGACGAGATGAAGGGCCGGATCATCGGCCGCGAGGGTCGCAACATCCGCGCGTTCGAGTCGGTGACCGGCGTCAACCTGATCATCGACGACACGCCGGAGGCGGTGCTGCTGTCCTGCTTCGACCCGGTACGCCGCGAGATCGGCCGGCTGACCCTGGAGAAGCTGGTACTCGACGGCCGGATCCACCCGCACCGCATCGAAGAGGTCTTCGAGAGCGCCAAGCAGGAGGTCGAGCGGCTGTGCGAGCGCGCGGCGGAGGACGCGCTCGTCGAGGTCGGCATCACCGACATGCACCCGGAGCTGATGACGCTGCTGGGGCGGCTGCGCTACCGCACCTCGTACGGCCAGAACGTGCTCAAGCACCTCGTGGAGACCGCGCACATCGCCGGGATCATGGCGGCTGAGCTGCGGCTCGATATCCCCACGATCAAGCGGTGCGCGTTCCTGCACGACATCGGGAAAGCGCTCACGCACGAGGTCGAGGGCAGCCACGCGCTGATCGGCGCCGACCTGGCCCGCAAGTTCGGCGAGTCGGACGAGGTGGTGCACGCGATCGAAGCGCACCACAACGAGGTTCAGCCGCAGACCATCGAAGCGGTTCTCACGCAGGCCTCCGACGCGTGCTCCGGCGGGCGGCCGGGTGCGCGGCGGGAGAGCCTGGAGGCGTACGTCAAGCGGCTGGAGCGGATCGAGGAGATCGCCGGCGGCAAGTCGGGCGTCGAGAAGGTCTTCGCGATGCAGGCCGGCCGGGAGATCCGCGTGATGGTCAAGCCGGACGATGTCGACGACATCGCGGCGGCGGTGCTGGCGCGCGATGTGGCGAAGCAGATCGAGGAAGAGCTGACGTATCCGGGTCAGATCCGCGTGACCGTGGTGCGCGAGTCCCGGGTTACGGAGATCGCCCGATAAGAAACTGGGGCGCCCCCATCGGGGACGCCCCAGTTTCATGCGAAGAGCTCCGGGGTTACAAGCGGCCGCCTGCCTCCACCTCGGCGATTAGGGCGGCTGACGGCTTCTCCGGGATGGGGAGACCGCGGGTCTTGCGGCCGCGAGCGAGCCGGCGCTGGACGTACTCGGCCAGCTTGGAGAGCGCGTAGTTCACGAGGATGTAGATGGTGCCGACCACCGTGTACGTCTGAATCGGGTTCGGGTCGTCGAGCGCCTGGATGATCTGCGTGCTGACCTTCAGCACCTCTTCGTAGCTGATGATGAACCCGAGGGACGTGTCCTTCAGCACCACGACGAGCTGGCTGATCAGGGCGGGCAGCATGATCCGGAACGCCTGCGGCAGCAGGATCATGCGGGTGGTCTGGAAGGGGCTCAGCCCCATCGCCTCGGCCGCTTCCCGCTGGCCGCCGGGCAGACCCTCCATGCCGGAGCGGAGGATCTCGCCGATCACGACCATGTTGTAGAGCGTCAGGCCGATGACCAGGTACCAGAGGATGTCGCCGAGGTCGACGCCCAGATCGGGGAGCGCGCTGGCCACGAAGAAGATCGTGATGACCACCGGCAGGCCCCGGAAGATCTCCACGAAGATCCGGCTGACGGCTGAGAGGAACCAGTTCAGCCCTCGCAGGAGGTACGCGAGCGGCGTAGCCAAGTCTTCGTACCGGCGCTTGACCAGCGACTTGAGCTGGATCCGCAGCACGGCGAGCGCGGTGCCCATGACCAGCGACGACACGATGGCGAGCGCTGCCGCGATGAGCGTGGCCTTGAAGCCTTCGCCGAGCCGCTCCCAGACCAGCGGAAAGACCTCGTTGTTCGGGTCGATCAGCGGGCCCCACAGGTCCATGGAGAACTGGCCCTTGTCATCGAGCGGCTTGTAGATCAGGAAGTAGCCGCCGGCGATGATGAGCAGTACCGCGACGATGCTGCCGATAAGCGTGATCCGGCGGGCCCGGGGGCCAGGGGCGTCGTACAGGACTGTCTGCTGGTCTTTCATCGGGCCACCGTCCGGCGGCGCTCGATGCGGTCAAGGAGGAGCCCGAGAGGCGCGGTCATGATGAGGAACCCGATCGAGACGCCGACGAAGACGGGGATGATGGGCTCGCCGAGGGCGCTGGTGAGGTTCTGCGCGCCGTTGGACAGGTCACCGACCACGCCGAAGAAGCCGGCGAGCGCCGAATTCTTGATCATGGCGATGATCACGCTGCCCAGCGGCACAATCGCCGCTTTCCACGCCTGGGGGAGCACCACGAAGCGCAGGTTCTGGGTGAAGGTCAAGCCGATGGCGCGGGCGGCTTCGGCCTGACCGGGCGACACCGCGTTGATGCCGCTCCGGATCGCCTCACAGACGAACGCGCCGGTGTAGAGGCTCAGCGCGATGATTCCGAAGCGGAAGTACGGAAGATCGATGCCGAGCCGGGTGAAGAGTGAATCCAGCCCTGGGATCTTCAGGAAGTCCGCGTTCGATCCCAGCGACGGGAGCCCGAACGCGGCGAAGAAGAAGACGATCGTCAGTGGACAGTTGCGGAACACCGTCACATAGGCCGTGCCGACCCAGCGCAGGGGCGGCACCGGCGAGATCCGCATGACCGCCCCGAGGGTGCCCATGAGCAGGGCACCCACCGCGGACAGCAGGCAGAGCTGGAAGGTGAGCCAGAAACCACTGGCGAAGACGTCGAAGTGGTCGACGAGCACGCTCACGGAAAACTCCTAAATCTCACCTTCCAGCTCTCCACTTTGGTCAGTACCGGTTGATGGTCGGCGGCGTGGGGGTCTCGTCGACGTACTTGCCGGCGGTGTCCTTCCAGGCCTTCTCCCACTGACCGTCCTTGAAGATCTTGTCAAGGGTGTCGTTGACGAAGGTGCGGAAGGCGGTGTCGCCCTTCTTCAGGCCGATGCCGTACGGCTCCTTGGTGAAGTTCTCACCGGCGAGCTTGAACTTGCCCTCGTTGCGGGCGATGAAGCCGAGCAGGATCACGTTGTCGGTGGTCACCGCGTTGACCTGGCCGTTGGTGAGCGCGTCGACGCACTTCTGGTACACGTCGAAGACGACCAGCTGCGACGCCTTGTTCGCCAGGTACTTCTCGATGTTGGTAGCGGGGGTCGAGCCCTGCACCGAGCAGACCTTCTTGTCGCCGGCCTTGAACGAGTCCGGGCCGGTGATCGAGCTGTCGTCGGCCTTGACCAGGATGTTCTGGCCTGCCTCGTAGTACGGGCCGGCGAAGTCGATGCGCTCCTTGCGCTTGTCGTTGATCGTGTAGGTGGCGACCACGAGGTCGACCTCAGCCTTTTCGATCTTCTCTTCGCGGACCGCCGACGGCGTCTCCACCCAGGTGATCTTGTCGTCGGCGATGCCCAGCTCGTCGGCGATCAGCTTGCCGATCTCGACGTCGAAGCCGGCCGGCTTGCCGTCCAGGCCCTTGAGGCCGAAGCCCGGCTGGTCGAACTTGGTGCCGATGGTGATCTTCTGGGCCTTGTTCAGCTTTTCCATGGTGCTGCCGGCGGCGAAGTCCTTGCTGCCGGAGCTGCTGTCGTTGCCGGAGTCACTGTCGTCGCCACCGCAGGCCGCGATGCCAAGGGACAGTGCCGCGACGGCGGCCACAGCCACCATACGCGTCATACGCATTACAGAATCTCCTTCTTTGATAGGAGCCCCCGGATCAAGCCGTTCGCTCCACAATGGACGCTCAGTGCGTCAGGATCTTCGACAGGAAGTCCTTGGCCCGGTCGCTCTTCGGGCTGCCGAAGAACTCGTCGGGCGGGGCCTGCTCGACCAGCTGGCCGTCGGCCATGAAGACCACCCGGTTGGCGGCGTGCCGCGCGAAACCCATCTCGTGGGTGACCACGACCATCGTCATGCCCTCGCGTGCCAGCGACGTCATGACGTCGAGCACCTCACCCACCATCTCCGGGTCGAGCGCGCTGGTCGGCTCGTCGAAGAGCATGGCCTTCGGCTGCATCGCCAGTGCCCGCGCGATCGCCGCGCGCTGCTGCTGGCCGCCGGAGAGCTGGGCCGGGTACTTGCTCGCCTGGCTGGAAATGCCGACCCGGTCGAGCAGCTGCATGGCGCGTTCGCGCACCGCTGCCGGCTTCTCCTTGCGCACCTTGATCGGGCCGAGCGTGACGTTTTCCAGGATCGTCTTGTGCGCGAAGAGGTTGAACGACTGGAACACCATGCCGACCTCGCTGCGCAACTTGGCGAGTCCGCGCCCCTCTGCCGGCAGCGGCTGCCCGTCGAAGACGATCGAACCGGAGTTGATCGGCTCCAAGCGGTTGATCGCGCGGCAGAGCGTCGATTTACCCGAGCCCGACGGCCCGATCACCACGACCACTTCGCCTCGGTCGATCGACAGGTCCACGTCCTGCAACACGTGCAAAGGACCGAACCATTTGTTGACCGATTCGAGCACGATGAGCGGCTCACCCGTTGTCACCGTCGTCCACCGTCCTGTAGATCGCGATTGCCCTCGGTGCAGTCACTTTATGCGTGGCGATGTGTCATCAGACCGCATAGTTGGTCACAGGGGGATAACACCGGCCACGCGCGCCGTGCCGGGCGGTCACCATCGTCCGTATGGTTCCCCCCTCGGCCGGCGGCGCGCTCTGGCACTGGTCGATCGACGCTCTGCTGGCGCCCACGGAGATCTACACCGCGCTCGCGGCCGTGCTGGCGCGTCCCGTGGTGCCGCTCGGCGCCGCGGACCCGGTGCGGCTACCGCCCGGCGGTGTGCTGTGTGACGTATGGCACACCACGGGCGATTTTCCGACCGTCGTGGACTGCTACGGCGCCCCGGCAGACGTCGCCGAAGCGGCCGTCGTGGCGGCGCTCGCCCGGCGCACCGGGCGGCACTGCCTGGTGCCCGACGACACGCTCAACCCCGGCCGGCACCTGCTCGCGGCACCGGACGGCACGCTCCGGCCGGCGCACGTCGACGTCACCGATACGGAGGACGGCTCGGCGCACTCCAACGCCCGCCCGTGCACGATCACCGTCGAACCGTGCCGGGACTCCGTGATCTGCCAGCAGTCGAGGTGGGCGCCCGACGCGGCGTACCGCCTGCCCGACCTGCTTGTGGCCTGACCGTCAGCCGGCCGCGCGCGCCTGGCGGGCGGCGCGCTTCTTCTCGGCGCGTTCCGCGGGGGTCAGGGCGGTCGGAGCGGGACGGACCACGAGCTCCGCGAGCAGGGTGCGGGTCGCCTCAGCGACCGCGGCGACGGCCGCGTCGAAGGCCTCCGCGTTGTGGGGGGCGGGCGTCCGAAAACCAGAGATCTTGCGGATGTACTGCAACGCCGCCGCCTCGATGTCGTCGTCCGTGACGTTCTCCGTGTACGGCTCGCGCAGCGTCACGATGCTCCGGCACATGGGCCACCTCCCGCTATGGATACCCTGGACTCTGTCATGAGTACCCCAGTCCAGGGCAGCGCGCGCACCTATCAGGTCCGCACGTATGGCTGCCAGATGAACGTCCACGACTCCGAGCGGATTTCCGGGCTGCTGGAGGGCGCGGGATACGTTCGCGCGGCCGATTCGGACAATCCCGACGTCGTGGTGTTCAACACCTGCGCCGTACGGGAAAACGCGGACAACCGGCTCTACGGCAACCTGGGCCACCTGCGGCCGGTCAAGGACAAGCACCCCGGCATGCAGATCGCGGTCGGCGGCTGCCTGGCGCAGAAAGACCGCGGCGAGATCGTCAAGAAGGCGCCGTGGGTGGATGTCGTGTTCGGTACGCACAACATCGGGTCGCTGCCGGTGCTGCTGGAGCGGGCCAGGCACAACGCCGCGGCCGAGGTGGAGATCCTGGAGTCGCTGGAGGTCTTCCCCTCCACGCTGCCGACCCGCCGCGAGTCGACGTACGCCGGCTGGGTGTCGATCTCGGTGGGCTGCAACAACACGTGCACCTTCTGCATCGTGCCGGCGCTGCGGGGCAAGGAGAAGGATCGCCGGCCGGGCGAGATCCTGGCCGAGGTCGAGGCCCTGGTCGCTGAGGGCGTGCTGGAGGTGACACTCCTCGGGCAGAACGTCAACTCGTACGGGGTCGAGTTCGGCGACAAGCTCGCCTTCGGCAAGCTGCTGCGCGCCTGCGGTGGCGTCGACGGGCTGGAGCGAGTGCGTTTCACCAGCCCGCACCCCAAAGACTTCACCGACGACGTGATCGCGGCGATGGCCGAGACGCCCAACGTCTGCCACCAGCTTCACATGCCCCTCCAGTCGGGCTCCGACGCCATGCTCAAGGCGATGCGCCGGTCGTACCGGTCGGAGAAGTACCTGGGGATCATCGAGAAGGTGCGCGCGGCCATGCCGGACGCGGCGATCAGCACCGACATCATCGTCGGCTTCCCGGGCGAGACCGAGGAAGACTTCCAGCACACGCTCGACGTGGTGCGGCAGGCGCGGTTCGCGACGGCGTTCACCTTCCAGTACTCGAAGCGGCCCGGCACGCCCGCCGCGACCATGCCCGACCAGCTGCCCAAGCAGGTCGTGCAGGAGCGGTACGAGCGGCTGATGGCCACGGTCGAAGAGATCACCTGGGCGGAAAACAAGGCGCTGGTCGGCCAGACCGTCGAGGTGCTGGCGTCGGTAGGCGAGGGGCGCAAGGACGAGCGCACGGGCCGCATGTCGGGGCGGGCGCGCGACGGCCGCCTGGTGCACTTCGACACGGGTGACATCGGAGACCAGATCCGGCCCGGCGACATCGTGCACACCGCCGTCACGTACGCGGCGCCGCACCACCTCAACGCCGACGGCGCGCCGCTGCACCATCGCCGCACCCGTGCGGGTGACGCGAGTGAGGCGGGGCGCGCGGCGCGTACGCAGGGCGTGCTCCTGGGACTGCCGACGGTGGGTGCGCCGCCGGCGCAGGCCGCGGTGGTCTCGGCCTGCGCCAGCGACTAACGCGACCGCTCAGACGGAGATCCGGCCCACTCCCGCACCGTTCATGACGAACGCCTTCACGCCGCTCGCCGTCTCCAGCGAGTACGAGTACGGGATGCCGGCGCAGCTGCTGCCGCCGGTTTCGCCGCTGCCCGAGTTGACGAAGTGGTTGCTGCGCGCCACGAGGCTGCCGTCGGCCGACGAGCCCTCGCCGCGGTGGAACGGGTCGTCGACGTTCTCGAAGTAGTTGCCCTCGACGAGCACGCACGCGTTCATCGTCGACGCCACGCCGTACGAGCCGATGTTGGCGTAGTAGTTGTTGTAGACGTGCACCGGGTTGCCGAAGCGCACGCGCGGGTGCCGCTGGTTGGTGCCGTCAAACCAGTTGTGGTGGTACGAGACCCGCAAGCGGCCCACGTCTTCACCGGCGTTGTCGTCGCTGTGCCCGAGCAGCATCGACTTGTCGTGGCCGTGGATCCGGTTCCAGGAGACGGTCACGTAGTCGGACGCCCGCTTGATGTCGATCGCGCCGTCGTACCCGTTGGTCAGCGTGTTGTGGTCGATCCACACGCGTGTCGAGTACTGGACGTTGATCGCGTCGTCGTTCCAGTCGCGGAACGTGAGGTTGCGGATGATGACGTTCGACGCCTCTGACACGTTCAGGCCGCAGCCGGCGATCGTCGCGCCCGAGTTGCCGAGGATTGTCTTGTTGGAGCCGACCCGCAGCATGCCCGAGCACGAGATCGTGCCGGACACGCGCACGACCGCGGCGTTCGTGCCGGAGATCGCGCTGGTCAGGGCCGACGAGCTGGTCACGGTCGTGGCCGCGGCGCCACCGCCGCCGGTCGTGCCGCCGCCCTGGGTGGCCCAGCCGACCAGGCCACCGGTGTTGCCGCCCGGCGGGGTGGTGGGCGGCACGGGCGTCGTCGGGTTGGTGCCCGGCGTGGTCGGCGTCGTCGTGCCGGTACACGTGGTGCCGTTGACCGCGAAGCTGGCCGGTACAGGGTTGCTGCTGTTGTTCCAGCTGCCGTTGAACCCGAACGAGGTACTCGCGTTGGTGGCCAGGCTGCCGTTGTAGCTGACGTTCGTGGCGGTGACCTGGCTGCCGCTCTGGGTGACGGTGGCGTTCCAGGCCTGGGTGACGGTCTGGCCGGCGCCGTACGACCAGGTGAGCGACCACGCCGTGAAGGGGTCGCCGAGGTTGGTGATGGTGACGTTGGCGCCGAAGCCGCCCTGCCACTGGCTGGCGACCTGGTAGTTGACGCGGCAGCCGGCGGCGGCGTGCGCGTTGACAGCGATGACGACGCCGGCGGCGGCCATGGTGGCGGTGCCGGCGACGGTGGTGAGAAGCGCGAGACGGAGCCGTCTGTTGAACATTCGGGTACTCCTAGACGTCGACGGATCAGACACGTTGATGGATCAGGGGTGCCCGGCTCCGCGCGCCCAGCCCGGGGAAGCGCTTTCCACGATGGAATCATATAAAGTGACGCATGTAAATGCGGTCTTCATTCCGACAGAAGATAGTCTTCAAACGTTCGCGCCTCGATGACAGTCTGTGTCACATATGAACCCCAATGTCACCGGATCGGCGTTCATGGTCCTTGCGGCCGGCCGAGAGCTGCGGGCCACGCTCGACGACCCGCCCGGACGCGCCGACGCCGCGGAGCGGCTCGCCATCGTCCTTGAGCGCGATCTGGCCGCACCCCTGCCCGAGCACAGCCTTTTCGAGTGGAGCGCGGTGCCTCCGGGCCTGCAGGAGCCGAGCCCGGGCGGCGCCACCGAGACCGATGTGCGGCGGCTTCTCGACGCGGCGGCCACGCGGCTCCGCGTCGCCGAGGTGGCGCTCGCGGCGGGCGAGGCGGTGGGCGAGACCGCGGCCGGCGATCGACCGTCCACAGGGGAGGGTCTCGACCACGCCCTGACCGGGCTCCGCGATACCGCCACCTCGCTAGCCGACCGCGAGGAGGCCGACGCGACGCGGCACTTCGAGTCCGCGGTGGTGACCTCCCCGGACCTGCCGACGGCCGCTGCCACGCTCCGCACGACCGTGGCCGAGACCCTGGACTCGATCACCAAGCAGACCTCCGTCGCCCTGGCCAGCCCGTTTCGCGCGGCCGCCGGCCTCGCGCCGGAGGCCGCCCGCAAGGCGTGGGAGTCGGTGACCGAGCGGCTCCAGATCGGCGACCTCGGCGGCAGGCTGACCCGGCTCGGCATCCGCGCGGTGCTGTCCGCGATCGACGCGCTGGGCCGGCTGGTGCCGGGCCAGTGGCTGGTCACCGCGCGGGTCAAGCTCGTCGAGCTGCGCGACCGGCTGGAGGCGCACGGCGGCACGGACGCGGCGGTCGGCTGGCTGCTCGGCGTCGAGGGGCTGCGCGCCGAGGCCGACGCGATCGCGGCCAGCCCGGGCCTGGAGATCGCGCGGCTGGACACGGCTTCGCTGGATCTGACCGCGCTGACCGCGCGGTACACCTCGGCCATGGACGTGATCGGGCTGATCCAAGCCGGGATCGCCGGGCTAGGGCTGATCAAGCTGGTCGGCCTCGCGGTCCCACATCTGACAGCTGTACTGGTCGGAGCCGAGCTGCTCGTCGGTGCCGTGGTGATCGTGCTCGCCCTAGACTATGTGGACAGTACGGTGGCGCCCAGCTGGGTGCGGGGCGCGCGCACGATCATCCAGGAGGCGTCGCGGGGCGCATGATCACAAACCCGGGTTTCCTCACCCAGGTGCGGCAGGAGATCGCCGAGATGGAGCAGATCGAGGCCGCGCTGCACCGGGAGCACGGGCTCGGCACCACGAGTTCGCAGGTACGCGACGAGTTCACGGTGCTGCTGCGTGAGCGTACGAGGGAACTGGCCGAGTTGGTCGACGCCGGAGCCGCCGACTGGGCCCGTCTCGACCAGCTCCGTGCCGGGCGCCTGGCGGCCGTCAAGGCCGCGGCGCTCGGCGTGCTGGAGGGCATCCTGTTGCGCGCGCACCCGCTGTACGCGGACGTCACCGCCGCCGCCGAGAGGGTGCTCGACGACCTGGTCGACCGCACGGGGGTACGGCGGGACGTGCTGCTGTCGGTGGCGAGCGGGGAGCGGTTCGAGCGCACGGTGGGCATCATCCGGATGCGGTTTCCCGACGTGACCGTGTGGGGGCTGCCGATCCTCGCGCACGAGCTGGGCCACATGGTCGCCGGCACGCTGCCCGCACCGGGCCAGAGCAGCGCCCGCCCGGTCGAGGAGTACGTGTCGACGGAGGCCGAGATGGAGGCGGCCACCACCGGAGCCGACCCGACACAGGCGCGGCACCGGCTGCACGAGCTCTTCGCCGACGTGTACGCGACGTACGCGCTCGGTCCGGCTTACCCGCTGGCGGTGCTGACCCTGCGGGCGCGCCCGGACCGGTTCGACGACGCGACACCCACGCACCCATCCTGGACGCGTCGCATGTGGACGATGGTCGAGGCGATCCGCGAGATGGGGATCCTGGCCGCCAGCCCACTGGTCGCGCAGGCGTACCGGCGCGACGCCAACGTCCTGGTGCTGCCGCGCTGGTTCGCGGTACACGGTGAGCGGCACCTCGACGAGCGCGCGCAGCGAACGGCGCGGCGCCAGGCCAAGGCGCTGGTGGCGCTCCTGGACCGAAACGCGCCGCCGCGCCTGCGGTACGACGGGGCGATCGACGCCGACGGCCTGGGACAGCGGCTGGCGGCCGGCGGCGAGGAGAAGGCCGCGCCCAGCGCGGTGCTCAACGCCGCCTGGCGGTGGCGCACCGCCAACCCGGAGGCCGATCCCGAGACCATGCGGCTGTTCAGCGAGGTCGCCGTGACCAGCCTGCGCACCGTTACGGCCTGAGGAGGTTCCGTGCCACCCCCACCCGACCTGCTCGTGATCCGCCTGGACGAGCTCCAGGAGGACATCGAGGAGGTACAGCAGGTCGTGGCGAAGGCGGAGACCCGCCACGAACGCCTCAAGGTCCTGCGCGAGGCCGGCGAGTACGCCGCCGAGCGACTCAAAACCGCCCGGCGGCAGGCGAACGACGCGGCGCTGGACGCGGAGGGGACGCCCTTCCACCACGCGATGGAGGCGCTCTCCGGCACGCTCAGAGAGGTCGCGGCGAAGATCCGCCATATCAACGACACGGTGGCCGACATCGACCGCGCGATGATCCACCTCAGGGAGGCCGAAGACATCAACAACCGGTGCGGCCAGATCCTCGACGACATCCGCGACATCCGGTCCAGGGTGCGCGGCGGCGAGGTGTCGTACGCCGACGCGTGGGCCGCCTTCGACGAGCTGTCCGACACCCGGTGCCGCATGCTCTTCTCGGACTATGTCGACCTGCTCGGCGGTCTCACCCTGCGCGACACCGGGCTCGACGACCAGATCAGCGGCATGGCCGACGATCTGCTCCACGAGCTGGGCACCGAGTTGCTCGCCCTCCCGGCGCGGCCCGCCGAGGCGTCGGCCGCGGATCCCGCGTCACTCGGCAGCCTCATCAAGCTGTGGTTTCCGGAGTGGACGATCTGGGGCGTGCCGCTGTTCGGGTACGACGCCGGTCTCGCATGGGTCAGCCGGCGCTCGCCGCTCGGTGCCCAACTCCTCGACGCCGAGCCGGCCGGCAGCCGCGGGTGCCTGGTAGCCGACGCGTACGCCACGTTCGCGCTCGGCCCGGCGTACGCCTCCGCCGCGATCCTGCTGCGCATGCGCACCCCCGCCGCCGGTGATCCGGCCGTGTCGCCATCGGAGGCCGGTCGCGCCCACGTCATCCTGCGTGTCCTGCGCGCGCTCGGCCAGTCCGGCACGTTCGGCGGGCTCGGCGGCCTCGTCGAGGAGTGCTGGCAGGAGGCGGTGCGGCAGCGCGGCGGCGTGACCGAGCCGGCCAACCGGGACGCGCTCGACCGGTTCGCCGACCGGGCCGTCGACATTCTCGACAAGGTGACGACGCTGCGCCGGTTCGACTCACAGCTGTGGGAGAGCGAAGCGCTCGAGACGCTCAACACGCTGCGGCTCACCGAGCCCGGTGGCCCGCAGCCGGCTACCGTGCGCGGCTTGTTGAACGGCGCGTGGGCGGCGCGCCTGGAAAAGCCCGACAACCGGGCGTACGTCAACAGGATCGGTATCAAGGCCAAGAATCTCTGGACGCCTCACAACGGTGGCGGCGCCGGTGAGAAGTGGCCCGGCGGCTCCATCCAATCCCCGAGAAAGCCTTCGTATGGAACTACCTTCCTCGCCCGCGGATGAGGCGGACGCCCGCTCGGTGGTGCGGGAGAGCCTCGACCTGCTGATGGGCGACGAGCCGACCGCCGCGCTCGAAGTGCTGGCGCGGCCGGCGCTCGACAACCCCGAGGGCACCCTGCTGCCCACCGCCGCCGCGCTCGTGGACGCCGGTGAGCCGGCCGCCGCACGGGCGGCGCTCGACCTGCTCATCGACGCGGGCCACACCAGCGTGCCCGCGTTCCTGCTGCGCGCCGACGTGCTGCTGGAGGTGGGGGAGGACGACGCGGCGGCCGACGACGTGCGGGAAGCCGCGAAGCTGGCGCCCGGCTGGGCGTCGCTGTGGCTGCAACTCGCCGACCTGCTCTTCCAGCGGAGCGAGTACGAGGAGGCGGTGGAGGCGTACGACCACACGCTCGGCCTCACCGACAGCCCGGAGATCTGGCAGAAGCGTGGGGCCGCGCTGTCCGGTGGGGGCCGCGTCGACGAGGCGAGGCAGTCGTACGAGCGGGCGCTCGCCGGTGCGCCGGATCTCGTGTCCGCGTACGTCGGGCTGGCGGAGACGGCGCTCGGTGGCGGCGGGGAGGACCGGCTGGCCGAGGCGCGGCGCTTCGCCGACGAGGCGCTCGCCCGCGATCCCGACAGCGCGCAGGCGTACGCGATCCGCGGCGAGGCGTACCGGCTGGGAGGACAGCTCGACGAGGCCGCCGAGGCGCTCACCGAGTCGATCCGGCTCGACCCGGAGTTCGCGTACGCGGTGGGCACCCGCGCTCAGGTGCGGCGCGCGCAGGACCGGCTCGACGAGGCGATCGAAGACTTCGAGAAGGCCGCCGAGCTGGCGCCGGACATCGGCTGGATACGCGCCGAGGCGGGAGAGGCGTACTACATCCGGCTCCAGACTCCCGGCGCCGACGCCGCCAGCGACGCCGAGCGGGCGCTCGCGCACCTCAGCGCCGCGGCGCGGATCAAGCCGACCGACGGGACGGTCTGGTCGCTGCTGGGTCAGGCCCACTGGTGGCGCGAAGACGTCGAGGCGGCCGAGGAGGCGCTGTGGCGGGCGCACGAGCTGATGCCCGGCGAGGTCAACGTCCTCGTCGACCTGGCACGCATCCGCAACCAGCGCGGGGCGCCCGCCGAGGCGCTGGAACTGGCCCAGCAGGCGTGCGAGGCGGCGCCGGACGACCCGTACGCGCGGCTCACGCGCGGGCAGATCCGGTACGCGCAGGGCGAGGCCGTCGAGTCCATAGCGGACCTGCGGGTCGCCGTCGAGCTCCTGCCCGACTTCGCCGAGGCGCGCGCGGCGCTGGGCGAGTCGTACCGGCAGGCCGGCCAGTACGAGGAGGCGCTGGAACAACTCGAGGCCGCGGTGGCCGGGGATCCCGCGGACGCGTGGGCGCTGAGCAGCCGCGGTGCCGTGTACGTGGCCCTCGGGCGCGCCGAGGACGCGGTACCCGACCTGCGGCGCTCGCTCGAACTACGCTCGCCCGACACGTTCGCGCTGACCTGGCTGCGGGAGGCGCTGAGCGCGTCGCGGGCACCCGGCGAGGCGGCCGACGAGGTTGGCGAGCACGCCCGGCGGTACCCGGACAACCTGGACATCCAGGAGGTCTACGCGGACGCGCTCCGGTTCGCCGGCCGGTACCGGGAAGCCGTCGACCTCATCGACGAGGCGCTGTGGCGCGAGCCCGAGCACGTCGGACTGCTCCGGTCGCTCGGCTGGGCACAGCTCGGCCTCGGCGACAAGGCCAAGGGGCTCGACGCCATGAAACGGGCCGCCGCCGTCTCGTCCGAACCAGCGACCCTCGCCGACCTGGCCTATCTGCAGGCGCAGTGCGGGCAGACCGCGGAGGCACTGGAGACCATCGGCCGCGGCCTTTCGGCAGGGCGGACAGCCGCTCTGCTCGTGACCCGCAGCCAACTGCTCGCCAGCATCGCCGCGTGGGCGCCAGCCGTCGACGCCGCCCGCGAGGCGGTCGCCATGCCACCGCCCGAACTGAACGCGCACCTGGCACTCGGCTGGGCGCTCGAACACCTCGACGGCGGCCAGATCGCCGAGGCGCTGGCCGTGTACCGGGAGGCGCGGGAGATCGCACCCGACGACCCGTACGCCCAGCGTGGCGTCGCCGACATGCTGTGGTCGCAGGGGAAGGCGGAGGAGGCGGCACCCGAGTACGAGCGGTCCATCGCGCAGTCGCGGCGGCTCGCCGAAGCCCAGCCCGAGCGGCATCGCGACATCGGCTGGTGCCTGTACCGTCTCGGCCGGTACGAGGACGCGGCCGACGCGTACCTGCGCGCCTTGTCCGTTGGCGTCGACCGCACCGGCCTGCTGCTCGACATCGGGCTCAACTGGCTGGCCGCTGGTGACGGCGTGCGCGCCGCCGACGCGTACGACCAGGGGCTCGCACTGCACGCGGCGCCCCGACCGGTGCGCGACCGGGGAACGCTGGAGGTGGCCGCTCGCGACCTCCGCGAGGCCGTCCGATGTGGACAGATTCCGGCTACCGCCGAGGTCGACACGCTCTTGCGCCGCCTGGAGGCGGAGGCGAGCTCGGTCACCGTGCCCCGCGTGCGCTGAGGCGCGCGGGGCACGGGTGCGACCTTAGGAGCAGGTGGCGCCGTTCAGGCGGACCGCCGCGGGTGGGGTGGCGGAGCCGTTCGCGGTGAAGCCGATCGTCACCGACGAGCCGCCCGCGAGCGACGGGCTCCAGGTCGGCGCGGCCGCCGTCACGGTGGTGCCGCTCTGGGTCACGGTGGCGTTCCAGCCGCTGCCGAGCGTCACGCCCGACGGCCACGTCCACACCACGCTCCACGGGTTGAGCGCGCCGCCGGTGTTTGTCACCGTCAGCGAACCCTGGAAGCCGCCACTCCACGCGTTGGTCTGCGTGTACGTCGCGGTGCAGGCGCCGGGCGGCGGGCCAGTGGTCGCGCCGCCGGTCGGGCTGCCGGTCGCCGTCGGGCCGGTGCCACCCACCGGCGCGATCAGGTACGGCTGGAGGATCGCCTGCTTCTCGGTGTTGATGTTGGTCCAGTCGTCGAGGGCGATGCCGCCGGTGTCACCCGAGTTCGGGTTCCACGACCAGTACGTGAAGGACATGCCGTTGACGCCGGTGCCGGTGTACTTCATCAGCTCCTGCAGCCACACCTTGTCGATCGGGTTCGTGAGCGTACTGCCGAACTCGCCCATCATGATCGGCGCGATGTTCTGCTTGTACAGGTAGCCCCAGAAGCCGTCCCACAGCGCCGGCATGTTGGCCGGGTAGTTGGGCTCGTCGAACCAGTCCTGGTGGTAGACCGACGTGGCGTACTCGTGCGGGGAGTAGACGAGGCGGTTCGCCACGCTGAGGCGTACCGGGAACTGACCGGCCTTGGACAGGTTGCCGCCCCACCAGCCGCAGCTTTCGTCGTTGCTGGGGTCGTTGTCCCACACGTTCGACAGGCCGCCGCTCGGGCAGCTCACGCCCTCGACGAAGATCAGCCAGTTGGGCTGTACGCCGAGGATGGCGTTGCCGGCGCGCTCGGCGGCCAGGCGCCAGTCGCGGTTGGTGTCGCCGCAGCCCCAGCAGGCGCCGGTGGCGTTGGGGTTGGTGCCGTCGGCGTGCGGCTCGTTGTGGAGGTCGGCGCCGATGACCGTGGTGTTGCCGGCGTACCGCTGGGCCAGCATCTTCCAGTCGTTGATCCAGGTCGCCTCGGAGACGGTCGGGGTGTACCAGAGCGCGGACTGGCCGGCGGATGTCGGCCGGTGCCGGTCGAGGATGACCCGCATGCCCTTCGTGCCGACGTACTCGATGACCTTGTCGAGGATCTGCAGTGGGCTGAGGTTGAGGAGGTCGGGGTTGACGGCGGTGTTGATGCTGTTGGCCGCCGCGCCCGGCTTGAGGGCGTCGTTGGAGTACGGGATGCGCAGCGTGTTGTAGCCGAGCCGGGCCATGGTGTCGAGCTGGCTGCGCCACGGGTTGCTGGACCACAGACCGTGGAAGGTCTTGTTGTCGGTCTCCATGCCGAACCAGTTGATGCCGGTCAGCCGTACTGTTGCGCCGGTGCTGTCGATGATCTTGTTGCCGCTGGTGCGCAGGTATCCGGTGCCGGTGCCGGCCGCGTGCGCCGAGGGCGCGATGACGATCGCGACGAGAATGCCGGCTGCGGCTGTAAATGCTGCGGCGAGGGCGCTAGCAAGCGCTCTACGGGACATGCCAGGGATCTCCGTTCAAGGGAAACGCCGGTAGACGAACCGTTGCCCTGGCTCCGCGTATCGATGCTATTCCATGATCGGGGCGCCCTTCAAGTGAAGGGCGCCCCGAATGGGTTTACGTGCTAGTGCGTCGCCGCGCCCACCGGCTCCTTTTCGGTGACCGGCTTGGCTGTGCCGCCGGGTGCGTCGCCGTGCCCGGGCCACCAGGCCTTGTGGCCCAGCAGCGCGGTGATGCTCGGCACCAGGAACATCGCCATGACGAACGCCGAGATCACGATGCCGATCGAGACCGCGAAGCCCATCTCGGTGAGGAACGCGAGCCCGGCCAGGATCATCGACGCGAACGTGCCGGCGAGGATCAGACCGGCCGCGCCGACCGAGGGCCCACCGTGCTCCACCGCGAGGTCGGCGGCGGTACGCGGATCGTGGCCGAGCCGCGCCTCCTCGCGCAATCGGGCGATCATGAGGATGTTGTAGTCGGTGCCGATGGCGACCACGAAGAGGTACAGGATCGTCGGGAGCATGAACGACAGGCCGGGCCGGCCGTCGATGCCCTGGAAGACCAGTACCGTCGCGCCCAGCGTGCTGAAGAAGCCGAGCACGACCGCGATCAGCAGGTACAGCGGAGCCACGATGCTGCGCAGCAGCAGTCCCAGGATGATCGCGATGAGCAGGCCGGCCACCGGGAAGATCACCAGCAGGTCGCGGGTGTTGGCGTCCCGGATGTCGGCGGTGATCGAGCTTGCCCCGCCGACGTAGGTGGTCACGCCGTCCGGTGCCGCGTCCTTGGCGAAGTCGCGCAGCTCGTCACCGGCGACGTCGAGCGACTTCGGCGAGTACGGGCTGCCGTCCAGCAGAAGGTCGATCTTCGCGGTGGTGCCGGCCTGGTTGAAGCCGGCGTAGGTGCCGTCCTGTCCCGCGGGCAGCGCCCCGCCGATGCCCGGTGCCTCGATGAGCCGCTTGGCGAGCTGCTCCATGGCGGGCTTGTCGAGCTGCTGCCCGTTGTCGCTGCGCACATACACCGTGGTGGGGTTGAGCGCGCCCTCCGGGAAGCCGGCCTGCAGGTCCTGGATGCCCTGCGTCGACTCGGTGCCCTCGGGGAGCTGGCTGTTCTGGTCGTAGTTCCACTTCATGCCGAGCGAGCCGAGCGCCAGCACGACCATCACGCCGCCGGAGGCCAGGGCGACCACGCCGGGGCGGCGGCCGGTGAACTTGCCGAGCCGCTGGAACATGCTGCCCTTCGGCGTGCGCTGCCACGACTTCGACGGCCAGAACACCTTCGGGCCGATCAGCGAGACGACCGCCGGCACCAGCGTGACGGCAGCGATGGCCATGATGACGACCGCGATTGCGAGGCCGGGGCCGAGGCTGCGGAAACCACCGAACACGGCCAGCAGCAGGGCGCTGAACGCGATCGCGATGGCCGCCGCGGCGGAAGCGATCACCTCGCCCACCCGGGACACGGACGCGACCAGCGCGGTCTTGCTGTCGTCGCCGGCGCGCAGCCGTTCCCGGTACCGGAAGAGCAGGAACAGGATGTAGTCGGTGCCGACGCCGTACAGCACGATCGTCAGGATGATCCCCATCGACCCGTCGGCCTGCATGTCGAACGTCTTGGCGAAGAGCGCGACCATGCCGGACGCGACGGTGCTCACGACACCTACCGTGACGATCGGCAGGAATGCCGCGATCGGACTGCGGTAGATGATCAGCAGCAGGACGATGATCAGTACGAAGGTGGCGATGCCGACGATGACGAAGGCGTCGTCGAACGCGTCCTGGTTGTCTGACCACAGCGCGATGTCGCCGGTCACCGCCGTGCTGAGGCCGGTGCCGGCGACCGCCGGTGCGAGCGTGTCACGGATCTTCGGGATCGCGTCCAAGAGCTCGGGGTTGTCGCCTACGCCCTGCAGGCCGATGCTGATGAGCTGCACCTGCTTGTTGGGGGACACCGTGCCCGGACCGGTCTGCGCGCCGGTGACCCGGGGAATGCCCGCAGCCTGGACCTGCTGGGCCATCTCGCTGACCTTCGCCTGGTCGGCTTCGGTGAGCGGCTGGCCGTCGGCACGCTTGACGACCACGGTGGCGGTGCTGTCGTTCGCCTGGGCGAAGTCCTGCTCGGCCACCTCCATCGCCTGGACCGACTCGTAGCTGTCAGGCAGGAAGTTCGCCTGGTCCTGGCTGGTGACGTCGTCGAGGCTGGGCGCCAGGATGACGATGGCGGCGGCCGCCACCAACCACGCCAGGATGACCTTCCATGGGTTGTAGACGACGATACGTCCCAACCGTTCGAACATGACTCCCCCTCGTGAACCGGACCGACCCTTACCGTCCGGCAAGTAGATGTCTACCTGCCGCACGGTAGATAAGATTTGCGAGCGAGGCAAGTAGATTTCGCAATGATGGTGCGCCAGCCTTGCTGTGAGCGCGCTGAGACGTGGCAGAAGAGGTGGCGAGCGTGGCCGAAGACACAAAGGCCCGGATCCGTGCGGTGGCGGTCGAGCTGTTCACCGCCCAAGGGTTCGAGCAGACGAGCCTGCGCGAGATCGCCGATCGCGTCGGGATGACGAAGGCCTCGCTGTACTACCACTACCCGTCGAAGCAGGCACTACTGCTGTCGCTCGTCGAGCCGCTCGTCGATGATTGGCGCCGCACGATCGAGATCGCCGAGACGCTCTCGCACACGTCCGGCAACATCCGGCTGGTGCTCGGCCAGTTCCTCGACATCATGATGCGGCACCGCAACGCGTGTTCCCTGTTCATGCGCGACGGAGCCGCCGTGCTGGCCGCCATCGAGCCGATCTGGCAGGAGGTCATCGAGCTGACCAAGCGGCTCAACGTCTGGCTGGCAGGCCCCAACCCGACCGAGGTCGACCGCATCCGCGCGATCGCCGCCACCGAGACGATGGGCGCGGCGATCTCGTCCGCCTTCGTGATCGACAAGGTCACCGAGTCGGTGCTGCGCGAGACGCTGCTCGACTGCGCGTCGGCCGTGCTCGACCTGCCAAAAGAAGCACCCGCCGCGGCGCCGATCGTGCCGCAACGGGTGCCTGCCGCGTAACTGTTAGCTGGCCTGCTCGGCTTAGCTGGCCTGCTCGGCGAGCTGGAGGAACTGTCGCTTCGACGCCAGCGCCTGCTCGGCCTCGCGGATGCGCTTGGCGTCGCCCGCCGTCTGTGCCCGGGCCAGCCGCTGCTCGGCCTCGGCGACCTGCTCACGCATCTGCGCCAGCAGCGGGTTCGCCGACGGCTCCGTGCGCCGCCACGCCGACTCCATCGCGTGGCGTACCTTGTCTTCGATCGCGCGCAGGCGGCGGTCGAGCCCGCCCGCAGCCTCGCGCGGCACCCGACCGAGGTCGTGCCACTGGCCCTGGATCTCGCGAAGCCTTGCCTGCGCGGCGCGCGGGTCGGCGTCGACGTCGATCGCCTCCGCCTCGGCGAGCAGCGCCTGCTTGCGCTCAAGGTTGCCCCGCTGCTCGGCGTCGCGGGCCGAGAAGACCTCGCTGCGCCGGCTGAAGAAGGCGTCTTGAGCGGCGCGGAATCGCTCCCAGAGCCGCTGCTCGGCCTCCTTGGAGGCGCGCGGCGCGGCCTTCCACTCGGTCATGAGCTCCTTGAGCCGGGCCGCGGTGGGTGCCCAGTCGGTCGACTCGGCGAGCGCCTCGGCCTCGGTCACCAGGTGCTCCTTGGCACCCTGGGCCTGCTTGCGCTGCGAGTCGAGCGTGGCGAAGTGCGCGCCGCGCCGGCGCGTGAACGAGTCACGGGCGGCGGCGAACCGCTTCCACAGCTCGCCGTCGGTCTTCTTGTCGACGCCGCGGATCGCCTTCCACTCGTCGAGGATCTCCTTGAGGCGGTCGCCGGCCGTCTTCCACCCGGTGGACTCGGCGGCCAGCTTCTCGGCCTCCTCGACAAGGCTGGTCTTGCGCGCGAGCGCCTCGGCGCGGGCCGCGTCGCGAGCCGCGCGGGCGGCACCGGCCTTTTCCTCGGCGGTGCTGGTCAGCTTGTCGAGCCGGGCGCACAACCCGTCGATGTCGCCGACCACGTGGGCCTCGGCGAGCTCGGTGCGCAGCCGCCGGATGCTCGCCAGCGAGTGCGCCGGATCGGCGGCTCCGGAATTCAGGCGGGCCTCGACCAGATCGACCTCGGTGACCTTGTCGGCGAAGCGCCGTGCGAAGTGGGCCAATCCCTCCTCGGGCGGCCCGGCCTGCCAAGATCCGACCACGCGCTCGCCCTCGGCCGTCTTGACGTACACCGTGCCGTCGGCGTCCACCCGACCGAAGGTGGTCCAGTCGCTCATGTGCCCATCCTCGTTCTCCCGGCGTCACCGGGTGGGGGTTCCCCGGCAGCCGCCGCCACAGCGCAGTAAGTTTGCAGCGGAGTATCCCCCGGCATTGTCACAGGTCCAACCCGGTCCGCGTCGAGCGCCTGAAGACGACCGTGACCATACGGTGTCCTTGGTCGGCTTGCGCACGACACAGAAGCCCGACCGTTACGGTTGGCACGTGCCCCTGGTCGCCGCAGCGGTCTGCCCTCATCCACCCATGATCGTCCCAGAGATCGCAGGTGGTGCCGCGCCGGAACTCGACAACCTGCGCGCCGCCTGTGACTCGGCGGTGCGCCAGCTCGCCGACGCTGGCGTTCCCTTGATCGTCCTGGGTAGTAGTGCATCGACAATAGACTATGAATCTCCGGCTCGGGTGTCGCTTTCCTCATGGGGGCAGCCGGGCGGCGAGGTCGCCGATCCGCTACCTCTCAGCCTGTCGGTCGGCGCGTGGCTGGTCAATCGGGTACTGGGTCAGACCATTTCCCCACGTATGGTCACGATCGCGGCCGATGCCTCCGCCGAGGAGTGCGCGGCTCTGGCCGAGCGGCTCGCCACCGGCCCGTACGCGCTGCTCGTGATGGGGGACGGCACGGCCTGCCGGGGGATCAAGTCGCCCGGGTACGACGATCCGCGCGCGCAGCCGTACGACGAATCGGTCGCTCGGGCCCTCGCCGTCGCGGATGTCGACGCGCTGCTCGCTCTCGATCCGGACCTGTCCGCGAAGCTCATGGTGGCTGGCCGGGCGCCCTGGCAGGTACTGGCTCACGCGGCGGCCGGCGGTTCATGGCGCGGCTCCCTGGCGTATGAAGACGCCCCCTACGGCGTCGCGTACTTCGTGGCCCTTTGGGAGCGGGCGTGAATCCTGTGCTGGCTGTCGTGGGGCCGACCGCCGCTGGCAAGTCCGCGCTCGGCATCGCGCTCGCCCACGCGCTGGGTGGCGAGGTGGTGAACGCCGACTCCATGCAGCTCTATCGAGGCATGGACATCGGCACCGCCAAACTGACCGCCGCCGAGCAAGAAGGCATACCGCACCATCTTCTGGACATCTGGGACGTAACCGAGCCGGCGAGCGTGGCGGAGTACCAGACGCTGGCCCGCGCCGCCGTCGACGACGTCCGGGCGCGCGGGCGGGTGCCGATTCTGGTCGGCGGCTCAGGACTGTACGTGCGGGCGGTGCTGGAGGAGTTCGAGTTCCCGGGTACCGACCCGGCGCTGCGAGCCGAACTGGAGGCGGCACTGGCCGAGCACGGTCCCGCGCCACTGTACGAACGGCTGCGCGCCGCCGACCCCGAGGCCGCCGCGAAAATCCTGCCCAGCAACGGCCGCCGGATCGTCCGCGCCTTGGAGGTCATCGCGCTCACCGGTGGGCCGTTCACCGCCACCCTGCCCGAGCCCAAGCCGTACTACGACGCCGTGCAGATCGGCGTCGACCGCGTCGACCTCGCCTCCCGCGTGGCCGACCGGGTGGATGTGATGTTCGACGCCGGCCTGGTCGACGAGGTGCGCGCACTGGCCGATCGGGGCCTGCGGGAGGGGCGGACAGCCAGCCGGGCCCTCGGATACCAGCAGGTGCTCGCCCACCTCGACGGCTCGCTCACCGAGGGCGAGGCGCGCGCGGAGACAGTACGAGCCACCCGGCGGTTCGTGCGCCGGCAGCGCACCTGGTTCCGTCGCGATCCTCGGATCAGCTGGCTGGACGCGACGGAGCCGAACCTGGTCGAAAACGCCCTGGGCCTTGCGGGATGATGGATCACGTGCGTTTCCTGAAGGGCCACGGCACCGGCAACGACTTCGTGCTCCTGCCCGATCTCGACGGCCGGATCACGCTCACGCCGGAACTGGTCGCCACGCTCTGCGACCGCCGCCGCGGCATCGGCGCCGACGGCGTCCTCCGCGTGGCATCCTTCGACGGCGGCGAAGCCGACTTCTTCATGGACTACTGGAACGCCGACGGGTCGCTCGCCGAGATGTGCGGCAACGGCGCCCGGGTCTTCGCACGCTACCTGGTGACGGCCGGCCTCGCGGCCGGCACGATCTCGTTCATGACCAGGGCCGGCGTCGTGCGCGCGGTGGTCGAGGGCGACGCCATCTCCGTCGAGATGACACCGCCCAAGGTGTACGGGGTGAGCACGGCGACGCTGGGACACCTGACCCTTGCCGGAGCGGCGGTCGACGTCGGCAACCCGCACCTCGTCTGTGGGCTGCCCGCGTCGGTGCCGCTGGAGTCGCTCGACCTCACCAGGGCGCCCGAGTTCGACACCGACTTCTTCCCGGCCGGCGTCAACGTCGAGTTCGTCGCGCCGGTGTCCGAGCGGCACGTGCGGATGCGGGTGTACGAGCGGGGATCCGCCGAGACGATGTCCTGCGGCACCGGGGCCTGCGCGGTGGCCGCGGTGGCCCTGCGCGACGCCGGCCTTGACGACGGCACCGTCTCCGTCGAGGTTCCCGGTGGACAGGTGACCGTCCGCTTCGAGGGCGGCGAGTGCTGGCTGCGCGGCCCCGCGGTACTGGTAGCCGAGGGCGACGTCGACCTGCGGGCGATTGGTGCGTAGCCCGCTCACGGTGGCGCACCGGGGATACTCCGCGATCGCGCCCGAAAACACGCTGGCCGCTGTCGAGGCCGCGTTGCGCAGTGGCGCCGAGTACGTCGAGATCGACGTGCACAGCACCGCAGACGGCGTACCGGTCGTGGTGCACGACGCCACCGTCGACCGCACCACCGATGGCACCGGCGAGGTGGCGTCGCTGACCAGCGGGTACGTCACCGGGCTGGACGCCGGCGCCTGGTACTCACCGGTCTACGCGGGCCAGCGGGTCCCCACCCTCGACCAGGTGCTGGACTTGCTGGCGCCCTCGCACGCCCTCCTCCTGTTGGAGGTCAAGGGTCCGCGCACGCGCGCCGACGTGGCCCGGATCGTCGAGACGGTCATGAGCCGGGGGCTGGCTGACCGGGTACTGCTGCAAAGCTTCGACGAGCAGGTGCTGCACGACGCGCGCGAGCTGGCGCCAGAATTGCGCCGGGCGCTGCTGCGCGACGAGCTGGACCCCGACCCGGTGGCCGCCGCGAAGGCGGTGGGCGCGGTGTCGTACAACCCGTACATCCCGGCGGTCCTCGGCCGCCCCGACGTCGTGGCCGAACTGAACGCGGCCGGGCTCGGCTGCATGGTCTTCACCGTCGACGAGCCGGAGCACTGGCGCGCCCTCACCGATCTGGGCGTCGACGCCATCATCACCAACCGCCCGGCCGCGCTCCGCGGCTGGCTATCTCAGCCCTGACTCTCGCGCTCTGCTCGCGCCGTGCGCTGCCCGCGCTCCGCGCGGTGCTCGTGCTGCGTGCGCTGCGCGCGGTGCTCGTGCTGCCCGCGCTCCGCGCGGTGCTCGTGCTGCGTGCGCTGCGCGCGGTGCTCGTGCTGCGTGCGCTGCGCGCGGTGCTCGTGCTGCGTGCGCTGCGCGGGGCCGGCGCTTCGTGCCGGCGGGCCGCGTCGATCAAGGACATTCCCATCGATCAAGGCCAAACGCGCGTGGTTCGATCGCAAAACCGCATGCATTCGCCCTTGATCGACGAGAGGGACGGCGTGTCGGCGCCGGCGTGTCGTGCTGATGCGCGGCATGGCCGCGACCGCGTGGGGTCAGGAGGCGGTGCAGCGGTTGTCGGCCTTGCGCTTGGCGATCGCCGCGTCGGCGCCTGAGGCGTACTCGACGAGCACCTCACCACCCGGGTCGTACTGCCACGCCTTGCCGGCCAACCGCAGCGAGCTGTGCCCGACCGTCTCGCCGTGCCGCCAGGTCAGCTCGATGAGCTCCATGCCCACGGGCTTGACATCCTGAAGCTGGATCTGCGAGCCCTTGAAGATCGGGCAGGCCTTGTTGACCTTCTCGAAGTCCTGCTTCTTGACTTCCTTCTTGGCAGACTCGGTCCACAACGCGTACGCGCCAGCCCAGTCGCCGTTGGCCAGCAGCGTGAACTGCTTGTTGGCGGTGTCCAACGCCTCGGCCACGTTGGGGCCGTTCGGCACGGGCGTATTGTCGCCGGCCGGCGCGCTCGCACCCGGCGCGGTGCCCGGGGGCGCGGGGGTGCCCTGGTCAGGTGCGGTGCCACATGCGGTGGCGAAGAAGACGATCGCCGCGCCGATCAGAGCGCCGGTGGTCCAGCGCATGGGGTAACCTCCGTGGGGGTATCGACAGTTCTCGCTGGGAGCGTTCCCAAGGTGGCAGTCTGACACCCCTGCCGGCCCGGATCAACCCATCGAAACAGTGAGCTCCCCGTTACCCACCGGGTACGCCGCACGTCCCCTTCGACACCTCGGCCGCTCGTCCTTCCCTCGGCGCTGCCACCCGCCTGTGACGGCGTGTCGCCACGCCCCGCACGCCGATCAAGGGCGAACGCACGTGGTTGGATCGCATTTCTGCGTGCATTCGTCCTTGATCCACGCGAATGGCCTTGATCGGCGCGCGGGGCGCGGCGACATGCCGCTGCCAAACCCCCTCAAACCCGGCGGTCGGCCCCGGCCGCGATGACGCACCGCCTTACACCCGGGGATCTCAGGCCAACGTCGGACCCCAATCGCTCCGCGATCAAGGAGATCTCCATCGATCAAGGGCGAACGCACGTGGAAAGCGATCCAACCACGTGCGTTCGCCCTTGATCGGCGGAGAAGGCGCCGCGGCGTTGCGCGCGAGGCGGCGCTGCGTGCGAGGCTGCGGGCGTGCGTGGCGGCGTGGCGCGGTGCGCGCCCGGCGCGGCGCGGGGCTACGGGCGGGTTACGGTTGCGGCTACGGCGGCCGCTACCGCGGGGGCTACGCGGGAGTCGAAGACGCTGGGGACGATGACCGTCGGGTTGATCTTTTCCTCGCCCACCACGTCGGCGATGGCGCGAGCCGCCGCCAGCGCCATCTCCTCGGTGAACTCGGTCGCGTGGGCGTCCAGCATGCCGCGGAACACGCCGGGGAAGGCCAGCACGTTGTTGATCTGGTTCGGCTGGTCGGAGCGGCCGGTCGCGACCACCGCGGCGTGCTTGCGGGCTTCGCGCGGGTCGACCTCGGGGTCGGGGTTGGCCAGGGCGAACACGATCGCACCGGGCGCCATCGCCGCGATGTCGTCGCCGGTGAGCAGGTTGGGCGCGCTGACGCCGATGAACACGTCCGCGCCACGCATGGCGCCGGGCAGGTCGCCCGCGTACCCATTCTTGTTGGTGTTTTCGGCCAGCCACCGCCAGGACGGGGACAGGTCGGGCATATCGAGGTGAAGGGCGCCCTTCCGGTCGTACGCGATGATGTCGCCGACCCCCTGCCGCAACAGCAGTTTCATGATCGCGGTGCCCGCGGCGCCGGCTCCGGAGACGACCACCCGCACATCCTCGAGGCGCTTGCCCACGACGCGCAGCGCGTTCGTCAGCGCGGCCAGCACGCAGATCGCGGTGCCGTGCTGGTCGTCGTGGAAGACCGGGATGTCGAGCAGCTCGCGCAGCCGCGCCTCGATCTCGAAGCAGCGCGGCGCGGCGATGTCTTCCAGGTTGATCCCGCCGTACGCGGGCGCGATCGCCTGCACGATCCGCACGATCTCGTCGGTGTCCTGGGTGTCGAGCACGACCGGCCAGGCGTCGACCCCGCCGAACCGCTTGAACAGCGCCGCCTTGCCTTCCATGACGGGCAGCGACGCGGCCGGACCGATGTTGCCGAGGCCCAGTACGGCGGTGCCGTCGGTCACCACGGCGACGGTGTTGCGCTTGATGGTGAGGCGGCGGGCGTCTTCCGGGTTCTCGGCGATGGCCAGGCAGACGCGGGCCACGCCGGGGGTGTACGCCCGGGAGAGCTCGTCGCGGTTGCGGAGCGCGACCTTCGGGGTCACCTCGATCTTGCCGCCGAGGTGCAGCAGGAACGTGCGGTCGGAGACCTTGTGCACGGTGACGCCGGGCAGCACCTCGAGCGCCTTGACCACCTGGTCGGCGTGGGTCGAGTCGGCGGTGTCACACGTGAGGTCTACGGTGACTCGCACGTGGTCGGAGTCGACGACGTCGAGCGCGGTGACGATCGCGCCCGCCTCCCCGACGCAGGTGGTCAGCCGGCCGATCGACGAGGCGTCGGCGGTGACGCTGACCCGGATGGTGATGGAGAAACCGGCGCTGGGCAGGCGGGTTGTCGGCACGTTGTCATTGTTACCAGCGCCGGTTAAGCAGGTGCGATCCGGGGACCGGCGTGCCACCATTGACGGGTCGGACCAAACGGACAGGGGAGACAGGCTTGCCGGACATCGTTCTATCCAGCGAAGAAGCTACGACGGGTGAGCTGGAGCTGGAAGATCGGCACGCACTGCGCCGGGTCGCCGGACTCTCGACCGAGCTCACCGACGTCACCGAGGTCGAATACCGCCAGCTGCGGCTGGAGCGGGTCGTGCTGGTCGGCGTCTGGACCGAGGGCAGCGTCACCGACGCGGAAAACTCGCTCACCGAGCTGGCCGCGCTCGCCGAGACGGCCGGTTCGCAGGTGCTCGAAGGGCTGATCCAGCGGCGCTCGCGCCCCGACCCCGCCACCTACGTCGGCCGGGGCAAGGTCGACGAGCTCGACTCGGTGGTCGAGTCGACCGGCGCCGACACCGTGATCTGCGACGGCGAGCTCTCCCCGTCCCAGCTGCGCAACCTGGAGCAGCGCACCAAGGTCAAGGTCATCGACCGCACCGCGCTGATCCTCGACATCTTCGCGCAGCACGCCAAGAGCAAGGAGGGGAAGGCACAGGTCGAGCTGGCGCAGCTCGAGTACCTGCTGCCGCGCCTGCGTGGTTGGGGTGAGGCGCTGTCGCGGCAGTCCGGCGGCAGCGGGCGCGGCGGCGGCGCCGGTGGCGGCGTGGGCCTGCGCGGTCCCGGTGAGACCAAGCTCGAGACCGACCGGCGGCGCATCCGCATGCGCATCTCCCGGCTGCGCCGGGAGATCAAGGCGATGCGCACGGTTCGCCACACCATGCGCGCGGGCCGGGCGAAAAACCTGGTTCCAGCGGTAGCCATCGCGGGCTACACCAACGCGGGCAAGTCCAGCTTGCTCAACCGGCTGACAGGCGCAGGTGTACTGGTCGAAGACGCGCTCTTCGCCACCCTCGACCCGACCACGCGGCGGGCCGAGACCGGCGACGGCCGGATCTACACGCTCGCTGACACGGTCGGATTCGTCCGGCACCTGCCGCACCAGATCGTCGAGGCGTTCCGCTCGACGCTGGAGGAGGTGGCCGACGCCGACCTGGTCGTGCACGTGGTCGACGGCGCCGACCCCGATCCCGAGGGGCAGGTGCGGGCGGTACGCGAGGTGCTGGCTGAGGTCGGCGCCGACAAGCTGCCCGAGCTGCTCGTGGTCAACAAGATCGACGCCGCCGACGAGGAGACGCTGCTGCGGCTCAAGCGCGCGTGGCCCGAGGCGGTCTTCGTCTCGGCCCGACGGGGCACGGGCATCGAGGAGCTGCGCGCCACGATCGAGACGCGCCTGCCGCGGCCGGCCGTCGAGGTGCGGGCCACCGTGCCGTACGACCGGGGTGACCTGGTCGCTCGGGTGCACCGGCGTGGCGAGGTGCTCGGCACCGAGCACACCGGCGCGGGCACCGAGATCCACGTGCGGGTCGACGAGGCGCTGGCGGCAGAGCTGGCACCGTTCGCTCACGCCGGGTGACCGATCAAATCGGCTACCCGGCGGTAGGCGTCGACATGCGACACTGAACGGATGCGTCGTGTGGTTGCGTGCAGCCTGGCTGCCTTTGGCCTGGTGGGATTGAGTCTGGTCGCTTCGGCGACCCCCGCATTGGCCGCCGGTAAGAAGGTCTGCACGATCACAGACAGCAAGCTCGACGAGCTGTCCGGACTGGTCGCGACCTCCAACGGCTACATCACCATCAATGACAGCAGTGAGCAGGCCAGTCGCAAGCGCATCTTCTACCTCAGTGGCAAATGCGCCGTCACGAAAAGCATCCAGTACAGCGGCGCCGGCCCCCGCGACACCGAAGATCTCGCGGTGTCGCCAGACGGTAAGACGCTCTGGATCGCCGACATCGGCGACAACCCCGACAGCACCGAGCGGCGGTCGAGCATCGGGCTGTGGAGCATGCCGGTCGACGGGTCGAAGAAGCCGACGATCCATCGGCTCAGCTACCCGGACGGCAAGCACGACGCCGAGGCGCTTCTGATCAACGGCGACGGCACGCCGATCGTCATCACGAAGACCGGTGGCAAGGCGGGCCTCTACAGCCCGGCGGCGGGCACGATGAAGGCCAACAACGAGACCCCGGTCGCGATGACGAAGGTGGGCGACGTCACGCTGCCGAAGACCACGACCGACAACCCGTTCGGCGCGATCGGGCGGTTGATGGTCACCGGCGCGGCCCGGTCGCCCGACGGCAGCAAGGTCGCGCTGCGCACCTACGCCGACGCGTTCGAGTACGACGTGTCGGGTGGTGACGTGGTCAAGGCGCTCACCGGTGGCTCGCCACGGGTGACGGCGCTCGTCAGCGACCAGTTCGGCGAGGCGTTGGCGTACAGCGCGGATGGCAAGAGCTTCCTGACGGTCTCTGACCTGGGTGAGCTCGACTCCAACGTCGCCAACGTCCTGTACCAGTACACGCCGTCGACGACCGCCCCCAAAGCGACCACCGCGGCGACGGTGGGCGGCGAATCCGCGGGTAACTCCCGCTCGTGGGTCGACGGGCTGACGCTGAAAGACATCACGTACATGATCGGTGCTGTCGGCGTGCTCGGCGCGCTGCTCGTGGGCGCCGGGGTCTTCGGCATCCTGCAAGCCCGCAGGCGGCGCCCGTCGGCCGAGCCGGCTGGTGCCAAGGGCAAGAAGAAGGGCGGGCCCGACCCCACCGTGGGGCGGCAGCCGGTGCCGGGAGCGGGCAACGCCGCGGCCACGGCGAGCGTCGGCGCCGACCGTCCGTACGCGGGCAGCGGATACGACGACTACGACCGGCAGAACGGGTTCGGCGGCGGGGGCCGGCCGGCCGACGACTATCAGCCGGCGGGCCAGGTCTACGGCTCGCGCCCGGCTGGTGG
This sequence comes from Phytohabitans aurantiacus, assembly GCF_027923225.1. GTDB lineage: Bacteria > Actinomycetota > Actinomycetes > Mycobacteriales > Micromonosporaceae > Phytohabitans > Phytohabitans aurantiacus. The sequence continues at coordinate 250,921 of NZ_BSDI01000032.1, forward strand.
CTCGGGAGGCGGAGGTTCGGGGGGCGTTTACGGCACCCCCCGATCGAACGTCTACGGCGGTCCGCCGAGCCAGAACGGCTACCCGGACAACCGCCCGTACTAGCTCTTACGTCAACCTTCGGATCCGGCTAGGAGCCGTGCCGACCACGGCGGACCTTGACCCGTATTCCGGTTTGGTCTACTTGACCCGGCGGAGGACGGCCACGACGCGGCCGAGGATCGTGGCGTCGTCGCCGGGAATCGGGTCGAACGCCGGGTTCTGGGGCATGAGCCACACGTGCCCGTCGCGCCGGCGGTACGTCTTCACGGTCGCCTCGCCGTCGATCATGGCGGCCACGATGTCGCCCGCGTTGGCGGTCGGCTGCTGCCGGACCACCACCCAGTCGCCGTCGCAGATCGCCGCGTCGAGCATCGAGTCGCCCTTGACCTGGAGCATGAAGACCTCGCCCTCGCCGACCAGCTCGCGCGGCAGCGGGAAGATGTCTTCGACCGCCTGCTCGGCCAGGATCGGGCCACCGGCGGCGATCCGGCCCAGCATCGGCACGTACGCCGGGGCGGGACGCTGTGCCCGAGCCGTCTCGTCGTCCAGCAGGTCGCTCGGCGGCCGTACGTCGACAGCACGCGGCCTGTTCGGGTCGCGCCGCAGGAAGCCCTTACGCTCCAGCTCCTTGAGCTGGTAGGCGACGCTCGACGGCGACACCAGCCCCACCGCCTCGCCGATCTCGCGGACGCTGGGCGGGTACCCGTACCTCTCCACCCAGTCGCGGATGAATTCGAGGATGCGGCGTTGCCGGGCCGTGAGATCGGCGGTGACGAGGTCGGGGAAGGAGCTGACCACCGGCGTGACCGCGCGCAACTGCGGCTGCTCGCCGGTGCGGGTACGCGCCGAACTTCGCTTACGGCCGGACGGCGCCGGCGCCGCCTTGGCGGCCTTCTGCTGCTGCGATTGCCGGCTGCTCCGGTCGTTGGTCGACACGGGTCCGTCCTCCCTCTAGTCGGTATGCCCCGCTGCCGCGCTACCTCGGTGTTGCCTGATGGTTCCAGCGGTTGCCTCACGGTATAGCTGAGATCGGTTAGTTTCAAACATCTGTACGACCTCACCCCGGCGTGTCGCGTCACGAGACCTCGACATCGCACGCGTGTTCTGATACACAATCGTACGTCCGTTCTATCGAACCTCTGTTCGATCTTGGGGGTCGGCATGCATGCGGTGGGAGTAAGAGTCCAGGTCAAGCCCAGGCTGCGGCTCACTCGGCGGGGCCGGTTCGTGCTCTTCGCCTTGTTCCTTCTGCTCTCGGCGGGCGTCATCGCGCTCGGCGCCACCGCTTCTCGCGCGGCCGATCCACCCACGGAGACCGTCACGACCGTCGTCCGGCCGGGTGACACCCTTTGGTCGATCGCTGGCCGTCACTTCCCGGACCACGATCCGGTCGCCTCCGTAGAGACCATCCGCCGCGTCAACCGCCTCGACGGCTACGGCATCTACGCCGGCCAGGAACTCATCCTCCCGCACGACCGGTAGTCGCCTCGACACGCCCGCGTCGGATGTGCCGGACAACTTGCGCCGGCGCCTCCGCTGGCATACCGTCGACCCCTAGATGTAGTAGTTACAGGGGTGTAAGTCCTCCACAGGTTGGGTTTAACTACCCACAGGTTTCCCACACGTAACGCGCAGCGTTGTCCACAGGCGTAGGACGGCGGTGCTCGATTGGCGTGCCCGGAAACTGTCGGTGGGTGGGCCTAGCCTGAGGACATGGAAGGGGGGTGTGTCGATGCGGTGCCCATACTGCCGGCACGCCGACTCCCGGGTCGTCGACTCGCGTGAGGCCGACGACGGCCAGCTGATCCGCCGCCGCCGGTCGTGTCCGGCGTGTGGCAAGCGGTTCACGACCGTCGAGGAGGCGGTGCTCGCCGTGGTCAAGCGGAGCGGCGTGACCGAGCCGTTCAGCCGGACGAAGATCATGGGTGGGGTCCGCAAGGCTTGCCAGGGCCGCCCGGTCGACGACGACGCGCTCGCTCTCCTCGCGCAGAAGGTCGAGGAGACCGTCCGGGCGCGCGGTGCGGCCGAGATCCCGAGCCATGAGGTGGGCTTGGCGATCCTCGGGCCGCTGCGCGAGCTCGACGAGGTGGCCTATCTGCGTTTCGCGAGCGTCTACCGGTCGTTCGAGTCACTGGGCGACTTCGAGCGTGAGATCTCCGCGCTACGGGCGTCACGCGACGACGCCGGCAAGGTGGGGGAGCCCGCTACATCCGCGTAGTACGTGTTCGGAAATTTAGGTGTGGTCTCGAGGGGGCATGTGAGATGTCGGGGGAAGGCGTGACAGCAGGCAAGGGGCGGTCAGCGGCGCGAGGGGCGTCGACCGGGCTCAAGGTCGAGCGCGTGTGGACGACCGAGGGCGTCCACCCGTATGACGAGGTCGCCTGGGAGCGGCGCGACGTCGTCATGACGAACTGGCGCGACGGCTCGATCAACTTCGAGCAGAAGGGGGTGGAGTTCCCGGAGTTCTGGAGCGTCAACGCGGCCAACATCGTTACGACGAAGTACTTCCGGGGCGCGGTCGGCACCCCGCAGCGGGAGTGGTCCCTGCGGCAGCTCATCGACCGGGTGGTGAAGACGTACCGGGCGGCGGGGGACCAGCACGGTTACTTCGCCAGCGCCGCCGACGCGGAGATCTTTGAGCACGAGCTGGCCTGGATGCTCATGCACCAGGTGTTCAGCTTCAACTCGCCGGTGTGGTTCAACGTCGGCACCGCGTCGCCGCAGCAGGTCAGCGCGTGTTTCATCCTCGCCGTCGACGACTCGATGGATTCCATCCTCGAGTGGTACAAGGAAGAGGGTTTGATCTTCAAGGGTGGTTCCGGGTCCGGGGTCAACCTGTCGCGCATCCGCTCCTCGAAGGAGCTGCTCTCCAGCGGGGGCACCGCCTCCGGCCCGGTGAGCTTCATGCGTGGCGCTGACGCGAGCGCCGGCACCATCAAGTCCGGTGGCGCCACCCGCCGGGCCGCCAAGATGGTCATCCTCGACGTCGACCACCCCGACATCGAGGAGTTCGTCGTCACCAAGGCGCGCGAGGAAGACAAGATCCGTGCGCTGCGCGACGCCGGCTTCGACATGGACCTCGGCGGTAAGGACATCGTCAGCGTCCAGTACCAGAACGCGAACAACTCGGTGCGCGTCTCCGACGAGTTCATGCGCGCCGTCGAGGAAAACGGCCCGTTCGACCTGCGGGCGCGGCTCGACGGCTCGACGGTCGAGACCATCGAGGCGCACAAGCTCTTCCACAGCATCGCGCAGGCGGCGTGGGAGTGCGCCGACCCGGGTCTGCAGTACGACGACACGATCAACGACTGGCACACCTGCCCCGAGACCGGCCGCATCACCGCGTCCAACCCGTGCTCGGAGTACCTGCACCTCGACAACTCGTCGTGCAACCTGGCCTCGCTCAATCTGCTGAAGTTCCTGCGGGCCGACGGTGGCTTCGAGGTGGAGAAGTTCGTCAAGTCCGTCGAGTTCGTCATCACCGCGATGGACATCTCGATCTGCTTCGCCGACTTCCCGACCGAGAAGATCGGCGAGACCACCCGGGCATACCGCCAGCTGGGCATCGGCTACGCCAACCTCGGCGCGCTGCTGATGGCCTCCGGCCTGCCGTACGACTCGGATGGCGGCCGTTCCGTCGCCGCGGCGATCACCTCGCTGATGACCGGCACCGCCTACCGGCGCTCCGCCGAGCTGGCGGGCGTGGTCGGGGCGTACGAGGGGTACGCGCGCAACGCCGAGCCGCACAAGCGGGTCATGCGCAAGCACGCCGCCGCCAACGACGCCATCAAGCCGACCGGGGCGGTGGCCACCGCGATCGTCCGTGAGGCCACCAAGCAGTGGCAGCAGGGCAACAAGATCGGCGACAAGAACGGCTGGCGCAACTCGCAGGCGTCGGTGCTGGCCCCGACCGGCACGATCGGCCTGATGATGGACTGCGACACCACCGGTGTCGAGCCCGACCTGGCGCTGGTCAAGTTCAAGAAGCTGGTCGGCGGCGGCTCGATGCAGATCGTCAACCAGACCGTGCCGCGGGCACTGCGCTCCATCGGATACCCGGAGGAGCAGGTCGAGGCGATCGTGGAGTTCATCTCCGAGCACGGTCACGTCGTCGACGCGCCCGGCCTCAAGTCCGAGCACTACGCGGTCTTCGACTGCGCGATGGGCGAGCGCTCGATCGCGCCGATGGGGCACGTGCGGATGATGGCGGCGGTGCAGCCGTTCATCTCCGGCGCGATCTCCAAGACCGTCAACATGCCCGAGTCCGCCACGATCGAAGACGTCTCGAAGATCTACTTCGAGGGCTGGAAGCTCGGCCTCAAGGCGCTGGCCATCTACCGCGACAACTGCAAGGTTGGGCAGCCGCTGTCGGTTGCCAAGAAGCCGGCCGCGGCGGTCGAGGTCGCGGCCGCGCCCGAGCCGATCGTCGAGTACCGGCCGGTGCGCAAGCGGCTGCCCAAGAAGCGTCCATCCGAGACGGTCTCCTTCTCGGTCGGCGGCGCCGAGGGCTACCTCACCGCCTCGTCGTACCCCGACGACGGCCTCGGTGAGGTCTTCCTCAAGATGTCGAAGCAGGGCTCCACGCTCGCCGGCGTGATGGACGCCTTCTCGGTGGCCATCTCGATAGGGCTTCAGTACGGGGTGCCGCTGGAGACATACGTCAGCAAGTTCACCAACATGCGGTTCGAGCCGGCGGGTATGACCGACGACCCCGACATCCGCATGGCCGCCTCGGTGATGGACTACATCTTCCGGCGGCTGGCGCTCGACTTCCTGCCGTATGAGCGCCGGGCCGAGCTGGGCATCTTCACCGCCAAGGAGCGCGCCGTGCAGATCGCCGCCGAGGCCGAGGCCAGCCTCGACCTGGCCGGCATGGCGGCCTCCGCTCCGGTATCGGCACCGATCGTGTCGTCCTCGACGGCCGAGCCCACCGAAGCACCAGCGGCCGCCAAGCCGGTGACCAACGTGGGTTCGTCGACCGAGCTGCTGGAGGCCGTGATCGGCAAGGCGGCTGACGCGCCGCTGTGCTTCACCTGCGGCACCAAGATGCGCCCGGCCGGCAGCTGCTACGTCTGCGAGGGCTGCGGCTCCACCAGCGGCTGCAGCTAGAAAGGAGCGGAATTGCATTCGCTGCAACGTCGAATGCGCGAAGACGAAACCTGAGGCTGTGCGCTGCGGAGGAGTGAGGGTCGCGGCGCCGGCCGATGGCTGAAAGACGGCGACCGCCCGAG
>NZ_BSDI01000033.1 GCF_027923225.1 Phytohabitans aurantiacus
CTGTCCGCGCCGCGCTGTCCGCGCCGCGCTGTCCGCGCCGCGCTGTCCGCGCCGCGCTGTCCGCGCCGCGCTGTCCGCGCCGCGCTGTCCGCGCGGCGCCCTGCGCGCCGATCAAGGGCATTCGCATGGATCGAGGGCGAATGCACGTGGAAAAGAGATCCAACCGCGTGCGTTCGCCCTTGATCGGCGTGCAGGGCGTGGCTCCGCGCCGCGCTGTTCGTGGCGCGCTGTGCGCGCTGTTCGCGCGGCGCCTTGCGCGCCGATCGAGGGCATTCGCATGGATCGAGGGCGAATGCACGTGGAAAAGAGATCCAACAGCGTGCATTCGCCCTTGATCGGCGGACGTGGCGTGGCGGCACGCCGTCACGGGCGGGCCTGGGGGCGGACGTGCGCAGGAGAGATCCAACCGCGTGCGTTTGCCCTTGATCGGCGCGCAGGGGCGTGGCGACGCGCCGTGCTGGGCGCTTCCGCGGCCTGGCACCCCGCGTCGACACGGTGCACGCGGGCGGGGGTTCGTGTAACGCGGAGGGTGAGGCCGCGGGAGCGGCGGTATGGAGCGCGGCGGACGTCGCGGCAGCTCAAATGGGCGAACTACGGTTGGGCCATGTGCGGCAAGGGACGGCGGCGGGTGAGTGGCTCATGAGGATCGTGGTTGTTGGTGGTAGCGGGCATATCGGCACGTTCCTGATACCCCGGCTGGTCAGGGCCGGCCATGAGGTGGTCAGCGTCAGCCGCGGGCAGCGGTCCAGCTATACGGACGATCCGGCCTGGCGGGATGTGCGGCAGGTGACGGCGGATCGAGCCGCGGAGGATGCCGAGGGCGTCTTCGGCGACCGGGTGGCTGGGCTGCGGCCCGATGCCGTCATCGACCTGATCTGCTTCACGCTGGACTCCGCGACGGCGCTCGTCGAGCGGCTGCGCGGCGAGACCGGGCATCTGCTGCACTGTGGTTCGATCTGGCGGCACGGTCCGAGCCAGAAGGTGCCGATCACCGAAGAAGGCGGGACGCCGCCGATCGGGGAGTACGGGATCGCGAAGGCCGCCATCGCCCGGATGCTGCGGGGGGAGACGAGGTCCGGTGGGCTGGTCACCACGTCGCTGCATCCGGGCCACATCGTCGGCCCCGGGTGGCACCCGATCGGCCCGCTGGGCAACAACGATGCCACGGTGTGGTGCAAGCTGTCGGCCGGGGAGCCGATCGACGTGCCCGGGATCGGTGCGGAGTTCATGCATCACGTCCACGCCGACGACGTGGCGCAGGCGTTCGAGGCCGCCGTCGTCCACCGGGACGCCGCCGCTGGCGAGGATTTCAGCGTCGTCGCGCCGTCGGCTCTCAACGTGCGCGGCTTCGCGGAGATCGGCGCGTCGTGGTTCGGGCAGACCGCGAAGCTGCGCACGGTGACGTGGGACGAGTTCCGGAGCGGCACCGGCGGCGAGGCGGCCCAGGTCAGCTGGGAACACCTGGTCCGCAACCACTACTTCAGCATCGACAAGGCGCGCAGGCTGCTGGGATACGCGCCGCGGTATGAGCCGGAGGCGGCGGTGCTGGAGTCGGTGCGCTGGCTGATCGACCATGGGCGACTCGACGTCGCGAACCCCATCGAGTGACCATGCCGTGATCAATGGCGTCGGGGATTCAGGCCGTCGAAGACCACATTCAAGATCTCTTTCATGTACCCGTTGGGCACCGGCCGGGCGCGCAGTAGCCAATGGTGGTACAGCGGGCCATAAATGATCTCCACGGCCATGTCGAGGTCGGCGTCGGCCCGCAATTCTCCGTTCACCTGCGCCGTCGACAGGCGTTTCGTGGCGTCCGTGACGGCCTTTTCCAGCAGCGCGCGTACGCCGTCGGCGGCGATGTCGTCGGACTGCGCGGCGATGAGCAGGCCGCGCCAGATGGCGCCGGAGTGCGAGGCGAACAGCGCCTCCACCGCCGTCGTCTGGGCGAGCAGGTCGGCCCGTATGTCGCCGGTGTCGGGGAAGTCGGCCGACGTCTCGCGGGCGCGCTGCATGTGTTCGAGCAGCACGGCCGCCTTCGAGGGCCACCAGCGGTAGATGGTCTGCTTCCCGACCCCGGCGCGGGCGGCGATGGCCTCGACCGTGGTCGCGGCGAAGCCGACCTCGGCGCAGAGGTCGGCCGCGGCGCTCAGGATCGCCTGCCGGGCCTGCTCGCTGCGGCGGTTCGGATCGGGCTGTCGGCTCACGATGGACCAGCCTACAGCCAAGCGAGGCGAAACGTCTCGTCTTGACAGCGCCGCGTCTGTCAGGCACAGTCCTCCAGACAAGACAGACCGTCTCGTCTCACCGCTTCGCCATCCAGCCGGAGGTCGATACCGACATGGAGCTACGCGATATCGAGATCTTCCTGGCCGTCGCGGAGGAGCTGCACTTCGGTCGCGCCGCCCAGAAACTGCACGTGAGCCAAGCGCGGGTCAGTCAGTCGATCAAGAAACAGGAACGCCGCGTCGGTGGTCTGCTCTTCGAGCGGACCAGCCGCATGGTCCAGCTCACCCCGATCGGCAGCCGGCTGCGCAGTGACCTGCGCGAGGCGTACGACCTGATCCAGAACGGCCTGGCCACCGCGTCGGGCGCGGCGCACGGCACCTTCGGCACCCTGCGGCTCGGCGTGATGGGCGTGATGGGCAACGAGATCAGGCCGCTGACGGCGGCGTTCACCGCCCGCTATCCGTCGTGCCCGGTCGAGGTCACCGAGTTCCACTTCAGCGACCCGTTCTCGGCGCTCCGCGCCGGCGACGTCGACGTGCAGCTGATGTGGCTGCCGGTCCGCGAGGACGACCTCACCGTCGGACCCGTCGTCCGCACCGAGGGCCGCGCGCTGGCCGTACCCGAGACCTGCGATCTCGCCGGACGCCAGACGGTGTCGCTGGAGGACCTCGCCGGCCGTACCACGCCCGATCCCGGGCCGGAAGCGCTCGGGTACTGGTTGCGGGCGATGTTTCCCGCGTCCACGCCCGGTGGCCGCCTCATCCGTCGTGGCCCGCGCGCCCGCACCTGCCACGAGCTGCTCACCCTTGTCGCCGCCGGGCAGGTCGTCAGCCCGGTCAACGCGCACTTCACCCGCTACTACACCTATCCGGGGGTGGTCTACCTGCCCATCGAGGACGCACCGCCGACGGAGTGGGCCCTCGTCTGGCGTACCGGCCGCGAGACGCCCGTGATCCGCGCCTTCGCCCAGCTCGCGCAGTGCTACCGGCACCGTCCCAGCGCGGGGCGGCTGGGCCGGCCGCAGATGGCCGCGGCCGTCTGAGGCTCCTACCGCGGTGGCGCGGTGCTGCGCCGGGGTACCAGGGTGGGGGAGAGCTTGATCTGCGCGGTGGGCCGGCCTCGGGCGGCTATGCGGTCGAGCAGCAGGCGTGCCGCGTGGGCGCCGATCTGGTACCCGGCCTGGTCGACGCTGGTCAGCGAGATCGGCCGGAAGGCGGCGAAGGTCGTGTTGTCGTAGCCGGCGACGGAGATGTCCTCCGGCACGCGCAGGCCCGCCTCGGCGATGGCGTCGAGCACGCCCATGGCGACGATGTCGGCGCCGGCGAAGATGGCGGTGGGTCGGGTGGGCCGGGCCAGCAGCTGCTGGGCTCCGAGGTAGCCGCCTTCCTGGGTGTAGGTGGTCGAGGCGATGTCGATGTGGTCGGCCAAGCCGCGGGCCTGCATGGCGTGCCGGTAGCCGGCGGCGCGGATGGCGTTGGGCATCTCGGCGAGCCGGTCGGGGTCGGTCTCGTGATGCTCGATGTGCGCGATCCGCTGGTGGCCGAGGTCGGCGAGGTGGTTGACGACCAGGGCGCCGCCGGTGAGGTCGTCGTCGGCCACGGTGTCGTACGTGGGGGAGTGGCCGTGGCGGCCCACGACGACTGTCGGCACGGTGGAAGCGACGGATTCCAGGTGCTTGCGTGCCGAGATGGGCGCGATGAGGATCATCCCGTCCATGCTGCGGTCGATCATGGCGTGGGTGACCCGGGCCTCCTCGGCCTCGCCGTTGCAGCCGGGGCCGAGCAGCACCTGGTAGTCGGTGCCGCCGAGCTGGTCGGTCAGGCCGTCGAGGATCTGGGCGAAGAACGGGTTGATGATGTTCGGTAGCATCACGCCGATGGTGTAGGTCTGCCCGCGCATGCCGCGAGCGGCGGCGTTGGGCCGGTAGCCGAGCTCCGCGATGGCCTGCCGCACCTTGGTCTGCATCGTCGGGCTGACCCCGTACGCGTTGCGCAGCACCTTCGACACCGCGGTCGTGGAGACCTGGGCGTGCCGCGCGACGTCGACGATGGTGATTCGTCGAGACGGCGATGACGGCTTGTCCATCCGGGCTACCTCTCGGGTGCGTGTGTGCAACGTTGCCTCGCGAGTCTAGACCGCCTTTCCGCTGGTGGACACCTTGAGGTCTTGACGACCGCACGATGACCTCCTAGGGTCAGGCGCAACATTTCTGTAAAACGTTACCCACGAACACTCTCGCCCGCTGTAAGTGCGCATCGCTGGTGTGGCTGCCTGGATGAAACGTTCCAAGAGAGTAGATCCAACGCATGACAACTACGCCAAACAGGCATAAACGTGGCCCCGCGCCGCCGTGGTGGTTCGCGGCGCCCGCGATGCTGCTGTTCGCCTTCGTGGTCCTGGTGCCCAGTGCGCGGGGCGTGTACTACGCCTTCACCGACTGGGACGGCCTGAGCCCGGACTTCTCGTGGATCGGGCTGGGCAACTTCACGACCATGGTCGGCGACGCGACCGCCCGCCAGGCGATCTGGCACACGCTGCTGATCGCCGTGGCGATCACGATCATCCAGAACGGCGTCGGGCTGCTGCTCGCCCTGGGTGTCAACTCGATGATCAAGTCGCGGAACGTGCTGCGGGTACTGCTGTTCGCGCCCGCCGTGGTGACCCCGATCGTGACCGCGTACCTGTGGCGCAACCTGCTCGGCCCGGACGGTGCGGTCAACAGCCTGCTCGGCGCGGTCGGCCTGACCTCCTGGCAGCAGGACTGGCTGGGCGATCCGCAGCTCGCGCTCTGGGCGGTCGTCGGCGTGATCGTGTGGCAGTTCGCCGGATACTCGATGGTCATCTTCCTGGCCGGGCTGCAGTCGGTGCCGAAGGAGATCTACGAGGCCGCCGCGATCGACGGCACCGGCCCGGTACGCCGTTTCTGGTCGATCGTCAGGCCGTTGCTCGCGCCGGCGTTCACCATCAACCTGATGCTGTCGATCATCGGCGGTATCAAACTGTTCGACCAGGTCTTCGCCCTGACCGGCGGCGGGCCTGGCCACGCCACCGACACCATCTCCACCCTCATCTACAAGGAAGCCTTCACGCTCGGCGAGTTCGGTTACAGCATCGCCCTCGCGGTGGTGTTGACGATCATCGTGGCGGTCGTCTCGACCGGCCAGTACTTCTTCCTGGCCCGCAACGAGAGGGCCGCGTCGTGAACCGGTACCGGTGGCGCACCTTCGCGCTCGAGTTCGTGATGATCGCGGCGGCGGTGGTGGTCGCCTTCCCCGTCTACGTGTTGGTGAACCTGGCGATCCGGCCGGCCTCGGACACCTCGTCGCCGCTGCGACCGACCACACGGCCCACATTGGACAACTTCACCGAGGCGTGGCGGGAAGGCGCCCTGGGCGGCGCCCTGACCAACAGCGTCATCGTCACCACCGTCAGCGTCTTCATCGTCCTGGCGGTCTCGTCGCTGGCCGCGTACCCGCTGGCCCGGGCGACCGCCAAGTGGTCGCGGGGCATGTTCCTGCTGATCATGCTGGGGCTCGTCCTGCCGTTCCAGCTCGCGGCGTTGCCGCTGTACCAGAGCATGCGGGATCTGGGGCTGCTGGGCAGCGTGTGGGCGCTGATTTTGTTCTACTCCGGGCTGCAGGTGCCGTTCACGACGTTCCTCTACATCGGGTTCATGCGCGCGCTGCCCCGCGACTTCGAAGACGCCGCGCTGATCGACGGGGCGACCTCGCTGCAGGCGTTCCGGTACGTGCTCTTCCCGATGCTCAAGCCGATCACGGTTACCGCGCTGGTCCTCAACGCGATCTCGGTGTGGAACGACTTCTTCACCCCGCTGCTGTACCTGTCCGGCAGCGACCAGCAGACCGTGCCGGTCGCGATCGCCGGGTTCGTGGGCCAGTACGTCTCCGAGTGGAACCTCATCTTCGCCGCCCTGGTGATCAGCATCGTGCCGATCCTGGCCGTCTACTTCGCGCTGCAGCGCAGCATCATCAACGGCTTCGCCGGAGGGCTCAAGGGATGACACCGCGCATCGTCAACGGCTTCGCCGGAGGGCTCAAGAAATGACACCGTATGGCTTGCGGACCGAGCAGCGGCACGAACCGCTGGGCATGGGAGAGTCGCGCCCGCGGCTGTCCTGGCGGCTGGAGTCCGAGCGGCGCGGGGCGGCGCAGAGCGCCTACCGGATCACCGCGGCCGAACGCGAGGCCGACCTGGACGACCCGGCGCGGCTCGTGTGGGACAGCGGCCGGTGCGAGGGCGGCGACGGGATCGGCGTGCCCTGGAACGGCCAGCCACTGCGCTCGGCGACCCGGTACCACTGGCGGGTCGAGGTGTGGGACGAGACCGGGGCGCCGGCCGGCCAGGCACAGACCTGGTTCGAGACCGGGCTGACGCACCGCGAGGACTGGGCCGCCGTGTGGGTGGGACGCGATCCGCTCGCGGAACCGCCCGTCGACCCGCCGGGGGCGGATTCGGGCCCGTTCGGGTTGCCGCCGCTGTACCTGCGCCGGGCGTTCCGCCTGCCCCACCGGCCGGTACGCGCCCGGCTGTACGCCACGGCCCGCGGCGTGTACGAGCCGCGGCTGAACGGCGCCCGGGTCGGCGACCTGGAGCTGGCGCCCGGCTGGACCGAGTACCACCACCGGCTGCAGTACCAGGCGTACGACGTCACCGACCACCTGCGCGAGGGCTCGAACGTGCTCGCCGCGATCGTCGCGGACGGCTGGTGGCGCGGACACGTCGGCTTCGACGGCGGCCGCCCCGCGCGGCACTACGGCGACGAGCCGGCGTTCCTGGCCCAACTGGTGATCGACTACCCCGACGGCTCCCGCCAGGTCGTCGCCACCGACGCGGACTGGCGCGAGCGGCCGGGCGCGATCCGCTCCGCCGACCTGCTGATGGGCCAGTACGTCGACGCCCGCGAGCACGTTGCCGGCTGGGACGCTCCCGGCGGGGGTGACGGGTTCCGCCCGGTCGCGGTGCTGGACAGCGACCCGGGCCCGCTGGTCGCCGAACCCGACGACCCGATCCGCGTCACCCGCGACGTCGCCCCCGCCGACATCCGCCAGAAGGCACCGGGCCGCTTCGTCGTCGACTTCGGACAGAACCTCGTCGGCCGCGTCCGGCTCGCCGTCCGCGGCGCGGAAGCGGGGCGCCGGATCGTGCTGCGGCACGCGGAGATGCTCGCCGACGGCGAACTGTACGTCGACAACCTGCGCCGCGCCGCGGCCACCGACGTGTACGTCGCGGGTGGCGGTGACAGCGAGGTGTTCGAGCCGCGCTTCACCTTCCACGGCTTCCGGTACGTCGAGATCGCCAACCACCCGGGTGTGCTGTCCACATCGGACGTCACCGCGCGGGTACTGCACAACGACACCCCCTGGACCGGCCACTTCGAGTGCTCCGACGCGATGGTCAACCAGCTGCACTCGAACATCACCTGGGGGCAGCGGGGCAACTTCCTCGCCGTTCCCACCGACTGTCCACAGCGCGACGAGCGGCTGGGCTGGCTCGCCGACGCGCAGATCTTCGCACCGACCGCGAGCCGCAACGCCGACGTGTCCGCCTTCTTCGCCCGCTGGATGAAGGACGTGCTGGAAGGGCAGGACGCCGGCGGCGCGTTCCGCGACGTCGCGCCGCTCATCTCGATGTACCGCGAGGCCGCTCCGGCGTGGGGTGACGCCGGGGTAATCATCCCGTGGCACCTGTGGCGCGCCTACGGGGACCGGCGCGTGCTGGAGCGCTGCTTCGACGCCATGCTCGCCTGGGTCCGGCACATCCGGCGGCACAACCCCGACCTGCTGTGGCGGCACCGCACCGGCAACTCGTACGGCGACTGGCTGCAGGTCGACGTGACCACGCCGCGAGACGTGCTGTCGACGGCGTACTTCGCGCGCAGCACCGAACTGGCCGCGCGGGCCGCCGAGGTCTTGGGCCGGTCCACCGAGGTCGGTGAGCTGCGGGCGCTGCACGACGCGATCCGCGCGGCGTTCATCGGGGCGTACGTGCGCGAGGACGGCACGGTCGAAGGCGGCACGCAGACGGCGTACCTGCTGGCGCTCGGGTTCGGGCTCGTGCCGGACGAGCTGGTGCCGGCCGCCGTGGGGCATCTGGCCGCCGACATCGAGAAGCGGGACCACCGGCTCACCACCGGGTTCGTGGGCGTGGCGCTGCTGTGTCCGGTACTGGCCGACCACGGCCGCGCCGACCTCGCGTACGCCCTGCTGCACCAGGACCGGTACCCGTCGTGGGGGTACTCGATCCGGCACGGCGCCACGACCATCTGGGAGCGCTGGGACGGCTGGACCGAGCACGCCGGGTTCCAGTCGCCCGCCATGAACTCGTTCAACCACTACAGCCTCGGCAGCGTCGGCGACTGGCTGTACGGCCGCGTCGCCGGCATCGACCAGACGCCCGGATCGGTGGCGTACCGCGAGCTGCTGCTGCGGCCCCTGCCCGGCGGCCGGCTCACCTGGGCGCGCGCCGAGCAGCACACCGTACGGGGGCGGGTGGCCTGCGGATGGTCACTCGCCGACGGCCGGATCACCGTGACCGTGACGGTGCCACCCGGCAGTACCGCACTACTGGAGATCCCCACCACCGATCCCGACAGCGTCCGCGAAGGCGGCGCACCGGTCGCGGGCCGGCCCGGGGTTCTCGGCGTGGAGGCGTCCGCCGCGGGGGTGACCCTGCGGCTGGCGTCCGGCCAATACACCGTCAGCGCCGATTTCACCTTCCAGGAGACATGATGAACACACGTAGATTTCCGGTCCTGCTGGCCGTGACGGCCGCGGCGACCGCCGTCACGACGCTGGCGGCTTGTAGCGGCGGCACCAACGCCGGCTCGGACTCCGACTCCAAGACGCTGACTGTCGCCTCAGTCGACCAGGGGTCCCTTGAAGACGTGGTGAAGGCGTTCGAGGCGGCCAACCCGGGCGTCAAGGTCAACTTCACGACCGGCGGCGCTGACCAGTACACGCAGCAGATCCGCACGCAGTTGCCGGCCGGTACCGCGCCGGACGTGTTCACGGTCTGGCCGGGCAACGGCAACGCCGCCACCACGTACGTGCTGGCCAAGGCCGGCTACCTGCTCGACCTGTCGAGCCAGCCGTGGGCCTCCAAGTACCCGGCCACGCTGAAGAACCTCGCACAGTACGAGGGGAAGACGTACACCGGGATCTTCGGGCAGAACGGCATCGGCGCCATCTACAACGACCAGGCGATGCAGAAGGCCGGCCTGAACGCGCCGGGTACCTGGACCGAGCTGCTGGCCTTCTGCAAGGCCGCCGCCGCCAAGGGCACCCCGGCCTTCGCCCTGGGTATCCAGGACCTCTGGGTCACCCAGATCGTCCTGTTCGCGCTGGTGGCCACCGTCGTCTACGGCGAGGACAAGGACTTCGACACCAAGATGCAGGCGGGCCAGGCCACCTTCGCGGCGTCGCCGTGGACCACGGCGATGGCCAAGTACCAGGAGATGAACACGGCCGGCTGCTTCCAGAAGAACCCGCTGGGCACCAGCTACGAGGCCAGCCAGGACCTCGCCGCCAGCGGCAAGACCCTCGGGATCATCCAGGGCAACTGGGTCGTCGCGCTGCTCAAGGGCAAGAACGCGGCCGGCACCTTCTCGCTGAAGGCGCTGCCGGCCACCGACGACCCGGCGAAGTTCGTCATGCCCGCCGCGGCCGGCGCCGGCTACGCGGTCAACGCCAAGGCCAAGAACAAGGAGCTGGCCATCAAGTTCGTCGACTACGTGATGTCGCCGGAAGGCATGACCGTGTTCAACAAGAAGCAGGGCAGCCTTCCGGCCCTGCCCGACACCGGCTACGCGGGCGACCCGGCCTTCGCCGAGGTCCAGAAGTACATCAGCGAGAACCGCAGCGTGCCGTTCATGGACCAGCTGTGGCCGAACCCGAAGGTCCAGCAGACCATGCTCACCGGCCTGCAGGAGATCTTCAGTGGACAGTCCACTCCGGACAAGGTCCTCACCGCCATGGACACCGACTACAAGGCAGGTAGCTAGGCCCCGTCGGGCCCCGCTGGCGGCGAGCGTCGGCGGGGCCCGCTCCCGAGAACGGAGGGCACAGTGTCAGGAATCAAGCTCCGCCGGCGTGCGCTGGCGGGCATGGGAGTGTGCATGACCCTGCTCGCGTCGCAGGCCCTGAACGCCACGCCGGCCGCCGCGCACGGCGACCGGCCCGCGGTCGAGGTCGTCAACCTCACGGTCGACGGCAGGCACGGCGATCAACTCGGTATCGACAACACCGCACCCACGTTCGGCTGGCAGTTCGTCCACACTCGACAGGGCGCCGGCGACCGGCAGACCGCGTACCAGATCCGGGCCTGGTCCACGTCGGGCCTGCTGTGGGACTCCGGCAAGGTGCGCTCGGCCGTGCAGACCGGCATCCGGTACGCCGGCAAGGCGCTCGACTCCCGCGAGCGCGTCACGTGGCGGGTGCGGATCTGGGACGCCGACCGGCGCCCGTCCGACTGGAGCGAACCGTCCACATGGGAGATGGGCCTGCTCGACCAGAGCGACTGGGGATCGGCGCGCTGGATCGAGTACCCGGGCCGCACCGAGGCCCAGCCCATGCCCATCTTCGCCCGCCAGTTCGGCGTCGACCGGCACCGGAGCGTCAGCGGCGCCCGCCTCTACCTGTCCGGCGTCGGCCTGCACAAGCCCACGCTCAACGGGCGCACCCTGACCGACGAGGTGCTCGCCCCCGGCAACTCCAACTACCAGCTCTCCAGCGAGTACCGCGCCTACGACGTCACCGATCAGCTGCGCAAGGGCGGCAACACCCTCGGCGTCCAGCTTGGCAACGGCCCGGCCTACGTGCGCCGCAGCGTCACCAACCCCGCCACCGGCCGCACCGCGCCGTACTCGTGGTGGCAGAGCCAGCTCAAGGGCGGCGGCACGCTGACCGCCGACGCCGAGGCCGGCGCCACCACCGTCACGCTCGACAGCGTCACCGGGTACCACGTCGGTGGCACCATCAACGTGGACACCGGCAACGGCGGCGACAGCCTCGAATCCCGCGTCATCACCGCGATCGGCACCGCCGACATCTCGTTCACCCCGGGACTGGACAAGCCGCACGCCGCCGGCGCGCTCGTGACCGGATCGGGCAACAACATCGCAGCCAGCGATCCCAGCGCGGGCGCCGCCGTCAGCCCACGCTTCATCGCGCGGCTGGAGATCTCGTACGCGCACGGCGCCACCGACGTCATCGTCAGCGACCGCCGCTGGCGGGCCGCGCTCGGGCCGCTGGTGACCGACGCCTGGTACTCCGGCGCGGACTACGACGCCCGCCGCGAGCAGCCCGGCTGGGACCGGCCCGGCTCGGACCTGTCCGCCACCGCGACCCGCCGTGACGGCACCGCGACCGGTTGGATCGACGCCGGCATCGCCCCACCACCGAACCTCGCCACCAGGCTCGTGGCCCGTGCCGCCGAACCGGTGAAGGTCGTCGAGACGTTCACGCCGGTGTCGATGACGAATCCGGCACCCGGCACCTGGGTCTTCGACTTCGGGCAGAACATCGTCGGCTGGCCGCGGCTGCGGCTGGCCGCCGGCGTGCCGGCCGGAACCACCATCCGCATGTCGCCGGCCGAGTCGCTGGCCGCCGACGGCACCGTCGACCAGGCGTCGCTGATGGGCGGCGGCGGCAGCCGGGGGCGCGACCTGTTCAACACGTACACCACCGCCGGGCTGCCCGGCGGCGAGAGCTGGCACCCGGACTTCAACTACTTCGGCATGCAGTGGATCCAGGTCACCGGCCTGCCCGAGGGATACGTGCCCGCAAAGGACACCGTCACCGGACTGCGGCTGCAAGCCGACACACCGGTGGCCGGCGAGGTGACGACCTCCAACGCGCGGATCAACCGCATCCACAAGATGGCCCGCTACTCCTTCGCCAGCAACACCATGTCGGTGCTCACCGACTGTCCCGGCCGGGAGAAGCTGTCGTACCCGGCGGACTACACCATGCCGATGGGCGCCATCCACCGCAACCACCAGCTCGACGCGTACCTGCGCACCACCATGCGCCACCTCGTCGAGGGGCAGTCCGTCGCGGACACGCCGATGTTCGGCAACGTGGCGCTCAAGACACCCGTCTACGACTGGGGCTACACCGGCCGCTTCGGCGACGAAATCAACTGGGGCAACGGGATCATTCTCGTGCCCGCCATCCTGTACGAGCTCTACGGCGACACCCAGACCATGGCCCGGTACTACGACCGGATGGTCGCGTTCGCCGACTACATCGCGCGCGAGAAGGCCGGCACCGGCGCCGACGCGCACATCGTCGACGCCGCCCTGGCCGACTGGATCTCCGCCGAGCAGACCTCTGGCCGGATCACCGGCACGTGGGGCTACTACGTGATGATCACCAAGCTCGCCATGATGGCGGAGCTGACCGGTCATTCAGCCGACGCTGTTCACTATCAGGCTCTAGCCGGGGAGATCAAGACGGCGTTCAACGCGCACTTCTACAACACCACGCTGCGCCGGTACACCGCCACCGGGAACGGCGGCACCGCTGGCGCCACCCAGGGGGCGCAGGCGCTGGCCCTGGACGCCGGGCTGGTGCCGGACGGCGAACGCGCGGCGGTGCAGGACGCGCTCGTCGAGCTGGTATACGCGTTCCACCCCAACGGCGACGGGCCGCACTTCAGCCCCGGCACGATCGGCATGGCGGCGACCGTCCGGTCGCTGGCGGCCGCCGGGCGCGACGACCTTCTGTGGGAGCTGCTGCAGGAGGACGACCTGCCCAGCTACGGCTACTTCATGGCGCCCACCGTCGCCAACCCGGGCGGGATGACGACCATCGGGGAGAACTGGAACCGCGGCGCGTCGAAGAACCACATGATCCTGGCCCAGATCGAGGAGTGGTTCCACACTGGACTGGTGGGCATCCGCGAGGCGCCCGGCTCGGTCGCGTACCGGCAACTGGTCTTCCAGCCGAAGGTCGTCGGCGACCTGACGTTCGTCAAGGGCAGCTACCGCACGCCGGCTGGCCTGGCCCGCTCGGAGTGGAGCAAGCACGACCGCCGGTTCCGCATGACGGTCACGGTGCCGACCAACACCAGCGCCGAGGTGTGGGTGCCCACTCGTGGCGGCCACGTCGTCGACCGGCCGCACCGGGCCACGTTCGTGCGCATCGACGGTGACTACGCCGTCTACCGCGTCGGGTCGGGCACCTACACCTTCACCACCTC
Source organism: Phytohabitans aurantiacus (assembly GCF_027923225.1). Lineage (GTDB taxonomy): Bacteria > Actinomycetota > Actinomycetes > Mycobacteriales > Micromonosporaceae > Phytohabitans > Phytohabitans aurantiacus. The sequence continues at coordinate 13,447 of NZ_BSDI01000033.1, forward strand.
CACATCCATCTCGAAATCCATGACATGAACCAAGCCGACTTTCCGGCCGCCTTCCTCTGGGGGGCGGCCACGTCGGCCCACCAGGTCGAGGGCGGAAACGTCAACAGCGACTGGTGGGACTTCGAGCACCGGCCGGACACGGCGGCGCGCGAGTCGTCCGGCGACGCGATCGACCACTTCCACCGGTACGCCGACGACTTCGCGCTGCTGAGGTCCATGGGCCACAACGCGCACCGGCTGTCGGTGGAGTGGGCCCGCATCGAGCCGGCGCGGGGAGAGTTCAGCCGGGCGGCCATCGCGCACTACCGGCGGGTGCTGACCGCGCTCGCCGGGGCGGGCATGACCGCTTTCGTTACCCTGCACCACTTCACGCTGCCGCGCTGGTTCGCCGCGGCCGGTGGCTGGCTCGCCCCGGACGCCGTCGAGGCGTTCGCCCGGTACTGCCGCCGCGTCGCCGCCGAACTCGGCGACCTGATGCCGTACGTGTGCACCGTCAACGAACCGCAGATGGTGGCTCTGCACGGCTACCTGGAGGGGTACCACCCGCCCGGAATCACCAACCCCACGTTGTGGAAGCGCGCCGGACAGGTACTGCTGGAAGCCCACCACGGCGCCGTCCGCGCGGTCCGGGACGCGTCCCCGCGGTCCCGCGTCGGCCTCGCCGTGAACCTGCCGCTGCTCGCCCCCGCCCGCAACGACGACGCCTGCTGGTCCTTCCACCGGCTCATGCGGCATGAGATCGTCGACCGATACCTCGACGGCCTCACCGGGCCCGACCGCGGCGACTGGCTCGGCGTGCAGTACTACCGCAAGCAGTGGGTGGATCCCGCCTCGCCCACGTTCTTCGCCGATCCGCCCGAAGGCTTCCGGCGCACCCAGATGGGGTGGGCCGTTTACCCGGACGGGTTGCGCCAGGTGCTGCACCGGGCCGCCGAGACCGGCCTGCCGCTCTACGTGACCGAAAACGGCATCGCCACCGAAGACGACACCGAACGCGTCGAGTACCTGCGCACGCACGTCGCCGCCGTCGCGCGGGCGATCGCCGAGGGCGTCGACGTGCGGGGCTATCTGCACTGGTCGGCGTTCGACAACTTCGAGTGGAGTGAGGGGTACCGCCCGAAGTTCGGCCTGATCGCCGTCGAGTCCGACTTCACCCGGGTACCCAAGCCGAGCGCGGGGATATTCACCAAGATCGCGATGACCGGCACTCTTGACCAAGTGAAGGGGAGTGTTTAGCGTTTTACCCACGAGGTCGATGAATCGTTTCATCTCCGCTTGGAGGCCGCATGCCCGAGCAGACCACGACCGATACGCCAGCGCTCACCCTCGCCGGCGCGCGTAAGTCCTTCGGCGCCGTGCACGCCCTTGTCGACGGGCGGCTGGAGCTGCGCGCCGGCGAGGTGCACGGCCTCGTGGGTGAGAACGGGGCGGGCAAGTCGACGCTGGTGAAGGTCCTCGCGGGCGTACACGCGCCGGACGAGGGTGAGCTGACCCTCGGCGGGCGGCCCGCGGTGCTGGGTGGGCCGGCCGACGCACGCGCGGCCGGGATCGCGGTGATCTACCAGGAGCCGACGCTGTTTCCCGACCTGTCGGTCGCCGAGAACATCTTCATGGGTCGGCAGCCGCTGCGGAGCCTGCGGCGCATCGACACCGCGGCGATGCGCAGGCGCACCCGGGAGCTGTTCGCGCAGCTGGGCGTACAGCTGGATCCCGACCGCCCGGCGCGCGGCCTGTCCATCGCGGACCAGCAGCTGGTCGAGATCGCCAAAGCGCTGTCTTTCGACGCCCGCGTCCTGGTCATGGACGAGCCGACCGCCGCGCTGTCCGGAGTGGAGGTCGAGCGGCTGTTCGCCGTCGTGCGCTCGCTGCGCGAGTCCGGCGCCGCGATCCTGTTCATCTCGCACCGGTTCGACGAGGTGTTCGCGCTCTGCGACCGGATCACCGTCATGCGGGACGGGCGGTGGGTCTCCACCGATCCGGTCGGGCAGCTGACCGTCGGCCAGGTGGTGCGCCGCATGGTCGGGCGGGAGGTCTCCGCGCTGTACCCCAAGCAGGACACCCAGGTCGGTGACGTGGTGTTGAGTGTGCGGGGGCTGACCCGGGCCGGGGTGTTCGACGCGGTCAGCTTCGACGTGCGGGGCGGGGAGATCGTCGCCCTGGCGGGGCTGGTCGGCGCCGGTCGCAGCGAGGTGGTGCGCGCGGTGTTCGGCGTCGACAGGTACGACACGGGCGAGATCCTGGTCGGCGGGCGGCGACTGCCGCGCGGCCGGCCCGCCGCGGCGATGGCGGCGGGTGTGGCGCTCGTGCCGGAAGACCGCCGCCAGCAGGGCCTGGTCATGGAGCTGCCCATCGAGCGAAACGTCACCCTCACCCGCCGGTGGTCGCTGTCGCGGCTCGGGCTGCTCGGGCCCCGCGCGGAGCGTGAAGACGCGCACCGGTGGACGCGGCTGCTGCAGGTCAAGGTCGGCCACCTGTCCGACCCGGTGTCCACATTGTCCGGTGGCAACCAGCAGAAGGTCGTACTGGCCAAGTGGCTGTCCACCGGCCCGAAGGTGCTGATCGTCGACGAGCCGACCCGCGGCATCGACGTGGGCACGAAGGCGGAGGTGCACCGGCTGATGTCGCAGCTGGCCGGCGAGGGCGTCGCGGTGCTGATGGTCTCCAGCGAACTGCCCGAGGTGCTGGGCATGGCCGACCGGGTGCTGGTCATGCACGAGGGCCGCCTGGTCGAGGAGATCGCCCGGGAGCGGGCCGACGAGGAGTCGGTGATGCTGGCCGCCACCGGTCAGGCGGGCCGGCCGTGAGCACCGCGACGAAGCCGGCGCAGGGGGCGTCGCCGCCGCGGGCGCGCGGCGACGTGCGGGGTGCCCGCCGCCTGTTCGTCATCCGGGAACTCGGCATCGCCCTCGCCCTGGTGCTCCTGGTCGCCGTCACGACGATCTCGAACCCGCGCTTCCTGAACGCGCAGTCCCGCAAGGACCTCATGCTCGGCGCCACCATCCTGGTGGTCCTGGCGGTCGGCCAGACGATCGTGGTGATCACCCGCAACGTCGACCTGTCGGTCGGGTCGGTGCTGGGGCTGTCGGCGTTCGCGACCGGCAAGCTGTTCCTCGCGCTGCCGGACGCGCCGATCGTGCTGGCCATGCTCGCCGGCGTGGGGCTCGGCGTGCTGTGCGGCGCCGTCAACGGCGCCCTGATCGCCATCGCCCGCGTACCCGCGCTCGTGGTCACCCTCGGCACCCTGTATGTATTCCGGGGCCTGGACTACTCGTGGGCGGCCGGGCAGCAGATCAACGCCGCCGACATGCCCAGCGGGTTCAAGCGGATGGGCACCGCCGTCGTGCTCGGCGTGCCGGTACTGGCCCTGTTCGCGGTCGCCGTGCTGCTGATCGCCGGGTTCTACCTGCGCTCGTACCGGTCCGGGCGGGAGATGTACGCGATCGGCTCCGACCCGGACGCCGCACGCCTGTCCGGTATCCCGGTCGGGTGGCGGGTGTTCACCGCGATGACCGTCTCCGGCGCCCTGGCCGGGCTGGCCGGCGTGCTCTACGCGGCCCGGTTCGGCACCCTCGACGCCGCCGCCGGCAACGGAATCGAGCTCAACGTGGTCGCGGCGGTCGTGGTCGGCGGGGTGGCCATCTTCGGCGGCAGCGGCTCGGTGTACGGGGCCGCGCTGGGAGCGGTGCTGCTGTCCACAATGGGCGCCGCGCTGCCCGTCCTGCGCATCGACCCGTTCTGGCAGCAGGCCGTCGTCGGGGCGCTGATCCTGGCCGCGATCGGCCTGGACCGGGCGCTGACCGCCCGGATCGCCAGACGCCTGAGGGGGAGGAGGACCCGTGGTGCCTAAGCGACTGGGCACGTGGGACGTGCTGGTCGTCGTCGTGCTGGCGGCGGTGGTCGTGGCCTCGTCGGTACTGGTGGACGGCTTCGCCACGTCCCGTTTCTGGGGTTTCCTGCTGCTCGACGTCATCCCGGTCGCGCTGATCGCGCTGCCGATGACCCTGGTCATCATCACCGGCGAGATCGACCTGTCGGTGGCCAGCGTGCTCGGCCTGTCCAGCGCGGTCATGGGCCAGCTGTGGCTGTCCGGTACGCCGCTGCCGCTGATCCTGCCGCTCGTGGTGCTGCTCGGCGCGGTCTGCGGTGCCGTCAACGGCTTGTTCGTCACCGGTTTCGGGCTGCCGTCCCTCGCCGTCACCATCGGCACCCTGGCCCTCTACAGAGGACTGTCCTACGTGGTCCTCGGTGACAGGGCCGTCGCCGACTTCCCGTTCTCCTGGACCGGCGCGTTCATCGAGCCGCTGCCGGGCACCACCGTGCCGTGGGTGGCGGTGGTGGTGCTCGGCCTGGCGGTCGTGTTCGGCGTCGTGCTGCACGCGACACCGATCGGGCGGGCCCTGTTCGCCATGGGCAACAACGACCAGGCCGCCACCTTCTCCGGCATCTCCGTGGCCAGGACGAAGTTCCGGCTGTTCGTGCTCACCGGCGCGATCGCGGCCCTCGCCGGGTTCTTCTGGACGATGCGGTACGCCTCCGCCCGCGCCGACAACGGCGGCGGCCTGGAACTGGCCGTCGTGGCCGCGGTGCTGCTCGGCGGCGTGTCCATCTTCGGCGGTCGCGGCACCCTGGCCGGGGTACTGGCCGGCGTGCTGCTGCTGATCACCCTGCGCAACGCCCTGCAACTGGCCGACGTGCCGGCCGACACGCTCACCGTGGTCACCGGCACCCTGCTGATCATTTCGGTCGTCGGCCCCAACGCCGCCACCATGCTGCGCGAGCGGCTGCGCCGGCGACGACCCGCCTGAATACCGAGAAAGGACATGCCATGCGTAAAGCTCTGTCTTTTGTTGTCCTGTCGGCGGTGCTGCTGACGGGCGCCGCCTGCGCCAGCGACGACGGCGACACCCCGGCCGCCGGCGGTGACGCCAGCGCCGGCGCGTCGGGCAAGATCAAGGAGGGTCTGAGCGTCGCGTTCCTGCCCAAGCAGGTCAACAACCCGTACTTCACGGTGTCGGACAACGGTGGAAAGGCCGCGGTCGAGGAGTTCAAGGGGGAGTACAAGGAGGTCGGCCCCTCCGAGGCGTCGGCGTCCTCGCAGGTGTCCTATCTGAACACCCTGACGCAGCAGGGCTCGGACGTCATCGCGGTGTCGGCCAACGACCCCAACGCCATCTGCGGCGCCATCAACCAGGCCCGGCAGGGCGGTGCCAAGGTGGTCACGTTCGACTCCGACACCAACAAGGACTGCCGGGACCTGTTCGTCAACCAGGTCACCGCGCAGGGCATCGCCGAGAACCAGGTCAAGCTGATCTCCGACCAGATCGGCGGGGCGGGGAAGATCGCGATCCTGTCGGCGACGGCGAACGCGACAAACCAGAACGCCTGGATCGAGCTGATGAAGACCGAGCTGAAGAAGCCCGAGTACTCCAAGATCGAGCTGGTGACGGTCGCGTACGGCAACGACGACGACCAGAAGTCGTTCCAGGAGACCCAGGGGCTGCTGTCCTCGTACCCGGACCTGAAGGGCATCATCTCGCCGACCACCGTGGGCGTGGCCGCCGCGGCACGGTACCTGTCGGGGTCGCAGTACAAGGGGAAGGTGGCGCTGACCGGCCTCGGTACGCCGAACCAGATGCGCGAGTTCGTCAAGGACGGCACGGTGAAGAACTTCGCGCTGTGGAGCCCGGCCGACCTGGGTTACCTGGCCGCGTACGCGGGTGCCGCCCTCGCCTCCGGCATGATCACCGGCAAGGAGGGTGAGAAGTTCACCGCGGGCAAGCTCGGCGAGTACACCATCGGCGCGGACAGCGTGGTCGTGCTCGGCCCGCCGACCGTCTTCGACGCCACCAACATCGACCAGTTCAACTTCTGATCGATACAGCTCCTGGAGCCGGCCCGCGGTGGGCGGACCGGCTCCAGGCCCGTCAGCCGGTGAAGACCCGCTCGGCCTCGTCGCGGCTCGTGTGCAGGTCCCAGTAGACCGGGGCGATCTTCTCGGCCGGCACGGTCGGGATGCCGGGGATGTTGGCGATGCCGATCGAGACGCCGATGGCGACGTGCGCGGCGTGCACGCCGGTGCCGGCCAGCTCCTTGCTGAGGTTGAGCACCCAGTTGCGCAGCGCCGCCGCGGCCGCGTTGACGTTGGCGAGCATCGGGACGGGGTCGATCGAGCCGGCGCCCGTCGTGTAGAGCAGGGTGCCGCCGCCGGCCTCCCGCATCGCGGGCAGCACCGCGCGGGTGGCGGCGATGGCCCCGTAGAGCTGGAAGCCCATCTCATGCTCCACATGGGACGGATCGGTCTCGCTCGGGTTGGTCATCGCGGTGGAGCCGAGCGTGCCGGCGGGGGAGTACTCCAGGACGTCGATGCCGCCGAAGTGCGCGGCGGCGTCCTTGAGCGCCTGGGTGAGCGCGTCACGGTCCAGCACATCGGCGGGGAACGCGGCGGCGGTGATGCCCTCGGCGCCGAGCCGGCCGACCAGGTCGTCGAGCTTGGCGCCGTTGCGGGCGACAAGGGCGACGTCGAAGCCGCGGGAGCCGAAGGCGCGGGCGATGGCAAGCCCCAGCTGGGGGCCGGCACCGATGATGGCGATGGTGGGCACGGGGAGTCCTTTCAGGCGACGGTGATGGCGATCTTGCCGAGGGTGCCGCCGGCGAAGTCGCCGAACGCGGTGGGCACCTCGGCCAGCGGGTAGGCGCGGGCGACGGGCACGGTGAGGCGGCCGGCGGCGACGTCGGCGGCCAGGCGGTCGAGGGTGTCGGCGCTCGGGTTCGCGTACACGAACGTCGCGGCGGGGTGCTGGTCGGCGCCGAAGCCGAGGGTGCTGGCGAGCCTGCCCTTCTCCGCGAGCAGGCCGGCCAGGGCGGGACCGTCACCGGCCAGGTGCAGGACCGCGTTCACGCCGTCCGGGCTGATGGCGCGGACCTGAGCGGAGACGTCACCGGTGTGATCCACCACCTCGGTGGCGCCGAGGCCGCGGACGAACTCGGTCTCCGTGCCGGGGCGGGCGGTGGCGATCACCCGGGCGCCGGCCGCGGCGGCGTACTGGATCGCGATCGCACCGACTCCGCCGGTCGCGCCGCTGACCAGTACCGTCTGGCCCGGCTCCGGTGCGACCGCGGCGAGGGAGTCGAGGGCGGCGGTGCCGGCCAGGCCGAGCGCGCCCGCGGTGGCCGGGCCGATGCCGGCGGGCAGGGCGGTGATGCCGATCTGGTCGCTGACCGTCACGTACTCGCCGAAGCCGCCGTCGCCGAGGAACGGCTTCATCACCACCCCGAACACGGGCTGACCGGCCGCGAACCGGGTCACACCGTCACCGACCGCGGCGACCGTGCCGGCGAAGTCCTTGCCCAGCACCACCGGAAAGCGGTGCTCCATCGTCCCGGCCAGGTAGCCGGCGGCGACCGCGGTATCGAACCCGTTCACCGACGACGCCTGTACCCGGACCAGCACCTCACCGGCGGCGGGCTGCGGGGTGGGCACCTCGCTCAGCGCTGGGTTGGCGCCCTGTTCAGCTATGACAACGGCACGCACGAGTGTCTCCTCGGTCAAGCAAGTGGAAGCTAGTCTCCACTTGTCGCACCGAGCGTAGCAGCAAGTGGACGCCACCCTCCACTTGCTCGTAGAGTGATCCGTATGACCTCGACACCCGACGGCGCGGGACTGCGCGTAGACGCCGAGCGCAACCGGCAGCGCGTCGTCGCCGCCGCCCGGGAGGCCTTCGCCGAGCTTGGCATCGAGGTGCCGATGGAAGAGATCGCCCGCCGGGCGGGCGTGGGAGTGGGCACCCTCTACCGGCGCTTCCCGACCCGCGCCGACCTGATCGCCGCAGCGTTCGAGGCCAAGATGCGTGCTCAGGCCGAGGCTGCCCGCCAGGCTGTGGAAGACCCGGACCCGTGGCGGGCGTTCTGCTCCTACGTCGAACAGATGTGCGCCATGCAGGCCGGCGACCGGGGCTTCACGACCGTGCTGACCATGACGTTTCCCACCGCGAAGCGGTTCGAGGCCGACCGCGAGCGGGCCTACGCCGACTTCGCGGCCCTCGTCGAGCGCGCCAAGGCCGCCGGGAAGCTGCGCGCCGACTTCGTCACCGAGGATTTGCCGATCTTCCTGATGGCCAACGCCGGCGTCCTGGCGGCCACCGCCGACGCCGCCCCCGAAGCGTGGCGCCGGCTCGTCGGGTATCTCATCCAGGCGTGCGCGGCGCCGGCCGCGCAACCATTACCCGACGCGCCGGCGCCCCGCCAGTTGTACCGTGCCCTGCTCCGCGCCACCCACCCGCAGCGCGACCGCGCCCCAGCGAAGCAGTGATCAGGGCGTCCCTCAAGTCGTTAGAGCGACTTGAGGGACGCCCTGATCACAGCGGAGGCTGGTCAGATGATGTTGCCGGTGTTGATGTCGGTGTAGGCCTGGCTGCCGATGAAGGGGTTGTTGACGGCCCACAGCTCAGCGTCTTGGTACTCCGGCACGTCGAAGTCGCACATCACCCAGCCGGCGTCCGCCCCGCGGTCGTTGAAGCACTGCCGGTTCCAGTTCTTCCCGACGATCGTCCCGGCGGCGGACTGCCCGTTCGCCTTGGTGTCGTCCACCCAGACCTTGTCTCCGTAGGAGGCGAAGCACGCCCGCGCGCCGGTCGTCGACACGCACCAGACGCTGTAGCCGTTCGCGGCCGGCGGCGCGCCGCTCGGCGTGCCGTTCCCGGCCGACGCCGCGGTCGCCGTCCCGGCCAGGGTGAGCAGCACCGCGGGAACCATCACGAGCGCGCGCACACCTGTTCGTTTTGTCAGTTTCATTTGATCAAGGTTAGCGGGCGGTCCGACGCCGATGGATCATGGGTGGAGCAGGACCTTGATGGCGCGGCGCTCGTCCATCGCCCGGTAGCCGTCGGCCGCCTGGTCGAGCGGCAGGCTCAGGTCGAAGACCTTGCCGGGGTCGATCGTCCGGTTCCAGATCAGGTCGACGAGGTCGGGCAGGAAGCGGCGTACGGGCGCCGGCCCGCCGTGCAGGTGCACGTGGGAGAAGAACAGCTCCATCCCCGGCAACTGGACGTCGTGGGTGACGCCCACGTAGCCGACGTGACCGCCGGCCCGGGTCGAACGGATCGCCTGCATCATCGACTCCTGCGTGCCGACCGCCTCGATGACCGAATGCGCGCCCAGCCCGCCGGTGAGGTCCTTGATCCGGGCCACGCCCTCGTCGCCGCGCTCGGTGACGATGTCGGTCGCCCCGAAGTCGAGGGCCAGCTTCTGGCGCGACTCGTGCCGGCTCATCGCGATGATCCGTTCGGCGCCGAGCTGCCTGGCGGCCAGCACGCCGAGCAGCCCGACCGCGCCGTCGCCGACCACCGCGACGGTCTTACCCGGTCCGGCGTGCGCGGCCACCGCGGCGAACCAGCCCGTGCCCAGCACGTCGGAGGCGGCCAGGAAGCTCGGTACCAGGTCGTCCGCGGGCAGCTCCGGCGTGGCGACCAGCGTGCCGTCGGCGTGGGGGACCCGCATGTACTGCGCCTGCGCGCCGCTGACGCCCTCGCGGTGGACGCAGGAGGTCTGGTAGCCGGCGCGGCAGATCTCGCAGACGTTGTCGGAGGCGAAGAACGAGCCGACCACGAACTGCCCCGGCTTGATCGTCGTGACCGCGCCGCCGACCTCTTCGACGACGCCGGCGTACTCGTGCCCCATGGGCCGCGGTCCGTCGATCTTCTCGATGCCGCGGTACGGCCACAGGTCCGAGCCGCAGACACAGGTCGCGGACAGCCGGATGATCGCGTCGGTCGGCGCGACGATTCGGGGCTCGTCCCGCTGCTCCACCCGCACGTCGCCGGGGGCGTACAGCACAGCACCACGCATGATGTCTCTCCTCATACCGAAAGGCCAACGACATCCAGCACACCCGTCCAGCCTGGTACGAGGAAGTCTCTGCTGATGGGTGTACTCGCAGTACATCCCACGGGGGGCGGCGCGCGCCGTAGCGTCAGTGTCATGAACAACCGAGCCGAGGTGCGCGACTTCCTCACCTCACGCCGGGCCAAGATCAGCCCGGAGCGGGCCGGCATACCCTCCGCCGGGCAGCGCCGCGTCCCGGGCCTACGCCGCAGCGAGGTCGCCGCGCTGGCCGGCATGAGCGTCGAGTACTACGCCAAGCTCGAACGCGGCTCCCTCGCCGGCGTGTCGGCCGGTGTCCTCGACGCGATCGCCCGCGCCCTGCAACTCGACGACGCCGAACGCGCCCACCTGTTGCGCCTCGCGCGCGAGGCCGACGGCACCAACGCGATCCTGCGCCCGCGCCGCCGCCAGAAGCAGTGGGAGGCCCGGGCCAGTCTACAGTGGACGCTGGACGCCATCACCACCGCTCCGGCGATCATCGCCAACGGCCGGCTGGACCTGATCGCCACCAACCACCTGGGCCGGGCGATGCACTGCGACCTGTACGCCGACCCGACGAGCCTGCCGAACTTCGCCCGGTTCACGTTCCTGGACAGCGCGGCCCGCCGCTTCTACCCCCACTGGGACCAGTCCGCCGACATGACCGTGGCGAACCTGCGCACGGCGGCCGGCAAGGACCCGCACGACAAGGGCCTGCAGGATCTCGTGGGGGAGCTGTCCACCCGCAGCGACGACTTCCGGCGCCGCTGGGGCGCCCACAACGTGCGCATCCACGGCACGGGCGTCAAGCGGTTCCATCACCACGTCGTCGGCGACCTGACCCTCGCCTACGAAAGCCTGGACCTGCGCGCCGAACCCGACCTCACGCTGACCATCTACGCCGCCGAGCCCGGCTCCCCGACCGAAGACGCGCTCCGCCTGCTCGCCTCCTGGGCCGCCTCCCCAGAATCCACCCCATACCCGTCCTAACCCACCACGCACGCAGCACCGCCCACGCGCACCACCCGCGCGCCGCCCGCGCGCGCCGCGCGCGCCGGCGCCCCTTCCGCCGATCAAGGGCGAATGCACGTGGTTGGATCTCTTTTCCGCGTGCGTTCGCCCTTGATCCATGCGATTGCCCTTGATCGGCGAGCCCCGAGCCCGGACACGCCGGCACGCCATCGTGGCCGGGCCAGCCGCCGGGTTTGAGGGGGTTGGCGGGCGTGTCGCCGCGCCCTGCGCCCTGCGCGCCGCGCCCTGCGCCCTGCGCGCCGCGCCCTGCGCCCTGCGCGCCGCGCCCTGCGCCCTGCGCGCCGCGCCCCGCGCGTCGATCAAGGCCATATGCGTGGATCAAGGGCAAATGCACGCGGAAATGAGATCCAACCGCGTGCGTTCGCCCTTGATCGGCGTTCGGGGCGTGGCGACACGCCGTACCGGGCTGGTCTGGGGGCGGACGCACGCGGAGAAGAGATCGAACCGCGTGCGTTCGCCCTTGATCGGCGGAGGGTGAGGCCGCGGGAGCAACGGCCTTGCGCGCGGCGGGCGTCGCGGTAGCTCGAATCTCGATCCTGGTCCTCAACCCGTCGGGCGGCAGCCGCAGCTGCGCCGGGTGGTCAGGGTCAGGGGGTGGCGGCGGATGGTGGGTGTGCTGGTGGGATTCAGGATGGTGTCGATGGCGTCGGTGCCGATGGCGTCGAAGGGTGTGGTGACGGCGGTCAGGGCTGGCGTCAGGTAGGCGGCGAGTGCGGTGCCGTCGATGCTGACCAGGGCGAGGTCGTCGCCGGTGCGGCGGCCGGCTTCGGTGGCGGCGCGCAGCGCGCCGAGGGCGTGTTCGTCGGTGGTGGCGCAGATGGCGGTGACCTGTGGCTGGCTGGCCAGGAGCGCGCGGGTGGCCAGGTAGGCGTCGTCGCGCAGGTTCGGGAACGGGCAGGCGAGCCGCGACACCGGACGGTCGTGCTCGGTGAGCACCGCGTCGGCGCCGCGAGCGCGCAGGCTGACGGGGTCGTCGCCGGTGCCGGCGCCGAGCAGCGCGATGTGGTGGTGGCCGTGCCCGAGCAGGTGTGCCGCGGCCTGGCGGCCGGCGTCGGTGTCGTCTCCGGCGACGCCGGCCGTGCCCGGGTGGGTGCGGTGCACGAGCACGTGCGGGATGCCGGCGCGGCGCAGCGGGGTCACCGCGGGTGCCGGGTCCTGCGAGGGAGCCAGGAGTATCGCGTCGACGCGGGCGTCCAGCAGGGCCTGGAGCTGTTCGCCTTCCCGGCCGGCGTCGAAGTGGGCGCTGCCGACCAGCAGCCGGAACCCGCGCGTGAAGGCGGCGTCTTCGACGGCGCGCACCAGTTCGGCGAAGAACGGCTTGGCCAGGTCGGGGACGACGAGGCCGATCGTGCCGGTGCGGTTGGCGCGCAACGCCCTGGCGAGGTTGTTGCGCCGGTAACCGAGGTCGGCGACGGCGTCGAGGACGCGGGCCCGGGTGGCGGGCGCCACCGGCCGGGGGCCGTCGTTGAGCACGTAGCTGACCACGGCGGTGGAGGTGCCGGCGCGGGCGGCGACATCGCGGATCGTCGGTCCGGTTGCCACGGTTGACCTCCTTGGCGTGCCCGTAGTCTAATCGTTTAGATGACTGTGGACACTGTACCGCTGCGGCTGGTGATCGATACCGACACCGGCTCCGACGACGCGGTGGCGTTGTTGATGGCGGCGCGCGCTCCTGGCGCGACGATCGAGGCGGTCACCACTGTCGCGGGCAACGTGCCGCTGCCGCTGGCCACCCGAAACGCCCTGATCACCCTGGAGGTGGCCGGCATTGGCGGCGTACCCGTGCACGCCGGTTGCGAACAGCCGCTGCTGCGCCCGCTGGAGACCGCGCAACACGTCCACGGCGCCGACGGGATGAGCGGCGCGAACCTGCCCGATCCGGCCGGGGCACCGACCGGCGAGCACGCCGTCGACGGGCTGCTGCGCCTTGCCCACGAGCGCGGTCCTGAGCTGACGCTTGTCACCCTCGGACCGATGACCAATCTCGCCGCGGCGCTGGTGCACGACCGGCGTCTGCTGCGTCGCTTCCGGCACACGTACTGCATGGCCGGCGCCGCCGACGCGCACGGCAACATCACCGCGACCGCCGAGTACAACGTGTGGGCCGACCCCGAGGCCGCCGCGATCGTCTGCGACGCCGCCACGCCGGGCACGGTCACCTGGATCGGCTGGGACGCCTCCCGCCACGACGCCGTGATGACGCCGGGCCGGCAGCGCCGCCTGCGCGAGGTGGGTACGCCGCTGGCGCTGTTCGCCGACCGGATCAACCGGGCCGTCGACACGTGGGCCACCGAGGTGACCGGCCTGCCCGGCTACGACCTGCCCGATCCGCTGGCGATGGCCGTGGCGCTCGACCCCGGCCTGATCCGCCACGCCGAGACCGCCCACGTGCGCGTCGCCACCGGAGACGAGGCGCGCGGACAGTTGCTCATCGACCGGCGCCGCGGCGCCACCGGTGCCAACCTGACCCTGGTACGCCGGGTCGACAGCGACGGGTTCGAAGGCATGCTGCTGGCCGCCTGCCGCGCCATCGCACCGGCATGACCGGCCGGTACGAGTTGCACTGCCACCTCGACGGCTCCGTGCGCCCCGACACCATCGCCGCCCTCGCCGCCGAACAGGGGCTCGACCTGCCCGCACCCGCGCGCCAGCTCGCCGTGGCCCCGGCCGGCGTCGGCAGCCTGCACGCCTTCCTGCCGTACATCGACGTCGCCCTCGACGTGCTGCAAACGCCCCAGGCACTGCACCGGGCCGCCGCCGAGCTTGTCGCCGACTGGCAAGCCGACCGCGTCGTCTACGGCGAGGTCCGCTTCGCGCCCCAACTGCACACCCGGGCCGGCATGAGCCTCGACGACGCCATCGACGCGGTCGCCGCCGGGCTCGCGCACGGAACAGCCGCCACCGGCGTGCGCACCGGGCTGCTGCTGTGCTGCCTGCGCCACCAGCAGCCGGGGGTCAGCCTCGAGGTCGCCGACGCCGCCGTACGCCGGCGCGACGTCGTGGCCGGCCTCGACCTCGCCGGTGACGAGCGCCATCCCGGTACGCCGCACCGCGAGGCGTTCGATCTGGCGCACGGCGCCGGCCTGCCCGTCACCGTGCACGCCGGCGAAGCCGCCGGGCCGGCCAGCGTCTGGGAGGCCCTCGACGTGCTCGGGGCCCGGCGCATCGGCCATGGTGTGCGCAGTACCGGCGATGCCGCCCTGCTCGACCGCCTGCGCCGCGACCAGATCGCGCTGGAGACCTGTCCCGGCTGCAACGTGCTCACGGCGGCGGTGCCCGCGATGGCCGCCCACCCCGCTGACCGGCTACTGCGCGCCGGCTTGCGGATCACCGTCAGCACCGACACCCGCACCACCGCCGGCACCACCCTCGACGCCGAGTTCGCCGCGTTGGCGGCGACCTTCGGCTGGACCGAGGCCGAGGAGCGGCTCTGCCAGGACAACGCGGCGCGCGCCGCGTTCGCATGAGCGAGGATGGACCCGTGCACGACACACAGCACGTCGAGGTCGACGGCCAGGTCTTTCGCGTCACCGGCCGCCAGGATCAGCCGGGGCAGTACGACTACGAGTGGGTCAACGGGCCGAACCCGGGCTACGGGTTCAGCGTGGGAGCGTCCGACAACCATCCATTCACGACGGTCGAGCATGAGGAGGCGATCCGGGACTTCCTCGCCCAGGTCGACCCGAGGACCGGCTACATCGAGGACTGACGGCGCCGGACTATGAACCTTTGAGCTACCGCGACGCGCGTCGCGGTCCATGCCCGTTGCTCCCGCGGCCTCACCCTTCGCGGCTACACAACCAGTTCGCCGGCCCGGCATCGCCGACGCCCGCTCCACCAGCGCCGCGAAAGCTCTCTAGCGGGCGCCGGCTCTGCGAGCCGTGACCAGATCGATGTAGAAGGTCGGTTCGAGGTCGTCCTCACCAAGCCCAAGATCGGTGAGGACGCCTCGGATCGCTCGTTGGCCGTCGTCCACCGGCTCGCCATCGGGTACCAGGGTCTCGACCTCGATGAAGGTCCCGTCGATCTCCGGAACGGTGACCATGGTCGCGACGATCCGGTACCCAGCGGCCTCGAAGCGGAAGTTCTCGCACTCCTTGGTGTAGGCGATCATGTGTTCCAGTCCTAGCCCGGTGAGGATCTGGTCGATCGCTTTCGGATCGGCGACGTCGGTCTCGTACTCGGGCGTGCTGGCCTCGTCGAGCATCGCGCCCTTGAAGGTCAGCAGGCACCGACCGCCGGCCGTGGATTCGATGATCCTTACGCGCAACTCCTGCCGGCCGTTCTCGGTGAGGCGGCGATCGGGCCAGTCGTAGTAGGTGTCCCGGTAGGTGCTGATATCTCCGGTGCTGCGCTGTGCCAGGACGGCCCGGACGCGGTCGGGCTCCGAGACACGGGCCTTCAGCTCGACTTCGATCGCCATCGCTCTGCTATACCACGCGCTCCGCCCGCTGGCGTAGATCCTCGAACGTGCGACGGAAACCGGAGTACAGAGCACCGCCGGGCGTGCTCACCAGTTTGTACGTCGGCGACTCGTGCCCCTCCCACCGGTCGGCGAACGTGGCGGCATAGAGCGTGTCATCGAGCCCCACGAGACGCCAGACAGGCAGCCTGTCGTAGAGGTAGATCTCCAGGTCGACGACGTCTGCCAGCTCCCGGACGCGGGAGATGGAGTGTCGGATACCGCTGGCGAATGACTCCGGTGACTCGCCGATCTCGACGGCGCGCTTCGCGGTCGCTTCCGCGTCTGGTCGAGCGAGTAGCACTCTCAGGGCGGCCCGGTGCTCCGTCGTCATGAGGCTGCCACGCAGGAGCGAATCCTTGAGCGCCAACACACCAAGGCCACGAACGGCCAGCACATCAATATGGTTGGCAGCGGCTGCCATGTGCCGGATATCCGCAGTGGCTGCCGCCTGATCGGGGAAGATTCGGACGATCTCGCCGAGACCGGCCAGGGCTTCGCCTGTGCCGCCCTCCTGGCTTGGTGCAAGGCCGAGCGCTGCTCGGGCATGATCTGGCATCCGTAAGCCGTCGGCGATCCTCTCGAACACATCAAACGCGGTGACCTGCCGCGTCCCCTTCAAGATCTCGCTGATGCGCCCCTGCTGGATACCGACGAGATTCGAAAGTCGATGCTGGCTGGCACCGCCGTACTGCTGAGCAACGCGCAGGATGCCGCTCGCGTCTCTTTTCCGCAGTGCCGTTTGTGCCGGTGCGCTACGCCATGCCCAGTCGGGAATGGTGACGGGTTCGAACGCTGACATCGACGCTCCTTGCCGTGATTTCACGGTGAGATTAGCCGATGGGCTCACCATGGCGCGATGGGTCCAACACGCCAACAAACGGCATCGTCATTTCAGTTCTCCCCGCCGGGGTGCTTGCCAAGGGGCCGCGTCGGTGGGTGAGTTCGGCGGGCTACGGCGCTCGCCGGCCGAGCACGGGATCGCCAATTCGGGTGATCCCGTGTCTCTGCCCTTACCGGACACCTGGGAGCTAGTGAGGGGCGCGAAATGCCGACGAAGAGGAAGACCTACGAGCAGAGCATTCGGGCTCGTGTCCTTGGCGAACGGATGCGGGAGCTACGCGATCAACGCGGCCTGACCCTAAAGTTCGTCGCCGCACACCTGGGCGTGGAGTTCTCGACGCTCGCACGATACGAACGTGCCGAGTGGCCGTTCCGGGAGGAGTACGTGGCCGCACTGCTCAACATGTACGGCGTCTACGACGAAGACGAACGCGTCGAGCTGGTCGACCTGGCTCGCGGCGTCTGGCGGGTCAACCACTGGGACCGGGATTTCAAGACCAAGGAATCGGTTACGCCGTTCGTCGACTACACCTGGCTTGAAACGCGCGCCACCGAGGTCAATTGCTTCGGGACCATGTACGTTCCCGATCTCCTACAGACGGACGCGTATGCGGACGCGCTGGTGGCGTCGGGAACGAAGCCGCTGTTGCCGCAGCATGACCTCGGACTCGTCACGCACCGACTGCGTGATCGACAGCAAGCGTTTTTCAGCAACGATGGCCTGCGGCTGCACACGATCATCGAGGAGTCCGTGCTGCATCGCCCGATCGGCGGCGTCGGCGTGCTCGGCGATCAGATCCTGTACCTCGACAAACTGACTCGACGCTCAGACGACAAGATCACGATCCAAGTCCTTCCGACCCGTGCCGGCGGGCACCCCGGTCTCGACGGCTGTTTCACGCTGCTGGCTATGGCGGACTTCCCTCCGGTTGCCTACGTGTCACACCTCGCCGGACGGTTCTTCATCGAGGCGGCGCACGCCGAGTACTACGCGCGGACCTACGAACAGCTCCGCGAGGCAGCGCACAATGTGCCGGAGTCGGCGGCACTCGTCGCGGAGCTTGCGCAGGCGCTGACTGGTGTTGCTCGCGTCAGCGTCTGATGAAGGTCCATTGACTGGCGGGCCGCTGCCGCCCGAGTACAGCCGTCAGGCCGCCCGTAGGGCGCGTGCGGCGCGCCAGTTCCACTGTGGAGGATGAGAGCGGACCGTCCGCGAGCCGGGCGGGAGGTCAGCTGACTAGGCGGCGTTGCCAGGCCCAGGCGGCTACCTCGACGCGGTTGCGGGCGTTGAGCTTGGACTGGACGCTGGCGAGGTGGGTCTTGACGGTGCCCACGGTGATGTAGAGCTGGGCGGCGATCTCGGCGTTGGTGGTGCCGCGGGCGACGAGCTGGACGACCTCCATCTCGCGCGGGGACAGGCCGGTGTCGGTGGGCGCCGCCGTGGGTGGGTTGAGGTGCCGCAGCAGCCGTACGGTGATCGACGGGCTGATCAGGGAGTCGCCGGAGACGGCGGCGTGGATCGCCTCGATGAGCAGGGCCGGGCCGGAGTCCTTGAGCAGGAAGCCGCAGGCGCCGTTGCGCAGCGCGGCGTACACGTACTCGTCCAGGTCGAACGTGGTGACCACGACGACCTTGGCGGGCTGGGTCACGTCTGGGCCGGCGAGCAGGCGCAGCGCCTCCAGGCCGTCCATGCGGGGCATGCGGATGTCGAGCAGTACCACGTCAGGGCGGTGCTGGCGGGCCAGGGCGACCGCCTCGACCCCGTCGGCCGCCTCGCCCGCGAGCGCCATGTCGGGCTGCGCGTCGATGATCATCCCGAAGCCGGTGCGGACCATCGCCTGGTCGTCCGCGACCAGTACCCGGATCGTCATGCGCCGCCTCCCGCGGCCAGCCCGGACTCGGTCATGCGGTGCCTTTCTCTCGTACTGGCAGCCGGGCGTCGACGACCCAGCCCTGTCCCGCCGCCGGGCCGGCGTGCAGCCAGCCGCCGATCGCCTGTACCCGTTCGGTGAGGCCGGCGAGGCCGAAGCCGGGCCGGTCGCGGTGCATCGGGAGCCGGTGTGGCGCGGCGCCGTTGTCGGCGACCCGGACGAGCAGCCAGTCGGGCGTGCGCTGTACCAGTACGTCGACCCGGGTGGCGCCGCCGGCGTGCTGGCGGACGTTGGTCAAGGCTTCCATGACGACCCGGTACGCGGATGTGGAGACATCCATCGGCAGCTGCTCCAGTGGCCCGTGCACGTTCAGGTGCGTCGGCGGACCGCTGGCCGCCGAGAAGCCGTCGACCAGCGCGGGCAGGTCGTCGACGCCGGCCAGCGGCGCCAGCGGGGCGTCGGTACCGGGATCGCGCAGCATCGCCACCATCCGCCGCATCGCCGTCATCGCCTCGGTGCCGGCGTGCTCGATCTGCTCCAGCGCGGACGCCACCCGCTTCGGGTCCTGCTCGGCCACGTACCGGGCGCCCTGCGCCTGGACCACGATCCCGGTGACGTGGTGCGCGACGAAGTCGTGCAGGTCGCGGGCGAACTCGGCGCGCTGCTCGGCCCGGGCGACCACGAACTGCTGCGTCCGCGCCTCGGCGCCGTACCGCTGGTAGGCGCCAATCGTCGCGGCGCCGGCCCCGAGCAGCGCCTGGAGCAGCCCGAACGTGACGAAGATCGTCTTGTCGCCAGAGCGCAGCGGCTCGGCGGCGAGCGCGCAGATCAGGGCGATCGCCACCGGTACCGCCAGGCGGCCCGCGGCCCGGCGGGCCACGACCAGCAGGACCAGCGTCATGCCCAGCGCCTCGGCGATGCCCCAGCTGCCGCCGCTGGTGTCGATGAACCCCGCGATCACGCTGAGCCCAGTCACCAGCAGTGACGCCGCGGCCAGGGCGGCGGCGAGGGCCGGCAGCAGCCGCGAACCCTGCCGGTGCGCCGGCAGCCAGAGCGCCGCGGTGGCGAGCGCCAGACCCACCCGGACCAGCGCGATGAAGGGGCTGTCGGTCAGCTCGACCATGTCGATCATCCCGAGCACGGCCGTGGCGAACAGCGCGGCCGCCTGGCCGACCCGGAATGGCCACCGCCTGGGTTGCTCGATCATCGCGTACCGAGCGTAGCGGGCCGGAGCCGGCCGGTTCCTCTGCCAAAAGGCAGAGGCGCGCACGCGGCGAAGCCCTTCCGCGGACCGATGTGCGCGCCGGCCGGCACGGCCATCGTGAACGCCGACCGAAAGCAGAGCAGATCGAAAGGGAGTCTCCCCATGCGGGACACCACGATGGCCGCGTCCGCGGCGGTCGACCTGGTCAAGGTGTACGGCACCGGCCCGACCGCGGTCCGGGCGCTGGACGGCGTGACGGTGGGCTTCGAGCGGGCCCGCTTCACCGCCATCATGGGCCCGTCCGGCTCGGGCAAGTCCACGCTGATGCACTGCCTGGCCGGGCTCGACAAGGCCACCTCGGGCCAGGCGATGCTGGGCGGCACCGACCTGACCCGGCAGCCCGACCGCGTGCTGACGAAGGTGCGGCGGGAGCGGATCGGGTTCGTCTTCCAGGCGTTCAACCTGCTGCCGCAGCTCACCGCGGCACAGAACATCACCCTGCCACTGGACCTGGCGGGCCGGCGGCCGGACCCTGGCCTGTACGACCACGTCGTCGGTGTGCTCGGGCTCGGCGACCGGCTGCGGCACCGGCCCAGCGAGCTGTCCGGCGGCCAGCAGCAGCGGGTGGCGCTCGCCCGGGCCCTGCTGGCCCGGCCGGAGGTGGTGTTCGCCGACGAGCCGACCGGCAACCTTGACTCGCGTACCGGCGCGGAGGTGCTGGCCTTCCTGCGCTCGTCGGTGCGCGAGCTCGGCCAGACCGTGGTCATGGTGACCCACGACCCGGGAGCCGCGGCGTACGCGGACCGGGTGGTGCTGCTGGCCGACGGCCGGGTCGCCGGTGGCGTCGACAACCCCGATGGCGCGTCGGTCACCGAGGCGCTGCGGAGCCTGGCGGTGACCCGGTGACCGTGCTGCGTACCCAACTGAGCGGCCTGGCCCGGCGGCCGGCCCGGCTGCTGCTGACCGGGCTCGCCATGCTCGTCGCGTCCTTCGTGGTGTACGGGACGGTGCTCGCCCAGTACAGCACCGCGCGCACCGTCGTCGACGGCCTCAGCGGTACGCCCGAGGCGGCGGACGTCGTGGTGGGCAGCTGGGACAGGCCGGTGCCCGCGACGGCGGTGGACCGGATCCGGGCCCTGCCCGGTGTCGCCGAGGTGATCGGGCGCGCGTACGTCGGGTTCTCCCTGCGCGCCCCGGCCGGCTCGTACCTGACGGTGGGCGCCGACCCCGGCAGCGGGCCGCTCGCGATGGCGCGGCTGGTCGAGGGGGCGTACCCCGACGCGCCCCGGGAGATCGCGCTGAGCCGCCGCACGGCCGACTGGTTCGGCATCCCCATCGGCGGCACCGTGGTCGCGACCCCGGACGGCGAGGGGAAGGGCGAGCCGGTGAAGCTGACGGTGACCGGGGTGGTCGAGGACAGCAACGGCGGGGCGGGGTGGGCGTACACCACCGACCGGCTGCTCGGTGCGCTCAGGCCGGTGACCGAGTACAGCCAGGCCGAGGTCAGGCTCGAGCCCGGCGGCACCATCGGCCAGGTACGGGACGCGGTCGGCGACGCGGCGACGGTGGAGACCGGTGCGCTGGTCCGCGAGCAGGAGGCGACCGAGGCCGCCTCCGGCGTCAAGCTGATCTTCGCGCTGGTCGGGATCTTCGTGGCCATCGCCGTGGCCGCCGCCGCGCTCGTGGCCACCTCGACGTTCCGCATCGTGTTCGCCCAGCGGATGCGGCAGTTGGCGCTGCTGCGCGCGGTCGGCGCCGGGCGGGGCGCGATCGTGCGGGCGCTCGCCGTCGAGGGCGCGCTGACCGGGTTCGTCGCCGGGGTCGCCGGCGTGCTGTCCGCGTACGCCTTCGGCAGGGCCCTTCCGGCCGTCCTGCGCGCGTTCGGTGTCGCGGTGGCGGACCCGGGTACGCCGGTCGGACCCGCGATCGCGGTGGTGATCGGCTGCGTACTGGTGACGCTGCTCGCCGTCCTCGCGCCCGCCGGGTCCGCGTCGCGGGTCTCGCCGCTGGAGGCGCTGCGGGCCGCCAGTACCACCGGTGCCCGCAGCGGTATCGGTGTCGGCCGCGCCATCCTCGGTGGCCTGCTCGCCGCCGGCGCCGTCCTGCTGGCCGCGGCGCTGGTGGCCGCCCTGCCCGGGCCCGACGCGCAGAACTACGACCCGGCGCCGGTCATGTTCGGCGTCGTACTCTCCAGCACGCTGGCGTTCTTCGCCCTGGTCGCGCTCGGTCCGGTGCTGCTGGGCCCGGTACTGCGGCTGGTCGGCTGGCCGCTGCGGCGCGCCGGTGCGCTCGGTCGCCTCGCGGTCGGTGGCGTCGGCGGCGCGCCCCGGCGGGCGGCCGCGGTCAGCGTGGTCGTCGCCCTCGGGGTCGCCATGATCAGCGGTGGCCTTGTCATGGCGGAGTCGCTGCGACGGATGGCCGACCGCGAGCTCACCGCGATGGCGCCGGCCGACTTCCGGATGAACCCGAGCGGCGGCGCCGTGCCCGCCGCGGTCGTGGACCAGGTCCGGAAGCGTTCCGAGGTGACCGGTGTGGCCACGTTCCGGACGGCAGAGGTCCGGATTGTCGGTACCGAGGACCTCACGGTGAGGGTCGTCGACCTCGACCCGGGCAAGCTGCGCGAGGACCTGCGGCTCGACGCGGTCGACGGCTCGCTCGATGACCTTGGCCCGGGCCGGGTCGCCCTGGCGCGGTACGTCGCCGAGCCCGACCACATCCGGGTCGGCGACAAGATCCAGCTGGCGACCGCCGGGCGCACCCTGTCGCTGCGGGTGGCGGCCACGCTGGAGTCCGGACCGTTGGACGCCGCCGCCATGGTCGACCCGGCGGACCTGGACCGGCTCGGGGTGGCGGCGACACCGACCGGCCTGCTCGCCAACGCGGCCCGCGCCGGCGACGACGGCCGCGACAGCGCCCGCTCCGCCCTGCAGTCCGCGGCGGCGGGCGTCGACGGGCTGGCGGTCGAGGTACTGGCCGACCAGCGCGACGACTTCAACGCGCAGCTCGACGCGTTGCTGGGAATCGCGGTCGGCCTGATGGGCCTGACCGTGCTGATCGCCGTCGTCGGCGTCGGCTCCACGACCGCACTGTCGGTGGTGGAGCGCATCCGCGAGGCGGGACTGCTGCGCGCCATCGGACTGGCCCGAGGCGGCCTGCGGGCGATGCTCACCACCGAGGCCGCCCTCTACGGCGTCCTCGGCTCGGTCCTCGGGCTGGCGCTCGGCATCCCGTACGCCGGGCTGATGGTCGCGGCGATGGGCGAGAACGTACCGCTCGAACTGCCCGCCGGCCAGCTGGTGCTGACGGTACTGGCGCTGACCGGGCTGACCGCGCTGGCCGGCGTGCTGCCCGCCCGCCGAGCGGCCAAGGTCAGCCCGATGGCCGCGATCGCCCAGGACGGCTGAACGGGGGCGGGTCAGCGGTGAAGGATCGTCTCCTGCTCCAGGTGCGACAGCTTCTCGGGGTTGCGGACGGCGTACAGCCCCGCGATGAGGTTGCCGTCGAGGCGTACCGCGATGACGGTGTCGATCTCGCCGTTCCGCCGGAAGATCAGCGCCGGGTAGCCGTTGACCTGCGCCGGCCGCATCGACACCGCGGCGGCGTCGAACCTGCTCAGCAGGTCGGCCACCGCGCTGGCCCCCACCATCGGTTCCAGCGTGGCCTGCACGACTCCGCCACCGTCGCCCAGCAGCACGACGTCCGGCGCGAGGATGTCGAGCAGGCCCCGCAGGTCGCCCGTCTCGATCGCCCGCTGGAAGGCGTCGATCGCGTCGCGGGTCTGCGCGGGGGAGACGACCTCGCGCGGGCGGCGTGCGGCCACGTGGGACCGCGCGCGGTGGGCGATCTGGCGGACCGCGTCCGGGCTCTTGTCGACGGCTTCGGCGATCTCGTCGTAGCCGACGTCGAACACCTCGCGCAGCACGAACACCGCCCGTTCGGTCGGCGTGAGCGTCTCCAGTACCAGCAGCATCGCGATCGAGACGCTGTCGGCCAGTTCGACGTCGTCGGCCACGTCGGGCGCGGTCAGCAGGGGCTCGGGCAGCCACGGGCCGACGTACGACTCCTTG
Source organism: Phytohabitans aurantiacus (assembly GCF_027923225.1). Classification (GTDB taxonomy): domain Bacteria; phylum Actinomycetota; class Actinomycetes; order Mycobacteriales; family Micromonosporaceae; genus Phytohabitans; species Phytohabitans aurantiacus. The sequence goes on from NZ_BSDI01000033.1 coordinate 36,784, forward strand.
CGACGGCGCAGCGTACGCAGCCGGTTCAGCGCCTGGCGCGTGGTGATCCGGACCAGGTACGCCCGGTTGTCGCGCACGGTGTCGAGGTCGACGTCGGCCCACCGCAGCCACGTCTCCTGGAGGACGTCCTCGGCGTCGGCGGCCGACCCGAGCATCTCGTAGGCGACGGTGAACAGCAGGTTCCGGTGCGTGACGAAGGCTTCCGTGGCTTGGTCCATACCGGAATGACACCGGTACCAGCGGCGCTGTGACGCCTGATGCCGGTGGCTCACGTCACACCTTTCCACCGTCACAGGGACGGGGAGGGTGGTGCCTCCATGGTCATGAACTCAGCGCTTGACATCCTTCGCCGCGACTTCGGCGGCGACATCATCGAACCCGGTGCGGCGGAGTACGAGTCGGCCAGCCGCTCGGTACTGGCCTCGGGCAGCCCGGCCTACGTCCTGCGACCCGGGAGCGTCGACGACGTACAGGCGGGCGTCAGGTTCGCGGCCGGTGCGGGGCTGGTGCTGTCCGTGCGGGGCGGCGGCCACGCTTTCCCGGGCTTCGGCACCAACGACGGCGGCGTCGTGATCGACCTGAGCGGGCTCGCCAGTGTGGAGATCGTCGACAAGGACCGGCACCGCGTGCGGATCGGCGGCGGTGCCAACTGGGGCCAGGTCGCGGCGGCTCTGGCTCCGCACGGCCTGGCGATCTCCTCGGGCGACACCAGGAGCGTCGGTGTCGGCGGGCTGACCCTGACCGGCGGCATCGGCTGGAAGGTCAGGAAGTACGGCCTGGCCCTGGACAACGTGGTCGGCGCGGAGGTGGTCACGGCCAGCGGGGAGGTCGTGCGGGCCAGCGCCGAGCGGAACCCGGAGCTGTTCTGGGCGCTCCGCGGTGGCGGCGGAAACTTCGGCGTCGTGACCGCCTTCGACTTCGTGGCGCACCCGACGACAGACGTCTTCTACGGCCGGATCACCTTCCCCGCGTCGCAGGCGGCCGGCGTGCTCCAGGGATGGGCGAGCTACCTCCGCACCGCCCCGGAGGAGCTCACGTCGATCGCGAACCTCGCCAACCCGTTCGCCGGCGGCCCCCACGCGCCGGTCGAGATCCACGTCGCCTTCGACGGCGACGACCCGGAGCTCGCGGCGCGGGCACTGGACCCGATCCGCCGGCTCGGCACGGTGCTCGACGACGATGTCGCGCTCAGGCCCTACGCCGACACCCTCGTGGATGGCATGACGCCGCCGCCCGGCATCCAGCTGGTGGCCCGCAGCGGGTTCGTCGACGAGGAGTCGGTGCCCGACGTCCTCCGCATCCTCGCCGAGGTCGGTGCGGCGGAGCGGTCCCCGATCATCTCCGTGCGCAGCGTCGGCGGCGCGGTGTCCCGGGTACCCGGCGACGCCACCGCTTACGCGCACCGGCGGGCGGAGTTGATGTTCGTGACGACCACCGCGGGCCCGAAGCCGGTCGTCGAGGCCGCTCGTCCCGCGCTGGAAGCGATCTGGGACAGGCTCACGCCGCACGTCAGCGGCGCCTACGCCAACTTCCTCGCCGGTACCGCTGAGGAGGACGTCGCCGCGATCTATCCGGCGCCGACCTATGAGCGGCTCGCCGCGGTCAAGCGCCGGTACGACCCCGGCAACCTGTTCGCCCGCAACCACAACGTCCAACCTGGAACGACATTGTCCTAGGACGCTTTAGAGGAAGTGCCTCACGCCGCACGGCGACGACTAGTATCAGGACGTGGAGCGCGAAGACGCCGCCGCCCTCAGTCGCCGCGAGCACCTCGTCAGCGAGCGGGAGAGTTCGGCCGACGAGCGAGACAGTCGCGCCGTACGGCGTGAGGCCGCGGCCGACCAGCGCGACATCGACCTGGAAGGCCGGCTGACGATGGCCGCCTCCCACGAGGAAGACCTGCGGCAGCGGACCGCCGCCGTTACCGACCGCGACCGTCGGCTCGACGCGCGCACACAGTCCTTGACGAGCCGGGAGGAGCAGGCCGACCAGCGCGACGCCCGCGCGATGCGGCGAGATGCCCGGGCCGACGAGCGAGATCGCCTGGCTGACCTGCGTGAACGGGCCGCGGATGAGCGGGACCGGACGGCGGACGAACGCGAGATCCAAGCGGAGCTGAGCGCGTGGGACGAACAGACCCGGTGATCACCGCCGAGTAGGGGATCAGCCCGGCTACGTCGGCATCTCGCCGGTCTCGGCCAGATGCTGGGCGACGTCGGAGAGTTTGCGGTTCAGCCGCTGCGAGGTGCGGCGCAGCAGGTCGAAGGCTTCGCCGGCGGACAGGCGCTGGCGTTCCATGAGGATGCCCTTGGCCTGCCCGATGACGTCGCGCGTGCTCAGTCCTCGATGGAGTGCGGCTTCACGGCGATCGACCTCGTCGCGGCGGTGTGCCGTGGCGACCGCGACCGACACGTACGCGGCCAGGATCGTGCCGAACTCCTGGTCTTCGTCGCTGAAGGCGTCGGCCGTGGCGCTGTAGAGGGTGAGCGTGCCCAGCGCCGACCATTGGGCCGGCCGATGGACGAACAGGCCGTGACACAGGGCGCTGGCCACGCCGAGCTGGGTGGCGGTGGCGGCCAGTACCGGCCAGCGCCGCGACCCGGCCAGGTCGCGTACGCAAAACGGGTTCTCGCTGCCCATCGCCTCGGGGCCAGGGCCGATTCCGGTGCCGAACTGGATGTCGTCGAGCTCCGCGGCGATCGCGTTGCTGGCCACCTGGCCGACGACCTGGCCGTTGCGGCTGAGCGTGATGCTGGCCGCGTCGCATCCGGCCACCGCGTCGACGGTGAACTTCAGTACCTGCGGCAGGACGTCGTTGAGCTCCTCGGAGCTGAAAAGCTGGCGAGCGAGCGGGGCGAAGCTGGCCACCAGCATCGGCCCGTACGCCTGCGGGCCCCACGCGGCGGCGGCGCGCGCCCGGTCTTGCGTCGCGGTGCGCCGGCTGGCCGCCGCGATCTCACGCTGGCGTGCGCTGCTGGCCCGCAGATCCGCGTGTGTCCGGCGGTCCTCGTCGTCTGGCGCCGGCACCGCGCTCGCCGGGCGCCCGGCACGTCGCTGCTCGATGCGCCGCTCCCGCTGCAACGACTCACGCTCGCGGCCGTCGGCGAGCAACTCGCGCTGACCCGCGGCCTCGTCGCGCTGGTCGGCGAGCCCGTCCCGTGCGTCGGCCTGGTCGTCGCGTCCGGCGCTGACGAAGTCTCGCCGATCGGCCAGCCACGCACGTTCGTCGGGGTCGAGCGTCGCGCCGGCGTGCTGAGCGGCGGTGACCCGGTCGCTCGCGGCCGTGCGACGAGCGACGCCGGCCCGGACGCGGGCGGCGGCTTGGCGTACCCGTTCCAGCTGCGCCTCGGCCCGACGCACGGCGGCTTCAGCGCGGTGCAGCGCGGCCTCTGTCTGCGCCACCTCGTCGTCGCCGCTCGCCGGCCCGTCGTTCTCTCGCCGGTCCAGGACGTCGTCGTGCCGGTCGGCGAGCGCCTCGCGCTCGTTGGCCAGCGCCTCGCGCTCGTCGGCCAGCCGTTCCCGTTCGTCGGCCAGCAACTCGCGCTGATCGGTGCCCGCTTCCCACAGGTCAGCGCGCCGCATGCGTGCCGCCAACGGAACGCCGCTCCGCTGGGCGTTGGCCTCCGCCTCCGTATCGGCCACCGATGATCCCTCCCTGATGCGTCTCTGGCGTGCGCCACGCCAGGACGGGCTCCAATCCGAGCAGTCTGAAGACCCTTGCCGGTATGCCGCGCAGCCCGTCGACGCGCAGCCTTCGGCCGTGTGACTTCGCCACCGACCACGCGTTCACGATCAGGCCACAGCTGTGGGCATCGATGAAGGACACGTCGGACAGGTCGAGCACGATCGTCGCGGCGGTGTTGGACTCCGCGACCGCCATCAGCCGCCGGCGCAGCTGTTGTGCCGTCGACAGGTCGAGCTCGCCAGCCAGGTAGACCACGAGGGCGCCATCGACATGCGCCTGCGACGAGTTACAACGGCCCCACCGCGACAGGGGAGCGCGCACATTGGCGTCAGATTTTTTGGGCACCAGCCATCTCCTCCCAAGAGGATCGGCTGGGTCATCAACCTACCGCCATTGTCGTCCCCCGGTGGACAACCCGCAACCGCTAGGGGGTCTCCTCCTCGGCGAGGGGTGATGCCATCCTCTTCTCGGCGTCTTCCACGCCGTCCTGAGCGCCCGCGGGGTTCACCATGCCGTCGTAGTTGTAGGCCGGCAGGTCGGCGTTCCCCACTGGTCGCGTCTGCCTCGTGGGGATGTAGCGGTGCACCATGCCACCGGCCTCGACCTCCAGGAGACCGGGGTCGCCGGCCTCCACCACGTCGCCGTCGCGCGGTCCGCCGACCAGTACCACCTCGCTGCTGTTTGTCATAGCCGGTCAGCTACCCGCCCGGTGACCAGCCAAAACTCCGCGTTTTGTCCTGATCTTTTCCGGGTATCACGTTCCGTCATGAGCGCGGAGACGATGGGCGTCGAGGAGGAGTTCCTGCTCGCCGACCCGGGCTCGGGAGCGACCGTGCCGCTGGCCGAGAAGGTCGTGGCCCGAGCCTCGGCGGCCGACCTGCCGGTCGGCGCGACGGTGCAGCGGGAACTGCGGGACACCCAGGTCGAGGCGGCCACCGGCGTCTGCCGGGACGCGGCCGAGCTGCGCGCGTACCTGGCGGCCGGCCGCCGGGCGGTGGCAGCCGCCGCGCGGGACTACGGCGCCGTCGTGGTGGCGAGCGGTTCGCCGGTACGCGGGTCCGGCGGCGCGGCGCCCTCCAGCCTGGCCCGGTTCGCCGCCATCGACGAGATGTACGGCGAGGTGACCCGCGACTACGAGGCGTGCGGCTGCCACGTGCACGTCGGTGTCGCCGACAGGGACACCGCGGTCGCCGTGGTCAACCACCTGGCCCGGTGGCTGCCCACTTTGCTGGCGCTGTCGGTCAACTCGCCGTTCCACCGGGAGCGGGACACCGGGTACGGCAGCTGGCGGATCGTGCAGCAGTCCCGCTTTCCCGGCTCCGGGCTGGCGCCGCACCTGCCCGACTATGCCGCGTACCGGGCGGAGATCGGCCGGCTGGTGGAGTGCGGCGTGGTCGCCGACGAGGCGCAGACGTTCTGGTTCGCCCGGCCGTCGCCGCGACTGCCCACTGTGGAGTTCCGGGTCGCCGACACGGCGTCCACGGTGGACGAGGCGGTCCTGCAGGCGTTGCTGGCGCGGGCCCTGGTGCGCACCGCGCTCGCTGAGCTGAGCCGCGGGCGGGAAGCGGATCCGGTGCCGGCACAGGTGGCCGCCGCCGCGGTCTGGAACGCCGCCCGCTACGGGCTCGCCGGTCCAGGAGTCCACCTTGGACTGTACCGGCGGGTGCCGGCCACCGACCTGGTGGCGGCGCTGGTCGAGCACGTGCGCGACGCGCTGGCGGGCGCCGGCGACCTGCCGGAGGTACACGCGCTGCTGGACAGGGTGCGGTCCGGCGGCACCGGCGCGGACCGGCAGCGGCGCGCAGCCGGTCTAGATGGTTTTCCGGCGGTGGTGACGGAGCTGACCCTGCGGGATGAAACCGGCGCCGTGGGGGTAACAGGAAGCCGTGACTAGCGCGACTCTCACGCTTCCCGCCCCGCGCGGCCCGCTGTCCGCGGCGGTCGTCGCGGCCCTGACCGGCGGCATCGCGCCGTCCGCCGCGGTGGGCGGCGCCGACCCGTTCGGCGAGGACCTCCAACTGGCCCTGCACCTGTGCTACGAGCTGCACTACCGCGGTTTCGCCGGCGTCGACCCCGAGTGGGAGTGGGACGCCGACCTGCTGCGCCTGCGCGCCGAACTGGAGGCCGTGTTCCTCGCCGGGATGGCCGAGCAGGTGGCGGGCGGGGACGACGTGGCGCAGGTCGTGGACGCGCTGCTGGTCGAGCCGGTACCCGGCACCGGCGTCAGCCACTTCCTGCGCGACAAGGGCGAGTGGTGGCAGATGCGGGAGTACTTCGCCGTGCGCTCGATCTACCACCACAAGGAGGCCGAGCCGCACGCGTGGGTCATTCCCCGCCTCGAAGGGCGTGCCAAGGCCGCCCTGGTCGCGGTGGAGTACGACGAGTTCGGCGCGGGCCGGGCGGAGCGGATGCACTCACGGCTGTTCGCCGACCTGCTGGCCGCCGCCGGCCTGTCACCGGAGTACCTGCACTACCTGGATCGCGTACCGGCGTGCGGGCTCGCCACGGTGAACATGATGTCGCTGTTCGGCCTGCACCGCAGGTGGCGGGGCGCGCTGGTCGGCCACTTCGCCGCCGCCGAGATCACCACCGCACCGAGCGCGCACCGGATGGACGAGGCGCTGGCCCGGCTGGGCGCCGACCCCGCCTGCCGGCTCTTCTACACCGAACACGTCGAGGCGGACGCCGTCCACGAGCAGATCATGCGGCACGACGTCCTCGGTGACCTGCTCGAACGGGAGCCGGACCTCGCCGCGGACGTGGTCTTCGGCATCCAGGCGACCGAACTGCTGGAGGACCGGCTCGGCGAGCACCTACTGCGCAACTGGCGGGCCGGCCGGTCGGCGCTACTCTGAGGCCGGCTCGTCGGGTTCTACGCGTACCCGGCGGCGGTGGCTGGTGTCGCAGAACGGGTACCGCTTGCTGCGGCGGCACGCGCACACCGCCACGATGAACCGTTCCGAGCAGACCGCGGTGCCGTCCGGCAGGACCAGTTCCACCGGCCCTTCCACCAGCATCGGTCCACCGGGCACCAGGACCACCCGGCGCGGCTCAGCGGCGGCTGGCACGGATCACCACCAGGTCCTCGTGGCGCTGCCCGCGCCTGATCAGTCCCGTGCTTTCCAGGTAGGCGGCGCGCGCCCACATGACGGGCCCGAACGGCACCCGGAGCCGTGACACCACAGCCGTCTCGAGCCCGCCCCGGCGCAGCAGGGCGAGCGACCTGTCCACATCGGACACCTGCGAGTGCACCAGGAGCACGAAACCCGACTCGGACAGCAGTCCGGGCGCCGCCAGGCAGAACGGGTCGAGCACGGCGCGCCCGTCCGGACCGGCGTCCCAGGCGCGCTCACGCCCGGTCGGCGCCACCGTCGAGGGGCAGGGCACATACGGGGGATTGGCCAGTACCACGTCGTAGGAGCGTCGCACCGGCTCGTCGCGGGTCGCCGTCCACGGCGGCGCCGCCAGCAGGTCGGCGAGCGAGCCGCGCCGCGCGCGTACCGGCAGTCCGCGCGCCCACGCGTTGAGCCGTACGCACAGCACGGCACGCCGGGACACGTCCACCGCGGTCACCTCGCCCGCGCCGAGCCGGGCCGCCGCGACCGCGACCGCCCCGCTGCCGGTGCACATGTCGAGCACCCGCGCGCCGGGCGGGATCGGTGCGGCCGCCGCGGCGCCGGTCAACAACGCCGTGTCGGCCTGCGGGCGGTACACGCCGGGGAACCGCAGCAGCCCGAACCGTAGGTCGGCGCCCGGTGAGCGGGTCCGGACCGTGGATGCCGTCATGTAACCCCCAAGATCGGCCAAAGTATGGTGAAGAGTTCCCCGCGAGGGGGTCACCAAACGTTCCGGGGGTGGCTCGCTACCGGGCTGGCCTGCTATTAAGCCATCTCGGTCCGGCGGCGGTGGCTCAGGCGGCTAGGACGGTGGCGGGCCGGCGGTCCGGTGCCGTGAGCGTGTGATGGGTGCGCGCGTGGTGGTACAGGTCCATGATGGACTGTGCGGCGCGGTGCCAGGTGTGCTGGCGGCGGGCCAGTTCGGCGGCGGCCGTGCCGTAGCCGCGACGCAGGGCCGGGTCGGCCAGCAGCGTGCGGACCGCCTTCGCCAGCAGTCCGGGGGAGTCGGGTGGGACCAGCACACCGCAGACGCCGTCGGTGACGGTCTCCGGCAGGCCGCCCACGGCCGAGGCCACCACGGGCACGCCGCAGGCCATCGCTTCGACCGCGGCGCGGCCGAACGACGGGTACGAAGGTGCACACACGAGCAGGTCGGCTGAGCGATACCACGCCGGCATGTCGCGGTACGGGGCGCCACCGGTCAGGCGGAGCCGGTCATGGACGGCGTTGTTGACGGCGAGCGCGCGCAGCGCGGCGGCGTGCGGCCCCAGCCCGTGCGACGGCGGTGGCGGCCGGCCCACGATGACGAGCTCGGTGTCCGGCAGGTCCGGCAGCGCGGTGACCGGCGCCGGGCCCAGGCCCGCCCGTCCGGCGCGAACTGTTCGGTGTCCACACCGGACGGTATGACGGAGACCTTCGCGGCGGGCACGCCGAGCCGGCGCAGGATGTGCGCGTCACCGCGCGACAGTGCCACCAGAGCGTCCGCGCCTCGCGTCGCCTGCTCGATGAGGTCGCGATGCCCGAGCCCCGCGTCGATCGGGGGAGACGTCACCACGGTGGGACGGCTGGCGAGGCTCTTGGCGACGAGCGCCGACAGCGCGGAGGGCCAGCCGTGCGCGTGGACGACGTCCGGCGCCCAGCCCTGCCGCCACGACCGGTCGAGCCACTGCCCGAACGCGGTAACCTGGTCCGCTTCCTCATCGGGCGGCGTCGCGCGGGGCGGCCCGACCGGCACGCTGACCGTCGTCACGCCCGCGGGGTCGCGGCTCTGCTCGGGTTGGGAAGGGCTGGACCGTCTGGTGTAGACACGCACGTCGTGGCCGAGGTGGGCCAGCGCCGCCGCCAGCTCGGTCACGTGTACGGCCGGCCCGCTCGCCCAGTCACGGCCCCCAGCGCGTACCGGACGGTGACCGATCGATAGGACCGCGACGCGCATCGACGTACTCCAGGCTCTGCCGGCTGACCCGTGACTCGGAGATTCCCACCGTGGCGATCGGCAAACCTACGAGCGGGGACTCAGGTCGAGCGTGGCCCAGACCACCTTCCCGCCGTCCGAGGGGAAACTGCCCCAGCGGCGGCACATCGCGTCGACCAGGCCGAGTCCCCGGCCGCGCAGGGCCGCCGGGTCGACGTCGCGGTCGAGCACGGGTGGCCGCGTGCTGCCATCGCGCACCGCGATGTGCAGGTACCGGCCGCGCAGCGACACCAGCAGGGTCATCATCGTGCTGGCGTGCACGACCGCGTTGAAGACCAGCTCCGTGGCGACCGTGCACGCCGGCCCGACCAGCTCGGGCACCTTCCAGCGCAGGCACGCCTCGGTGATCACCTCACGGGTGCGGCGGCCGGCGCCCATGGCCGGCAGCAACTCCTCGCGGATGGAGGGCGGCGCGTGGCCGGAGCGAAGCGAGCGGGTCGCGGCGGCCAGGCTCGGCGCGAGCAGGCAACGGCGCTCGATCGCCCTCGCGCGGAGCAGGCTGGCGGCGTCCGGCCGTGCCGCGCAGAGCGCCACCGGCGCCGCGGGCCACCGCGCCGCCTGCCGCGCCACGACCAGGAAGACCGACACCGCGTCGGGGTTGCCAAGGCGCATCCGGGACAGGTCGACGAGTACCGCCTCTGGGCACTGCGCGAGGCACTTGAGGAGCGCGGACCGAATCGCCACCGCGCCGGCGAGGTCGAGAACACCCTCTACCCGGGCGACGGCGTACGAGTCGTGGTACCTGATGGGGCACCGCATCTCGGCAGGCATGGCACCTCGCTGTCGGCGTAAACCATCGGTTACCCGCCGGCTTGCCCGAGAAAACACGTTACCGCCAGCCGGCCGCTGGGTAGAACTGCGTCGGCTTTCGTACGCGCTGTGCGGGAGGAGGGGGACTGTGCGTGTGGGAGTAGACGATGGGCGGATCGATCTCGACCAGGAGGCGATGCGGTACGGCGAGCGCGTGGCACGCGCGCCAGCCACCCGAGCGGCGGTGCGGGCGGAGTTCGTGGAACTGTGCCTTCCGCTGGCCCACCGCCTCGCCCGTCGCTACCGCGACCGCGGCGAACCGTTCGCCGACCTGGAACAGGTCGCCCGCCTCGGCCTGATCAAGGCCGTCGACCGGTACGACCCCGTGCGGGGGTCGTTCACCGCCTTCGCGACCGTCACGATCCTGGGGGAGCTGCGCAAGCACTTCCGCGATCGCACCTGGGGAGTTCGCGCGCCGCGTCGCATGCAGGAACTGATCGGCCAGATCCGCCAGGCCGGCTCCGACCTGACCAACACGCTCGCCCGGGCGCCCAACGCCACCGAACTCGCCGACCGGCTGCACACCTCCGCGGACGAGGTGGACGCCGCCCTGCTCTCGGCCGAGAGCTACACCCTGCTGTCGCTGAACTCGCCCCTGTCCGGCAACGGTTCCGGCGACGGTACGGCCGAACGCGGCGACCTGATCGGCGAGGTCGACGGCGAGTTGGCCGCCGTCGACGACCGGCTCACCCTCAGGGCGCTGCTGGACCGCCTGCCCGAACGCGAGCGGCGGATCCTGGTCATGCGCTTCTACGGAAGCCTTACGCAGAGCGAGATCGCGGAACGGTGCGGTATCTCGCAGATGCACGTCTCCCGGTTGCTGTCCAACACCCTGACCTGGCTACGGCACGCGATGCTCAGCGACACGCCACCACAGTGGAGCGACGCGCATCACTCCACACTGGACAATCACCGGCTGGACGTGACCACGGCGTCCAGCGGCTACGGCACGCTGACCGTGGCCATCGCCGGTGAGATCGACCGGGACAACGCCGACGAGCTGCGCCGGGCCATCTTCGACGCCCTCGCCCGCCGCCCCACCACACTCCTGCTCCAGATGGCCACCGTCCCCTTCATCGACGCCGCCGGCGTGGCGGCGCTGGCGGCCGGCTACCAGGAGGCCAGAAGGAGCGCGGTCACGGTCGGCCTGCGCGGCGTGCAACCGCACGTGCGGCGCGTGCTGGCGGTCGCCCGCCTGCCGCTCCGGTTCGGAGGTTAGGAGACGTCGGGCCTGGTCATCAGCGGCGACCGCAGGTGCAACTCCAGGTTGGGGCTGGTCAGCGGCGGGACGTTCCATGCCGCCACCGCTGTACTCGAGGCGGCGTCGAGCGTCAGCCGGACCCGGTGCGGGCTGGTGATGACGTAGATGTCGGCGACGAACGTGCCGCCCTGCCAGCCGCCGGCGGCGACGACCGGGCGGCCGAGCGGTGCGCTTTCCCGCCATTCGCCGTGGCCGGCGGCGACCGTGATGGACGGCCCGAGTCGCAGGTGCCAGCCGCCGCCCACCGGCTCCACGGCGATCGGGGTCCCGTCAGGCAGGGGCGAATCCGCGGCGGAGCCGTCGATCGTCGCCGTGGCGGAACGGGAGGGGGCGGCCGCACCGGATACCGGCGCGAGCGACAGCCGTCGCAGCCGCTCGGCGAGGATCTCGTCGTCCCGGCCGCTTCCCGGATCGTCCATGCCGGGCAGCAGGCAGTCCCACAGGGCGCCCGGCATCGCCACCTCCGGCGATTCGGCGCCGGTCACGACGACCACCAGATCGTGCGCCGGGACGACCAGGCACTGCTGGCCGAAGGCGCCGGCACCGCGGTAGCCGTGGCGTGTCATCCAGAACTGGTATCCGTACCCGCAAAGGATGTCGGGGTTCGGGGACCAGTCCTCGACCTGCGTGGTCTCCACGTGCCGGCTCGTCGCGAGCTCCACCCATTCGCGCGGGACGAGCTGCCGGCCGCCCCCGACGCCGCCGCGCAGCAGCAACTCGCCGAAGGCGGCGACGGCCTCGGTCGTGAGGTGCAGCCCGTGGAATCCGAAGGCGGCACCGCTCGCCACCCGGTCCCACTCGGCGTGGTCGACGCCCAACGGCTTGAACAGGCGGTCGTCGAGCAGTCCCGGCAGGTCGCGGCCCGTGACCCGTTCCACCATCCGGGCCAGCACGTACGTGGTCGCGTTGTCGTAGGTGTGCCGGGTGCCCTCGGGCGCGGCGAACGGTACGCGCAGGAAGCCCCTCACTAGGTCGTCCGGTTCGAGCCGCCACGCCTCGGCGAGAGTGTCGGTGCCGTGTCCGGCCGTCATGGACAGCAGGTGGTGCACGGTGAGGCGGCGCCCCTGCTCGCCGATACCGGCCGGAACGTGGTCGGGCAGCACGTCGACCACGCGGTCGTCCAGCGAGAGCCGCCCGTCGGCGATGGCGAGCCCCACCGCGATCGAGGTGAACGACTTCGTCAGCGAGTACAGCAGGTGCGGGCGCTCGGCCGAGTACGGCGCCCACCAGCCTTCGGCGATGACCTGACCGTGGCGTACGACCATGATGGAGTGGAGCTCGACGGACTCTGCTTCGAGGCGGTCCAGCAACGCGGCGATCGCACGGGACGAGACCCCCGCGGCCGCCGGTGTCGAGCGCGGAAGCAGGGCCGGCTGAGAACGCATCAGGCACGCTAACAAGGCGAACCCGCCCTGTTCCCCGCAATTTCCCGCCCGCCGTCTGGTTGACACGGTCGGCGACAATGCGATCATGCGGAGGTGGCGGCGACCGTATCCATTGGACGTACACACCGCGCTGGCGATGGCCAATCCGATCGTCGCGCCCGTGCTGGCCGGCAGTGCTCGGCGTTTTCGTCAGTGACACCGGCATCCGGTCGCGTTCGTTCTTCAGCACCGAAACGGTGCCCTGGTCGTCGGTCGCCGACATCCGCAACGGCGCCGGCGGCAACGAGGGTTTCAACCCGGGCCGCGACGCCATCCACATTCATCTCACCGACGGCACCGAGATCGTGACCCCGGTGCGGCGCGGCAACCGCCTCCCGCCCCGCTTGTTCCGGATCGAGGTGGGCCGGGTGGTGATGTGGCCGAAACCCTACGACGACGCCCTCATCCTGCTGCGACGGCAGCTCGCCGAGGCACGGCGGGCGGCCGCGGCGTGAGTGTCGTACCGCGGCGGTAGCGTGCCTCCCGACAGAGTCGAACTCCTTGGGAGGTCTCATGTACCGGCAGGGCGATGTGCTGGTCGTCCCGGTGGCACCGGCCGATGTGCCCGCGTGCGCGCCGGTTCCCCGCGACCGGCGCGGCCGGATGGTCCTGGCGCGCGGCGAGGCGACCGGTCATGCCCACGTGATCGGCGGGCCGGGGCTGCGACTGCTCGCTGACCTCGACGACCCGGAGCGGATGTTCGTCGACGTGCCCACGCACGGCCGGATCACGCACGAGGAGCACGGTCCGATCTCGCTGCCCGCCGGGCACTACCGCGTGGTGCGGCAGCGGGAGTACATCCCGGGCGCGTTCCGGCCGGTCGCGGACTGAGAGGGCCGGAGATGAAGCTGACCCACGCCCAGGAGGCGATGGCCGCGGCCATCGAAGACCAGTGGCTGGCCGCCGCCGTGGAGACGGATCCGGCCGCGCGGGAGGCGGCCGAGTCCGGGCTGCGCGACGCATACCGGCTGGCCGGAGCCGCGCAGCCCGAGCGGGTGTACTGGTTTGGTTCACCGCGCGCCGGAGCGGCCGCCGTTGCGCTGTTGTCAGGCGCTGCCGAGCCGGGCCCCGACGCGCCGGCGTGGCACATCGAGGCACACGCCGAATTGCGCCGCCAAGGCTGGACGCCGGGGGAGAGCGCTGGCCCTTCGCTGCGCCGCCGGGTGCGCACCGAGCCGTGGGCGGCGGCCCGCACGGCCGCCGTGCAGGCGCTCGGCACCGACGGCTGGGCGCAGCTCAGCGCCGCGGCGGGGCGCCGGTCCTGGGGCCTGGTCATGGATCGGGTGGCCGGCCGGCTGCGCCTTCGACTGGGCGAGGACCTCGCCGCCGACCTGCCGGGTGAGGCCGCCCGGGCGGTGCGGATGGCGGTGCTCGACGCGATCTACGGCCTGCACGACGGAGCCTGGCTGTGCACCTTCGAGGCGGCCGACCGGCTGCGCCCGCAGGCCCGGCTGATGGCGGGGCTGACGGGGCTCGCAGGGGTGGCCCGGCACGGCGGCTGGTGGTGGGCGCACGAGCGGGTCGCGGTGCTGACCGAGCGGCCGGGTCTGCTGGCCCGGGACAACGTCGGGCGGCTGCACCGGGGCGAGGGCGCCGCCATGGAGTTCCCCGACGGATACGGGTTGTGGGCGTGGCGCGGCATGCCGATCCCGGCCGGCCTCGCGGCCGAGCTGCCGTCCCTGACCGTCGACCGCATCCAGCGCGAGCAGAACGCCGAGATCCGCCGGGTGATGCTGGAGCACTTCGGCTACGAGCGATACCTGCGCGAGGCCGGCGCCCGGCGCCTGGGCTCCGACGAGACCGGCACGCTGTGGCGCCTCGACCTGCCCGGCGACGAGCCCCTGGTCATGGTCGAGGTGGTCAACTCGACGCCGGAGCCAGACGGCACCAGCCGGGTGTACTGGCTGCGGGTGCCGCCGACGACCCGGTCGGCGCGTGAGGGCGTGGCGTGGACGTTCGGGCTGACCGCCGAGGAGTACCAGCCGCTGGTCCAGACGTAACAGGTCAAGGGCTTTCGCTCGATCAGGTGACGACCGTTACCCAGCCGCCATTTCGTACGAGGTTGCCCGCCTCGTACACGGCGGCCGCGAAGTGGATTGTGTGGCCCTCGGTGAAGTCCTTGTTGCACCATCCCCAATTGCCGTTGCCCCACTGGCTGACGCAGGTGCCCGACCGGGCCGAGTCGGCGTCGTACCAGATCATCGCGGCGGAGTGGCCGTCGGCCCTGTTGTCGTAGATATAGAGATCGTCGCCGTAGGGCTGAAGGCAGGCCATCGCACCGGTGACGCTTGTGCATTTCCGGTACCAGTCCGTGTCCGGCGGGTAGGCGATGCTCGCGGCGTGGTTGACCTCGCCACCGTAATACGCGGCGAACGCCGCCTGGGGAGCCAGTAGAGTCGTGACCAGGCCGGCCAGTACGGCCAGCCCGAGCAGGCCCCGGCGTGGTAGTCGCATGTGGACCCTCCTTCGTAAGCGCGAATCGGTACGCGGAACCTAGCAATGACCAGAGTCGATCCCGCAGAACGCCGTGAGCCTCTTGAGCGAAAATTGAGTGGAGCACGCGACGAATGACGCGGACCATTCCGCGTTCTATAAGCGTTGCCGCGGGTCAGGTCGGTCCAGAATGGAGGGTCTGGATGGCCGACTTGCCTCGGTCGACAGTTCAAGTTTTCCTCAAGATCTCCGCATGAGGGTCGGCGTCACCCATCGCGGCTCTACATTGACCACACCTGATGCAGGGAGGTCAGCGCTCGCGCGTCCTTGTAGTTCCAACGACTTCAGGGATGCCTTGATCATGGGCGGGCGGTGCCTCGCAAGCATGTGGCAAGTGCGATGACCGATGATGCCGCGGTCGCGAGATGGAGCGGAGGACCAAAATGATGCGGTGGTTGTGGCGGTCGAGTCTGTTGACGGGTGCGGTGGTGGTGACCGTCGCCGGGGTGGGTGCTCCGGCGCTGGCGGCGGTTCCGCCGAAGAACGTGGGCTGGCTCTATGTGCAGGGTGGCGGCGGTGCGGCGTTCTTCGACGCCGATCTGGCGGGCCATCCCGGGTGGGAGAAGATCACGGTTTGTGACAACGTGGCCAACAGTCGGGGCGTCGGCGTGCACGTCTACGGAGACCTTGGGCAGGAAGAAGGAGTCTCCGACCCGTCCAGTAACGGCAAATGCGTGTCGAAGGAGGGCAACATGTTCCCGGACGGGTACGGGGTAAGTGTCCATGTGTTCGAGTACGCGGACGATCTCGGCTCCAACTACAACGATGCCCGCGGCGTGGCGTAGCGGGGCGTGCTGGCGGCCGTGGTGGCCACCGTCGTGTTCGGGGCGGGGACGCGGGCGCACGCGGCGCCACCCCGGAATGTCGGTTGGCTCTACACCCTGAGCCGGAGCGGCGCGGTCTTCTTCGACGCCGACCTGGCGGGATACCCGTCATTCGAGAACATCACCGTCTGCGACAACAAGACTGACGGCCGGGGGATCGAGTCGAAGGTCGTCCAGTGGGTCGGCGACCGGTACATCGAGGTCATCTCCCAGGACCCGTCCAACAACGGCGAATACTGGGGCAGTCGACGAGAAAGCTGCGCCTCCGCCTTCGGCACCGCCGAAGTCCCCCACCACAGGTCAATGGCTTTCGGCGTCCTGATCTAGCTTCGCGCGGATCTCGTCTGTGGCGGAGTGACCCAGCTCGTCCAGGATGTCGACGGCTCGCTGCCAGGCCCTGCGGGCGGCGTCCGGCCGGCCGGCGGCGCGGTGCGTGTCGCCGAGATTCGCCAGCGTCCTGGCCTCGTTTGGCTGGTCGCCGACCTCGCGGAGCCCGGCGAGCGCCTGCCCGTACGCGTCGACCGCCCGCGCGTGGTCGCCCCGCGCGTGGTGGATGTACCCGAGGCTGTCCCAGGTGACCGCCTCCCCGTACCGGTCGTCGATCGCCTGCAGCAGCGTCAGCGCCTGTTCGCAGTGGCGCAGAGCCTCGTCGTGGTCGCCGAGCAGCGCGCACAGCCAGCCAACCGTGTTGCGGGCGTTGGCCTGCATGGCCTTGTCGCCGGCCTGCTCGTAGACGCGCAGCGCCTCGCGGGCGTGGCCGAGCGCCTCCGCGTGGTGGCCTTGCCGTTCCAGTATCGAGGACAGGTTGC
Source organism: Phytohabitans aurantiacus (assembly GCF_027923225.1). Lineage (GTDB taxonomy): Bacteria > Actinomycetota > Actinomycetes > Mycobacteriales > Micromonosporaceae > Phytohabitans > Phytohabitans aurantiacus. Next base: position 53,181 of record NZ_BSDI01000033.1, read on the forward strand.
CGTGAATGTCGGCCTGGCCGATCCGGTCGCCCGTTGTGGTGTACCGGTCGAGGGCCTCGCGAAGGTGGAACAGCGCGTCTGCGTAGTGGCCCATCCGGCCATACGCGCGGGCGAGCCCGCGGTGCGTGTGCGCCTGAGCGACCGGGTCAGCCAGCCGGCGGGCGGCGTCGAGGGCGGCGCGGTGCGAGGCGGTGTAGTCGCTCCAGCGCCCCCGCCGGTCGAAAAACGTGGCCAGCGCCCAGACCAGCTGCCACACCCCCGTGTCGAACTCGGCGGGTGCCCGCCGCACCAACTCCACCAGCACGGGGTGCTCGGCGTCGAACCAGGCCAGGGCGTGCCGCGCGTCCACCAGCACCTCGGCGGTGACGCCCGGCACTGGGTCGGCCAGCGCGATCGACGCACGCCCGGGGGCGAGCAGCCGGTCGGCGGCCCGCGCGGTGTGCAGGTAGTGGTCGAGGGTCCGGTGCAGCGCGGCCCGCCGGTCCGGCGCGTTGTCAGTCAGCTCGGCAAGCTCGGCGGCATACCCGCGCAGCAGGTCGTGCAGGGCGTACCGGCCGGGGGCGTGCTCGGTGATCAGGTGCGTCCGGGCCAGCTCGGTGAGCGCGCGGCGGGTCGCTGGCAGCGGCAGGCCGGCGAGGCTCGCGGTCGCGGCGGCCGTGATGTCCGGCCCGCGGTGCACCCCCAGCAGCCGGAACACGCGGGCGGCGACCGGCCCGAGGGTGCGGTACGAGGCGGTGAGGATGGACCGCACGTCGGTGGCCGGTGCGCCACCGTCGAACGCGTCCAGTTCGGACAGTTCGGCGGCGATGGCGCGCAGCGGGAAGCCCGGGTGGGAGGCGGCGCGGGCGGCGACGATCGCCAGCGCCAGCGGCAGCCGCGCGGACCTGGCGACGATCTCGTCGACGGCGTCCGGCTCGCGGGCCAGCCGGTCTCCGCCCAGCCGCCGTGCCAGCAGCTCCCGCGCTTCGCGCGCCGTGAGCAGGTCCAGCGCCAGCGGCTGTGCGCTCTCGGCGGCGATCAGGCTGGTCAGGTCGGCCCGGCTGGTCACGATCGCCAGGCAACCGGACGCGCCGGGCAGCAGCGGCCGGACCTGCTCGGCGTCGCGGGCGTTGTCGAGCACGACCAGGGCGCGCCGGTCGGCCAGCGTGCTGCGGTACAGCCCGATCTGCGCCTCATGGCTGGCGGGGATCCGCTCGGCGGGCACGGTGAGCGCGTCGAGCAGCGCCCGCACCGCTTCGCCGGTCGTCATCGCCGTGCCGCCGGGGTCGAAGCCGCGCAGGTTCAGGTACAGCTGGCCGTCCGGGAACCGGGCGCGGACCCGGTGCGCCCAGTGGACGGCCAGGGTCGTCTTGCCGACGCCGGCGGTGCCCGCGATCGCGGCTATCCGCCCGCCGCCGGGTCGGCGCAGCAGAGCGTCCAACGTGGACAGCTCCGTCTCGCGCCCGATGAACGTGGCCAGGTCGGCCGGGAGCTGCCGCGGCACCGTGGCGGCGGGGCCATCGCCGCGCAGGATCCGCACATGTGCCCGCCGCAGCAACGGGCCGGGCTCGGTGCCCAGCTCTGCCGCCAGCCGCTCGCGGACGTCTCCGTACACGTGCAGGGCCTCGGCCGTCTGCCCGGACCGGAACAGCGCCAGCATGAGCTGGGCGTGCAGCCGTTCCCGGAAGGGGTTTTCCCGCGCCGCGCCGCGCAGCTCCCCGACCACGTCGTGGTGCCGCCCAGCGGCAAGCTCCGCATCGTACAGCTCCTCCAGCAGGCTCACCCGCCGCTCGCGCAGCCCGGGGCCGGCGTGCGCGAGCAGCGGCTCGGTCGCCCCGCCCAGCGCCGGACCGGGCCACAGCGCCAGCGCCGCGCGCAGGTGCGCCGCCGCCGCGCCAGGACGATCCGCGGACGCATCGGCCCGGGCCTTCGTGACCGCGGCGTCCACCTCGTCGAGGTCCAGCTCCCCTGGGTGTACGCCGATGAGGTACCCGGGTGGGCGGCGCTCGATGACCGCCGCGCCGAGGAGCTTGCGCAACCCGGAGATGTGCACCTGGAGCTGGCCCCGCACGGACGGCGGCGGCTCGTCGCCCCACACCAGCGCGATGAGGCGCTCCTCCGAGACGACCCGGTTGGCGTCCAGCAGCAGCGCGGCCAGCACGGCGCGTGGCTTCGGGCCGCCCAGCGGCAGCTCGACGCCGGCGCGGTGGACCGCGACCGGTCCCAGGATCTGATAGCGCAACGGATTATCCCCCCGGGCTCCGGACACTATGCCAGGAGGCGCGCGCAGTCCAGGGGGACGAATCCGTCTTGCGCTACCGGCCGCTAGCCGGTGGTGGCCGCCTTCTCCAGGGCAGTGGCGAGGCCATCGACCTCGGTCACGCCACCCCAGGCCGGCGCGAGCTCCCCGGCCTCGGCTCCGATGGCGTACATCTGGCTGTCCGCCGAGCCCTGCAGCCAGAGCCCGTCGCGGTAGGCGTGGTACAGCGGACCTGTGGCCGGGATGGCGGCCGGCCGCACGACCGTCGCCTCCGGGACCGGACGCCAGGTGGTGATGTCGTCCAGCACCGCGACGATCTTGGCCTGGGGGTTCAGCTCGGAGAGCCGCTGGGAGGTGGTCCCGCTGCCCTTCGGCACCGCTACGTACACCTTGCTGTCGGTTACCTTGCCGGCGTCGCCGTCGATCACCCTGTCCACGGCGACGACGAAGGTCACATAGTCGTCCGCTTCCCGTTCGGTCACAGACGCGTCGGCATACCTGAACTGAATCCCGTCGGTCACCTCGACCAGCGTGCCCTCGACGATCAGGTCGGCCTTGCCCACGGCGTCCTGCGGCGAGACGAGCGGTGTGTAGTCGAGGTGGATGCCGTGACCGGCCGCTTCGGTCAGTTCACGCGCCGAGCCTCCGCCCGACTTCCCGTTGGCGTTCGCGCTGGCGCAGCCGGTGGCCAGCGCCGCGAGTGCGGCGGCTGCCACGAGCATGGTCTTGTTCATCTCGCTCCTCCGGCTCAGTACTGCGCGTTGATGTGGGCGACGTCGTGGGAATGGAAGGAGCGCCACCTCGGGTCGTTGCCCGGGATCTCCCCCTCATACATGGCGCAGTCGTGGGCGGACGGAGAGTGGTGACCGAGGCCGATCGAGTGGCCGATCTCGTGGAGCACCGTCTTCTGCTGGTCCTCGATGTCCCACGAACCCTCGTTGATCTCGTCGAAGTCGATCCCGATGTTCGCCGAGTCGCACGTGTTGCTGCCGACCCAGGTCTGGCAGATGGTCCAACCTCGGGTACCGGCCGGAAGGTTGGCGCGCGAGAACCAGATGTCGGTGCCACGTGCGCAGCTCTCCAGGATGTCGTGCATGTCGGTCTGGTCGTCCAGCCGGTCCATGCCCCACGAGACCCGGGAGCGGTGTACCGGGTAGTCGTCGAAACTGTCCATGTAGCAGTAGGCGTGCCCGGCGCTGTCCGCCAGATGGGACTCAGGGAACGGGGTCGCGTGTGCCGCCGACGGGGCGACCAGCACGGCGCCCAGCGTGACGACGCCGACCGCGACGACGTGGCGCAGGAGTCTGAGGGGTTGCTTGACCATGGCGTGGAAGGTTAGGAGAGCCCGCTTCGAAAGCGCTTCGACTCCGCTTCGAACGGTCAGGGCCAGGCGGCCGGGATGCGTTCGAGCAGGCCGTCGGCGTACACGTCGCGTAGTCGCAGTGGCTCGAGGTGCACGTAGCCGATGTGGCAGTCGCACAGTGAGTTGGTGCAGGCGCGCGGCCGCAGGGCCGCGCGCCACGTGCCGTCGTAGAGGTTGCCGATCGGCGCCGGGATGAAGTGGCAGCGGCGCACCGTGCCGTCGCCCAGTACGGAGATGGCGTCGTCGCCGGCGCGGCACGGCAGGCCGAGCGACGGGTGGGGGCGCACGCTGTCACCGAACCGCGGATCCAGGGCGGTCCACCGGCGCTCCTCCTTGCCGGTGTAGACGTGCCCCTCGGCGGCGTTGACCCACAGGTAGACCGCGGGCGGCAGCGCCTCGCGCAGGGCGACGGCCTCGTCGTAGTGCTCGGGCAGGCCGACGACACCGACCGAGTACCGGATCCCGAGCTCGTCGAGCTCTCGGCAGCGGGCCAGGAACCGGTCTCGTGTCACCTGGCCGGGATGGTAGGTGGTCCACAGTGCCGCGACCCGCGGGTCGGCCGCGGCGAGCCAGCCGGTGCGCGCCGCGAGGTTGGTCTGGATCGCGACCCGGGCCACGTGCGGCAGGTGCGACAGGCGCACGATCGCGTCGCGGTACCAGGAGCGGGTCAGGCCCTCGCCCCACGGGGTGAACAGCACCGACAGCCGCCGGTCGGTGGTCGCCTCCACCCAGCCGGTGAACCGTCGCAGGTCGGCCCGGTCGGCGCGCAGCAGGTGCGGCGGATCGACCCGTTTGGCGAACGGACAGTATGGACAGTCGTAGTTGCAGCTCGCGAGGGGGCCGCGGTACAGCACGTAGAGGTCGTTCATCGCGGGACGTAGGCTCCCATCGCCGCACGGACCTGGCCCGATACCAACCACGGGCCGATGGCGTCGGACCAGGCGAGCCCCTCGGGTGTGAGCGTGGTGCGGGTCTCGTCGAGCCAGCCGCGCTCCACCAGCTCGGCCAGCTGCGGGAAGTCGGTGTCGTGGCCGGTGCCGAACCGGGTCCGGTAGGCGTGCGCGTCGACGCCTTCGGCACGCAGCAGCGACTTGAGCAGCCATCGGCGCCGCTGCTCCACCGCGTCGAGGCGGAAGCCGATCTCCGCGTACCGGAAGTCGCCGGCGGCGCGGCTCAGGTAGTCGTCGAGCACCGCGCGGACCTGCGAGACGGCGACCGCGTAGTCTAACGAGTAGTGCAGGTCGGTGGTGTACGACCGGGCGCCGCAGCCCAGGCCGACCATGCCGTCGTCCTGGCAGCAGTACTCGGGCCCGTCCGGCACGGGAGCGTCGGCGCGGCGGAACTGCCGCATCGAGTGGCGCACGTATCCGGCCCCGGTGAGCACGTCGACCGCCTGCCGGTACAGCTCCTGCCGGTGCCGGTCCCAGTCGGCGCGGGCGTGGGCGCGCCGGCCGAGCCCGGTCAGCGGCCGCACGTAGAGCGGGTACAGGTACAGCTCCTCGGGCCGCCAGCGCAGCGCCTCGTCGAGCGACTGCTGCCAGGTCTGCGCGGTCTGCCCGTCGATGCCGTAGATGAGGTCGACGTTGAGCACCGGGATCCGCGCGTCTCTGATGGACTCCAGCGCGGCGTCCACTTCGGACCGGCGTTGTGGCCGGCCGGCGGCGCGCGCCTCCGTGTCCAGGAAGCTCTGCACCCCGATGCTGACCCGGGTGGTGCCGTGTGCGGCGAGCACGGCGAGACGGTCGGGGGTGGCGGTCGCCGGCGATGTCTCCACCGACAGCGGGACCGCGGTGGTGCCGAACGCGTCACCGACGATCGCGAACAGGCCTTCCAGCTCGGGCGCCGTCAGGTACGTCGGTGTGCCGCCGCCGATCGCCAGCCGGGCGAACGAGGCGTTTGGGCAGAGGCTGCCCCGGACGGCGGTGGCCTGCCGGCGCAGCTGGGCGAGGTACGCGGTGACCTGCTCGGCGGGCGGGTTGGCGCGGGTGAACAGGTTGCAGAAGCCGCACCGCATCTCGCAGAACGGCAGGTGCACGTATCCGAAGAGAGCGTCCTGCGGCTCGGCCGCCCACACCTCGTCGAGCGGCGGCCGGGGGTCCAGCTTCCGGTACGCGGTCTTGTGCGGGTACGCGTACAGGTAGCCCTGGTACGGCGAGTCGTCGACGTTCATGACGGCTCCAGGATGAAGTCGGCGTACGGGACGGTCCACACCGCCTCGTGGGCGACCCGGTGGCCGACGTGACCGTCTTCCCCGTACAGGGTGCCGTGATCCGAGCAGATGATCACCTGGCAGGGCCGCCCCCGCCCGGCGACCAGAGCGAACAGGCGCCCGAGCTTGCTATCCACGTACTCCAGGGCGGCGGCGTGCGTGTCCAGACCGTCTTCGGCCGCACCCGGGACGTAGTGCCTGTTGGGCTGGTGCAGGGCGGCGACGTTGACGAACGTGAACAGCGGCCGCCCCGCCGGCAGCCCGCCGATGATCGTTTCGAGGCGGTCGATCTGGGCGCCGAGGCAGTCCGGGGCGGTCACGCCGAACGACTTCTCCCAGTGCGCCTCGGCGAACAGGCCGGGCAGCACGCGGCCCAGGGGAGCGCCCGGGTTGAAGAAGCCGACACCGCCCAGGCAGACCGTGTGGTATCCGGCGGCGGCCAGCCCGGTCGGCAGGTCGGCGGCGTCGAACACGTACGTGCCCGGGCCGCTGGTCTCGCTGCCGCCGAACCGGGCGGCGAACATCCGCTCGTGCGGGCCGGGCGTCACCGGGGTCGGCAGGAAGCCGGCGAAGAACGCGTGATGCGCCGCGTAGGTGAAGCTGGCCGGGGTGTGCCGCCGCTCCCAGGCGCCACCGGGCAGGACCTTCGCCAGCCACGGGGTGCGGCCGCTCGCCAGGCACCGCACCGCCACGTCGTAGCGCAGCGTGTCGAGAGTGACGAAAAGCAGGTCGTGGCTGCCGATCAGAGCTCGCACGCCACACCCGCCCAACCGCTGGCGATCGCCGCCACCTGCGCCCCGTAGGTGTCGAGCCCATCGGCGAGCACGCCCGGCAGCAGGTCACCGAACGCGTTGACCTCCGCCACCGCGTGGTCGCGCCACCCCACCCGAAACATCAGGTCGACACCGACGTGCAGGGTGCGGGGGAAGCACTCGGCCACCCGCGCGCACGTGCGCATCGCCGCCGCCCACCGCTGATCGCCGGCCGCGGCCCGAACCGCGGCGGTGTCGCCGCGGGCGTTGCCCAGGTGCAGGTTGGTCATCGGCGACCGGCTGGTGCGGACCACCACGTGCCGCGGCTCGCCGGCGATCACGACCACCCGGAGGTCGAGGACGCGGTCGGCGAGGGCGGCCTTCGGGTACCAGCGTTCGACGTGCAACCCGTCCGGAGCCAGCCGGTCCACAATGGACCTGATCGGGGCCTCGTCGTCGTAGCGGCGTACCCGAAGGTTGTTGAAGATCCGCCCCTCGCTCAGCTCGACCGAGGTGACCGCCGTGATCCGCCGCCCCGCCACCGCGAGCGCCAGCACCCCCGACGCCGACGAGCCGTAGGCGGGCTTGACGAAGACCCGGTGCCACCCCGCCAGGTCCATCGCCGCGCGCAGCGACTCGTAACCGTGTACCGGGCCGAGGGCCGGCGGCACCGGGATGCCGGCCGCCGCCAGCACGGCGTGGCAGCGCGGCTTCGCCGTCATGGTCAGGATGTCGGCGGGCTGGTTCACCAACTCGCCGCCGCCGGCCGCGACCCGCCCGAGCGCCTCCCGCAGCCCCGCGAACGCGGCCGCCGTGCCGAGAATCTCCGCGTGCTCGGCCACCGTGGCGGGACGGCCGGTGCCCAGCTCGCGCAGCAGGCGGTCGACCTCGGCGTCTTCGCCCGGCGAATCGATCCGCACCAGCGTGCCCGGCCCGGGAACCCGCCCGGACAGCAGCACGTCGCGCCACGGATAGACCTCCGGTGCCGGCAGCCCGGCCCGCCGCGCGGCCGCGTCGAACAGCGCGATCCGCCGGTTTTCCGGGTTGCCGACGACGGCCAGGCGCACTACTCCGACACCGCGGTGTAGCGGCCCCACTCCTCCTCCTCCTGCTCGTCGGAGACATCGACCGCGACGCCCGGCAGCTCCTCGACCAGCCGCTGCGCCAGCTCGGGCGACATGAAGTGGTGGCTCAGGTCGAGCGACTTGAGGTGGGTGAGCGGCTGGCCGGCCAGCAGCGCCTCGGCGCCGGTGTCGCCGAGCACGCCCTTGGACAGGTCCAGCTCGGTGAGCCGGGCGACCACCGGCGCGGCGGCGACGGCCGCGGCGACCTCGTCGGCGATCTCGGCGTTGCACAGGCCGAGGTGGGTGAGCGCGGGCAGCGAGCGCCCGGCCAGGATTGGCGCGAGGTCGTCGGCGCGCGCGTCGCCACCGTACTGCTCGACGCCCAGCCACAGCTCCAGGTGCGTCAGGTTGGGCAGGTCGCAGGCGCCGATGGCCCGGATCACCTCGGCGGGCAGGCCGCCGGACTGCAGCACCAGCTCGCGCAGGCCCTCGTGCCGCACCGGCGTCAGCTCCAGGCCCTCCGCCCCGCGCACCCACAGGCGCTCCAGGGCCGGAAGCGCCTTCAACAGCGGGGTGATGTCGTCCTGGTGGATCCAGGAGATCTCGCACTGCTCGGAGGTCATGTCTCCGATGAACAGCGCCCGCAGCGCGCCGAGTCGCGCCGCGTTGTCGACCAGCAGGTCGACCGGGAACGGGTCCTCGTAGGCCGACCCCCACTCACCGGCGATCAGCGCGGTGGGCCCGGCCGGCCCGCAAAGCTCCAGCACCTGCGCGAACGCCGCGGCGAACTCCTCCGGTGCGGCCTCGAAGTCGTCCATGTCGATGCGCCAGGCCACCGCGGACGGGTCAGCCGTGCTCTGCCCCTCCTCCAGCTCCACGACCGGCAGGCCCGCGAATGTCGTCAGAGGTCGGTTGATGGTCACGGAACTCCCTCGGCGGTAGTCACACCTTCCAGAACAGCCGAGACAGTAGCAACGTCCACCGACACTCGCGCGCCCCCGCGGTTGTCAGGCGCCGACCCAGCGGTGGTAGGCGTCCAGGTCGACGTTGCTGCCGCAGACGATGGTGGCCACGTGGCGGCCGGCGAAGCGGTCACGGTCTTCCAGGATGGCCGCGACGCCGAGAGCCGCGGACGGTTCGACGACCAGGCCCGCGCGCTCCAGGAGCAGCCGCATGCCGGTGACGATCGAAGCCTCGTGGACCAGGACGGCGTCGTCGGCCACCTGCAGCAGGTCGTCCAGGACCTCCGGGATCGGGTACCGGCCGGCGACGCCGTCGGCGATGGTGTCGTACGAGTCCGTGGTGACGACCCGGCGCTCGTGCCAGGAGCGGGTCATCGCGGGGGCGCCGTGCGGCTGTACACAGATAACCTCGACGCCCGGCGACAGCGTCTTGAGGACGTAGCCGACGCCGGTGGCCATCGCGCCGCCGCCCAGGGCGATCAGTACGGTGTCCACAGAGGACGCGTCGCTCGCCAGCTCCAGGCCGATGGTCGCGGCGCCCTCGCAGGTCTCGATGTCGAGGCTGTCCTCGACGCGCCGGACGCCGCGCTCGTCCGCGATGTCCACGGCTCGTGCGCGGGCCATCTCGAAGTCGCCGTCGACCAGCTCCAGCTCCGCGCCCAGCGCGCGGATCCGCTCCAGCTTGGCGGCGGGTGCCCCGCGTGATGCCACCACCGTCACGTCGATGCCGCGGCGGCGACCGGACCACGCGAGTGCCTGGCCGAGGTTGCCGGCGCTGGCGCACACCGCGGCGGTGCGGCCCTGCGCGGCCAGCTCGCTGGCGACGAGCTCGGTGCCGCGGCCCTTGAAGCTGCGCACCGGGTTCGCCGTTTCCAGCTTGACGCTGACCGCACAGCCGAGCTCGCGCCCCAACGCGTCGGGCTGGTACAGCGGCGTGTCCAGGAAGATCGGGTCGATGACCTCGCGAGCGGCGCGGATCCGGTCGAGATCCAGTCGCGTCGTGACCATGATCAGCAACCTACCGCACCGTGCCAGGTCAACCGATCTGAGCTACCGCGATGCTCGTCGTGGCGCGGACCGTCGCTCCCGCGGCCTCGCCCTCCGCGTCCAGTCACGCTCAAGATCCCGACAAAATCCCCGATTTTGTCGGCTCAGACGCGCTCGGAGGCAGCAACATCCGGGATTTCGCTGTCATGCGGGCGGGTTGTGTGGACGCGGGCGGTGAGGCCGCGGGAGCAACGGATCTGGACCGCGACGGGCGTCGCGGTAGCTCGGCGTCTCTTGGAATGGTCCTCTAAGGACCGTCGGTGGTGCCGCGGAGGAGCGCGGTGGTGTAGGCGTGCTCGAAGTGGGCGCCGATGCGTTCCCACGCGTCGACCGATTCGCGCAGCGCCTCGGGATCGCGGTGGTAGCGGCCGCGGGCGCGGGCGAGGCAGGCGGCGGCCCAGCCGTTCTCGGCGGCGAGCTTGGCGGCGGTGTCGAGGTACCCGGGCGCGTCGGGGAGCCCGGCGACGACGGCGAGTTCGGCGGCGGCGGCTTGGGCGAAGACCCGGTACCGGTTCGAGGGCGCCGGGTCCGAGAACGCGTCCCGGACGATGGTGGCGGCGTCGGTGAGGTCGCCGGTGTGCACCGCCATCCGGGCGTCGGCGAACCGGGCCGACGAGGCGGTGGGTATCCGGTGGACGTTGTGCGGGCCGGCGAGGTCGCTCATCCGGTCGCGCCAGAGCCGGAACCCGTCCGGGTTGCCGCTCAGGCCGTGCGCGAGCGCGGCGCTGGCGGCCGGGAACCACAGCCGGCCGGCGACGGCGCGTCCGCTGGTCTCCCAGGCGTGCCACAGGGCGTCGGCGTGCCGCAGGGCCTCGTCGAACCGGCCGCTGAGCACCAGCGGCGGCACGAGCAGGCTGCCCAGGCCCATGGGGTCCGCGGTGATCGGGTCGGTGGCGGCGGCGCGGGCCGCCCCGATGGCCGCCGTCAGGTCGCCGACCGCGAGGGCGAGGACGGCGCGCAGGTACTGGATGGAACGGACCGTCGCGCCGGCCCGGGGGTCGTTGCGGTCCAGCCGTGCCAGCAGCGGCAGCCCCGTCAGCACCAGCTCGTGCGCCCGTCGCAGGTGGGCATGCCGCTCGTAGACGGTGACCACGGTGTCGACGGCGGCCCAGATGAGTACCGGATCGCCGGTGGCCCGCGCGGCCGCCAGCGCGTGCTCGGCCGGCGCCGGGTCCTGGCCTGGCGGTTCGGCCAGCCACGCCGCGTTGATGGCCAGGGCGGCCGCCGTGCGGGGGTTGTCGGGGCTGGCCGTCGCCGTCGCCTCGCGGTGCAGCTCGCGGAGCCGTTCGCGGGGTACCGGGATGGCGAAGGTCGCGGGATACCGGCTGTTGGTCTCGATCGCTCGGGACAGCAGCGCGGCGCGGGTATCGCCGTCACCGGCCTGCCCTGCCTTCTCGGCGGCCTCGATCAGCAGCTCGAACGCCAGGTCGGCGCGGTAGGTGGCGGCGGCGCAGTCAGCGGCGGTCGCCAGGTCGGCGGCGGCCCCGGCGGGGGTGGGCGCGTGCCGGGCGGCCTGCCGGTAGTGGTCGACCGCCTCCAGCCTGACCCGGCGGGCGTACGTGAGGTGGCCGAGGGCGCGGGCCAGCCGGTGCGCGACCTCTTCCGGGCCGGGCGGCACATCCTGCAGCGCCGCGCGCAGGTCGTCGACGGCGGCGTCGAACTCGTCCCGCCAGTCGCCGTCGAGCCGGTCCTCCAGCGCCGCGGCGACCGTCTGCGCCCAGCCCAGGTGCCGCCGCCGGATGGCCGGCTGCTCGTCGGCCGCGGCCAGCCGCTGGCGGCCGTAGGCACGGATCGTGTCCAGCAGCCGCCACCGCCCGCTCCCGGGCAGGCGCACCACCAGGCTCTTGTCCACCAGCCGGCCGAGCAGGTCGGCGACGGCCGCGGTGTCGATGGCACCGGCCACCGCCGTCGCGGCGGGCAGGTCGAACGGGCCGGCGAAGACCGCCAGCCGCCGGAACAGCGCCTGCTCGGCCTCGTCAAGCAGGTCGTGGCTCCAGTCGATGACCGCCCGCAACGAGCGGTGTCGCGGGTCGGGGTTGCGGTCGCCGGCCAGCACCCGTACGGCGTCGTCCAGGGCGGTCAGCAGGCCGTGTACGCCGAGCGCGGCCACCCGGGCGGCGGCCAGCTCGATCGCGAGCGGCATGCCGTCCAGCCGGGCGCAGATCCGGGCCAGGGTGGCCGGCTCGGCGCCGAACCGGGGATCCGCCGCCGCCGCGCGATCCCGGAAGAGCGCCACCGCCTCGCCCTCGACCGGCAACGGCTCGACCGGCACGCTCTGCTCACCCGGCAGGCGTAACCGCTCCCGGCTGGTGGTCAGCACCCGCACCGCCGGGCAGGCGGCGAGCACCCCGGCCACCAGTTCGGCCGCGCCGTCCAGGACGTGCTCGCAGCTGTCGAGTACCAGCAGGGCCGGGCGGTCGGCGAGATGCTCGGCGATCGTGTCCAGCAGCGGCTGCTGCGGTCGCTGCGCCAGGCCCAGGGCCGCCGCCACCGCCGGGCCGACGAAGGCGCCGCGTACCGGTACCAGGTCCACGAAAGCGCCCTCGTTGCCTGAGCTCGGCGCGACCTGCTCGGCCACCGCGACCGCCAGCCGGGTCTTTCCCACCCCGCCCGGACCGAGCAGCGTGACCAGCCGGCCGCGCTCCAGCGCCGCCCGGACCAGGTCCCGCTCCGCGGCCCGGCCGACGAAGCTTGTGTGCGGGCTCGGCAGCCCGACGAGCCGGCCGCCACCGGTGCGGCGGCGGCCGGCGAGCTCGGCCAGCGCCCGCCGGTCGTCGGCGCCGAGCTTGCGCAGCAGCGCCGACACGTGGTGCTCGACGGTGCGCACGGAGATGTGCAGGCGGTTGGCGATCTGCGCGTTCGACAGCCGATCGGTCAGCAGCGCGAGGACCTGCGCCTCCCGCTCGGTCACCGGTTCGGTCGTCATCGACACCCATGATCTGTGCTGCCACCCGCAACGACAAACGGCCTGCTGGGTGGCCGGGTAGGTGGTGGATGGGTGGCCGGCACCGATGTGGGCGCGCGCCGCCGGCTGGAGGCTGTGATGAGCGGGGGAAGGAGGCATCATGCGGCTGACGGTCACCACATTCGTGACGCTCGACGGGGTCGTGCAGTCCCCGTACGAACCGGACGAGGATCCGCGCGGCGGTTTCGACCTGGGCGGTTGGCTGCCCGGGTACGTCGACGGGGCGGTTGGTGGGCTCGTCGCCGAGCTCGTCGACCGGGCCGACGCGTTCCTGCTCGGCAGGCGCACGTACGACGGCATGGCGGCCCACTGGCCGTACATCACCGATCCGGCGGACCGGGTCGCGGGCGCGTTCAACCGGCTGCCCAAGTACGTCGCCACGACCAGGGACGACGAGCTGGCGTGGCCGGGAGCGCGCCGGCTCGTCGGCACGGTGGGCGCGGCCGTCGCCGACCTCAAGACCCGGCCGGGCCGCGAGCTGCAGGTACACGGAAGCGGCACGCTCGCCCGGTCGCTGATGGCCGAGGGACTGGTCGACGGCTATCACCTGCTGATCGTGCCGGTGGTTCTCGGGCACGGGCGGCGCCTGTTCGCCCGCGGGGTGCCTCCGGCCAGGTACCGGCTCATGGACAGCCGCACGTCCGGGTCCGGGGTGACGGTGCAGACGTACCAGCACGCCGGCGCGCCGGTCTTCGGGTGGGCGGCCACCACCGCTCCTCACAGCGGTCGTACCGGGGAATGAACGGGGGATGGGTCATGGAACTTCGGCTGCTCGGCCCGGTGGAGATAGTCGTCGGCCGCCAGGTGTACGGCGCGGGCCCGCTGCGGCACCGGTCGATCCTGGCGGTGCTGGCGATCGCGGCCGGCTCGCCGGTCAGCGTCGAGAGCCTGATCGACCGGGTCTGGGACGAACCGCCCGCCTATCCCCGGCGCGCGCTGCAGGTGTACATCAGCCGGATCCGGCGCGGGGAGCCCCCGGTGGACGTGGTCCGCCGGTCCGGCGGGTACCTGCTCGATCTCGATCCTGGCCAGGTGGACGTCCACCAGTTCCGGCGGCTGGCCGCGCGGGCGCGCCACCCGGACTGCCCGCCACGGGAGCGGGTCGACCTGTTGGGGCGGGCGCTCGGGCTGTGGCGCGGACTGCCGTTGCCCGACCTGGAAAGCAGGTGGGCGGGGCAGATCAGGCAGTCGTGGGTGCAGCGGTACCTGGAAACCGTGACAGCCTGGGCGCAGGCCGGCCTGCTCGCCGGCGATCCGGTGAGGGTGTTGCCCCGGCTTCGTGAGCTGACAGCTGAGCATCCGCTGGCGGAGTCGCTGGCGGCGGCGTACATGCGGGTCCTGTACGCCGCCGGCCGCCGTGCCGAGGCGCTGAGCCACTACATCACCGTCCGGCACCGGCTGGCCGACGACCTCGGCGCCGATCCCGGTACCGAGCTGCAGCGGGTCCACCGCCAGATCCTGACCGCCGACCCGCTACCGGCCCGGACCGCGACGGCGTGTTAGCTGCGATAGCGACCATCAACAGCGCCGCGGCGGTGGCGTCGCTGGTTCCCGAGCTGGGCGCCGACGGCGCGACCGCGCGATGGGCGGCTCCGGTACGGGTGACGCAGGTGCTGTCGACGCTGGCGCGAGAAATGATCGAGCTGCTGTCCGGGCCGCTGTCCGGACGGATCCGCGAGTGCGACAGCGACAACTGCCCGCTGGTGTTCGTCGACACGTCCCGCCCCGGCGCCCGGCGCTGGTGCGCGATGGAGCGTTGCGGCAACCGCCACAAGGTCCGCGCACTGCGCGCCCGCCGGGGGACCGACTCGTAACGCCGCCTCGCTGGCCGGTACGGGTGGATCGGGGTTGCCACAATGATGATTTCGATCCGGCTCGATCAAGGAGGAAACTCCGATGGCGATTGCGCTTACCCCCGGCCAGACAATGGCGCTGACGGGTGTGCGTGGCAAGCCGGCGCAGGTGCGGATGGGGCTCGGCTGGACCTCGACCAGGAGCCGGGTCGATCTGGACGCGTCCGCGCTGCTGTACTCCGCCGAAGGCAGGCTCCTCGATCAGGTGTGGTACGGCCAACTCGCCAGCAAGGACGGGTCGGTGCGGCATTCCGGCGACAACGTCACCGGCCAGGGCGAAGGCGATCTGGAGTCGATCCGGGTCGACCTCTCGCGGCTGCCCGAGGCGGTGACCACGCTCGTGTTCACCGTGAACTCGTTCACCGGACAGCGGTTCTCCAAGGTCACCGCCGCCTCCTGCCGGCTGGTCGACGAGACCTACGGCGACGAGGAGCTCGGCTCCTTCAACCTCAGCGCCTCCGGGCCGCACACCGCGCAGATCATGGCCAAGCTGTCCCGCAACGGCACGGCGTGGACGATGACCGCGATCGGCAGTCCGGCCGGCGGACAGATATACAAGGATCTGCTTTCGGCGGTGGCCGAGTATCTCGGCGTCCCGGCCGCACTCTCCACTGAGGAGCGCGAGCGGGGCCGGGCCGCCACCCTTTTCGCCGCGGCGATCGCCGCCTTGAAATCGCGTCGCCGCCCCGAGTAAAGAACATCGATACATTGGTAGACTTCGAAATAATGTTGGGGGCGGCGTAGAGGAGACCCGGATGCCGTACAGGTTCGGTGTGGTGTTGGCCGGTGCGGCCGTGGCTCTGGCCGGGCTGGCCGTCGGTGGGCTGGGCAGCGCCGGGGCGTCCTCCGCCATGCCGTCGACCACGGCCAGCCCGACGCCCACCCTGCCGCCGACCTGTCCACCGGTGCTGCCAATCACCGGCGGGGTGTCGGCGGCCACCGCGACGAGCGTGACGGTCAGCTACGCGATCGCCCTCGCCCCGCCCTGCGGCTACAACCCGCCGGTCACCGTCACCCTCTTCGCCAGCCAAGCGGACGCCCAGCAGTGGCAGAATCCGGTGGCCGAGGCGGTGTCGGGGCCGGAGCGCTTCGGCACGGTGACCATCGGCGGGCTGACTCCCGACACCGCGTACTGGTTCCGGTTCGGCGCCGACGGCCGCCAGCTTTCGTTCGTGCTGGGAACCGCACGAACAACGCCGCGGCAGGTCTGCGCCGCGACGGCCGTGATCGACCACGGCTGGAGCGGCGGCTTCGTCGCCACCGTCACGGTGCGCAACGTGAGCGGCGCGGCGCTCGACGGTTGGCGGGTCTCCTGGCGGTGGGCCGCCGACCAGCGGATCGTGTCGGCCTGGAACGCGATCGTCGAGGGCAGCGGCGCCGACGTCACGGTCAGCGGCGCTTCGTACAACCGGGCGCTGTCGCCGGGCGGCTCGACGACGTTCGGCATGCTGGTCGCGGGCGGCGTGCCACCGGGAGGTATCGCCCCGACCTGCGCCTGACCACGAGCCTCTATGACCACGAGCTTTACAGTGGACGACTGAACATCTTGCGGTTGGCGAAGTTGTGGTAGCCGGCGCGCTGGAAGGCCTTGACCATGCCGATGTTGCCGGTGTCGCAGTCGCCGCGGATCTCCGTCGCTCCGGTGGCTACAAGGATGCTGGTCCCGCGGGCGACGACGGCGGTGGCGTAGCCGTGACCGCGTCCGGTCGTGGCGATGGCGACCAGGCCGATCACCGCGGAGCTCTGCGTACGGGCGGGCAGGCTGATCGCGACAGGCCGGTTCTGCTGGTCGTAGCCGATCTCGAACCAGTCCGGTTCGTGGTCCAGCTCCAGCATGTCGGCGAGGTTGCGCTCGGCCGCGCCGCGCAGGCCGTGTTCGGCGATCTCGGCGCGGAAGATCGAATCCTTGGTGTCGGTAAAGGTGTCGGCGAGCAAGTCGACGAACGGCTCTTCGCCCAGGTCGGCGAGTGACCGCCAGTGCAGCCGGTCGTCCTGGGCGGGAAGCGGATCGCCGGTCTGCCAGAGAAACCGGCATCCGTCGCGGGTGACGGAGAAACCGTGCGCGGCGAGCAGCTGCTCGCGTCGCCGCGGGTCGCGCTGGAACTGTGGGGCCTGGCTCGGCGTGTCCAGTACGTGGCCCTGCGTTCGCGCACCGAGCGAGCGGGCCAGCTCCGCGGCGTGTGTCAGCAGGGCGGCGGCGGTCTGGTCGTCGCCCGGCTCCAGCAGCACGATGTCTTCGGGCACCGAGCGGCCGGGGATCGTCCACAACACGACGTTGCCGACGAGCTCGTTGTCCTGGTCGGCCACCAGGCACCAGGCCGGCCGGGTGCAGCCGCTGTCGAGCAGCCCGGATAGGTAGGCCGCGGTCGCGCTGTTGCGTTCGTCGTCGTTCGGGTACGCCGTCAGGGCAGGCAGTTCTTCTGGCCGGGCGGGGCGGATCGTCAGCACAGTGGGTTCCTTCGTTGGTGATCATCGGTAGCGTACGGGGGCGGGTCCGCGGAGCTGGCGAAGTACGCCCCCTTTATGGTGGTCCGATGGCGTCGATCAAGCAGTTCCAGGTCACCTTCGACTGCGCGGAACCCGAGCGTGTCGCTCGTTTCTGGTGCGAGGTGCTGGGGTACGACCTGGTGCCGGCGCAGGAGCCGGGTGCGTCGGCCGCGTGCGTCGATCCCACCGGCGTCGGGCCGCGCCTGTACTTCCAGCGCGTTCCCGAGGGGAAACGTGACGAACCAAGAACCGTTGTCGGGGTTGCCGCCACAGCGGTATGTGGGCCGGTCGCGCGGCGGCCTAGCTGATCCGGACCCGGCGATTCGCCAGCCAGGCGGACAGCCATCGCTCCTGGCCTGGACGGGCCAGGCGATCAACGTAGCGTCACTTGATCACGCTGCCGGATACCGGCCTGGCGCTCAGGCCACATACTCATGCAAGTGATCACGTTGGCGAGCTGCGCACTTGACCATGTCAGCTGGCCGATAGTGTCTTTCCAGACAGTGTTGGCTCTGGATTAACTTGTTGCCGCGATGCGACTATTTGTCGGAAATCAGCCGGTAGGCAGATAGGCCGCGAGGTCCACCCATAAGTACCAGGCGGCCGCGGCTCGATGGAGCCGAGCTTTGATGACCGCCACCGTGGCGGATTGCCGCTCGTCTGCCCTCCCAAGCGGGCCAGAATGACACCGCGGTGGATCCGATCGCTACGAGGAAGCTGCCGTCCGAGGCGATATGCACCCGATCGACCCCGGCGGTGTGGTCGGTGTCGAACTGACGAAGTTGGGTGCCGTTGGCCGGGTCCCAGATCCGCACCACCGGATCACCACCACCAAAGGGCCGGTGGCGGTGGTGGCCAGCCAGGAGCCGTCCGGCGCGATAGACACCTGCCCAACCCCGTCGGTGTGGCCGGTGTCGGACTGACGAAGTTGGGTGCCGTTACAGTAAGACCCTGGTAAATAAGGGCTCCCGGCGTCGGGTGCCCGGAGCTGAAATCGATGTCGGCGCCTCCGGGTCCGGCGCGGCGGCGTGACATAAGGAAGGTGTCGTCGCTCACGCGATTACTTGAGCGCTGACATACGCGCCTGCTTTCCGGGTATTCGCCTCACCTGGGCCGACACAGGCTACGCCGGCAAGCTCGTGACCTGGGCCGCCGCGCACCTGCACCTCACCGTGCAGATCGTCGCCAAACTCGCCGGACAGAGCACCTTCGTCGTGCTGCACCGCAGATGGGTCGTCGAGCGCACGTTCTCATGGATCAACCGCTGCCGACGCACCGTCCGCGACTACGAACGCCGACCCGAGCACCACGCCGCGATGGTCCAATGGGCCATGATCATCATCATGACCCGCCGCCTCGCCCGCCTTGAGGGACGCCGATCGCGAAAATGAGTGTGCGGCTGCGCGGTATCAGTGGATCATGGGCGTATGACCGGTCAGCTGACGATCAGTACCTTGACCTTGCAGCACAAGATTCCGCCGGGCGGCGACTGGGGAGCAGCGCCGGATTCCTGGGCCGAGGTGAGGCCTCTGATCGACGGCGTAGACGTCCTGAAGGAGGTCCACCCGGAAGGGTTCGCACCAAGTTGCCGACACTGGACGGGGCCGGCGGAGACCTGGCCGCTGGCGGTCACGGAGGAACCCCGCAGGGTCATGATCACCGAGCCGGACTGCCACCCTGGCTGCTGCGGCGCCCTGTACGTCACCATGCGCCGCGAGGGCGATCAGGTGATCTGGGAGGACTGGAAAAACACCAGCAACGTCACCAAAATCCCGGCGGACGTCCGCTTTGATCTCTCCCAGTACGAGGCTGAACTCGCGCGGGCCGCTGCGGACCGCAGTTGGGAAGAGCCGGTGGACACCGTTGCCCGACTCCTTGGGCAGACCCTTGCGGACAGCGGCTGGTTCGAGCGCTGGGGCTGCATCCTCGACGGTGTCTGGCCACGACGCGAGAACCCCGACCTCCCCGAGGAATTCGCCAGCCCCGAGGGGGTAGATGTCTATTTCCACCAGGTCCGGGAATCGGGTACGGGTACGGACGACTACGGGTACGAGTTGATCTTCACCCCCGACCTGTCCATCGAGGAGCAGGTGCGGCGGCTCGCGGACCACATTCTGGCGGACGATCCGCGGAAGACCGCCGAGTCTTGGGGACGCTGACCCTCTGTGTCAAGATCATGTGAGGCAGGTTTAGATCTTGAAGCTTCGGCACTCCTGCCGAGCCGCTTCCGCCTGTACAGCAGAGTGAATCCGTACTGTGCGTCTGAACTGCGGAGCAGTCGCCTGGTTTGTCGGCGCTCACGTAATTCGGTTCTGGCACAACAAACGTGGGCGCGGCATGGAGGGCGCTCGAGAGGGCGCAGGTCTCTGTCTATGATGGAGTTTGAACGGTGGCTGTTCGCTTGGAGGCGTTGAGCAGCAACGCTTTACCTGGAGAGCGCTGGTCGGGATCATGTCGCGGTGCAAGATCAGCAACCGGTCGGCGTGTTGCCGCGTCACCTCCGTCAGGTCCGCGTCGAGCGGGTCGAGGACTGGCCCGACGGGGTCCATATCCATGCCAAGATCGACACCGACGAAGCGGCCTGCCCCGCCTGCCAGGCAACCTCGAGGTCGGTGCGTGAGCGATACCAGCGGCGGCTGGCGGACACCCCGCTGGGGGCCACACCGGTGTGGATCCTGTTGCAGGTACGGCGGTTCAACTGCCTGAACACGGCCTGTTCGAAGCGGACCTTCGCCGAACAGGTGCCCGATCTGACCGTGCCGCGTGGCCGACGGAGGCAGCCGCGCGCCGCGTTCCCCTCTCTGGCAGAGGTGCCGCATCGCTGAGTTTGTCGAGACGGCGGCTCGGGTACCCCCGGCAAACACCACACCGGGCACCGCCCGACCATCCGCACCTGCCGGTGACAACGTGCCACCTTTGGCGGTCGAAGGGCCGCGTCTGCCTCCGCGTTTGCTCCCGCGTCTCGAAGAGGGCAAGGTGGTGAAGAACCGGGTGCATCTCGACGTACGGGTCGGCACCGGGCTCGTGGGCGACGAGCGGGTGGCCGTGCTGGAGGCCGAATGCGCCCGGCTGATCCCGCTCGGCGCGTCGCGCCTGCACCTCCTGCAAGCCGATGAGGACAACGAGTCGTGCCTGCTGATGCAGGACGTCGAGGGCAACGAGTTCTGTCTGGACTGAGCGGGGCGGGCGCCATCCGAGGCGGAAAGAGTCGGGAATCGGATACATGCCGATGCATGCGTGGGAGGCGTGAGCGACTCTTCTGCATGTGGGAGTGCGTTGCATGCTCGTGGTGGCGGCCGCCGGATACGGCAAGTCCACCGCGCTACGTGTCCGGCTGTCCGGCACCTCGGCCGCGTGGCTCGCGGCGCCCGCCAACGTTTCCGCGCTGATCCAGGGCGGGCTCGGCGAGCTGGCGCGGCGGCACGGGGCGGGCTGGCTGGTCCTGGAGGAGCTGCCGCGGCTGCCGGCCGACCTGGCGGGTGCGTTGCTGACCGCCGTGACGGCGCTGCCGGAGACGGTGCGGGTCGCGCTGACCTCGCGCTGGCCGGTGGCGGCACCGACGGCCCGCTGGCGGGCGCGCGGCGACCTCACCACGCTGGGCCCGCGCGATCTGGCCCTGACCGAGGAGCAGGTCAGGCACGTCCTGGCCCAGGAACATGGGGTCGACGACCCGGCACTGTCCGCCGGGGTGTTCCGGGCCACGGCGGGTTGGCCGGTCCTGGTACGCCTGGCCGGCGAGTCGCTCGACCGTCCCGTCCCGCCCGACGGGGCCCTGACGGACGTCATCGCGGGACCGGGCACGCCGCTGGGGGCGTACATCGTCGAGGAGGTGCTCAGCCCGCTCCCGCCGGAGGTGGTGCGGCTCGTCGGTGACGTCGGTGGCTTCGCGCCCCTCACCGCGGGGCTGTGTGAGCGACTCGGTCATCCCGGCGCGGAAGGGATGCTGACCCTCCTGACGCAGATCGGTGTGCTCCAGCCCGAACGCGCCGCGATCGTCCCGGTGGTGGGCGCCGTGGCGGGCGGACATGCCGCTCCCGCCCGCGAATCGGCCCGGGGCGCGGCGATCTGGTACCAGCGGCACGGGCCGCCGCTGGCCGCCGCGCGGGCGTTCAGCCTCGCGGGCGACGACGAGGCGTGCGCGCGGGAACTGGTGGCGGGTGGACGCGACATCCTGGCATCCGGCGAGGCGTCCGCCGCGGCGGAGCTGATCCGGGTGTTGCCGCACGGCGGGCAGGACCCGGCGCTGCGGCTGCTGCTCGGCGAGTCGCTGTTCCACTCCGGAGACCTCGCCGGTGCGGTCGCCGTCTATCAGGCGCTGGCCGACGAGGCCGACGCCCGCGGCGAACCGCTGGATCCGGCCCTGGCCTGGCGGCTCGGCCAGGCGCATCACCTGCGCGGCGAGCCGCGGAAGGCGCTGGCCGTGTTGACGCGCGACACCGACGAGCGGCCGGAAGCCGGCGACACGGCGGGCGATGAGGCGATCCGCTCGGCGTGGACCGCGAGCGCGTACATCGCCCTCGGTGAGGTGGACAACGGCCTGACGCACGCCGCGCGGGCCAGAGCGCTGGCGGCCGGCGCCGCGGACGCCAGGGCGCTCGCGGCCGCTCACGTGGCCAGTGCCCTCTGCAGCCTGCGGGCCGGTGATCCGGCCGGCTGCGACGAACACTTCGCCAAGGCGCTGCGCTGCGCCGAGCGGGCCGGTGACACCGGCCAGGTCGCCCGCATCCTGCTCAACCAGACACACACCCTGCTGGCACAGGCGCGCTATCCCGCCGCGCTGGACACCGCCCGGCGGGCCGTCCGCTCGGCCGAGGCCGCCGGGTTCGCGGGCGCGCTCGTCGGCGCGCAGCACAACGAGGCCGAGGCGCTGGCCCGGCTCGGCCGGCACGAGGAGAGCATCGAGCGGTACGAGCATCTCGTCTCCTGGTACCGGCGCATGGGTTCCCGGCGGGTCGCGCTGGCCCTGGTCGGCCTGGCGGAGGTGCACCGCGTGCGCGGCGCCAGCCAGCAGGCCCTCGCCTGCTACGAGGAGGCCCAGCGGACCGCACAGGCGGAAGGCGACTGGCAGGCGCTGATCCCGGCGCTGGCCGGCATCGCCCGGGTCCTCGCCCCCGACGATCCGGCCGCCGCGGCGCGGTACGCCGAGCAGGCGGTGCGGCAGGCCCCGCCGGCCGTGACGATCCAGGCGCTGCTGGCCAAGGGCTGGGTGGCGGTGGCGCGCGGTGACCTGGCCGGTGCCGCCACCTGCGCGGAAACGGCGGCGCAGACCGCGCGGACCCGCCGGGAACGTGCCCTGCTCGCCGAGACGCTCGAGCTCCAGGCGGCCAGTGACCCGTCCGCCGCGGCTCGCCGCCGCGCGGCGCTGACCGAGGCGTACGAGATCTGGCGCGCCGGCCACGCGACCTGCGACGCCGATCGGGTACTGCTGGCCCTCGGCCAACTGCCCGACGCCGGCACCGTCGACCGTCTCCACGCGACACTCGCCGCCGAACGCCTGAGCCGCTCCCGCGTCGGCGCCTCGCTCCCGCTGCCCGCCTCGTCGCAGGCGGTACTTGTCCGTGCCCTGGGACGCTTCGAGGTCTACCTCGACGGGCAGCCCATCCCCAGCTCGGCGTGGCAGTCCCGTAAGGCCCGCGACCTGCTCCGCATCCTGGTGGCCCGGCACGGTCGGCCGGTACCCAGGGCCGAGCTGGCCGAGCTGCTGTGGCCCGACGACGACCCGGACCGCACCGGCCACCGCCTCTCGGTCCTGCTCTCCATCGTCCGCACGGTGCTGAATCCGCGCCGTGCCCCCGCGCCGGCCGACCAGATCATCGTGGCCGACCAGGGTTGCGTGGCGCTCGACCGCGGGCAGCTCCGGGTCGACGTCTACGACTTCCTCGCCGACGTGGCCCACGCCGTGCGCCTGCGCGAGCAGGGCTCGCCGGCCGAAGCCCACGCGATCCTCACCGCGGCGGTGCGCTCCTACGGCGGCGACCCGTTCGAGGACGACCCGTACGCGGAGTGGTGTGGGCCGCTGCGCGAGGAGGCCCGCGCCGCGTACCAGCGGGCGGTGCGCGCGCTGGCCCGGTGGAGCCGCGCTGCCGGCGACACCGAGCAGGCCATCTGCCATCTGCTGCGCCTGCTCGACCTGGACCAGTACGACGAGCGGGCGCACCGGGACCTCGTGGAGACGCTGGTGGGGGAGGGCCGGCACGGGGAGGCGAGGCGCGCCTATCACCGCTACGCCGCGAGCATGCGCGAGATAGCGGTACCCGGGCCGGACCCCACGATCCTGCGTCCCCGATCTCAGGTGGAGCAGATCGCGTAGGACGTGACGCTCCAGTCCTCCGCTACCCGCCCGTGCGCGTGGGCGCCGGCCTGACTCCTGGTCAGCGCGAGGCTCGACGGTGTCATCGCCGCCAGGATCACGTCGCCGTGGCCGCCGGAGATCTCCGCGCCGACGCCGTGCACGTGGGCGAGGCCCGGACAGGCTTCGGTGGTCACCGCCTTCGCGGCGGCCGGGCCCGTCGCCGACCGGGCGGTCAGCAGCCGCATGTGCGCGGCCGGCTTCGCGCAAGCGGCGTACGCGACCAGGTTCCAGTCGCCGGTGTACCCGCCGTGCGCGTCCGCTTTCACGGTGACCCTCGACAGCGCGTCGTCCGGCCGCACCGCGCTCGGGAACACCTGCCCGTCCGCGCCCGGCAGCTCGTATCCGGTGCCGTACAGCTTCGTGCCGGCCGGGCAGTACACGGTCGCGGACTTCGCGGCCGTCGTCCCGCTCCCGGTGGCCCACGTGATCACGACGTCCTCCTCCTCGGGGCCGCAGACGGCGGTCGCCGTCACCGACCAGTTGCCCGAGTACGCCGTCACCTCGTAGGCCATCACCGTCACCGTGGTCCGGCCCAGGATCACGTCGGACAACACCACATGGCCGGCCCCGTCCGTGATGGTCCCGCCTCCACTGAGGACGATCTGGCCCGCCGGGCAGCCCGCCGTGTCGAACTTGGGCGAGCCGGAGTTGTACGTGCTCGTCGACGAGGTGCCGACCGGGACCGGAACAGCCCGCGCCGGGGCCGCCGCGCCCAGCGGCACGCCACTCACGACCACACCCAGAGCTACCGCCGCGGTGCCGAGCCTTCTGTGTACCCGCATTGCTTCTCCTCCTCGAACCCGCCGCTGTCGGACGGCGGCCCTGAGGCCAGCTTCGGCGGCCACGTCACGGTCGCGTCAGGGTTCGCTCACGGATTGATGTTCGTTGATTATCTGGGAGCGCTTCCGTAACATGCTCGACACAGCTGGGCGCTCACCATCAGGAGTAGTTCCATGACGAGACTCAAGGTCAAGGCCGCCCTGGTGTCGGCCGGCGTCACGCTCTTGGCATCCGCCGCGGTCGCCGTGGCGCTGCCCGCCTCCGCGGCCGCGGGCTGTTCGGTGAACTACGCGATCTCGTCGCAGTGGCAGGGCGGGTTCGGTGCGAACGTCACCATCACCAACCTCGGTGATCCGCTGACGAGTTGGACGCTGACCTGGTCGTACGGGGCTGGGCAGACCGTGACGCAGGCGTGGAACGCGACGGTGTCGCAGAGCGGTGCCGCGGTCACCGCGAGGAATGTCAGCTACAACGGCAACGTCGCCACCAATGGCACGGCGTCGTTCGGCTTCAACGGTTCGTGGACCGGCAGCAACCCGGTGCCCACCAGCTTCGCGGTCAACGGGGTGGCTTGCACCGGCAGCCCGGTGCCGACGACCCCGGCCACCACGCCGCCGACCACGCCACCCACGACCCCGCCCACGACCGGCCCGACCACGCCGCCGCCCACCGGGGCCGCGGACATCACGGTGAACGCCGCCACCCGGTACCAGACGATCGACGGGTACGGGGCCGCGACGGCGATCTGGGGCGGCAACTGGTCGACGGCCGAGACGCAGACGCTGGTCGGGATGGGCGCCAACCAGTTCGGACTGTCCATTGTGCGCACCGGCATCTCACCGGTCTCCAGCGAGTGGTCCACGCACGTGAACGCGTTGAAGACGGCGAAGTCGTACGGGTCCAACGTGAAGATCCTCGGCTCGCCGTGGACGGCACCGGCGGAGTGGAAGACGAACAACAGCCGGATCAACGGTGGAAAGCTGCGCACCGACTACTACGACGACTACGCGAACCATCTCAACAGCTACGTCCAGTACATGCGCGGTCAGGGCGTGACCATCGACGTCACCTCGGTGCAGAACGAGCCGGACTGGCACCCGGCCTACGACTCGATGGACTGGAGCGGCACCGAGCTGCGCGACTTCGTCCGCGACCAGGGCGCGAAGGTGCTGAACACCAAGCTGATGCTTCCCGAGACGGTGCATCTGAAGACCAGCTTCGCCGATCCGACCCTGAACGACGCGACCGCCCGAAACAACATCGGCTACATCGGCACTCACCTGTACAGCCCCGAGGACGCTGGCGCGCTGTCGGCGTACCCGCTGGCCGCACAGCACAACAAGCCCGTGTGGATGACGGAGTGGAACCACCACGAGGCCGACGGCGGCGGCTCCAACATCTGGGGCGACCCCGCCAACCAGGCGGTCTGGGACGAGACGCTCGACGACATCATGCGCACCGTGCACCGGGCGATGGAGGCGAACTGGAGCGCGTACGTCTGGTGGTACGGCAAGCGGTTCTACTCGTTCATCGGTGACGGTGAGTCGGCGTACGGCACGACCGCGGGTGCTCCGCTCAAGCGCGGGTACGCGTTCTCGCAGTACTCCAAGTACGTGCGCCCCGGGTACCAGCGGGTCGCCCTGACGAAGAGCTCCAAGGCGTCGCCGCTGGAGGTGACCGCCTACCAGGGCGGCGGCAAGGTCACGCTGGTGATCCTCAACCGGTCGAACAGCGCGGTCAACAACGCCATCGTCCAGGCGCCGCAGAACGCCACCCGGGCCGAGCACTTCCTCACCTCGCGCACCGCCAACGCGGCCAGCCAGCCGGTGGGCCTCAACGGCGGGCAGGCCACCGTCAACATCCCCGCGCGCAGCATCTCGACGGTCGTGTTCACGCTCTAAGGACCGTCAGGTCGGTCGCCCGTCCACGATGACGACTTCCTCGCCCTCGTGGACGGGCTCCTCAAAGCCCTCCAGGTAGCGGTCGAGCAGCGCGTCGGTGATGGGAAACGCCGCGTTGGCGTCGAAGCGCTCGGCGCGTGTGTGCAGTCGCTGCCGCAGCACAGCCGGGTCGGCCTTCAGGTAGACGAGGCGCCACCGGCCACCCGCCTGCTCGATCAGCTCCTTGTATGCCTGCCGCGTCGACCGTTGCCAGAAGCTGGAGTCGATGACGACATCGCGGCGCTGCGCGATCAGTGCGAGCATCCGCTCCCGCACCGCGCGCCTGGCGACCTCGGTGTGCTCGTCGTACCGGGCGGGCTCGTAGTCGATGCCGTAGCGACCGAAGCGGCGCCAGATCTCCTCGTCGACCGACAGGCGAACGTAGCCTTCGGTCTCGAGGCTCTGGGCGTACGTCGTCTTGCCCGAGCCGGCCAGCCCGCACAGCATGACCACTTCCGACCGCTCCGCCATTCGCCGCCTCCCACCTACTTACCAAAAAGTCAGTACCGAACTAAATAGTCGGTACTGGTCAACCCTACCGGTAGCGCTGAGGATCGTTGCTGAACCTGACAGCGAAACCGTGGGGGCACGACGATGACAACGAACGACGACAACCGCGTGAGCGTTCTGGGGCTCGGCGCGATGGGCAGCGCCCTCGCCTCGGCGCTCGTGCGCGCCGGATACCACACCACCGTGTGGAACCGGTCGGCGGCGAGGGCGGACGCCCTTGTCGCACAGGGCACCGCCGCGGCGCGGACGGCCGGTGACGCGGTCCGGGCGAGCCGGGTCGTGGTCGCCTGCCTACTGGACGGCGCCTCGGTGCACGAGGTCCTCGACCCGCTGGCCGGTGATCTGGCGGGCCGGACGCTCGTCAACGTGACGACCACGACGCCGGCGGAGGCGCGAGAACTGGCCGACTGGGCCGCGGCCGCCGGCATCGAGTACCTGGACGGCGGCATCATGGCCGTGCCGGCGATGATCGGCCAACCCGGTTCGTCCATTCTCTACAGTGGTTCTCGGGAAGCCTTCGACCGGTACAAGGCGATTCTCGACCTGTGGGGGGCGAGCGAGTACTTCGGCGACGACGCCGGATTGGCGTCGCTGTACGACCTGGCGCTGCTCGCGAGCATGTACGTCATGTTCGCCGGCTTCATGCACGGCGCCGCCATGGTGGCGCCCGCCGGAGTCAGCGCGCGCGAGTTCGCCGGGCGGGCCGCGCCGTGGCTGACCGCCATGACGGGTGGGTTCGACGGCTTCGGGGCGATCGTCGACGGCGGTGACTACAGCGTCGAAGGGCAGCAGAGCCTGGAGTTCTCAGACCTGAGTCACATCATCGCCACCAGCGCTGAGCAGGGAATCAGCACGGAGGTGATCGGCATGGTGCAGCGCCTCATCCAGCGCCAGATCGACAACGGTCACGGCAAGGAGGGCTTCGCCCGCATCATCGAGAGCATCAAGGCTCCCGGCTAAGCGCGGAGCGCGTGTCCGGTCGCCGACACTTGCTTGCCCGGTGGTGCACGCTGCGGACAGCCTGAGTCCGAATAGGACCTTTGCGTCGCACCCGTGTCGAAAGAGGCCGCATGGCAAACCCGGAGAGGGTGCATCTGACGCCTGAACAGATGTCCACGGCGGTCGCCACCGGTCGGCTCGACCTGACCCGTAAGAACCTGACGGCGTTGCCGGACGAGATATTCGAGCTGCCGGATCTGACCGAGCTGATCCTGTACGACAACCGCCTGGCCGCGCTGCCGCCCCGGATCGCCGAGCTCAAGACGCTCCGGAAGCTGGTCGTGCAGGGCAACCGGCTCCGGCAGATCCCGCCCGAGATCGGCGAACTGGCCAACCTGACGATGCTCGCCCTCGGCGACAACCGCATCAGCGGCCTACCCGCCGAACTGTGGCAGCTCGGCAACCTGCAGGAGCTCCTGCTGAGCGACAACCAGCTCACCGAGCTGCCGGCCGAAGTCGGGCGCCTCGCGCTCCTGTCCCGGCTCGACCTGAGCTACAACCAGATTCTCACCGTGCCGCGCGAGCTCGGCCGGCTGGGGAACCTGCAGATCCTCGACCTGGCCGGCAACCAGATCGGCTCGGTCCCGCCGGAGGTCGGCCGGCTGACCAACCTGCTCCGCCTGAGCCTCGCCTCCAACCGCCTGACCCACCTGCCGTCCGAGGTGGGCCAGGCGGCCAACCTCCGCGAGTTCGACCTGCAGGGAAACCTCATCACCACGCTGCCCGCCGGCCTGGCGCACGCGCTGCGCCGCGGCATGCGGGTCAACGTGCGGGGCAACCCGCTGCAGGAGCCACTGCCCGAACTGCTCGCGCGGAGCACCGACGCGGTCGCGACCTACCTGGAGAGCCTGGAGACCGCCTCCGCGCAGTACGAGGCCAAGATGATCCTCATCGGCGAGGGCAACGTCGGCAAGACGTCGCTGGCCGCGGCGCTCGACGACGCCCCGTTCGTGGCGAACCGGCCGACCACCCACGGCATCGAGGTCCGGTCGCTGGTGGCCACCCACCCGCTCGCTGGGACGCCGATGACGCTGCGCACGTGGGACTTCGGCGGCCAGGAGGTCTATCGGGCCACGCACCCGTTCTTCTTCAGCCGCCGCGCGCTCTACCTGGTCGTGTGGAAGCCGCGGGAGGGTCAGGAACAGAACGACGTCGAAGGCTGGCTGCGGCGGATCAAGGTGCGGGTCGGCACGGACGCCCGGGTACTCGTCGTCGCCACGCACTGCGACGAGCGGCGGCCCGAACTCGACTATCCGCACCTGGCGCAGCTGTTCGGCGCGATACTGCACGGGCGGTTCAGCGTCGACAACGCCAGCGGCAACGGCATCGCCACGTTGCGCATCGCGGTCGCCGAGCAGGCGGCGGAGCTTCCGCACATGGGTCAGCTGCTCAGCAGCCGGTGGATCGCCGCCCGCGACGAGGTACTGGCGCACGCGGGCGAGAAGCTGCAGATGCCGTACGCCACGTTCGTGGAGGTGTGCGCGCGGCACCAAATGACCAAGGAGGAAGCCGCGACGCTGGCCGGTCTGCTGCACGACCTCGGCCAGATCATCTACTACGGCGACGACGACGGCCTGCGCGACCTGGTCGTGCTCAATCCCGAGTGGCTGACGAAGGCCATCGGATACGTCCTCGAAGACCGGGTCACCGTGGACGCGCAAGGGGTGCTCGACCACGCGCGGCTGCGGGACATCTGGCGCAAGCGGCCGGACTGGCCCGCGTACACCACGCAGTTCCACCCGTACTTCCTGCGGCTCATGGAGAAGTTCGACATCTCGTACCGGCTCGAAGGTCCCGGGCACCGCAGCCTCGTCGCCCAGATCGTGCCGTACGAGCGACCCGAGCTCACGTGGGACTTGCGTACCCCGGTGCCCTCCGGCCAGCGGGCACTGACCCTGGTGTGCGAGACCAGCGAGCCGGCGCCGGGACTGATGGCCTGGCTGACGGTGCGGCACCACCGGGCGTCGGTCGGGCGGCACTGGCGTTCCGGACTGTTCCTGCGGCACCAGGTCGCGGCGTACGACTCCGAGGCGCTGGTGGAACTCGTCACCGACCGCCAGCTCGTCGTGCAGGTGCGGGCCCCCTCGCCGGACCTGTTCTTCAACGTGATCCGGGACAGCGTCGAAGACCTGTTGACGCACCGGTGGCCGGGCATGTCCTACCGGCTGTACATCCCATGCCCGACGAGCTCGGTCGGCGGCAAGGTGTGCCCGGAACGGTACTCGCTGGACGGCCTGCTGCGGCTGCGCGAGCACGAGCACACCACCCGCACCTGCGAGGGCTGCGTGATCACGTACGACATCTCGTACCTGTTGACCGGCTTCGCGCCGCCACGCCATCCCCTCAAGTCCGACCTCGACCGTCTCAGCGGCGAGATCCGTGAGGTGGGCAAGGGCGTCGACGAGCTGCGCCGGTACGCGGCCGACATCGCCAACGCCGTCCGCGTGATGCTGAAGGCGATCGCGGCCGAGGTCGACGACTGCCCGCGGCTGTTCACGCTGACCGACGTGTCGACGGGCGTGCTGCGCCGCCGCCACCACCGGGTGAACCTGTGGTGCGAGCACCCCGGCCGATGGCACGCCGTGCCCGAGGCCGTCTACGAGGTTCGCAAACCCCAGCGCTGGCTGGTGGAGATCGCCCCGTACGCCAACCTGGTTTTCAAGACGTTGCGCCTCGCGTTTCCGATCGCCTCCCGGGTGGCCGGTCTGGTGCTTTCCGAGGAGCGGTTCAAGGAGAGCGAGCGCGAGCTGCAGCTGATGGAGGCGATCATCGACCGGCTGCCCTCCGACGTGCTGAGCAGCGGCTGGGAGATCGAGACGCCGGAGGTGTCCACAAAGCTCACTCTCGCCGAGGGGCAGGCGTTGCGCGCGCTGCGCCAATTCCTGCGAGAGCAGGACCCGGCGCGGGCCTACGGATCGTTGCGCCGGGTCATGGCCGAGACCGGCGATTTCCTGTGGGTGTGCCCGCAGCACTACGCCGAATACGACCCGGGCCTGCCCACGATCCCGGGCGCGTGAGCCCGGACGCCTTGATGAAGGTTTCGATGCAGGGTCGATGAACACCGCGGCCGAGGCTGGGCCCGCAGACGCGCGTCGGCGACGTGCGCGTGGGCGCCACGCAACGGCTGTGCCCGTACAACGCCTGCGGCCGCACCGGCACCTCATCTGAGCACAATTGGGCCAGCTCGAATGATATGATTCACCATTATCAATCTGTTGTGCAGGGGGAGTCATGATACGTCGTGGGCTGGTACGCGTTCTCGTGGCAAGCGTCGCCCTGGCCGGCGCCGTATTCGCCGGGCCACCGGCGGCGGTGTCCGCCGCGACACTCACGCCGCTGCCAGCCCCCGGCCAGCCGGTCGTGTCCGAGCTGACGCCGACGAGCGCCCGGCTCACCTGGACCAAACCGGTTGGGCCCGTCTTCCGGTACTCGATGCAGCAGTTCGTCGATGGTGCCTGGCAGGGCTACGCGTCCATGCCCTTCACCACCTTCGTCGTCGACCTGACCCCGGGCGGCACCCGCACCTTCGCGGTTCAGGCCCACGCCCTGTGGGGCTCCGGCTACACCAGCAGCGAGCTGTCGCCGCCGGTCACGGTCACCGCCCCGTGGTACTGACAGATTCCGGGCTACCGCGACGTCCGCGGCGGTCCAGGTCCGTTGCTCCCGCGGCCTCACCCGCCGTGTCACACGACCAACCCCGACAAGGGCAGGTCTTGTGCCGCGAACGGTGAGGCCGCGGGAGCAGCGGTCTCGCGCACGGCGGACGCCGCGGTAGCTCAAAGCCCGATCCTGACCCTGACCCAAAAGGTCTCTAGGGTGC
The DNA here is from genome assembly GCF_027923225.1 of Phytohabitans aurantiacus. Classification (GTDB taxonomy): domain Bacteria; phylum Actinomycetota; class Actinomycetes; order Mycobacteriales; family Micromonosporaceae; genus Phytohabitans; species Phytohabitans aurantiacus. The sequence continues at coordinate 84,523 of NZ_BSDI01000033.1, forward strand.
CGGCGCCATGGCGGTCAGCGTCCAGTTCTCCTCGGCCAGATCGTTGAGCGTGCGAACGGCGAAACCGTCCAGGAACGCCGCCACGACCGCCGTGCCGTAGGTCCCAGAACTCACGTCGGCGGACGTGACAAACGTCGCCCATCCCAAAAACTGCAGGTTCATGGTTTCGTCGCTGCGCACTCGTCGATGACGCGAACCGCGGGACGGTGGCAGTAGCGCGATACAGAAAATCCGACCAGTACGACAATCGTACAAGAACCTTGTCGGGAACCTGTCGTTCACAGTGGTCATTCATGAGTTAGCCTGCGTCGATATAAACAATTCCCCGACGCCACTACGATCCCTCTGAAGGGAGTCTTCGTCGTGCCATCAAGGAGGCTAATTCCCCATTCCACGCGCAGTCGATATCTGCGCCTGGCGGCCGCGGCAATGCTTGCCGGCTCGTTGCTCGCGGTTCCTTCGGCGCCGGCGTCCGCGCGATACGACCCCCGACCCGGCCTCGGCGACTACGGCGCCCAGGGCCCGATCGATCGAGGTCTGCTGCCGGAGTACGCCGCCGACCGGGTCGACGACCGCGCGATCGCGCTGGCACAGGCGCCACAGCTCGCCGCGGCTCGCACGAGCTGGAATGTCGAGATGGACTTTGTGTTCCATGTCGACTATCAACTAAAGTTCCGGTCCCAGACGGACTATCTGTCGACCGACCCCAGCCATCTCGGCGCGCTGTTGAAGAACCGTCCGCAAAACCTCGGAATCGATACGCTCGGCCTGTACATGACCGACGGCGAAGCCGCTGAATTCACACGCCGCCAGGAGCGGGGCGACCGCATTCCACTCATTCGCGCCGCTATCGGCGAGTCCGAGTCGAAGGTCGAGGGCCAGGAGCCACGCTACGGTCCGAACTTCGGCGGAGTGTGGCAGGACCAGCTGGACGGCGGAGCGATCGTCGTGGCGCTCGTCGACCCGTCACGCGCCGATCAGGCGAGGCTCGCGCAGATCGCCGGCGGCAAGGAGCACCTCCGGGTGATCGACGTCGAGTACTCGTGGAACCAGGTGCAGGGTTACCGCGACACGCTCCTGGCGGCGCTCGACAAGCGTGGCGTCCCGGCCGGTGTGCGCGTCAACTCGACCGGGCAGGGGCGCAAGCTCGAAGTATTCTCGCCGGATCCCAAGTCCGTCACCTCGGACCTGTTGGGGCTGGTGCCCGGCAGTCTCGTATCTGTCGTCGAGGGACCACTCGACGTGGAGGAGGCACCCCCGACCGACACCCACCCGGAGGCCGAGCAGCAGCCGGGCCTGTCGATCGAGCTCGACCCCGGCGGCACCTGCACCTGGGGCATCAACGGCCACTCGACCGTGTGGAACTACCTGGTCACGGCCGGCCACTGTGGTGACCCGCCGTTCGAGGAGTTCGCCGGTGCCTTCACGGACGATCTCGAAATCCACCAGAACGACAGCTTCGAACTGACGCCCGGCAGCCAGTACCTCGAGTCGCGCAACAGCGCGGGCTGGGACTTCAAGCGGATGGCGTCCCCGCAGGCGGACAGCAACTGCTACCACGCGGTGGGAAGCTGCATCCGATACGTGCAATGGCGGGCGTTCCACAACTCGTGGGAGGTCGGCTCCGACATCGTCTGCGCGTCACTGGGCACCACGAACACCTACGTGTGCGGCACAGTGGCGGAGGAGAACTACTCCAGCACCGCGGCGGGTTGCGAGGGTTCCCGCTGGGTGCGTTACAACGTCGACACCACCAATGGTGATTCTGGGTCGGGTCTCATCGGTCCGGTCGCCAGCCCAGCGGTCACCATCGACGCGATCCACGCCTGTGGCTCCGGCACGTCGGGCTTCGGAAACACTGCCTTTGACGTGATGACACAGACGATACTCACGTGGGATTTCAACTGCGCCAACTCGGTCGTCACCGGGCGCGCGCCGACGGCCTGGGCGGCCTGTCCAGTCCTCGACCGGTAAATTGGCGCGGGACGCGGTCCGGAGACGGGCCGCGTCCCGCCCGCGGCGCTACGCCGTCCTAACATGCCGATGAGCGCGCAGCTGAGAAGACCGATGTCTCGTTCGGGCCGGCATCCAAAAACCGGCTGTCGGAGACGGATGATCCATCCCTCAAGGGCGCCGAGGCCGCACTCGAGTCGTTCTATTACAGCCTGAACAACCGCGACATCGACGCGCTCCGCACCGACTGGTCCACGAACCCGCTCGCTCAGCTCAACAATCCGGTCGGCGGCATCCTGCGTGGCGGAGACGCCATTGCCGAGCTCTACGCACGCATCTTCAATGGCACGGTCAGCGTCGGGATCACTTTTGGTGACGTAGTCGCCTACGTCGGCGACCGGCATGCCATGTTCGCGGGCCGGGAGACCGGTAGCTACACCACAGGCGACGGCACAACCGTCCCGCTCGAGATCCGCACCAGCCGGTACTTCCGCTACGAGAACGGCCGCTGGCGCCAGTACCACCACCACGGAAGCATCGACGACCCTGACGCACTCCGCGACTATCAGCGAGCTATCCGGGGTAACTGACCGCGGCAGTCCTCGACCCCTTCATCACGCTGCAAACACTGGGCCGACCGACCCACGGTCGGGCGTCTGCGGACGAGGCTGCGATAGAGTGAATTGATCTTCAGGTTCGTAAGCACGGGGGCTGCTGAAGTGACCACCGATGTGACGCCCGAACTGGCCGAGGCGATCCAGCGCGGCTACGACCAGCGGGACCGGGCGAACATGGCGCCGACGATCGCCTACTTTCAGGCGCTGCTCGCCGAACACCCTGACCACCCCGTCCTCGTATATGAGGTGGGTGGCGCCTACGACACCGCGGGCCAGGAGGAGACCGCCCGCGGCTACTACGAGCGGGCGCTCGCCCTCGGCCTCGACGGTGACGTCCTGCGCCGGTGCCTGTGCCAGTACGCCAGCACCCTGCGGTGGCTGGGCGAGCTGGATAAGTCGCTGGCGGTGCTCGAACGGGCCCGCAGGGAGTTCCCCGACTCCGATTCCGTACGCGTCTTCCGCGCTCTGACCCTCAACGACGCCCAGCGGCCGGATGAGGCGGTGGCCGAGTTGCTCACCGTCGTCACCGGGCACGCGGAGGTGACCGACCTCGGGCGGTGGGCGGTCGGGCTGCGCGGCCTCGCCCAGTGGCTCGCCGACGGTCGCCCCGAATAGACGGTCGCCCGATAGGCTAGAGAGCTTTCGCGGTGCGGGTCCGTCCGTCCACGTAGGCGACCGGCTGGCTGGATCAGCGGCCATGCCAGGCCGGCGAACTGGTTGTGTAGCCGCGGGGGGTGAGGCCGCGGGAGCAACGGGCAAGGAGCGCGACGGGCATCGCGGTAGCTCAAAGCTCGATGCTGAACCTGACCCCAAAAGGTCTTCTAGAGGGAGCCGATGTTCGGCCGATGAGTTTTGCCAGCCATGCCCGTCTTACCTCACGAAGCCATCGACAACGGAGGTAACCGTGGCACAGGAGATAGTTCCGTCGACGGAACGGGACCAGCGGCCGGGCCAGGCACATGACCGTTCGCGGTGGTTGGCACTTGGTGCGCTGTGCACCGGAATGCTGATGATCGTCCTGGACGCCACGGTGGTGAATGTCGCGCTGCCGGCGATCCAGAACGACCTCGGCTTCTCCCAGTCGAGCCTGGCCTGGGTCGTGAACGCGTACCTGATCGCCTTCGGCGGGCTGTTGCTGCTCGCTGGCCGGATCGGTGATCTGACCTCTCGCCGGGGTGTGTTCCAACTGGGCCTCGCGGTGTTCACGGTGGCGTCCGTGCTGTGCGGCGTCGCGCAGAGCGCGGCCATGCTGGTCGCCGCGCGATTCGCGCAGGGCGTCGGTGGCGCGATGACCTCGGCGGTGATCCTCGGCATGATCGTCACGATGTTCCCTGAGCCTCGCGAGCGAGCCAAGGCCATCGGTGTCTACACCTTCGTCGCCTCCGCCGGCGGATCGGTTGGTCTGCTCGCCGGCGGTGTTCTGACCCAGGCGGTCAATTGGCACTGGATCTTCCTCATCAACGTCCCGATCGGTATCGCGACGGCGGTCGGCGCCCAGCGCCTGCTTCCCCGGGATCCGGCCGGTGCTGTCGTTCGCGGCGTGGACGTGCCCGGCGCGGTGCTGATCACGAGCGCCCTGATGCTCGGCGTGTACACCATCGTCGCGCCGGCGGCGCAGTACGGCTGGGGTGCGGGCCGCACGCAGGCCATGGCCGCCGTGGCGGTAGCCCTGCTGGCCGGTTTCGTGGTGCGCCAGGCGACCGCCGCGTCACCGCTGATGCCGTTGCGGATCTTCCGCTCTCGCAACGTCGTGGGCGCCAACGCGGTCATGGCGCTGGCCGTGGCCGGCATGTTCGGGATGTTCTTCCTCGGCGTGCTGTACCTGCAGCGGATCCTCGGCTACGACGCCCTCGACACCGGGCTGGCGTTCCTGCCCACCACCGTGGTGATGGGAACCCTGTCGCTGCGGTACTCGGAGCGGCTGATCACCCGCTTCGGTGCGCGGGCGATGCTGCTTCCCGGCCTGGCGCTGATCGCCGCCGGCCTGGCCTGGTTCGCGCGCGTGCCGGCCGAGGGCACGTACGTGATCGATGTGCTGCCATCGGCGGTCCTGCTCGGCACCGGTGTCGGGGTGGCGTTCCCCGCGCTGGCCACACTCGCCATGTCCGGTGCCACGCCCAGCGACGCCGGTTTGGCCTCGGGCCTGGTCAACACCACCACCCAGGTCGGCGCCGCGGTCGGCCTCGCCGTCCTCGCGACCGTGTCGGCGACGCGCACCAGCAACCTCGCCGCGGACGGCGTGTCCACAGTGGCCGCGCTGACCGGAGGGTACCGGTTCGCGTTCGCAGTCAGCGCCGGCCTCGTGCTCGCCGCCATCATCGTCGCGGTGACGGTCATCCGACCAGCCGCCGCCCCGCCCACCGACGAAACCAACCCGCCGGCACACCGGACCGAACCCGTCATGGCCGAGGTGGCCTGAATAACCACCACGAATGCGCCGCCGCTGTCGTAGCGGCGGCGGGCCGGCGATCTGGTTGTGTAGTCGCGGAGGGTGAGGCCGCGGGAGCAACGGGCACCGCGCACGACGAACGCCGCGGTAGCCCAAAGCCCGATCCTGAACCTGACCCAAAAGGTCTCTAGACAGCGGATGTGTCATCGGGGTTGGGCCTGCCGGCGAGTCGGGACAGCGTTGCGCGGGTCTCGGCGAGAACGGCGTCGGCGTCCGCCGCGCTGCTGCCTGGGTTGACGACGCAGGCGCGCAGCGCGAACACTCCGTTGACGGTGGTGCCGGCGAGGAACGCGCGGCCACCGAGCTGTATCGCGGACAGCACCTCGCGGTTGAGTTCGTCGAGGGCCTGGTCGTCGCCGGCCCAGTCGACGGGGCGGCAGCGGAAGCACACGACGCTGAGCCCGTTGGCGAGCAGTTGCAGGTCGGGCGCGGCCCTGACGCCGGATGCGAGCCGGTCGGCTGTGGCGATGTCGTGTGCGATCAGGTCTCGATATCCGGTGGTGCCGAGGTGTTTGAGCAGCAGCCACACCTTGAGGGCGCGGAACGGTCGAGTTTGGTCGAAGCCGTATTCGCTGAACCAGACCGGCCCGCTCACCCCGTCTGGGTCGTCGTCGGTGCGCAGGTACGGCGGGACGAGGCTGAAGGCGTCGCGGGCGAGGTGCCGGTCGCGGATGAGGACCAGCCCGGCGTCGACCGGGGCGTAGAGCCACTTGTGCGGGTCCATGGCGAGGCTGTCGACCCGGGCCAGCGCCGTCTTGGTCGCGCGGTGTTCGTCGAGCAGCAGCACAGCGGGTGCGCCGTACGAGCCGTCGACATGCAACCAAACGCGGTGCTCGGCGCAGACGTCGGCGATCGCGTCGAGCGGGTCGACCGCACCGGTGTTGACCGTACCGGCGCTGGCCATGACCGCGACCGGGATGTCGCCGTTGGCGCGATCCCGGACGATCTGGTCGCGTAGCGCTTCCGGGCGCATTCGGTGGCGGTCGTCGGAGGCGATGATGCGGATGTTGGCCGAGCCGATGCCGAGCAGTTCGGCAGCCTTGCGAGCCGACCCGTGTCCTTCCGTGCCGAGATAGAGCAGGAAGCGCCGTGCGTGTCCCTGAAGCCCGTCGGCGCGCACGTCGATATCGGCGCGCTCGGCGGCTCGATGGCGGGCCACGGTCAGTGCGGTCAGCGTGGCCATGGAGCCGCCGCTGGTAAGCAGGCCCATGCATTCGTCACCCAACCCGGCCAGCTCGGCGAACCAGCGCACAACTTGGTGTTCGATGTGGACGGCGGCGTGGTTGCCACCGGCCACGCTTGGGTTCATCGCGGCGGCGAGCGCCTCGGCGAATACCCCGAGTGGGTGGGGTGGTGAGTTGACCCAGGCGTAGAAGCGGGGGTGTCCGTTACCGAATGGGTACGGTGCGACCCGCTCGACGAAGTCTTTCAGCACTGCGTCAAGGGGCGCGCCGCGGGTCGGGATCGGTTCGGTGGCGAGGGCGCGGGCATGCTCGGCGGGGTACGGCTGGAACACGGCCCGCCGCGGTAGATTGGACAGGTAGTCGGCGATGACGTCGGCCGTCCGGTGCCCGAACTGCCGCACGTCGTCGCCGGGCCAACTCCAGCCTGCGGAGATCGGGGCCTGCGCGGTCATCGGGTGGCTCCGTGAGTCGCGCCGCCGGCAAGGTCCATCACCAGGTAGTAGACGCATGGCACGGCGGCCGGATTTACGAACCCGTGGTGGCAGTCCCCGGCGTAGAAGACGCTGTCGCCCGCGTGCAACTCCACCTCGTCGCCGTCCAGCGACAAGCGCAACGTGCCTGCCTCCACCGCGAGGTACTCCCGGGTCCCGGCACCGTGTGGCGGGAAGACGCCCGCGTCCACACCCGCCTCGATGGTCGTGCGCATGAACTCGAACTCCACGCCGGGAAGCACTGGGCTGAGGACCCGTCGTTCCCAACCGGACGCGTCCTGGGCCACGTCCTGCTCGTCACGCCGCAACACCACGGTCCGGGCCGATGCTTCCGCTGCTTCCGCGCGGAGCAACCGGGCGATGCTGGTGCCCAGGCCGGTGGCGACGCGATCGAGAACGAGTACCGTCGGGACCCGGCTTCCGCGCTCCACCTCCGACAGCATGCTGCGGCTGACCCCGCTCGCGGTCGCTAACCCCTCCAGCGTGAAGCCCCGCCGGCGGCGTTGGTCGCGCAGTCGGCGGCCGATCGCGGCCATGTCGAGGCCGGTTTCAGACGGAATCAAGATCACTCCTCCACTATAACGGAACTCCACTATAGTGGAGAAGTCTTGCCGATGGCCGATGGATGGAGCGAGTCGCGATGAACCCGAACATGGTGGAGGTGACGGTTGAGCGGGTGACGCTGGCCGCGCTGCCCACCCCGCTTCAGCCGATGGACCGCCTCGGCGAGCAGTTGGGCCTGCCGCCTGGGCGGCTGTGGGTCAAACGGGACGATCTCACCGGGCTGGCGCTCGGCGGCAACAAGGCCCGCAAGTTGGAGTACTCCGCGGCGGAAGCGCTCGCCGCTGGCGCGGACACCCTGGTCACCGGAGGCGCGGCGCAGAGCAACCACGTGCGGATGACCGCGGCTGCGGCTGCCCGGCTGGGCCTGAGCTGCGTCGCGGTGCTCACCGGTACCGAGCCCAGCACGTGGGAGGGCAACCTGTTGCTGAGCGAGTTGCTTGGCGTGCGGGTGCGGTGGGCCGGGAGCGTGGACTACGCCGGGCTGAACGCCGCAATCACCGAGGCGGCAGATATCGCTCGGCAGGACGGCGCCCGCCCGTACGTGCTCCCGGTGGGTGGTGCGTCGCTGGCGGGCGACCTCGGTTACGTCACCGCCGCCGTCGAACTACGCCGCCAACTACCCGACCTCGCTCTGGTCATAACGGCGGACGCCTCCGGTGGAACGCACGCTGGGCTGGTCGCCGGCCTCGGCGACCACCGCCTGGTCCTCGGCGTGGACACCGGTAATCGACCCGACCTACTCGACGCGGTGCCACGGATGGCTGCCGATGCCGCACGCGCAGCCGGACTGCCGACACCGACGGGCTCTGCACGCCTGGACCGCGAGCAGATCGGCGGCGGTTACGGTCAGCCGACCCCAGCCGGGCGTCACGCCCTGGAACTAGCCGCACGTACCGAAGGTCTGCTCCTCGAACCCGTCTACACCGCCAAGGCGATGGCCAGCCTCCTCGCGCACGCCACCGGTGGACGGCTGCCAGAGGGACCCGTGGTTTTCCTGCACACTGGCGGATACCCCGAGTTGTTCATCGGCCAGTACAACCGTTGGCTGCGCGCAGCGCCATCCACTTCGCCGACGGCGACCTAACGCCGCCTGGCGGTCCGTAGCCCGCGATCCCACGGTGCTGTTTAAGGCGCTCAAACCTCGTCGAGCATGATCACGAAATCCCGGGGTGCTTGCGCCCCGCTCAGTGCCCACGCCCATCCGGGAAGGATGACTGCCTCATCGAAGAAGTCGTCAAGTCTCTTGCCGAAGGACCAGAGCTTTCCGGACGCCAATAGAGCGTGCAGCTCAATTGCCACGTTGGTGCGTCCTCACCGCCGGCCTCGACGAGTTGCCGCGTGAGGTCGGTGGAGAATTCTGGCTGACCACGGAACCCGTAGGTCCCGAACTGTGCAAGGACTCCATCGCCGTCCTCCTCAGGTGATGCTGCATCCTCGACCGGAAGCGCGGCGAATCGTTCGCCCCGTCATCGCTGTTGGTGTTCGACGCACAGTTGCCGGACTGTTGTGGCGAGTTCCTGGTTGCCGCGGCCCCAGCCCTGGTCCCATTCGTCGACCAGGACGTGCAGGTCGGTGAACGGGGTCCGCCAGATCGCGTCCAGGTCCAGGTTCCACGACACGAACGCCGAGACGTGCTCGCTGAGGGTGCGTTCGTCGACCTGCCGTGGCTCGGTATGGTCCAGCCCGGCCAGTTCTCGTAGTAGGGGAGCGTCCCACCCGTCGGCGAGCCAGTGCGCCGCGTACCAGGGCACGCGTTCGACGTCGAGGTTGCCCAGCGCGTACTCGGCGGCGACGTGTTGCGGTGTCTTACCCATCGGTCGGCTGCCGTTCGCGGAGCAGGGCACGGGCCTGCATCAGGGCGAAGCCGAGCAGGTTCAGCCCACGCCACCGGGCCGGATCAGCCGCGGCCGGGTCGTCACGGCTCAGGCCGATGCCCCACACCGCGTCGACCGGGCTGGCCTCAACCAGGACCCGTTCACCGGTACCGAGCAGGAACGTGCGCAGCGGCGGGTGCTGGCCGAACTTGGCGATGCTCCCGGCGACCACGATCTCGTAGCGGTGCTCGTCCCACACCCGCTGGTCGAACCCGACAACCCGACGACCCAGCGTCTTGGCCGCATGCGGGTGTGAGGCAACCAGAACCCGTTCGGCCGTGGCGCTGTCGCCGAACAGGGTCGCCTTGCGCCACATCATGTAGTGCTCGGCCGTGGCGAACCGCATCCCGTCCACAGTGAACGGTGACGGCCACCATTGGGACAGGCACCCGGCGCCGATGTTGCCGTCTCGCTCAGGTTGATGGCCCCAGAAGAACAGGAACTTGACCCGCCGGCCCTCGGCGACCACGGCAGTCAGCTCCTCGACGCTACGAACCGGTGCGGACACGAACGCGAGTGTGCCGCATCCGACCCGCCACCGTCTGCATAGTTTCCGTGACATTCTCAGATGTCGATGTGAGTGCGAGCAAGGCATCTACTACTGCTTGCTGGCCCGCCCTCGGGCAGGCTCGATGCCCCATTTCTCGCGGGCGAATCGCCAGAATAGGGACACTGCTTCTGGGGCGGGTCGCATGATGCGGTCGTCCCAGCCCGTTGCAGGGCAGTGCTCGATCAAGACCTGCTGAGAGTCGGGGCCGTTGGATGGCTGAGGCCGGATCCAGATGACATCGATGGGGCCGATGTCGGGGACTGGCGTCGTGGTGACGGCCAGGTCATGCATCGACATGAAACCGGCCATCTGATCCACGGCGGACGCCTGGATGCTGGCCACGATCTCGGCCATGACGGGGGAGTGCGGGGCTGTCCACTCCGATACACGTTCGGCTATTCGCTGCCAGCTCACCACGTCGAAGCGGTCCAAGGCTCGCGAGTTGATGCGCATCTGGCCACTATGACATTCGAGGCTCGCGATGTCGGGGCTTGACCCCTGTGCGGCTGGCATGCTGGTACACCGTGACTCGTATCAGCTTGGCGTCGCAGATCTATGCCGCCTGTCATGTGACTGGTGATTTCGTGTTGCGTTCTGGGCGGTCGACGGATGAGTACTTGGACAAGTACCAGTTCGAGGCCGACCCGGTTCTGCTGGACGCGATGGCCGAGCGGATGGCGGGGCTGGTCCCTGAGGGGACCGAGGTGCTGGCCGGGTTGGAGATGGGCGGGATCGCGGTCGTCACGGCGCTGGGTCGGCACGTGGGTCTGCCGTGCGCGTTCGTCCGCAAGGCTGCCAAGTCGTGCGGCACTCAGCGGCTGGCGGAGGGGGCCGCCGAAGATAGTGCGTTCCCGTCGTGTCGTTATGTCGTGGCGGACGTCTGCCGTTGATGCGCAGTAACTTGTTCGGGCGTCGCCAGGAGCGGCGGAACGGCCGGGTTAGGGACCAGCCTCTTGCGTCAAAGTGGCGAGTTCGGATGCTGCGGTGTCGAGGTTCTTATCCACGCCTTGGTCGATCATCTTCTGGTACGCGGGGTCACCGGAGGCGGCGGTGCGTCGAATGCCTTCGGCTGAGGCCCTGACGCGTTGCTGGACAATCTCCAGGAACGTCGGGATCGGGCCGGTCCAGCCGTATGTGTCCAGGAACAGTCGTAGCCGTCGTGGCCGATCCGTGAACGCGGTGAAGCCCTCGGCGGCCACGACGTGCCGGGCGTGTAGCGGCACCCAGGCGAACGCGGTGAAGGCCAGATCCCACTCGCGAGTCACCGGCGCGGCGAAGTCCCAGTCGAAGAATCCGACGAGGCGCCCGTCGGCCCAGGCCGCGTTGTACGGGGCGGCGTCGTTGTGGCCGACGATCAATCCCGGACGCCACTGGCCGGTCTCCCGCCATGCCGCGTCCGGTGGTGGCACGAACTCGGCGATGGCGGTGTGGAAGTCTCGCAGCCAGGCGGCGACCTGCCGCAGCGCGTCGTCGCTGTGTACCCATTTTGGCCATGGCCGGCGGGTGCCGACGACCTCTCCCGGCAGGTACGACAACACCTCCCGGCCCTGCTCGTCGAAGCCCAACGCCCGCGGCGCCCCGCGGAACCCGACAGCCTCCAGATGCCGCAGCAGCGCGTGCACGGACGGCGTCCACCGCCCAGGAACCCGACGAACGGTGCCATCGACCAGGACCGCACCGCCGGTATTGCCTCCCGGCAGAGGCTGCTCGCGCACCACCGCCACATCCTCCCAGCGACGCTTCACCGCACGAGAGGCGGCCGGATGCTCACGCACCTACCACAGGGTCACTACAGGGCGACGAGGCAGGAGAGGCGCTGCACGGAAGGATCATCTACGGAGAGGCGCTTCGCGTAAGGTTCCGGGGTGGCTGGTGGGTACAGCGCGACGTGGGTCGTTGTGGGTGGCTCCTTTGTGGAGCGGCTCGTGTGTCACGGTCAGCTGCCGCTGATCGCCGGGCTGGATTCCGTGCGGCCGGTGGTTTACGTGTGGGAGTTCGGACCTGGCGGGCTTCGGGAGTACGGCGTCATCGATGCTGGCGCTGCCGCCTACCCAGCCGAGGCGTGGAAGCGGCACGGGCTGGTCCCGTCGCTCCCGATGCTGACCATGTCACCGGCGCGGTGCTGGCCGCTACGGACGTGGACGCCAAGACCAACGAGATCCCCGGTTGCGGCCGCTTCTGGACCAGATCGACGGCCTGGCCGGTGTGGTCGTCACCGCGGACGCGTTGCACTGCCAACGCGATCACGTCACCTATCTGGCCGGTCGCGGCGCGCACTGGATACTCACCGTGAAGGGCAACCAGCCACATCTGCACGCCCAACTGTCCGCTCTGCCGTGGCGGGCGGTCCCGGACGCCGCCCGAACCGCCGACCGCGGCCACGGCCGCCGGGAGATCCGCACCATCAAGGTCCTCACCCTCGCCGGCGGGATCGACTTTCCGCCCGCCGCGCAGGCCATCCAGGTCAGGCGCCGTCGCCGCGCCCTGGACCAGCCGAAACGATGGACCACCGAGACTGTCTACGCGATCACCCACCCACAGGTACACCAGGCCGAGCCCGCCCAGTTGGCCACTGTCATTCGTGGCCACTGGTCGATCGAGAACAAAGTCCACTGGGTCCGCGACGTCGCCTACGACGAGGACCGATCCCAAATCCGTACCGGCACCGGACGGCAAGTCATGGCCGCCCTCCGCAACGCCGCCATCAGCGTTCTACGCGTTGCCGGCGTCACCAACATCGCCGCCGCCAACCGACACCACGCCCGTGACAGCCACCGCCCGCTCGACCTCCTCAAGATCGGCTAACGACTTTGCCGGAGCCCTGTCGGCTGACCACAGCGACGCCCGCGGCGTCTTGATCGGATGTGCGGATCTGCCGGCAGCATGTTTGCCGGCTGGCCGGCGCGTCCGTATCGTCGACCGGGTTGCCGGGTTGCCGTGAGCGTGGACCATGGAGCGATGGCTGATACGGGGCAGTGGGGCGAGGCAGCCCGCTGGTATCAGGATGTCGTCGCGGTGGGTAGCGCGTGTGATGCCTGGCAGGCCGAGTTCGACCGGCAGCGGATGCCGGTCCGGGCTCGTGCGACGGGGACTGGCGACCCGCATCGGACGTCCACCGTCAGCAACGGCGAGCGGAAGGCGGACCTGTTGCTGAGTCCGTGGGAGCGGAACTTCTCACTCGTGCTTCGTGCCGGAGCGTCCGTCCTGCTTCAGGGGTACCCCCCGGACTTGGCTACCGCGGCCGGTGCGGCATGGCTGTGGTTGTCCGGGGCGCGGCCGCCGCAGGTGGCATCGGCATGGCCGTTTCTGGGATCGGTAGCGTTGGCCGAGGCGCGGGAGCGCGGCGATCGTCGGGAATCCAGCTGGCTGTGGCTGTACGAGAACCACTGCGCGGATCCGGTGGGAGTGCGACTGCGGGCCTTCGTCGTGCTTGCCTTCCACGAACCGCGTCTACGCGTGCTCCTGCCGTACACCAGCCATTGGGCATTGCGTTTCAGTACGACGCCGACATGGCCCTTTAGCGGCGTCTATCCAACGGTCGTTCCGGCACAGACTCCCGACCGGTATTTGGTTCACACAGCCGATGGCCGGGTCTATGACGAGACCGACGCGGAACGCGCTCTCCAGCACGTACTGGCCGAACTCCAGGACTGATAGGCAAGACTCCATCATCGCGATGCATAAGGGCTCGGAGGCATACTGATCTGCCGCAGGGTGGTGCGCGCGGTGACGCGATTGGCCTGCCGTTAGCTTCGGGGGCCGCCTCGTTCGAACGGCGGTGCGTTGTGGCTGTGAGTGACGTCGAGGGTGGGGCTTGCCGTTGCCGGTCACAATGCGGTCAGGGGTGATCACATGGAGATTCTTCTCTTCGTCGGCCTGATGACGGCAGTGGTAGCCGTCGCGGTCGTTGTGGCGCGGGGACCGGGACGGCCTGCTGTTCGCCGTCGGTACGGCTACGACGTTGGTGTTGGGACCGAACCTCATGGCGACGGTGGCCCGACGGCTGGCGCCTCCTCCTACACCCATGACGATGGCTACGGCGGTGGTAGCGACGTTGGCGGCTTCGGCGGTGGCAATGATGGCGCTGGAGGTGGTGGTGGAGGCTGAGCAGGACGCTGGGCGGGGACAGGGTGGTCCGATCACGTCGCGTGCTGCCGACGTGATCGGCGTTGAGCTGCATGGCGGTGTGTTGGTGACCGAGGTTGCTTATCTGGCGAGCGGTCGTTGGGCGGCGGTCCACTTCGGAGTCATCGCTGCTGGATGTCGTTCTGGACGGTCTTGGTGTCGGCGAGCCAGTCTGTCAGCAGCCTGGCGGCGTCTTGGCCGAGCGTGAGTGCCGTTTGGTTGATGAGCGTGGTCAGTTCGGCGTGCTCGGTGGTGGTGACGGCCTTTTCGGGGGTCGTTGTCCGTCGCCACATCGGGCGGTCTGTGTCGCGGGCGAGTCGGGTGGCGTCGGCCAGACCACCGCGGGCCAGACGCGGATCAGGGTCGGTGACCAGCGTCAGCGCGGCGCGTAGCCACGTGGTGGTGGACTGGGCGCGAAGGAGCCGGTATCCGGCCTGGCGGATCTCGGCTCGTGGGTCGGCCAGCAGCTGCCACGCCAACTGTGGGGGCAGCCGGCGTTGCTGCGGGAGCAGAGCAGCGGTCGCTTCGCGTACCACCGCGGGGGACGGATCCCGCAGCAGGGGCACGATCGCATCCACGTCGACGGTTCCCAGCTGCCGTAGCGCGCGTACGGTGTGGGATCTGATCTTGCTCGAAGTGTGGGTGAGTAGCGGGTGCAGCAACGCCGCATCAGCTGCCGATCCGTTCTCGGCCAGGCCGTCGATGGCGCCAGGACTGGCCTGTGCGGGGTCGGTGACAACGATGCGGTGGCGGGCGAGGGCGTCCACGCCGCGGCGGCGAGCGGCGTCGCGGGCGATCGCTCGCACCAGCGACGATTGATCCTCCAGATAGGCGACCGCTTCGTCGTCCAGGCCGGCGCGGACCAGACCGGTCACGGCGTACGCCCGCACTTCGGCCCGGCGGCTACCGGCGAGGCGACGAAGCAGGTCGACCCGGCGTGTCCACACCGCCTGCCGGCAGGCCGCCTGTGCCGCCCGTACCCGGATCCGCACATCGCCGTCCGACTCGGCCACCCGGACCAGGTCCGCTAGCGTCCACCAGTCGTGGCCCAGTCCGATGTCGAACACGAACCGCCGCGGTCGGCGGTCACCGGTCGCGAACAGCGACCGGCGAACCTCTACGGACGTCGACAACAGCGCTGCCAACGCTTGGGCCCGGGCGAAGCCGGCCCGGCTGCGGGCCTGCACCGCAAGGATGGTGGGCAGCGCAACTGGAAGGCAGCCGTCTGGATCGCCTGCCAGCAGCAGCGCCAGCACGGCCCGCGCCCGGTCGCGGACCGGGGCCACCCAGTCGACGGTCCGCAGCGCCAGAAACGGCACCAGCTGCGCTGCCGGGCGTTCCAGCATTGCCGCGACCGCTCGTTCCCGCACCCGCCCGTCACCGTGCATGCTCGCCACCGCGACAGCGACCGGTCCGGCCTGCCCTGATGCGAGCCGGGTGGCAAACCCCGTGAGGACCGGTGAGTAGTACGGCGAACGCCACGCGACCCGCCGTGTATGCCCGTCGAGCCTGATGACCACCTGCGGCGACTGGGCCACGATAGTCAACGCGGCCCGGGCCAGGTCGTCATCTGCGACAGCGTCGATATCGGCCAGCACGCTGACCAGCCGTTCCCGTGTCTCCCAACCGCCCACGGCCGCCTCGTCCACCGCCACCACCAGCGCAGCCAGCCGAGACTTCGGATCCAGCGCCGTCGACCGGTCCGTACGCTTTCGTTTGAGCCAACTCACCGCGCCATCGTGCCCCAAACCCCTGAACACCCACAGGTGAATATCCACCGGTTCACACAGGCGCGCCAACGACCATGTGGAAGAGCGAAAGGCGCCTCACCATGCCGGGGACCATGCGTTCTCGACGGGGAGCTCGGTGGCGCAGGGCAGATGCTGCTATCGGCCGACGGTGGTCCAGTCTGTCCGTGCGGGTGCGGTTAGCTGGCCTGCGGCGTGGTTGCTGAGCCGTCGGACGATTTCGGCGATGTCGTACTGCGGGAACATGATCTGCATCAGGCGTAGCTGGAAGTTCGACGGCGTCGTCTCATCGAACATCGCGGAGTCGTACGGCTTGACGTTGATCCGCCATGCGTCCGGTGCCGCCCAGTGGACCATCCGGACGTAGAACGCGTCTCGGACGCCGGCGCGAGCGACAGCGTCAAGGAACGCCAGTCCCTGGTCCACGCCGAAGTCGATGAAGGCCCAGCCCTTGCG
Organism: Phytohabitans aurantiacus; assembly: GCF_027923225.1. Lineage (GTDB taxonomy): Bacteria > Actinomycetota > Actinomycetes > Mycobacteriales > Micromonosporaceae > Phytohabitans > Phytohabitans aurantiacus. Next base: position 100,534 of record NZ_BSDI01000033.1, read on the forward strand.
GGTTGTCACGTAGTCGGCCATGTGTGGCAGCTTCGGTACCCAGTCCGCGTTGCTTTCGCCGGCGTCCTGGCATGAGGTCAAGGTTTGGATGCCGTTGCGCCAGGTCGCTTCGATAACGGGCGCGAGCAGCTGGTCGATCTCGGCGGTTTGGGTGCCGACTCGCACGGTGGTGACCGGGTGGACGTTGACGTACATCCCGGCAGACTACGCCGATCATGTTCCGGGGTATCAATCCAAGCCGGACCGGATCGGCGGCTGCGGGCGCTGTGTCGTGTGTCCCTCGCTGTCGTTGTGAGCGAGGGTCAAGCGAGTCGGTTGTCGATTGTGGATATTCCGCTTGTGGTCGGGACAGTGGACGCCTCTAGGATCGCCTCGCCTGTCCACTCAGAACGGAGCATGATGTCCGAGCCGCCCGCTTCAGCACCAGGTCCCAATGTTGTTCCTGGTCTGCCGTCCTTTCCTCCCAGCGGGGTTGCTTTTACCCCGCCGTCCGAGCCCCGCAAGTCACGCACGGGCATGATCGTGGCAATCGTGCTGGGCGTCGTGCTACTCCTCTGCGTTGGCGGTTCACTGTCGGCCTACCTGCTGTTGAAGGACGACGTGGGAGAGGTCGTCGAGGCGACCCAGACCCGGGTGGTTGTACCGGAGACGCTGAACGGCCGTCCGAAAGCCACCGACGCGGACCTGCAGGGCAAGCTTGACGCCAGCATGGCCGGGATGCGCAAGGCGCTGCCCAGGGCCACGAGCAGCGTTGGACAGGCATACGGTAAGAAGCGCGCGGATGGGCAGTACGAGGAGCTCATCCTGGTGCAGGCCGTCTCCAATGTCACGCTTGATCCGCAGAAGGCGCTAGACGAGGCGCTGCGCGGCCTTCAAGGCGCGGGTATCCAGGCCGACGGTCTGACACCGGTCGACCCGGGCCCGTTGGGCGGTCACGCCCGCTGCGGCGATAACAAGGTCGGGCAGGTCGAGATGGCGATCTGTGTCTGGATGGACCGCGGCAGCTTCGGATTGATCACCTACTACTTTCACTCCGCCGCCGATCTGCAACGCGAACTGGTAGCCATCCGTGGCGCCGTCCAGCAGCGGGCTTGACTCCTCCCGCTGTATCACCGCGGCCCGGTCCATCCGACCGGGCCGCGATTCTGCGTATTGGTGGACCTGGCGGGCCTCGGCTGCCGTAGATCCCAGGCGCGGACGGTGGCGAAGACGTCTGCGGCGATGGCGGCGCCCGCTTCTGCCTCGAGGCCGGCGTCTCGGGTGTTCCCGTATCGTTGTGCCTTCACGGGATCCGCGGTGGTCGACGTGCGCTGGTCCGGTGTGTCATCAGCTGTTCGTGTCGGTTCCAAGCGACGTGTTCGGCGCCCACGGCGCGCAGTTGAAGGTCCGGTTCGTCGGTCTTGATCAGGCAGATGAGCCGCCGGCCGAACAGCAGATGCCATCGTGCCATGGACGCGAGGAGATCTAGTAAAACAAGCGAGTCCGAGGCACATTGTCGAGGGGCGAGGTCAAAGCCCGCGAGCACGACGACCGCCAGTGGCCGCGCGTCGTGCAGTAGATGGTCGGCGAGGCCGTCTGCGAAACCGTCCCAGGACGCCCGCCCATATCCGGCTGGCCAATCCGGAACAGCCTCGATGACCGCGTCGCGGACCGCATCGGCGTCGCCGCACGTCGCGAGATCGACGTAAATGGCTGCATAATCCAAGGCGGTGAGGTCGGCCAGGAGCCGATCCACCGACCAACGATGCCGGTACAGATGGATGTGTCCAGCGTTGAGCAGGAGGAAGTCCTCGGGATGCGTTCCACGCACGCTGTCATCGAATACCGGCACAGCGGCACCGTACGCCGGGTCCCGCCATCGATCCTCAGCGCAAGACGTCCTGTCATGCCGCGATCGGTGTGTCAGGACGGTGGGAGCCAGTCGCCGTGCGTGACCGCGTCCCACCAGGCGGCGCGGATCTCGTTGGCTCCCCACGCGTTGGGTTCGATCACTCCGCAGTACCACAGATTGCGGTTGGCCGGCCGGGAATCAGCCGCCGCCGGGTCGCCGCCATGGACGCCATGACCGAGGAAGTGACCGTGGACGTCTGCGACGATGGCGTCATGCCGGCCGGCCAGCTCGACTAAGGCCGCGTTCAGCGCCCGGACCAGGATCGGGCCCTCTGGCCAGGGTTGCAGGCCGGAGCCCGGCACCTGGCCGGTCCCGTCGCTGGGGTCGTACACCGTGGTGAGTACGACGCGGCCGCCGGTACCACACAGTGCGCGCAGCCGCAGCAGGATGGCCTCGCCGATCGCCGTCACCCGGCCGATGGCGGCGTGGGCCGCCTGGTTGTCACCGTAGGCGCCCATGAGGTCGTTGCCGCCCATCGTGACGGTGGCCAGCACCGGCGCCTGGGTGATGAGAGGAAGTTGGCGCTGCAGGACGTCGATCACCGTGGCGCCGTCACGAGCCAAGATCTGCGCCTCAACGCCATACGTGGCAAGGTCACGACCGGCCCAGTCGGGAAAGTCGCTGTCGCGGTTGCGGTGCAGCAGGCTCGCCGCACCCCGACCGGGGCCGCCGGCGTAGTCGTCGATGGACATCGAGTCGCCGATCGCGACGTACACACCAGACACGAACGCTGATCGTCGCCGGTCGCCCGCCATTACGCCACTGAATTCCGTGTCGTCCCTGCCGACCTCCTCCGTCGTCGCTTGTGGACTGACTCTCGACAAAAATGATGTGCGGCGGCGAGGCTGGTGAGCTACAGCCGTGGTTGGGTTCGGCGGTGTACCTGGGCTGCGACGTCGGTCGGGAGTTCGTCGAGTTCGTCCATGCTTCGTCCCGGGCGCAGGAAGTCGAATAGGAGCACGGTGCGGATGCCGGTAGTGCGGTTCCAGGCTTCGTGGTTCACGGTGTCGTCGAAGACGAACAGGTCGCCTGCCTGCCAGCGGCGGGTCTGGGTGCCGACCCGTAGTGCGCAGTCGCCGTCGGGCACGACCAAGCCGAGGTGGGCGCGGTAGACGGTGGTGACCCAGCCTTCGTGGGGCTTGATCGTCGTACCCGGGATCATGCGGGAGAAGCCGGCAGTGGTCAGGCCGGGAACGTGCTGCAGCGCCTGTGCGGTGCGTGGGCAGGCGGCCAGTGCCGCGTCGATGCGCGTGCCGAACGCGACCAGTCCGTACACGCTCCAGCCATGGTCGTACATGTCGCGCTGCACCCATGGCTCAAAACTGTCCTGAGCCAGCGCGAGGCACTCGTCGCGGATGTCGCGCCAGCTACGGCGCAGGTGCGCCAGGAACGGAAACTGCTGTGTATCGATGAACATGCTGCCTTCGATCCAATACCGGACACCGTGGGATGGACTCCAGACGCGCCGATTCGTGGAGACGTGCCTTGGCGGTCCGCAGCTCCATTGTGCACATGACGCCACCGGCATGGAGTTGCCACGAACGCTGTGCCGACGGCAGAGCCTATCGTTTACCAAGATCACGCACTGCCAAGCCGTCGAACGTGTGCGGCGGTCGGGACGCCCTCGCGTGGCGGAGGCTTATCCGCGTTGGTCGGCGTGGGCCCGGGCGATGATGCTCCGCCTTGGTCTGGCAGGTAGCACGAGGGGCTGTGGCCGCGTCGGGCTCCCTTCGCGTCCACGGCTCGAACCTGTGCCGCAGGAAGTCATTTCATTGCGTCCGCGTATCCCTGGTCGAGGTAGAGGATGTAGCTGAACACGGCGGGCGTTTTGACGTGCACCTGGTCCGGCGCGACGAGCATTAGCGACTCGTGCGCTAGAAGTTGCCCGGTCCTGTCGTCGAAGATCAGCAGGTCCCGGTTCTTGCCCGTGGTGCCGTTGGTCGAGTCCACGCTGATCGCCGTACCCGCCCGGCCGAGCCGGTCGGCGACGTGCCCGCGGTACAAGACACTGTTCACGTCGGCGAGCACGCGCAGTACGGCGATCGCCGCTGGCCTTGACACCACCTGCGACCGGTACAGATCCGCCACCGCTCGCAACGCAGACTGGGGGCCATTGATCTGCGGCTGCCGCGCATACAACGCGGCCCGCAATGCTGGAATCGATGTTGGAACCGGTTCGGCGACCACCGGCAAAAACCGTCCCGCAGAGAACTCGGTCACCTGCGTTGCCAGAGGCGACCCAATGGGAAACCCGGAGGTGCGTGTCCCTGGTGGTTCAGCCGGCAACGTTGCCACTGACAGTCGCCCGGCCCCATCCGCGCTACGCCACTTCTGCTCCCGCTGTGGGACGATCTGCACCGCCGTGCGGCCTTCACCAGCGGCCATGTCCAATGCCCACAGTTTCACGTCTACGTATTCGAACCGCCCAGGCCTGTCCTCGGACGGATCACGACGGGCCTCTATGGACAGACGATCCGCCAGATCCCGCAACACTCCGCTGGCTGAGTCTGCGCCGGACTCATACTGCAAAGCAAGCGGAGCGGGTGTCGCCGCGACCGCTGGCTCACCACTCACTCCGCCGTACACCACACCAGCCACTACCACGGTGGCAGCCGCAATAATTGGACCCCACCAACGCAACCAAGGCCGATCTCGCATCACAACGGCGGCCGACGAACTCACCAACTCGCCGCTAGACGCCTTCGACTCGTCTGCCCACACCACCAGCGGAGGCTCCGGCCACTGACGGACACCCGTTGCCGGATCCAGCTCAGTCACTAGATCGAACATCGACTGCTTACTCACTTCAGCACCTCCTTACTCTCGGCAGTACCGCGAACCTGGCCAGACACGCGGGTAAGAGCGTCGGCTTGTCTGTCCGCCGTTCTACCCAAGCCCGGTCCCGCCGCCATCCGCCGTTCCAGCCGCCGTCGAGCGCGATGCAACCGCACCGCCGCAGCACCTCGATTACAACCAAGCGCTTGGGATATTTCCGTCACCGTCAGACGCTCCCACGCTGCCAATAGCAACACTTCACGGTCATCGGCGCTCAACGTGCTCAACGCACCCACCACATCGTGGAGATGATCCACAAAACCGAACTGGTCTTTGCCATCCCATAGATCCACATCCGGGATCTCATGAAGCCCGATCTCCCGACCGCCGGAACGACCCGACTTCACGTAGTTCGCCAACACGCGACGGGCCACGCCATACAACCAGGGCAGACCGCCACCCTCCGCTCGATCCCAACGCCGCCACGCGATCAGGAACACTTCCTGAGCCAGCTCCTCAGCTACCCCCATGTCCAACGTCCGCCGATACTCGTACTGAACAATCCTCACGTAACAGGATCGGTAGAGCTGATCAAACGTCCGCCCGTCCTCGCTACCGGAATCCAATGCCACCCCTTCCACTGCTCAGCCCAATACGACCCCTACCAATGCTTATGTGGCCGGCGCTCCAAGCATTACAACCACCACGCTGCCATCCCTCGCGGCACTGCGGGCATGGTCCGGGACAGCGACGGCTCGGACGGTCCCCGTCGCGCCCACTACGTCGGCGCCGTCAACAGGATTCGACGGGTCGACCTGCGCGCCTTGCCCGCACGCCCGTACTCGTCCGTAAGGCCGTCGCCGAACATCTCCTCGCGGACGCCCAGGCCCTGGCCGCGCTCCTGCCGACAGAGGACCTCGATCGCTCGGATCGCTGTCACCTGCTCGCGACGATCGCCGCCATCCGATGGACAGCAGGGTGCTTCCCGCCGGATGCGCCGCGGACTCTTGCGCAACCTGGTCGCGCGGGACCTATGAGCCACGCCATCGGGTCAGATAACGGCAGGAGGGATTGTTTCTGCCGCGTCAGGATCGTCCTGCGGGCCCGCCACCAGCCCGCCACTGCTCGGCCAACTCTGCCGCCGCTTGCACATCAATGACTGGGTCTGCCGTCTCCAGGATGATTTCCGACCTGAGCGCATACCCCTTGCCGACGTAGTACTGCTCGCCGCCGCTGATCAAAGCAACCGGCACGTCCAGGCTCGACGTAAGCGTCCACGGTGTCGGTCCGGTGGCGAACGCCAGCGTCACGTGGCTCCAGTACGGCCAGCACCAGGCCAACGAACTGGCCATGACGGCTTCCACCAGACGCGCATTGACCGGACGTATCCACGTCTTACCAGCCCTTGACTGGTCATCGAAGGTCTGCGCACTGGCAAGGACATCGCGCCAGCGCTGATCCCGGTTCCAGAGCGGATCCGTCGCAGCCACAACGGCAGTATCTACCACCTTGTCGTGCCGGTGACTTGGAAACCGCCTCGGAATTCCGGTGCCCTGCGGTCGATGGCCCTCGGGCCTCGATGGGCCTCGCTACTCTTCTGTGGTGAGGCGCGATGGGGAGAACGTCCAGCGGCTCCAGGTTCTGACGGCGATGGCGCGAGCGATGCACGCCTCTGGCGCTGATGTGGATCGGATAGCTGAGGAGCTGCTCCGACGCTCTGATTCGCCGGTCTTGGTGATCAAGGCTGTTGCCGACGCGACCGGCCTGGGTTTGGGCGATGCCAGGTGGGTTGTCCATCGCAACCTCAACGCGGAAGTTCGCGAGGCCGCGGAGCGTCTTTGGGACGAGTTGCTCGACAGCGTTGCCGGCCTTCGGGGTGTTGATGGTGCGCGGCGCGTTTGGCTACGGTTTGGTGTTGGACGGATCGGGTAGGCCGGCCAGGATTCGCCATGGCTGGGGCTCGAATGGGCCTTTGTCGAGGATATCCGCCAACATCGCCGTGCCGGCGGTGAACGCATCGACCATTTCGCCGCTGTTGGTTACATGCCATTGTGTACGACGGACTTGATGCATGTTGTGGTCCTGGATGCACCAGCAGGCCACCTCCACCGCTGCGTTCACGGTGACCTTCGATGATGGCGACCAGGCGATGTCGAGCGTCAGTTCGAGCCAGTCCGCGCCGGTAGCGTACAACTGGATCGTTGCGTCGACGAGCAAGTGGTAGACCCCGAATTCACCGGCCGTCTCTCCGGGCTCGGTGGACGTCGGCGGTGGCTCAGTGCCGGGATACCAATGCCAGGCAACCCGGCCGGCGGCCGATCGGTGGCTGTCAAGTTTGTGGGCGAGCGTTCGTAGGTCGTCCTCAGCGTCGAGATACTCAGGCGAAAGCACCTCGCGCAGCGGGACGCTTGTCATCGATGGAACCGGTCCGGCCATGCTCCGATAGTGCACGAGGGCGCGTTTGGGAGACGTTCGACGGTTACCGTTCAGGCAGGACCACCGGTGTCGCTCATGGCGCCGTAGTAGGTGGCTGTGTCGTCGTTGCCAGATCCTGTGCCACGAATGCTGCCCCGAGAGCGACGACGCTGCTCGCGTGCCATCCGCTTGATGGCACTCTGCGCGGTCTGGCTCGTGTCGACGTCGCGGGCTCTGCGGTAGCGGCGTAGAAGTAGGACTGCCAGGAAGATCAGCGGCCCTCCGGTTAGGAGCAAGCCGACTGTGGTGATGACCGGAGCAGGCATGGCAACAGGGTAGAGCGAGGGTCCAGGTCGCGTATCAGGTCGACCACGCCATGGTCACCCCGCGCCGTCCCCAATCCTGCCAATGCGCGTTCGCTGAAGGGTTAGTCGAGCCAGGCCAGGGCCGAGTCGATCTGCTGCCCGGCTCGTAGGTGCGAGTCGTGGCGGGTTGGTTCCAGGTCGGCGGCGATAGCCAATATCTGTGAGCGTAGATCGGCGATGGTTTCGGGAACGTTCTGCGGGTCGGTTGTATCGCAGGCGGCCAGGGCGCGGGCTGTGTGTCGGTCCGCGATCGTGACGGCCACGTCGTTGACAAGTTGGGCCAGCACCGTGGTGCCGCCAAACGTTAACGCTAGTACCATCGGCTCGGCTGGATCCGGTACCGCGAGCAGTATGGCCACGCACGTGATCGCCTGTACGCCGATCATCAGGAATGCCTGGGCCTGCTGTCGGCGAGTTCCGGTCGGCATTTCGATGCTCTTCGCGGCCGCATAGAGCCAGTCGGCGGCATGCTCCAGGTGGCTGATCGTGTCATGGTCGTCAGGTCCACCGTGGAGCTCGGCGTGTTGGCGTTCGACGGCGGCCCGGATCGCTGTTTCCGCGGCTGCGTACAGTCTGCTGTCGATACGGCTCATCGCTGGTGTTCCACTGCACGCAGCCACGTTTCGAACGCGTAGATCGCCTGGCAGACGCACCGATCGGCCAGGCTGGCGAAGTACACCCCCGTGTTGCGGTGGCGTAGCCAGTTGAATCCGGCGGTGGACCGGGCGGCGTATCCGAACCGGTCTGCGGCGGCGCGGCGCCGCATCGTCACGGCCAGCATCGACCGGGTGGTGCCCAGCACGTGGAGGACCTGTTCGGCCGGGGTGATGTCGGTCGGTGTCTGCACCCTGAACGGTGGGGCTGTGGCAAGTCGTCGCTGATTGACGCGGTTCGTCAACGCCAGGTTGAGCTTGGCGAGCGGCCAGATCATCGCGAGGATCGCCAGCGTCGTGGCCGAGATCGTCCATCCGGCCGACAGACCGGTCCGGCCGCCGACCGTGGCGATGATCCATGCGGTCAGGGCGAACAGCGGTGCGTAAACCCGGGTGTGTGCCCAGGGTGAGGACCCACCGGCTGCGCGAGTGATAGCGGTGATCGCGTCCTCGATCGAATCTCGCCCGTCCGTTATCTGGGGGTGGTCCTGGTTCTGGGCAAGGGTGGCTGCTCGCCTGGCTGCCTCGCCAAGCAGGTACCGCACCATCGCCAGGTCGGTGTTGTCGCGACCACTCACGCCAACAGAGTCGCAGAGGGCAGCCACCTGCGGATACCGGGGCCTCATACCGTTTCAGCGTGGCGGTGCTGGATGGGTATCTGGCGTTCCTAGCGGCGCGGCACGGCCCTGAGCGCCACCTGGTTCTGAGGTCAGCCCCACGCGCGCCGGCATCCGGATCTGCCGCGACCCGCTCATACTGAAGGTGACGGCTGGTGCCGCTCGCGGGCGTCCGGTCGCCGATGCCAGTGTTGGTTCTGCTGCACGTACGCCCCTCGCGGTTGCTAATCGGGGTTGTATCTGGTGTCGGCGTCGGCACAATGGTGGCCGTGGAGGAGCAGGCAGCGGGGTTGGTGGAGTCGGCTCGGCGTGATGGTCCGTATCTGGTGGTGGCGCTTGATGGGTTCACGGTTCGGTTTCTGCTCGGTGACGACGACCCGGCACTGACGGAGAACGGTGACGCCCATGTCGTGATGGCCGATGGCACTACCCGGTCGGTCACCTTCCTCACACCTCGAGCGATCCAGCGGGTGCTGGATCGCTGGCACGATACGGGTGAAGCTGGTCGTGGCAGCTACTTCTGGGCCGCGGACATGGTGGTCATCCCCAGGCCAGGCATACAGGCCGTGGTCTCTGCCGTTGCCGAGCTGGTTCGCTCCGGCGAAATCCGCGCCGCCTGCCAGGTCCTCACCGGACACCACGACGAGGCGGCACTGACCGGCGCAGACCTCGACCAGATAGAGCACCGTGCCATGCTGGCGACACGGGGGCCGTGGGAGCCGCGGCTGGAGACGCGGTGGGGCACCGGCGGCGCGAGCTGTATCGATCTCAACCCCGGTCGAGACGAGGATAACGAGCTCTTCCTCACCTACGCGCCGGACAATCGGGTCAGCCCGGACACCCAATTGGACGCCGACGTGGACTTCATCGCGCATGCCCGCACCGACGTACCCAAACTCGTTGCTGAGGTTCGCCGGCTACGTGCGCATCGCGACCAGGACCCGATCGTTTCCGCGTAGGGAATCATCGACAATCGCCCGCCGCCCAGGAACTTGCGTCGGAGCGCCCGGTAGCGCCACTTTCATGGGACCGACACTCTTCGAACACATCGACTGTGCATCAACACGTGCCGATCTGCCGATTAAGTCCGTCGGCTTGGAGGCGTTGGCGAGGCTACGATCACCGGCTGTGGCGGTATCGGTATGGCATCGTCCGGCTTGTGGTGGGCGGTCGCGACGGTGATCGTCGTCCTTGTTGCCTGTTGGTCTGCGGACGTGTACTTGGAGGTTTCCGCTCGGGACGAGCGACGTCGGGCTGACCAGCGTGCCGCTACCTACCTGGGGTTGGTGGTGGCGGGGGACAGTGGCAAGGCCAGGTTGATGCTCTGTGGTGGGGACGACGTGAACCCGGCTCAGCTTGATGACACGGTGCGACGGGAGTGGACAGGGCAGCGGGTCACCTCGTTTGCTATATCGGGGGCCCGAAACTGGTCCTCGATCGACGGTCGCGGGACGGTCTACGGTGTTGACCTCACGTTCTCTGACGGGGTGACCGCGTCGATCGACGTGGTCGTAACGGTCATCAGCGATGAACCGTGCATTGGCACGGAGATCCCCATGTGAATCGGCTCAGCTGCCGAAGTTGCCTGACGCCCGGGGCCTTCGTTATTCCGGAGCTCGTCCGAAGTAGTCCGCCGCGACGCAGGCGGATGCCCGGGTCGCGGGTGGTCTCGGTCATCTACACGTACAGCTTGCTGAAGACGGAGTCCTAGCGTGAGTTCCGGTGAATGCTCGGCCGGTGTTCGCCTACCACCGAACACGGGGCTGGGTAACACGTTCCGGATGACCCGGTAGGGTGGCGCCTCCGGCGGGCGTACGTTCTCCGTATCCTCGAAGGCGATTATCTGAATGAACCTCGATCTGATGTCCGCGCGGTCTCGCCTGGAGGCTGCGCTGGATGGGTTGGCAGTCACTTTCCGTGGGATGACAGCCAGGGCCGATGAGTACAACTGTGAGTGTCATTGGGGCGGTGCGGAGGAACTCGCGCTGCTGAAACTGCCGGACGTTGCGCTGGAGCCCGATCTGCTGCGGCGTACGTGGCAGGCGCCTGACTGGAGCGATCACGCGTCGGTGTTGCGGCGGATCCTGCCCCAACTCGCCGCGGCCCTCGTTGACGGGCGGGTTGAGCCGGTGTTCGGCATGTCCGAGGCTGGACTTTCGTTCGCGCGGGGCCGCTGGCAGCAGTGGCCGGAGCGGCAGGTTGCGGCGGCGTGGGAGTTCCTGCACGCCTGGTGGGCATACATCCTGATCGATCCGGATCCCAGGGTGCCCGCGCACGAGATCTTCGCGCTGTTCGCTGAGGCGTCCGGCACCCTTGCTCCTTGGCTAGGCGCCTGGCAATCATTGACCCACCAGGCAGCAGACCAGCGCCTGGCCGAGGCGGTGGCCCACTGGCGGGATGCCCTGCTCCATGACCGGCTTCCCTGGATTAGCGCGGGGGACGAGGACGCTATGCGAACCGAGCTCACGGGCTGGCTGGTCCGCTACGCGCCGTCCCGTCTTGTGGCCTGCGGTGTCGAGGACGATTTGCTCCACTGGATACGGCTGTGGGCCTCAACACCCCTGTTGTCGACGCCGCGTGAAAACTGAGCCGTAGTCGGCGGGTGAAACCTGAGCACCCTGTGTACGGCTTGGGGTGTGATCAGCGTGGAGGACTGGG
>NZ_BSDI01000034.1 GCF_027923225.1 Phytohabitans aurantiacus
TACCTCGCCGACAAATGCGACCCCGACGGGCCCATCACCGCCAACCTCATCGGCAAGATCGAGCAAGGCGTCAACACCTGGCCGCGAGGGCCACGCCGTGAAGCCTTCAAAGCCGTCCTCGGGGTACAGACCAACAGCGAGATCGGTCTACGGAACCGCCGCAGAAGGGCCCGCTTCTCAGGTCGGGACGCCGCGACCAGCAGCTCCTTCGTCGACGACCTCGCCGCAAACGTCGGTGACGCTACCAACTGGTATCGCGACCTGTCCGATGCCGTGGCAGTGTTGATACAGATGTGCGCCCATGACCTCTCGCGTCGATCGTTCTTGCGTGCCGCCCCGCTGGTGGGCGCGGCACTCGTCAGCGTGGAACGAGACTGGCTACTCAGCCTGGTCAACCAGACTGTCGAGCAAACAACCGACGACGGCGTATCCCCCGCAGTCGCCGCGACCTACAAGATGATCGAGATGCTCGACGAGATGGACAACCGCTTCGGCGGTGGCCACGCCCGTCTGGCAGGGGTCAGCTACCTGTCCGAAACCGTTCTCCCCCGGCTCGCACAGACCCCCGACGGTCCAGAGCGAACCGCGCTGCTGACCGCAGCGGCCCAGCTCACCTCCAACACCGGCTGGATGAGCTACGACTGCGGCGGCTTCGGGCTCGGACAGATGTACATGACACAGGCCGTTCGATTGTGCGCCGAAACAGGCGAAAAGGTCCTCGCCGGACAGATCTTCGCCGGCCTATCCCACCTCGCCGTCGCGGCCGGCAAACCCGCCGAGGCGCTCAACCTCGCCGAAGTCGGACTCGCGACCGCCGCTCACGCCAGCAGCCCACTAGGCACCATGCGACTGCACGCCATGCGAGCACGCGCCCACGCCGCCCTGCAAGACCGCACGAAGGCTGCCCGAGCGCTTCACGACGCGGAAAAAGCCATCGACTCCAACGGCGGACAAGACGACACCACCCGATGCGTCCGCCACCTGGACCACGCATACCTGACCGCGGAAATGGCCCACTGCTTCAGCGCCGTGGGCGATTACGAGAACGCAGAACGCCACGCACAGCTCGCAGCCAAGCGGACGGCCGGCCGTGGTCGACGGCGAGCGCTCAGCCTGACCGTCCTGGCGACCGCGCGGATCGAAGGGCAAGGCAGGGACCTTGAAGGCGCGCTCGACGCCGCGACCCAGGCTCTAGATCAGATGAGACAGGTATCCAGCGGCCGGAGCGTCGCAGCCGTCCGCGCCTTCCAACAGCGACTCACCCCCTACCGGGACGAGCCGGCCGTCCAACGGTTCAACGCCGAGGCCAGCACCGTCATCACCGCAGCGAACTCCTTGAACGACCTGGTTCGAGATCAGTAACCGCGAGCACTCGGCGCATTCTGCGCCCCATCGACCGGAATGTGCGCACCGTTAACGCCCCGCGACCCATGGCTGAGCAGGAATGCGATCACCTCGGCCACCTCGGCCGGATCGACCAGGCGCCCCGCAGGGAACTCGCGGAGGAACTGGCCGAACCGGTCCGGATCGTTTCGTCGCATCCGGTCCCAGCCACCGCCAGGGACCAGCATCGAGCCTGGGCTGACGGCGTTGACCCGCACTCCGTGCTCGGCCAGTTCCCTGCTCAGACAAGTCGCCATATGCACGAGCGCAGCCTTCGCCGCCGCGTACTGCGCCGGCGGCGAAGGCTTCCACCCCGATATCGACGCCACGAACACGACCGAGCCCCCACCACCGTCAGCGAGATAGGGCACCGCAGCACGGGTAACAGTCGCCGCGTGCCCAACATTCAGGTCAAAGGTCGCCGTCCAATCAACTGACTGCGACTCCAGCAGCCCTCGTCCGCGGTTGCCCCCCGCGTTCGCCACTACCCCACGCAACCCGCCAAGAGAGTCCGCCGCCTCGGCGACGAACTCCGCCAGGCGCTCGTGATCCGTCACGTCGACCGACCGGACGAAGGCCTCGATCCCATGCGACGCCCGTAACGACTCCGCAAGATCTAATAGCGGACGTTCCTCCCGGGCACAGATGGCCAACGGGCAGCCCTGCGCCGCCAACGTTTCCGCGGTTGCCCGCCCCAATCCACGACTGCCGCCTGTGATCAACACCGGGTTTCCACGCAGACCGAGATCCATTCTTGACATGCCTCCACAGTGCCACCTAGCCCCGAGTCTCGGCGGGCGATCATGCCTCACGACGGAAGCAAGCGCCGTGCGGCTCCGGTCGGTCACACCGCGCCTACAATGCCGGGTGCCGGTGACGCGCCAACGCATTCACCGACATCGGACCAGCTGAGGCGAGGACAATTACTGACGAGCCGCACTGAACGCAGCCGCTAACCCGACCACGACGGCGAGCCACGATCCCGGTTCCCGGCTCCAAGCTCAGCGCTGCGCTTATCACGCACCACCCGTACTTGGGTTCGCCACCGGTAAATCCCGAACCCGAGATTTCTACTCTCCAGAACAGATCCAGGGGCGAGCTATGAGGTTCCACCCCAGGACCGGACACCGGGGTTTCAAGCCACGAGGGCGATGGGCTGACGGTAGCAGACGCGGGTTTCGTATGGGGTGCGATGCTTGAGTGTCGAGTGTAGACGGTCGTGGTTGTAGTAGCTGAGGTAGGCGAACACGGCCTGGCGGGCCTCGGCGCGGGTGGCCCACACCCGGGTGCCGATCTCAGCTTTCAGGGTGGCGAAGAACGACTCGGCGACGGCGTTGTCGTAGCAGGACCCGACACGGCCCATCGACGCGCGCATCCGCAGCCGCGTCAGTGTCGCCCGGAACTCGGCCGAGGTGTACTGACCGGTCGGAGTGGAAGATCGCGCCGGGCTCGACGAGGCCGCGCCGGTGGGCCAGGTCGACGGCGTCGGCGACGAACTGACACAGGCGCGTAGAGACCTTGGTCGAAGGTTGGCCGAGTGGCGGCGGGCAGCGGACCTAACCCAGGCGCAGCTGGCCGCGCGCGTGGGCAGAAACCAACACAGCACACCACGGGCAGGTCATCAGCAAGCGCCCCGCCACTGTAAGAGGAAAGGTGGAGACCCGCCGCCACACGCCGGAAGCAAGGCGAACGCATTGCCTAGCAGGAGTCCGGAAGCGGCCAACAGGTCAACGCGGTGGACCGGCCGGATCCGGAATTGACCATGGGTCGCAATCCCACCGATAGCGGGGTGTAGCGGAGCAGTTCCCCGCGGCCAGCTGTGCTGGGACCCCGCCAGAGGCCGGGGTGCCAGTCAGGCGGCCCGTCGGCGGCGGGGAACCAGCGCGGCGGCGGCCTCCGCTTTGTCCCGTTCCACTTGGAGTTCGACGATGACGGATGTGTAGGTGTTGCTGGTGATGGTGATGGTGGAGTGCCCGAGTAGTTCTTTGACGTCGGTGAGGTCGGCGCCGGATGCTTTCAGGTAGGTCGCGGCGCAGTGGCGCAGGTCGTGCAGCCGGACCGGGGGCAGTCCGGCGTCGCGGACGAGGCTGTCGAAGCGTTTGCTGACGGTGTCAGGGTGCCATTTCTCGCCGTTGGGCTGGACGAAGAACCATCCGGTGTCCGGCCAGTTGCTGCCGCTGATCAGCTTCCAGCGGGCGCGGCGGGCGAGGTAGGCGCGCCACGCGGTAGCGGTGAAGCTGTCCAGGGCGAAGGTGCGGTTGCCGGACTCGGATTTGACCCTCTTGTCGACCGCGTCGTAGCCGACGGTGGTGCGCTGCAGGTCGACGGTGACGAGGGCGTCGTCGAGGTCGACGGTGTTGTCACGCAGGCCGAGTGCCTCGCCGCGGCGCATCCCGCGGTGCATGATCCCCACGAACACCGGGTAGAGGGCGATGTCGTGGTCCTGGGCGTAGTCGAGGAACTGGCCGGCCTGCTCGGTGGTCCACACCATGACCGGGCTGGGCTTCTGTCCGGTTTCGCGCCACCGCGCGACGGCTTTGTCCGTCCAGACGCGGGGCTTGGGCTGTTTCGCCGAGGGCAGTTCGACGTGCTTGGCCGGGTTGAAGTCGATCAGCCGGTAGTTGGTGCGGGCCATCGCGTCGTTGAGTGCCTTGCGCAGGGTGGCGCGGATGCGCTGCATGGTTGCCGGGCCGGTGGTGCGCACTCCCCGGACGGTGGCGCGGATCTGCGGGTCCTGGCTTTGTCGGGCGATCTCGATGGCGGTGTTGAAGTCGGTGATCGCGGTGAACATCGCCGAGATGTGCTCGACCCGCAGCTTCACCAGCGGGATGGCGCCGAGGTGCGGGGTGAGGTGCACGCGGATGTGGCAGGCGTAGGCGCGTTTGGTGCCCGGCTCGATCTTGCGCCGGGATTCCAGCCACTGCTGCAGGTATTCGCCGACGGTCATGTCGACGCTGGCGGGAAGGCCGGCGTTGACGCGCTTGGCGATGGTGTCGCGGTCGGGCAGAGGGGCTCCGGCCTTGACTTGCTGGAGCAGGTCGGCGATCTCGGTCGCGAGGGCGGTGTCGTCGCCGGCGAGCGCCAGCAGCGCGATGGCCTGGCTGCGGTCGGCAGCGGCGGTGTCCTTGCTGTCGAAGGTGTGGCGGCGCAGCGGCGATCGGCGGGAGCCGTCGGGCGTTCTGGGCAGTTCGAGTTGGTATCCCCACTTGCCGTGGTGGGAGTTCCAGGTCCCGCCGGCGCGGTAGAGATGGGGGCAGCGTTTGCCGAGTTTCTTACCGTCGGGGTCGCGGCAGGTGCAGATTTTGTGGATGGATCCTTCCGCCATGGTGGTGTGGCTCCTCGGGGGTTTGTGGGGCAGCCGGTGGCTGCGGATTTCCGACGGGGTGATCGACGCGTGCCTTCGGCGACCAGATCAAGTCGCCGTCGGCGGGGGCGGGTCGGGTGGTGGCTCGTCGCCGGTGGGCAGGTGCAGGGCATGCAGGATCGCCGTGACCGGTACGCGGTAGCGGCTGCCGAAACGCAGCACAGCGCCCGGGAACCGGTCGTGTTTGGCGAGGTCGTAGGCGACGGCGCGGGACAGACCAAAGATCTGCGCCGCGGTGGCGATGTCGGTGATCAGGCCGAGGGCGCGGATCCGCTCGACAGTCCAGGCGATGTTGTCGGGCTGGCCGCTTTCGGGGCCGGGGTGGTCGGCGATGTTGTGGTCGGGCACGGTCATCGCAAAGCAGTCCTGGCGCCGGGGATCAACGCGGTGGACGACCTGCTGACCTGGTGGCTGCGCGATGTTCGCCACCAGTTCGGCGACGACTGGGACGACCCGGATGCGCCGATGCTGCCCAGCGAGCGCCGCGACCGGCTCACCGGCAGATGCCTGCGGGTCGGGGCGAACGCGCTACGGACCGGGCTGGCCGATGCGGTGCAGCGGTGGCTGCCGGCGTGGAACGGACAGTTGACCCCCCACGGACTTCGGCACTACTGCGCCTCCTCGCTGTATGCCAGCGGCGTTGACCTCAAAGCGATCCAGGAGCTGCTAGGCCACTCGTGGCTGTCGACCACGACCCGGTACATCCACGTCCACGAGTCGCATATCGAGCGCGTGTGGGTGCAGGCCAACCAGCGTGTGGCGGCCCGGCTGGCCGGCGGGAAAGGATGAGCGGATGCGGTGGAACCTGCGGCTGAAGGCCGCCGAACGCGGGATCTGGAAGTCCACCGAGATGCGGCGGCTGCTGGCCGAGCATGGGCTGGAGATCAGCGCGGGCAAGATGTCCGCGCTGTGGACCACCACGCCGACGTCGATCCGGCTCGACGACCTGGACGTGTTCTGCGCGGTGCTCGACTGCACCCCGGCCGATCTGCTGCTGCACGAGCCACAGCAGGTCAAAGCGCGCCGCGACGAACTCAAACGCGCCGCGGACGGCAGCTCGGCCAAGCGCGCGGGCACACCCGTCGCGCCGCGACTGGGCCGCAACCGTTCGCTGCCACCGGCATGACCGTGCCGCACAGCGTCCACGCGGCCCGGCTGACCCGCTGCACGGTCTGCCAGCAGCAGCCGGTGGCCATGCGCGGGGTGAAGTTCTGCTTCGCCTGCTGGCCCGGCGGACCGGTGAACCCGCCGCCGTGCGTGCGGTGCGGCGCTACGACCGGCTACTTCACCGCCGGGCTGTGCCGACGCTGCCACCGCTACGCCCCACCCAGTGTCGACTCCTGCCTGGACTGCTACGCCTGGGGCGCGACGCGCAACCAGAGCTGGCTGTGCCTGGGCTGCTGGCAATGGCGCCGCGCCAACCCGACGATCGGGCCGTGCGCGACCTGCCAGCGGATCGTGCACCTGGCGAGCTCGGGCGTGAAGGTGTGCCGGCTGTGCTACCGACAGGCCGCGATGCTGCGTGACCCCGGCAGCGACCTCGACCCTATGGGCGCCAACCGGCGCGGACAGCAGCTGTTCCTGGCCGACATGTTCCACCGCAACGCACACCGCAAGCCCAGCAAACCTGCCAAGGTGTGGTCAGACGCGCCGCAGGCCGGCGGGCCCGCGTGGCCGCAGTGGCGGCAGCTTGTGCTGCTGCCCGCGACCGGCAGGGTGCTGGCCGGCCGTGGACGCGCTGCGCTGGACGGTCGGGCCGACCCGCAGCAGGCCGCCGTGCTGGAGGAGCGCGCCCGTGACATCGCGGCGCTGCTGGGCTGGACCGACCGCCTCCTCCGCGACACCTGCACAGGTCTTCGGATCGCGCTCGGCCTGCGCGATCACCGCGATGATCCCGTCCGCGCCAGCGAGGCGACCCTGCTGACCACGATCGACCTGCCCGCCGGCGCCGTGATGCGGGTTCTGGGCGAGATCGGCATGCTCGCCGAGGACAGGGATCCCGCCTTCGACGCCTGGGCCGCGAGCCAGATCGCGCAACTACCCGACCCGATGGCCGCAGAGGTGAGCGACTGGCTGGAGGTGATGCGTCACGGCAACCCCACTCCGCCGCGGCGCAGGCCACGCAGCCGAACCACAATCGAGCTGCATCTGCGATGGGCGCTGCCCACGCTGCTCCGGTGGGCCGCGCAGGGGCACGCCAGTCTGCGCGAGATCACCCGGGACGACGTCGTGCGGGACCTGCCACCGTTGGGCAATCCTCGCGCGCAGGCCGGACAAGGACTCAAGTCGATCTTTCGTCTCCTCAAGGCCCGGAAGGTGCTGTTCACCGACCCGACCGCCCGGATACCCACAGGGCGGCATCAAGACCAGCAACCACTGCCGGTAGACCTCCACGATCTGCGAGACGCGTTGAACGCCAGCAAGCCCGCGCACGCCGCCGTGACCGCGCTGATCGCCTTCCACGCTCTCGGACCCGGCCAGGTGCAACGGCTGCGCCTCACCGACGTCCGGGATGGCACGCTGCACCTCGACGGTCGATCGATACTGCTGGCCAAACCCGTCCAGCAAGCGCTCACCGCGTACCTCAACCATCGACAGACACGGTGGCCACACACCAACAGCCCGTACCTGTTCGTCACCACGAGAACCGCGAGCAGCGACGTGCCGGTCAGCCGGCGATGGGTATGGCAGGCCCTCGGACCCAAGCTGTCCGCCGCCAACCTCCGCCAAGACCGCATCCTCGACGAAGCCCACGCCACCGGCGGCGACGTCCGCCGGCTCGCCGACCTGTTCGGCCTCAGCGTCAAGGCCGGCAGCCGCTACACCGCCACCATCGACCACCCCGACCTCACGGCGCTGACGTAACCCAAGTTTGTGGCCGCGAGTGGCCCTCCCTGGAACACCTCGACTTGATGCGTACTGGGTCACTGTGCGCAAGCACAGTTAGAGGCCGCCGGAGAGGTGCGCACGTCCGCCGATGTCACCTTTACGGTGGTTCTCTTGCGGGACCGCTAACGGCTGCGCAAGCTGAAGGATCGGTTGTCGTCAGAGGGAATGTGGCCATGTCTACAGCAGAGGACCTCATCCGTACCAAGACGGCAGACTTCGTCGGCCGTACGTACATTTTCGACGCCGTCGATCGTTTCCTGCGGAGTCAAGACCGCGGCGTCGTCGTCATCGAGGGTGACCCCGGTGCGGGAAAGACCGCGATCCTCGCCCGATACGTCCAGCGCACGCGCTGCATCGGGCACTTCAACCTGCATGCGCAAGGCCTCAACACGACCCGTCACTTCGTCCACAGCCTCTCCCGACAAATGACGCAGCTTTACGGAACCTTCTCGGCGGCGACCAGGAACGTTGGGAATGCCGACGGCGAGACCGTCGAGCAGATCTTCGAGGAGCTGCGGGGGCGGCTGCCGGACGAGTTGCCGCTGGTGATCGCCGTCGACGCACTCGATGAAGCCGCTCCGGACACCGGCGACGCCAATCCACTCTTCCTACCGACGATCGTCGGTAAGGGCGTTTACCTGGTAGTGACCACACGCCGCGAGGAGAGCGCGTTTCGTTTCGACGGCCCGCTTGAAGAGATCAGCCTCCGCGACTACCAAGCCGAGACCATGGCTGACGTGCGGCAGTACCTAGAGAACAGACTCGAAGACGCTCCGATCGCCAGCCGGGTCGACGGCTCGAACGTCGGCCGCGCGAATTTCGTGGAACGGCTCGGCGAGATGAGCGAAGGCAACTTTATGTACCTCTGGTACACGTTGAACGACATCGCCTCCTCGACGGTACTGAATCTCGACCGGTTCCTGCGGGAGTTGCCGTGCGGCCTGAAGAACTACTACGAAAAGCACTGGAAGCTCATGGGGATGACTGCCGAACGGGACCCGACCGTCAACGCCTGGATCCTCTACGTCCTGTGCGAGGCGGGGACCCCGCTGTCCGCCGGGATGATCTCCTTCATCCTCAAGCCAGTGACGACCGAGGCCACGCCGGCCTTCGTGCAGAGTCGCCTCAACCAATGGCAACAGTTCCTGCACGCGGACAGATCAGAGTCGCCTGCCAGGTACAGCCTCTACCACGCCAGCTTCCGCGACTTCCTACACCGCCAGGACATCGTCGCCAACGCCAGCATCGACCTCAAGAACGTCTCCCAGGTGATCGCGGACCCACTGTTCGAGCACATGTTCGGCGGGAACCAACACTGATGGCTGACGAACCGACCAGAGTCGCCCTGGAAGTACTCGCCGCTCAGCTGCACCGAGCCGGAGATGCGCGGATCTATGACATGTTCGCCTCCGATTACTGGCTGCGGCAACACCTCGACTCGGCGAAGCTCGACTGGTCTGGTTACGCCGCGGACCTCGCCTTGGCGTTCGACAGCCTGCACGAGGAGATCGCAGCGGGGACCGCTCCGGCGCGGCTGATCATGCGACGGCTGGTTCAGCTCTGTGTGGTGCGCTCGACGATGGCTTCGTCGGAGAACCTTCCGGACAGCGTCGTGTCGAGGGCGGTGCGGACTGGCGCGTGGCCCGTCGACCGTGCCACGGCGACGATCCGGCGCTACCGGGACCGGGGCCGCCAAGCCTCCGCCTACATCGCTATGCTGCGCGGCGAATTCAAAGACGCCGAGCGAGGCGCTGTGCAAGCATCGCTCACCGCATTGGCGTTCGTCGCTCCCGGCAAGATGCCCGCTGCCGAGCTGCTGCAAGCGATCTCCCTGCTCGAGGCTTCCGAGCAACGTGCGGTGGCCGATCGCCTCGCCCTGTGCCCGATGGCGCCGAACGATCCCCAAGCAATCTGGCAGCGCCGCGCATCCGGCAACACCGTCCTTAGCGCGCCCGACGCCGTGGCGATGATGCTGGCTAACCCGGAGGCCCGCCGGCCGGCCCTGGTCAAGGCCACCATCGACAACGTTTTGCGGGAGGCCGCACGCATCAGTGAGATGGCGGCCACACCCTACCGGCGCCCTGCCGAGGCTCCAAGGTCCCTGGACGACCTGTTGATGGCAGACGGAATGGAGATCACCTACGGCGACTACGTCGGCAGACCGCAGATCCTGACGGCGCTGCGCGACGCCGTGCCGTTGGTGGCCGCGTACCCGAAGCCGGGTGAGATGCCTACCGCACTCGTTGGGTGTATGGGATGCGCTGCGTCAGAAGAGGAGTGGGAGTCGCTGGCAACGGCGTACACGATCAGCCTGCAGGACGTCGGTGTCTCATGGCAGCCGCCTGTCTACACGCCAGCGGAGCGCTATAAGTCGCCACAATGGGCGAAGGACCAGGAGCGCTTGTGGTGGTTGCGGCAGATTCTGATCAGGACTGGCCGCGCCGCCGACGCGCACCTGGGACGGGGGGAGGAGCCTTTCACGGCCTTCGCCGTGGAGGCGCTGGAGAGCGCCTGGGTGGACCGGGCGCTCGCACTGATGAACCAGCCGGAAGGAGCCGCACGGAGGCAGGACACGCCGATACGACCAGTCTTCGAACAGGGTGAGCTCCTCAACGGCGACATGTTGTCCGCGCAGTCCGAGGCGCGCCAGCCCGTGGAGCCGGAGAGCGGTGAGGCCGACGAGGATGCCCACCAGCTCGTGCGAGAGACGGTTACCCGAGGGATTGCCCCGACGATCGCTGCAATGGCAGTCGCTGCCGGAGGCGGACCACCAGACGCCGTCGATGACTTCGCTTCTGAGACATTCGACCGCGAGTTCCTAACGCTGCAGTTGCATAACCTCGATCGGGTCGCGTCGGAGGCCCGGGTCGAACCGGCTATCGCGAGGCGCATGATGGGCGGATTGCTCCGCCGCGCGATGGAGGAGAACTATCGGACGCGAGGCAGCTTCTTCGACGCCTGGCCCGACGTGGACGCCGAATTGGTCGAGGCAGCCGACCTGACACCTATTGTGGACTTCATCCTGAAGCTGCCCGCGGAGCCGGAACGCGGCTACGCCGCCGATCTCTTCAAAACCCATGATGTGGACCCGCACGACGTTCCGCTGCTGATGGCCCTGGAACTCGTTGGTCCCCACCTCGATGAGACGAATGCCGTCCGGCTCGTCGCCACACTCCTGGGAGTTACCCGGACCGAGGTCCGCAACCGAGGTCTCGGACTCCTCGCGCCTCGGCTCAGCCTCGACGCCCTCGAGCGCATCCTGCGTTTGAACTGGCGGCCTGCGGACTCCCGGGAACTAGCGTGGGTTCTGCGCGAGATCGCGGATGGCAGCTCGGCCGAGGCGACCGCTGCCAGGCGTGCCATCGAGGACATGGCGCTTGAGGCAGCCACCGGCATCGAGGACGGCTGGGCGTACGTTGACGCGGTCCTGCACACACGCAGCGGGGAACGGTTCAGTGCGGCGGAGGCGGTCGCCGATCCGAAGGTGCTCACGACGGTGCGACGGATGAGCATCAACGACCGGACCGACGCACTGCGTGGGCTCTCCCACCACGCGAACCGCGACGAGCGGGTCTCGCAGGTCGTGTTCGAGGAGATTCTGGCGCTGCCCTCGGTCAATTCCCTGGGCACTTACAGTTGGCGGGCGGTGGCCCTGTTGAGCTGCTCAAGCCTTCTGAATGCGCCGATGGCGAGCCGAGCTCTTGACGCGGCCATGGAGATTCCGGAGAGGCTTGGTGAGGGCGACGGCCAGTCGTGGGGCCGGGACTGGACCAACGACTTCGTCCGTGCGGCCGTGGTGAACGCGCTGGCCCCGGCACTCGCGTCGCAGGATGCTCAACGCGCGTTCGAGTACGCGAAGAACCTGCCGTACGTCGCTCGCGAGCCGGTGTTCCGGTCTTTGGCCCCGATCGCCGACCGTGCGCTCGCCGGCCGACTCTTCGACCACGCCGTCGAAAGGTACCGGGACTATCTGCGGATGGATCTGCCGTCCGCTCCGCGCGTGATCGAGCAGGTCGTCTCCCTGGACTCGCCCGACGAATTCCTGCTGCAGCGGCAGGTGCAGACCGCGGAGCTGATCGCCGAGATGCTCGACAGGCTGGACGGGGACCGCCGAAGGACTGCGGCTGACCTAGCCATGCGCGCGCCCGCGACAGGTCCCTGTGCCTGGCTCGGCGGGAAGATCCTCGACCGGCTCGTCGACGGCGATCCGGTCGATGCCACAATGCTCACCTCCATGGCGCTCGTCGACGCCTACAGCTACGTGAGCAGCGACCCGGCCCGGATCGACATCCTGATCGACCTACTTCCGCACGTGCAGCGATATGCGGGCCGGCGGCAGGCCGAGCTCGCGGAGTTCACTACCGCCCGGTTCCCGGGCTATGCCGAGCCGTTCCTCGACGCCGCTCACGGCGAGCGGATGAACGAGGCGGACCGCGCCGAATACTTCCGGCTAACCGGCCTCGACAGCATGCCGCTACCGGGAGACCCGCATCCCGACGACATGTCGGAAGCCGACCAGCGGGCGAAGATGGCCCGATGGATAATTGCGCCAGTGGCTGAACGGCATCGCGACCGCTTCCTGGAGCAACTGCTGCTCGCGTCGCCCCTACTGAGCCGGGTTCGTGCGCTTCCCCGGCTCGACGAGGTCCTGCCGACCGAGTTCCGCGCGAACGTCCTGGCCGCTTCGGTTCGCGAGCTCGTTCACCACGCGCCGGGACTCGGACCCGAGCACCTTGCCGTCCTCGTGCGCATAGCCGAGGACCTGCCCAGCGGCGACCGCAGCTTGTTCGTGGACCTGGCCGCATCCCTTCGCGGATTCGACGAGCCGGGCGACATCGAGAAAGCGGCGTTCAACGTGCTCTACCAGGACTGGAGCCGCATGCTACGTCCGCATCCCAAGTATGAGCCGCTCGGCCCATCGGTCGCGGCGAAGATCATCGGACGAGAAGTGCAGGACCACGAGTTCCGCGAGTCGTACGGCTTCGAGACACTGCGGGTCCGATACCTGGCAGAACTCGCACCGCACCTCGAACAGGACCAGATCAGCCGGGCTGTCGCGCTGCTGCGAGACTTCCCAGAGCCCGAACGGGCGAGTGCGCTCGCGGCGCTGCTGCCCTCCGCCAACCGGGACAACGCTCGGCTCATCGTCGCGGAGATTCACGCGCTGCACAGCCGCTTCGCGCGCCTCTGGGCGCTCTTCCGTGGGCAAGAATCACTGCGCGAGAACCGAGCGGAATTCACCACGACGGCGGAGGGAATCGTCCGGGCCTTCGACACCGCCGCCTCGATGGGTGCGGCGGCTCTGATGCTCCTGGGCTATCTCGGGGTGGACCGGACGATGGAGATCCTGGTCGACCAGGCCCGGAACGCCTCTGACGACGACACGATACTGAAGCTGCTTTCGCTTGCGGTACGCACAGGCAAGGACGCGGAACACCACGAGCGGCTGTGTGCCCTGCTCGTGCGGCTGTCCTCGCCGGATACCCGCTACCAGGCGCTGCTCATGTTCGCCAGGGCCGGCGTCCGGCTCGGTGAGCATCTCGGCGACGGCACGAGTGAGCTGCTGCTCACCGTACATCTGCGCCTCTCGGAACTCAGTTCGCTGCCGCGAGCCGAGTTCCTCCGCGAGCTGGCGGGGAACGTGGCACTCGTCAACGCCTTCGTCGATGACGACGACCGGGTGGCCATCGCGCGAGGCGTGCGTGAGGTCTGTGAGCAGTGGCGATGGCCCTGACTCACGCCCCGCCGCATCCTCAGGCGGTGAGCTCGCGCTGAGGGGGTGCATCACCGAGCCGAACCCACTGCCGGCCCGCCGCATCGGTGAAGCCGAGCTTCACAATGACCGAACCGCTGGACGTGCCGTTCATCTCGACCAGCAGGCGGGAGCTGTCGTGCGGCGGTACGAAGGCGACCGCCTCGTCCCGCGAATCCGCAACAACGAAACGTCCGTTGCGCTCCTCGACCTTCTGCCCGGTCACCCGGTAGCGGAACGGCCCGGAAGCGGTGAGCTCGACGACGGGGTGGTAGATCGTCTCTGGGCTGTCGTTCCGGATCTCCAGGAAGGTCAGGCCGACGTCCCGGCGGACCATCGCGGTCACCAGACGAGCGACACCAGCCTCGCGATCACGCGCCTCGGCGACCAGCCGCCGGTTATCCCGGATGGCGATCGCCAAGGCAACCGCCACCGCCGCGAAAGTGCCGATCGCACCGAGAACCTGCCCGATCGCGCTGATCCAGTCGGTGATCATCGGGCCATCAGCGAGCAACACCGGCACCTCCCGGAACGGCTATCGCGTGCCAGGATAGGCAGCGACGCGTCCGGAGGAAACGCCGCCGCACGATCGGCATCGTCTTGCCTACCGTGCACGGGCAAGCCGGCTCAGATCCCGCAATCGCCTTACGGAGTATGTTGCCCAGTTCGCGAACGCGAGCCAGTCTAGGCTCACCAGGTGGTATCACTACTCCAGTTCGCGGCCACCGATGCTTCAGAAATCGCGAACCTGAGAGCTTTTTGGGTGTAGGTGATCAGGCGTCGGTAGCCGAGGGCTTTGGCGGCATGCCACGCGGCCGCGTACAGCAGGCTGCAGGCGTTGCGGTGCCCGTCGGTGGCCACCCGGGTGACCTCGAGCGTCAGGCCGTCGTCGAGGTGCCGGGCGACCGGCCGCCCGACGATCGCCACCCCGACGAGCACGTCCCCGTCGGCGACGCCGACTGAGAACTTGTGTCAAGCGGCCGGTGGTGGCGGTGCCAGTCGGCCACGAACTGGCCGGCCTGCTTGAACGACACCGGCACGGTCCGCAGGCTCATCCCGCCACCTGCCCCGAGTCGGGCAGGTGCGGAGTGAGCCGGGTCAGCGTCTCGTCCAGGAACGCGGCGCTGATGTCGATGCCGGCGAACCGGCGCCCGAGTTGCAGCGCCGCCAGCCCGGTGGTGCCGGCGCCGCAGAACGGGTCCATGACGAGGCCGCCTTCGGGGCAGCCGGCGGCGATGGCCCGCAGCGGCAGGTCGAGCGGGAATGGGGCGACGTGCGCGCCCCGGTACGGGCGGGTGGCGATGCGCCACACGTCGCCGGGATTGCGACCGGCCGGGTGAGCGGCGGTGTGCGCGTGCCCGACAGGGCGCAGGTTGCCCGACCCGGCACCGGCCGCCAGCTCCCCGGTGTGCTTGTTCGCGCCGTACCTGCTGCTGCCTCGCCGCCGTCGGGTGGCGTCGACCCCACCGGTGAGTCCCTTGTGGACGCCGCCGATGATCCGTGTGCCGTCGGCGGCGTCCGGCCTGGCGAGCGGGACGCGGATGGGATCGAGGTCAAAGAAGTACCGCGGTGACTTGGTGAACAGGAACAGCAGTTCGTAGGTCGCCGACAGGCGGTCTCGCACCGACTCCGGCATCGGGTTCGACTTGGCCCACACCACCGCGTTCCGCAAGATCCAGCCCGAGGCTTGCAGGGCGAACGCCGCCCGCCACGGGACCCCGAGCAGGTTCTTCGCCGGCAACGGCGCGGGCCGGCGACCGGCCGGCAGCTGGCGGCTGCCGGCGATCCCCCCGGTGGTGTCGTAGACGAGGCGGGTGCCGGCGCTGTAGCTGTCGCCGAGGTTCACCCAGCAGGTTCCGGTCGGGGCAAGCACCCGCCTGGCCTGGTCGAACACCGCGACCAGATGGTCGAGGTAGTCGTCCAGGCTGGCTTCCAGCCCGTACTGCGGGTCGACCCACCGTGCCCGGCAGCGGGGGCAAGTCACGCCGTCGGCGCGGCGGGTGCGGCCCAGCAGATGAGGGCAGGCCGGGTCGCCACCGTCCCAGAGGCCGGTGCCGTAGTCCCGCAGGCCCCAAAAAGGTGGCGAGGTGACCAGGGCGTCGACGCTGCCGTTCGGCATCGCCGCCAGGACCTCGGCCGCGTCGCCCAAGTACAGCTCTACCGGCCCACGCTGCCAGTACCGGTAGCCGTCCAACGTGGACGACTCGGGTGCGCGGTGACGATTACTGGTCATCGGGCACCGCCCACCGGTGCGGACATAGCAGCAGCCGCAACGCGACCGCGGCCTGTTGCGGGACGACGCCGTTGCCGAGCACCTTCAGGGCGAGGGTGCGCGGCAACCCCAGCGCCGGGTCGGTCACCCAGCCGGCCGGTAGCCCCATCAGCCACTCGACGAACGGCGGCGCCAGCACGGGCTTGCCGTGGGTCCCGGGCTGGGTCGGGTCCGGGACCGGCCGGCCGAGCAGGGCCTCCCAGCGGGCGACCGCGTCGGCGTAGATGCCCCACCGGGCCGCATCCGGCACCGGCCCGGCCGTGCTGGCCGGGTCGGGCAGGAGGGCAGTGACGGTAGTGCGCAAGTTCGACCCGCCGCCGGTGCGCACGCCCGGGCCTCGGCCGTCGGACACGGTCGGGGTGGGCAGCACCTTGGCGACCTGGACCGCCGCCGAGGGTAGGGTCAGGTCCCCGTGCGATCCCCGCTGCCCGGGACAGCCTTTCGCACCGTCGCTGGCCCGGGGAGTGGGAAGCAGCCGGGCGGCGTCGGTCAACGTACGACCGGCGTGCCCGGAGAGCGGCGCGGTCCGCCCGGCGGTGGCGTTCGCCGAGGAGCGGGAGTCCGCCACCGTGGGGGTTGGCAGCAGGGTGCCGGGGGTGAGTTGTTCGCGGACCAGTTGCGGCAGGCTCGGCCGGCGGGCCGCCCCCGGCGAGGGTGACCGGTTGGAGCCGGCGGACGCGGCGGTGGGGGTGGGTAGCAGGGCGTGGCGGCTGCCGCCGGGTTCGACCAGGTCGGGCAGGCCGCGTTGCATGCCTGGGCCTTTGCCGTCACGGGCGCAGGGCGTCGGCAGGGTCCGCATCGCCTGCGTGGAGGTTGGCCCGGACGGCCAGCAGGAACAGCCGGTCGCGTCGGTGGGCGGCGCCGATGTCGGATGCGCGTAGGCATAGCCAGCTCGTGTCGTACCCGAGCGCGGCCAGGTCGGCGTGGACGACGTCGAGGCCTCGGCGGAGGAGCGCGGCCACGTTTTCCACAAAGACGTATGCCGGTTGTAGTGCGCGAACAGCGTCGGCGACGGCTGTCCACAGGCTGCTGTGGACACCGGCGATGCCGACCCGCTTGCCGGCGTTGGAGATGTCCTGGCAGGGGAATCCGGCGGTGACGATATCGACCGGTTCGACCGTGGCCCAGTCGACGGTACGGATGTCGCCGAGGTTCGCGACATCGGGCCAGTGGTGGCCCAAGACGGTGCTGGCGTGCGGGTCGGTTTCGGCGTACCAGGCGAGCCGGCCGCCGAGCACCAGTTCGACGGCGAGGTCGAGGCCGCCGAACCCGGTGCACAGCGATCCGATCCGCAGTCCCGCGCCGGATGGTTCGGGGTGGCGGGCCAAGTGGGCACTGTTCACGCCACCCCCCGCCCGGCCGTCGCGGCGCCGGCGTCCGCAGGCTCCGGCGGGACCGCGTCGACCGACTCGCTGGGGTGCGGGCAGGTGAACGGTCCGCACCCCGGCGCGTCATCGGGCGAGCGCCGGGCACGGGGACGCAGGACCACCTGGTCGAGGGGCACCCGCTGCGCGTGCAGGTAGAACCGGCCGCGCAACGGTTGCCCGTCGGCGTTGGCCCGCGCTGACCCGTGCCGGATCGCGTTGTCGAAGTCGACGGCGTCCGCCCACTCGGCCGGACTTGCGGCCTTGAGGTCGGCCCAGAACCCGTCGTCGTGGAACGGGCACCCGATACAGCTCGACTTCGGGGTGTCGCCCAAGCCGTGCTCGGCCAGGTAGGCGACACAGTCCTCCCGCCGCCATTTACGGTCCAGCAGCGGGAAGACGTGCCGTATGTAGCGCACGTCCGAGTCCCGCGCCCTGACTACCTCATCGAGGGAGATGCCGATCGCGACTTCGGCGTATACCCCGTCCGGGACCCGGATCGGGTGCGGGTAGCCGAGCCTGCGGCGCACCTCCCGCTTGATGGGTTTGATCTTGTATTCGTTGGTGCATTGCCGCCTGGCCATGCCTTTCTCGCCGTTGGGGCCGAGCGAGAAGAGAGGCATTGAGGCGAACCGGTGGGCCGGGTCGAGGGCGTCGGAGCGGATGTTGCCGCCCGCGACCCGCACGACCGGGATGCCGGCGCGCTGCGCGATGCCGGTCATCCGCTCGAGATGCCGGTAGACCGCCTGCGGCTCCCAGCCGGTGTCCGAGAAGACGGCGGCGTCGAACCTGGGGATCGTGCCGTGGGCCGCCAGGAGCAGGCAGGTGGAGCTTTGTACCCCGGCACCAAGCGACAACAGTCGAATCGTCGGTTGGGTCACCCGGCATCCCCCTCCCCCGTGGGCTGGGGGAGCGATTTGGCCAGGACGATCACGTCCTCGTGGGCGATCAGGTGCATCGGCACCCCGGCCGTCCTGGCCTTACGCACGGCGGAGAGCTGGAAGAAGCTCGGCCGGGCGATCAGCCGCCCGCCACGGACAGCGGCCAGCAGCGCCACGCACCGCTCGACCGGGACCAGACCAGCGGCAATCCCGGCGCCGATGACCGCCGACGGCAGGTCGACCAGCTCGCCGCGCTTGCGCCACGGCCGGGCGGTCACCACGACCACCCCGCCGGGCTTGAGCAGGGTGGCGCAGCCGGCCAGGATCTCGGCGAACCCCTCGGCCAGGCCGGGCAGGTCCCGGTAGGCCAGGTTGCCCCTGTCGGTGCCGTCGTTGTAGGTGTTGTCGGACTTGTGCACACCGGCGCCGGCCTCGGGCCGGACCAGGCCGTGCACGGTCGGCCCGTACGGCGGCGAAGTCACGACGAGGGACACCTGGCCGGCCAGCGCGGCCGGCAGCAGGCTGGTCATGCGGGTCGCGTCGCCGCGCACCACCGACGCCCGCCCGGTGGCACCCTGCCGGTGGGCGTGGGCGACGTTCGCGTCTGCGATATCGCTCCATTTGGACTCGTACTCGACGCCGATCGCGTCCCGGCCCAGATGCGCCGCCTCGACCAGCGTGGTGCCGATCCCGCACATCGGGTCGAGCACGAGGTCGCCGGGCGAGGTGTACGAGGTGATGGCGTGCGCGGCGATCGCCGGCAGCATCCGCGCCGGGTGCCGGACCGAGTCGGGTACGTACCGGCCGCGGCGCTGCATTGGTCCGGTCAGTTGGGCGGTGGCCCAGACCGACAGCTGGCCCGGCTCGGCGACGGCATCACGGCGCGCACCGCGGCCAGCGCCGGTCTTCGGCGTGTTCTGGCTGCGGTCGTTGTCGTCCGGGTCGGGTGTGCCGACCAGGGTGATGGTCCTAGGCACGGGCGCCACCACCCCGCCGGCGCCGCCGGGTGGGCGGACGGGTCTGGCTGAACACGAAGCAGTCGGCGTGCACCCGCACGTGCGCGACCGCCCACCGTTGGCCGTCCTGGCCGGCCGCGAGGGCGAGCAGTTCCTCGTCGGTGGCGAAGTAGGTGAACGCCTCGCCGTCGGCGTCGGCGCCGACGGCGACGATGTGCTGCAGGTAGCCGAGCCCGGCGGCGGAGGCCGCCGCGACCAGCGGACGGAAGTCCTCCGGCGTGGCGGGCTTACCGACCGGGGTGCCGACCACCAGGACAAGGCAGCCGCCCGGGCGCAGCAGCTGCGCGCAGGCGGCGAGGAGCCAGGCCAGACGGACGCGGTTGGCCGCCTCGCCCGACTCGTCGAGGGGCCAGCAGGCGACCACCAGGCTGGTGACGCCGGCGACGCTGGCATCCGGGGGCAGGGCGGTGACCGGCGGGCCGGCCGGCGGGAGTGCTGGGTCGGTGAGGTCGTCGCCGAACCAGGCGGCCAGGTCTGGCGGCTCCGGCCCGTCCAGGTCGGCCCCGATCTCGTTGTCGAGGTCGGTGTCGGTCTCGTTGTCTGGCTCGGCGCCCGGCGGGGTGGCCGGACCGATGATCAGCGAAGCGGCGTCGGTGAACCACGCCTTGTGGTGCCGGCGCCCGCCGCGCTGACATGCGGCGGTCAGGGCGTGACCGTCGGACAGGTCGACGACCGCCTCACCGGGGCGGCTGTAGGCGGCGACCAGTCGGTAGGCCAGTCGGTTGGGGATGGTGGTGGTGGGGTCGTCGCCGCTGCGGGCGGTACGCCACACGGTGATCGGCACCGGCGGGTCGCCGGCGACCAGATCAACCAGAACAGTCGGGTCGGCGCCGCCGGTGTGGGCCGGTTCGCCGTGGGGCTGCGGGGTGTGCGGTGTGGATCGACTCATGCGATGTCGGCTCCGCGCCGCGCCGTGATGCGCTGACACCCACCAACCGGGGCTTGTCAGATGGGACGAACATCCCCGGATCTGACAACCGCGATTCGCGTCTGACAAGGCCGCCGAAAGGCCATGACAGCCCGGTTGTGTCCCGATATTTGGTGGGAGTGTTGTGGGCAAGGCGGACCGCTGCTGTCAGCCGGCGAACGCCTCGAGCGGCCGCGCTGTCAGATCCGTGGCCGCTCGCGGCATCGAGCGGCCACCACTGTCGGTAACCGACGGGACAGCGCGGTGGGATGTGCCGGCATGTTCGGCACTTCGGGTCCACCGCGGTTTCGTGGCTCACCGCGAAGTGCCGGCACCTTCCTGCGGGCGGTGCCGGTCGGGCTCGGCAGTTCGGCACTGCCGCTGGCACTGAGGCACTTTCGGCAGTTCGGCACTGCCACGGCAGTCGTCGCTGGGCAGTGCCGTCGGCACTTGTGGCCACTCGCCAGCGCCGTGGCGGTTCGGACCTTCGACGGGCCGAACTGCCGAATGCGCCGGAACTGCGCACGGCAGTCCAACCAGAGCGGCGCCGCCGCGGGCGCCGGTGTTACGGCGCCGACATCGATCGCGGCGTGAAGGTAGCACCGGGCCAGGTGTACCAGGGAGATCGAAGGTGCCGGGTGCAGCGGACGGTTCTGACAGGGGCGTGTTTGTCAGAGCCTTGTCAGATCGGGCCTCCGGCCGCGGCTGGGCTTTCCCAGAGCCTAATCAGCTCCGTCGCGCCTGTTCGGCGGCGGCTGCCATCCGCGCCCGGCGGCGGACGCCGAGCCGGGTGCGGAAAGTCTGACAGTGCAGCTCGCGGCCGGTTTTCAACACGTAGAAAGTCTCTGACAGCCGACGCGCTGTCAGATTTTTATTCCTGACAGTCGATGTCTGTCAGATTCGTTGGGCGTACCGCGTAGTGGGCGAAAACCGCCGTTGACCTGCTCTGTCAGACCGCTGTCAGAGGGCCGTGGCGCACTAGGGCCGACCGCCGCGCCTGCGGCACCTCCCACTGCATTCGGTTTGGAGCCCATCCCCATGAGCGAGTCCGACCTCCACGACGACTGGCCGGCGTCCGCGCTGCAGGCCGCCGACAAAGCGTTCGCGGCGTTGACTATCGACCCGGCACCGCTGACCCTCGACTGCGCGGCGCTGATCGCCGACGGCGCTTCCTCCTGCGGGACTGCCGGAACGGCAGACGCCGGCACTGCCGCATCCGGCACTTCTGGCACTTCCGGGACCGGCACTTACGGCACTGCCGAGTCCGATGTTCGCCGCACGACCGCCGCCGGATGCGCCGACCCAACCGCCGGCAGTTTCAGCGCGTCGGCACCATCCGGCAATGACCTTGATGTGCCGCCCGACGAGGTGCCGTTGCCGGCACTGCGGGACTGGCTGATGGCACATCCAAACGCCTACACCGCCCGTGACGCTGTGTGGCGGGAGCTGATCCGCCGTGCCCGGCAGGGCAAGCCAGAGTGGGTGATCGCCGCCGTCGGGATGGCCATGCCGGCACTGGTCGCCATGGCCGGCACCCTCGCCGCCGGGTACCGCGGCGAGGCGGCCGACATCGACGCGGAGGTCCTGACCGGGTTCCTGGAGGCCCTGCGCGGCGGCGTGGACCCGGCCCGCGACGCCCCGCACGCCAGCCTGTGCTTCGCCGCCTGGCGCGCCGGCCGGGAACTGCGCCTAGCCCAGCAGCGGTACCTGCTCGTGGAAGACATCGAACACGCGGCCGCCACGTCCCGCCTGCCATGCCAGCCGTACGGGCACGTCGACCTACTGGTCTACCGCGCGCAGGCCCTCGGGCTCATCGACAGCGAAGACGTCGAGCCGTACATCGCGATCCGTCTGGGCCGGCGCACTCCCGAACTGGTCGCCGAGGCCCAAGGCATCGACCTGGACATGCTGCGGATGCGCCTCAACCGCGCCGACACCCGCCTCGCGTGGGCGCTCAACACCGGCATCCTCACCGGACCGTTCTCCCCCCAGGTGCGCGAGGAACTGGCCAAACGCCACGACACACGCACCAAGATCCGGGCGGGCAAGGCCGCCGCGGCACGCCGCGGCGGCCGGCGTCCCCGGACCAGCCCCGCCGCCGCGGCGGCCTGAACGACCAGCTTCCCTACCCGTCCTGTCCTCGGCGGGCCCGGCGCGACCACCGCGCCGGGCCCGTCGCTATGCCTGGGCCAGCCATGTCAGCCGCCGCGTGTCAGCCGCTGCCCGCTGGGCGGATGCGCACACCGCAGCACGTGAGCACCGACCGCAGCCACCTACTGTCGGGTGCTCCTGGTCTGACACAGAATCTGACAGCCGATCTGACAGGCGCGATTGTCGCGCCGCTGATCGCCGATTCCGGGCCCGCGCGCCGATCCCCGGATACGCCAATTGACCTGCACTGTCAGATCCCTGAATGCCCTTGCCAGATCGCAGGGTGTTCGCCACATCTGTCAAAGACCGGTTGGTGGGTGCAGCGGTTCTCGTCGGCGCCATCCAAGGCCCGGTCCCCGGGGACGCTGCCCGCCGTCGGGCTAGTCGGAGGCACGCGCGTCTCGTGTGCCCCGGGTGCCGCGCCCCTTTTGATGCGCTGACACCACATCGAAACCGCCAACCCGCCAAGGGAGGACGAGCTCCTCCCGGGGATCACCACGCGGTTCGCCCGTTCACCTCCCGCCATGACCGGCGGCGGACCCCTATCCGTCTTACGGCATTCGCCCCAGCTGCCCGCACCCGCCCAGGTGCGGCACGGGGCGGGAGGTGAACCCCAATGTCCCGCACGCGAGTTCCGCGCGCTCTCACATTCCTGTTCCGTCGCGCCGCACGGCGGCGCCTCACCTGGGCTCGGGCCGGCGCTATCGCCGTACACCTGGCCACCATCGTGCTCCTGGTCTCGGTGCCCGCAGCGGCGTTCGCAGACCCGGGCACCCCCGTCAACCTGGCGGCCAACAGCCTGCCCGTCGTCATCGACAAGCTCCAGGACTGGATCATGGGACTCCTGGCCGCGATAGCCACCTTGTTCCTCGTTCTGGCCGGGGTCTACTGGGCCACCGCGGGCGGCGATCCCGCCCAGGTCGACAAGGCCAAAGGGGCGGGCAAGAACGCTCTGATCGGCTACGGCCTGGCGGTGTTGGCCCCGGTCCTGCTCGAGGTCGTGCAGGGCATCGTCGGGAAGCCGTGATGGGCTGGCTTATCCCGGTCGTGGAGATCCTGAACCGGTTCCTCGACTGGGTCTGCGAGCAGATCCTCGCCAGCTTCGACGCGGTTCTCGGCGCGATCACCGGATTCCTGCTGATCACACCGAACGTGACGGGCATGCCGCAGGTGCAGGCCCTCACGGGACGGGCCACCTGGGTCGTGGACACGGTCTTCGTCCTGGCATTCGTCACCGCCGGGATCCTGGTCATGATCTCCGGCGGCGATGAGAATTCCCGCTACACGGTCAAGGACCTGGCCCCCCGCCTGGTCGTGGGATTCGTTAGCGCCCATTTCTCCCAGCTGTTGTGCGGCATGGCCATCGACGTGGCCAACGGCCTGACCGAGGCGTTGTCCGACCCCAGCCACGGCTCGGACGGCGCGTTCGTCGCGATCAAGACACACGTCTACGCCGCCTCAAGCGACAAGTCCGGGCTGCCGGCGATGCTGTTCGCGATCGTCGCCCTGCTGATCACGGTGCTGCTCGCGATGACCGCGTTCAGCCTGGTCGTGCGGTTCTCCACGCTGCTGGTGCTCACGGCCGCGGCGCCGCTCGCGTTGGCCTGCCACGCGCTGCCGCAGACCGACGGCATCGCACGGCTGTGGTGGCGTAGCTACGCCGGCTGCCTGG
This sequence comes from Phytohabitans aurantiacus, assembly GCF_027923225.1. GTDB lineage: Bacteria > Actinomycetota > Actinomycetes > Mycobacteriales > Micromonosporaceae > Phytohabitans > Phytohabitans aurantiacus. The sequence continues at coordinate 23,652 of NZ_BSDI01000034.1, forward strand.
CCACACCGGTGTTGCAGGCGATGATGCTGCAGGCCGGGCAGTGGATGCTGCTCGATCCGCAGTACATGAAGCCCGCGCTGGGCAAGTTCCTGGATCCCGGCCCGATCTTCAACCTGTTCGTCGTCATGGTGCTGCTCTGGTACACAGTCAAGATCCCCGGCCTGATCGGCCGGTACATGTCTCAGTCCGGGAGTAACACCAGCTTCCTCGGCGCGGCCGTCCGCGTGGTGGTCGTTCAGCAGTTGACACGGGCCGTTCCTGGCCTGGGCCGAGCGCGGGCGGTGGCCCGATGACCGGCACCCGCGATGACGAACAGGTCCGCGCCCGCATGCCCGCAGACGTGGACGCGCCAGACAAAGTGTTGTACGGGCTGACGTTCCGGCAGTTGGCGATCCTCGCGATCGCCGCCGTGGTGTTCTACGGCGGTTGGCGGTCGTTGCACACTCTGCTGCCGGTCCCGGTGGTGCTAGGTGCCAGCGTGGTGCTGGGCGGTTTGGTGTTCGGGCTGGCCGTCGGGCGCCGCGACGGGCTGCCGATGGACCGGTGGCTGCTGGCCTCGGTCCGTCACCACCGAGCGTCGAAGGCGCTGTCGACCACCGACACGGCCAGCCGCACACCCGGCTGGGTGGACGCTGCGGCTGGGCGGATGCCGCTGCCGGCGCCGCTGAAACTGCCCGCTCAAGCGATCGCCGACGACGGTGAGATCGCCTTGCCGGGCGCGTCGGCGGCGATCGTCGCGGCCACCACCGTGAACCTCGGCTTGCGCACCTCCGGCGAGCAGCAGGCCCTTGTGGACACGTTCGGCCGCTGGCTCAACAGCCTGTCGACGCCGACGCAGGTGGTGGTCTCCGCGCAGCCGGTCAACCTGGCCAGCCACGCCACCGGCTTGCAGGACTCTGCTCACCGGCTGCCGCACCCGGCGTTGGAGACGGCCTGTGCCGACCACGCCCGATTCCTGGACGACCTGGCCCACCGGCGCGATCCGCTGCGCCGGCAGGTCCTCATCGTCACCCGCGCCCCAGCCGGCGGTGGACGCGGTGGGCATGCCGCCCGCCGCCGCGCGGACGACACGGTCCGCTCGCTGTCGGGGCTGGGTGTGACCACCCGTGCCCTGGATGGGGACGCGGCCACCGCCGCGATCGCGGCCTGCGCCGACCCGTACCGGCCGCCCCGCCAAGGCGGCCTGGCCGCACCCGACGCGGTGATCACCGGGGCGCCACCCCCACGCTCCCGCAGAAAGAAGGCATCGTCATGAAAGGACTACTGCACCGCCGGACCGCACGCGACCGTGATACTCCAGCCACCTCCACCGGTGGGGTGGCCGGGGTGGTCGCGCCGGCGTCGGTGGAGGTGACCCCCCGTTTCTTGCGGGTCGGTGACGGGTACGCGGCCACCCTGGTGGTGACTGGGTATCCGGCCGAAGTCGGGCCGGGCTGGCTGGAGCCCCTGCTGGCCTGGCCAGGCCGGCTCGACCTGGCCCTGCACATCGACCCGCTGCCCGCGCCGGTCGCCGCGTCGCGGCTGCGCACCCAACGGGCCCGCCTCGAATCGTCCCGGCGGGCGGACAGCGACAGGGGCAAGCTGTCCGACCCGTACGTCGAGGCGGCGGCCGAGGACGCCGCCGACCTGGCCCAACGCCTCGCCCGAGGCGCCGCGAAACTGTTCAGGGTCGGCCTGTATCTGACCGTGCACGCCCGCACCGAGGCCGAGCTGCTGGAGGCGTGCGCGCAGGTCAAGGCCGCCGCCGCGTCCACGCTCCTGGAGGTGCAGCCGGCGACCTGGCGGCACCTGGCCGGCTGGACCACCACTCTGCCCCTCGCGACCGACTCGCTGCAGATGCTGCGCACCATGGACACCCAAGCCCTCGCAGCGGCGTTTCCCCTTGCCAGCCCCGATTTGCCGGCGCCGCTGCCGGGTGACCCGCCAGTCACCGGTGGCGTGCTCTACGGCGTCAACCCGGCCTCCAACGGGATCGTCTGGTGGGACCGGTGGAGCCAGGAGAACTACAACTCCGTCGTCCTCGCCAGGAGCGGTGCCGGCAAGAGCTACTTCGTGAAACTCGAAGTGCTCCGAAACCTGTACCAGGGCGTCCACATATCCATTGTGGACCCCGAGGATGAGTACCTGCGGCTCGCCGAAGCCGTCGGCGGCACCGTGGTCCGACTCGGCATGCCCGGCGTGAAAATCAACCCGCTCGATCTACCGGTCGGTGACCACCGGCCCGACGTCCTGACCCGACGCGGCCTGTTCCTGCACACCGTCATCTCGGTCCTGGTCGGGCACCCGCCGCCGCCGGCCGAGCGCGCCGCCCTGGACAGGGCGATCCTGGCCGTCTACCGGCAGGCCGGCATCACCGCCGACCCGCACACCCACACCCGCCCGGCGCCACTGCTCAAAGACCTGGTCGGCTGCCTGGAAACCGACCCCGAGCCGGCCGCCGCGCAGCTCGCCGCCCGGCTAGCGCCGTGGGTGCACGGCAGCTTCGCCGACCTGTTCAACGGCCCCACGACCCACGCCCCGCTCGGGCACCTCGTCGTGTGGAGCCTGCGGCACCTGCCCGACGAGTTGCGCACCATCGGCACCCTGCTCGCCCTGGACCACATCTGGCGGCAGGTCGACCTACCTGTCCAGTCCCGGTCCGCGGCGACGCCGCCGGTGCGCCGCATCGTCGTCGTAGACGAGGCGTGGCTGCTCATGCGCGACGGCGAAGGCGCACGGTTTCTGTTCCGCATGAGCAAGGCGGCCCGCAAACGGTTCGCCGGACTCACCGTCATCACGCAGGACGTCGCAGACGTGCTCGGCACCGAACTGGGCCAGGCCGTGGTGTCCAACGCCGCCACCCAGGTACTGCTCAAGCAGGCCCCGCAAGCGATCGACGCGCTCGCCGACGCGTTCTCCCTCACCGGCGGAGAACGCCGGCTGCTGCTGGGCGCCCGCCAAGGCCAGGGACTGCTCATCTGCGGGATAGCCCGCACCGGCTTCGAAGCCATCAGCTCCGAACAGGAGCACGCCCTGTGCACCACCAACCCCGCCGAACTCTACGACGACCAAGAAGACGAGGACGACCTGTGAAACCCCCACCCCCGATACTTTCCAACCTGGCGACCGACCCGGCGCCCGCCCTCCACGGGGCGGGCGCCGAACTGTTTTCGGCCCTCGCCGCCGAGCCCGACCTTTCCCCGCCCGCGAGCTGGGTGTGGCACGCCGGGACCTGGGCGATCGACCGGCCGTGGCTGGCCGCTGTCGCCGCCGCAGCCCTGGTGATGTGGATCGCCGGCCGGAACCTGCTCGCCGGGTGGCGGCACCGCCGGCACGCCACCGGCGCCCGCCTGGTCACCATCGCCCCGCCGCCGCAGGTGGACCCGCACAGCTCGGCGGCGTTCCTGGCCAACCTCGCCGGCACGCTCACCCCGGTCCGCTGGCGGCGACTGCTGTACGGCACCCCGCACGTCGCGTGGCAATACACCTGGACGGGGCGGCAACTGCTGGTGTCGGTCTGGGTACCCGGCAGCGTCCCCCAGGGCGCGGTCGAGGCCGCCGTGCGCGGCGCCTGGCCCGGCGCCGCCTGCACCACCACCGACGCCGCCGATCCGATCCCCGCCGACGCGGTAGCCGCCACCGGCGGGCACCTGTCGCCGACCGCGGCCGAGTGGCTGCCGTTCCACACCGACCACGAGGCCGACCCGCTGCGCGCGTTGATGGCGGCCGGCGCCCAGCTACGCGACGGCGAGTACGCCTGCGTACAGATCCTCGCCCGTCCCGCATCCCCCAGGCGTGCCGCACGGGCCCGCCGGGCCGCCGGCCGGCTACGCGACGGCAAGACCGCCATCCCGACGATCAACCCCGCCGCCCCGCTGCTATGGCTCATCGAGGTCTTCCAGACGGGATCCTCCGCGCGGAGCCGGGCACCGTCGGCCGGTGCGGCCTCACGGCGGGATCCCAGCGTGGAACGCGACGTGCGGGCCATCCTCGACAAGACCAGCCACGTGCTGTGGCAGACCGGCATCCGCTACTGCGTCGCAGACACCAACACGCGCGAAGGCTCCCAGCCGAAGGCCCGGCTGCGGGGGATCGCCGACGCGGTCGCGTCCAGCTTCGCCGTGCACTCCGGCCGCAACCGGCTGACCCACCGCACCCGCATGCCGCACCCCGTGCGAGTGCTCGCCGCCCGCCGGCTCGGCCCCGGCTTCCTCACCGCCGCCCCCGAACTGGCCGCGCTCGCCGCGCTGCCGCAGGACCTGGCCGTACCCGGCCTGGACCGCGCGCGGGCCAAGTCGATGCCGGCCCCGGTCGCGGTCCCGACCGGAGGCCGCGGCGTCACAGTGCTCGGCGACGCCGAGATCGGCGGCCACCCGGTCGCCCTGGCCGTGCCCGACGCCCGGTATCACCTGCACATGGTGGGCTCCACCGGCTCGGGCAAGACCACCCTGCTCGCCAACATGATCATCGACGGCATCGTGGCCGGCCGGGGCACCGTGGTAATCGACCCACACGGCGACCTCGTCACCGACATCCTCGACCGGCTGCCCGCCTCGGTGGCCGACCGGGTGGTGCTGTTCGACCCCGACCAACCCAACCCGCCGACGCTGAACCCGCTCGAAGGCCGCGACCACGACCTGATCACCGACAACCTCGTGTCGATCTTCGGCAGCATCTTCGTCAAAGCGTGGGGGCCACGTATGGACGACGTCATGCGGGTGTCCTGCCTGACCCTGCTCAAACACGCCAACGTCACCCTGCAGCACATCCCACCGCTGTTGACCTCGGCGCAGTTCAGGTCCGAGATGACCGTCGACCTCGACGACCCCGAAGGCTTGGAAGGATTCTGGGCCTGGTACGACGAGATGACCCCAGCGCTGCGCTCCCAGGTCATCGGCCCGGTCCTGGCCCGGCTGCGCTCGTTCCTGCTCCGCGACTTCGTCAAGCGGGCGATGCGCTACCCGAAGTCCAGCTTCGACATGGGCGACATCCTCGACGGCGGCGTCCTGCTCGTGCGGATCCCCAAGGGCATGCTCGGCGAGGACACCAGCCGGCTACTCGGCTCGCTGATCCTGACCAAGGTGTGGCAGGCCGCCACCGCCCGCGCCAGCATCCCGGTCGAACAGCGCCGCGACGCCCAGATCGTCCTCGACGAATGCCAGAACTTCCTCACCTTGGCGTCCTCGTTGGACACGATGCTGGCCGAGGCCCGCAAGTACCGGCTATCCATGGTCCTGGCCCACCAGGATCTGGCCCAGTTCCCCCGGGACCTGCTGGCCGCGGTGTCCGCGAACGCCCGCAACAAGGTGTACTTCAGCGTCAGCCCCGAGGACGCGCGCGTCCTGGCCAGGCACACCATGCCAGAGCTCGACGAGCATGACCTCGCCCACCTGGACGTCTACACCGCGGTCGCCCGGCTCGTCGCCGACGGCCGGCAGACACCCACGTTCACCATGCGGACCCGGCCGCCGCGCCCGACCGTCGGTGAGGCCACCGCCATCCGGCAGGCCGCCGCCGAGGCGGTACCGGAGCAGGACACCAGCGCTATAGACGAGCTCGTCCAAAACTTGACCAAGCGGGAGAAGAAGGAACGCTCCCGCCGCCGCAAGCCCCCCTCAGCCAGCGGTGAGGGTGCCGGGGGTTCTGGCCGGTCGCGTCCTGCGGCGGGTGACCCGTCGCGTGACCCGTCGCGTCGCAACTGCGATCCCGGGCCTGACAGACAGTCCTGACCTGCCCTGTCAGTGCCGCACGTGGCCCCTTTCCGCCCTACCGGGCACCCCTTCCAGTTCCAGACACCCTCCGATAGGAGGGCACCGTCTTCCGCTAAGGAGCAACTCTGATGTACCGCCGTGTTCCACTCCCATCGACCAAACCAGACCCGCTGAGGGTCTACCGCCGTATCACCCCCCGCGATCGCCTGCTGATGTCCTGGCTGGCCGAGCACTACCTGCTGTCCACCGCCCAGATCGGTCGGGCGCTGTTCGACGCGCTGCGTACCGCGCAGATGCGACTCACGATCCTGCACCGGGAGCGGGTCCTGCACCGGTTCGCCTGGGCCGCCGCCGACGGCACCCCGGAAACGTCGTTCCTGTACACCCTCGGCCCGGTCGGGTTGCGCCGACACCCCACCGCCTACTTCGACCCCGACAACCTGGGGTTGAAGGCGCCGCGGTCCAGCGTCGACCGCGCCGAACGGATCGTGAACAGCAAGAGCCTGTACCACCGGCTCGGCGTCAACCAGTTCTTCGTCGACCTGCACGCGCAAACCCGCACCGGGTCCGACAGTCGGCTGCTGCGCTGGTGGTCCGAGCAGCACGCGACCGCCGCCTACAGCGGCACCAAACACACCCCCCAGGGCACCGTCAGGATCAACGTGTTCCCCGACGGGCACGGCATCTGGCACGCCGAAGGCCGCACCGTCGGGTTCTTCGTCGAACACGACCGCGACACCGAGAAACTCGCCGTCGTCGTGGCGAAACTGCGCGGCTACGAGAACCTGGCCCGCTACGGTGCAACCCGGTTCCCGGTGCTGCTCTGGGTACCGAACCAGCGTCGGGAAACCAGCCTGCTGCGGGTGCTGCGCGACGTACCCACCCGGATGCCGGTCGCCGTAGCCGTGCACGGCGACAATCCAGCCGGACCGGTCTGGGCGCTGACCTCGGACCCGTCGCACCGCCGGCACCTGCACAAGCTGCCCAGCGACCCCGGAGCAGACGGCTACCCCGACCCGGTCGGGCAGGCGTGGCCCGACGACGATGACGGTTTCCCGGACGAAGACGAGCTCGCCGACACCTGACAGACACCGAGGGTGTCTGTCAGGTGTCGGCAGCGCACCGTTGACAGATTCGGAGAATCTGTCAACGCAACAATCATCATCAATGAAGGTCTGACGGTGCAGGTCAGGGCGCTGCGCGGCTGATCGCGCAGGCGCGGTGCTGACAGATCAGGCCGTTACCGTTTCGGCAACACATCACCTCTATATATCTCCACCCCGGTTCGGTCCCACCTGACCGCCCACCGCCGCACTATGCGGTGTGTGCAACCCACCCGCCTTCGGGCCGGTCGGTACACGCGCCGCGCGGCGACCGGCAGGTCGCACCAACCACCCCGGCACCACCCGTCCCCAGTCCCTGTGAACCGACCCATGCAACCGGTGGGCCGGTCACGTCCGCGTGCGCTCACGCGCCGAACCCCGAGGAGGAAACAAACATGGCGAAGAAGACCCAGAAGAGCACCGGGCAGCCGCTGACACGGCACGGCTCACGCGTGCAGGAGGTGCTGTCGGCCAAGCCGACCACCACCGAACTGCCCGCGACGGTCATGCCGCCGCCGACGATCCGGTACAGCCTGGTGTGCCTGCCCGAGGAACTGCCCACGGCGGTTCTCTCGACAGGCCGCAACCTGGCCCGGCACCTCAACGTGCCAGCCAAGGCCTTCGCCGCCCTCTGGGCGAAGCCTGGCCTGTACCTGTGGCAGCGCCGGCAGCTGATCGGCCTGGGCAAAGACCGCCGCCCCGCCGTGTGCGCGGGTGGTCCGGTCAAGCTGATCGACCTGGCCGCGATGCGGCACGCCGCTCACCTCGGTGCCACCATGCGCCACAACATGTGGCACACGGCAACCCGCGGCACGCAGGTCGCGTCGCCGTGGCACGTCTTCCACGGCCGGCACCTGGCCGACCCGTCCGGGTACCCCCTGGACAAGGCCAAGGCCGACTTCGAAGGACAGCGACGAGTCGTCGCGATGCGGCTGCACAACACCAACTGGTTTGGGCCGGACAACGAACTCGACCCGCTCGAGCTGGATTTCTACCAGTGCGGCGCGGCCGCCTACGCCAACTACCGGGCGTTGCGGGCTATGTGTACCGACTCGGTCATCACCGAGAACGGGCAACGCATCCAGCCGGAGAGCGATTTGCTCCCGCACCGGCAAGCGTTCCTGGCAAAGGCCGTGCGGTACGTCGAGAACCTCGACCCACGCCAGCGCGTGCTGTGCGTAACGCACAACTAGCCAGCCTCCCCACGTTCCTCGCCTTCACCCGAAGACGCGGAAATCCACGGAACTGGCGACAACTCCAATGTGGAACCGGTTGGGATCCGTCACACCGTCCAGCACCCGAGGACAACCGTGACGACCCAACCGGCACCACCCACTGCCCGACCCCGGCGAAACATTCCCCGCACTCCCCGACCGACGCGGCACTACCACCTGGGCTCCGCTGCCGCAGGCGCGTCAGCGCCACGGTCCAGCGCCCGCCCGCCGGTTCGCCTCGCGTCCAGCCATCACAGCCGGGTCACACCCGCACCGACCCGACCCCCGAAGGAGGACCATGTCCATGCCCTCACGGCTTCACTTCGACCTCGCCCAAGTCGCCAAAGAGGCTCGCCAGGCTCTCATGGCCGATGCCAATGAAAGCCGCCCGTACGCTGGCCCCACCAACTGCGAGCCCGCGCTGTTGCTGTTCCGCCAAATCGAAACGGTATGGCTGCGCTCGAACGGCACCCCCCGAGGCGCCTTCGGGCTCCACCCCCCGCTCGGAGCCGGGGCACAGCCACGCGGCGCGGTCACGGTGCCGGCGTTCCAGGCTCCGACCATAAAACACCCGATCCTGCTGCCGCTGCTCAACGACAGCGGTCCACAGCTGGCCGACCTCATCTTCACCGGGTGGGCCCTCGGATACCCGCTGGCCATGTACGACCCCGGCACCGGCACCCTCGCCGTCGGACGACGCCGCCTGCGCGCTGCCCGCCCGCGACCCGAGAGCATCACCGCCATCAGCAGCCGACGATAACCGCCGACCGTGGGCGTGTCGCCCGCTCATTGACCAACCCGACAACAACAGATACGCCACCGAACTGTCCCAAACGTTGAGCGGCCCGGTGGGCCGCTCAACGTTTGCGTGCGCCATTGCGCGTCTAATGCGCCCCGGCAACGCCGCTGACCGGGCTCGGCCGTTAACCGCCGGGCCGGCGTGGCAAGGGTCCACCCCTTTCCTCCTCACCGCAACGCGTGCGGCGTTCCCGCGGAAGCGGCCGCCGCACGTCGGGTCCTCGCCCGCCTGCGGCTACAAGAGCCCTCGCCAGCAAGCCATCCGTCACCACTGAACTGTCCTGATTGGAGCAGATGTCACTGTGCCCACAAACTTCGACGGGTATGTCATCGCCAAAGTCACCTACTGCCTGTCCACGGTCCCGGACGTCGCCGGCGCCGGCCCGCTGCCGCCCAAAGGACTGGGCGCGGCGCTCGACCGTAGGTTGCTGGCCCGTCGCGATGCCAATCCCAGCTCGCTGATCCGACCGAGGCGATCAAGGGTCGCGACTTCCTGCGCCGGCGGACCTCGCCACGCTATCGACCTCGAACGGATGCGCCAGCGCGGCCACGAACGCGGTACACACCGCTACCAGCAGCTGGTCAACGGCTCGCCCACCGCTCAAACCCGTCAGTGGGAACGCCAACTCGCCGCGATCGACCCGATGCTGTGCCTGGAGTTCTGGCAGCTGCGGCAACAGGCCGCAGATGCCCTCGTCACAGTGGACGGGACGGTCCTTCGCCCGCAGGACACGTCGATCCTGGCACGGCTGTCGTACGCCCGTACCGCCGACGCCGTCCTGGCCGCGCTGCCCAGCGACGTGTACATCGTCGCCGTCAGGCTCTGACCGGACAAGGCCAACGCCAGCCCACCACCGAACACCAGCCGACATCGGCATACGTAGACGCGCACGAACCCCGCCTCAAACAACGGATACGGACAGAACTCCGGCTGGCCGACGCCCGACAACACCGTCACCTGGTACGCGGGCCAACTCCGAAAACACCCTGCCCCGTCTACCTCTCCCCTCCGCAGGCCCCCGGGACAGGCACCACACGGCTGCTGGCGCCGGCCTTCTGACCGTAGGCGACGAACACGCCCGTCCCCCGGGCTGGGGCGCCACACCAACGCCGCGGCCAGCGAAACGGCCGCCTTTACCTCTTCCAGGAACCACCCTCCTCCACATACTCCACAAAGGAGAACCGTGTCCGTACCCAGTCGACAACTGTTCGCCCTCGTCGGCGTGATCAACCCGGCCACGCAGGTGGTCCTAGCCCGCCCAATCGCACAACAGACCTACGCCGCGCACCTCCACGACGTGCTGCGGCAGCTTTGGCGGCACGTCTTCGCCGGCAACACCGGCAAGATGGCCGCCGCGCTGATCGCCACCGACTGGCAGTACCTGCATCCTGGCATCCAGCCGACAGCCCACGCGGCCATGACCGATGGCGACGTCATCGCCGGCGTAGGCGTAGCCGCCAGCGACAGCGTCCCTCAGCCGGCCAACGTCTGCCTCACCGAGGTCGGCGACCTCGGCGCCGAATGGCTGTGCCTCATTGATCCGGCCGGCGACACCGTCACGATCCACACCACCGGCGGCCAGTCGCGGGTGGTGTATCCCCTCGCTGGCTGAGCCAGATGCCCCAAGGCTACCCAAGAAACCCGGCCGGTCTGGGATGCCGAACATCCCCGGATATTGGCCTGCTCGAACGGAGTTCCCGTGGCTACCGATCTGTTTTTCAACCTCACCGACACCCTGCGGCTGGCCGAACACGCCCTCGCCGCACCCGAGCACAGCCCATCCATCAGCGAACAAGACGACGGGCAGCCCTGCCCCGGCGCGCTCGAATGGGTGGCCGACTGGGGCACCTATCTGATGTCCAGCGGCCTGCCCGGCCTGCGAGTCGATCCGCACGACCCTAACAGCTCGAACGTGGTCGTATACGCCGAAGGGTGGGGCCCGGACAGCGACCGCCTCGCCTTGGCGCACACCGACGTGGGCGGCGACGACTTCGTCGAACACCTGCACCTGAGCACCGTCGAGCGGCCCGGCGAGGCACCGCTGATCGACCTGCTGCGCACCGGCGCTAGAAACGGACGCCGCTACCTGGTCCTGCGTGTCGACGGCGACAAGGTCAGCGTTCGCCTGTCCCGCACCGGCCCCGCCACCCCGGTCGAGGGGACAGCACATCCGCCAGCACCTGACCGGCACGACTAGAACCTAGGGCGGCGTACGCCCTCGGACCTGGTGCGCGCCGTGCGGCTGGTCCACCTACCGGGCACGGATCCCGCGAGGTCTGGACCGGCGAACCGGTCCACGGCAGCGGCACACCGTTGGCCCTACCACCGCTCGGTACGTATCTACCCGCTTGCGAGTCCTCGGCGATGCCCCACCGCAGGGCCTAGACCCGACGACGTTGAGCCACCTAACGGCTCAAGAGGCCAGTTGATCGGCGATGTTAATCCCCCAGGATCGCCGCGACCCGGCATTGGCCTGGCTACCCGCCCATCCGGCGCACGACCCTGGGCGTGGCAGTACCGCCGCGCCCAGGTTCCCATCCTGCGTGGCGGCTCCATGAGCCTGCCGCACGGCGGACCGGCATTGGATCGGCGATGGCTGCCATAGCCGCGTCGCACGGCCCACCGCGACACGGAGCCGAGTTGCCCCGCGAGCCTGCGCTCCCATCCGCGGCCCACCGTCCCGCAACCCCCGTTCACCCCTTTCGGCGTCGCCGGTGGCGAAGCCATGCCCCGATCGCACAACCACCTCCACCTAGCCAGGAAAGGAAATCCATGTCTGACAACAGCAAGGTCACACACCAAGTCGCTCAACCCCACGCGGCTGAAGCGGATCTTCTGGAACGCATCGAGGCATACGCCAGCGCGTGTGTCACCGCCGCGCGCCGGGACGAACACGCGCCGAGCGACTCGGACCGGGACGCGTTCGACGTGTCCCGATCGGCGCCGGCTGTAATCGCTCGCCACGCAGAGCTCATGTCCGCCCTCGACCGGCTGACGCGCAGCACCGTGCGGGCCGTGCCCGACCCGCTCCTGCCTGTCCGTACGTGGCACGGCGTCGTGCAGGTCCGCGCTGTCACGCACGATGGCAGCCGCGCCGTACAGGTCCGCTACACCCCGGCACAGGCGATCGCCACCGGTACCGCCCTGATCGCCTGCGGCGCGGTCGCCGATGCCGCCACCGGCGGCACCCGCGGGCCGATCCTGCCGCCTTTGCCGAGCAACCCCACCGGCGTCCCGGCCACGGCCGAGGACACCGGCACGCCCGTCGAACATGACTGCCAAGCAGCCGGGACGCTCGCCTGCGTCGGCGTGTACGGGGCTCCAGGCGTGGGTCAGGCATGGAAATGCGCCGAGTGCGGCCGTGACTGGGCACGGGTTGGTGCGCGGTTCTACCCGGCCGAGGACTGCCAACACATCCTGTCGCCCGCGGACTGCATCTGAGTTTCGCGGCCAACGGCACAGCCCAGCACTCATCCGAGGTGCCCTCGCTGGAAGCCGCGCACAGCGAAAAAGCGCCCTAGCGGATGGCCTTCCGCATCCTCCAGCAGCGCGGCAAGACGGCATCACCAGCACTCTCAACAATGGAGTAAACGATGATCAACTTTTTGGCGGCGGTCTTGGTGCCTTCGACCGCCACCGTCGACACGATCGACACCTACCTGACCGGCCCGATGCGGATTCTCTCGCCGTGGCCCGTCGACCGCTACCGCCTCGGTGGCGAGTTCACCGGAGCGTGGGATCCGGCCTATGAGCCGGCGACCGATCCGGCCAACTGGCGGCTCTGTACCGCCTGCGCGGTGACCGGCCAAATCGCCGGACGGCCATGCCAGCAATGCGGTGACGCACCGCAGCAGGGCCGACCGTTAGGCACCATTGTCGCGGACTTCGACCAGTGGGCCGCCCACCCCGGCGACCTGGTGCCGCTGACGACGCTGCTCGACCCGAGCTGGCGCCTTCCCACCGACTACCGCCGACCCAGCACACCAGCTGACCAGGTTCGGCACTACGGCGCCTCACCAGACCTGTGGATCGACGGCACCGGCATGCAATGGCTCAGCGTCGACCGCACGGACGACGGCGCCGTCACGGGCGACCTCCCGTACGACCTGCAAGACATCCTGCGCCGGCTGCTGTCCGGTGCTCGCGTGCCACAGCCGAACCACAACGGCGCGTTCGACCCCGCGGCCTGGCAGGTGGCGATCGTCGCCGGCCATATCGCACCCGACGACGCCGGGGCAGACCTGCCCATCGTCGGGTCGGTCGTGGCCATCACCGACCCGGACTACGCCGAAGACGACGCCGCACCCGACCAGTTGTACGTCGTCGCTGAGGACGTCGACCGGCCGTACTACCTGCTCGTGCGCCTCGGCGGCGGCCACGGACCCCAGGTACCCGCCTGTGCCCTCACCGAGGTCGACCCCGCGCGAATCAGGCTCGCGGCCGTGCCGGACGGGACCCCGTCATACCGGCCCAGCCAACGCCACGAACCCCGGTAGACCCGCAGCTTGGCATCCGGCCGGCGAAAGGCGTCGCTGGCCGCGGGACCTTGCCGCATTTGGCCGGGGCAACCCGCCCGGCGACTTGCCGACAGCGCGCCAGCGAAGCGTCCATCCAGTAAGCCCTCGTCCGCAAACGTCGCCGCCGCGGCGTGTCTTCCACTTTCCGACTGACCGTCACCTGAAAACGACAGCGAAGGGAGCCTTGAACCTTGGCCCTCCTGACCACGGTAAATCTCACTGATGACTTCGACGGCTCAGACGTCGGCGTCAAAGAACACACGTTCTGCCTCGATGGCGTCACCTACGAGATCGACCTGACCGTCGCCAACCACGAGCGGCTCACCGCAGCACTGACCCCGTTTATCGCCGCAGGCCGGCGGCTGCCCGCCCGCAAGGCGCCGCATCGCACGCGGCGACGGGCCGAAGCCGAAACCAGCGGCCACGCCAGCGAGGACAGCCACGGTAGCCGCAAGCGGGCATCGGCCACGGCGCCGGCGGTCGTCCCGGTCGTGTTCGCCGCGCCGTCCGCGCGCTGTCGCGGGTCGGCACCAACACCCGCGCCACCCCGTCCGACGGTTCCGCGAAGCGAACGGTCCGATGCCGTTGGTCGCGGCTGCCTTCACGCCGCCGCCCGTCGACATGCGGCTACTGCGTTTGCGCCCACCGTTTCCGGTACCGCTGCCCAGCCGAGAGCCGCATACCACACAACTTTTAGGAAGGAACCCGCACGCCATGACCGAGTTCTACATCTGCCCGCCCTGCGGGCAGCCCGTCGTCGACCAGCCGCAACACCTGTGGACGGTGGCAGCGCGATTCGGTAACGGATGGCGCCACCTCATCGACGACAGCCCGCTGTGCCCCGCGCCTAGCGGCGGCCTCACGCAGCCGGTTGCCGCTCACAGCCCGACGCCCCATGACAGCCAGACCCGCGAATGGGCTGCCGAGACGCATCGGCTGTTCAGCCCCGACGGTCCATTCCTGCCCGAACGGTTGGCGACCGCGGCCGCCGTCATGGAACACCTCACCGGGTGGCTGCTGACCGCTACCGGCCCGGCCGCCGCCCCGCGAACCCTGACCACCTACCGGGATGCCGCGGCGCTGCTGGGCAGCCTGCACCGTGTCGCGCGGCTGCTGGCCCGCACCTGCACCGAAACCAGCGACCACATCGGCGGTCAGCTCGCCACCGACGCGTCCGCCCGCCCGACCCCCGGGCAGGACCAAGCCGACTTCAACAAGCACCGCAGTGCTATGGCGTTCCATCTGCCCGAGGCGGCCAGCCGGTTCGCCGACGCCGCCGCCATGACCGGTCGGGCCTGGATCGCCGCACGCGCCACCTCCGCCCTCGATCCCTCCGGCAACCTGTAGCCCGCAACCCTCGCGCTGAGCCCCTCTGCCCGGCTGGGCCGCGCCCGGCACGACCTGGACCGGCTCAGCCGGCCAACACAAGCGGCCAAGTCGGCAACGCACATCCTGCAAGACCGGGCGCAGTGTCTTTCGCTTCCCTTGCGCGGGATGTATTCAACACCACCCTGCCCGCCGCCGCTGGCCGCGGGAACCCCGCTGTCAAAGTAGCCCGGAGGCGGGCGTCGAAGTTTGGACGCCTCACGCCCGCCTCCGGTGCTCCTTCACCTACAAGGAGCCCTCAGAGTGTCTCGCATCCTCAGCCATCTCGCCGCCGCGGCCGTCGGCGTGTCCGCCGTGGCGGCCGTCCTCGGCGTGCATATCCACCACCTTCGCCGACGGCTTGCCGCCGCAGAACACCGCGCCGCGCATGATCCGCTCACCGGCCTGGCCAACCGACAGACCGTGCTGGCACACCTTCGCGCGGCAACCGGCCAGCCGGACGCGGCCGCCCTCATCGGGGTCATCCTGTTCGACCTGGACGACTTCAAGGCCGTCAACGACACCCCTGGTATCGGCCACAGCGGCGGCGACCGGCTGCTGTGCACGGTGGCCCGGCTGCTGCGTGCCTTGCCTGGTCCGGTCCGGTTGGTGGCCAGGCTGGGCGGCGACGAGTTCGCAGTGGTCGTCGACGGCGATGTGGAGACCACCTTCGCCGCGGCACACGAGATCCGCAGCCTGATCATCGGCGCACCATTCGACATCGACGGTCACATCTTCGACGTCGGTGCCAGCGTCGGCCTGGTCAGCAACCACAGCGGGCTCACCGCCAACCAGCTACTGCACTACGCCGACCTTGCGATGTATGAGGCCAAGCGCGCCGGCGGCGGAATAGCCATCTACCGCACGTCAACCACCAACCGGAAGGTCATCGACCGTCCCGCGCGGCGGTGCCGCGACCGGCGCCAGCCACCCGACGCCCGTCGTCCCGCAGCCACACCACCGAACAGCTGACCCACAACATCGGGCGGCAAGCGGCCAAGGCGCCCACGGCTCGGCCTGCGGCACCGCGCCGCCTGCCACTCCCACCCGCCGCGTTCACCTCACCCGCCTGGCCTGAAACCGCCCGTCCACGCGGCCCACCCCCGGCCCCCGCAGCTGCCCGTGCAGGAAAACCCACCACGCCGACCGGGCCCGACGACCTCGACGCCAACCGCCGGACAGCCGCGCGCCGGCCGACCCGGGCCAAGGCGAAAGCGCGAGGGCATCCGGCCCGACTCCGTCACACGGTGCCTGGATTGCCAACGGCCATGCAGGCACCGCCATTGTTCAGAAAGGACACGTCAATGACCGAATCCACCTCACACCGCCAAGCGGTGACCGTGCCAGCGGTCGCCAACATCGGCACCACCTGCCAGGTGGTGTACATCGAGGCCACCCCATCCGCCGCGGCCACGGCCATCGCCGGTGTCCCCGACACGGTCGCACAGGCCGCCCTGGACCGCATCCGCACCGGCACCGTCAGCGCCGGCCTCGCCTGGCCCAACGCGCCGATCGCGTTGCGTGTGCATCCGCACGCCCTGCCGGACGGCGACCCCGGCCTGGACGCGGCATTCGCCGTCGCCGCGTTGGCCGCCAGCGGACAGATCGCCGCCAGCCGACTAGCCAGCATCGCGGTCCTGGGCGCCTTGAACCCCGCCGGCGCCCTGCAACCGCTGCAGAACGCCGCGGCCCGACTCGCGGCGGCCGACCGGGCCGGCCTGCCCGCGGCCGCGGTTCCCGCCGCCAACCTCACCGAGGCATCCCTGGCCGCTGCCGCCCAGGTGCACGGCGCCGCGACGCTCAAAGAGCTGGTCGCCGGTCTACGCGGACAAACGCCCCTAATGTCACCGGTGGCCTGGCCCACCGCCCCGCCGCATCCAGGCGCCGACCTGGCCGACCTGCCCGCCAGCTGGTCATCGGCCCGCAGAGTCCTGGAGATCGCCGCGGCCGGCGGGCACCACCTGCTCCTAATTGGCCCCGCCGCCACGGCAGCGCAGCTGGCTGAACGGCTGCCCCGGCTCCTGCCGAACCTCGACCCGCACACCGCCACCGGCGTCGCGCACCTTCACCGGCAGGCCGGCACACTCCCCCTGGACGCACCCGTGCGGCAACGCCCACCATGGCAGGCGCCCGACCCGCACGACAGCGTCCCCGACCTGGCCGGCACCCTCAAGCGCCCCGGAGCGGTGAGCCTGGCCCACGCTGGCGTGCTGTGGTGCGCCAACGCCGACCTGATGTCCGGCAGGGCACGAGACGTCCTACGCCTGATCCTCGACCAGCGGCGCATCAACGCCATCGGCGCACGCCGCCAGGCCGCCTACCCCGCCGCCGCACAGTTGCTGCTGTCCGCCACCGGATGTCAGAAACCAGCGACCGGCGACGGATGCGGCTGCCCACAACACGTACACAACCGGATCCTGGCCCGACTGGGCCCCTTGTTTGACCGCGTCGACATCCACTACAGCCTGCCGCCTACCACGCCGCCGGAGCAGGTAGACCGCGCCGACGGCCCGCCGCCGGGGTCCGCGATCGTGGCGGCCCGGGTCGCGGCAGCCCGCGCCAACGCCCGCGCAGCCCGCCGCCCCTGGCACATCAACGCCGAAGCAACCGCCCCGGCACTGCGTGAAGCCCTCGACCGCGTGCCCGCCGCCTGGCTCGCGCCCCTACGTCACGCCCAGGCATGCGGCATGCTGTCCCCACGCGGCACCACACAAGTCCTGCGACTGGCATTCACCATCGCCGACCTGGCCGGCCGCGCCATGCCCAATGCAGGCGACCTAGCCGACGCCAATTGCCTGGAAGTACGCACCGGGTTACGGTGCCCCATGAGAAAACGCCCCGCAGCTAAGTACCGGCGGATCAGCCGCGACCGTGAAGGCCGTGAGCTGGGCATCGAGCGCCAGGATGAAGACTTGGACGCGTTGGCCGACAAGCGCGGGCTGGTGTGGGTAGACGACTACTTCGACAACGACCTGTCGGCATCAACCAACTCACGCAAGCCGCGCCCCGACTACGACCGCATGTTGCGCGACGCGAAGGCGGGCAAGTTCGAGGTGATCGCGGCGTACACCACCAGCCGCCTCACCCGCCGTCCCCGGGAGTTCGAAGACCTGATCGACCTCGCCCGCGATCACGGCATCGAGTTCCAATACATAAGGTCACCCGAGTTCGACCTCACGACGGCCCAGGGTCGGGGCATCGCCCGGACGCTCGCCGCGCGTGACGCAGAGCAAGCGGAGACCACTGCCGAACTGGTACAGCGCGCCCACCGCCAGCGAGCCGAGATGGGCGAGATCCACGGCGGACAGACCCCGTACGGGTTCACACAGGTGTGGGACCGGGGCAAGCTCGTGACCTACGTGGAGAACACCGGGCAGGCCGACATCATCCGCGAGGCGTACGACCGCATCCTCGCTGGCGAAGGGCTGGGCGGCATCGCAGCCGACTGGCAACGCCGGGGCATCGCCACCGCCCGGGGTGCCAAGTGGACCCGCAGGACGATCCAGAGCATGGTGATCGGCCCGTCCATCGCCGGGTACCGCGAGCACAACGGCGACCTCTTCGAAGCCAAGTGGCCACCGCTGGTTGACCGCGACGACTGGACACGAGTCCGCGAGATCGTCGGCGTGTACGCCAGCGACCGTCAGGGCAACCACAAGCCGCGTACGGGCAACGGCAACGCCCGCAAGTACGCGCTGTCAGGGCTGGTGTTCCACGCGGCCGGGGGCGGGTGCGGTCGGGTCCTGTACGGATGCCGTATGCCGACTGACAAGCGGCCGGACCGATACGGGTACGTGTGCACCACACCCGCGTGCAGGCGGCTGTTCATCGACGGGCAGGCCGTAGAGCGGTTCATCCTCGACCAGGTGTGCGAGGTGATCGACGGTCGCGCGCTGGCTGCCGCGATCGAGGCGGACAAGAGTAAAGAGGATCCCGGCCGCGAGATTCGTACCGCCATCGCCGACGACGAGCGCCGCCTCCAGCGGGTCCAGGACGAGTACGACGACGACCAGATCCCGCAGGCCGAGTACCGGCGCAGACGCGATCGCTTAACGACGCGTCTGGATGACAACCGCCGCAAGCTGGCCGACCTGTCGGCCGCGCGGGTCGTACTCCCAACGGGTGACGAGCTACGCGCCCAGTGGCCCACGAGGGATGCCATCTGGAAGCGCACCATCCTCGGCGCAGTCATCCGGCGCGTCACCGTGGGGCCGATGCCGAAGGGCATGGCCTCCCACCTGACCCAGCGTCGCACCGAGACCGACGACGAGTACGCCGGCCGCCTCGACCTCCACCGCGCCACGGTGCTGGCGGCACGGGTCAAAGTGGAATGGCTGCATTAGCCCAACCACAACGTCACGACGATTCCCGCTCCAAAGAAAATGGCGTTCACGACAACGCCCTGAATGAGGTTCTTCGTCCCCCCACGCGCCACCTCTGATCGGAGAATTGTGGCAACCGCAGTCCGTTGTTGCTCTGTCATGTCCTTGATCTGCCGGGCGGTCTCAGCTTCGGTCTTCAGCTTCTCCACGGCCGCCTGCCTCGCCCGTAGTGCCGCCTCCACCTCGGTGACCAGCGCAGATGACTTCTGCATCGTGTCGGCCAATTCCTCAAGACGTTCCTCTAGCAGTGACTCATCGGACTTCTTCCTCGCGCCAATGATCAGACGTCCTGCTACCGGATTAAGTGCGAGTAGCAGACCCTCGATGGCGGGCAGCAGCACGTTCTTGTAGATGAAGTCCACCGCAGCACGCAGGGCCAAACCTGTTTCGGAACCAGACACCGCCGCAGCATAACGTCGGTCCCCCCCATGTCCCAGCAGGTGAAGACGAAGACGGTCGTGATCTTCAACAGGTGGAGACAGGTTTAGACGCCGGCCGCCGTCCTCTTACGTTCCTAGTGGTCCTCCAATGTGGAGGGTCACCACGAAGGAGGACATCATGACCGAGCCGACCGCCCCCGCGAAGGTGACCAAGGCCGCGAAGGCCACCCCGCGCACGATCCCGGCCGCCGACAAGCCGGCCACCAAGAAGGCGACCAAGGCCGCTGCCAAGCCGGAGTTCAACCCGACGGTCAAGGACAACGGCAAGCTCGACCACTCGACGTGTGGCCACCCCCGCACGCCGGCAGGCCGCGCCGCATGCCGCGCGAACCGGGCGGAGGGCAAGTGATCATCACCCCCGAGATCAAGGCCGCCGCCGACATCCTGCGGGCGTGCGCGGAGTTTTCCATCACCCACCCGGACACGCCGCTCCGCAACAACCCGCACTACGACTCGATGCCCGACATCCACTGGGAATGCCCGTGCGGTGTGGTCATGCCCCCGATCACGGACGACCTCCGCACGGCGTGCTGCGGGTCGACCACGGTGGACGTGCCGGCGTGCATCACCTGCGGCCGAGATGAGCACGACGGCACCGAGGATCACCCGATGATCCGCACGGACACGCTGGCGAACGAATGACTCGCACGATGGTGGCGTACGTACGCCGGTCCAAGGCGAACAAGAAACGGCCGGAGGACGTGGCGTACGGCATCGAGGCGCAGAACACCGCGATCCGCGGTGAGGCCGAACGCCAGCACTGGAAGTTGGTGTGGGCACCCGTGGATGACGGTCAGACCGGTGCCCACACCCGCCGCGAGGGGTTGAGGTGGGCACTGGACGAGCTGGCTGCCGGCCGCGCGGACGGCCTGGTCGTCGCCAAGCTCAACCGGTTGTCCCGCTCGGTGGCCGACTTCGCCACGCTCCTCCGCACGGCCCAACGGCAACGGTGGTCCGTCGTCGCGCTCGACCTGGGCATCGACACGTCTACAGTCAACGGTCGATTGGTGGCCAACATCGTCATGTCGGTGGCCGAGTGGGAGCGCGAGATCATCTCCCAGCGAACCGCCGAAGGGCTCGCCGAAGCGCGGGAGGCCGGCGTGCGGTTGGGTCGGCCGGTCCTCGTCCCCAAGCCCGTAGTCCGGCGCATTCGCCGGATGAGGACGAACGGCCACACCCTCCGGGCCATCGCCAACAAGCTCACTGAAGACCAGGTGCCAACCGTCCACGGAGGCGCCCGGTGGTACTCGGGCACAGTGCGCGGAGTGCTCCGGCGATCCGGTGGCGACCCCCACCAGCGCCACGGAGCCGATCCGACCCATACCCCACTGCCCGCCACGGCCCATTAGGCCGCCACAGACGATCTCAAGGCCATCTATGCCACGACCCCGGCGCCCACCACGGGTACCGGGGTCGCTGCCAGCGCGGGAGTGGGGTCAGTCGCCGGGGTCTGACGCCTGGTGCACCGGGAACATGCCTGCCGGCCACCAGCACACGACGATGGGCACGCCTCCCGAGTCGGTACCCAGCGCTGCACATGGCGACGGGTGGCCCTGGTACCTCATGCATCGACTGAATGCCGGTCCGTCTATGGAGCAGGTGTGGTCGTACGGCTGCACCAACTCGGCGACGGTCACCAGGCGGGGCTCGGCGGTATCCGGTCCCCCGATCATGGGGCCGCTGTTCATCGTCATTGGGTCCTCGATCCATGCAGCCCTCGCCCGGGAGTTCGGGTCTGCACCGAGCGGGGGCGCTTTCTGGGGGAACGCAACGGCGCGAACGCCGAGGCGGGGGCGGGACACGCCCGTGACCGTGACGTTACGAACGGCAACGGGACGCTGAAACGTCCCCGGGGACGCTTCGGGGGACGTTTCAGTGTTCCCGAGACGTCCTCTCACGCCGTAACGTCGGGTACGTGAACGAACGGCTACGAACCGCCATGCTCCGGTCCGGTGTGGACGCGGCTACGCTCGCCCAGGCCGTAGGTGTGGACGCCAAGACCGTCAGTCGGTGGATCGGCGGCCGGGTACCACACCGCACCAGCCGCGCGCTCGTGGCGAAACACCTGGGCGAAGACGAGATCACGCTATGGCCGACGTCACGACCAGACCAGGCACCGGGCGCATCGGCCACGGCGGAGATCGTTGGAGCCTGGGCACACCGAGCCGACGTACCAACGGATCTGTGGGTGTCCCTTCTCGACGGAGCACGAGAGCGCGTCGACCTGCTCGGGTACGCCTACCCGTTCATGTTTGAGATCACCCCGCAGGCGACCGAAACGCTCGCCAAGCGATGCGCTGGCGGACTCCGCGCACGGATCGCCGTGGCTGACCCCAACTGCCCGCACGTTGCCGAACGGGATGCGCTGGAACAGCTCGGCGGGACGCTGGCCGGACGGATACGGCTCGCCCTGCATTGGCTGGCCGATCTCGCGGCCACACCCAACGCGACAGTCGGTCTGCACTCGGTCCACCTCTATAACTCGGTCTTCCGATTCGATGACCAGATGATCGTTACGCCGCACATCTTCCGGGGGCACGGATACCAACACCCGACGTTGTACCTGCGCCGGCTGTCCGGGCACGGGATCTTCGAGACCTTCGCCGAGCAATTCCAGCAGGTCTGGGATACGGTCCGGACGTGGGCCGCAGAACCGACTACTGGCACGACCCCGCCGCACCCGAGCCGAACTCGCTAGTGCCCGGTGGGCAAGCGTTAGTCGTGGACGAAGCCGGCCGCATCCTGTTGCAGCGCCGCACGGATTCAGGCAACTGGTCGCTGCCGGGCGGCGTGATGGAGATGGGCGAGACCATCGGCCACGCGGCCGTGCGCGAGGTCCGTGAGGAGACCGGCTTGGACGTCGAACTGACCGGCATCCTCGGCATCTACACCGACCCCGGCCACATCATCGCGTACGCGGATGGCGAGGTACGGCAAGAGTTCGTGGTGACGTTCACGGCCAAGACCGTGGGCGGGGAGCTGCGCGGGTCCGACGAGTCAACCGAGATCGGATGGTTCGACCCCCGCGCGGACGTGCCCGGCATGACGATGCACGAGTCAGTACGCCTGCGCATCGGGCACTGGCTCGAAGGCCGCGGACCGTACATCGGGTAGACGCAAGACTGCCCCCGGCCCGAAGACCGAGGGCAGACCTTGAGGTGCGATTACCGGCGGTACGCCGCCACCGTGTTATCCACGATCGGCGCGCTGGCCGCGTTCGCCTTGACCGACCGGCAGGCCGACTCGGCGTCGGACTTGTTCCAGTAGGTCTCCGAGGTGGCCAAGGTCTGGCCGTTGCTCGCCACGATCTTCCAGTAGAACTGGCCGTTCGTGGCCTTGTTGATGTGGAACTGCATTGTGGTTCTCCTTGGTGCGTATGCCCGCCGTCTTTCGGCGCGCCGCGACCAGAGATCCATCCACGTGCATGCCCGACTGTTACCGACCTGACATCGCAAGTCAGTGACCGCCGTGTAGTGTCACAGTGCAGCCGTCCAAGTTGCAGCTGAGACCCCCGCGCACGGGATGAGTCGACTCCGACCCGTCTTGAGCCGGGGGTCTTTCTCGTGTCGGCTTCTACGGTAAGTGACTGCCGAGCGCTCGCGCAAGCTCAACGCCACACGACTTACAACCGTGTAGTGCCCCAACCGATGGGGCACGCCTGCCAAGTGGATATCCACATGTAGTGGTCGGGCGCAATGTCGTACACGTAGGGTACTATCCTGCCTCCGCAGCCAGACAACTACGCTACGTGGGCAACCTGACGATTCAAGATCACGCACAGTGATCACCGCCAGGTTTAGAAAATGCCCGTTTCGTGCTCACCGTCCGCGCCCCCGACCACGGACGGCGGGAAGCGCTGGCGGTTCAACCGGTTCATCTGGGCGCACGTCGGGGTTGAACTGCCGGATCTTCGCCAGCCCGTCAAGGATTTGCCCGCGCTGCTCCGGGGTGCTGTCCTTCAACGCGAGCTGCGCGAGCTTTATGTCGCGACGCGCGACGATGATATCCCTGATAGGCCGCACCAGGATACCGGCCAGCGTACCGGCGCCCGTGACGACGGAACCAAGGGTGATCCAGAGCCCAGGGTCCTTGAGCCCCATGTTCCACTCCGCTCTGGTCGAGCGGGGAACAAAAAAGAACCCAGCCCGACCGATGTACCTACACATCGGTTTGGCTGAGTCCTCGACTCCGGCAGGGCGCGGATCTCAGGTGGTGCTGCGGTGCGGTGCTACATCACTTAATCCCTGAACTCCTCGTGCCGGGCCGAGAAGCCAAACTCGCGATCCGTTCCATTGCGGCCCGTTACGCGAGGGCGATGCCCCCATTGCGGCGACACCTCGTACCCGCAGCATACCGGACACCCACACCACGCGCCACACAGCCCCGGCAAGGGCGCGGAGATCGCCCCAGAGACGCGGACGCGGCCCGGGATGGGTGTGGTTAACCCCGAACCGCGTCACGTGGCTTACGGGCGACGTTCGGGCAACGGCCGGAGGTCTTCCTCTTCCTCGTCGTCCTCGGCGGTGAACTCGCCGTTGATGATCGGGTGCGCGGGTGACCCGTCGTCCAGGACCAGGGCACCGGCGAGGAAGTCGGCCGGGCCGATCTTCGCTTCCACGTCGACCTTCACCGCGGCCTTGCCGTTGAGCTGCTCGTAGATGAACTTGGCGATGTCTGCCCGCGTACGCGCGTCGGTGTCGGGGTCCTTCATCAGCTCGATCAAGGTCTTAGAAGCCACGCCGGCGGCTTGCATCAGCGAGCCGAACGCCTTGTCCTGCAACCGCTTCTTGGCCTCTGCCACCACCTTGGGTGTGATCCACTTGGGCGCGCTCCCCCGGAACCCCCCGTCCTTGTCGCGCGGCCGCCCCCGAGCCAACTCGACGTAGTCCCACTCCTCCACCGGCTTGAATCCGGTCTCCTCCGCGTACATCTGGAGGTCGCGCTCAAGGTTCCGCCCACGCCGCAGCCGGTTACGGATCTGCTTGGGCTTGCGGGACAGTTCCGCCACGGTCCACACCTCTCTGATGGGGCGGGGAGACGCAGGCCGGGAGAGTTGAACGATGGCCTGCGTCTCCCCGGTCTAGTAACCGTTCGTCGGCTAGACGGTCAGGTCTTCCGGCGACGGGGCGTCGTTGGTGTGCGGGGGCGGGTTCGAGATGCGGCCAAGCGATCCACCCGGGGGCGGGGGCGCGTCCATCTTGGCCACCAGCGCGGAGAGCGACGGCTGGATGGAGCGGAGCGCCGGGAAGCGGCCGATGCGATCCCGCTGCCACTCGTCTGGGGTCATCGTGGCGAACGTCTCCAGCTCCGCGTCTTCCTCAATGAGCGTATCGTGCAGCTCGATCATCTGGCGGTAGCGCGCATCCATGTCCCGGATCGCGGCACGGGCTTCCTTCGGGTCCATCTGCCCATTCGCCAGATCGGAGCGGATCTCCTTCAGCCGAGCGCGCATCCCCTCGCACGCGTCCACGATGGACTCATTGCGGGTGGTGCGGTTGTGGCGGAACCTCTCGCGGTACGCGTCCTCGTGGGACTGTGCCCACTGGGCCTCGGTCTGGCGAATGGCCTCCTGGACCACACGCCGGGCCTTCGGTGCCATGTCGGTCTCGTCGGCGAAGCCGCGCCAGTCGGACAGCCACGGCGAGTTGATACGTGCGTCCATCACAGTTCTCCGATGCTTGGTGCTTGCTGTTCGGTGTCGATCTCGATGGCGTCGGGGTCGGTGGTGTCGCTGCGGTAAATCGTGTGCAGCTGTTCGATGCCAGTCAGATCGTGTGGGTACGGCTGGGGCTCGCCGGGCACGCCGCCGAACTCGGACCCGCCTTCGCGGAGATGCCGCGTGTTGTGAAGCCGGAACTCATCGGCGCTGTCATGCATCAGGCGCCGCCCTTGACCGCAGGGAACCTCTCCGCCAGCTCAGACCTACTAGCCGGGACTGGGGCGGTGTCTGCGGCGTACTCTTCCTCCTCCTTGATCACGTCGAGCGTTTTCCTGATGTCGCCTTTCAACCCGGCCAGGGCGTCATCGCCTTTGCGCCGGCTGATCTTCCGATGGTTGACCGCCATTGCTCTTTCTCCGTTCCCACGCCTCGTCAATGAGTCCGCGGATAGTTGTGGCCATCGACTGACCGCGCCGGAATGCCAGCGTTTCCAGTCGATACCGATGAACCTCCGACAGCCTCAACGGAAGCGACGTCGTGTGTTCCGGCAGCTTGCCGCGTGCGCCCATGAGCGCCCCCAATTGGAATGCCGATACACATATTTTCCGGCGATCAACAGAGTTCGTCATCTACGAATCGTGCGGTGACTGTCCAAAGTCGATGGCGGCCGCTGCCGGCACGGACTACTCTCCGTCCGTGACAGTCAGCAACGAAGAGCAGGCGCTGATCAACAAGCTCATGGCCCTATTGCAGGTGACCGAGCAGTGGATTGAGCGGACGTACCCCACCGCACAACCCGGCAGCGCCTTCGCCGGTGATGATGCGAAGATTCACCCATACGAGGTAAGCCACCAGGCCAGCCAATCAATGGGAGTTGCAGTCGATCATCTGCACTCCATGCGCATGGCTCTGACGGGCACTGGGGATAACGTCTTGCGCATCCACACCTACGCACCTCTTTCACTTACGCGAGTAGCACTTGAGAACGCCGCTTTAGCTCTGTGGCTATCGTCACCCGCTCAGCGGCCCGAACGTATTCTGCGCCGGCTCCGCCTTGAAATGGCGAACCTCAAGGCAGTTAAATCCTTTTTCGGCCGGCCGAATCCGCAGCAGGATGCCGAGATACAGAGACGGAAGGACAGGGTCAACGAATTGGCGTTCCAAGCGGGCGTCGTAACGAACGCAGTGCTCGCTGCGAATCCAACGGCATCCGAAGAAGACATCAAAGCCGCCACGCGTACCGCCCTCACCAATAAACCAACTGCGACCGAGATCGTCCAGGATGCCGGCCAAATAGCGCAACTCATCGATGGCGACAACAACCTTGCGCTGATGCTGTGGCGGGTCTGTAGCGCGGTCGCACACGGCGATAGGTGGGTCTTGACGGCGTTCGACATCGAGGTCATCGGTCCGAGCACGCCTGGCGTGTCCGACGTACGGATCACCGCCCCGACCGATCTTCTTGTGGCCGGCGTTCAGGTTGCGTTGGCTATGTACGGCGCCGCGTACCGCGTTTACGACCAACGCGTCACCTCACATCGGTAACACGAAACGCTCGTTGACTGTACGCAGCGCCAGTTACGGTGCGTGGGTATCGCACCGGCACGCCCTCAGCACGTCTGTACGCCGTTGGGGCATCCCCCACACCCACATCCCGACGCGCCAGGCCGTCCATGGCGATCTGGGGCCGGTTAGCCAGCGGGTGTACGCGCGATGCCGGGGCGTGTCCGCCCACTTCAGCGTCCAGCTGGAGCTTTCGCCATGTCAGCTCCAGGGGTTCCGGTCGTGTTGTCCCCCCGTTATACGTGGGGGGACAACACCGACCGTGTAGACCCAGCTTCCCCAGGGATAGCTTGGGACAACACTGGGTCTACAGCTCCTCGTACTCGATGGCGAAGACGAACTTGGCGTTCTTCGGCCCCAGTTCCCGCCGCACCAGCCGTTGGCGCTCGGCCTCCCGCATGGCGCGGTTTCTGGCGTCGTTGTTGGTCGTGGTGGTCATGAGCGCCAACAGGTCACTGGACGACATCCCAGGCTTGTTGCGTGCCAACTCGACCACCTCCATGACGTGCTTGGACGCCCGGTCAACTCGACCGTCAGCACCGCGCGCTAGCTCTCCGGAAGCCCGGTCGAAATGCACGACCATCGGACCGACCACTTCGGATGGCTGCTTGACGTGATGGAGCGTGACCTCTTGATCCCCCGCAGCGCCGGCGAACATGACAACGCTCCCCATGCCTGCGGTGATCCACCGGCTGCCGTAGATGTCGTCTAGTGCTGGGTTCTCCCGCGTGTCGCTGCCCAACGTCTTCCGGTCGTGGTGCAGCACCAGGAGTTCGATGCCGGCCGCACTGACCTCCTGCCACACCAGGTTGACGGCCGCCGCAGCTTCGTCGGCGCTCAACCCGATGACGAAGTCCTTCAACGAGTCCACGACAATCAAGCCCACACCGGGGCAGAGCGCGTCGGCCCAGTCCACGAACCCGTCCTGGGCGACGAAGTCACGCGGCAACGGCTGGTCCCACACCGCCAGCCGCCGGTTGAGCAGCCTCCGCGTGCGGTCGTCGGCCACGTCCACCATCCGGCGCATGCTCCGACCGATCTGGCGCGGCCGGTCCATGGCCAACAGCAGCGAGGGCCGCTTGCTGACCTTCACAGGCAGACCCAAGAGCGGTTCGCGGATCACCCCGCAACGGCGGAGTAGGAGCTGTTGAGCCGTGGTCGACTTGCCGGTCCCCGGCGGAGCAGCGATCATCATGGGTTCGCCCTCCGCCCAGAGGACCCGTTCGGCGTGGCCCCACACCGCCGGGATCACCTCCGGTTGGTCGAAGAGGAAATCTCCGCCCTTCTTCGCCGTGGTCTCGCCGAAATCCGCACCCATCACCGACCACCCCACCGACGGCCGGGGCGATACGCACGCCGGGCGCGACCACGACGGCCGGCACGATGCTGGATTGCGACCCGCTGCACCTCGGTCTTCTCCACGGGCACGAAGTCCTCCGGGCCATAGCCCGCGGCGAGGTGATCGGCGGCATCCTTGACCTTCGCCAGCGGTCCCCTCGCGCGGACGATGGTGATCCGGTCGGCAGACATGCCTTCCCCGATCAGCCGGTCGCCCGTGGGTGGCGTCGTGCGCAACAGCTCGTGCCACTTCCACGCGCAGTACGCGCCAGCCTCGTCCCGGTCCGCCACGATGACCACCCGGCCGACGTCGGCCGCGATGACGCGGCGTGCCTGGAGCCGTGACGGGCCGACCTCGGCGCCTTGGTGATGTGTCGTGGCGACGACGCCGGCCGTGACCATCGCGTCGGCGTCCTTCTCGCCCTCGGTGATGTACAACGTAGACGCCTCGGCGATCTCCGGCAGCCGGTACACATACCCGTCCGCGCCGACAGGCTTTTCCCAGTGCCACGCCTCCGGCACGTCTGGGTCAGCCCACCACCGCTGCCCGCGCCAGTCGATCCAGCCGCACGGCCGGATGCACTGGTGCCGGTACACGATGGTCTTCGTGTAGCCCAGCAAGACGCCGTTTTCGTAAACCGGATCCTCGAACCTGACGCGCTGGAACACTTCACGACCGTCCAGCTGCGTGTACGCGTAGACGATCACGAGTGGCCCCCCAGGAAGTGGTGCCACATCTCCGCGTGGATGCGGTCGATCATCGGACCGTACAGGTCGTCGTGAGCGACGAGCGGACGCAGGCCGTCGTAGTACATCTCCAGCTCGGCCGGCGTGGTGGCGGCGTACAGGATCGACAGCGCGATGCGGACCTTGGCGTCGTCGCTGAGCCACCTGATCCACTCGTGCTGATCAGGCTCGTCCATCTGGCGCAGCATGAGGATGAAATCGGGCATCGACGGCCGGGGGTAGAAGTTAACCCTGCGCTCCGTCGCCCTGCGTGGCTCCGCGTTGTCATGCGACCATCCGCGTGTCGATCTGTCGCCAGGATGCCCGTCAGTTCCCCGCTGGCGGGCATTTTTCTCTTCCGGCATCACGCACCACGCTTCCGCAGCATGACCGCCATGCGGCCGATGATCTCGGGGTCGGACACCACCGGGGCGAGATCCTGTGCACGCCGGCCGCGCACGGCAGCCTGGGCGGCAACCTCTCGGCCGGACACCGGCACGGGCCACTCGCCCTCTGTCCAGGTGTGCCAGTGGGTGAAGTCCACGAGGCGCGGTGTACCGCTGGGTGCGTTTCCTCTTGAGTGAGCTGGGGCGGGGCGGCGTGTCCGCCGATGGCTTGGTCTCGTTGCGTTAGCAGGGTTGGGCGGCCGGCGCGAAGGGGCGGGGCGGGTTGGACGTCGGCGAGGTGCTTCGGCTGCTGGACGAGCGGGAGACGGCCTGTCGGGCGGAGGCGGATCGGTTACAGGCCGAGGCCGAGCGGATCGGTGCTCTGCTGGCGGGGTGCCGGCAGGAGTTGGAGCGGCTGGTGACGGCTCGTGAGGTGGTCGGCGAGCTGGCAGTGGCGTATCCGGCTGCGATAGCGACAGTTGCCGTAGTGCCCGTACCGGTTGCCGGTGCGGCGGCGGCCGGCGGCGATGTCGAGGCGTTCACGAAGCAGGTGCTGGCCGTGCTTGCCGAGCGAGGGCGTCCGGCGCGTTGCCGTGAGGTGGTCGCGGCGTTGGGCGAGGATCCGTCGGTGGCCCGGCACGTGGAACGGGTGCGACACCGGTTGAAGAAGCTGTGCGCGGCGGGGCAGGTCGCCCAGATTACGCCGGGCATGTTCACCCTGGCGGGTGCGGCGAGTACAGCCAGCGGGTGAAAATTGGGGACGTGGAAGGGTCTTCCCGAGTTGGCCGGGTGTCAAAGCCTGAACCGACCCGAGGAAGACCCGGTGGAACCCTACCCACAGCCCGCGCCCGGACGAGACGATTTCGCCGCTTCCCGGGCCTGTCTGGAGCAGATGGTCGCCCGTTTGAGTGACGCGCGGATGATGTCCTGCACCCAGCACGCGTTGGAGGAGTACGTCACCGAGGCGGGGCGGGAGCTGCAGCGGCAGCTGATGCAGGACCAGTTGGACGCGCGTGCCGGCCGCGAACCCCGGCTGCGGCAAGTCGCAGGCGCGGACGGTGTAGTACGGCGGCGGGCCGAGGCCGGGCACCGCAGGTTGGTGGCCACCACCGTCGGCCCGGTGGAGGTGAACCGGATCGCCTATCGGGCGCCGGGCGCACCGAATCTGCACCCAGCTGACGCGCAGTTGGCTCTGCCGCAGCGGTTGTATTCCTTCCCGCTGCAGCGGGAGGTGGTGCATGAGGTGGGAGCCGGGTCGCTGCGGGCTGCCCGTGAGGCGATCGTCCGTACCACCGGCCAGCATTTGGGCACCCGGCAGTTGATGCAGATCGCCACCGACGCGGCGGTCGACATCCGCGACTTCTACCAACCCGCCACCGGCCTGGGCCACGTCCCGGCCGGCGATGGCCGGGACGTGCTCGTGCTCAGCCTCGACGCCACCGGGGTGAACATGATCCCCACCGATCTACGCGAGCCGTCCTCGCCCAGACCTGCTGGCCCGCAGCCACCCTCGGCCCAACTGGCACGACGGGAACGGACCGGACGCACCCGCATGGCAGTGGTGACCGCGATCTACGACGCCACCCCTGCCCCACGCGCCGCCGCCGACATCCTGCCCATTGATGCGACCGAACGCGCCGCACGCCAACCAGGCCCGCGCGCGGCCCGCCGCCGGGTGGACGCGTCCCTCGAGCACTCCGTCGCACCGATGGTCACCGCCCTGTTCGACCAAGCCGAAGCCCGCGACCGGCAGCATCGCCGCCGCTGGGTTGTGCTGGTCGACGGCGCCAACCACCAACTCGAATGCATCACCAAGGAGGCCGAACGTCGCGGCGTCCACATCGACATCGTCGTCGACTTCATCCACGTACTCGAATACCTATGGAAGGCTGCCGAAGACCTCCACCCAACACACCCAGCCCGGGCTGCCTTCGTCCAGGCCACCGCCCGCGATCTGTTGGAAGGCCACGCCCCGCGGGTAGTCGCCGACCTGAACGCCCACCTACGCGCCCGCGCCGCCGACCACCCGGCTCCCGGCCTGCAACGCGCCGCCGCCTACCTACACGCCAAACAGCCCTACCTCAACTACCACATCGCGTTAGCCCTGGGCTGGCCCATCGCCACCGGCGTCATCGAAGGCTGCTGCCGCTACCTGGTCAAAGACCGCCTCGATATCACCGGCGCCCGCTGGAGCCTGACCGGCGCCGAAGCCGTCCTGCTCCTACGCGCCGTCATCACCAACGGCGACTTCGACCAGTACTGGCAATTCCACCTCGACCGCGAGTACCAGCGCACCCACGCCAGCCGCTACCAGGACCAATACGCCCCGGCCGCATGACCGCTGCCCCTCCGCTCACTCAAGAGGAAACGCACCCTGTACCGCTCATGACTGCACCCGCCACGGGTTCTTGCTGGCGTCGTGCGGCTTCGCCAAGCTTTCCGCCGAGAACAGGTCTTCCAGCGGGTGGCCCAGCAAACGCGGCAGACGTCGCCGCACTCGGTCGTTGGGACGTACCTGGCCGTATAGCGCGAATCGCAGGTGGTTGTACTCGACACCCAACTCTTCGGCCGTCGCCCTGATCGGCCGGTACTGCATGCGCATGATTCGATGGGCCGCTTGCCGGCCGAATCTCGTTCTTGATGACACGTCGTGTGCTCCAGCAGCCATCCCCGCGCACGGGGAACCTCTGGCGCAGGCCCGGACGGGCTAAGCGGCGCCACGGCTCCCCGGGAAGTTCTCGAACGCCTAAACGGGGGTCGACAGCATCACGGGTGGCGATGTTTTAGCCCGTGGCACGGCCGTACGCGAACGATGGCCGCACATCGATCATGTTATCAGGGGGTCGAACTAGTCATCGATGATCGGCCCTACTAAACACCGTGGCGCCCCGATCGGGGGCGCCACGACAGAAACCTTCATATGCCGGGAGAGGACACCGGCTATTTTCGGCGCTACGACACGGCCCCACCCCCGCCCGCTGCTTCACGGCGAGCATCGCCGGGGGGCAGTTCGGGAGGGCCGGTGGCATCCGGCTTGTTTGATCCGTCTACACGGTTGGCTTCGGCGTTCGGGGCGCCTATCTCGGACTTGCCAGGCTGTTCCTTCGATGCCTGGGGCTTGTCGGAGATCTCTATGTGGAACGCAACGAGGTTCCAGGTGATCTTTATGCTCTTACCGCTCTTGTCGGCCCCATGGAGACCCCAGGCCAACAAGATCAATAAAAGTGGGATCAGCCAGGGGAACACCGCGACAATCCACTTCGCGGTTTCCCCCAAGTTGCGTACCTAGCGGACTGGCTTTGCAATCATGATTAGCATCCTTTGGGTCGTTTACGGTCGGTTGAACTGTTCTGGCTCCACAATGCGGATTGCTCCTACATCGGAACCTCCTTCGTCGGCAAACTTCGACCTTTGAGGTCTTGACCTCCATCGGGGGCGGGGGCCTCCGCGCCCTGGCGCCCACCACGTCGGTTTCTTCAACTCGACGAGGTTGCGCTAAACCAGCATGACACGCCTAACCCCACGCGCTAAAGAGCCCTCTCTCGGTCCAGTCCGTACTTCCACGCGTATGGCCGAGGCGATCCAACTCCGCACCGGACAGCAACCACGAACCTAAACACCGCCCGGCAAGCACAAGCCCACCCCCGGGGCCGGCCACGACGGGCGCCCCGTTCGCCCCGCAACGCGACGGCCTGCATGTGCGGCCTGCCACGGCACAACGCATGACAACGCCGCGGCAGCCCCACCTTCGGCGACGACTTGCGATTCCTACAAAAACGAGCGTCGATCAGATCGGTCACCATCCGGCGAGGTCCGCAGGACCAAGCCTTCGAAGCCCCGGACCGTAGCGCCGGATGGTGACCGCCTTGAGGGCCAGCTTCAAAGCCACAGCGGCCACCACCCCTGTTTCGAACAGCGCCACCGCAAAGCGTGAACCCCGGCCGGCTGCCGCTGGGAACCGCTATCTACCGCTGACGGCCGCACCGACCCTCATGCCGACCGCAGCACCCGGCGCATTGCCGCCGGCGACTTGCGAACAGGGCGCCTGTGAAGCGTCCATCAGTGCACGCCTTCCTCAAACCATTTTCCCGCAACCGAAACGGAGAAACCACAGTGGACACAAAAGCCGCCAAGCCCGACCCGATCGAGGTCGTCGCGCAGGCACTGCGAGACAGTGACCTCACCGCCGCCGCCATCGCCAAGAAGACCGGGATGGGCTACTCGACCGTCACCCCGAAACTGCGCGCGCTGGAGGACGCCGGCCGCGCCGCACGGGTCAAGGACAACGGCCGCACCGTGTGGCGACTGACCACCCCACCCGCGCAGGAATCGGCCGTTAACGCCAGCCCTGCCCCCGAAAGCGGCGACACCGCCGGTACGCACGACGCCGCGCGGACGACCACGACAACCGAGCCGCCGCCCACCTCCGAAGCCACGCCCGTGATCACCGAGGCGGACACCAGCGACCCCGACCAGAGCGCAGGAACCGACGTGACGCCGCCGAACCCCGCGACGGCGGCCGGCGACGCCAACAACACACAGGCCACCCCCACCGATACGACCGTCGCGAACCAGGCACCAGACCCCCAGCAGCAGCTTGGGCCAACAACAGGAACAGCAAGCGATCAGGCCGACGGCGACGCCACGCCCGCCGAACAGCCCACCCCCGACACCACAACCCCCACCGCCCCGGCGGACAGCAAGACCCGCCGGCCTCCAGGCGCACTCGCCCGCACCGCCCTGCGAATCATGCAGACCAACCCGGACACGCCATACAAGGTCACCGATCTAGGCCGGCTGATCGACCAGACCGACAACGCCGACGGCCACACCTACCCCAAGGCCAGCCCCGGCGCGGTCGTGCTCGCCTGCGACCGGCTCGTCGACGGCGGCAACGCCACCAAAGTCCTCGAAAAGCCGGCCACCTACCAGCTCGCGGCGACCCAACCGGCCAACCCATAGAAACCGCCAGCCCGCCCCGGACACACACGGGACGGCGGCTTGCACACCTTTGACACACCGGCGCCCGGAGGCGGGCATCGAAGCTGGACGCCTCGCACCCGCCTCCGGCGCCTTACCGTCCCAACCAAGCGATCCGGTAAGCCGATCGTCGCCACCCGCCCGCCCGGCCGCAAGACCCCGGACGCCCCCGGCATCTGTGCGTCGCCCCGATCGGTCTGCCCACCGCATACGCGAGCCTGCGCGGGCTGGTTGCGACGACCCGCGTCCTGACCAAGAAACCTCGAACACGCGGCCCACATCCCGCCTCGGTCACTCGCCGCTGCCCGGGCCCACACCACAACGCGGAGGAACCCCATACACACCCGCGTGCTCGCACCCACGCTCCGACAACACCAATCATCATGAGGAGACCACAGTGGACACCGGCAACCCGACCGTCCAAACTCGACCCGGCCCGTCCGTCACGATCACCGCGTCGGACCCGACCATCGTCGACACCCTCGCCTACCCCATATCGCCGGACTACGTGCAGTCGTGGACGCCAGTGCGGGCACTGTGTGAGCTCATCGCCAATGCCTTAGATGAAGACCCCGCCGCGCGGGTCAGCTGGGCCGACGGCGTACTCACCATCGCCGACGACGGCCCCGGCATCCCCGAAGAAGGACTCATCCTCGGCTACTCCACCAAAACCGAACAGCAGATAGGCCAGTTCGGCGAGGGCAAGAAACTCGCCGCCCTCGTCCTGGCCCGCAGCCCCGAGGTCGGCGCGGTGCGCTGCGAGACAGTGGGCTACGGCTTCATCCCGACCGTCGAGCGGCGTCGCCTGCTCGGTGGCCAGATCCCGTCACGCTCCGCGCAAGGCGCCGAGGTCCTCGTCTACAACCTCTACCGCGCCGACCGTGCCCGCGGGACGGTCATCACCGTCGCATGCGCGCGGGCACTGGCCCAGGAGGCGATCGGACGCTTCCGTGCCCTAGCCGAACCCGGCTACCGGCCGCCCGTCACACCCGGATTGTGCGTCCTGGACGGGGAGCCCGGCCGAGTGTGGATCGGGGGTGTGCTGGTCAGCGTCGTCGACGGCCTGCGCGCCTCCTACGATCTGCCGCTGACCGACAAGGCGCTACAGAACCGCGACCGGACCGTCATCGAAGCCGGTGCGCTGCGCGACGCGGTCCGCGCGATCCTCGCCGGCAGCCAGGACCAGCAGATCATCGACCGGTTCGCCGGCCACGTGCTGGCCGGTGGCAAACTACGCGAGCCCGAGCAGTTCTTCGGCCAAGTCACCGCGCCCCGCGCCCGCGCGGCGTGGCGGACGTGGGCGCTCACCCATCTGCCCGCCCAGACGTACTACACCACCACCGGCAACGAGCAAGCCGCTCTCGACCTGGTCGACCTCGGCTACACCGAGGTGACCGCCCAAGGTTTGGGCCACTACGAGCAACGAGCCGTCATGGAACTGCTCGGCGTCGAGGTCGCCAGGGCACGGCAGAACCGCCACTACGACCGCACCCGCGGAAAGACCACCTGGATTCCCGAGAAGTCCGTGACCCCGGCCGAGCGTGCCATGCTGGCCGACGCCCGCCGGCTGGTCCGCAGCGCGATCGGCCCGTTCGCACTGGACCGAGTCCGGGTGTACTCCGACAGTGAGGAACAGCCGTGCGCACAGGGGTTTTACAACCCGCGCACCGGCGACGTGGCCATCCACCGCCTTGCCCTCGCCGACCGGCACGAGGCACTGCTCACCCTGCTACACGAGGCCGCGCACCGGGTCGGCCACCGCGGCGGCGGCCGCTGGATCCAGATCCCCGACTACCACGACCGCACCCGCGGCTTCGAACACCTGCTCAGCGACTTCGCCGCACTGCTGCTGGGCTACCTGGCCGATGGCTCCGCCCTGCCCGATCCAGCCGACCTGCCCGAACCGGCACCCACGAAGCGGCGCCGCGCGGCCGCCGCAGACGATCCCGCCGTGCCGGCCAGCCGCCGCGAGTTGGCGCACCTACTGCTCGACCAACTGCCACACGCGCTGACCGCTGGCGGGATCGCCACCGAGAAGGATCTGGTGGCCTCCACCGCCGTCCACCCCGACTACTGGCGCACCCTGACCCACCCAAAGACCGCCGGCCACCGCCAACAGCGCGGCGGCCGTGCCTGGGACTACGACAAGGTCGCCCTGCTCGCCGAAGCCGCCAGGGTGCATCCGCCGGTGGTGTGGCTGGGCTACCACCTGTGCGAGGGCGCCATACACGGCCGCAACCGCCAGAACTGGGGTAAGCCCGGCCCGTGGGCGAAAAAGATGCGCGAGGCGATGGCCCGCGCCTGCGCCGACCTGCAGACCCTCGGCGGCACCTACGCCGACCAGATCCCCGCCCTGCAAGCCCTGGCCTCCGGGACGACGCCCGCGCCCACCGGTGAGGACAGCTGGCAGGCACCCGCACGGGCCCTGATAGCACTGGAACGACAGCGGCTCAACCTCGACACGGCCCACCCATGACCGGCATCCACCGCCACGCCGACCACATCATGGCCGCCATCGACAACGACATCGCGGCCGGCCACATACCCGGCCGGGTGCGCACCTTCGGCGACCTGCACGACTACCTCGACGCCAATGACTACCTCATCGATGCCCAAGTCCCGTACGACGGCACCCCAGCCACCATCGACATCATCGTCGCCGTTCAGGACGAAGTCACCCGCCGGCTCAGCGCTCCCGGACGGCCGTACTGCACCTACGGCACCTGCAGCTATCCGCGGCACGACCACACCACGACCGTGGGCGGAGACGGCGAAGACCTACAACAGCCCGCACCGATGCGCTGCCTGCACTGCCACCAGCCCGCGCACTACGACGAGAAGCTGCACCGCTACCGGCACGACGATCCGACCGCGGCGGACTGCTTCCTCATCCACGAGGCCAGCTAGCAGCCGCCCACCGGCACACCCGGAGTCCGCCGCCGCACCGGCAACCGTAACTACCCCCAACCTCCATCACACACCACACGCCCGGCACCGGCACCGGCCACCGGTGCCGACCTGGCGCCGGTTCGTCACCGCAAACCCATCAACGACTTGCGTTTGATGGAAAGTCGAGCGTCGATCTGTCCTGGTCACTACCCCGAGTCCACGGGCACTCATCCCTACACGTCCTTCCCGGCCCAACGCGCCTGCGGGTGGAGACCACCACACAGACCCGTATCGACGCCGCGAAAGGGCCCCTGTCATGCCCAACTCCCGCTCACATCCCTCGGCTCATCTGCCGGTCCCCGCCGACGTTGACGACATCTTGCTATGGCGGCTGTCCATCGATGTAGCCGCCGCGCATGAACAGGGCCCGCGTGGCCGCTGTACCAGCCTGCTCTGCGCAAGCGCACCGAACTACCCATGTCCGACGGCCATCGCCGCGCAGCGGGCGGCACACGCCGCTCGCCGCCGAACAGCGGTCGCGCGTGGCCGCGCCGTCGTACCGCCGGCCCCGGTCACCGCACAGACAGCGGTGATCAGCGCGGCAGCCGTCGTCCGGCAACCGGTCAGCACCGCGCCGTACCAGCGCACTACCTGGCCCCCACCGCTGCGTCGCCCCAACGTGTGGCAGGCCGCCTGACCCCGGCACACCGCCACCCGACAGCGGATCAGTCGTCACCGCAGCCCGCCCCTTAATTCTAAAGCGGCTTAGAACTCCTAACACAATGGGGTGATTGGCGCGGTGTGTCCATATCGGCTGGGTTGCTCGCAGCGTTGCTTCCGGTGTGAGGAAGGGTGAGTATCCACCGTGGATAGTCCCGGATGACCTGTGGCAGCGGATCGAGCCGCTGCTGCCGGTCAAGCCCCGCCGGCTGCGTAGCCCGGGTCGCCGGCCGTTGCCGGACCGGCTGGTCTTGCAAGGCATCCTGTTCGTGCTACACACCGGTATCCAGTGGGAGTTCCTGCCCCAGCAGTTGGGGTTCGGGTCCGGGATGACATGCTGGCGACGCCTGGAGCAGTGGAACCGTGCCGGGGTGTGGCAGCGGCTGCATGAACTGCTGCTGGCCGAACTACACAGCCTCGGCAAGCTGGACTGGTCCCGCGCGGTCGTGGACTCCTCGCACGTACGGGCCGCCCGACGCGGCCCAAAAGCGGTCCGAGCCCGGTCGACCGCGCCCGCCCGGGCTCCAAGCACCACGTCCTGACCGAGGGCGCCGGTATCCCCCTGGCCGTCACGCTCACCGGCGGCAACCGCAACGACATCACCCAATTACTGCCCCTGCTCGAGGCGATCCCCGCGGTACGTGGGCGACGAGGCCGGCCCCGCCAACGCCCCGACCAGTTGTACGCCGACCGCGCCTACGACCACGACAAGTACCGCCGCGCCGTACGCGGAAAGGGAATCCGACCTCGTATCGCCCGCCGCGGCCAAGCCCACGGCTCCGGCCTAGGCGTATACCGCTGGGTCGTCGAACGGACAATCGCCTGGTACCACGGCATGAAACGACTACGCATCCGCTGGGAACGCCGCGACGACATCCACGAAGCCTTCCTCGCCCTCGCCACCTGCATCATCACGTACCGACACGTCGTACGACTCTGTTAGGACCTCTTAAGCGAAACACATCCACGGCGAACTGCTGCAACGTCCGCGACCGTATCCAAGCTCGCCCCCGTCGTGTCGTCACGCCCACCAGCATGACCACCGCTCCGCCGAGGCCTCACGACTTGGCCTCGGCGGCTCCCGCCTGCACACCAACAACCGGACGGAGGCCCCAACCGCCATGCCATCAGCGCAGAGGAGGGACCGCATACCCGACCGTCACCGGCAGCCTGCCACCCATCCCGTCGGCGACACCGTCCCGGTACCCGGCGGCGCCGGGCCGGTGCGGCCCAGCCGGTCACACCGCCCGGATCAAGCCTGCCGAATCACGGCCGGCCACCGCCTGCCCGGCGCCCTCGATGACATGCGACCCGCCGCACCGGCCGGGTGCCGGCCATGAGCGGAGCGGACGACAAGGACCGCATCACGCGGCTCCAACTGCGCTACATGCTCGCCGATGGCCTGCTCGCCGGCATGCGGGCAAGAGAACTGCGCGAGGTGGCCGAAGCCGGCGGGATCCCCGTGCAGCCCGGCATGGGGCGAACACGAGCTGCGCGAGGCGATCCGCGCCAGCAACGCCGCCAGCGCCCGCGCCGCCGGCGTACCCGTCGACCACTTGCCCACGCTCACCGCGCAAGAGGCCCACCGGCTGGCCCGACAGCTCAGCGGTGAACCGGCGCGCCCAGACCAACCCGAATAGCCCTCGGCGGGCCGGATCGGGTGCACCACGGATCCGGCCCAAAACCATGCCCTCCGGCCGCCGAATCCCTTCCGCCAGCTTGCACTCCACAAAGGACATGTCATGGCACCGCTCACTGACTCACCAGTTGCCCACCGGCCGCGCCGGCCGGCCGACCCCAGGAGGCGGCGATGACCGGCCGCGTCATGACATGGCTCGTGATCGCCGTCTGCTCCGTGCTGCTGCTGTGCACCGGACTGTTCAGTGCCGTCTTCGTCGGTGGCGGTGCCGGCGTGCCGGCCGGCTGTTACCTGCCGGCCGACCCCAGCGCCTCGGCGTCGACCCCTGGCGTGGACCTGACCCGGCTCGCCGGAGGGTTCGACCCGATCGGGGACTGGAGCGGCGAGCAGGTCGGCAACGCCGCCACGATCGTCACCGTCGGCGTCCGGCTCGGTGTCCCCCCACGCGGATGGGTCATCGCGCTCGCGACCGCCATGCAGGAGTCCCAGCTAACCAACCTGCCCAACCTGGGCGACGGCAACGACCACGACTCTGTCGGAGTGTTCCAGCAGCGCCCGAGTCAAGGCTGGGGCACAGCACAGCAGCTTATGGACCCGGTCTACGCCAGCACGAAGTTCTACCAGGCGCTGTTGCGCGTTAGCGGCTGGCAGGCCATGCCACTGACCGATGCCGCGCAGGCGGTGCAGACAAGCGCCTACCCGGACGCCTACGCCAAATGGGAGGACGACGCGGCCACCCTGGTCGGCGCGCTCACCGGCCTGGACGCCGGGCTCGGCGACTGCGGCGCCAACGTTGGCCCGCTCGGCTGGACCCAGCCGGTCATCCACGAGGTCGGCAGCGGCTTCCGCACCGCTGATCGTCCCTCGCACGACGGCGTCGACCTCGGCGTCGGCAAAGGCACCCCGATCCACGCCGCCGCCAGCGGTGTAGTGACTCGGGTGCGGTGCAACGCCATCGACGTGCGCACCGGCGGCGACTGGGGCTGCGACCGCGACGGCGACGAGAAACTCACGAAGGGGTGCGACCAGTTAACTGCACCTTCGTACCCGCTCAGTCCAGAAGGGGCTGGGCACTGCTACGGAGGTGCAGTCCTTGGTGGACGTCCGAATGCAATTGTTGGAGGGCCGGGTCGACCTGCCCCGTGTCGGCGAGGTTCGCGCGACCGATTGTGAGTCGTTGCCGTTCCTGCTCGTCGACGCTGCGGGTCGCGAGGTTGAGCCGGTCAGCCGGTTTCTGCGGGATCTGAGGCTCAGTGATCGGAGTGCGTTGACGTGCCGGTCGTACGCGGTGGATCTGCTGCGGTGGTGGCGCATCCTGGGTGTCCTGGCGGTCCGGTGGGATCAGGCGACGACAGATGAGGTCGCGGTGCTGGTGGGCTGGATGCGTACGGCGTCGAACCCGCAGCGGACCCGCCATTCGAACTTAGCCGCGGTCAACACAAAGACCGGCAAGCGCGCCCTGTCACCTGGGTACGCGCCGGCCACGATCAACCATGCTTTGTCGGTGTTGTACCGGTTCTACGAGTTTCACTCGCACCGCGGGTGGGGTCCGGTGGTCAACCCGGTGCCGGTGTCATCGCGGCGACGCGCGGCGTTGGCGCATCGGAGCCCGCTGGATTCCGTCGCACGGGTGCCGCGGGCGCCGTTGCGGCAGAAGACACCGGACCGTGCGCCGCGGGCGATCCCGGATCCGTTGTGGAACGAGCTGTTCGCCGCGATGCGGTGCGACCGGGACAGGTCGCTGCTGGCGTTCTACGTCTCGTCCGGCGCCCGGGCCAGCGAGCTGCTCGGGCTGCGGTTGGAGCATGTGGACTGGGCCGGCCAGCGGATCTGGGTGGTGTCCAAGGGCACCCGCGAGTTGGAACCGGTACCCGCGTCGGCGCAGGCGTTCACCCTGCTGGCGCTGTATCTGCACGAGGCCGGTCTGCCCACGGCCGGTGAGCCGGTATGGCGGACGCTGCGCGGTGAGGCCCGCCCGCTGTCGTACTGGGCGCTGCGGCGGATCCTGCAGCGGGCAAACGCACGGCTG
The DNA here is from genome assembly GCF_027923225.1 of Phytohabitans aurantiacus. GTDB lineage: Bacteria > Actinomycetota > Actinomycetes > Mycobacteriales > Micromonosporaceae > Phytohabitans > Phytohabitans aurantiacus. Next base: position 65,091 of record NZ_BSDI01000034.1, read on the forward strand.
GGCACCAACTGGACGGCGCATGACATGCGGCACACCGCGGCGGCGCGGATGGTCGCCGACCCGTCGTTGACGCTGCCGGAGGTGCAGACAGTGCTGCGGCATAAGCACCTGGCCACGACTCAGCGGTATCTGACGGTGAACGTGGACGAGTTGTTCGACAAGCTGCAGGGCCACTTCCAGCGGCCCCGACATGAGCCGGCACGGCTGGCGGCCGGGTATGACCCGGCGGACATGGCGGCGGTGTTCGGTGGCTGAGCAGACGAGCACCGGCCGGGTCCGCCGCACCACCCCGACCCGGCCAACCGATGAGGACCCCGTGATGGCGCGGAGCAAATACCGTGCCGGAACCATCCTTCCCGCAGTTCCGACGCCCCAAGTGGCGCCGACGCCGCACGGCGACCTGTCCCGCGCCTCAATCGCCTCGATCGTCGACCTGGCCGAGCAGGTGTGGCCCGCCAGCGGGTGGACGATCCGAGACCGGCGCGCGGCAGTTCGCGGGCTGCTGGAGGTTCTGCACCGCGTTCCGGGCCGGACGTGGCAGCAGCGGTGGAATGCCAGCGACTACGCGCAAACCGGCTTCCCCACGACGGCGCAAACGGACCTGCGCGTGAACGTAACTTTGGCGTTGAAGCTGCTGCTGTGTCTGCGGGTGTTCCGGCCGACCCTGCCGGCGATGCGGGCGACCGCAATGGTCGGATACGCGCCGATGTTCGTCACCGCCCAGCAGGATGCGGACCTGGACCGGTTCTGCTCGCACGTCGAGGCGATGCCGGTGCCGGCCGACGCGCGCCGCACCGCCGTGTTCGACGTGGCATGCGCATTGACCGTGTTCGGCATCCGGTTCGCAGAGCTGGCACCAGCCGGTTTTCTGCAGTACGCGTGGGACTGCCGCCGCAACGGCCTCGGCGCCTACACCCGCAGTTCGACCACCACGTTCGCCGGGCAGGTCGCGTGGAAGGCACTGCGCGAGATGGGACAGTTCCCGCCCGATACGCCGCCGACCCTACAGGCTGCCGGGCAACGCGGTCAGCTGTCGGTGACGGGCCTGGTGGACCGGTATGCCATCGTCAACAGGGCGGTCCGGCAACTGCTCATCGACTACCTGACCCGCCGCGCCACGACGCTGGACTACGCAAGCTTGACCGGCCTGGCCCGCTGGCTCGCGGGCGTCTTCTGGTCCAAGGTCGAAAAGATCGCGCCGGGGCAAGCCGATCTGCGTATCCCGACGCAGGTCTACGACCAGTGGCGGGCCGCCATCCGACAGCGGGAAGACGGCCGGGAGCGACTGTCGGTCGACCCGATCCTGCTCGCGGTGCGCAGCTTCTACCTCGACCTGCACACCTGGTCGGTCGCCGAACCCGAACGATGGGCCAGGTGGGTGGCGCCGTGCCCGATCAACCCCGGCGACTTCGCCGGCAGCGCCCGCCGCCACCGCAAGGCCCGCGAACGCTCCGCGGAACGCACCCGGACCCGGCAGCCGCTGCTGCCCGTCCTCGTCGCCGACGTCAACCGGCGGCGCGACCACCTGGGCCGTCTACTGGAGGCCGGCGCCGGTATGGCAGCTGGGCAATCGTTGAGTCTGGGCGGACGGACCTACACGCGCGTGTGGACCGACTACGACCAGCAACTCGCCGCCGACGGGATCGACCACCTCCGGGTTCGGGACGAGACCGACGGGCAGATCATCAACGTCAACCGCGCGGAAGACGCCGCGTTCTGGGAATGGGCAATCGTCGAAACGTTGCGGCTGTCCGGGATCCGGATCGAGGAACTGCTCGAACTGAGCCAGCTATCCATCCGCCGCTACCAGCGTCCCAACGGCGAGACGATCGCCCTGCTCGTGATCGCGCCGTCCAAATCCGACCGGGAACGGGTCATCCCCATGTCCGCCGAGCTGTTCGCGGTCATCGCGGCGATCATCCGCAGGCACACCGACCGCGCCGGCGGCATACCAGCCATCTCCCGCTACGACACGCACGAGAAGGTCCACACCCCGGCGATGCCGTTCCTGTTCCAACGCCAACGTGGCCCCACCCGCACGGTGTTCGGCCAGCACATCGTCCTGGAATTGCTGCGCCGCCGCTGCGAGGCGTTGGCCGACCAGCATCCCGAGTTCGGGCAGGCAAGGTTCACCCCGCACGACTTCCGGCGCATCTTCGCCACCGACCTGGTCAACAACGGCCTACCCATCCACATCGGCGCCGCCCTACTCGGTCATTTGGATCTTGAAACCACGCGAGGCTACGTCGCCGTGTTCGAAGAAGACCTGGTCCGCCACTACCAAGCCTTCCTCGACCGGCGCCGCCGCCTGCGGCCGGTCGAGGAGTACCGGCCGGCGACCGACACCGAATGGGCCAAGTTCGAGGAACATTTCGACAAACGCAAGGTCGAGCTCGGCAACTGCGGACGCCCCTACGGCACCGGCTGCGCCCACGAACACGCCTGCCTTCGCTGCCCGATGCTGCACGTCCATCCCGACATGCTGCCCCGCCTCGAACTCATCGAGACCGACCTACTCGCCCGGCGATCACGAGCCGAAGCCGAACACTGGCTCGGCGAGATCGAAGGCATCGACACCACCCTCGCCCGCCTGGCCGATAAACGCCAGCAAGCCCAACGCCTCGCCCGCACCGCCGTCCCACTCGGCGTGCCAACACTGCGCACCACCGGCCGGTGACCCGTGAGCCACCGACGCCGGCAAGCCCGCGCACCCCCACCCGAATGCCATGTCACGGAGGAATCATGCCCACACAGGAGCGTCACCTAGGCGCCATCACCGTCATCGCCGCCCTCAAGCTCAGGGGGCGGCGATGACCAACCGCGCTATCGGCCTCATCGCCGCCGTCACAGCCGCCGTCGCACTACTTTGCGCCGCCGCGCCGGCGGTCCTCCTCGGCGGCATCGCCGCCGCCTGCACTGCCGCCCCTGGCACACCCAGCGGCACCAACGCCGCCGACCGATGGGACGCCGACCAGATCGCCAACGCCGCCACCATGGTCGCCGTCGGCGTTCAACGCGGCGTCCCTCCGCGCGGCTGGGTCATCGCCGTCGCCACCGCCATGCAAGAGAGCAGTCTGCGGAACCTGCCTAGCGGGGACCGCGACTCCGTCGGCCTGTTCCAGCAACGCCCCAGCCAAGGCTGGGGCACCATCGAGCAACTCCAAGATCCCACCTACGCCACAAGCAAGTTCTACGAACGACTCCTCACGATCCCCGACTGGCAGACCATGGCCCTCACCGATGCCGCGCAGGCCGTGCAACGCTCGGCGTTCCCGGACGCGTACGCCAAATGGGAGGGCGAAGCCACAGCCATGGTGCAGCAGGCATTTGCCGCATCCGGAGCGACGACCCCGGGCGATGTTGAATGGTGCCTGCACGCCGGTTGGACGCAGCCAGTCCGGGCTCCCATCGTGTCCGGCTTCCGCACACCCGAACGGCCGGACCACGACGGCGTCGACCTCGCCGCACCCGCCGACACACCCATCCGGGCCGCCGCCACCGGCCAGGTCATCACTGCCCGGTGCGACACCGACCCCAGCGGACAACTCTGCAACCGGCGCGGGTCACCAAGTACGCCCGGCTGCGGCTGGTACGTGAAGATCCGTCACCCGAACAACCTTGTGACCATGTACTGCCATATGGTGCGAGCCCCCATCGTCGAAGTCGGTCAGACTGTCGCCGTCGGGCAGGAGATCGGGCAGGTCGGCAGCAGCGGCCACTCCTCGGGTGACCACCTGCACTTCGAGACACAGCACCCAGGCGAAGGCCCAATCGACCCAGTCCCATACATGCGCGAACACGGCGCACCGCTGGGTCAAGCCTGAACGACTCGACGTATCACCGATGGCCGCAGGACCGATCACCACCCGCTACTGCCACTTGCTCCGCCGACCAGCTGTCACCCTCGGACAACAAGTGACCGCTAGCCAGCCCATTGGCGTCGTCGGCATGTCCGGCCACTCCACTAGATGATCGATTCCAAGGGGTCAGTGGTCGTAGGCGGTCAGGGATCGCATGATCGGTTGGCCGGTGTGCCAGTTGTGCCAGATCGCTGCGGTCAGGGCGAGGACGCGTTGCAGGATCCGGACGGCGACGCC
>NZ_BSDI01000035.1 GCF_027923225.1 Phytohabitans aurantiacus
AGGGTGGCGCCCGCGGAGAGGGTGGCGCCCGCGGAGAGGGTGGCGCCCGCGGAGAGGGTGGCGCCCGCGGAGAGGGTGGCGCCCGCGGAGAGGGTGGCGCCCGCGGAGAGGGCGAGCGGTGCGGGTGGCGGGGGTGGGGAGGCGGGCGGGGGGTGGTTAGCCGGTCGTGGTTAGGCGGTCTAGGCGGGGCATCCAGTACGCGGGGTTGTGGAGGTAGAGGCTGTTGGCGCCGGCGCGAAGGTCTAGCTGGAACGTCGCTGACATCACGGTGCCCCAGCCGCCCGGGCGCAAGCTCCACGCCTGCGATTGGCCGCCGTTGAGCCGCGCGTACACCGTGCGCTGTTGCTCGCCGTCGACGTAGTAGATCGTGACCGCGTACCGGCGAGCTGTCGGCGCGTTCAGGGTGAACTCGATCGCGCCGCGGTCGGTGTACCCATAGGGGTTGGCACCGGTGCCCAGCCGGTGCACGATACGACCGCCGGAGGCTTCGGGCATCATCATGGGCTCGGCCGAGCCGTGCAGCCGGGCGGCTTCCGCCTCGTACGAGGTGGTCGTCGGCGGGCGGGGCGTGGGCGGGACCGCCGCCGCGCTGGTCGTCGCCGGGCGAGGGGTCCGTTCGGGTGCGACGGCGCGGCCCAGTGGCGCGAGACCGGCTGCGGGAGGGGTACCCGCGACGGTTGTGACCGCTGCTGGCGACGGCTCCGGTAGGAGGGCCGTGTTGACCGGTTCCGGGTCGTGCACGGGGGCCGCGGAGCGGGTGGCCCCGTTCGCGACCAGCGCCACGATGACGAACATGGCGACCGCCAACGCGATCAGGATCGCTCGCCGGGGCGGACTGGTGGGCCGGAAACGCCGGCCCCGGTAGCGGAGGCCGGACGTGGCTTTGACGATGCGGCTCGCCAGTCCGCGCACGGCGGCGGCGCTGCGCAGGCCGGCCTCAGCAGCCCATGCGAGCGGGCGAGCGAGTCTGGTGCGGAGGCCGGCAGCGGCAGAGCCAACCCAACCGGCCGCGCTGGCGGAGCCGGCCCAACCGGCCGGAGCGGCAGAGCCGGCCGCGGAGGCGCCCGGGCGGGCCGGACGACGCGCCCCGGCCGAGCCGGTCGCCCGGCCGCGCGAAGCCACCGAACCACGAGAGTCCAGGGTCGCACCTGAGCCCGGCGCCGAACCGCTAGAGCCCAGGGTCGCGCCCGAGCCCGCCGCGGGACCGCTAGAGCCGAGCGGCACGCCCGCGTCTGCCGCCGGACCGCGAGAGCCCAGCGTCGCGCCCCAGACCGCGTCCGATCCACGGGAGTCCGGCGTCGTGCCCAGGGCCGCGGCCGAACCGCGGGAGCCTGACATCGCATCACCCGAGGCAGCAGCTGAAGCACCAGAGCCCCGCGTCGGGTCGACCGAGGCAGGCGTCGTACCACCCGGAGCGGCGTCGCCGGTGGTTAGGTCGGTCCAGCTTGCCGCCGAGTTGAGGCGGCCGGTGTAGCGCCGCGCACCGGCCGCACCACGCTCGGCGGCGGCATCGGCCGAGCCAGCCGAGTCACCTACGCCGCGCCGACCGGTGCCCTCAGACCAGCCACTCCCGCCACGGCGGACGGCGGACTCATGCGACCCAGCCGACCCATCGCCGACGGCCGCGTCGCCGACACCGGGGACACCACGGTCGACGGCGGTCTCAGGCGAGCCAGCCGCATCACGGCGACCGGTGGCCTCAAGCGAGCCAGCCGCATCACGGCGACCGGTGGCCTCAAGCGAGCCAGCCGCATCACGGCGGCCGGTGGCCTCAAGCGAGCCAGTCGCGTCACTCGCGCCCAACGCGTCGTGGGCTGCGGCGGCGTCGCGCGTGGCAGAGGGGCGGCGGTCGGTGGGGGGCTTGGCGCGGTCGGTCGCCGGCTCGGGGGCGGCGGGGCCGCGGGGGCGGGTGAAGCGGCGCCAGCCGACGCCGGAGTTCTGCCGCCGGTCGGAGGCCGCGGCGGTGGACGATGCGATAGACGGTGCGATGGACGGTGCGGCCGACGAGCGGGATTGGGCGGGTGGGCGGGGGATCGCGGGGGCGGGGACGAGGCCCAGGGAGCCGAGCAGGGGCTCCACGGGCTCCAGGTCGGTGGCGCAGCGTGAACACTCCACCACGTGAGCGGCGAGCCGGTCGCGGCGGTGGGGCTCGGGGCGCCGGGCGGTGCCGCCCGCCAGCAGTGCCAAGTCTCCGCACACCGGGTCGGCCGCGAGCGCTGCCACCAACCGGCGGGCAGCGTCGAGGCGGGGCGCCATCCGGCGTACACGTGCATCTGAATCGGACGGTGAGTCGCCCGACGCGGCGGCGACCTCGGCGGGGGTCAGCTCGCCGGCTTCGGCGAGCCACCAGAGCGCGAACGTGTCGCGGTCGTGTGGCGCCAGCCACCGGAGGGCCTCGACCAGGTGCCGCGCCTGGCCGGTCAGGCCGAGCCGCGCGACGGCGGTGGCGGCGAAGTCCGGGCCGTCGGGCCCCGCACGGCCGGGTCGGCGGGACTCGCGGACCTGGCGGCGAGCCTCGGCCGCGAACCAGGCGCGTACCTGCTCGCCGCCGGGTGCGGTGTCTCGGAGTCGCGCGGCGAGTGCGGTGAGCGCGGGTTCGACGTCGGAGTGCTCGACGAGGCCGCAGCCGATGATGTGGTGCGTCACTGACCAGTGGCGTTCGAGGAGCTCGTCCAGCGCGCGCCCGTTTCCGGCACGCGCGAGTCCCGCCAACCACGTATCCCGCTCGTCACGCACTGTCATGAGTCCCCCCACACATGAAACCTGCTCATTGAATAGGCGTTCGAGGGGCTCAAAATGAAACACCACTATAGTGAAAAGCCGCGTACCATAGCGGACGTGATCAATCTTCCGGAGCTGGGTGGCCGGATCCAGGCGCTGCGGAGCGAGCGCGGGATGACCCTCCAGGAGCTCGCCGACCGGTCAAAGGTCAGCGTGAGCATGCTTTCCTCGGTCGAGCGGGCGTTGAAAGCGCCCACCGTGGTCGTGCTCGACCGGATCGCCGACGGGCTGGGAGTGTCGCTAACCCGACTGCTCGCCGACCCCGCACCCGACCGCGTCGTCGTCCGGCGGGCCGATCGGCAGGACACGGCGGCGTACCCGAGCGGCTGGCACCGCACGATCCTGTCGCCGGTGGTGCCCGGCGTGAACTTCGAGCTGGTCCGGGTCACCCTGCCGGCCGGTTGCGACGCCGGTGACTTCCCCGCGTACGCGGCCGGGTCGCACGAGTACATCGCCGTGGAGTCGGGCGAGGTGCGGGTGACGGTCGGCGACCAGGCGGTCGACCTGGCGGCCGGCGACTCGCTGTACTTCGCGGCCGACGTGGCGCACGCGTACGCCAACCACACCGGCGAGCCAGCCACCTACTACGTCGCCGCCCTGATCAGCCGGTCGCGCACCTGACACTGTCGGGCGCCAGCTCCCCCGTTGAGCTGGCGCCCCAACGGGTAACAGCGTGCCGCATGCGGGTAGTTCGTAGAGTTGTCGAAATGTTGTCGGCGGAGTTTCGGCTGTTGGGCCCGACCGAGGTCTGGGCGGCGGACCGGACCGTCGACATCGGACCGCCACAGCGCCGCGCCGTACTGGCGGCCCTTCTCGTCGACGCGGGCCAGCCGGTGACGCTGGAGACGCTGAGCGGCCGGGTGTGGGACGGCGAGCAGCCAGACGGGGCCCGCCGCGCCTTGCACGCCCACCTGGCGCGCCTGCGCAAGGCGCTTGACGGGCTGGACGCCGAGCTCGTTCGCCGCTCCGGCGGCTACCTGCTGGAGATCTCGCCCGACCGGGTCGACCTGCACCGGTTCCGCCGGATGGCCGCCGCCGCGCGCGACGCCGGGGGCGCCGAACAGGTACGCCTGCTGCGCGACGCGCTGGACCAGTGGCGCGGCGAGCCGCTGGCCGACCTGACCGGGGGCTGGGTCCGCCGGTCCCGCGAGCTCTGGCACCGGGAACGGCTGGACGCCGCCGTGCGGTGGGCCACCGTCGAGCTGCGGCTGCACGGCCCGGACCAGGTCATCGGCCGCGTCCGGGAGCTGCTGCACGAGTACCCGCTCGCGGAACCGCTGTCGGCGACGCTGATCCGGGCCCTCGCTATGGCGGGCCGGGCGGCCGAGGCCCTGGACTGGTACGCGGCCACCCGTGCCAGGCTGGTCGAGGAGCTGGGCACCGAACCGGGCCGGGAACTCCAGGAGCTGCACCGGGAGCTGCTGCACGGCGAGTCCTCGGCCCCGCGCACGGCGGTACCGCTCGCCGCTCAGCTGCCTATGGACGTGCGCGGCTTCGCCGGCCGGGGCGAGCAGCTCGCGCGCCTCGACGACCTGCTGGCCGGTACCGCGCGGGAGCCCACCGCCGTCGTCGTCTCTGCGGTCTCCGGCACTGCCGGCGTCGGCAAGACGGCTCTGGCTGTGCACTGGGCGCACCGGGCGGCCGACCGGTTCCCGGACGGGCAGCTCTACGTCAACCTGCGCGGCTTCGACCCGGCGGGTGCGATCATGAGTCCCGCCGAGGCGGTACGCGGCTTCCTCGACGCCCTCGGCGTGCCCGCCCGGCGGGTACCCACCGGGATCGACGCCCAGGCCGCCCTGTACCGCAGCCTGCTCGCCGGCCGCCGCATGCTGGTACTGCTCGACAACGCCCGCGACGCCGCACAGGTACGGCCGCTGCTGCCCGGGGCACAGGGCTGCGCCGTCCTGGTGACCAGCCGGAACCGGTTGCACGGGCTGGTGGCGGCCGAGGGCGCGCTCCCGCTGACCCTCGATGTGCTGTCCACATCGGACGCCCGCGAGCTGCTGGCCGGCCGGCTCGGTGCCGAGCGGGTCGCCGCCGAACCCGGCCCGGTCGAGGAGATCGTCACCCGGTGCGCCCGGCTGCCGCTCGCGCTGTCCATTGTGGCCGCCCGCGCCGCCGGCCAGCCCGACACTCCACTCGCGACGCTCGCCGCCGAGCTGCGCGCCGCCGGTGGCAGCCTCGACGCGTTCCGCGCCGACGAAGACGACGCGCGCACCGACGTACGCGCGGTGTTCTCCTGGTCGTACCGGACACTGTCGACAGACGCGGCGCGCCTGTTCCGCCTGCTCGGCCTGCACTCCGGCCCGGACGTGTCGGCGCCGGCGGCGGCGAGCCTGGCGGGTGAACCGCTCGCACGAGTGCGGGCACACCTCGACGAGCTGACCCGGGCACACCTGGTCGCCGAGCACGCCCCTGGCCGGTACTCGCTCCACGACCTGCTGCTCGCGTACGCCGGGGAGCTGGCTCGGGCGGAGGAGCCGGAGGCCGACCGGCGCGCGGCGATCAGCCGCCTGCTCGACCACTACCTGCACACCGCACACCGGGGCGCGCTGCTGCTGTACCCGCGCCGGCACCCGATCGTCCTCGCCGACCCGGCGCCGGGCGTGACGCCCGAAGAGCTGGCCGACCACCGGCTGGCCTTGGCGTGGTTCGCCGCCGAGCACCACGTGCTCCTGTCCATGGTGGAGCTGGCCGCGGCGGGCGGGTTCGAGCGGCGCGCGTGGCAGCTCGCCTGGACGCTGTGGGACTTCCTGGACCGGCGGGGCCACTGGCACGACCTCGTCGCCGTCCAGCACACCGCACTCGCAGCGGCCGAGCGCACCGGCGACCTCCCGGGGCAGGCACACGGGCACCACGGGCTCGGGTTCGGGTACGACCTCGTGGGGCGCAGCGACGACGCCCTGCGGCACCTGGATCGCGCGGCTGGGTTCTTCGGCGCGCTGGGTGACCACGCCGGGCAGGCCAACGTCGAGCTGAGCATCTGCAGTGGACTGGCCGGCGCCGACCAGCTGGCCGAGGCGACCCGCGCGGCGGAGCGGGCACTCGACCTGTACCGGGCCGCCGGTCACAGGTTCGGGCAGGCGGGCTCGCTCAACAACATCGGCCTGCTCAACACGATGATCGGCAACCACGAGCCGGCGCTGCCGTACTGCGAGCAGGCGCTGAGCCTGTACGAGGAGCTCGACGACAGGCACGGCCAGGCGACCACCTGGGACAGCCTCGGCTCGATCCGGCACAACCTCGGCGACCACGCCGCGGCGGTCGACTGCTACGAGCGGTCGCTGGCGATCTTCCGCGATTTCGGCGACCGGCACGAGGAGGCGAACACGCTCGTCAACCTGGGCGAGACCCAGCTCGCCGCCGGCCAGCCCGAAGCCGCCCGCCGCACGTGGCGACTGGCTCTGGACATCCTCGACGAATTGGGCCACCCCAACGCCAGCGAGGTCCGCGCCAGGCTCAAGCAGATTGCGTAATTTCACGGAGGCGGCGGCGGGCACACTCCGTCACACTGGGGACACCTTTGGTCGTCGTCCACCCCCGTGGCGACACGAGGGAGTCGCCGCCGGTCTGAGCACCGGCGGCGACTGTCAGTTCACCTTCGTGTCGACCGGCGTGCCAGCCTCGATCGTGCGGGAGACGGTGCAGAGGCGGTCGTGTGACATCTTCGCCGCGCGGGGCAGCATCTCCCGGGCAGCGTCGCCGGCCTCGCCTTCGGGGAACGCCACGCTCAGCTCCACGACCAGGTTGACGAGGCGGTTTCCGCCGCTCTCGTCGCGCACCTTGTCGGCCGTCACCCGCACCTCGAACCGCTCCGGCTCGGCGCGCTTGCTGACGATGTGATCGACGTCGGCGCCGGTGCATCCGCCGAGCGCGGCGAGCAGCAGCTCGACCGGTGTGAAGTCGGGGCCGTCGCTGGAGCCGATGGTGATGGTGCCGCCGCGGGCGTTCCGCACCTCGTACCGGCCAAGGCTCGCGCGTTCGATGGACACGGATCGCAGGGTCTCGCCACTCATGATCTAAACGTACCGCCGCTACCATCCGGTGATGGCGGAGCGGGAGTTCGATGTGGTGCTCTTCGGGGCGACCGGATTTACCGGCACACTGGTCGCCGAGTATCTGGCGGAGCGGCGGCCGGCAGGTACCCGATGGGCGGTTGCCGGCCGCGATGCCGCACGGCTGCGGGCGTTGCGCGATCGCGTCGGTGAGGTTGGGGTCGTCGAGGCCGACGTGAGCGACGCCGCCGCCATGCGGCGGCTCGCGGAGTCGGCCCGGGTGGTCATCACGACCGTCGGCCCTTATATCCGGTACGGGGAGCCGCTGGTCGCCGCCTGTGCCGCGGCCGGCACCGACTATGTCGACCTGACCGGCGAGCCCGAGTTTGTCGACCGGATGTACCTGGCGCACCACGCCACCGCCGAGCGCACCGGCGCCCGGATCGTGCACGCCTGCGGATTCGACGCGATCCCGGCCGACCTGGGCGCGCACTACACGGTGGGGCAGATGCCTGAAGACGTGCCGATCCGGATGCGCGGTTACCTGACCGCGAGCGGCCGGCCGTCCGGCGGCACGTTCGACACGGTACTGACCAACTTCGCGCGCTCCAGGCAGGCGGCACAGGCGCACCGGGAGCGGCGGCGGTTGGAGCCGGCCGACCGGTCCCGCCGGGTGCGCGGCGATGCCGGGCGGCCCGGGTACGACAAGGCGATCGGCCGGTGGGTGCTGCCGCTGCCGACGATCGATCCGCAGATCGTGGTGCGCTCGGCGCGGGCGCTGCCCCGCTACGGGCCGGACTTCTCGTACGGGCACTTCGCCGCCCTGCGGAATCCGCTGGTCCTGGGCGGCATCGCGGCCGGCGCCGCCGGTGCGATGGTGCTCGCCAAGGCCGGTCCGACCCGGCGCGCGCTGCGGCGCCTCGTCCCGACCGGCTCGGGGCCGAGCCCGGAGCGGCAGGCGCGGTCGTGGTTCCGGGTGCGGTTCGTGGCCGAGAGCGGTGGCCATCGGGTGGTCACCGAGGTGACCGGCGGCGACCCGGGGTACGGGCAGACGTCGAAGATGCTCGCCGAGTCCGCCCTGTGCCTGGCGCACGACCAGCTCCCGGAGACGGCCGGGCAGGTCACCACGGCGGTCGCGATGGGCGACGCGCTGCGCGCCCGACTATCGAACGCGGGCATGACCTTCCGGGTGGTCTCGTGACGGATGAGCTCGACAGCAGTCTGTGGCGGCCGCTGCGGGTACTGCTGGAGGCGATGGACCGCGACATCGCCGCCCTGTACGAGGAGGCCGGTCTCGCGGAGGTGCGCACCCGGTTCGTCGGGCCGCTCATCCAGCTCGGCCGGCACGGCCCGATGTCCATCCGCGAGCTGGCCACGCGCGTCGAGGTGACCCACTCCGCGATGAGCCAGACGGTCGCGGCGATGCGGGCGGCGGGGCTGGTCGAGAGCGCCGCCGGCTCCGACGGGCGGACCCGGCGGGTACAGCCGACCCAGCGCGGACGCGAGGTCCTGCCGTTCCTGGAGGCGGAGTGGCACGCGACCGAGGCGACGGTCGGCGAGCTGGACGCCGCGCTCCCGTACCCGCTGACCCGCGTGGTCGCGGACCTGGAGGCCCTGTTGCGGGAGCGCCCGTTCCGGGACCGCCTCCGCGCTCACCTGTGATCAGGGCGTCCCTCAAGTCGCCCTAACGACTTCAGGGACGCCCTGATCACACTGAGGTGGGGACCGGGGCCGGCACGGGCTGAGCGATGTCGTCGCCCTCGCGGCGGGCCCAACGGCCTGCCACGACCGCGTACCAGGCGCCCAGGGCTGCCATCCCGATCGCGACGGCCACCACCGATACCGGCGAGTGGCCGTCGGCGGGCAGCGTGAGCGCCCCGATGAACATGCCGGCCACGTACGTCAGGTTGAACGTGGTGTCGTTGACCGCGAACACCCGGCCCCGGTAGTCGTCCTCGCACTCGTGCTGGATCGCCGTGTCCACCACGATCTTCATGCCCTGCGACGCGATGTTGACGAAGTAGACCGCCACGACGAGCAGCGCCTCGGTGAACGGCAGCGCGAACGCCAGCAGCGCGACCGCCAGGCCGAGCAGCAGCACGCTGACCCACCGCCAGCCGCCGATCCGGCGGGTGACCGGCGGCGTGACCAGCGCGGCGGTGACCACGCCCGCGCTCGCGGCGCCGACCACGAAGATCAGGCCGGTGATCGAGTCCTGTACGTCGTTGTCGGTGACGAAGTAGTTGCGGTGCAGCAGGAGCATCGCGAGCGTGAGGACCCCGAAGAGCACCCGGAACCCCGCCTTGGCGGCCATGGCGTACGCGGCGCCGCGGCGGCTGGCGAGGTGCCGCAGGCCGTCGCCCATCCCCCGGGCCACCTCGGCCAGTGCCGACCCCATCGAGGCTTTGCACTCGTGCTCGACATGGTCGGGACCGAGCTCGTCGACCCGGAACGAGCGCCGCGCGAGTAAGGCCGAGGCGACGTATCCGATGGGCGCGACGGCCGCGAGCACCGCGTACCCGCCGTCGCCGACCGAGACCATGGAGTGGACCAGGAGCGCGGCCAGACCGAGCCCGGACGAGAAGCAGATCGAGCCGAGCGTGCCCGCGAGCGAGTTGGCCGTGACCAGCCGGCGGTCCTCGACCACGTGCGGGACGGCAGCGGACAACCCGGACAGAAGGAACCTGTTCAACCCCATGATCGCGAACGCGCAGACGATGAAGCCGATGCCCTCGCCGCCGGCATTGATCAACAGTGCCGTGGGGATGACCAGCGCGGCACGAAGCAGGTTGGTGCGGACGACGACCTGGCGGCGGCTCCACCGGTCGAGGAAGACGCCCACGTAGGGGCCGATCAACGAGTACGGCGCCACGAGCAGCGCCGTGCCGATCGCGATGCTGATCGCGCTGGTATGCCGGTCGGGGTTGAACAGCACGCTGCCGGCGAGCGCGGCCTGAAACAGCCCATCGGCAAACTGGCTGCTCAGGCGCACGCCGAGCAGCCGCCGGAACCCACGCACCGCGAGTACCGCGCGCAGGTTGTGTGTGTCCCGGGACGCCATGACGGTCAAGCGTAGGCGGGCTCTCCGGGAACCCGATACATTTGTCGCCAATCTAGTGGCTTATCCATTTTGCGGCACGCTCACAGCTGACGGCTAGGCGGTGATCCACTCGGTCGCGATACGCCCGCCTCGCAGCGTGCACTCGATCCGGATCGGCCCCCGCCGCCGCGCCGGAAAGGCGAAACATCCCACTTCGTCCGCCGTGGTGGTCTCCGCGTCGGACCCGGACGCCGTCACCAGCCGCACCTCCCCCGGCTCGGGCGGCACGAGCTGCCCCTCGATGCCGGCCTCGCTGACCTCGATCTCGACGTTGACCGGCCCCCGCCCGAAGACGAGCGTGCGGGGCGTGCCGTGCACGGAGCCGCGCACGAGCATGCTCTGGTCAAGGTCGGAGTCGTAGAGCAGCGAAGCCAGCTCGACGTCGGCGTCGGCATTTCGCCACCGGAACGCCGCCCGCGCAGCCGTCATGACCTGTTGTTCCTCCGGGTGAGGAAGCAGCGCCTCCCGGAGGGCACGCAGAAGCTCGTCGTCGTCATTCCAGTTCCGCGAGGGCATGCCGGCCACCTCCTGTCTTCGCGGCCTTCCCGTTCGCCCGGAGGTACGCCTGGACGGCTCGCGTCTCGCGCAACTTTTCGAGCGTGCGGATACGGGTCGGACCGATGCTGCCGATCGGCATGCCGAGAATCCGGCTGATCTCGGCGTACGGGCACGGCGGGTCGGAGACGAGCAGCGCCAGGAACCGGCGCTGCTCGTCGCTCAACTCCGCGAGGCCGGCGAGGAGCACCTGGCGCTGCTCGGCCGCCAGCAGGTCTTCGTCGATGTCGTCCGACCCGGAACTGATCTGTGACATGGTCGCCGGGTCGGTCAACACGCTTCGACTGTTGAGGCGCAAGTGACGCTGGCACTCGTGGCGGGTCGTGGTGGCCAGCCAGCCGGGCAGCGCCGCGGGCTCGCGGATCTTCGGCAGGTGCTCGATGAGGTGCAACCACACCAACTGGCTGACGTCTTGGGCATCGGTGATCGACAGGCGGAACCGCCGGATGACGGTGGCGACGAGCCCGGCGTGCCGGCGAACCAGCTCGTTCCAGGCTGTCTCGTCACCGGCGACACTGGCCCGGACGAGCGTGGCCAGGTCGTCGGCCGTCGGACGCCCCACGACATCGTTTCCCACGACATCCTCCCTTCGCCGGAGGACCCGGAGGACCCGGAGGACCAGGCGGACGGCCTCAGAGTACGCCTTCGAGGATCTGCATCGCGCTGCCGAAACCCGAAATGGGCTGCCCCCCGCTGGCGAGCAGAGCGACCGCCTGGCGGGGTGTGGTCCCCGGCGTCTCGCGGCAGATGCGGACGATCGCGCCGGCGATCTGCGGTGCGGCGAACGAGGTCCCGCTCCACAAAGCCCACGAGTCATTCCCGAACTCCTCCGGCTCCCGGTCGAACACCGGCGACTCCAGGCCGGTGACAAATGTCGATCGGATGCCCTCGGCGACTGTCGAGAACTGGACATCGCCGTGGCTCGACCACTGCGCCGGGGTCAGGTCGGCTTTCAGACCCGCCACCGCCTCGACGCCGGGAAGCGCTGCCGGCCAGCACGGCGCGTCGTCGCCGAAGTTGCCGGCCGCCGCGACCATGACGACCGCGCCGCCCGAGTCCTGCGTGATGTACTGCGCCGCGGCCGCCAGCGCGGGCGGCGGCTCGTCGTCGGTGGTACGCATGCCCAGCGACATGTTGATCACCTGAGCGCCGTCCTCGTACGCCCGCAGCAGCGCGTCGGCGATCATGTCGTCGGACGCGAAGCCGTCGCTGTCGGCCGCCTTGTAGACCCGCACGTCGGCGCCCGGCGCGACCCGCATGACGATGCCGCTCACGAACGTGCCGTGCCCGGCCTGGAAGTCCAGGAACCCGTCAGGGCCGGCCGGCAGCACGTCGAGCTGGTCGATGTCGCCCTCGTTGCGCGGTACGCCATTGAGCCACCCGTCGCCGCGCTGCGCCATCGGGATGCCGGTGTCGATCACCGCCACCCGCGGCCCGGCCTCGCCACTGGGCGCCGAGTACGCCTCGCTGTGCTGGATCGGCTCTGGTCCGCCGATCCCCTTGCCCACGGCGGCCAGCGTCGCGACGTAGTTGGTCCAGCCCCGCGTGCCCTTGCGGGAGCACTCCTCGATCGCGCGCTCCACTGTCGGCAGGAGCGCCGTGCCGTTACGCAGCCGGCAGAGCCCGCCGCGCCGCTCGACCACGTCGTCGAAGCCACGCGACTTCATGACGTCGACCAGTGCGCGCGCTTCCACGCTGTCAGAGCGCATCACGATCTCGCCGCGGGCGACCAGGCTCTCCCGGCCCCGTTCTCGCTGGCGTACCTCGATCTGCGGAAGATCACGCCGTCCACTGCGGCGTCCACGTAGGATACCCAGCAGCTCAGCCCCCCTCGGCGAGCCAATCGAGTTGAGCTCGGACACCTGACGCGCGACGATCCGACGCAGCTCTGGCACGCGGTTCCCATAGGATTCCGGATAGTCACCCTTGAAGGCGTACCCAGCAGGACCATTCGTCAAATTCATGTCATCACCCGGCTTCTCTTTACGTGCGACAGCGGAAGTTTGATCCGTTGACCGAAACAGAGACTCCACGAGACCTCGTGATACACGCTAAGCGTGTACACGAAGGCGTTGTAGCGGATCCGCGCAGGTACCACCCTGTCGCGGCGGCTCTGGTCACCCGTATGAGGCGGGCGGGGGCGCCGGAGGCGCTGGCGCTCGCGCTGCGGGCCTTGGCGTGGGCCGAGCGGGCCAAGCTGGCCGACGCGTCCGCCAAGCGGCTGCTCGACGAGGCGGCCCGGATCGCGCGCCGGCATCGCCTGGATCACACGCTCGCCGACGTGTTGATGAGCCGCGCGGCGGTCAACCAGGAGCTGGGTGCGATGGGTGCCGCGCAGCGCGACCTGGACGCCGCCGGGCCGCTGGTGGCGCCGGACCGTGAGGTGGAGCTGGCGTTCCAGCGGGCGATCCTGCAGCAGAACATCGGCCGGCTGGGCGACGCGGCGCCGACCTATCGGGAGCTGCTGGCCCGCGCCGACACCCCGGAGCGCATCAAGGTCATCGCCGGCAACAACCTGGCCATGATCGAGGCGCAGCACGGCCGGCACGGCGAGGCGTTGCGCCGCCTCGACGACGCCGGACGGCGGGCCGAGGGCGTCGGCCCGGCGCTGGTCGCGATGGTGCTGGAGACGCGGGCGTGGGCGACGGTGCAGTCGGGGCGGCTCGCGGAGGGGCTGCGGCTGTTCGACGAGGCCGGACGGGCGCACGAGGCCGCCGGGCTGCCGCTGGGCGAGCACTATGTGGAGTACGCGGACGCGCTGATCGACCTGCGGTTGCTGCCCGAGGCGGGCGCGGCCGCGCGCACCGCCGCTGACGTGTTCCGCCGCAACGGCGTACCGCTGATGGGTGCCGAGGCCGAGCTGCGGGTGGCCCAGCTGGCGATGCTGGCCGGTAACCCCGAGGAGGCCGAGGAGGCGTCCCAGCACGCCGCCGACAGCTTCGGCCGACAGGGGCGGGGGCTGTGGCGGGCGCGAGCCGCGCTGGTGTCGGCCGAGGCGCGGCTGCGCACCGGCACCGCGTCGGCTTCCGACCTGCGCGAGGCGCGCCGGGTGGCACGCACGATGGAGACCCTGGGCACGTGGGCGGCGGCGGTCGACGCGTACACGGTGGCCGGACGGATCGCCGCGCACCTGGAACGGATTCGCGACGCTGTCGCCGCGCTGCGGCACGCGGCCGAACTGGCCCGGCGCAGCCCGGTCCTGGTACGGCTGCGCGGCGCCGTGGCCGCGGCGCTCGCGGCCCGGCTGTCCGGCCGTGACGACGAGGTCCTCGGGCACTGCCGGCGCGGCCTCGGTGACCTCGCGCGGCACCGGGCCGCGCTGCCGTCCGTCGAGCTGCGGGCGCTGGCCTCCGGGCACGGCGCCGAGCTGGGCCAGTTCGGCCTCGAAGTGGTGGTCCGGGAGGGCGCGCCCCGGCGGGTGCTGGAGTGGATGGAACGCACCCGCGCCGCCGCGCTGCTGGCGGTCGAGCCGGCGGGACCGGCGAGCACCGCCGACGTGCAGAACGACCTGGAGGCGCTGCGCGCGGTGAGCGCGGAACTGGAAGCGGCACCCGGGCAGCAGTCCGAACGCGGCGGCGCCACACCGCTGGTCGCGCGGCAACTGGCCCTGGAGCACCGCATCCGCCGCGCCACCTGGCACCAGCCCGCACGGGCCGAGAGGTCCGCGGCCGGGGCCACCGCGGGCCTGCGCGAGCTGCTCGACGGGCGGGTCCTCATCGAGTACGGGTTGCTGGGTGACCGGCTGCTCGCGGTGGTGGTCGAGGCCCGGCGCAGCCGCATGGTCGAGCTCGGACCGGCCGGCCCGGTCCTCGAACAACTCAAGACGCTGTACTTCGCGCTGCGCCGGCTCACCCAGGACAGGCCACCCCAGTCCTTGGCCGCCGCCCGCCTGAGCGCCGAATCACGCGTGCGCGGGCTGCGCGGGCTGCTGGTCGAGCCGCTGGGCATCAAGCCAGACGCCGAGCTGGTCGTCGTACCGGTCGGAGACCTGCACGGCGTGCCCTGGGCGGCCCTGCACGACGGCCCCGTCTCCCTCGCACCCTCGGCACGGTTCTGGACCCGGGCACGGGAATCCGCCCTGCACCGCCCGCCCGGCGACTCCGTCGTACTCGTGGAAGGCCCGCACCTGAGCGGGGCGACCGCCGAGGTGCAGCGCCTGCACGCGATGTACCCGCACGCCACCGTCGTCACCCCGCCGGACAGCACCGCCGAAGCCGTCATCCGCCTGCTCGACGGCGCCGACCTCGTGCACCTGGCCTGCCACGGCCGGCTGCGCGCCGACAACCCGCTGTTCTCCTCGCTCGTACTGGCCGACGGCCCACTGACCGTGCAGGAGCTCGAGGCCCGCGGCGCCGCACCACACCGGCTCGTGCTCGCCTCCTGCGAGTCCGGAGCCGACGCCACCTACGCCGGCGACGAGGTACTCGGCTTCGTCAGCGCCCTCCTCGCCCGCGGCACCGCCGGCATCGTCGCGAGCGTCGCGGCGGTGCCCGACGTGGCGGCGGTCGACCTCATGTGCGGGCTGCACGAGCACCTCAGCAAGGGGCGCACGCTCGCGCACGCCCTGTTTGAGGCACGGGAGTCCGTCGACCGCACCGACCCCGGCGCGTACGTCAGCTGGTGCACATTCGGCGCACATGGGGCAGCCTGATTATTGACGTAGGTACATGTTTCGCTTACTTTAACGGGCACGGCAAGCGCTTTCCCATCCTCCCGCTTGGTGGTGGTCCGATGAAACGTCTCAAGCCGATCTTCGTGCTATCGGTAGTCATCGCCGCGTCGTTAGTGGTCGTGCGGCCCTCCTCCGCGTCCGCTGTCGAGACGCTCGACCGGGGACTCGTGGGCATCCGCTCCGACCGGGGCAACTTCGTGTCGTGGCGCCTGCTGCCGTCTGATCCCGCCGGCATCGCCTTCAACGTGTACCGGGACGGCGCCAAGGTGAACGCGGCACCGATCACCACCGCCACCAGCTTCCTCGACGCCGGGGCGCCCGCCACGGCGAAGTACACGGTGCGCTCGGTCGTCGACGGCGCTGAACTGCGCGCGCTGGCCGGCGCCGACGATGTGATCACGCCGTTCGCGGCCAGCCAGGACATCCCGCTGCAGATCCCGCCCGGCGGCACCACACCGAGCGGCGAGGCGTACACGTACACCGCGAACGACGCCTCCGTCGGTGACCTGGACGGCGATGGGCAGTACGAGGTCGTGCTGAAGTGGGACCCGACCAACGCCAAGGACAACTCGCAGTCCGGCTACACGGGCAACGTCTACCTCGACGCGTACCGGTTGAACGGCACCCGGCTGTGGCGCATCGACCTCGGGCGCAACATCCGGGCCGGCGCCCACTACACGCAGTTCCAGGTCTTCGACTACGACGGCGACGGCCGCGCCGAGGTGGCCGTGAAGACCGCCGACGGCACCCGGTCGGGCACCGGCCAGGTCATCGGCAACGCCAGCGCCGACCACCGCAACTCGTCCGGGTACGTCCTCGCGGGGCCGGAGTTCCTGTCCGTGTTCCGCGGCACCGACGGCGCCGTCCTCGCCACCGCCGACTACGTGGTCCCGCGCGGCACCGTCTCATCCTGGGGCGACTCGTACGGCAACCGCGTCGACCGCTTCCTCGCCGGTACGGCCTATGTGGACGGTTCGCGACCCTCCATCATCATGGCGCGCGGCTACTACACGCGCTCGGTCATCGTCGCGTGGGACTTCCGCAATGGTGCTTTGACGCGACGCTGGACGTTCGACTCCAACTCGTCGACCAACGGCTCCGCCTGGACCGGCAAGGGAAACCACCAACTGTCCATTGCGGACGTCGACGGCGATGGCCGCGACGAAATCATGTACGGCTCGATGGCCATCGACGACAACGGCTGGGGACTGTGGCAGAACAACACCCACCACGGCGACGCGTACCACGTGAGCGACTTCATCCCGACCCGCGCCGGCCTCGAAGTGTTCAAGCCGTCCGAGTGGACCAGCGAACCGACACACTGGATGGGTGACGCCCGCACCGGCCAGATCATCTGGAGCGCGCCGTCGTGCGGCTGCGACAACGGTCGCGGCGTCGCCGCCGACATCTGGGCCGGCAACCCCGGCGCGGAGGCGTGGTCGGCGTCCGTCGCGGGCCTGCGCAGCGCCACGAACGGCAACCAGGTCGCCAGCCGCAAGCCCGGCTCGATCAACTTCGTGATCTGGTGGGACGGCGACGCGCAACGCGAGCTGCTCGACGGCAACCACATCGACAAGTACGGCACCGGGGGCGACACCCGGCTGCTGACCGCCTCGGGCGTCTCGTCGAACAACGGCACCAAGTCCACCCCGGCGCTCCAGGCCGACATTCTCGGCGACTGGCGCGAGGAGGTCATCTGGCGCACGTCCGACAACCGGGCACTGCGCATCTACTCCACCACCGACACCACCAGCATCAGGCGGGTCTCTCTCATGCAGGACCGCCAGTACCGCCTCGCGGTCGCCTGGCAGAACACCGCCTACAACCAGCCGCCCCACCCGAGTTTCGCCAGCCCGTGATCGAGGTGTACGGCGGCTGACGTCGCGGGCGGGGTGTGTGGCGCACCTCGCCCGCGGCTTTTCTGAGCGTTCACTGAGACCATCACGTGGTCGAAGGCGCCGCCCGGGTGTCATGCTTCGGCGGTGACGGCGAGTGAGGCGGCGGTAGCCGCACCTTCGAGACGGTGGCTGCGGGTGCTGCGGTTCGGCGCGCTCCTCACCACGATCCTGGGCCTGCTCTTCGGCCTCCCCTGGTGGACCCTGGTGCTCGCGAGCGACCTGCCCGCCGCCCTCACCGCCACGGGCACGCTGCTCTTCGCGGCCGCGCTGGTCGCGTTCCCCGTATTCATGATCTTCGGCCACGGCCCCCGGCACCTCGACTGGGCGGCCCGCACCGGCGACACCCTCCTCGGCGTGGTCTGGGTCCTCTTCGCGTGGGCCCTGCTCAGCACGGTGCTCCGCGCGGCGCTCGGCATCGGCGGGGTGGCCGACCCCACCCGCTCCCGGATCGTCGCGGCGGCGGTCGCGGTGATCTCGCTGGTCCTGCTCGTCTGGGGATACGTCGAAGCGATGCGCGTGCCCCGGGTACGCCGCGTCGACGTCACACTCCCCCGGCTCGGCGCCGGCCTCGACGGCGTACGCGTCGTGCTGCTCACCGACACCCACTACGGCCCGATCGACCGCGCCCGCTGGTCCGCCCGCGTCATCGAAGCCGTCAACGACCTCGACCCCGACATCGTCTGCCACACCGGCGACATCGCCGACGGCACCGTCGAGCAGCGCCGCGAGCAGGCCGCACCGCTCGGCACGGTCCAGGCGCGGCTCGCCAAGACGTACGTGACCGGCAACCACGAGTACTTCGGCGCCGCACAGGGCTGGCTGGACCACATGCGCGACCTCGGCTGGGAGGCTCTGCACAACCGGCACGTGGTGGTATCCCGAAACGGCGCGCAGCTCGTGATCGCCGGCGTCGACGACATCACCGCCGCCGGCTCCGGCGCCCCCGGCCACCGCGCCGACCACGCGGCCGCCCTGGCTGGCGCCGACCCGGACCTGCCCGTGCTACTCCTGGCCCACCAGCCGAAGCAGATCCGCGACGCCGTCGAGCACGGCATCGACCTCCAGATCTCCGGCCACACCCACGGCGGCCAGATCTGGCCGTTCCACTACCTGGTGCGCGTAGACCAGCCAGTGGTCCAGGGCCTGACCAGGCACAGCGACCGCACCCAGCTCTACACCAGCCGCGGCACCGGCTTCTGGGGCCCACCCTTCCGAATCTTCGCCCCCAGCGAAATCACCCTGCTAACCCTCCGCGCCGCCTAACCCCGCCCCGTTCCCCGCACCGCTGCGCCCGCCCGCCGCCTCGTTCCGCCCGCCGCGCTGGTTCCGCGCGCCCCGCCCCCGCCCGGCTCTGCGCCGCGCGGGGCGGGGCGGGGCGGGGCGGGGCCACCCCCGCCCCGCCGCGCCACGCCTGCCACGCCCCGCCTGGCGCCCGGCGCGCCGCGCCTTCTGTCGCCGATCAAGAAGCCCTGGCCCTCCGGGCCACCCACAGCGGGGCGCGAGAGGGGCAACCCAGCCCACGCCCGTCCCCTCCCCGGACGCCGCCGTCCGCCCGCGACAGCGTGTCGCCACACCTCGCTCGCCTCCCGCCGATCAAGGGCGAACGCACGTGCTTTGATCTCCGATCCACGCGCGGGCGCCGCCCGGCCAGCGCGGCACGGCGTGTCGCCACGCCGCTTGCGCCGATCAAGGGCGAATGCACGTGGTTGGATCTCTTTTCGCGTGCATTTGCCCTTGATCCATGCGAATGGCCTTGATCGGCGAGCGCTGCGGTGGGTCCGCAGCAGCTCCGCGGCGGGTGGCGAGCTCGCGCGCGGACTCGACGCCGCCGCCGCGGCGCGGCAACGGCGATTCGTCCGCTTTGACTACCGGCAAGATCTCGGCTCGACGCGCGCGGCGCTACCGGCCTGAGCCGCGCCACGCACCCCGCGATCGGACATACCACTCATAGCGGCCGGATAGAGCGCCAGGGCCGCAGGCCCGCAGCGCCTAAACGATCTACTTCAAGAGATTTCGGGCTACCGCGACGTCCGCCGCGGTCAGAGCCGTTGCTCCCGCGGCCTCACCGTCCGCGGCTCCACAACCCGCCCGGACGTTGCAGCGAAATCCCTGATATCGCGCCCTCCGAGCGCGTTCAAGCCGACAAAATCAGGGATTTTGTCGGGATCTTGAGCGTGCCCCGGGCGCGCGGCGGGCGAGCCGGAGGGAGCGACATGCCGGGCCACGACGGCGCCGCAGCACGTCGCGTCGATCAAGGAAATGTCCATCGACCAAGGGCAAACGCACGCGGAAAAGAGATCCAACCACGTGCATTCGCCCTTGATCGGCGGGGAAGAGCGGGCCGAGCAGCGCGCGGACCGAGCAGCGGGCAGGGCGGGGGAGGGCTAGGTTGCTAGTTGTTCGCCTAGGGCGGTGCGGAGGTAGCGGAGGCGGCGGCCGGTGCGCTGGCCGACGATCAGGCCGGCGTCGCGCAGGGTGGTGAGGTGGTGGGAGGCAGTCGCTGGGGCCAGGCGCAGCGCCTCGGCCACCTCGCCGGTGCTGGACGGCACGGCGAGCAGCGTGAGCACCGCCGCGCGCGTCGAGCCCAGCAATGCGGCCAAGGCCGCGGACGGCGCAGGCGGCTCAGGCCAGGCCGACGACGCGAAGGCAGGCGAGGACGCCAAGGCAGGCGAGGACGAACGCGAAGGCGCGGGCGAGGGCGAGGGCGGGGAGGACCAGAGGGCGGCGTAGCCGCGCGGTGGGTACCAGAGGGCTCGGCCGCTCGGGGTGCCGGTGGTCGTGTACACCATCGGGCCGGCGAACGCGGCTGGCATCAGCGCGAGCGGGCTGCCATCGTGTGCCCAGTCGCCGTGCTTGGCGTACCCGAGAAGCAACGCCGAACCGTCCCAGCTCAGCTCGGGATGGAGTCCCGCGAGCAGCGCTCGCGGCCCGTGTTCGGCGGCGGCGAGCGCGCGGTGTGCGATCTCGCCCTCGACGGTCGCGCGCAGGCGCGGCCAGATCGGGGCGATGGCGAGCCTGAAGTATCGGCGCACCTGCGCGATCAGGTCGGCCAGTGCGCCCGCCGGGTCGGTCTCGAATCGGGTGATTTCGGGCGGCGCGCGGTGGCCGGTCCAGCCGGCGGCTACCTCCGCCGCGACCCGGTCGAGTGGGGTGGCGGCGATGGTGCGCAGCTCGTCGTCGAGGCTGGGGCGACTGGTGGCCGGCACGGGGGTGAGGAAGTCGGGCACGTAGCAGGTCGGGCCGCGCAGCAGGGTGAGGAACGTGTCGACGCCGGCGAGGCGCGGGCGCACCCGGTCTCGCCAGGCCGCGTACATCCAGTGTCGCTGGGGCTGGTGCAGCGCGAAGCCACTCGCCACCACCTCGACCATCGGCGAGTGCGCGAACCTCAGCCCGGCCAGGTCGGCGGGCGCGAACTCGATCCGGATCACGCTCCAATTCGAGCACAGTCGAACGGCTAACGACCAGGTCGGGCGGCGTCCTATGGTCACCGTCATGGAGTACACCTACCTGGGCCGCACGGGACTGAGCGTGAGCCGGATCTGCCTCGGCACGATGAACTTCGGCTGGCAGATCGACGAAGCCACGAGCCACGCGGTACTGGACAAAGCGGTCGACGCGGGCGTCAACTTCGTCGACACGGCGAACATGTACGGGCGGGTGGACTACGAGGGGACGAGCGAGCAGTACATCGGGAGCTGGACCGCGGAAAAAGGGCGGCGCGACAAGATCGTGCTGGCCACCAAGGTGTACGCGCCGATGAGCGACTGGCCAAACGATCGGGGGCTGTCGGCGCGGCACATCATCGCGGCGTGCGAGGCGTCGCTGCGACGGTTGCGCACCGACTGGATCGACCTGTACCAGATGCACCACGTGCAGCGGGACACGCCGTGGGAGGAGATCTGGCAGGCGATGGAGACGCTCGTCGGGCAGGGCAAGATCCGGTACGTCGGCTCGTCGAACTTCGCCGGCTGGCACCTCGCCACCGCGCAGGCGGCCGCGGAAAAGCGGCACTTCCTGGGGCTCGTGTCGGAGCAGTGCAAGTACAACCTGCTGACCCGGCACGTCGAGCTGGAGGTGCTGCCCGCGGCGATCGGGCTGGGTATCGGGGTGCTGCCGTACTCGCCGCTGCACTTCGGCGCGCTCTCGGGTGCCCTGCGCAAGCAGCGGGAGGGCGTTCAGGGGCGGAGCGTGCTGCACGCGCCGGATCGGGTCGAGCCACACCGGGCCGCGCTCGAGGAGTACGAGAAGCACTGCGCCGAGATCGGCGTCGAGCCGACCGCGGTGGCGCTGGCGTGGCTGCTGTCGCGACCCGGCGTCACCGCGCCGGTGGTCGGGCCGCGGGCGCCCGAGCAGCTCGACCTCGCGTTTCAGGCGGTGGAGACCGAGCTGAGTCCGGAGACGCTGGCGCGGCTCGACGAGCTGTTTCCGCCGATCGGCAAGGGCGGCCCGGCGCCGGAGGCGTGGGCCTGGTAAATCCGGTGCGTCCATGGAGAAGGCGCAGGTAGCGTTCCGCACCATGCCGCCTGCTCGCGAACGCCCGCCCTTCACCGCCGACGAACGCACCGCGCTGGTCGGCTGGCTCGACATGCAACGGGCGATCGTGCACTGGAAGTGCGAGGGACTGTCCGATGAGGACGCTCATCGGTCGGTGCTGCCCAGCTCGCCGCTGATGACGGTCGCGGGCCTCGTCTCGCACCTGCGCTGGGTCGAATTCACCTGGTTCGAGGTGCTCTTCCTGGGCCGGCCCGCGACCGGGCCGCAGTTCGACGAAGAGGTCGAAGACCGCGACTTCATGGTCGAGGGGGTGCCGCTCGCGCGCCTGCTCGACGAGTACGACCAGCAGTGCCGGCTCACCAACGAGATCGTGGCGGCGCACTCGCTCGACGACGTCGGCAAGCACCCCGACTTCCGCTCGGCCGCCGCCAACCTGCGTTGGATGCTCATCCACATGGTCGAGGAGACCGGCCGGCACGCCGGTCACCTCGACGTGGTGCGCGAGCTCGTCGACGGGGGCAAGGGCTACTTCTGAGCGGCGCACCCCACGAGGTGGTCGTCGTCGACCGCCACCAACTCGGAGTCGCTCGCGCAGTCGCCGCCGTCGTGGATGGCGCATCGGCCGTCGATCGTGCGGGCGATGTCGGCGCGCGTCCACTTGCGATGCATTTGCGGCACCGATGACAGCAGGGTTCGCGTGTACGGGTGGCGCGGGTTGCCGAAGACCTTGTCGGTGCTGCCCATCTCGACCACCGTGCCGCTGCGCAGGATCACCGCCCGGTCGCTGATGTAGTGGCCGAGCGACAGGTCGTGGGTGATGAACAGGATGCCCAGCCCGCGCGCCTTGAGGTCGGCGAGCAGGTTCAGCACGTCGATGCGGGTCGAGGCGTCGAGCATCGAGATGATCTCGTCGGCCACCAGCAGCTTGATGTCGAGCAGCAGCGCCCGCGCGATCAGCATGCGCTGGAGCTGGCCGCCGCTGAGCTGGTGCGGGTACTTGTCGAGCACCTGCCGGGGATCGAGCCGCACCGACTCCAGGGCGGTGTCGATGCGCTTGCGCCACTCGGCGGCGTTGACGTCGGGGAAGAAGGTCGGCCGGATGGTGTGCAGCACCCGGTCGGCCTTGAAGATCGGGTTGTAGGTGCTGAACGGGTCCTGGAAGACGCCCTGCACCCGCTTGTAGTACCCGGCGAGCCGCCGGCCCTTGAGCCTCGACACGTCGGTGCCGTCGAACATGATGTTGCCGCCGCTCACCGACGCGAGCCGCAACACCATGCGACCGATCGTGGTCTTGCCGCTGCCGCTCTCGCCGATCAGCGACACGACCTCCCCCGGCTTGACCGTGAAGGTGGCGTCGCGCACGGCGGTCAGCTCGCGCCCGCCGAAGGCGCCGACCCGGTACTTCTTCGTGACCCGTTCCAGCGACAGCATGCTCATTGGGCCTTCCAGCAGGCGACGTGGTGGTTCTTGTCGACCTCGACGAACGGCGGCTCTTCGACGCAACGCGCGAACGCCAGCGGGCACCGGTCGCGGAACCGGCAGCCGGCCGGCGGGTTGAGCAGCCCTGGCGGGCTGCCGGGGATGCCCGCCAGCTTGCGGTCCGCGTACCGGACGCCGACTTCGGGCAACGACGAAATCAGGAGCTGCGTGTACGGGTGCCGGGGCGCGTTGACCACCACATCGGCGGGCGCCTTCTCGGCGAGCTTTCCGGCGTACATGACCATGATGGTGTCGGCGATCTGGTACACCAGCGAGATGTCGTGCGTGACCACGATCATGCTCTTGACGAACTCGCGATCGCGGAACTCCACCAGCGTCTCGGCCACCGCCCGTTGGGTCGACACGTCGAGCGCGGAGGTGACCTCGTCGGCGATGAGCAGGCTTGGATTGAGCAATGTGGACAGTACTAGAACCATCCGCTGCTTCATGCCGCCCGACAGCTCGATCGGGTAGTTGTTGAGAACTTCCCGCTTGAGCCCAACGAGGTCGAGCCGGCGCTCCAGCTCAGGCTTGATCTCGCTGTACTTGACGCCCCGCGCACCCAGCAACTCGGAGATCATCTTGCCGATCTTCCGGGTCGGGTTGAGCGCGCTCATCGCGTACTGCGGGATGAGCGAGACCTCCTTGAA
The DNA here is from genome assembly GCF_027923225.1 of Phytohabitans aurantiacus. Classification (GTDB taxonomy): domain Bacteria; phylum Actinomycetota; class Actinomycetes; order Mycobacteriales; family Micromonosporaceae; genus Phytohabitans; species Phytohabitans aurantiacus. Next base: position 23,625 of record NZ_BSDI01000035.1, read on the forward strand.
CCGGAACGCGTTCATCGCGTCCTGGTCGCCGATCGGCAGCGGCTTGCCGTCGAGCTCGACGCCGCCCTCGACCAGCCGCATGCGGGTGTCGAGGCGGATGAGGCTCTTGCTCAATGTGGACTTGCCCGACCCGGACTCCCCCGCCAGCCCCATGATCTCGCCGTCGGCCACGGTGAACGTCGCGCCGTCGAGGGCCTTCACGTCGCCGCGCAGCGTCCGGTAGTACACCTTCAGGTTGTCGACCCGCAGGCTCATGCCTCACATCTCCCGCAGCTTGGGGTTGAAGACCTCGTCGAGCCCGACGTTCATGATGTAGAGCGCGCCGACGATCGCGGTGATCCCCAGCCCTGGCGGCAGGAACCACCACCACAGGCCGAGCTGGAGCGCGCTCCAGTGCACCGCGTTGTTCATCATCAGGCCGAGCGACATCACGCCGGTCGGGCCGAGCCCGATGAAGTCGAGGGTGGCGGCGAAGAGCACCGAGCCGCCGAAGAGCAGGATGAACGTCATGAACAGGTAGGAGCTCATGTTGGGCGCGATCTCGCGCCGGATGATCGCTCCGGAGCCCATGCCGCTCAGCCGGGCCAGGTCGACGAAGTCGCGGGTACGCAGCGAGAACGTCTGCGCGCGCACCGCGCGCGCCACCCACGGCCAGGAGAAGATCCCGATGAAGAGGGCCTGCGACGGGACGCTGGTGATGCCGATGTACGTGTGCAGGATGATCAGTACGGCCAGCGCGGGCAGCACCAGCACGATGTTGGTGAGCATGTTGAGCGCCTCGTCGACCAGGCCACCCACGTATCCCGCCACGAAGCCGATCGTCATGCCGATCAGCGCGGCCAGCCCGCCACCGAGCAGGCCGACCAGGAACGTGGACCGGATCCCGTGCACGAACTGGAGGAACACGTCCTGCCCGAAGGTGGTCGTGCCGAACCAGTACTCGCCCGACGGTCCGCTGCTCTGCGGCCCGACGTACTCGCTGTGGCCGTAGTCGTAGAAGAGCGGCGCGATCAGGCCCAGCGCGAGAAAGGCCAGGACGACGATCCCGCCGCCGACGACCTTCTTGTTGCGCAGCGCGAAGTGCAGCGCGTCGCGGGTGCGGCGCGCGCCGGGCTGCGCGGCCGCGACCGGGCCGGCGGCCACCGGCACCGCGGGTGCCGAGACCGCTTCGCCGCCAGCGGCCGGCGCGGCCTCCTCCCGTGCCGCAGGGGCAAGGTCACTCATGCGGCGCCTCCCGTCATGCCGGTCCGGGTACGCGGGTCGACCAGGACGTAGACGATGTCGATCACGAAGTTCGCGATCAGCACCCCGATCACGATGAACAGGAAGGCGCCCTGGAGCAGGAAGAAGTCCTGGTTCTGGATCGCCATGAGGATCAGGCGCCCGAGGCCGGGATACCCGAACACGATCTCGGTGACCAGCGCGCCGGCCACCAGCACGCCGAGCTGAAGCGCGAGGCCGGTGAGCTGCGGCAGGAGGGCGTTGCGGAACGCGTACCGGCGGATCAGCCGGCGCGGCGCGCCGAGCGCCTCCAGGTAGTTGGCGTAGTCGGCTTCCAGCTCATAAATGATCATGTTGCGCATGCCGATGGCCCAGCCGCCGAACGCCACCAGGAACAGCGACAGGAACGGCAGGAACCAGTGCTGGATCAGGCTGTTGAAGAACACCAGCGACCACGACGGCTGCAGGTCGAAGCTGTAGCCGCCGGCGACCGGGAAGACGCCCGCGATGATCGCGAGACTCCAGGCCAGCACGATCGCGATCCACATGTACGGCGTGGCCGTGAGCGCGTACCCGAGGGGCAGCACGGTGTTGTCGAGCCACTTGCGGCGGGCGGCGAGCGCGCCCACCTTGTTGCCGGCGTACCAGCTCAACAGGATGGATGGGATGAGGAGGGCGAGCGTGTACGGCACCGCGTCGAGGATCACCTCGGTGACCGGCGCGGGAAACAGCCACACGCTGATACCCATGTTGCCCTGCAACAACTCGGCCCAGTAGTTCAGGTACTGCCGCCAGAGCGGCACGTCCAGGCCGAACACGTTGTTGTAGTACTCCCGCATCGGAGCGATCGCGTCCGGATTGGACACTGACGTCCGGGTGAGCATCCGCAGGACCGGATCTCCCGGCATGAACCGGGGGATCAGCCAGTTGAGCGTCACCGCGACGAAGAACGTCAGCAGGTAGATCGCTACCTTTCTCGCGAAGTACCGGCGCACGCGCGCCCTCCCCTCACTTTCCCGTGCGGCTGGTTACTTCGACGAGACGGGCTTCAGCTGGGTCAGCATCTTGATGCTGCCGAGCTCCCACATGTTGTTCCATGTGCTGGGGAAGTCCTTGGGCGCACCGGCGGCCTCGGACGGCCAGTTCGTCCAGGCGGACTCGGTGTACTGCGCCCACATGCCGTTGTACCAGAGCGGGATCGCCGGCATTTCGGTCAGCTGGATCTTCTGGAGCTCGGCGATCGTCGTCTTGTACGCCGGGTCACTGCTGGGCGTACGCGACAGCTTCTGCACGAGCTCCCACGCGGCCTGGTTCTGGTACCGCGAGAAGTTGGCGCTGAACTGCTGCGCCTGCACCGGCATCTGGAAGAGGTAGTTGTAGTACGTCCACGGCGTGTTGCTGACGCCGGTCCAGTTGTTGAGGAGCAGGTCGAACTTGCCAGCGGTGCGGGCGTCGTCGAGCGCGGCCGCGTCCGGGAACTCGGCGACGATGTTGAGGCCAGCGGCCTGCGCACCCTCGGCGATGACCCGGGCCGCCTCCATCCAGTCGGTCCAACCCGACGGGACGATGAGCTTGAGGCTAATCGGCTTGCCGGCCTTGTCTTCGACCTTGCCGTCGCCGTTGGTGTCCTTGTAGCCGGCGGCGGCGAGCGTGGCCTTGGCCTTGTTGGTGTCGAACGTGAAGCCGGACGAGGAGACCGTGGCCTGGTCGACGTACTGGTCGTAGACCGGGAGCAGGCCCGTCGGGTTCGACGCCTTGACGATGTTGCCGTACACGCCTTCGACGATCTTCTTGACCTCGATCGACTCGGCGAGCGCCTTGCGGAAGGCGACGTCGTTCATCGGCGCCTTGGTGGTGTTCGGGATCAGCATCGCCGTGTTGGCCGACAGCATGTAGGGCGGCTCGGCGTAGTACGTCTTGACCTTGAAGTCACCCTTGAGCAGGTTGGCCACGCCGGGCAGGAAGTTGTTGCTCAGGTCGAGCCGGCCCGACGTGAGCAGGCCCAGCGCCACCTCGTTGCTGGAGTTGACGATGTCGACGACGTACGTCGGGGCGACCTTCAGGTTGAGGGCCTTCTCGGCCCACCAGCCGTCCTTCTTCTTCCAGACCATGCGGTCCTGGGCGTGCGCCTGGTACACGTACGGCCCGCTGCCGACCGGCTTCTCGTTCTTGTGGGTGGTGATGTCGGCCTCGGAACGCGACTCCCAGATGTGCTTGGGGACGATCGCGTTCTCGTACAGCCAGTTCTCCCACTCCTGGACCCGCGGGTCGGAGAAGGTGAACTTCACCGTGCGCTGGTCGGTGGCCTCGACGCTAGCGAGCCAGTTCCACAGGTTGCTGTACGGCACCGCCTTGATCTTGCCCAGCTCGACGGTGTACTTGACGTCGTCAGCGGTCAGCGGCTTGTCGTCGCTCCACTTGACGCCATCGCGCAGCGTGACCGTGTAGGTCTTGTTGTCGGCGCTCCACTCGCCCTTCTCGGCGAGCCAGGGCTCCAGCTCGAGCTTCTCGGGGTTGAAGATGAAGAGAGGCTCGTAGACCAGGCCGACGGTGCCGGTGGCGTAGCCGGGCACGATCGGGTTCCACGTGGTGGGCGGTCCCCATGCGCTGCCGCTCGTGTAGAGCGTCTCGTTGCGCGGGTACTGGCCGCCGTTGGAAGAGTTGCCACTCGATCCACTGTCGCCGCCTTCGCAGGCCGTCGTCGCCAGCAGGACCGCCGTGAACAGCGCGGCGATATATCGAGGTCGGGTTCGCATCGGGGTACGTCCTCCTCGTGCGTGGGGGTGATGGATGGGTACGCGCACGCGCGCCCAGCCGGAAGCTGCGCCCCGGCACGGACGATTGTGTCGTTGATCGATACGTTTGACGGGATTGCTGAACCGCGTAAGTTACGTCAGCGAAACATGGGGCATGGACAGCCGTCAAGACCACCCCGCCCTTGTCTGCGAAATTGATACCTGCGAACGGGTCAACTTAACCGGTTCGGTCCAGCTCGACCGGCGCCGTATTCATTGACAGGCATCGAACAGATGCGGTAGATGTGTTGCTAGATCGCGTCACCGGGCGGGACGTGACGGTACCCCACCGCGCCAGCGGTGCACCGCTGGTTGCCCCACCCTCCCAAGGAGACGCCGATGAAACGACTACTCGCCGCCGCCGCGGCCATGGGGCTCGCCGCCGCGGCGTTCGCCACCGCCACGGCCGGCCCAGCGGCGGCCGCGACCGCGTGCCGGGTCACGTACACGATCGGGTCGCAGTGGCCCGGCGGGTTCACCAGCAGCGTCAACCTCACCAACCTCGGCGACCCGCTGAACGGCTGGACCATCCGGTGGTCGTTCACGGCCGGCCAGGCGGTCACGCAGGCGTGGAACTCGACCGTGACGCAGAGCGGGGCCGCCGTGACGGCCACGAACGCGACCTACAACGGCAGCGTCGCGACCAACGGCAGCGTCTCCTTCGGCTTCAACGGCTCGTGGAACGGTTCGAGCAACCCGGTGCCCACGAACTTCTCGGTCAACAACGTGGCCTGCAACGGCCCCGTGCCGACCACCGGGCCCACCACGCCGGGTGTCACGACACCGCCGCCCACCACCGCGCCACCGACCAGCCCGCCGCCCACCACCGGTCCGCCCGCCACGCCGCCGAACGGCACAATCCGGGTGTACTGGCTCAAGCCCACCGACGTCCAGTACGACCAGCGCTACCCGGACGGCATCGCCAACGTGATGCGCGAGGCGCAGCGGTACTACCAGCAGGAGCTGGGTAAGACGTTCCGCCTCAACAACCCCGTCGTCGAGGTCGTCAACGGCGATCACCCGCGCTCCTGGTACGAGAACACGCCAAACGGCAACGAGTGCTACTGGTGGGTCGTGTTCAACATGCAGCAGGAACTGATGCGCAAGCTCAACCTGCGCGCCCCCGACAGCCGCTGGATCAACGTCGGTGAGATCAGCGCCGAGGCGTCCTGCTCCGGCGGTGGCGGCGGCGGTGGCTGGGTGATCCTCAGTGGTCACGACGCCGACGGCGCCGCGGGCATCGGCGGCAACATGAACCGCTGGTACGGCGGCATGGTGCACGAGCTCGGCCACGCGTTCGGCCTGCCGGACTCGTCGTCGACCGACGGCACCCCGATGTCGGCGTCGTTCTACAACTACCCGAACACCCACTTCAGCCAGGCCCAGAAGAACGGGATGCTCAACGGGCCGTACGGCAGCTTCCTGAACTGAGCCGTCCTGTTCAGCCGCTACCGGGGATGTACCGGATGGTGCGGATGGCGGCCGGTGGCGGATCGTCGCCGGCACCATCCGGTACACCTCGCACCACCACGAAGTCGATCTCGCCGCGGCGCTCCTCGGTCGTGAGGATCAGGTCGTCCTGGATGCTCCGGTTTCCGTTCTTGTAGAAGACCTCCATCTGCCGCCGGTCGTCCCCCGCGACGACCACCTGGATCGCGACGATGTCCCGGAGCCCTTCGATGCTCACCGGCACCGCCTTGCAGGCCGTCGCGTCGTCCTGCCGCGACGCGGACAGCGACCGGCCGTTCGTGGCGTCACCCGTCACCGCCACGGACTTGGCGTCGTCGCAGCCGTCAGGGCTGTTGCGCTCGGGCCGCCCGGTCAGCGCAAGGTCGAAACTGCGGAACGCGTCAGCCGGCAGCACGCCGTTCGCCGGATCCCCGAAGGGCTGCGTCACGTCGACCGTGATCGGATCGGCGACCGGTGCCGCCGTCGGCGACTGCGCCGGCGCGCTCGTGGCCGCGGCGCTCGGGCTCTCGCTCGGCGATGGCGGTGCCGACGTCGCCGGTGCCGGTGCGGCGGACGTCGGGACCAGCGGCGTCTGGTTGTTGCCGGCCTGCTGCTGCTCCTTGTCGTCGTTGCCCGCGCGCGCGATCAGGGCCGCCGCCAGCACGGCGCCGGCCACGACGAGCACCGCGCCGAGCATGCCCGCGGTGCGCACCAGCTTCGACGCGAACCGGGGCCGCTGTACGAATGTGGCCGTGCCCTTCCCCCGTACGCCACCGCCCGCGGCCTCGACGGTGAGGACCCGCTGCTTCTCCTTGTTCCACGGGATGGGCGCGCGCACGCTCAGGAACGAGTGCGCCGTCACGCCCTGCGGCAGGTCGAGCACCGGCGGGTCGAATGTGGACGATACCCGCTGCTCCGGGTCCGACAGGCCGAGCGCGACCCGCGCCCCGAAGTTGCTCCCGTTGGTGATCTGGACCGTGTACCGGGCGCTGCGGCCGCCGGTCGCGACCTCCGGCTCGACACGAACGGTGACGTCGTCGACGGCCGCGAGCGCGAGTGGCAGCTCCTCGCAGCGCGACACCTCCTCCCGGTACTTGGAGTGCACGAGCACACCGAGCGTGTACAGGCCAGCGGCGGCCGGCGCCTGCACGGGTATCGAGAGCTGCACCGCCGCGGTGGCGCTCTCAGCGGGCCGGAGCTTGGCCACATCCGGCTCGGCCCGCCACGTGGCGCCGGCGGGCAAGCCGAGCAGTTCGACGACGTAGTGCTCGACGATGTCGCTGGTATTGCGCACGGTCACGTCGAAGTTGAACGTGTCGCCGGGTGCCGCGTCGATCCGCTCGATCGACACGGTCACCCGCAACGGCACCGCCATCGCCTAGCCCCCACTTCCATCCGGTACTTCGAAAATGACCTCGGAGATCGCGACATCCTTGAACGTGGTGCCCGGGTAGGTCGCCTCGACCTCCAGCGTCACCGCCGACACCCCGCCCGCGTCGACGTCGATCGACTGTGGATCCACGGTGTCCTTCAGCTCCCAGCTCGCCACCCACGAACCGGCGCGCACCTGCAGGCGCCGTACCCGCTCGTTGTTCGTGAAGTCCCGCTCCGAACGCGCGTCGCCGTTGACGATGGTGATGCGGGCCAGCTGCATCTCTCGGGCGAACCGGTACGTGAGGCTCACGCCGACGTTGCTGGGCAGTCGCTTGCCGTCACTCTGCCACGTCGTGCCGTTCTTACCGTCCACTGTGTTCAGCACGTTGAAGCGCGGGTCGTTGGGGAGCGTGCTGGACGCGGTGGCCTGGATGTCCTGCTGGGCGACCCGCACCAACCCGCCACCGCCAGCGGGTGGATCCTGCTCCTGTGACTGGTTCGGATCAGGGCCCCGGTTGGCGAAGAACACGGCCGCCGCGATCAGGGCCGCCGCGATCACCAGCGCCCAGCCCACCGGGATCATCCACCGGTTGCTTCGCCTGGGCCTCGGCGGTTCGGGCTCGAACGGTATGACCGGCTCCGGGAGCGGCGGCGCCGCCACCGGCGTCGGGCGCCGGCCCTGCAGCTCCAGGCCGCAGCGCTGGCAACGGATGCGTTCCAGCGGGTTGCGCTCGCGGCAGCGCGGGCACTCCACCTCGTCGAGCCCGAGGGCGGGCCGATCGTCCACTGTGGTCGCGCCGCGCCCGAACAGGTCCGTGCGCAACACGTCGGTCGCCTCGCCCTGCTCGCCGGGCACGCGCGCCGGGCCCGCCTCCGAGTCCACGGGCGCGGAACGCAGCAGCACCAGCGGGTACCCGCAGGTCGGGCAGAGCCGTTCGCGGTCCGGCCGGACGGGCGTGCCGCAGTCCGGGCACGCCACCGTCTGCCGGCCGGCTGGCGCGTCAGCCACCGTCCGCTCCTCCCTCTCCGGGCGCCGCCTCCGGCGGCTGCTGTGGTGGCTGCGGCGGCCGCGCCCGGCCCCTCGCGGTGCCCGGCGCCGCGCCTTGCGGTGGGAACGCGCGCACGCTGGCGCGGCCGCGGGTCGGGCTCTGTGGGTACCGCACATCCAGCTCGACCTGCGCGCCCAGTGGCAACTCGACCTCCAGAAAGCCGCGCACCTGCTGCTCGCTCAGGTGGCCGGTGTGATCGAGAGACACCCGCACCACCGGGTCCGCCGGCGGCACCTCATCGCGTATCCCGTACACGCCACCGCCGTCCGATACGGTCACCCGCGCGCCGGTCGCCGCCTCCAGCAGCCCTTCGACGCCGTACCGCGTGCCGCGCCAGCCGAGCAGCCGGCCCACCTGCCGCACCAGCGCCCTGCGGTACGCGGGTGGGTCGGTCGGCTCCAGTACCAGCCCCAACCAGGACGCGATGAACTGGAGCATCTCCGGCGTCGCCAGCCCGGCGTCGACCTGGTACTCGATGCTGTCGACGCGGGCGAGCACGGTGTCGGCGACCTCTTCGAACGCGCTGGCGAACCCGGCCAGTACCGGATCCGCCGCCATCGCCCGCGGCATCTGCTCGACCAGCCAGCTCATCGCCCAACCTCCGTCACTGCCGTACCTCGACCCTGTGCTGGAAGGACATGAACAGCGCGCCCGGCTGCAGCCGCACCCGCTGGTCGACCTGCTCGATGGCCCGCTCCCGGCGCAGGTCGGCGGTGATGAAGTGCACCGCCTCCACGCCCTGTACGCCCAGCGCGCCGTGCAGTACCCCGTACACGTCGCCGAGCTGCAGGTCGATCCCGAACGGCCAGCCCTGCCCACCCGGCCCACCGGTCAGCGGATTGATGTACTCGTACAGCGCCTGCTCGGCGCGCTCGCGCACGGTCTCGGGGCGCATGCCCGGCTCGGCGCGCACCTCGGCGGCCACCTTCACGCCCTGGTACCGGGGCGTCTCGACGCGCAACCGCATGGTGAGCAGCCGGCGCGGTTCGAGGTACGCCTTGATCTGCTCCTCCAGCTCCGGCGGGATGATCAGGTCGTCGAGCACCAGCTGGGCGGGCGGCACGTCGACGCGCGGGATGACGAGCAGCCGCGCCGGATCACCGGCGTTCTCCGGAGGCAGGCAGCGCGCCCGGGCGACGGCCGGTGCCGCGTCCAGCGTCAGCCGTTCCACGTCTTCGGCGGTGACCGCCCGGCGAGCCCCGCGCAACAGCATCGGTCCGCGCAGCTTGGCGTTCGCCACGGTCTCCGGGTCGACGCCGCCGCGGCTCGGGTCCAGGTTTGTCACCGAGGCGACGAACGGGATCGACGTGTGCAGTACGGTCAGCCGGTTCGCCGCCACGTTGCCGCGCCGCCCACCGCCGAAGCGATAGCCGGTCACCCACACCTGCGCGTCGATCGGCGGGATCGTGCCGTGCTGCTTGACCCGGCCGTCCCGGTCGATCACCTGCGGCCCGAAACGGATCTCGCCGGAGGCACCCGACCACGTGAAGACCCGGTCGTCCTCGGTCGCGTCCGCCAGGTCGGCGACCTCCGACCAGGTCTGCTCCTCCGGGTCGGTCGCGCGGTCGTGCCGGGGCAGCACCACCCGCACCGTCTCATCTGGACGGCGCGGCAGCACGGGCACGCGGCGTACCTGGAACACCTGGCCGGGCTTGCCGTCGCTGGTGCCGAGCAGCTCGGCGGGCGCGGGCTCCGCGTGGTACCCCGTCACCGCCCCGCCCAGCGCCACGACCGACAGCGACTCCAGCTGCGGCGGGTTGCGGTACTCGGGCTGGCCGGGCTCGGGCCGGGTCAACCGGCACCGCAGCCAGTGCGCGCGCCGGGCGCCGAGCGCCAGCGTCTCGTGGCGCGGCGGCATGAGCAGCGTCACCTGGCCGGGGCTGTTGAACCCGGCGCTGGTGTCGTCGAGGATGCGCACGTCGCGCCACTCCCGGCCGTCCCACGCCTCCCAGCAGCGCGGCGGGCGGCGCGGGTCGACACCGGCGCCCTCCGGGCCGGTGGTCACGTCGAGCCGCAGCAGGTGCGAGGCCACCGACTCGGCGAACCCGAAGTACACCGCCTCGTCGGGGCGCAGCGTGGAGAACAGGCGCACCGACGTGGCCGCGCGGCGCAGGTCGTCCCACCGGTCCTCGTACCGGTCGCCGGTCGGCGTCAGGCACGCCACCAGCTGCGGCGGCACCAGGCGCAGGTCGGACTCGGTGAGGAAGATGATCGGCTCCTCGTCGCCGCTGCGCTCGGTGCTCACCTGGCTGCCGGCCGGTATCCGGATCGCGTCCTGCCGCGGCGCGGTCAGCGTGAAGAGCAGGTCCGCGCGCGACGGCACGGCCGAAAACAGCTCGACGCCGACCAGCTCCAGGAACTTGATGTACAGGCGGTCCGGCACCTGGTTGAGCCGGTACAGCGTCATCTCGGTCATCCACGCGAACAGCTCGATCAGCGCCACGCCCGGGTCGGACACGTTGTGGTCCGTCCAATCGGGACAGTGGCGCGGGATGCGGCGCTTCGCCTCGTCGACGATGTCCTGGAAGCGCCGGTCGTCGAGGTTCGGCGCGGGAAGGCTCATGACGCTCGCTCCTCGGTGGGGATCGTGTAGAAGGGGAAGACGAGGTTGCGGGTGTCGTTGGTGGTGCGCACTCGGTACGCGATCTCGATGAAGACGGCGCCGCTGGCCTGCTCGGGCACGGCGGTGACCTGGTCGAGCCTGATCCGCGGCTCCCAGCGCTCCAGCGCCTCGCGCACCGCCTGCTCGATCATGCCGAGCGTGGTCGGTGTCAGCGGCGAGAAGACCAGGTGCCACATCGCGCAGCCGAAGTCCGGGCGCATGACCCGCTCGCCCGGCATCGTCGACAGGATCATCCGGATGGCGCCGTCGAGCTCCTCCGAGCCCGTGAACAGGCGCACCGCGCCCGAACGCGAGATGGCGGCCGGGAATCCCCAGCCGTTGCCTACGAAGTCGCCGTTGTCCGTCATGCGAGCACGTCCGGTGAGCCGACCACGATCTTGCCGACCGGGAGGTCCACGGGGTCGTTGCACGTCATCACCGTGTCACCGAGGCGGGCCAGCGGCTGCCCGTTGACCAGTACGGCCGGGGCGCCGATGATGACCCGGCCGAGGTTGGTCGGTGGTTTGCTGAACGACGTGCCCGGCGGCGGGATGTGCGGCGGCGTGTTCTGCGCGATGCTGCCGACGATCGCGGCCGGCAGCCCGTTGACGAAGACGTCGGGCGACAGCGACATCAGCAGCGGGCCGGAGAACGGCAACGGGACCGGCGACGGGCCGCCCGGCGTGATCACGATGTGCGTGTCCATCGCCACGACCTGGTCGTTCTGGCGGGCCACCGGCTGGGTCATCGCTCTCCCCTCCTCAGTTCAGCTTGATGGGCTTGCCGGACGCGGTCAGCGGACCACTCGCGGTGACCTCGATCTGTGCGGCGCTCAGCGCGAGCTTCTGCGTCGCCTTTATCTCGATCTGGGTCGCCGAGATGACCAGCTTCTGCTCACCGGTCACTTTGGACTCGGTCTTTTCCAGGTGTACGTGGCAGGTGTCGCCGCCCAGCGACAGGTGCACCGAAGGCGTCGGGTCGTCGGTCATCGTGAGCCGCGAGTCACCCCTGCTGACCAGCGCCCGCGACTGCACCACCCCGTTGGCGCACGGGTCCGGCTCCGGCGGCGGGTCCTGCCTGTTCCACAGTCCACCGAAGACCACCGGCCGGGTCTTGTCGTCGAGCTCGAACCCGACCAGTACCTCGTCGTCGACCTCGGGAATCCACTGCATGCCGCGCTTCGGGCCGCCGCCCGGCGTCACCACGCGCGCCCACGTGCTTTCGTCCTCTTCGGACAGTGTGGGGAACGTGACCTTTACCCGGCCCAACTTTTCGGGGTCGGCGTTGTTGGTGACGATGCCGATGACGAGGCTCCCCCACGAACGCCTTTCCACGCCGCCGTTCGACAGCCCGCCGCCGCCGGCCGCACCGATCAGGTCGGCCAGTCCCGACGACTCCTTGCCACCGCAGACGAACCGCGTCACGTACGGGCGGCCGGCGCCGTAGACGTGCTCGACGCTCGTGACCCGGTACTTGCCGGTCAGGCGCGCGCCCACCTGCTCGATGCGCACCTCGCCGCCCGCGCCCATCAGCGGATCGCCGACGGCCTCGCCCCGAAGGACCACCTCGCCGCCGGAGGTGCGTAGCAGGAACGAGCGCGCCAACGCGTCGGCCTGTGCCTGGTCCGCCACCGGAAACTGGCCGGCCGAACGGCGTACCATGCCAAAACCTTGCCGCGCGGACGCCGCCATCTCCAGCGCGGCCGGCGCGTCGGTGCCTGGATCTCCTTCCGTGGCGCGGCCGGTGACGGCCCGCTTGCCCAGCGGATCCCACCCGCGCACCTGTACCTCGTCGCAGCGCTCGCCCGACGCGAACCGCACGCTGAAGCGGCGCAGGTTCTGGCCCCACTTCAGCGGCGGTGGCGTGCCGGCGCCGGCGGGCTTCTTCTTGAAGTGGAACGTCTGCTCGGTGATCCAGAAGTCGAAGCCGATCCGGCCAGCGCGCCGGCGCAGGAACGAGTAGTCGCTTTCGCTCGCCTGCAACACGTAGTCGTGTACCTCGCCGGTGCCGTCCACATCGGGCGTGAGGCTGTATTCGCCCGCGATGCGAGAAGCGATGTCGGCGTCGGTCACGCGCTGGAAGCTGCGCGACTTCGGCACGCGGGCGAGGCGGTGAGTCAGGTCGAGCCCGGTCAGCACCAGCTCGTGACGGCCCGCACCCCCTTGCTCCACGGCCATCGCGGTCACCTCGCCGGCCGTGACCACGACCGGGTCGCCCTCCGCGCGATATGCGACCTCGATTCTGGTACCGACGGCGAACATCGCGCGATCGAACAGTTCGAAGTGTGGGTCGTCGAAGCGCAGCTCGAAGAAGTCCGGCAACTGGACCGACTCCTCGACCCTCGCGAGCGTCAGGTTCGCGTACATGTCAGGCGGGAGCGGCCGGCCGTCCACGGTCAGCACGACACCGTCAAGGCGCTTCTGCTCAGCCACGGCGACGCACCGGAAGCTCGGGAATCACCAGCAGCGAGCCGGCCCGCACGGCGAGCGGGTCCACCACCGAGTTGGCTTCGGCGATGAGTCGCCACCGGGTCGAGTCCGCGTAGTGCACGGCGGCGATCCGATCGAGCGTCTCGCCCTGTACGACGCGGTGCATGGTGTGCAGGGTCGGCGTATGGGATGTCGGGTTCTGCAACGGCAGCAGGCCGTCGTCCATCCACTGCTTGAGGCTCAGATCGGCCTTGGCGCGCAACGGCATGCCGCTGCTGGCGAAGTACGTGTACTTGATCTGCAGTCGCTCCACAATGGCCTTGAACGAGTGCAGCGTGCCCCAGTGGAACTCGACCCACGGCGGGCGCGCCTTGTTGCGACTGGTATCCGAGCCCGGCAGCGCGGGGTTCACCTTGAGCAGGTCGAGCAGCTTCGTCGTGTGCTTCGTGACGTCGGTGCCCTCGTCGGTCGTGTCGAGCGTGAGACTCAACGCGATGGTGCCCGGCTGGCCCGCCTGGAAGCGCAGCTCGGGAGCGTTGCGTCCCTTGCCTTCCGCGGCGTTCCACGTGTTCGACTTAGTGATCGTCAACTCCGCCGGGTTGAACAGACAGATGATCTCGCCGCCGCCCTCGATGCGCAGGCGCGCCTTCGCGGGTCCGGCGACCTCGTCGGGTCCAGCCATCTCTAGAACACCCCCGCCCACCGGCCGCCGCGGCGCTCGATCTCGCGCAACAGCCGCTCCTCCACCGCTTCCACGACCATGTCCATGTCGACCCCCGCGTTCCCGCCGCTCGTCCCTGCGGCCGCGGCGCCGCTTGCCGTCTCCGCGTCTACGCCGCTCGTCGCTGTCCCGCCGCCCGTGCTGCCGCTCGTCCTGCCGTCGGGCGGGCTTGCCGGCGCGCCGCTGCCGCCACCTCCGGAGAAGCCGCCGGCCGGGGCACCGAACCCCGCGCCGCCCGGTCCCATGGCGCCCAGTCCCATCCCGCCCGGTCCCATCGCGCCCGGTCCCATGCCGTCCAGTCCCGGGCCGCCTGTTCCGGCGCCGCCGAAGGGCGAGGCGCCAGCCTCGATGACCGCCGCCCGGGCCGCGCGCGTGGCCACCTCGGTCACGGCACCCACGGCGCCGACGCCACCGCCGACCGGCAGCCGATCGACCAGGCCGGCACCGGTCTCCGGGCCCGAGGCGCCGTGCGTGCCGTTCGCTCCATTTCCGAGAAGGCCGCCGCCGTTCGCTCCGTTGGTCAGAAGGCCGCGGCCGGCGGCGAGCGCGCCGCGTTCGTCGTCATCGATCGCGCCGGACATCGAGGCGAGCAGGAACCGCGGCCGGCGTACGGGCTGCCGCGCGTGCGACAACTCGTGCGCGAGCACCGATGCGGGTACGCGCGCCGGTGGCGCCGGCAGGTGTACGACCGAACCGGTGGTCGCGCCGAGCGCACCCGCCGACGCGAGAGCGTGCCGCGTCGCCGGCCCAGTGGTGTATCGGGGCGGCAGCGCCGTACCGGTGACAGCCGACGCGAGCGCGTGGAACCGTGCCGGCAACGCCTGCGGCGCCTCCAGCGGGCGCGCCGCCACCGCCGCCTCCCACCGCCGCTGCGGCGACAGGGTCTCGCCCTTGCCGCCCGCCACCGGCAACCCACCCACGACGTCCGCGGACTGCTCCACCGAGGGCGAGGTGGCACGCCGCAGGATCGGCGGGCTCGCGGCCCCCGTGCCCCCGCCAGCGTCGCGCGCGCTGCCCTGCCGGCCGGTCCCGGCCGCCGCCGGCCCTGCCATGACACCGCGCCCAGCCCCGTCCCCGCGCCTGGCCATCCCCCCGACCCCAGCTACCGCACCGCGCACCGCCGCCCCATCGCGCCCCGCGACGCCACCGCGCCCAGCCAACTCACCGCGCCCCGCCACCCCAGCTACCGCACCGCGCACCGCCGCCCCAGCTACCGCACCGCGCACCGCCGCCCCGTCGCGCCCAGCGACGCCACCGCGCCCAGCCAGCGCACCACCAAGGCTCGCCGCGCCACCACGCGCGGCCGTCACTCCCAGACCACCGCGCACGCCAAGCTCACCAGCCAGCCCGCTGCCAAACCCAGCCCCGCGACCCGCCGGGCCACCGTCCAGCGCACCCAGGCCACCGCCGCGCGCACCCAGGCCGACCCGGCCGCCGCCGCGCGCCAGGCCACCCCAGCCACCCAGCGCACCCGAGCTGCCGCCCCACGCACCCGAGCCAGCCGGGTCGCCTCCCGGCACGCGCGGGTCGCCTCCCGGGACGCGGGGGTCGTCTCCCGGCACGCGTGGGTCTGCGGAGGCGGCGCGCCGCGCCAGGTGGGCTGCCAGGCCGCCGATTCCGGCGAGCGAGCCCAGTCCGGCCGTGGCTCCGCCGCCGGCCGGTGTTCGGGGCAAGCCGCCGCCCCGCGACGCCGGTCCGAGCCGGACCGGGGCGCCACCGGTAGCAGACGGGCCCGGCGCGCTCTCGGCCGCAGCTCGCGCGATCGAACCGCCGCCCGATGCGAGCCAAGCGGCTGGCGCGATGGAGCGGCCGCCTGATGCGAGCCCGGCAGCCGGTGCGACGGAGCGGCTGGCCGGTGCGAGCCAGGTGGCGGCCCCCGGCCGGACCGCGGCGTCCCCCGCCACGCTCGCGGACCAGGACAGGCTCGCCGATCGGCCGAGCGGCATCTGGCCGGCCACGCCCGCAGGCCCGGCGCTACCCGCCGAGTGTCTGTCTTGACCCGCCCCCTGGCGCGGAAGTGCGATACCTCGACGCGAGCCTCCGAAGCCGGCGGACGGCTCGGCGCTCGTGGGTGCGGACGTCGCGCTCGCGGACCGGGTCGGCGGCGCGGTCGCGGACCGGGTCAGTGGCGCGGTCGCGGACCGGGTCAGTGGCGCGGTCGCGGACCGGGTCAGTGGCGCGCTCGCGGACCGGGATGCCGAGCCGGAGGCCGGCCGTGCCGCGGGTCGCGCTCCGGTGGGGCGCTGCGCATGGAGGCCGGCGAGCGACGCCGATCGGGCCGCAGTGCCAGGCAAGCCGGCCGCCGCACGCTGCTGGCTGGTGGCCTCGCGGTGGCCGGAACCCGCGCGGTCAGCCGCCGGCGCTGGCCTGGGCCGCGACGGTGTCTCGGACCGGATGGCGCTCGCTGGTCGGGGCGGGCTCATCTGGACGGCACCTGTCGGGTCGGGCGTGGTACCCGGCGGCAGCAGGGCCCCGCCGAGCACCGGCAGATCGCCGGCACCTTGTGGCGGCCGGAACGCCGCCACACTCGCTTGACGCGTCGCGAGCGGCGTGCCGGTCGCAATCTTGAACACTTGTTGCTGCCCTGGCGACAACGAACGTTCAAGATCTCCGCCAGCCGCCGCGCCGCCGCGCCCGAGCGCGGCGCCACCAGGCACCCCACCCCCGACCCGCCGCCCACCTACCGAACCACCACCGCCGCCAGCCGCGCCACCCGCAAGGGCGCGGCCGCCGCGAGCCGCGCCACCCGCAGAGGCGCGGCCGCCAAGGGCGCCACCGCCGCGAACCGCGCCACCCGCAAGGGCGCGGCCGCCAAGGGCGCCACCGCCCCGAACAGCGCCGCCGGCGAGAGCGCCGCCACCGACCGCACCGCTGCCACGAGCGCCGCCGCCGAGGACGGCGCTGGAAGAAGCCGCGCCTGCGGAAGCCGCGCCGCGGGCGCCGGCCATCGGCGGTGGTCGCATGGGTTGGTGGCCCGCGATGCCCGCGCCGATCGCGGGTCCCGCGGGCGGCAATAGGCGCACGGCTCGCGCCGCGGCCGCGGTGGCGCCGATCGCCCCGGCGCCTCCAAGCGCGGGACGATGCGCGGTGAGCATCAATGGTGGACGGACCGCCAGCGCGCCGACGACGTGAGCGGCCTGGCCCGGTAGGGGCGACTGGGCGAGTGGACTGTGCTGCGCCGCCAGGGTGCGGCGGCGCAGCAGGCGGGTGACCGTGCCGATCGTGCGGCGAAGGCGCAGGCGCAGCCGTCGCGCGAGCGGGTCAGGCGTTGGAACGGAAGCCACAGTGGCACACCTCCAACTCCTCGACCGCCAGCTCCCGCGACGAGGCGGCAAGCTTGGGGCCGCTCCACCGGACCGGTCGCGCGTCGAAGAACGACCAGGTGCGGACCGGTTCGCCGGCCGCGTTGAGCACGCTGACGGTGCCGTCGAGCGGCGTGACCTTGTTTCCCGCCTTGGTGAATCCCTCGCCGGAGAACTGCATCAGCCAGTCGAAGAGCGCGTTGGTATCCGTGAGTCCACGCTTGAAGATGAGGTTGGGCCACTTCATGCGCCCCATGAGCTTGTGGGTGTACGCGTTCTGCCCGCCCTCGGCCAGATCCTCGACCTCGATCTGGACCGAGAGCCCCGACACCTCGGTGAAGTAGCCGATCGGCTTGGGGCCGACCTCGAACTTGAACTTCCCCACGAACGGTGGGTCGATGGTGCGTGCCGCGTTAGCCACCCTGGACTCCTTGCCAAGCGCGTTCGTTCAACCCGCCGACCTCTTGCAGCAGCCTGATCCGGTCGCCGTGCTCGAGGTCGAGCAGGCTGTCGAAGGTCCAGTGCAGGTGGTACGCGAGGTAGGCGATCTCCTGCCACAGCTCGTCGTGCGAGTAGTGCCCTAGGCCACCTCCGCCGACTCCATCGGGAAAGGGGTCCCTGGCTCCATCGCCTCCAGGATGCTGGGGTCCTGGAAGTTGATGATCCGGTACAGGTCCTGCAGGTAGGAGAAGTCGCTGACGAACAGCGACTCGATCGTCTTCGTCGACACGCGCGCGACGGTGCCGAGCTCGGTGACCACGCGGGCCAGGACGATGACGGTGGCGTACGCGTCATTTTCCTTGACCCGCGGATCACGCAGCGGCTCGATCTCGTCGCGCGCACACGCCAGTCGCATGACACCGGTGCGGTGCAGCGTGCCGTGGTCGTCGACGTAACCCTTCGGCAGGGTGAAGGGGTACTCGGTGCGCAGGCTCATTCCCGCCGCAGCCCTTCGTGCGTGATAGTGAGCTTCTCCGTGGCGATCTCGTTGCTGCCGGCGTCGAGCTCCGCGCCGGTCCACTTGGACGGCCAGCCCATGTCGAAGGACCAGCGGGCGACCTCGGTGTGTGTCGAGTCCTTGATGACGATCGACCCGTTGCGCCGGGCGTCGTCGATGACGCCGTCCTCGACCTGCTGGCGCCATTCCCACAGCGCCTTCGACTCGTCGATCCGGCGCTCCAGCGTGATGTCGCTCCACTTCATCGCGCCCGGCACCTTCCGGATGATCATCTTGCCGTCCTTGGTGGCTTCCTTGTACTCGATCGTCTCGGTCTCCGCCTCGACACCAGAGCACTTGCGGAAGCTGGCCATCTCCACGCCGTCCACCTCCAGCACGAAGCTGAAAGTGGTCATCAGGTCAGGCATCGTGAACCCCTATCCCTCGCTCGCAGAGCCGCCGCCCTGCCACTGGCTGATCCGGAAGATGACGAACTCGGCCGGCTTGACCGGCGCGATACCGACGTCGACGACCAGCCGCCCCTCGTCCACTGAGGACGGTGGGTTGTTGCTCGCGTCGCACAGCACATAGAAAGCCTGGTCCGCGGTGGCACCGACCAGCGCGCCCTGCATCCACAGCCCGCGCAGGAACGAGCTGATGTTGCGCTTCACCCGCTGCCACAGGTCGAAGTCGTTGGGCTCGAACACCGCCCACTGGGTACCGCGCCGGATCGACTCCTCGATGAAGTTGAAGAGCCGCCGCACGTTGACGTACCGCCAGCTCGGGTCGGTCTTGGCGAGCGTGCGGGCGCCCCAGATCTTCGTGCCGTAGCTGCCGAACGACCGGATGCAGTTGACGCCCTCGGGGTTCAGCAGGTCCTGCTCGCCGTTGGTCACGTCGGTTTCCAGCCGGGCGATGCCGCGCAGCGCCTCGTTGGCCGGTGCCTTCCAGACGCCACGGGTGGCATCGGTGCGGGCCCACACGCCGGCGACGTGCCCGACGGGCGAGACGGTGATGAACCGTTCCCCGTTGGTGGCGCCGGGCCGCGCGAGCGGGTTGGTGACGACGAGGTTCGGGTAGTAGAGCGCGCCGAACGCCGTGTCGCGGGCGAGCTTGCTGCGCCACTCCAGGGCACGGGTGGCGTTGAGGCCGGGAGGCGTGTCCAGTACCGCCATCCGGGTGTGGCTTGCCTCGCACCAGTCGACGACCTGCTTCTGCACCGCGAGGTACGTATCTTCGTCGAGGCTGCCGTCTTGGTTGGTGGCGATGGTGACCAGGTCGGGGATCGCGACGATGGTGACGTTGTCGGCGATGGCCAGACCCTGGTATCCGGTGCGGTCGGCGACCGAGCCCTCCAGGTCGGCCGGCGTCACGGAGACTGGATCAGGGGCCGGAGCCTCCAATGTGTACCGTCCGGGAGCCGGCACCCGCTCGGCGAGCGCGACACCCTGTACGGGCTGCACCTCGACGCGGAGAACCTTGGAGCGCTCGTTGATCGTGCGCTCGATGGTGCGCGCGCTCTTGCCGCTGAACGCCAGGCCGCCGATCTCCTCGCGGAGCGCGCCGTCCTCGTACACCCGCAGGGTGTACTCCTGCTTGTTGTCGCTGCCCTCCTGGCCCTCCGCGGGCGCCGCCGGCGGCACGACCTCGACCTCGACCCGCGCGCCCGCGTTGAGCGCCGAGACCTTGAGGCTTTCGACGTCGGGGCGGCCCGCGGCGGGCAGGCGCAGCGTCGCGTGCCCGTCGCCGTTGTCGCCGTTCCCACCGGGTACGCGCACGACGTAGCACGCGCTGCCACCGTTTTCGAAGTATCCGCGCACCGCGTGCGGCAGCATCGCGCCCCGCACGAACCCCCCGTAGACGCGCTCGTACTGCGGCCAGCTCGTGACGAGCTGTGGCTTGACACCCTCAGGGTCGGTTGGATCCCCCTGCTCGGTGTCGTACTTCTCGGTGAAGCCGACGAACGCCGCGATCGCCGTACCCACCCCTTCGATCGGCATCGAGCCGCTCGGTTGCTCCTCGATGTAGACGCCAGGCGCCCCGTACGACGCGGCCACGGCTACCCTCCCCCTCGTTGTTTCAGGCCTGCACCGCGCTGGTCAGCAGCGCGGGGTCCAGCTCGGTCGAATAGAACTCGCCGTAGTGCAACGGCGGGTAGACGCGCATCATGGGCTGCTCTGACGAGCAGGCCAGCACCTTGACCTTCGGAAACCGGTGCACGATAAGCGCCACGAGCGCGGCGGTCTCGCGCTGGTCGAGATCGAGCACCACCACGTCCGGCAGTACCTCGACGAGGCGGCCCATGACGTCGGCGGCAGTCGTCGCGACGAGCTCGATGCCGTCGACGCGGAGGATGTCCTCCAGGCCAGCCCGGTGCAGCGCACCGAAGTCACCCATCAACACCCGCGTCACGCATACGAGCGTCGCGCCAGGAGGCTCCCGCCGTAAGGCTCAGCGGTGCAGCCAAAGGTGCAGTCTCGCGCGGAAGGCATAGAGGAGAAGGGCTCGGCTGCGCCATCATCGAGGCATGTGGCATCGCGCGCGCGGTGACTCCGCCCGGTCGGCCGCCGGGCGCGCGGACGAGGGCGCCAACCAGGAGCCGGTGCCGCTTATCGCGGCCCTCCAGCGGTACGCGGGCAACCGCGCCGTCCAGCGGATGCTCGACAGCGCGACCCGTCCGGTGGGTGCGGCTCCCGACGCGGCGGCGGCCTTCGCGCTGGCCACATCGGGTACCGCCGGACCCGTGCCCATGCGCGCGGAGATGGAACGGGCGTTCGGCGCCGACTTCGGTGGTGTCCGGGCGCACCTGGGTGGCGCGCCGGCGCG
The DNA here is from genome assembly GCF_027923225.1 of Phytohabitans aurantiacus. GTDB lineage: Bacteria > Actinomycetota > Actinomycetes > Mycobacteriales > Micromonosporaceae > Phytohabitans > Phytohabitans aurantiacus. Next base: position 44,330 of record NZ_BSDI01000035.1, read on the forward strand.
CGACGGGCTCGCGATGCTGGGCGCCAGCGCGGCGACCCACGGCTCCGACGTGGTGTTTCGTGACGCGTCCCCGTCTCGCCAGCTGGTGGCCCACGAGTTGACCCACGTGGTGCAGCAGAGCGGCGGCACCGCCGCGCCGACGGGTGTGAGCAGTCCGGGCGACGCGGCCGAGCGGGCAGCGGAGGCGGTGGGCGGGGCGGTGGCCCGTGGCGAGACCGCGCCCGAGGTCGGCGGCGCGACCAGCGAGATCCACCGCGCCGTCGCGACGGCCGGCGGCGTCTGGGACACCGCGAGCTACTCGACGGTGTCGAGCCCCGGCGTCGTGGGCGCGACGATCGACGTGACGTTCACGCCGAAGGATCCGGTCGTCGCCGACAACATCGGCCTCACCCAGTCGGTGACCACGCTCCGGTCGACAAGCGCGGGCGGCGCGGTCGACGACCCGAGCTTCGTCAGCGACCGCAACAAGGACCTGTCGCTGCCAGCTGGCTCGCGCGACCGGGGGCGGGCGATCGACCAGGGCGACGGGAGCACCGTGCCCAACACCAACCCGCTGTACGCCGTCGAGAACGCGCCCGGCAGCATCTCGGCGACGCTGGGCGACGTGGCTCCCTCGGCGGGGTTCGGCACGCACGCCAGCCGCAAGCAGCGCCCCGACGGCACCTTCGTGGAGACCGCCGGCAACCTCAAGGACACGCCGCGGCGGGGCATCGAGTTCCCCGGGCAGGAGTGGCGGCAGGCGTTCGAGACGACGGCGATCGCGCTCGACGGGCCGCTCGCCAACATGTATATGGGATCGGTCGAGTGGGGCTGGCGGTCCGACGCCAAGGGCAAGGTCACGCTGGACCCCACGGCGCTGCGGGTGGTGCGCATGGGGCCGCCGAGCGCGGCGTTCACCGACGCGGCCCGGCTGTGGAACTCGACGACCTTCACCGATACGGCCACCGGCACCGCGTACAACACCGTCGACCTGCCGCTGTCGGAGCAGACCGTCGTCGTGCCGATGCCGTTCGGGTTGCCGCCGCTCCAGTTCAACGTCACCGACGACCCGGGTGGCCTGCCCACCGTCGACCTCGCGCTGCGGCTCGCCGGGCTCAAGACCGAGCTGGCGGGGCTCGCCGACGGGCCCGACAAGGTCCGCAAGAACTTCCTGAAGCTGGCCTACGATCGGGAGCTCGGGCGGCGAAACGTCAAAGTGGCGGTGAAGGTGAAGAGCACCGAAGACTGGTTGGGCGCCGACCACGTGTATTGCCGGCTGGCCGGCTCGAAGGTGCACGTGACCCCGACGAAGAAGCTCAACGACGGTGACAGCTTCGATTTCCTGGTGCCGCTGAGCGCGTTCGCCACCGACCTCCCGCTGACCCAGCAGGTGAAGATCGAGGTGTTCGACGAAGACTGGCCGGACGCCGATGACAAGCTGGTCTCGATGACCTGGGATCCGCCGTACGCCCCGCTGCAGAACTCAGCCACGATGGACGACGCGGACTACGACGTCCACGTCAGCTTCGAGCGGTGACCGCGCTCTCGTGGGGCGAGCCCGTCGACGGGCTCCGCCTCGGCATCGCCGGCACCGGCGCGTCGATCGCCCTGCACTTGGGCAACACCGGCGACGCCCCGCTGACGGTGCTGAGCCACGTGATGGCGCCGGACGAGGCGCACCTGGACTGGTTCACGGTCACGCTGACACGTGGCGACAGTGAGCCAGTACAGCTGCGGTTTCTCGACGACCGCAACCGTTCCGCGGAGATCACCGTCGAGCTGCCGCCCGGCAGCGAGCTGGCACACCGCGTCGATCTCGTGGCATGGGCCGCCCGCCCGATCAACGGCGAGGTCGCACTGGAGCCGGGCACCTATCGCGTGACCGCCTCCTACGAGGTCCCGCCCGACGGGGCAACCTGGACCGGCACCCTCCACAGTGGCTCGATCGAGACTCAGTTGTAGACGGTGCCGGCCTGGTCGCGAATCGTGATACCCAGGCGGCGGGCCCAGGTGCCCAGCTCCTGCGGGATCGGGGCGCTCTGGATCGGCACTTCGAGGACCATCGGACCTTGGAGGCGCTGGCCGACGAGGTTGCCGTAGAGCTGGCGGTTTCGTGGCGTGTCGGCGATGAGGTTGCCGGGCCCGTACTTGTCGAGGAACTCGTTGACGTACTCCTCGACCCGCTCCGGCCGGATGCTGGCGAGCTGCGTCTCCTTGCGCGAGACGATCGCCTGCCCCGGGGTGTACCCGTCGACGATCATGCCGTTCGCCAGGCGCAACTCTTCGGCGGCGTACACGCCTCGCTGCGCGGCGTTGAAGTCGTTGCCGCGCATCACGCGCTCGGCCCAGCTCTCCACGGGCTCGCGCGACTCGAGCTCAGGCATGCGGCCCGGCTCCTCGGGACCCGAAGCCGGCGCCTCGTCGACGGCGGACGAGGACGCCCGGCCCTGCTCGCTGAGGTCGGCCCGGGAGCTCACGCCCGTCGCGTCCGCACGCCTCGACAGGAGGGCCTGCAGCTCGGTGTCGGTGCGCGCGCCGGCGGCGAGGGCGTACAGCTCGTCTTCGTTGCGCAGACCGAGCATGTACAGGGCGTCCTCTCTGGACAGTCCGTGGCTCTCGACCCGCCGGAGGAAGTCGTCGGCCAGCTCGCGGCTCGGCGAGAGGCGGGCGTTGGCGGTGCGGCCGAACTCGGCTAGCGTGCCCTCGGTCACGCCCTCGGCGTGCGCGACGCTCACCCGGGGCGTACTGGTGTTGAGCTCGGTCACCGTGATCCGGGTGGCGCCCGCTTCCGCCTCGACGGCTTCCAGTACGGCGTTCGCGCCCGTGCCGGAGCGGATCAGCCGGACGGTGCCGAGCCCCGCCGCGGTGATCCCGACGACGCTGAGCACGATGTTGAGCGCGCCCATCGCGATGAGCCCGTGCGCGGCCTCCTGCTGCTGCGCGTCGAGCACCGTCGAGCCGATGCCGAGGCTGAGCACCTGACCCTGCTCGTACTGCTCCAGCCCTGTGACGATGCCGTAGCCGGCCAGCCCGATGTCGAGCGCGATACCGATGGGCGCCGTGGGCGGGAAGATCGTCAGCAGCAGCGCGGCGATGGTGGCGAGCCCGATGAGGACGGCCTCCGCCTCGGCGTCCGACGCGGCCCGCTCAAGGTCGTGCCGCACGACGGCCTGCACGTCCGGCGGCGCGAGCGGCAGCAGCTCGCGCAGCACCGGGCGCGGGATCGTGTAGTCGAACCCCGGTTCGCGGGTGCGGGCCGCCAGCTCGGCGAAGTTCGCGCGCCGGGTCTCGATCGCGGTGTCGATCCGGGCGAGCAGTTCGGCGTCGGACACGCGGGAGTTGATGAGGTCTGCGGGCAGGACCTTGAAGCCCTCCTCGCCGAGCTGGCGCAGCACGGGACGGATCTGTTCGAGCGCTGCGGCCTCCGCGCTGACTCCTGGGTACGCGCCGAGCGGCTGGCCGCCGACGTCGGGCGCTGGCGTGTCGGGCTGGAACCCGGGCGGTGGCGTGGGTGCGCCGGATTCCGCCTCGGCCGCTTCCTGCAGCGTCTCCAGCGGGCTCGGGGTCGCGCCGGACAGGTCCGGGTGGGAGTACTCGAAGTTGATCGCGCCCTGGATCTCGTGGCAGTACTGGCAACCGCCACCGATCTCGTTGCGCGCGACGCGGCCCTCGACCCGCCGGATGGCCGCGCTGTGCGACCGTGACCGCCGCTCCGCCGCGTCCAACTGGATCGACGGGCGCGGGCCGGTCGCGGCGCGCCTGATCAGTGCGCGTTCCTGCTCGGCGAGCACCTGCCGGCGCAGCTCTTCGGGGCTGAGCTGCTGGTGAAGGTACGTGCTCCACTCGACCAGCGCGGCCCGGTTGCCTTCGAGGCGAACAGCGGTGGCGGCCAGTACCAGCCGCCGGAACGCCTCGAAATCGGCGTGCAGCCGCTGGACCATTCCTTCCAGGCTGCTGCGCGCCTCGCGGGCCTGTGTCGCGGCCGCCGCGCGCTCCGCGAACATGTCCTCGTTCCACGGCACGCCGCCGGGCAGCGGCCCCTGCTCGGCCACCTGGCGCTCGATGGCGCGCTCCCGCGCGATCTCCCCGTCGATCCGGTCGGCCTCCTGTGCCAGCGCCGCCGACAGGAACTGCGCGCCGTGCAGCCCGCCCTGGGTGACCAGCTGGAGCAGCAGCGCTCGCCGGCCGGCCTCGTCGGGCGGTACGACGACACCGGCGACCTCGATCGGCGCCGCCGCTGCCGGTACACCAGCGTCCTCTGTGGACGTTACAGTGCCGCCGGCCGGCTGGCGCTGCACGCGCGGGCCGGCGCCGGCCTGCTGGACCACGTGGGCGAGCTCGTGTGCGAGCAGCCGTACGCCCGGCGCGGTCGCCGGCTGGTACCGGCCCGGCGCGAACACGACGTCGGTGCCCACGGTAAACGCGACCGCGCCGAGCCTCGCGGGTGCCGGGCTCTCGGTGTGCACCCGCACCGCGGACAGGTCGCCGCCGAGGTGGTCCTCCATGTGCCCCCGCGTGGCCGGGTCGAGAGGACGGCCGCCGCTTCCCGACGGGCTCGTGGCGGCGGGCGAACGCGCGGGCTCGACGGGGCCGGCGACGCGATCGGCCATGCGATCCGCTTCCCGCTCGTACTCGTCACCGGGCGGGCCGACGGCCAGCTTGGGCTGAAGCAGCCGGGCCATCGAGGCGTTGCTCAGCGCGCCCGCGGCGAGCCGCAGCGGGCCGGGCAAAGCCGGTTCCGGCAGGTGCGGCCGATCGGCTGTCGTGGCACGCTCGCGCTCGGGTGCGGCGTCGTGGTGGGCGCCCACCCGTCCGTCGACCTCGTGCGCGTTCGACATTGAGCCGAGTCTGCGCCCAGACAGCCGCCCCCGGGAAGAGCGTCACGGGCAAGGGCCGCAAGTCTGCACCTTTGGGCGAGTCGACCATGGGGTGCTCTTCGTAGGCTGGCGCCATGGCCGCACCACGACGAGCGCGCCTGCGATCCAACGTGGCGCAAGAGTCCGAGAAGCCGCCGGCACCGGCACCCGACGACGTACGGGCGGCGTTGACCGCCGTAGGCAGCGCCGCCATCGCGCGGTGGGCGTCCGGTGAGCACGCCGACGCCGGCCCGATCGTGCTGGGCGAGGCGGCGGTGGGCAACCAGGTCGCGGCCCGTTGGGCGGAACGCACCGGCATAGCCAGCGACGCGACCGAGCGGGCCGCCCACGACATGGCTGGACAGGCCCTGCGCGGGTCGGAGTCCGCGCCGCGGGCCGACGCGCCGGCGGCACGCGACGGCGACCGCCTGCCCGACGGGGTCCGCACGCGCATGGAGGGCTCGTTCGGCGAGAGCTTCGACGACGTGCGCGTCCACGACTCGGAGGGGGCGCACTCGCTCGCCCGGTCGCTGGACGCCCGCGCCGTCACGGTCGGCACCGACATCTACTTCGACCGGGGCCGGTTCAAGCCGGGCGTCGCGACGGGCGATGCCTTGATCGCGCACGAGCTGGCGCACGTGGTCCAGCACCGCAACGGGCAGTTGACGCCCGAGACGGCCGGACGCTGGGAAAACCTGGGCTCTGAGGGCTGGTCGGTGCCGGGGTGGGGCCGGCACCAGTCGACGGTGTGGGTCGGCAGCGAGTCGGAGTGGCGCGGCGTACTCGACGAGGCCGACAACGACGAGGTCTACACCGAGTCGCTGCAAGGGTTCCTGCGTGCCGCCTGCGACCCGGGGATGATCGGCCGCAAGAACCATCAGCTCGGCTGGCCCGACTACCACAACGACGTCAAGCGGGCGCCCACGCGCGCCGAGATCATGGAGTTTCTCAAGGCCCTCTACGGCCTCGGCGAAGATCTCGACCTGTCGCCGAACTGGCTGTTCGGCAGCGGCACCCACCTGCGGCTGATGCGCGGAGAGCTCAGCACCTTCGTGACGAAGTACCAGGGCGACCTCATCCAGCTGATCTCCCGGGAAGGCGTCGGCGGCAGCAAGGTCATCGACCAGGGCGGCGTGGGCGCGGTCGCCGAAGAGGGCGGCAAAGAGGTCCGGGTCAACATGGTCAACTCCGCGATGACCACCGCGGTCGAGGGGTTGGCGCAGCTCATCCGGGCACACGCCGAGGGCGACGAGGGCGCCAAGAGCGACGCCTACTCCGTGATCAGCAACTCCGGCCTGGTCATCCGCCGCACGCTCGACGTGCACGAAGAGGCGATCAAGTTCGAGGGTGAGGTCAACATGTTCCTCATCGACCTCGTGCTCGACGTGACCAAGCTCGACGAGTTGCCCGGCGTGCAGACGCTGCTGCGCCGCACTCCCACCGTCAAGGGCCTACTGAAGAACACGATCAAGAAGATGGGCGCCAGCGCGGCGAAGAGCGGCAACCCGATGGAGCAGGCGGACGCCATCATGGCCACGTTCGAAAACGACGTGAAGGAGCTGGGCCCGGCGGCCGGCGTCGACAGCGTGCTCGACGCCAACACCGAGCGCCTGGCGATCACCACGTTCTCGGCAGCGATGAGCAAAAAATAAGCTAGTCGGCCGCCGGCGGGATGGCGGAGCCGTGGACCGTGGGCAGGACCTCCTGGACGGGCGGGCCCATCTTGGTCAGCACCGCGGCGTCCACTGTGGTCGTCACGACCACGTCGAGACCGGGCTTGAGCTGCCCGCCCAGCGCCGACCAGAAGTCGGAGTTCTCACTGCCGTCGCCGCTGCGCAGCGTCACGGTCGGCAGCGGCCGCACGTCGGCGAACGGCCCGCGCAGGTACTCGACCGCGATCACCCGGTGCAGCAGCAACGCGGCCAGCACGCCGCCCAGCAACGAGTGCTCGTCGCGCACCTCGCGGGTCCAGGCGGTGATCAGGTAGCGACAGTCCACTCTGGGCAGTGGATCACGGCGAAACTTGCGGCCGTTCTCCTCCGCGACGACCTCCTCGCCCCACTCGCGCTCGGCGAGGTTGGGCCGCACGTCCCACAGGTACAGGTTGACCGTGGGGCGGGACACGCTCGCTGCCCAGTCGCCGTCGGGGGCGTCGAACACGATGTCGACATCGCGCGGCGGCAGCGGCACGACGGCACGCAGGAACGCCTCCAGCGACTCATCGAGCAGGTGCAGCATCGGCGTCTCGATTCACGAGTTCGAAGTAGCGCTCGAACTCTACCTCCGTGCGCAGCCGGCCGAGCTTCTGGAACTCGCGCTTCAGGGCCAGCGCGACGTGCCGCATCGTGATCGGTGAGCCGTCTTCGGCGGCGAGGAACGCCGCGCCCAGTGTGGCGTTGCGGATGATGCCACCCGAGATCTTGAACTGCCGGGCGAGGAACTCGATGTCGAGTTCGGCGACCGGCGCGCTGGCCGGGAACGAGCGGGACCAGATCGCGCGCCGCTGCTCCTCCTCGGGCAGCGTGAAGTCGATCGCCGTGGAGATGCGCCGCAGGAACGCCTGGTCGATGTTGCGCTGCAGGTTGGTGGCGAGCACCACGAGGCCGTCGTACGTCTCCAGCCGCTGCAACAGGTACGCCACCTCAATGTTGGCGTACCGGTCGTGCGCGTCGCTCACCTCGGACCGCTTGCCGAACAGCGCGTCGGCCTCGTCGAAGAAGAGCACCAGGTCGCCGGCCGCGGCGGCGCCGAAGATGCGCTCCAGGTTCTTCTCGGTCTCGCCGATGTATTTACTGACGACCGCCGACAGGTCCACTTTGTACAGATCAAGGCCCAGCTCGCCGGCGACCACCTCGGCGGCCAGGGTCTTGCCGGTGCCGGACGGGCCGGCGAACAGCGCCACGGTGCCGGTCGACGGCACCGGCGGGAAGCGCCACTGCCGGTACACCACGTCGCGGCGGCGGTGCCGGGCCGCCAGCTCGCGCAGCTGGCGCGCGTCGTCGGGCGGGACGATCAAGTCTTCCCAGGTGCGCCTCGGGCGGATCCGCACGGCCACCCCGTCGAGGTGACCGCCGGCCAGCCTGCGCACAGCCGGTGCGAGATCACCTTCTCCGGCGGCTGCCGCGGCGGCCACCAGGCGCAACTGCTCGCGGTCCAGCCGGTACCCGGGGTCCGGCTCGCGCCCGAGCGCCCGCCACCAGTCGTCGGCATCGGCTTCGCCGGTGGCCACCCGCACCTCGCGCCACGGCACCGGCGGTACCGACTCCAGCGGCAGCTCGGGCTGCGACGACAGCACCCACGCCAGGTGGTCGGCGCGCGCGATCGCGTCGCGCCCGGTCGCGTCGAGCGGCGCGGCCAGATCAAGAACCACCACGAGACCACCGAGCGTCGCCTCGCGCACCGTCGCCGCCCACTCCGCGCGATTTCCGGGTACCGGACACAGCAGCCGCCCACGCTCTGGCCACCGGTCGTCGACGGCCCGCAGCCGGCTCTCCCGATCACCCCCGTTGACCAGCAACAGCCCGCGCTCCGGCGGCTCACCCTGCTCGGCCAACGCCCTGGCGGTGCCAGCCGGCAGGTCGGGGTCGGCCGACGCGTCTCCGGTCAGGTGCCAGGCGACCCGCGCCGGCAAGGTACAGGTGCGGGTCGCCCACGGACCGGTGGTGCCGACGTCGACAAGCTCCGCGCGGCGCAGGCGGGAGTCCGGGGCCACCCCCTCGACGGCCCCGATCCGGTCGAGCGTGGCGAGGGTTACCTGCGGCAGCTGTACCGAATCCTGGACGTATGCCACCAGCCGCTGCCGGGCGGGCGCCAACTCGACGGCGGCGACGACCGCCAGTACCTCTGCCTCCGCGAACGCGAGAGCGGCGGACCGCGCCAGGACCGCGAACCGTGACCCACCCTCCAGAGATTCTTCAAGGTTCTTGCGCGCTCTGTCTACATCGGACCGCACCTGGTCGCGGACCGCCGCCACCCGCTCCACCGCCGGGCCGTCGAGGCCCGGCAGCGTGGCGAGGATGCGATCGAGATCCTCCTGCCCGACGAACAGGCCCGCGAAGTCGCGTGGCGGCCGGCCCTCGGCGAGCCGGCAGACCAGCGCCTCGCGCTGGAGCAGCACGTCCGCGAGGACGGTCCAGGGCTCCGGGACGCTCGCCATGGGCTAGATGACACCCTCGCGCGTGGCGAGGGCGACCGCCTGCGCTCGGGTCCGGCAGTTCAACTTGGTGAGCAGGTCGTGGACGACGTTCTTGACGGTGCGCTCGGAGAAGCAGAGATCTTCCGCGATGCCGCGGGTGTCCATGCCGTCGGCGAGCAGCCGGAGGACGGAACGCTCCCGCGTGTTGAGCTCGGTCGGGCGGAGTTGGGAGTGCTGCCGTACATGCGCGAGCAGCTTGACGAGCATGTCTCCGGGGAGCGACACGTTGCCGGCGACAACCGCGCGCAGGCTGGTGACCAGCGTCTCCGGGGTCAGTGTGTCGTGCGGCAGCACCGAGCCGACGCCCGCGTCGACGATTTCGCGGACGTGCTGCTCGCTGACCGTGCGGATCGTGGCGACCAGCCGGGTGGGCCGGCCGGCCGCGAGCCTTACCGCCCGGCGCAGCGCGCCAGGCTCGGACTCGAAGATCAGTACATCGAGCCCGGTCATCACCGGTGTGGGCGCCAACCCCATGCTCTCGCCACGCACCACGAACCCTGCCTGCTGGAGGCAGGCGGACATGCCGCGCCGCACGATCGCGTGACCGTCGTCGATCCACACCGAAGGTGCCGCCTGTGCCTGCACTGGCCACCCCCGGTAGTTGATCGGTCCTCCCCGGTAACATCATGCGCCGACCAATTCATGACCGACAACGGCGTACCAGAGCGGATTCTGTCGCTTTCCTGTCGCAGCGGATTCGTTCTGGAAGGCAAAGCGGTTTGCTCTTGCCCAAAGAGTTGCCCAAAAGGGCAACATGTTGAGCCGGCCAATTATCGTCGATCCCATGCCTAGGTTCTCGGCGGAACAAATCTACAGTTTCGCGCGCCAGGCGGGCTTTTCGCCGGACGAGGCGGCCACCATGACCGCGATCGCGCTGGCCGAGTCCGACGGCAACAGCCGAGCGCACAATCCGGTCGGTGAAGACTCGCGCGGGCTGTGGCAGATCAACGCCCGGGCGCACCCCGGCCTGGCCCGCGACCTCGACCTCTTCGATCCCGCGCAGAACGCGAAGGCGGCGTTCGCGGTGTCGCGGCAGGGCGCCGACATCACGCCGTGGACCGTCACCCATGGCGGCATGAGCGCCCGCTACCTGCAGTTCAAACAGCAGGCGCAGGACGCGGCGATCTCGTTCGGCGACGGGCCGGGGCGGGGCGTCTGGACGGGTACCGCCGGCTACGACGGCCCCGAAGTGCCAGCCGGCCCTTCCGGTTCCTCTTCGCCCGGCCCCTCCAACGGATCTTCTTCCTCTTCCTCGGACGCGCTGGACCGCTTCCTCGAGGTCGCCCGCGCCCAGGCCGGCGACACGTACGTCTTCGGCGCCGAGACCAAGCTCGACGACAGCAACCCGGACACGTTCGACTGCTCCGAGCTGACCCAGTGGGCCGCCCACCAGGCCGGCGTCAAGATCCCCGACGGTGCGACCGCGCAGTACCTGCACCTCAAGGAGCGCGGCATGCTCATCCCCGTCGAGGAGGCCAGAAACACGCCCGGCGCCCTGCTCTTCTCCTTCGACCGCGAGCCCCGGCCCGGCGACGGCCGCACACCCGGTGCGCACGTCGCGATCAGCCTCGGCGACGGCAAGACGATCGAGGCGCGGGGCAGCGCGTACGGCGTCGGCGAGTTCGAGGTCGGCAAGCGCTTCGAGTTCGCGGCGGTCATCCCCGGCATTTCGGACGGCACCGCGACACCGCTGGCACCCGCTTCCTCGCCGGTGCCCGCGTTCGCGCCGCTCACGGCGCCGGCACCGCCGGAGATGGGTGGCCCCGACACCGACCGCGACGGCCTCACCGACGCCATGGAGCAGCGGCGCGGCCTCAACCCACTCGCCGCCGACTCCGACGGCGACAACCTCGCCGACGGCTACGAGATCGCCACCAGCCGCACCGACCCCAGCAAGGCGGACACCGACGGCGACCGGCTCGACGACGCGTTCGAGCTGGCCAGAGGGCTCGACCCCACCTCGCCCGACAGCGACTCCGACGGTCACCTCGACGGCAGCCTCCCCGCGGACTGGCGCGACACCGACGCCGACGGGCTCGACGACGCGCTGGAGATCGCGCTCGGCCTCGACCCGAACCAGGTCGACAGCGACGCCGACGGATACGTCGACGCGCTCGAACGCCAGGCCGGCGCGGACCCGCTCAGCAACGCGGTCACCCCGCTGCGCAGCGGCGACCCGTTCTCCCCGGTGTCACCGTCCGCCGATCCGCTGACGTGAGGGCGGGACCATGGATGTGGAGATCCGGATACCGCCGCAGCCGGTCGCGCTGACCCCCGGCGCCACCGGCACCGTCACCGTCGAACTGACCAGCCTCGCCGACCGCGACCTGCGGGTCCGGCTCTCGATCGCCGCGAGCCGGGCCGGTGCGTGGGCGCACGGCGAGCCGCCGACCGTGTGGTTACCGGCCGGGGGCACCGAGACCGTCGAGATCGCCGTCCAGCCACCCGCGACCGCCGCGCCCACGGCCGGGCTGCTCCCGTTCACCGTCCGGGCCGACGACTCCGACACCGGGACGCTGCTCGGCCGGGCCACCGGGCTGGTCAGCGTCGCCGCGCCGGCACGCCTCGCCGCCAGCCTGTTCCGCACCGACCCGGGGCCGCCGGCCCATTTCACGCTCACCGTGCGCAACCCCGGCGAGCGGCTCGCCGTCACCATCGCCGCCCAGGTGCACCCGCCCGGCGGCCGGGTGCGGATCAACCCCGACACCGTCGACCTGGCCAAGGGCGGCTCGGCCGCCGCACACGTCGAGGTCCGCCCGCCCTCGCTGTTCATGGGCGGTTCCATCCCGTACGTGGTGAGCGTGTCCTGCAAGGCCGTTGGCGACCTGGAACCGCTGGTCACCGTCGAGGAGAACGGCCAGTCGCCGCCGCGTATCGGCAAGGCGACCGCCTTCGTCGTGACCGCGCTGCTCGTGGCGATCGCCGCGGGCGCGCTCGCCTTCGGTGGCTGGGAGCGGATCGCCGACCGCACGTCGTCACCACCGCAATCGGCCGCCGACGCCCAGGGCTCGACCGAGGTGCGCGTGAGCACCCCGTACGCGATGGTCGAGGTCTTCCAGCGCACCGGCACCGGCCCCACGGACGCCGACGCCGCACTCGGCCGCCTCACCGCGGCCGGCGTACCGGTGCGACTGGTCGACAGCACCCGCTCCCCCGACCTGGCCGACGGTCCCGGCGGCCTGCTCGTCCTGCTCCAGGACGGCTTCGCCAGCCCCGAAGACGCCCAGGCGTACTGCGACCGCAACCGCACCCTCGCCCCCCGCTGCCAGGTGGTCCGATGAGCTCGCGTTCGGCGGCGCCTGGATCGCGCGGCTCGCGGGCCAGGCGCCGCCCTCTGGCGCCGCCCGACCGAGCGAACGTGGAGGCACAGTGAGCGAGGGAGGTGGCGCGGCGGCGTCTGGATCGCGCGACGCGCCGACGAAGTCGCCGCGCGGCTCGCGGGCCAGGCGCCGCCCTCTAGCGCCGCCCGACCGAGCGAACGTGGAGGCACAGTGAGCGAGGGAGGTGGCGCGGCGGCGCCTGGATCGCGCGACGCGCCGACGAAGTCGCTGCGCGGCACGCGGGCCAGGCGCCGCCCTCTGGCGCCGCCCGACCGAGCGAACGTGGAGGCACAGTGAGCGGCTACGGACTCGGGGTCGACCTTGGCACGACGCACACGGCGGCGGCGGTGCTGGTCGGTGGCCGGGTCGAGCTGATCCGCCTCGGCAACCGGCGCCCCGAGATCCCCTCGCTCGTCTTCGTGACCGACAGCGCCGTGCTCGTCGGCGACGCCGCCGAACGCCGCGGCGCGGCCGAGCCCGAACGGCTCGCCCGCGAGTTCAAGCGCCGCCTCGGCGACCCCGTGCCGCTACTGGTCGGCGGCTCGCCGTACCCCGCTCACGCGCTCATGGCCAAACTCCTGCGCCGGGTGTACGACATCGCGCGGAGCCAGTACGACGAGCCGCCCTCGGCGATCACCGTCACCCACCCGGCGAACTGGGGCCCGTTCAAGCGTGAACTGCTCGACCAGGCGATCTGGCTCGCCGACATCGCCAACGTCCGCTTCCTGCCCGAGCCGGAAGCCGCGGCGATCCACTACGCGACCACCGAACGCGTCCGGCCCGGCGAGACCGTGGCGGTATACGACCTCGGCGGCGGCACCTTCGACGCCGCCGTCCTCCGCCGCACCGCGACCGGTTTCGAACTGCTCGGCAGGTCCGAGGGGATCGAGCAACTGGGCGGGATCGACTTCGACGAGGCGGTGTTCGCGCACGTACTGGCCACGATCGGCGACTCCGCTCAGACCCTCGACCCCGACGACGAACTGGTCACCACCGCTCTCGCCCGCCTCCGGCGCGACTGCACCGAGGCGAAGGAGTCGCTGAGCTTCGACACCGAGGTGATGATCCCGGTCGCGCTGCCGGGCCTGCACACCCGGGTACGCCTGAACCGCTCCGAGTTCGAGGCGATGATCGGGCCCGCGCTCGCCGAGACGGTCACCGCGACAGCGCGAGCCCTACGAGCGGCCGGCGTGTCCCCCAGCGACCTGCGCTCCGTCGTACTGGCCGGCGGCTCATCCCGGATACCGCTGGTCAGCCAGCTCCTGGACGCAGAATTCGGCCGCCCCGTGACCCTCGACCCGCACCCCGAGCACAGCGTCGCGATGGGCGCGGCCGCGACCACGGGCCCGCTGGCGCTGGGCGCCGCCCCAGCCCGCCCCGCCTTCACCCCGTCGGCCAGCGCCGGTGGCGCGGGCGTCGCGGATGGCCCGGCTGGCGCGGGCGGCGGGGGTGGCGCGCCTGGCCGGGGTGGCGCGGCGGCGCCCCCACCCGTCCGGCCCGCAGCCACCGGACCCGCAGGTCGAGCAGCAGCCTCCCGCGCCACCCCCGCCTACGGTCCCGTCCCCCGCCCCGACGTCCCCGGACGCGCCACCGTCGCAGGCGGCACGGGCGGCGCTTTCGCAGGCGGCGCAGGCGCTGAGGGCGGCGCGGGCGGCGCTTTTGCGGGCGCTGAGGGCGGCGCGGGCGGCGCTTTTGCGGGCGCTGAGGGTGGCGCCTTTGCGGGCGGCGCGGCCGCTGCGCGCGGCGCGAGCGGCGCGGGCAGGGGCGGTGCGCCTGACCCGCCGGCCTCCGCGCCGGGCGCGGATCAGGCAGCGCCCTTCAGCTCCGACCCGGACAGCACCACCCAACTGCCGCCCGCCACCGACCCCGACAGCACCAGCCTCCTGCCCGCCGCGACCGACGCCGCGCCAGCCGACGCGATGGCTACCAGCTCACCACCCGCCACGCCGCCATCCCAACCCAGCTCCGGCCGGACGCCACCGGCCGCCCACCCCGACTCCCGCGGCACCACACCCCCGCAACCCGCTTCCGCACCGCCTGCCAGGCCCGCCTCCGCGGCCGACGCCTCCGCCTGGCCAGCCACCCCGCCACCCACCAGGCAGCCCTCCTCGCCAGCCGCAAGGCCGTCTTCCGCACCACCCGCCACGCCGGCTTCCGCACCACCCGCCACGCCGGCTTCCGCGCCACCAGCAGGGCCGTCATCCGCGGCCGGCGCCCCCGCGTGGCCGCCCGTGCCTCCGACCTGGCGCGGGGCGGCGACGCCGACCTCCGGCGCCCCGAGCGGCACCGGAACAGCACCCGCCCGCACGCCGTCGGGGCCGGGTTCCGGCGAGGGCAGGGGCGGCACGGGAACGCCGTCTGGAGGCGGGCGGCCCGGTGCCGCGCGGCCCGCTGACCAAAGGCCGGGCTCCGCCGGAGCCGAGCGGGAGGGTGCGGTCGCGGCGCCGCGAGGGGCGACCGCGTCGCCGGTACACGTCAACCGGGCGGTGGCGCCACCCCGGCCGCCCTCCGGACCAACGCCGGCCCTTCCGGGAACAGCCCGGCCCTCCACCACCCCCGACCGACCGCCGCCACTCGCAGCGTTGGGGCGCCGGTTGGCGGGCCTGCGCGGAAGGCGGTTGTGGCTGGTCGCCGGCCTCGTCGGGGTCATCCTGATCGCGATACCCGTCGCGGTACTGGCCTGGCCGCGAGACGAACCGCCGACCGACGACGCGACCGGCGGTACCACCACCAGCACCACCGCCCCGGCTCCCGCCGTACCAGGTAAGCCATCCCACCTGTGGTCGTACGACGTGGGGAGCCCCGCCAGCGGCCGCCCGGCCGTCGCCGGCGACACGGTGTACGTCGGCGATCAGGGCGGCAAGGTCCACGCGATCGACCGGGCGACCGGCCGTGACCGCTGGCGGTACGACGCGGGCTCGCCGGTCAACGCGTCGCCGCAGGTGCGCGACGGGGTCGTCTACATCGCCAGCCAGGACGGCATGCTCCACGCGATCGGCGCGACTGACGGTGCGCGACGCTGGCGGGTACCGGCCGGGTCCGGTTCCACGTCCTCCCCCGTGGTCACGGCTGACGCTGTCTATGTCGGCGGCGCCGACGGGCTGTACGCGTTCCGGCTGAGCGGTCAGCAGCGGTGGCGGTTCAGCGAGGGCGGGGCCGTCACCACCACTCCGGCCGTCTCGGGCGACACCGTCTTCGCATCCGGCGGCAACGGCCGGGCGTACGCGGTCGACGCCGGCTCGGGCAGCCGCCGCTGGTCGGCCTCGATCGGCGACGGGCTCTCCGCTCCCGTGGTGGCGGGCGGCCTGCTGTACGTCGGCAGCGCCGGGCGGCTCGTACACGCGCTGGACGCAGGGAGCGGCAAGGTCCGCTGGACGTTCCCGGCGACCGGCGCCGTGACCACCGCACCACTCCCCGACGCCGGCACCGTCTACTTCGGGGCGTCGGACGGTCTGGTCTACGCGGTGAACGCGGCTGACGGCGGCCTGCGCTGGCGGTACACGATCGAGGGTGGCCAGCCGGTTTCGGCCTCGCCCTCGCTCGCGGACCGCGTCCTGTACGTCGGCAGCGGCGCCGGCATGCTGTACGCGTTGGAGGCCGCGAGCGGAGCCCCGCTGTGGCAGTTCACGACCGAGGGGACGGTCGCCGGCATCACGCTGGCCGACAAGGTGCTGTACGCCGCCGGCGGCAACCGCGTGTACGCGCTGCAGCCCCCGACGGCCTAGCCCGCCCCGCGCCGTCCGATCCCGAGATCTTGATGAGTTAGGGCTCATATCAAGATCGCCCCGATTGGTCGCCGTGCGTGTGGCAGATCGGCGCTTGATGCGGCGCGCCTCGCTGCCGGTCCGCCTAGCCCTGCCCGCCGATCAAGGCAATCTTCATCGACCAAGGGCGAACGCACGCGGAAAGAGATCCAACCACGTGCATTCGCCCTTGATCGGCGCGCCGGGCGTGGCGACACGCCGCGCTGAGCTGGCCTGGGCGCGGATATGCGCGCGCGGATGGGGCGTGCAGCGCGCGTGGGGAAGGGCCGCGTGGGGAGGGGCTAAGTAGGGAGGGTGGTCAGGATGCCCTCGCAGGTGCGCGCCACCGCGCGCGCCGCCGTGCCCAGCTCGCGGCCGGTCAGCGGATGCTCGGCGACCTGCTGCCAGCGGCGCAGCGCGCGTTCGGCCTCCGCTGCCAACTGCCACGGCTGCGCGTCTGCCGGCAACCCCAGCCTTTCCGAAGGGCTGGTGCCGTCGCCGCCGAGCAGCCGCGCCATCTCGGCCTGCTGGTCGTCGCGGCCGGGCATCCGTCCGGACCGGAGCAGGTGCAGCAGGCGTACCTCGACGAACTCGTGCGCGCTCGCCCGGATCTGCTCGGCGGCGACCGCCAGTTCGTAGGCGGCACGGTCACCGGCGCGGCCGCGCAGCACGGTGTCGAGGGCGGCGAGCGCCGAGCGGGCCTTCAGCACCTGGCTGCGGCCGACGAACTGGGCGGCCAGCGTGTCGCGGAGCCGGTCGAGGCCGCTGCGGGCGGTGAGCTCGCGGGACAGGTCGGCGGCGCTGCGTACCGTGCCGTCGCGGATCAGCCGCACGCCCGTCCGTACCCCGAACAGGCCGAGACGGTCGAGGACCCGCCGCCGCTCCACGGACGAGGAGGTGAACCGGTCAGCCGTCAACAGCAGGTCGACGGCGTCGCGTTCCGGAGCCGCCGCCACGCGCGCCAGCGTCGCGTACTCGCCCTCTCGCAGGGTCGCAGCGCCCGAGGCGAGCAGCCCGGCGACCGGTACGACCACCGGGCAGAGGCGGCGCAGCCGCTCGTCGCCCTGGTAGCGGGAGGCGACCCGGTCGGCCGCTTCCATCGCGTCGAGGCGGCACGCCCCGATCTCGTCGGCGCGCGACAGGACGCCGATGGCGTTGACCGGGCTGCCGTGCACGAGGTCGTCGCCGTGGAACGCCTCCAGGAACCGCAGGTCGCTGCTGTGCATGTGGCGCAGCAGGTAGACGACCGCGTCGGTTTCGGCGGCACGCTCGGAGTCGGCTTCGAGGAACGTCATCGTGCGCAGCGACACGTCGGCCGACAGGGACGCGAGGCCGGGGGTGTCGATGAGGGTGTGCTGGCGCAGCCGCCGGCTCGGCACCTCGACGGTGAGGTGGTCGATCTCGTCCGCCGGCCGCCCGAGGACGATGCGGACCGCACCGTCGGCCCGGTCGAACGGCCGCTGCTCGGCCTGCCCGTCGGGCAGGTGCGCGGTGGCCCGGTAGCGGGGACCGTTCTGGTACCAGGTGACGATGCGCGTGCACTCGCCCGCGTCGGTGGGGGCGAGCTCCTCGCCGACCATGGCGTTGAGCAGGGTGGACTTGCCCGCCTTGACCTTGCCCGCGATGGCGACCCGGAGTGGCTCGGCGAGCCGCTGGGCGGCCTGCGCCAGCAGGGCTCGGGCGGCCGGCTCGGCGAGCGTGCGCTGTGCCCTGTTGAGCAGCAGCGCGACCTGATCGGTCAGCCCGGGGTTCATCGCGGGCGTCCGGCCGGTACCGCGACGAACCGCTCCGCCACCTGGTCGAGGTCGCGCCAGCGCGCGTCGAGCTCCGCGGCCCGCCGCGCGCGGTCGTCGGCCGGCAGGGTCGCCGCCCGCCGGACCGCGGCCAGCGCCTGCGCGGATGACCGTTCGGCACCTCCGGCCCGCGCCGCGAATTCGTCTCTCAGGTACCGCTGCGTGCGCCGGACCGCGTCGCGCGAGTCCTTGCCGAGCACGAAGCCGACCTCGTCCACGTACCGGCGCAGCTCCTGCCGAGCCGTCTGGCGGCGCTGCTCGGTCTGGCGCTGCCGCTCGTCGCGGATCAGCTTGCGCCCGACCGTCAGCCCACCGAGTACGCCCACCGGGGCGGCCAGGGTCAGGCCGAGCAGGCTGCCGAACGCGCCCAACATGAGCAGGCCGCCATAGGTGACCCGGGCAGCGGTGAACGCCCCGAGAAACTGCTGCACCGACGACCGGTCGAACCGCACGTCGAGCACGTCGACCCTGGACACGGCCGAGGCGGGAGCGGGCAGGTCCAGGTCGAGGCTGTCGTACTCCAGGTCGAAGCGCTCGGCCACGTCGCGCGCGAGTTGCTCGGTGCGCGTCACCAGTACCAGAAGATTGTCGACCGCCGCGGCCGTGGCCTCCCTCACGACCCAGGCCTTGAAGTCGTACCAGGTGTCGCGTGGGTCTCCGGCGTCGAGCATGGCGTCGCCGCGCCGCAGCAGCGCCCGCAGCCGTTCGCGCAGGTCGTGGTCGATGTCGGTGCTGAGGTCTTGGATGCCGTCGGACAGCGCGGTCTGCCACGAGCCGGCGGCGAGGCGCTGGCGGCGCTTGGTCTGCTCGGCGAGGCGGTCGGCGAGCGCGGGCGACGCCTCGGGGTCGGCGGTGGCCGCGCGTTCGGCGCCGACCTGCTCGCGGAGCTGGCTGACCGCGAACGCCAGGTCGCGGCGCGCCGCCGCCACGCCGGCACTGCCGCTGGCGAGCTTGCGCAACGCCTCCAGGAGCTTCGGGAACCCGGACTCCGCGTTGAGGTCAGCGGCGCCCCGCGCACCGGCCCGCATCCGCAGGAACGAAGACACCGGCACCACCGGCACCGACAGCCCCGCCTTGGCAAGGTGCCCGCGGTCGAGCTCGGCGATCCGCCGCCACTCGCCGTGCAGGTCGATCTTGGTGAGCACGCACACCATGCGCGGGCAGCGCTCGGCCGCACGGGCCAGAAACTCCAGCTCAGGGGCCGTGAGCTCCTGCGCGGCGTCCGTGACGAAGAGCGCGGCGCGGGCGAGGCTCAGCGCGCCGAGCGTGAGGTTGCCGTGCGCGGAGTCGAGGCCGCCGACACCGGGGGTGTCGACCAGGGACAGGCCGCCGCGCAGCAGCTTGCGGTCGAGCCGGACCTCGACGGCCCGCAGCGGCTCGCCGTCGGCCGCGCCGGTGGTGACACAGTCGCGCAGCCACGCGAACGGGACCGGCACGGGCGGCGCGGCCTCGTCGGACGGATGCACGAGTACTGCCGGCGGCGCCCCGTATCGCAGGATGGTGGGCACCGCGGTCACCACATCGACGTCGACCGGGCACACGTCGGTGCGCAGGAGCGCGTTGATCAAAGTGCTCTTGCCCTGCTTGAACTCCCCCACCACCGCCACCGGCACGTCTTCGTCGACGAGCCGGGCGCGGGCCTGCTGGAGGCGCTCGACAAGATCGGGGCGATCGGCGCCGGCGGCCACCCGCGCGACCCTGTCGAGATCGGCCAACCACCGGGCCGGCGTATCACGGCCCGCCATGGCATCTCCCCCAGTGAAACGCTGCACTCTATTCGACCCGGTAAATGCATGATCAATATCGGGTAGCGGCTAAATGATACCGTGAAAGCCATGGTCCAGCGGAAACCGCGCGGCCCCGTGATCACATTATTCGTCGGCCTAGCGACGGCAATTGTGCTCTTTGTTCTCGGCACCAATGCCGCGACAGAGGAGCTGAACAGTAGAAACACGTCGGCGGCGGTTGCCCCACCAGCGACTACCCCGCCGGCTCCACCCGCCACGACCGCGCCCGCGGCACCCGCCAAGATCCGCATCGCGTACGCCGGCCGCGTCGACGGCGGCGCCGCGAGCATCGCCATCGCCCTCCGCGACGGCGCCGCGATCGCGTACCTGTGCGACGGTCGCCGCGTCGAGGAGTGGATGATCGGCACAGCCGCCGACGGCAAGCTCAGCCTCTCCGGTGACGACGCCGTCCTGACCGGCTCCTACGACAAAGACTCGGCGTCCGGCACGGTGACCGCCCGAAACAAGAACTGGACGCTCGACATCCCGGTGGCGAAGAAGCCCACCGGCCTCTACCGCTCGACCGCCGACATCCGCAACGCCCGTGTCGTCACCGGCTGGATCGTATTGGCCAACGGCGAGCAGGTCGGCGTCTCCAACACCGGCGGCAAGCTGGCGCCCGCGCCACCACTCAGGCTGCCCAGCGGCTCCGCCACGGTCAACGGCTCCCGCGTGACCGCCGACGCGATCGATGGGGCGTCCGGTGCTGGATTCTGACCGGGAGACATCAGCCGCCGATCGGGTAGTCCTGCTCCTGGTGCCGCTGCTGATCGGCTCAGCGGTCGCGGTGGCCCTCGGCGTGTACGGCCGGCTGCACACACCGACGGGCATCGCCGTCAGCGTCGCCGGGTTCTCCAGCCCGCAAACCGTAAAGGTGTGGCTGGCGTCCGGTGCCACGCTGTTCGCCTTGATACAACTCTTCTCTGCCCTGGTGATGTACGGCAAAATCCGCTGGACGAGCGCTCCACAGTGGATAGCCGCCGCGCATCGCTGGTCGGGCCGCGTCGCGTTCCTGCTGTCGATCCCGGTCGCGGTGCACTGCCTGTACGCTCTCGGCGTCCAGTCCTACGACATGCGAGTGTTGGTGCACTCGGTGGTGGGGTGCCTGTTCTTCGGGGCGTTCACGGTGAAAATGCTGCTGCTGACCCGGCGCGGGCTGCCCGGCTGGGTGCTGCCGCTCGCTGGCGGGGTCGTCTTTACCGCGCTCGTCACGATGTGGCTCACCTCGTCATTGTGGTTCTTCACGACCGTGGGTGTGCAACTCTAGCCTTCGAAAGGTCTTTGGAAGGGACGACCATGCACAGTGGAGCGTCGCCGTCCCGGCGGGTGATACTGGCCGCCGGCGCCGTGGGAGCCGCCGCGCTGACCGGGTGCGAGACATACGGCGGCTCGTCGGAAGAAGAGCCGCCACCGGCACCGCCCGCGGACAGCGCACCCGCCGTCAGTGCACCCGCGGGCAGTGCACCGCCGCCCACGGGTGGTGGCGCACCTGCTCCGCTCGCCAAGCTCTCTGACATTCCGGTCGGCGGCGGCAAGATCTTCGAGGAGCAGAAGGTGGTCGTGACGCAGCCACGAGCAGGCACGGTAAAGGCGTTCTCGACCACCTGCACGCACGCCGGCTGCGACGTGACAAGCGTGTCCCGCGGCACCATCAACTGCCCGTGCCACGGCAGCAAGTTCAAGGTCGCCGACGGCTCAGTATCCGGCGGCCCCGCCCCCCGCCCGCTCCCACCGGTCGCGGTAACCGTCGACGGCGACGACATCCGCCTAACCTAACCCCGCCGCGCGCGACCCGCCCGCCGCGGGCGCCCTCTCCCCGTCGATCAAGGGCGAATGCACGCGGTTGGATCTCTTTTCCGCGTGCGTTTGCCCTTGATCGACGCGAATGGCCTTGATCGGCGGGGCACTGCCGGGCGTTGGGGCGTCCGGCGCGGGTGAGGCTGCTGCTCCGCGGGCCTCGGGCTCCGTGATCCACCGCAACCCCCACGGGGGTGGTCGTCGGGGACGCGGAGGGTGAGGCCGCGGGAGCGACGGTCTCGCCCTCGACGCAGGTCGCGGCAGCTCGTAATCCCTAGATCTTGACCGGAAGCCCGCTACTCGGCCTCCGCGGTGCGGTCGAGCGCGGGCATGTACTGCCGCCACGGCCCCACATCTTCGCGGTATCGCCGGGCCAGGACCTCACCGATCTGGCCGAGGTGCGTGAGGTCGTGCGCCACCCAGGTCGCCAGCAGTTGGCCGAGCGTGACCTCACCCAGATCGGGATGCAGCCCGCGCCGCTCCATGTCATCCGGCTCGATGTCCATTGCGGACAGTTCGCCGAGGCTTGCGCGGCGGGCGGTGCGGAAGCGGGCCAGCAGTACGGATACGTCCGCGTGCTCCTCACTCAACATCGCCTCGCGGTCGAACGGTTCGAACGGCGCCTCGGCGCCGCGGTCCAGGATCATCCGGGCGCGCGGCAGCCAGTTCGTGCCGTCGCCGTGCAGCAGGTGCCCCACGATGTCGTACGCGCTCCACGTGCCCGGCCCGTCGTTGTGGTGCAGCCATTGCGGCGGCAGCCCGGTAAGCAGCGCGTCGAGAACGTCGGGCGTGCGGGAGAGCATCTCCGCGGCCTCAGGTAGTTCCATATCTCAGAGCCTAGGCTCGCGCTTGGCTGCTATCGTCCTCGCCCGTGACCCAGCCGCCACCCAACGTCCCGACGCCACCGCCACCCGCCGCGACGCCACCCGCTGCCCCTTTCCCGCCGCAGACGGCGCCCGCCGCTCCGCCACCCAGCCCGTTCTACGCCGCGCCTTACACCCCGCCGCCCAAGCCTGGCACGAACGGATTCGCGGTCGCCGCCCTGGTCTTCGGCCTCCTCGGCGGCGTCCTACTCTCGGTGCTTTTCGGTGTCCTGGCGCTGGTGCAGATCCGCCGCCGGCCCCAGGCAGGCAAGGGCGCGGCGATCGCCGGACTGGCCCTCTCGGCGACCTGGGTCGTACTCGGCGTGGGCGTCGCGGTCATCCTCGCGCTCACCGCCGACTCCGGCGCTGATTCGACCGTGGCCGACAACGGCCAGGTCAGCGTCGACGAGATCAGGCTCCGCGACTGCCTCAACGGCCTGACCGAGGGCCGCAACATCGCGAACCTGCCGGTGGTCCCGTGTACCGAGCCACACGACGGCGAGGTGTTCGCGGAGTTCCCGATCAGCGGTGCGACGTTCCCCGGCGACGCGGCCGTGGGCACCCAGGCCGAGGAGGGCTGCGTCGAGCGGCTCCGCTCATACGCGCCGAAGGCTGCCGAGGACCCGAACACCGAGCTGTACTTCCTGCACCCGACCGCCGCGTCCTGGCTCACCGGCGACCACGACGTCCTTTGCGTGGCGCTGAGCGCGTCCGGCAAGCGGACGGGGTCCATCTTCGACTGAGCAGTTTCGGGGATACTGCTGCATCAGGCACGGGTTGAGGGCGCAGTATCCCTGATTTTGTCCCCTCGCCCCCCGTAGGGCTTGGCGCGACCGGCCGGCGCAGCGCGTGCCGGCCCCGACCGCCGCGCGCGGGCACGCGGGACGCGCGAGGTCCGCCGTCCATGTGCGGCGATCAAGGCCGATTGCATCGATCAAGGGCGAATGCACGCGGAAAAGAGATCCAACCACGTGCATTCGCCCTTGATCGACGAGCCGGGCGCGCGCTCCGCGCGGCGGGAGGCGCGAGGCGCGAGGCGCGAGGCGCGAGGCGCGAGGCGCGAGGCGCGAGGCGCGAGGCGCGAGGCGCGAGGCGCGAGGCGCGAGGCGCGAG
>NZ_BSDI01000036.1 GCF_027923225.1 Phytohabitans aurantiacus
CCAGCGTGGTGAGGTTGGCCCGGTAGTCGTCGGCGGTCGTCTGCTTGTCGTTGTGTCCAAACTGGATGAGCACGACGTCGCCGCGGTTCAGCAGAGGGCTCATGGTGTCGAACAGTCGCGGGTCGGCCAGGAACGAGCCGCTGCTCTCGCCCGAGTCGGCGTAGTTGGCCACCGTCACCCCGCGCAGGTGTTGCGGGATGGCCTGGCCCCAGCCGGTGTAGGGGAAGGTGTCCTGGTCGGTGACCGTGGAGTCGCCGGCCAGGTACAGCATCGGAGTGCGTGGCCGGGCCGGTCGGACCGACACGTGCCGGACGTGCGGGTCGGCGCCCGTGAAGGTCAGCGTGAGGCCGGGGCTGCCCACGCCCGTCTTGGTGGGCTCCCCCTCGGGCTCGCGTACGTTCACGCGGAACGTCCGCCGCGCGTACTGGCCCGCCGCCGTGGCGACTTCGGCGAGCATCATGCGGCGGGCCTCGGCCCGGACCGCCGTCGACGCGGCCACCTCCGGGTCGCCGAGGACCACGGTGACGTCGTAGTTGCCCGGCGGTACGTCAATGTGGCAGACGATCGGCGCGGCCCCTGCGCAGGACGGTACTGGCCGAGCGGTCGCGAGAGCCGGACCCGCGACGGCCAATGTGGACGCGACGGCGGCCAGTGCGGGTACCAGCATGGCGGGCCTCACGGCGCGGTGATCCGGTCGCCGACGAGCGCCAGGTTCTGGATGGCGGCGAGACCGTACAGGGCCGTCGTGTTGGTGGAGACCCACGTCGCGGCGTCGGTCGGGTTGAGCGTCGACGTCACGTGCTGGCTGGTCCACGGCAGCGCCGGTCCGTAGCCGTCGCCGGTGTAGAACTCCGACCAGGCTCGGGTGGCCAGGTCGGCGCGGTTCAACCGGACGGCGGCGTAGGCGGTGAGGCGGGCGTGGCCCTGCCGCAGGATGAGGTTGCCGAAGTGCGCGCCGCACTCGGCGGTCTGCTCGGCCCGGGTGCCGTTGAACAGGCGGCAGTACTGCAACCAGGCGGCCTCGAACGCGGGCATGTCGATCAGGTCGATCACCTCGGCGCAGACCTCCACCAAGCCGAACATGGCGCTGAGGTGGGACACGCTGACGGTCTTCGCGGTGACCGGGGCGAACCGGCCGGTGTCCAGGTCGTACAGGCCGCTGCCGGTGACGAAGCCGTTCGGCATGGCGCCGATCGTCTCCATCGTGCCGACAAGTTTGGCGCGCGCGACCTCCGCCTTGGGCCCGCGCCGTTCCCACTCGGCCAGCCACGCGGCGGCCAGGCCGCTCCAGTCCGTGCCGAGGCCGATGGACAGCGCGTGCGGGTCGGGCGTGTACGGCTCGGTGCGGATCTTGCGGATCGGGTCGAGGACAAGGAACGTGCGGTCGGAGTCGACCAGCTCGGTGAGCAGGTCGCCGGTGCGCTCGTCGGCGGTCAGGAAGTAGTAGATCCGCCGGTAGACGGCCGTGCTGATGCGCTGCTGCTTGGCGCTGTCGGCCCAGTGCTGCACGCCGTGCCGGGTGCCCAGGCCGGCCCACTGGCCGAGGTGGTAGACGTCTACCTCGCCGGTGTGCCGCGTCATGGCCTCGGCGAAGCGGTAGATGTCGGCGCGGCCCGAGCGCAGGAACGCGTACCACAGCCACAGGTCCGGGGAGAGTTCCGAGTTGTCCCAGGCGTACCCGCCGACGTCGTACCGCCAGACCAGCCGGTCCTCGTCGAAGGTGTGCATGATGTCGCCGTAGTCCCAGAACCCGTACCAGTGCCGCTGCTCCACCTGCTTCTGGTAGAAGCCGAAGAGGAAGTCGAGGTGGTCCTCGATGACGGCCTTGACCGGGTGGCCGCGGTCGACGGGGCTGAACAGCCCGCCGAAGACCTTCGCGGCGACCAGGTGGTCGACCGGGTTGATCAGCTGCGGCGGGGTGCGGACCTGGTCGGCCATCGCGCCGAGCCGCGCCGCCGGTGGCGTCGCGCCCAGCGCCCACAGGGTGATCTCGCTGGTGCGGGCGATGCCGTACGGCGTACCGAAGCCCGGCTCGTAGTCCTCGTACGTGATGTTGAGGCCCTCGAGCTGCTCCGGGTACGTGTCCTGGCCCATGCCGTCGTGGTAGAACCGGGTGTCCATGACGCCCGCCTCGGGCGACCAGAGCCACACCGTCACCTCGGCCTCGTCGCTCGCGGCGCCGCGGATGTCCAGCTGGGTGGGGTGCCGCTGCCAGAAGTCGCGCAGGCCGAAGGCGAAACCGCCGCTCACGCCGCCGACGTAGCCCAGCCCCGAGGCCCGCGAACCCTGGTCGACGGCGACCCACCCGTACCCCTTGCCGGTCCGCTTCCGCACCGTGAAGCCCTCCGACGACAGCTGGCTGAGCGTGTAGTCGCCCCACTCGGGGATGTACTGGAGCCGGGTGGTGACCCGCTGGTCCCAGGTGGCCGGGTCGGGGAGCTTCGTACCGGCGATCTGCGCGGCCCGCACGGTGGCGCCGGGATCCCGCCGCTGGCCGGTGATGCCCTTGACCGCCTCGCTGAGCATGCCGTGGCCGTCGCCCACGAAACGGACGTGCCGGTCGTACGCCGCGTCGCGCATCGGCACCTTGAACCGCACGCCGAGCCCGGCGATGTAGTCCTTGGAGCCATCCCGGTCGTAGACGAAGGTGTGCGCCATGCGGACACTCTCGGCGCCCGCGTAGAAGTACAGCCGCACCGTGAACGGCAGCCACGACCGGCCGTGCCTGCCCTCGATGCGCACCACGGCGCGGACCGGACCGCTCTGCTCGACCGTGACCGCGCGGATGTCGCTCTCGAAACGCTCGCGACTCGGGGCCTTCTCCTCGTCTTCCACGATGCGGTCCTGACGCAGGGCGACCAGGACACCCTTGCGGGCGATCTCCACGTCGCCGCGCCAGATCTGGCCGATCAGTTCCCGGCCGGACTTGCGGACCCTCACCTTGATGACGCCGGTGTCGACATCGACGTAGTTCTTCCGGTCGGTGACCGTGACCGCGGTGGCGGGTGCCGCGGGGGTGCCAGCGGCGAGGGTGTACGAGTCTGCCGGGGTGTCCGGGGCGACGGCGTGCGCGCTCCACTTGAGAGTGCCGTCCGGCCAGTACGCGAGGGGCCAGCTCTGCAGCGGGACGGGACTGCCGTCGGGCGCGCTGAGCTGGAAGGTCTGGGAGGCCGGGACGGTGCCTTTGGCCCAGGGCGTGCCCCAGGTGGAGGTGGCCGCCGCGCCGGGCCGGCCCTCCAGCCAGGTCAGCTTGACGTCGGGCACGGCGACCTCTGGGACGAGCGCGGGCGGGTTCGCGGCGGCCGTGGGGGCGGTGAGATTCTGGGCCAGCAACGAGGTCAGGGGAACGGCGGCCGCGCCAGCGAGCACGTGCCGGCGGCTGATCGGACTCATGGGGTGACCTCCGGTGAATGTGCGGGACGGTGAATCACCACCCCGACCAGCGAGTTGGCCAGCAGGAAAGCGCATTCACGACCGTATTGTTGAACCGTCTCAATGTCAACGGCGCCCTTGACCCTCACGTAAGCGTCACGGATTTAGCGTCGCCGCCATGATCCCCACCACGATGCGTGCCCTCGAACAGACCACCCTGACCGGCCCGAGCGCCATGCGCCTGCGCGCGAACGCACCGGTACCGGCGCCCGGACCGGGCGAAATACTGATCCGCGTCACCGCCGCCGGGCTGAACTTCGCCGACGTGATGCAGACCTACGGCACCTACCACGGCGGCCCGAACGCGCCCTACCTGGCGGGCTTCGAGGCCGCCGGCGAGATCGTCGCCCTGGGGGCGGGCGTGACCGGGCTGGCGGCCGGCGCACGCGTGCTCGGCACCGGATACGGCGCGTTCGCCGAGTACATGGTGCTGCCAGCGGCCACCGCCATGCCGGTACCGGCGGGCTGGACCGGCGAGCAGGCGCTCGGCCTCGTGCTGAACTGGGCCACCGCGCTGGCCGCGGTCCGGCCGCTGGGCCGCCTGGCCGCGGGCGAGACCGTGCTGATCCACGCCGCCGCGGGCGGCGTCGGCCAGGCCGCGGTGACGATGGCCAAGCACTACGGCGCGACGGTGATCGCCGTCGCCTCCGCCGACAAGCACGACCGCGTGCGCGCGCTGGGCGCCGACCAGGTCATCGACGGCCGGCACGCCGACATCGCCGCCGAGGTCCGGCGGCTGACCGGCGGCGCGGGCGCCGATCTGGTACTCGAATCCACCGGCGGCGCCACCTTCGGCGCCAGCCTCGCGGCGGCCAGGCGGGTCACCGGCCGGGTCGTCGTGTACGGCACGGCCGGCGGCGAGGCGGCGGTCACCAACTGGGAGCTGGTGTTCGCGCACCAGGTCCAGGTGATCGGCCTGCACATCGGCGTACTGGCGCAGTCGGCACCGTCGATCTACGGCGAGCTGATGGCGGAGCTGTCCGCGCTCCGCGCCGCCGGTGTGCTCGCTCCCGGCGAGCCCACCGTGTACGAGCTGGCCGACGGCCCGAAGGCGCTCGCCGAGTTGGAGGCCCGAACGACCGTCGGCAAGCTGGCGCTGCGACCGTAGCCGGCTATCGGGAATCCGTGAGGCACCATTGGTGGGTGCGTGACGCGACCGAGAAGCTGGCCGGCATGGTGGCCGATGGTGGCGTCGCGGTGCTGACCGGCGCCGGCATCTCCACCGAGTCCGGCATCCCGGACTACCGCGGCCCGGACGGCGCCGAGGTCCGGCGCGCCCCGATGACCTTCCAGACGTTCACCGGAGACGCCGCCGCCCGCCGCCGGTACTGGGCACGCAGCCACATCGGCTGGCGGACGATCGCGCGGGCCGTGCCCAACGCCGGTCACCGCGCGGTGGCCGAGTTGCAGCGGCGCGGCCTGCTCACCGGCGTGATCACGCAGAACGTCGACGGCCTGCACCAGGCGGCGGGCGCGTCCGGCGTGATCGAGCTGCACGGCAACCTGGACCGGGTCGTGTGCCTCGGCTGCGGCGACACCACGGGCCGCGACGACCACGACCAGCGGCTGCGGATGGCGAATCCGGTCTTCGACGCCCAGGTGCTCGCGGTCAACCCGGACGGCGACGTGGACCTGCCCGACGAGGCGGTCGACCGGTTCCGGGTCGTCGACTGCCTGTCCTGCGGTGACGGCACGCTCAAGCCCGACGTGGTCTTCTTCGGGGAGACCGTGCCGCGCCCCCGGGTCGACGCCAGCTTCGCCACCGTCCACGACGCGCGCCTGCTGCTGGTGCTCGGCTCCTCGCTGACCGTCATGTCGGGCCGGCGCTTCGTGTTGCGGGCCGCCAAGCTCGGCATCCCGGTGGCGATCGTCAACCGCGGCTCGACCCGCGGCGACGACTACGCCACGCTGACCGTGGACGCGCCGCTCGGCGCCGTCCTGCCCGAGATCGTCCGGATGATGAGGTGATCGTTCTGCGTCGGTTGACCGCGGTGCTGCTGGCCGCCGTACTGGCTGGATGTTCGAGCGCGAAGCCGGCGGCGTCCGGTGGTGGGGCGCCGACCACGCCACCGCCGGCCACGACGGCGGGCGCGGCGCCCGCCCAGGAATACAAGGTCAAGACCCGCGAGCTCGCGCTCAACCGGGACGGGACGCGTCCGCTTCCGGTGACCATCTGGTACCCGGACACGAGCACCGGCAGCTTCCCGGTGATCGTGTTCAGCCACGGTCTGACCGGCCTGCCCTCGGACTACCGGCGGCTGCTCGCCGACTGGGCCGAGGCCGGCTTCGTGGTGGCCGCCCCGACGTACCCGAACACCAACAAGAAGGCCGCCCAGGTCAACGCGCTCGACGTGGTCAACCAGCCGGCCGACGCCTCGTACGTGCTCACGCAGGTGCTGGAGCTGAACGACAAGGCCGGCGACAAGCTCAACGGGCGCCTCGACACCGAGCACGTCGGGGCCTCCGGGCACTCCGCGGGCGGCATCACGACCGTCGGCATGTTCACCGTGTACCGCGACCAGCGGCTCGACGCCGGCATCGTGCTCGCGGGCAGCGCCCTCGGCATGGGCACCGGCTTCCGGGGTCCGGACGCGCCGCTGCTGTTCGTGCACGGCGACGCCGACGCGGTCGTCTCGTACGCCTCCGGCAAGGCCGCCTACGACAAGGTGCCATGGCCCAAGGCGATGCTGACGATGCTCGACGGCGACCACGGCCAGACCCTGCTGCGCGCCGGCAACCCGGCGTACGACGTGGTGGCCGGCGCGACGACGGACTTCTGGCGCTGGACCCTGTACGGCGACCCGGCCGCCAAGGACCGCATGGCCGCCGACGCTTCCAAGGCCGGCCTAGCCACGCTAGACGACCAACTCTAGTGATCAGGGCTGTGAACGGTCCGAGTCGCCTACTCCGTCGTGCGCAAGCGCCGCGCGGCGACTCGGACCGTTCATCCCTCAAGTCGCCCTAACGACTTGAGGGACGCCCTGATCACCAGGTGGTCGGCTTGGTGGGCTGGTACAGCCAGGTGTCGAAGAACGCGTCGAGCTGCTGCCCGCCGCGCTTCTCGGCGAGCGCCACGAAGTCGGCCGTCGTGACGTTGCCGTCGCGGTTCTTGGCGTACCAGTCGCGCAGCAGCCGGAAGAACGCCTTGTCGCCGATCTTCACGCGCAGCGCCTGCAGGGTGGCGCCGCCGCGGGCGTAGACGGTGCCGCTGAACAGGAACTGCGGCCCGCCCACGTTCCCCGGTGGCCGGGTCCAGGTCGGGTCGTCCGCCGGGGTGGCGTACACCTCGTCGAACGACTGCTGCGCGGTCTGCCCGCCATGCCGCTCGCTGTAGATCCACTCGGCGTACGTGGCGAAGCCCTCGTTGAGCCAGATGTCGGGCCACACGGTGAGGCTGACGCTGTTGCCGAACCACTGGTGCGAGATCTCGTGCACGACGGTCGACGGGTCGGGCGTGCGGTCGTACTGCGACTTGGTCTGCGACTCCAGCGCGTACCCGACCTCGGGCGCGTGGTCGACGATCCCGCCACCGCTGCTGAACGGGTACCGGCCGAACAGGTCGGAGAAGAAGGCGATGACCTCGGCCTCGGCGGCCAGCCGGTCGAACGCGCCGTTGGGCACCTCGACGGGGTCCACCGCGTGGTACAGCGGGATCTTTCCGGCCTTGCTGACCCGCAGCTCGAAGACGCCGTTGGTGGCCGTCGCGAGGTACGGCGCCATCGGCGAGTCTTCCCGCCAGCGCCACGTGGTCTTGTCGCCGTGGTTCCGCTTGCCGACCAGGCGGCCGTTGCCGATCGCGGTGATCCCCTTCGGCACGGTGATGGCGAAGTCGTAGGTGGCCTTGTCGCGCGGGTTGTCGTTGGCCGGGTACCAGCCCGGTGAGCCCTGCGGCTCGTTGACCACGAAGGCACCGTCTGCTGTGGTCACCCAGCCCTCGCTGCTGCCATCGGGGTCGATGACCTCGGTGGGCTGGCCGTTGTATCGCACGGTCACCACGAACGGCTTGTGGCGCTTGAGCGTCACCTTCGGCGTGATGATCAGTTCCTGGCCGTCGCGGCGGAACTCGGCACGGAGCCTGTTGACCGTGATGCCGGTGACCGTGAAGCCGCGCAGGTCGAGGTTGAACCGGCGCAGTTCCGTGGTCGCCTTCGCGGTGATCGTGGTGGTGGCGTCGAGGTGGTTCGTGGCGCGCACGTAGTTCAGGTCGAGCGAGTAGTGCCGGACGTCGTATCCCCCGTTGCCGGCGAGCGGGAAGTAGGGGTCGCCCAGCCCGGCGGAACCGACCGCGCCGTGCCCGCCGGCCACCGCGGGTGCGGCGGTGAGGGCGAGCACGGTGGCGGTCGCTGCAACTGTGATCGTGGCGGCGCGCAGCACGTTCATGGCCAGCACCCTACTGGGCGGCGGCGACCACAGTGGTGGGTTCGGGCTCCTCTACCGTGTGACGCGCGGGTTCGCGCAAAAGCACCACCGTCGCGACGAACGCGGCGATCAGCAGCCCGGCGCCGGTGGTGAAGGCCAGCCGGTACCCGCCGGCCATCGCCGCGGCCTCCCCCGCGCCGCCCGCGAGCAGGTCACCGGTGCGCGAGGCGGCCAGTGTGGACAGTACGGCCACGCCGAGCGCGCCGCCGATCTGCTGGGTGGTGTTGAACAGTCCCGAGACCAGGCCCGCGTCCTCCCCGCTGGCACCCGACATCCCGAGGCTGGCCAGCGCCGGCAGGACCAGGCCGCCGCCGGCGATCAGCAGCATCACCGGCAGCAGGTCGGTGACGTAGTTGGCGTGCACCGGCAGCCGCACCAGCAGTCCGAGCGCCCCGATCAGCAGCGCCAGACCAGCCAGCAGCACGCGGCGCTCCCCGTACCGTGAAATCAGCCGCGCGGAGACCGCGAGCGACACGGCGCCGATGCTCACCGCGGCGGGCAGCATCGCGAGGCCGGTGGTGAGCGCGCTGTACCCGAGCACCCGCTGCATGTACAGCGCGACGATGATCTGGAACGCGAACATGGCGGCGATGGTCAGGACCTGGACCAGGTTGGCGCCGGAGACGTTGCGCGAGCGCAGCACGCGCGGCGGGATGAGCGGGTTGCTCGCGGTGGCCTGCCGGATGGCGAAGCCGGCCAGCAGCGCGGCGGCGAGCGCGCCGTAGGCGAGCGTCGGCGCGGACGCCCAGCCGTGCTCCTCGACCTTGACGACGGTGTAGATGCCGACCATCAGCCCGGCCGTGACCAGGGACGCACCGATCGCGTCGGCGCCGGCGCGCAGGCCCGCGCCCCTGTCGGCGGGCAGCGTCCAGGCGCCCAGCGCGATCGTGGCGAGCCCGATCGGCAGGTTGATCAGGAAGATCCAGTGCCAGTTCAGGGCGTCGGTGAGCACGCCGCCCAGGACCTGGCCGATCGAAGCGCCGGCCGCGCCTGTGAAGCTGAAGACGCCGATCGCCTTGGCGCGCTCGCCCGGGTCGGTGAAGAGCGTGACGAGGATGCCGAGGCTGACGGCGGCGGCCATCGCGCTGCCCACACCCTGCGCGAACCGCGCGACGATCAGCATCGCGGGCGAGGTCGCGGCGCCGGCGAGGACCGAGGCGGCGGTGAAGACGGCGGTACCGGCCACGAACATCCGCTTGCGGCCGATCAGGTCTCCGAGGCGCCCGGCGAGCAGCAGCAGGCTGCCGAACGCGATCAGGTAGGCGTTGATGACCCAGGTCAGGCCGCCCGGCGAGAACCCGAGGTCGTCCTGGATCGCGGGCATGGCGACGGTGACGATGCTGCCGTCGAGGATGGTCATCAGCAGCCCGGTGGCGATCACCGTGAGGGCGAGCCAGCGGGAACGGTTGTTCGTCATGAGACCGACCGTAGCGGATAGTTCCGTTACAGACAATCTCTATGTGATCTAGCTTGCTTGACGCGCCCGCCTCGCGGCCCTCGGCGCCTCGGCGGGAGTCTCCAGGTGTCCGGTGACCAAGCGCCCCAGCGCGCGCAACAGGACCTCGCGCTCGTCGGCGGGCAGGCTGGCGAGGGCGTCCTCGTGTACCTGGTCGACGATCTGCTGGCTGCGGTGCGCGAGGCTGGCCCCCTCCGCGGTGACCGCGATGATCCGCGCCCGCCGGTCGGTACTCGACGGGCGGCGCTCAGCCAGCCCAGCCTTCTCCAGGGCGTCGACGGTGACCACCATCGTGGTCTTGTCCATGTCACCGAGCTCGGCGAGCTGGATCTGGGTCCGCTCCTCCTCGAGAGCATGGACGAGCACGCAGTGCATGCGGGTGGTCAGCCCGATCTCCGCGAGCGCCGCGGTCATCCGGGTGCGCAGCACGTGACTGGTGTGGTCGAGCAGAAACGACAGGTCAGGACTCGTACGAGCCGGCGCCATGGCAGTCATCCGTCAAGAGTAGTCCCGTGACAGATCATCCCGTCAGAACATGCCGACCGGGTCTCACCGGGGGCCGCGATCTCGCGACCGATGAGTTTCACTTGGTCGATCGGTCTGACCGGTTGAGCGTTTCCGACCGAGAGTGAGGTACCCCATGAGCGTGACGCACCGCGAGCCTGGCCGGCGCCGGGTGCTGGCCCTGCTGATGGCGGCGCTGGTGGCGATCGTCGCGGCCGTCGTCGCGACGGCCACGCCGGCCGGCGCCCACCCCGGCGGCCGCTGGAGCGCGTCGTGGTCCACGTCGATGATCGCCTCGTTTCCGGAAGCCTTCGGCACCCCGAACTGGTCCGGCGGCTTCGACGACCAATCCGTGCGGCAGCCCATCCGGGTCAGCCGCGGCGGGGCCGCCGTGCGCATCCGGGTGTCCAATGTGTACGGCGCCGAACCGCTGCGGTTGACCGGTGCCAGCATCGCGCGGGCCGGTGAGGGTGCCGCCGTGCGCCCCGGTTCGCTGCGCCCGGTGACGTTCGACGGGCGACGCTCCACTGTGGTGCCCGCTGGCCGCGAGCTCCCCTCCGACCCGGTGGCCCTGCCGGTCGCACCGCTGGAGCGGCTGACCGTGACGCTGTACTTCGCGCGGCCCACCGGACCGTCCACATTCCACCTGATGTCTTTCGCCACGTCGTACCGGGCCGGCGGCGACCACCGCTTCGACCGGTCGGGTACGGCGTTCACCGAGACGTCGCAGTCCTGGTACTACCTGTCCGGAGTGGACGTGGTGGGCGCGGCACCGCACCGCGACCGCGGCACCGTGGTCACGTTCGGCGACTCCATCACCGACGGCGCCTTCTCCACACCGGACGCCGACAACCGGTACCCCGACGAGCTCGCCGAACGGCTGGTCGCCGCCGGCCGCCGCCTGGCTGTCGTCAACGCCGGGATCGGCGGCAACCGGGTACTCGCCGACGCGGACGGCTTCGGCGAGCGCGCCACGGCACGGTTCGAGCGGGACGCCCTCGACCAGCCCGGCGTGCGCAGCGTGATCGTGCTGGTGGGCATCAACGACATCGGGATGCTCGGCGGGGAGCCAATCACCGCGGCCCAGCTCATCGACGGCCACCGCACACTGATCCGTGCCGCCCACAAGCGGGGCGTACGCGTCATCGGCGCCACGATCCTGCCGTTCGCGGGCACCGTGTATCCGGGATACTTCACCGAGGCGGGCGAACGGATCCGCGACGAGGTCAACCACTGGATCCGCACCAGCGGCGAGTACGACGCCGTCGTCGACCTGGACCGCGCTCTCGCCGATCCCGCCGCCCCGGACTTCCTGCGGCCCGGGTACGACGGCGGTGACGGCCTGCACCCGAACGACGCGGGAATGCACGCCATGGCCGAGGCGATCGACCTCGACAGCCTGTAACGGTCACGTACGCGCTGCAGGACCACAAGGAGCGCAGCAAGAAACAACCCCATGTGACGTCTCATCGATTCCTCCCCAGGAAGGCTACTTATGGCGCGACGTGGGTCGATGCAAGCGGCTGATCAGGTCGCCGCGAACATCTGGCCCGCCAGGCGCCGCGAGTTGTCGATGGCCGCGAAACCGCGCAATCCAGATGGGGTCCGCCTGCTGGCCTGGAACGGCCTCGAATACACCGGATCCGAGGCGCCCCCGTCGTCCGGCATGTTCGCCGAAACCATCGACGAGCTCCGGAAACGGCAAGAGGCGGGTGACCTGCCCGCCGATCTCGATCCGGCCTGCCTTGTCGTCATGCTGATGGCGATGGCTATGGCCCCCACCACGCTGCCGCAGATCATCGAGGGCACCTGCGGCGCCGACCCCCGCTCGCCCGAATTCCTCGACCGGTTCGCCGGCCAGGTAGCCGTTCTGGCGAGGCACCTCGGGCTCGGCTGAACAGCAGGGCCCGCGCACGCACCCGTGATCAGGGCGTCCCTCAAGTCGTCAGGGCGACTTGAGGGACGCCCTGATCACGGAGAGGGGGTGCCGCAATAGGGTGGCTGGGTGAGTGAGCAGAAGGTGGCCGTGGTGACCGGGGCGGCGCAGGGGATCGGGCGGCGCGTGGCACAGGTACTGGCGGCGGAGGGCTACGCGCTGGCCCTGCTGGACCGGCAGCCCGTCCCCGACGGCGACGCGTTCTCGTACGCGGGCGACGTCAGCTCGCAGGCCGACGTGACCGCGTTCGCCGCGGCGGTCGACGACCGGTTCGGGCGCGTCGACGTGCTCGTCAACAACGCCGGCATCGCGTTCATCACGCCGCTGGAGGAGACCACCCTCGAAGACTGGCAGCGCGTCCTCGACGTCAACCTGACCGGTCCGTTCCTGCTGAGCCGCGAGTTCGGCCGGCGGATGCTCGCCGCCGGCGAGGGCGCGATCGTCAACATCGCGTCCGTCGCCGGCCTGCGCGGCGTCGCGGACCGGGCCGCCTACAACACCAGCAAACACGGCCTCATCGGCCTGACCCGCACGCTCGCCGCGGAGTGGGGTGGCCGAGGTGTACGCGTCAACGCGGTCTGCCCCGGCTGGGTTAAAACCGAGATGGACGTCGAGTCGCAGGCGTCCGGCGCCTACGGAGACGCCGACATCACCAACCACGTACCGATGGGCCGGTTCGCGTCGCCCGACGACATCGCGCAGGCGGTGGCGTTCCTGGCTGACCCGCGACGCAGCGGCTTCGTCAATGGCGCCGCGCTCTCCGTCGACGGCGGCTGGCACGCTGACGGCTCCTGGCAGTCCCTCCGCCTCGACGCCCGCGCCCGCTAGCGTCCACATCGCACACTGGTGCCGTGGCGGACTTTCTGGTCGGGTACGGGATTCTCGCGGGCGCGGCGCTCGCCTGTGTCGGGGTGGTGCGCTGGTTCGCCGGACGCGGACCAGGCACGCTCGACCGGCCGCCCGCCGTGCTCGACCTGGCCTATCTACGCGGTGGATTCACGCACGCCTGCCATGCCTGCCTCGCTGGGCTGCACCGCGCCGGAGCCATCCGTCCTGCCGAACTGTCCACATTGGTCGCGGTCGGTCCGCCGTCGGAGGCGTGGCCGCCGCTGATGGTGGCTCTCCACGCCGGCCTGCGCACGGCCCAGTCCTGGACGCACGTTACGGCCCTTCCCGAGGTGCTCCGGGCCGGTGAGCGCGTGCGGCGGCGCCTGCTGCGGCGCGGCCTGCTGCTGTCGACGACGCGTCAGCGATGGATGAAAGCGGCCACCGCGCCGCTGTTCGCCGTCGCGGCGGTGGGCGTCGCTCGCCTGGTCGCGTCGGCCGCCGGCGAGGCACCGGCCGGCAAGCCGGGCGAGACCGTCGGCCTCATCCTGGCGGTCACGGGTACGGCGCTGGCGGGCTGGCTGCTGCTGGAGGTGCCCGCTGTCAGTGGTGCCGGCCGGCGCGCGATCCGGCGGGCCGCTCGCGAGCTCCGAGCGGCACCCGAGGGCGGGTCCACGGCGCTGGTGATGCGGAAGGTCGCGGTCGGCGGCCGGCGGGCGCTGGTGGCCCTGGCTCCCACCATCGCCGTCGTCATCGGCGTGTCGTGGGGCAAGCGGGCCCCGTTCTACGTCGCGAGAAGTGGATCACGCATCCGCTGACGTGTCCCTCGCCACAGTGGCGCTGGCGGCGCGGCAATCTTGTCGGTGCCGGGCGGCATCATGGCTCGCGTGACACTGCACTACGTGGAAAAGGGCGCCGGGACGGCGGTGCTGGCGATTCATGGGTGGACACCCGACCACCGCCTCATGCTCGGCTGCCTGGAGCCGGTGTTCGAGACGGCACCCGGATATCGCCGGCTCTACGTCGACCTGCCCGGCATGGGGCGCTCGCCGGCACCACCGTCGATCGCCAGCTCCGACGACGTGGTCGAGGCGGTGTTGGAGTTCGTCGACGAGGTCATCGGCGACGCGCCGTTCCTGCTGATCGGCGAGTCCTACGGGGGCTACATCGCCCGCGCGATCGTCCGCGCCCGGCCCGAGCAGGTGCGCGGGTTGGCCATGATCTGCCCGGTCGGCGTCGCTCTGGAACGCGCCGACCGCACCCGCCCCGAGCACGTGGTGCTGCGTCCCGACCCGGAGTTGCTCGCCGCCACCGACCCCCGGGTCGCCGCGGAGTTCGAGGAGGTCGCGGTGGTCCAGACGCCCGAGACGCTGCGGCGCTTCCGCGACGAGATCCTGGCCGGTCTCGACCTCGCCGACACCGAGGCGATGGCGCGGATCGGAGCGCGGTGGAAGCTGAGCGCTTCGCCGGAGAGCGGCCCGCCCTACACGCGGCCGTCGCTGATCATCACCGGGCGGCAGGACTCCAGCGTCGGCTACGCCGACCAGTACGCGTTGTTGCCGCATTACCCTCGCGCGACGTTCGCGGTGCTCGACGTGGCCGGCCACAACGCGCAGATCGAGCGGCCCGAGCTGTTCGACGCGTTGACGCGCGAGTGGCTCGACCGGGTGGCCGCCGAGTAGCCGGCCGTCGGAGCTCGCGCCGGTCAGCCCATCGGGTCGCGGAGGTGGTAACGGCGATCAGGTCGCCCATCCACTCCGGCTGGTGCATCTGAAGGCCGTACTCGTCGGCGACCGCCATCAGCTCCGCCGGCTCCGGCGGCCCGGCCGCCGGCAGCATCTCGGCCATCGCCGAGCGCGCCGGGGTCACCCGGCTGACCGTGTACCGGCACTTTCCCGATGACACCGCCCTCTTCGACGCCTGCTCGGCGCACTGGCTCGCCGGCCAGATCCCACCGGCCCCGGACACGTGGGCGGCCATCCCCGACGCCGCCGAGCGCCTGCGCACCGGCCTCGCCGACCTGTACCGCTTCTATCGCGACGGCCAGACGATGCTCACCAACATCTACCGCGACAAGGCCGCGATCCCCGAGGCGCACCGCGACGGCATCGATCAGCGCGACGCGGCCTTCGCCGACGTGCTCGCGACGCCGTTCGACGGCCCGGCCGCGCGGCGCGCGCTGGTCCGCGCGCTCATCGGCCACGCCATCTCGTTCTGGACGTGGCGGTCACTCTGCGTTGACCAGCGAGTGCCCGAGGCCGACGCGGTCGAGGCGATGGTCGGGCTGGTCCTGCAGGCGGCGCAGCGCTGACCGGACCGCATCGGGGCTCGCGGGCAGCAGCGGGAGCCGCACGTCCGCGGTCGGGATGCGCCCCTGGGCATGCAGGACCGCCTTGATCACGGCAGGGTTCGGCTCGGCGAACAGCGCGGTCGACAGGGCGGCCAGCCGGTGCCCCAGCGCGCTGCCGCTGCCGGTGCGCCACGACGCGACCAGCGCGACGAACTCCGCCGTCGCCACGTGCGCCGACGCGAGGATGCCGCCGTCCGCGCCGAGCGCCAGCAGCGGCGAGATGAACGGATCGTCGCCGCCCAGCACCGCGAAGCCGTCCGGCCGGTCGGCCAGCAGGTCGATCGTGGTGGCGTCGATGCCGCCCACCGCGTACTTGACGCCCGCCACGCCATCGATCGCGGCCAGCCGCCGGAGCGTGCCCGCCGACAGGTGCTGCCCGGTCCGGTAGGGCACGTGGTAGGCGAGGAGCGGGACCGGGCTGGCCGCCGCGAGCGTCGCGAAGTGGGCCACGACCCCGGCTTCGCCGGGACGGACGAAGGGCGGCACCAGGCAGAGAGCCGCCGCGACCGCGGGCCGCTCGCCCAATTCCCGGAGTGTTTCAGCTGTACTGGCACCGACCACCAGCGGCACCGAGCGATCCATGCACACCCGGGCGACGACGTCGACGACGCCGTGCCTCTCCGCCCCGGTCAACGAGGCGGGCTCGCCCGTGGTGCCGAGCGCCACGAGTCCCGCGGCACCCCCGTCGAGGACCTCGTGGGCCAGCGACTCCAGGGCGCCGAAGGCCACGGCGCCGTTCGTGTCGAAGGGCGTGATCAGCGGGACGTACACACCGGAAAACGTCATGTGTCCCAGCCTCGGCCACCGGTATCGTAAGGTCCAGTTCATATCCCTGAAGCGAACCGTAAGCTGAACTGATGCTCGACGTGCGCCGCCTGCGACTGCTGTGCGACCTGTCCCGCCTCGGCACCATCGCCGCGGTTGCGGAGGCGCACACCTACACACCGTCCGCCGTCTCCCAGCAGCTGTCCACATTGGAGCGCGAGGCGGGCGTACCGCTCCTGGAACGCACCGGCCGGCGCGTGGCGCTCACGGCGGCCGGCCGGGTACTCGTAGCGCACGCCGAAACCGTCCTCGCCGCGCTGGAGCAGACCTCCGCCGCGCTCGCGGCCCTCGGTACCGGCCTGTCCGGCCCGCTGCGCATCGGCGCGTACCCGACCGCCGTCCGCGCGCTGATCCCGGCGACCCTCGTCGCGCTCGGCCAGCGACACCCCGGCCTCGAACTGATGGTCACCGAGTTGGACCCCGTCGACGTGCCGGCCGCCCTGCGCGAACGGCGACTCGACGTGGGACTCCTGCACGACTACGACGCCGTACCGGTCGAGCCCGACCCGACCCTCGACGCCGTACCGCTGCTGGACGAGACCGTCTTCCTGGCGGTACCCGCCGACGGCCCCACCGACTCCCTGGCGGCGACCCGCGACGCCACCTGGATCCTGGCCAGCCCGGGCACGCTCTGCCACACGGCGACCCTCCAGGTATGCCGCACCGCCGGCTTCACGCCCCGCGCCCGCCACCACGCCGACGACTTCGCCACCGTGCTCGCCCTGGTCGCCGCCGGCCAGGGCGTCTCCGTCGTACCCCAACTCGCCGCCGCCCGGCCACCCGCCGGTGTCCGCCTCATCGCGCTGCCAACCCGGCGCCGCACCCGCATCGCGTACCGCCACGGCGCCGCCACCCACCCGGCGGTGGCCGCGTTCGTGACCGCGATCCGCGCCACGGCCAGCGACACCGTCAACTGACGACGTCGCTGGCCTGTACCGAAGTCGCCACGCCCGATCCGCCGATCAAGGGCGAACGCACGCGGATGGATCTCTTTCCGCGCGCGTCCGCCCTTCAGACCAGCCCAGCACGGCATGTCGCCACGCCCAATCCGCCGATCAAGGACGAACGCACGCGGATGGATCTCTTTCCGCGCGCGTCCGCCCTTTCAGACCGGCCCAGCACGGCATGTCGCCACGCCCAATCCGCCGATCAAGGGCGAATACACGCGGTTGGATCGCTAAACCGCGTGTATTCGCCCTTGATCCATGCGATTGCCCTTGATCGACGCGCTGGACGCGACGACACGCCGCCGCCAACCCCTCAACCCGGCGGCTGGCGCTGGCCACGACGGCGCGCCGCCTCGCACCCCCCGGAACTCAGGACGAGCGCCGTGGAGTCAGGGGTCGTGCGCCAGCAAGGCGCTGTGAACGTTTATGGCTGCTCTGGCAGCCATAAACGTTCACAGCCCGACCCACCGCAACGCGGAATGGGGCAATCCGGTCGTCGACCAAGCGCGCCCGGCCGACGCCGGAGCTCGACCCTGACGCGGCGCCGGATCGCCCGGCGCGACGCATCACCTGACGCACCGGTCCGCCGGACGCGCCGGATCACCTGACGCGACGCATCGCCCGGCGCGACGCATCGCCCGGCGCGCCGGATCGCCTGGCGCGCCGGCGTCGATCAAGGAGAAGTCCATCGATCAAGGGCGAATACACGCGGAAAAGAGATCAAAGTGCGTGCATTTGCCCTTGATCGACGAAAAGCGACGGAAACGAGCGGTAGGAACAGGTCAGGTTGGATTGTGACGTTGCAAAACGGGGTCCGGACTCACCGTACGGCCGCGCATCGACGAACGTCAAGGTGGTGGACCGGTGGACGAGCGGACTACCAGCTCCGGGGTGAAGCGGACCTCCTTGTGGCGGTGCCCGGGGCGC
Source organism: Phytohabitans aurantiacus (assembly GCF_027923225.1). Classification (GTDB taxonomy): domain Bacteria; phylum Actinomycetota; class Actinomycetes; order Mycobacteriales; family Micromonosporaceae; genus Phytohabitans; species Phytohabitans aurantiacus. The sequence continues at coordinate 17,622 of NZ_BSDI01000036.1, forward strand.
CCCTCGGCCAGGAGCAGCTCCGCCGCCGCCCGGCCGAGCTCGTGGGTCGGCTGCCGGATCGTCGTCAACGCCGGTGCCAGCTCGCTGGCGAAGACCACGTCGTCGTACCCGAGCACCGACATCCCACCGGGAATGTCGACGCCAGCGGCGTGCAGACCTCGCATCACGCCCACGGCTGCCATGTCGTTGAAGCACACCACCGCGGTCGGGCGCGGCTCGGCGGCCAGTACGCGAGCCACCGCCGCTTCCGCCTCGACCACCCCGGCCGGTGGCGGCACCGGTACCCCGACCAGCGCCCACGGCACGTCGAGTCCCGCCGCGGCGAGTCCCCGACGCAGCCCCTCGGCCCGGCCCACCAGCGAGGGCAGGTCAGCCTCGGTCCGCAGGTACGCGATCCGCCGGTGCCCCTGCGCCACCAGGTGTTCCGCGGCGAGCTCGCCGCCGCGGACGTCGTCGACCGTCACCGCGCACAGCCGCGTTCCGGCGCCCGGATGGTCGACGAGCACCACGGGTGTGCCCCTGCCGGCCAGCTCGACGGCGGCGTCAAGCCGGGAGCTGACCGGCGACAGCAGCACGCCGCGGACGCCGAGCTCCTCCAGCATCTGCAGGGCGCGGGTTTCGCGCTCGACCCGCACGTCGGTGCTGCACACGATCGCCATGCAGCCGGCGTCGGCGAGGCGGTCCTCCATCCCGCGCGCGACCTGGGCGTAGAACAGGTTCGCCGAGTCGAGCAGCACGCAGCCGACCGTCACGCTCGGCGCTCCGCGCAGCTGCCGCGCCGCCCCGTTGCGCACGTACCCGACAGTGGCCATCGCGTCCTCGACCCGCCGCCGCGTGTCCACCGTGACCACGTCGGGATTGTTGAGCACGTTGCTCACCGTCGACATGGACACGCCCGCCGCTTCCGCGACCTGCCGGATACTCGCCCGCCGCACGAGAAGAGCCTAGGGCTTGCCCGGGAGCAACGCATTGACCTACGCTGATTCCCGCTGCGAGCCAGGCAGTGATCGTCGGGGTCCACCGGGTCTGTGGCTCAGACGCGTCCTGCCCCCGCTTTCGGGGCGTTCCCTCCTGAGGTAGGTCATGCAGCGCTTTCTCAACCCAAGACGGCTCGCTGCCTTCGGCGTGGCCGTACTCGCCGCGGCGACTTCCATCGTGTTACTCGCGCGACCCGCGGACGCCGCCGTCGGTCTGCACGTCAGCGGCACCAACGTCGTCGAGGCCAACGGCCAGACGTTCGTCATGCGCGGGGTGAACCACCCGCACGTGTGGTACACGAGCCAGACCAGTTCCTTCGCCAACATCAAGGCGTTGGGAGCGAACACGGTGCGTGTGGTGCTGGGCAGCGGCAAGCGGTGGGGCCCGTCCACCGATGTCGCCAACGTCATCACGCTGTGCAAGCAGAACAAGCTTATCTGCGTCCTCGAGGTGCACGACACCACCGGGTACGGCGAAGAGGGGGCGGCCGCCTCGCTCGACGAGGCCGTCAACTACTGGATCAGCCAGAAGAGCGCGCTGGTCGGCCAGGAGAACTACGTCGTCATCAACATTGGCAACGAGCCGATCGGCAACACGAACCCGGGCCAGTGGACCGCCGCCACCTCCGCGGCCGTGCAGAAGATGCGCACCAACGGCTTCGAGCACCTGCTGATGATCGACGCGCCGAACTGGGGCCAGGACTGGACGAACACCATGCGCAGCACCGCGCAGACCGTCTGGAACGCCGACAGCCAGCGCAATCTCGTGTTCTCCATCCACATGTACGCGGTCTACAACACCGCCTCGGCGATCACCTCGTACTTCGACGCCTTCCGCACCATGGGCCTTCCCCTGCTGGTTGGCGAGTTCGGGTGGCGGTTCAACACGAGCGAGGTGGACCACGAGACGATCCTGTCCGAGGCGAACGCGCGCGGAATGGGCTATCTCGGCTGGTCGTGGAGCGGCAACACCGACCCGATCCTCGACATGGCGCTGAACTTCGACCCCAACCAGCTCACCACGTGGGGTCAGCGCATTTTCAACGGTGCCAACGGCATCAAGGCGACGGCCAAGCAAGCCACCATCTACAATGGAGTCACGCCGACGACACCCGCCACCACGCCGCCGACTACGCCACCCACCACCCCACCAACGAGCCCGCCTCCTGCTGGTAAGGCGTGCACCGCCACGTACTCGATTCTCGGCCAGTGGCCGGGCGGCTTCCAGGGTGACGTGCGGGTCACGGCGGGCAGCAGTGCCATCACCGGGTGGACGGTGACTTGGACGTTCGGCAATGGACAGACGGTCAGCCAGGCGTGGAGCGCCACGGTGACGAGCAGCGGCTCCAGCGTCACCGCGCGCAATGTTGGCTACAACGGCAGTCTGGCCGCCGGCGGCAGCGCCAACTTCGGGTTCATCGGGGCGTGGAACGGTACCAACTCCGCGCCGACTCTCTCCTGCACCGCAAGCTGACCGATCCCCTTTGCGGGCCGGGCGCTTGGCGCCCGGCCCGCCGTTCAGCTTCGAAGACCTCGTCCTGGCGCACTCGCCTCGGACCACGCCGCAGGCTTGATCGCGGTCGTGGTATCGAGGCCCTCTGACTTACGGGGCGATTACCGGGTCCTCCCCGATGCCTCCGAGGCGGCCCCTGTCGATCATCGATCAGGTGATTGTCAAATCCTTACTCACCGCCGCCGTCACTCTGGGCGGGGTCGGCCTCGCGGCCGCCCCCGCCTATTCGGGACCAGCGGCAATCGCGTGGGCACCCTGCGCGCAAGACGCGGCCGTCCAGTGCGGCACTTTGGCTGTACCTGTCGACTGGCGCGACCCGAAGGGGCCACGGTTCGACCTGGCGGTGGCCCGCCGCCCCGCCACCGACCCGGGTGCCCGCGTCGGCACACTGGTGTTCGGCCCGGGCGGTCCCGGCGACTCGGGTGTCGACCGCGTGATCGCCGGCAACCGGTTCAGCGCCGAACAGCGCCGCCGGTTCGACATCGTCAGCTTCGATCCACGCGGCGTCGGCCGCAGCAACCCCGTCGTCTGCGCACCCGAACTGCTGGCGCAGCGGCCAAATCCGGTACTGACCAGCCAGTCAGACTTCGACGCCCTGCTGGCGTACAACCAGCGGCTGCGCGAGGACTGCCGTGCCCGCACGGGACCCGTGTACGACCACGCCGACACGCTCAGCACCGTGAAGGATCTCGACGCCATCCGTGCCGCGTTGGGCGAAGCGAAGCTGACCTACCACGGCAGCTCCTACGGCACGCTGCTCGGTGAGCAGTACGCGGAGACGTTCCCGCACCGCGTCCGCGCCCTCGTACTGGAGAGCGTCGTCGACCACAGTGTCCGGACGCGCGACTTCCTGGATACGCAAGCGGTCGCGCTCCAGGACTCGTTCGAGGAGTTCGTCGCGTGGTGCGACGGCACCACCGCGTGCGCCCTGCAGGGCAATGACGTCCGCGCCGTCTGGGCCGACCTGCTGGCCCGCGCCGACCGTGGCGAACTGCGCGACGCGTCAGGCAAGGCGGTGACCGCGTTCGACCTGGTCGCCACCGCACACCGCCACTTCTACGGCCCCGACTGGCCCGGCTTCGCCACCAAACTCGCCGCCATGAACGCGGGCGGACCGGCCACAGTGGTCGGTGTGCCGCCACTGGTGACCGCCGTATTCTGCGCCGACTGGAGCCTGCCGGTACGCGACTACAAGCAGTACGCCAGCTATCTTCGCCGCACCGCGGAAAGCGCACCGGACGTGCGGTACCCGGCCAGCCTGTACGCGGCGGCCGCCTGCCTGGGATGGCCGCAGCCGGTCGCCAACCCGCAGCACACGCTGAAGGTGCGCGGCACTCCGCAACTGCTGCTGCTCAACACCCTTCACGACCCGGCGAGCGGCTACAACTGGGCGACGAACGTGGCCCGCCAGCTCGGTGACCGTGCCGTCCTGCTCACCTACGAGGGCTGGGGCCACGGCGCCTACACGCGTACGCCTTGCGTGACGGCGGCTGTGGACACCTACCTACTCACCGCAACCCCACCCCCCACCCAAACCTGCCCCGCCTCCCCCTAACCCTCCCCGCGCCGCCCCGCGCGCCCCCTTTCCCGCCGATCAAGGGCGAACGCACGCGGTTCGATCTCAAAACCGCGTGCGTTCGCCCTTGATCCATGCAGACCTCCTTGATCGACGAACGCAGGCAGGTCAGCCGCCGGTCTGTGGCGGGGTTGGCGGCGCTCGCGGCCGCCGGGGGGGCGCGCGCACAGCGCCGCCGGGGGCGCCGCGACAACCGATTCGGCCGCTTCGCGCCACCCGGCCCGCGTCGCCCGACCTCCAGCGCCGCCGATCAAGGGCGAACGCACGTGGTTCGACCTGAAACCGCGTGCGTTCGCCCTTGATCGATGGAGGCCCGGGGGATGAGGCGGCGCGCCATCGTGGCCGAGGCCAACCGCCCGGTTTGAGGGGTTGGCGGCCGTGTGTGGCCGCGCCCTGCGCGCCGATCAAGGGCAATCGCATGGATCAAGGGCAAAAACACGCGGAAAGAGATCCAACCACGCGCATTCGCCCTTGATCGGCGTGCCGGGCGTGGCGACGCGCCGCGCGGGGGCCGGCCTGGGAGCGGACGCACGCGGAACAGAGATCCAACCACGCGCATTCGCCCTTGATCGGCGCACCGGGCGTGGCGACACTCCGTCATGGGCGGGCGGCGGCGTCGGGGGAAGATCGGACCCGGACCGGGGCGGTCGGGTGGAGAAGCGGGTGGGAGCTGTCTACTACGCTTCGGCGGATGGCGGTGCTGGAGACGGTTCTCACCACAGCGGGTGGCGCGCTGTCCGCGACGCTTGGTGTCGTCGTGGGCACCGCTCTCAGCCGCCGGGCACAGGACCGGCACTGGCTGCGCGACCGCCAGCTCGCCGCGTACCAGGAGCTGATGCGCCAGTACGCCACATTCACCATGACGCTTCGGCGCGCCCATGTGGACCGGATCGGTTGGGAGTACGACTGGGCGGTGTGGAGCGCGGCGTTGACGTCCGCCAGCCTGGTCGCTCCGGCCCAGGTCGCGGAGGAGATCGACGGGTTCGCCGCTGCCATCGGGCGGTTCCTGCGGGAGGCGGCCGTCGACACGAGGACTGACGCGCTGACCGCGGACGAGTTCGCGCGGGCTATGCATCCGCCGGCGCTGGCGCAGGTGTCGCTGGTCAACGCCATCCGGCGGTCACTCGGCGGCGACCTGGGTGCGCTGTCGGTCTGGATCGGCGGTTCACTGACGAGCAACCCGCGCCTGGACCCGTGAAACGCTATGCGGTCGCCAGCAAGCCGCCAGCGATGACCAGCGGCACCGAGACGAACAGGAAAATCCCTACGCCGGTCAGCACGCGGCCACCGTCGTCGTCGGATGCCCGCTCCGGGCCCTGTCCAAGCCAGGCGAACGCGTCGGCGCTGCCCATCCGGCTAAGACTCGCTCCACCCGTGATCGCCACCAGCGCGCCGACGGCGACCAGGCAGATCCCGAACCGTGTGACGAACGCGCCGTCACCGAAAGCGATCCACAGACCCGCGATCACCGCCGCGACCGCGAATGAGATGACCACCAGGACCAGTGCTTCGAGGAGACCCTTCAAGGCCGTCATGCGCCCACGGTAGGTGCCGGTGTCCACCCGTTTAGGGTGGAGATCATGTCGTATGCCGTCCGCCCGCTTCCAGTGGGCATTCTCGTGTTGACCGCCGCGCTCGCGGGCTGTGGAGGCAGTCCGGAAGCGTCGTCACCATCACCGACCCCACCCGCGACAACCGCCGTCGTCGACGCGGCCACCACCGAGCCGGCCCGGCAGCCGCACACGCTGGTGCTGACCGCGACCGGCAAAGCCACCATCGTGTCGTTCACGTACACGCTCGACGGCAAAGCCACCGAGGGCGGCTCGGCCAAGCTGCCATGGCGGGTTTCGGTGGACGTACCCGCCGACGGCAAGCGCCACGAGTGGAGTTTGCGGATCACGTACCGAAAGGGCAATGTCGACCTGATGGCCATGTTCAACGGAAAGGTGCAGACCAGCAGTCGGGGCGCGAGCAGCGGCGAGGGCACAGGCGGTATCAGCGGATCCGTGCTCGGCTGACCCACGAGTCAGGTCGGGCCGGCGTCATGGCGCCACCAGTCGATCATTGCGGTGGGGTCGCCGCCCCGAAAGGCGAACGCCTGTATCGCGGACTGGTCGCTTGTCCAGATCAGCCGCCGGTTGCCGTCCTCACCCGTCGCGCATCTCAACCGCCCGGTGACGCCCCCGCGCTGGTACGGCGACTCGCCCTCGAAGCCTTCGGGCAGCTTGGTGCAGTCGTCGTTGCCCCGGACCTCGGTGCCATAGCTTCGCCGCATGGCCGCCTGGCTCTGGAACTGGTAATAGAAGACGATCTGGGCTCCGCTGGTCGGGCCGCAGACCACGGCGACGACCGGCTCGGTGCCGACGTTCGAGCGGATCTGCTCCCGGGACGGGCGCAGGCAGTCCACTTGCGACCGCTTCGGCACCCGCGCGAGCAGCGCATTTTCCTCGGTGGTCGGAAACGCCGGTACGGCCCGCGCGTTCACGGCCGCCACGACCTTCGCCACGGGCGGTCCGGAGTCGATCCGCCACCACGCGGACAGGCTCTCGGCGTCGGTGCCGGTGGCCCGTCCGGCCAGCAGCAACGACTCGACGCTCCACTGCATCACCAGTGTGCTGCGCGGACCGGGATGGCACATCAGCGCGCCCAGTTCGACGCTACGCAGGTCGTAGCGGCGGGAACCGAGGAACCCCGGCGCCTTCCCGTCCTGGCAGGCGACGCCGGTCGGCGCCTTGGCCACCGCGGCGTGGGCGTCCATGGTGGACTGGAGCGCGGACAGCTCGCCGAAGCGGAAATACGACACGCTGGTCGCGCCGGTGCCCTGCGGGTCGCAGCGCACGCCCGCCGTGGCGCCTTGGAAGTCGTCCAGGTCCGCGACGCTCGCCCGCGCGCAGTCGTTCGCGGCGAGCACGTCGACGAGGGCCCGCTCCTCGGCGGTGGGAAACGCGGGTGCGCCGGTCCATGACAGCCAGGCCGCGCGCAGCGCCGCGGCGTCCGCGGCATCGGCTCTGGTACTGGCCACCGTCCGCGCCCGCTGGTCCGTCCACACGAGACTGAAGGCACCGTCTCCGTTGGCGCCGCACACCACCCGTCCCGCCGCCGGCCCCGTGGCGGGGTACCGGTGCTCCCCCGAGTCCGTAGCCCCGCAGTCACCCTCGCTGGCGGTGGCGCCCGCCTCGCGTACCGCCCCCTGGTAGGCGGCGTCGACGGCCGCCTGGTCGGCGAACAGCACGACGGTGACCTCCCGTCCACCCTTGGCGCGGCAGGTCAGCGTGCGGGTCGCGCCCGCCATGCCGGTACTCTCCCGGCAGCCGTCGCGCAGCGCTGGCGGTACCCGAGAAAGACCGTCTGATGTGGAGCCTGAAAGCTGGTCCGCGACAACGGCGGCCGCGCTGCCCAAGACGACGGCGAGCGCCAGCGCGGCGGCGGCCAGCCGGCGACGCGACCGCCGCCGCTGACCTGACTCGCCGATCAGGTCCGAGGCGGGCGGTGGCCAGCTCTGCGACGGGTCCGGCAGCACCGGCGGCGGCCCCTTCACCGCCGGCCGCACGCGCAGGCTCCCCTCGGCGACCACGAGCTCCGGCTGCTCGACCACCGTCGGCGCGACACCGAGCCGCTGGTGCAGCAGGGCGGCGGCCAGCGGCAGCCTGCTCGACCCGCCGACGAGAAAGAGTCCCGCCAGGTCGGCGGGCGCCACTCCGGCGTCGTCGAGGACGGCCCGGCTGGCCGCGACGGTCCGCTCCAGGATCGGGCCCGCCAGCCCGTCGAGCTGCTCGCGACCCAGCGGCGCCCCGTCGTCGAAAAGCGGCACGTGTACGGTCGTGTGCGCCGCCCGGGACAGCAGCTCCTTACCGGCGCGCACGTCGTCCCACAGTGTCCGCGAGGCGCGCCGGTCGGCCGGTTCGCGCGGCTGCACGAGGCGCTTCCAGGTCTCGCTGTCTCGCACGCCGTAGGTTTCGCCGAACGCCTCGACGATCGCCGCGTCGACGTCGAGGCCGCCGGCGTCGGGCAGGCCCCGCGTGGCGAGCACCTCGAAGCCGTCCGGCCCGCTTCGCACGACCGACGCGTCGAAGGTGCCCGCCCCCAGGTCGTACACCATCAGGCTGGAACCGGCGGGAACTCGCCGGCCGGCGACGGTGGCGAACCAGGTCGCGGCCGCCACCGGCTCGGCCACCAGCGTCACGTCGCCGAACACCGGTGCGGCGGCCGACCGCAGCACCTCCTGCCGTCGCGGCCCCCACGCCACTGGGCAGGTCAGCACCGCCTCGGACACGGGACCGCCGGCCACCCGCTCGGCCTCGGCGGCGACCCGCTTCAAAACCGCGCCGATGAGGTCACCGACAGCGACGGATACACCACCCAGCAGTACCGTGCCGTCGTCGACGCAGCGCTTCGGGTGCGGTTCGAAGCAGTCCGGCCGGGTCCGCGCGGCGTGCGTGGCGTCGCGCCCGACCAGTAGCCCCGCCTCGGGGTCGGCGTGCACGGCGGACGGCAGCAACGGTGAGCCGTCGAACAGCAGCGGCCGCACCCGTCCATCCGGAAAGGCGAGCACCGCGGCCGTGTTGGAGGTCCCGAAATCCACTCCGACCCGATATGCCTCGCCCCCCACGAATGACACCCTACGTTGCGGACGTAAGGATCGAGGTTGTGCCGGACAGTACATGGATGTGAGACGACAACAAGAGGCATCCGCGCAGGAGCGTTTAGTGACGCTCTGGAGGTCGCACGCCCACCGGGTGATGGCCTACGCGCTGCGCCACGTCGACAGAGACACCGCACAGGACGTGGTCTCCGAGACGTTCCTGGTGGCGTGGCGGCGGCTGGCAGCCGTACCGGACGACCCGCTGCCCTGGCTGCTGGTCGTGGCGAGAAACACCATCGCGAACCAGCGCCGCTCCGGCCATCGCCAGGAGCGACTGGCCGCGGAGCTCGAACGGTTCCGCCAGATCGCGGAGCCGGCCGCCGCGGCCGAGGTGCTCGTCACCGAACGCGCGGCGGTACTGGCCGAGCTCGCCGCCCTGACCGACAAGGAGCGCGAAGCGCTGCTGCTGGTCGCCTGGGACGGCCTGCCGCCCAAGCACGCGGCGAAGGTGGCGGGCTGTTCGCTGCCCGCGTTCCACGTGCGCCTCACCCGCGCCAGGCGTCGGCTGCGCGCCAGCCTCGAAGCCGACCCGCTCCCCCGCCCCGAGCCCGTACCGTCCATAGGAGGCACCGCGTGAACACCGACGACCGCGCGATGGCGATTCTCGAAAACCTTCGCCCGACATCCACTGTGGACAAGGCGTGGCCGGAGTCCGACCGGGAGGCCGCCCTGGAGCGCGTACTGGCATACAGCGCGCCCCCGCTGGCCGCACCGTCCCGCCGGCGGCGACGGGTGCTGTTCACCACCGCGGTGACCGCCGCGCTGCTCGCCACGGGTGCGGGCGTCGCGACGGCCAGCGGCGTACTGCCGGAGTCGTTCACCCAGCACCTGTCGTTCTGGACGAGCGAGACCAATGGCGGCGTCGACGTCGACACCGCGCGCCGCGTCGCCCAGGCTCCAGGGCCGGACGGCAAAATGCTCACGGTCTGGGCGGCGACGGGCGCCAACGGCACCACATGCGTGTCCCCCATGTTCGAGGCGCCCGGTGACCTGGACCGGCCGGCACCGGCGGACGCTCCCAGCGCCGGTGGTCAGTGCACGCCGGTCGATACACAGGCGACGTTCGGCGACCTCGGCGCGTCGGCAAACGACCACGGCATCCACACCGTGTGGGGCGCCGCCGGTGAGGCGGTGCGCGCCGAGTTGCGGCTGGCCGACGGTACGGTCCGGCCGGCCCTGCCCGCGGAAGGCATGTACTTCTACTGGTACCTCGCCAACGAGACGGTCGAGGCGCCGGTCCTCGTCGGGTACGACGCCGCCGGCAAGGTGATTCTCGAACGGCAACTGCCCAACCTGGTCACAAACTCCCACATCAACGGCGGACGGTGAAGTAGAAGGCGGAACCCTCGCCCGACGGTCCCGGCGACCGGAGGGTGAGGGTTCCGCCATGCGCCTGCGCGACCTGGCGGGCGATGGCGAGACCGAGGCCGGTGCCGGGCACGTCCGAGCGACCGCGCCAGAAACGCTGGAAGACCCGGTCGTGCTCGCTGGCGGCGATGCCGGGACCGCGGTCGGTCACCACGACGGTGACTTCGTGTGCGGTGACTTCGACGGCGACGTGGACGGGAGCGCCCGGCGGGCTGTACCGGATGGCGTTGTCGACAAGGTTGTGGACGGCACGGCGAACGGTGGCTTCGTCGATCGGGCAGATGGCGGTTTCGGGGCCGTCGAGCGACACGTTCACCCCGGGCACGCTGGCTTCGTCGGCGACGGTGCGAACGATACCCATCAGGTCGGCCGGGCGCTGGTCGAGGGTACGGGCACGGCCGCGGGCGTCGACGAGCAGCTCGTCGAGCACGGTTTGGAGCCGCACGGCCGCCGCTCGCGACCGTTCCAGCCCGCGCCGGTACGCGTCGATGGTGGGTTTCGGATGGGCCAGCAGCACCTCGGCGTTGGTCACCAGAACCGCCAGCGGTATCCGCAACTCGTGGCTGGCCTCCTCGATGAGCCGCCGTTGCGTGTCAGCCGCCTGCTGCAGCCGTTCGAGCATGGCGTCGAAGCTGGCCGCGAGCGCCGCCACCTCCACCGGCCCCTCGGACAGCGCGATGCGGCGGCTCAGGTCGACGGCTTGGATGTCGTCGGCGACCCCGCGTACCCGGTCGATCGGGCGCACCGCCCGGCCGGCCCACCACCAGGCGAGCGCGGCGGCCGCCGGGCTGAGTGCCAGCACAGTCACCGTGACCCAGACCGAGCCCCGCGCGGTGGTGTCCCGTACCGTCTCGACGCCGTCGACGTATCGCGTCTCGCTCTCCGCGTCGACGGCGAGAACCACGCCGAACAGCAGCAGCGCCGGCGCATAGATGGCGAGAAAGCCAAACAGCGCCAGCCGCACCCGCAGCGACCGCCAACGGCCCATCACGGCGGAGCCTCCAGACGGTACCCGGCGCTGGTGATTGTCAGGATGAGCGGCGGATCGCCGAGCTTGCGGCGCAGGCGGCTGAGAATCACCCGCACAGACGCGGTGAACGGGTTGGCGTTCGCGTCCCACACGTGCTCCAGCAGGTCTTCCGCCGAAAGCACATCGCCGGGATGGTGCATGAAGTACCGCAGCAGCGAGTACTCCCGGGCGGTCAGGTCCAGCTCGCGGCCGGCCCGCCAGGCCCGGCGCGCGGCGAGGTCAAGTATCAGCTCGCCGGCCCGCAGCGTCGAGCCGTGGCCGTCGGCGCGCCGGCCGAGCGCGCGCAGCCGGGCCACCAGCTCAGCGAAGTGAAACGGCTTGACCAGGTAGTCGTCGGCTCCGGCGTCCAGCCCGGCGACCCGGTCGGTGACCGCGTCGCGGGCGGTCAGCACGAGCGAACGGCGTGGCCGGTGCAGGTCGGGATCGCACCCTACCCGCCGGACGAGGTCGAGCCCGTCGCCGTCCGGCAGGCCCAGGTCGAAACAAGCGACGTCGTACGCGGTCAGGCGCAGCAGCTCCTCAGCACCGGCGTACGTGGCGGCGACGTCGACCGCGTACGACTCGTTGCGCAGCCCGAGGGCGACGACCTCGGCTAGGTCGGGATCGTCTTCGACCAGCAGGATCCGCATGCGCCGCAACCTACAGCGCGGCCGCGAACGTGGTGTAAACGACAGTCAGAACCGGTGACGGGTGTGGCTGAAGCCGCCCTTGCCGAAGGCGAGCACCTTGGCCGGCTTGACCGCGAACACGAGCGCGATGCCGTCCGCGCCCTCAGCGTGGAAAGCACCGTCGCGGACCCGGAACCGCCATCGGCCGTCCCACTTGCGCGCCCACGCCTCCGCCAGCCGGGCGAGCACGGCGTCGTCGGTGACCCGGCGGGCTTCGCCCTCGACGACCACGTCCAGGCCCTCGTCCCACTCGTCGCAGCCGGTGGTCAGGGCGACGTGCGGGTTCTCGCGAATGTTGAGGGCCTTCTGCTGGGCCGCGCCGGTGCAAAAATGCAACGCACCGTCGAGCCATACCGCGACCAGCGGCGTGACGTGCGGCCGCCCGTCCGACCCGACCGTCGAGATCCAGAACATTTCGGCGCTCTCCAGCGCCTCGACCGTCTGCTGCCAGGTGCTGGGCACCGCGTCGGGTTCGCTGAAGCGCGGGTCGAGCGCAGTCGTGGGTTCGTTCACCAGCCGCTCCCTCCGGTCGTCTCGCTTCCACCTTGTCAGAGGTCACCGCCCTCCGCCCGCTCATCGCCGCCCCCCTCGCCCCGTCGCCCGCGCCGCCCCTCGCCACCGCCCTGCCGCCCCAGCACCGCCGCCCCCGCGCCGCACCGCCCTCGCCACCGCCCCGCCGCCCCCGCGCCGCCGCACCGCCGCCCAGGGCGCCCCCTCTCGCCGCCGATCAAGGGCAAATGCACGTGGTTGGATCTCGTTTCCGCGTGCGTTCGCCCTTGATCCATGCAGATCTCAAGAGCCGAAAGAGGTCCCCGGGGGTGTGAGGCGGCGCGCCGTCGCGGCCGGGACCGGCCACCGCGGGTTTGAGGGGTTGGCGGCGGCGTGCCGCCGCGCCGTGCGCGCCGATCAAGGGCATTCGCATGGATCAAGGGCGTATGCACGCGAAAAGAGATCCAACCGCGTGCGTTCGCCCTTGATCGGCGGAAGCGGCGTGGCGACACGCCGTGCCGGGCTGGCCTGGGAGCGGACGCGCGCGGAGAAGAGACCCAACCACGTGCGTTCGCCCTTGATCGGCGGAAGCGGCGTGGCGACACGCCGTGCCGGGCCGGCCTGGGAGCGGACGCGCGCGGAGAAGAGATCCAACCACGTGCGTTCGCCCTTGATCGGCAAGCGGGGCGTGGCCACACGCCGTGCCGGGCCGGGCTGGTAGCGGACGTGCGTGGAAGAGAGATCCAACCACGTGCGTTCGCCCTTGATCGGCGGGAGGCGAGCAAGGCGTGGCGACGCGCTGGTCTTGCGGTGGGTTCCCGGGCTTGATCAAGGAGTGCGGCCCTGGCCGCCGCGATTCACCGTCGCTCTTGGGGACGCGGAGGGTGAGGCCGCGGGAGCAACGGCATGGACCGCGACGGGCATCGCGGTAGCTCGGAATTGTCTATAAGGGTTTCAGCATCACGCGCTGGTCGGCACGCGGGCGGGCCTCGACGAAGCCGTGCCGCCGGTACAGGGTGATGGCTGGCTCGTTGCCGTCGATGACCGCGAGCCGCAGCTCGGCGGCCCCCGCCTGCCGTGCCCACGCCTCGACCGCGCCGATCAGCCGATCCCCCAGTCGTTGCCCCCGAGCGGCCGGGCTGACCCAGACGGACCGCAACTCGAGCACACCGTCGTCGCCGGGTACACCACTCGCCATGCCCACCGGGCGACCATCGATCTCCGCGACGACGTTGTATGTGCCGGGCATCTCCAGTCGCTGGCGCCATCGCCGCTCGCCGCCGGAGTCCCAGTCGTCGAGGCGGGACGTGAACGCGTGCGGCGCGTCGGTGAGCGCCGCCAGCCGGGCGTCGCGCCACAGCGGCCAGTCATCAGCGGTCAGCACGCGAAGATTCACCACCTGGTCATTCTCCACGCAGGTGCCGGGTCAACATCAGCGCGAGGTCGTCGTCGACGCGTACGGGGTCGCCGGGCGGGACGGTGGTGCCGCGATAGGCCACGCCCCGGCCGTCCGGCAGGTAGCCGCGGTTCAGGTACATCAGGTGCGCGGCCGCGTAGTCGGCGTACAGGCCGACGCCGATGCCGGCGGTGCCGCACCGGGTCGCGATGCGCGCCTCGGCTGTGTCCATCAGTATCGAAGCGATCCCCCGGCGTCGGAAGGCCGGGAGCACGTTGAGGTCCTGGATCTCGGGAACGCCCCCGGCGCGGAACGGTGCGTAGTCGCTGGCCCAGCGCACCGTCAGGTAGCCGGCGAACGTCTCGTCGAGCCATCCGACGAACACGTCTCGGGTGCCGGCCGCCTGCTCGTCGAGGTACGTCCGGTACTGGCCGGCGGTCTTGCCCGTCCATCCGATCTCGGCGAACGCACGCGCGATCGGAACCGGGTCGTCGCTGGTGAGTGGGCGGACCTCTGTTCGTGGCACTGTCTCATGGTCGGTGGCGGGCCGGCGCGGCGCGAGCGCATTACGATCGGACCCGTGGTGCGTTCGAGGCCCGTCGAGCCGCCGGCCGCGCCGCTGACCGACGGCGTCGTCACGGTGCGGCCGCGCCGGGTCTCCGATGTCGACGCCATCGCGGCCGCGAGCCGCGACCCCGACACCCGCCGGTGGCTCGACGACGAGCCCATGGACGACGGGGCCCGCCGCACCAGCGTGGCCCGCGTCGACGACGCGTGGAGGACCGGACGTGCGGCTCCGCTCGTGATCGCCGACGCGGAGAGCGACGAGCCCATCGGCCTGGTCAACGTGCAGTTTCACGACGACGAGGTCGCCACGGTGGCGTACAGCGTCTTTCCGGAGCGGCGCGGGCGCGGCATCGCGCCGCGAGCGACGCGCCTGGTCGCGGAGTGGGCGCTGAGTGACCTGGGACTGCGGCAACTGCTGCTGGAGGCGGACCAGGCGAACGCGGCCTCCGTGCGGGTGGCGGAGAAGTGCGGGTTCGAGCGGCTCGACGTGCGCGCTGAGGTCGACGCGCGGGGCGCCGAGCGGACGGTCGTGGTGTTTGGCCTGCGGCGCGGCGCCGGTTTGTCATTTCGGTGATATGCCCTGTCGGGGATGTTATGTCGCCAGGCCAATGATGCGGCTGATCCCGCGACCTACCGTGGCCGGCGAGGTTCACCGGAACGGCAAGGAGGAATCCCGTGGCCACCACCAGGAAACGGGTAACGGTCATCGCGAGCGCCCTGTCGGCGGCCGTCGTGACGATGGCGCTGGTCTACGCGGTCACACCCAGCGAGCCCGCGGCCACCCCGGTTGCAGATACCGTGGACGCCCACGCCTTCCACACCGCCGAACCAACTCCCGAGCAGACCGAGGCCGCGCCGGCCACCAGCGCGCCGGCACCGGCTACGAAAAGCCCCGAGAAGCCGAAAGAGCCCGAGGTCGAACCCACCAATCCGGGCACGCTCACCCGGACGATCCTCCATGGTCCCTACGAGGTACCGGCCGCGGTGGGCGACAAGGACGGACGCAGCCGCGACATCATCGAGCTCGGCGTCGAGACGCCGTGCGGCGATTGCTACATCACGAGCATCAAACCAGACATGGTGTACGCGGACGGTTCGGAGGCCAATGTGGACACCGGCCCGGGATTGCACCACTTCCTGCTGACGAGCCAGTTCCGCTCCGACCCGACCTGCGGTGCAAACCTGCCCAATCCCTCGGTGTTTCTCGGCGAGCGCTTCGCGGCCGCTGGAAACGAACGCACCGAGATCAGGATGCCGCTCGGGTACGGGCTCTACAACGCCGGGCTGCACCGATGGAACATGGCGTCCGACTTCATGAACCACGCCGAGGAGCCGAAGTCGGTATTCATCAAAATCACGTACGAGTACGTGCCGGCGTCGGCGGGAGAGTTGAAGACAGTGCGCCCGGTGTGGCTCGACGTGGCGCCCTGCCGCAGCGTCCGCGACACCTACCAGGTACCGGCCGGCGGCTCCACGCAGACCGCGGACTGGGAGGTCAACGTCCCCGGCCGCGTGATCGGGCTCGGCGGGCACAGCCACAACCGCAGCGTCAACGTCAAGGCCACGAACCTGAGCACCGGCGAGGTCATCTGCGACTCGGTCGTGAGGTACGGGGAGAGCTCGCGGTTCGTGAACATCCACGGTGAGAAGGAGGTTTCGTCGCTGAGCAAGTGCACAGGGACGCCACTGACCACAGTGGAGGAGGGGCAGACGGTCCGCCTGGAGTCGACGTACAAGACGAAGGCGGCCATCCCCGACGCCATGGGCATCATGGTCATGTACGTCGAGCAGGACGGGTAGAAAAAGCTCGCCACACGACGCGAGCCCAACCCACGCCAACCGACGCCGCCCCGGCGGCGACCCGGCGCCGCCCCCGGCGGCGACCCCGGCGCCGACCGACCCCGCCCGCGACGCCGATCAAGGGCGAATGCACGCTGTTGGATCTCTTTTCCGCGTGCATTCGCCCTTGATCCATGCGGATGCCCTTGATCGGCGCCGCAGGACGCGGCGCGCACCGCGCAGGGCGCGGCGACACACCGCCGCCAACCCCCCAAACCCGGCGGCCAGTCCCGGGCCACGACGACCCGCCGCCTCACGCCCCGGCGAAGGCACGCGGAATGAGATCAGAGCACGTGCGTTTGCCCTTGATCGGCCGGCCCGGCGGGCCCGGCAGGGACAGCAGGCCCGGAGGGGACGGCGGGGACACGGACGGCGGGGACGGCAGGCCCGGCGGGGACGGCGGGGACAGCAGGCCCGGCGGGCGCAGCAGGCCCGGCATGCAGAGCCGACCCGGCGCGGAGAGCGGACGCCGCTGGCACGGGCGCTGGCAGCGCAACCCCCGCCGGAGCGGGCGCCGTAGGTGGGGAGCTCGCCCAGATCGCGGCGTTGAACGCCGTCCACGCTATGCCGAGGAGGATGGCGGCCACCGTCTCGCTGACCCGGCTCCAGCCCAGATACACCCACGAGCCGCTGATCACCACGACGACGATCGCGCCCGCCGTCCACCCGGTCACCGCGAACGACCACCGGAGTCGCTGCGTCAGCAGCCAGACGAGAAGCCCGACGGCGGCTGTGAGCTTCGCGGTGTGGGTGGCCGCAATGTCCGCTATCACGCCGAAGGCGGCCCCGGTGGGCAGCGGCCCGCCGTACTCCGCGATCGGCGGAAACATCACCTGCTCCGGCGGACGCCAACCGGCCGGCGCGAGCTGGTCGATGACGACCGCGAACACGATCAACGGGAGCGCCGGCCGGAACGCGGTCAGTGCACCGACGACATCAATCGGCCAGAGTCGCCGCACAGACCACCACCAGCGCACCGAGGAAAGCACCGCGGCCGCACCGATCAGGTGCTCGGGCTCCAGCGTCGTGGCGCACTGAAGCGCGAACAAGTACGTGTCCGAGGCCCACTCCGAGCGCGCCCACTCCGCCACCGACGCATCGACCTCGTCGAGCCCGCTGAACCGCACCGCCACCGGGGTCACGACCACGAGCAACGCCGCGACGCCCGCGAGCACGGCGAGGCTGATCGCGGCGCGAGCCACCGGCCCGAGGTCACCGAGCGGACGCCGTACACGAATCCGACGGCGCACGAACGCGACCGCGGCGCGGACCGGATCGGGGTGGCGGCCGATCCATCCGCCGATCAGGACGAGCGCGACGACGACGCCGGTCAGGGCGGCGAGGGCACCGCCGGCATGGCCGACCCGGCCGGCTACCTGGTCGTACGAGGCGCCGAGCAGGTAGCTGACGCCGGTCAGCCACACGGCCCACAACGCCGCGGCGGGCGCGTGCAGGACCAGGAAGCGCCGGTACGGCATGCCGCTCATCCCCGCGAGCCGCGGCACGAGCGTGCGGGCGACGACCACCCACTGCCCGACGAACACGGCCCGCCCGCCGTACTTCGCCAGCAGCCGGTCGGCCCGCTCCCAGCGCTTGGGGCCGATCCAGCGGCCGAGCCGGTTGGTGCGGGTGCGCGGCCCGAGGCGGCGCCCCGAGTGGTACGCGATATTGCCACCCAGCAACGCGGACGCGACCGCGACGCCGATCGAGGGCGCGATGCCGACGGTGCCGGCGTTCGCGAGCAGGCCGAGGGCGATGAGCGCGGTCGCGGACGGCAGCACCAGGCCGGCGGTCACCGCGACCTCCGCGGTGACAAGCGTCGCGACGAGGAGGTACACCAATATCGGTGGCAGGCTCCCCAGGACGTCCTCGATCATGATCCGAGACGATATGCGGCTCGGACACCGCAACCCAATCGGTGATTATCCCTAGGGCGCAGCGCAAGACCGCTCACAGTCGCGCAACACTTGCTCGGAGTCGAGCGCTGTAATGAGCGAGTGTGACTGCTAGGATCCCTGCCATGCTTGCGCAGCAGCGCCACGACCTGATCCTCCGAAGCCTTCGCGCCGAGGGCCCCGCCGCGGTCCGCGCACTCGCCGAGCGCCTCGGGGTGAGCCAGGCGACCATCCGCCGCGACCTCGTCGCACTCGACCGCGCCGGACGGCTGACCAGGGTGTATGGCGGAGCCGTCTCGGTCGCTGACGCCGACGAGCCGTTCGCCGAGGTCGCGACCGTGCGGGTCGAGGAGAAGGACGCGATCGTCAACCGGTGCGCCGAGCTGATCAAGGACGGCGACACCATCCTGCTCGACATCGGCACCACCGCGCACCGGCTCGCCTACACGCTGCGCGGCCGCGCCCTGACCGTCATCACCAGCAACCTCGCCGTCTACGAGGTCCTCGCCGAAGACCCCGACATCCAGCTCATCCTGCTCGGCGGCGTCGTGCGACGCAGCTACCGCTCGCTGGTCGGGTTCCTCACCGAAGACGCGCTGCGCCAGGTCCGCGCCGACAAGCTCTTCCTGGGTACCAGCGGCGTGCGCGCCGACGGCCAGGTGATGGACACGACGGTCGTCGAGGTCTCGATCAAGCGCGCGATGATCGCCGCCTCCGAGCAGATCATCCTGCTGGCCGACTCCACCAAGTTCCCCGGCACCGGTGTCGCGCGGGTCTGCGGCCCGGACGACCTCAACGTCGTCGTCACCAACGCCGGCGCCGACCGGGCCACCTGCAACACCCTGCGCGACGCCGGCGTCGAGGTAATCGAGGCGTGACGTATTTCGAGGACCGCACGCCCGGCGCCGGCGCGCTGCCGCCATGCGCGGCGACGCGGTCCGACGCGCCGGTCGTGGCGCTCGACGGCGCGTGGCGGTTCCGGCTCGCGCCCCGGGCCGACGAGAGCACCGACGGCTTCGAACGCCCGGACTTCGACGACGGGGGCTGGGACACGCTCGCGGTGCCGTCGCACTGGCAGCTACACGGATACGGCGCACCCGCGTACACCAATGTGGACTTCCCGTTTCCCGTCGACCCGCCGCACGTGCCGGACGAGAACCCGACCGGTGACTACCGGCGCGCCTTCGACCTGCCGCCAGACTGGCCCGACGGTAAGGCGGTGCTCCGCTTCGAGGGCGTCGACTCCTGCTTCCGGGTCTGGCTCAACGGGCGGGAACTCGGCCACGCCAAAGGCAGCCGGCTGACCCACGAGTTCGCCACCGGCAGCGCCCTGCGTCCCGGCCGCAACCTGCTCGCGGTGCGGGTCCATCAGTGGTCCTCCGGCAGCTACCTGGAAGACCAGGACATGTGGTGGCTGTCCGGCATCTTCCGCTCGGTAGCGCTGCCCGCCCGCCCGGCCGGCGGCGTCACCGACCACTTCGTCCACGCCGGGTACGACCACGCGACCGGCGCCGGCACCCTCAGCGTCGAGACCGACGCCGCCGTTCGCATCACGCTGCCCGAACTCGGCCTCCTCGACGCCCCGGCCGCCGGCCCGCACCACTTCCCACGCGTCGAGCCGTGGTCCGCGCAGACGCCCCGCCTTTACGAGGGCATGCTGCACACCGACACCGAGCGGGTGCCACTGCGGGTCGGCTTCCGCACGGTGTCCATCGACGACGGTGTGCTGAAGGTCAACGGCCGGGCGATCCGTTTCCGCGGCGTCAACCGCCACGAATGGCACCCGGAGCACGGCAGGGCCCTCCCGCTAGAGACGATGCGCGACGACGTACTGCTCATGAAGCGCCACAACATCGACGCGGTACGCACCAGCCACTACCCGCCCGACGCGGCGTTCCTCGACCTGTGCGACGAGTACGGACTGTGGGTGGTCGACGAGTGCGACCTGGAGACGCACGGCTTCGGCGAGATGGACTGGCGCGGCAACCCGTCCGATGACCCGCGCTGGAGGGAGGCGCTGCTCGACCGCGTACAGCGCACCGTCGAGCGCGACAAGAACCACCCCAGCGTCATCATGTGGTCGCTGGGCAACGAGTCCGGCACCGGCGCCAACCTCGCCGCCATGGCGGACTGGGTGCACGCCCGCGATCCGGAACGACCGGTGCACTACGAGGGCGACTGGGCCGACAACCGGTACGCCGACGTCTTCAGCCGGATGTACGCCAGTCACGCCGACGTCGACGCGATCGGACGCCGTGCCGAGCCTTCGACCGAGGACCCGGCCGCGGACGCGCACCGCCGGTCCCTGCCATTCATCCTGTGCGAGTACGCCCACGCGATGGGCAACGGGCCGGGCGGGCTGAGCGAGTACGAAAAGCTGTTCGACGCGTACGAACGGTGCCAGGGCGGCTTCGTCTGGGAGTGGATCGACCACGGCACCCGGCGCGTGGAGCCAGATGGCACGGTCTGGTACGCGTACGGCGGCGAGTTCGGCGAGGCAGTCCATGATGGACACTTCGTCATCGACGGCCTCGTGTTCCCGGACCGCACCCCGTCGCCCGGGCTGGTCGAATACAAGAAGGTCGTCGAGCCGGTGCGGATAGCGATCGGTGACGCGGTCACGGTCACCAACCGCCGGGACCACACCGACACCTCAGACCTGCGGTTCGTATGGACGGTCGAAGACGAGGGTGCACCGGTCGCCGGCGGTGAGCTCGACGTGCCCGCGGTCGCGGCCCGGGATACGACCGAGGTCCCGCTGCCCGACCTCACCGGGCTAGCGGCGGCCACCGGCGAGCGGTGGCTGACGGTCCGCGCTGTGCTGGCGGCCGAGGCGCCCTGGGCTCCCGCGGGCCACGAGGTCGCGTGGGGCCAGGGGCGGCTCGCCGCGCCCCAGCGCCAGCGGGCGATCGGCACGCGCGGCCTGGAGTTCGGCGAGTTCGACCCGCGTACCGGTGCGCTGCTGAGCCTCGCCGGATATCCGGTCGAGTCGCCACGGCTGGACCTGTGGCGGGCACCGACCGACAACGACCGACCGGAAAACGACTTCCCCTTCGACGGCGACTGGTCGCGCTGGAGCTGGCGCCGGGCCGGTCTGCACCGGCTGCGTCACCGGTTGGTCGAGGCGACCACTGTGGACGGTGGTGTCACCGTACGCACGCGGGTCGGCACGGCGGCCACCGACTTCGCGTTCGCCGTCACGTACCCGGACAGCCGCGCCGCCGCACGGGTCGGCCGCTTCATCCGCACCGCCGAAGAGATGCAGACCCCGTACGTATACCCGCAGGAGAACGGCGCCCGGGTCGACGTGCGCTGGGCGTCGCTCACCGGCACCGGCGGCCGGGGCATCCGGATCAGCGGCGACCCGATGTTCGTCCTGACGGCACGGCGGTGGACCACCGAAGACCTCGACACCGCCCAGCACGCCCACCACCTGCGCCCCCGCGACCGGATTTTCCTCAACCTCGACGCCGCTCACCACGGCATCGGGTCGGCCTCGTGCGGGCCGGGCGTCCTCCCCCAGCACCAGCTCCATCCAGGGCCGTTCGCGTTCGGCTTGACCTTCGACACCGTGTAGGTACGACATGCACTTTGGACCAGCCGCCCGGGCGGCCGTCGACGCGATGATGGGCTTCTACGACCGGACGACCGGCCGGTGGGAGTCCGAGCGCCCATGGTGGCAGTCGGGCAACGCGCTGCAGGCGCTGCTGGACTACATGCTGCGCAGCGGCGACACCGAATACCTGTGGGTGCTCGACCACACCGTCGAGATCCAGCGGAAGTCGTACATGGACGGTGAGTTCCGCTCCGACTCCACAGACGACACCGCGTGGTGGGCCCTGGCGATGGTCCGCGCGTACGACCTGACGGGGCAGGGCCGCTATCTTCAGATCGCGCGCACCGGCTGCGAATGGATCGGCCAATACTGGGACAGCACCTGCGGGGGCGGCGTCTGGTGGGACGTGCCGCAGCGCACGTACAAGAACGCGATCAGCAACGAGCTGTACCTGAAACTGCTCGCCTCGTTGCACAACCGGATCCCCGGGGCGATCGACGAGTTGGAGCGCGCGCTGGAGACGTGGCGCTGGTTCGACGCCAGCGGCATGCTCAACGACGAGTGGCTCGTCAACGACGGTCTGAAGGATTGCGTCAACAATGGCGGCGAGACCTGGACGTACAATCAGGGTGTCATCCTCGGTGCACTCATCGAGTTGCACCGAGCCACTGGCGACGACAGCCTCCTAGCGGTAGCTCGGCGCATTGCGACAGCGACCACCACAAGCGCGTACCTCTCCCCCGCCGGCATCCTGACCGAGCCGAGCGAAAAGGTAGGCGCCGACCCCGACGCGCCGTCGTTCAAGGGCATCTTCGTCCGCAACCTCGACGAGCTCGACCGCTACCTGCCCGACCGCCCGTACCAGTCCTACCTCGCGTGCCAGGCCGACTCGCTGCTGGCCAACGCCGGCGACGGCGAGCACCGCTACGGCATCCACTGGGCCGGCCCGTTCGACAAGGCCGACACCGCCCGCCAGGCGTCGGCGGTAGATCTCCTCACGGCCGTGCTCTAAAAGATTCGGGATCAGAGCTACCGCGACGTGCGTCGTGGTCCAGACCGTCGCTCCCGCGGCCTCACCCTCCGCGCTCCCACAACCATCCCGGCAGCGCCGGTTCGGACCGCGCGTTGCTCCGCGGCCTTGCGAAGCGCCGCAACGCGCAACCCAGCGACGCCGATCAAGGCCATCCGCATCGATCAAGGGCGAACGCACGCGGAAAAGCGATCAAACCACGTGCGTTCGCCCTTGATCGACGGGAGGGGCGGACGCGCGGGCGGCGCGCTGCGAGCGGCGCGGGCGGGCGCGCGACGCGGCGCGAGCGGCGCGGGCGAGCCCGAGCGGCGCGGGCGCGCGGGAGCGGGCGCGCGGGAGCGGGCGCGCGGGAGCGGGCGCGCGGCGCGGGTGGGAGCGGGCGCGAGGGGGGTGTTACGGGTGGGTTAGGCGGAGGGTTTGGATTTGGAATGGGCGGAGCACTAGGTGGGCTGGGTTGATGGGTGGCTGTGGGAGTGGGCGTTCCAGCAGGTCTACCGCGGTCACTGACGTCGGCTCGAAGCCGAAGTGAATGGCCGTCGTCGTGCGGGTGCCGGTTGACTCGTACAAGCGGACTATGACGTCGCCGGATCTGTCGTCGGCCAGCTTCACGGCCTCGACTACCACCGCGGGATTGTCCACTGTCACCAGGGGCGCGGGCGGTACTGCGTCGCCGCCGGCTACGACGCGGAGCGGGAGGTTCAACGCGTAGCCCTCCGCCACGGCGTCCACTATGGAGGCGCCGGGTAGTAGGGCGTACGTGAAGCGGTGGTGGCCCTGGTCGGTGTCCGGGTCGGGGAATCGGGGTGCCCGCACGAGGCTGAGCCGCACCGTCGTCGTGGTGCCGCCGTCGTCGCGGGTGGTCCGGGTGACGTCGTGCCCGTACGTGGAGTCGTTGAGCACCGCCACGCCGTAGCCGGGCTCGGCCACGTGGGTCCACCGGTGGGCGTACACCTCGAAGCGGGCAGAGTCCCAGCTCGTGTTGGCGTGCGTCGGCCGGTATACGTGCCCGAACTGGATCTCGGAGGCCGAGCGGTCGGCGTGCACGTCGATCGGGAACGCCGCCTTGAGGATTTTCTCGGTCTCGTGCCAGTCGACGTCGGTCTCGACCTCGACCCGGCGGCTGCCGGCCCGCACGCGGATGGTCTGGGTGACCCGCGACGCGCCGAACGAACGGGCCACCCGGATCGCGCCGACCAGCGGTCCACTGTCGACGACGGTCACCGAGCTGGCCTCGGTCAGGTCGACCCGCTGCCGGCGGTAGTGCGCGTCGATGTCCCACGCGTCCCACTCGTTGGGCAGGTCGGGGTGGAGCTGGAGGAGGTTGCCGGGGCGGCCGGGCGCCAGCACCTCGCGGTCGGCGGTCAGGTCGCGCACCGACGACAGTAGCCCGTTGTCGTCGACGGTGACGCGGACGAGTCCGTTGTCGAGCACGAGACCGTCGACCGCCACCGGAGACGGCGGGTCCACAGGAGACAGTGGGGCCGCGCCGAGAGCGGGTACCTCGACGAAGACCGGACCGTCCGCAGCGTCGACGACCTCGGCGCGCGCGTGCGGGGCGGCGTTGAAGACGGTGCCGTCACCCGCGAGGGCCGCCGTCGCGCAGCCGATGATGTGGCGCAGCTCGTCGGCCACCTGGGCGTACGTGGCCTCGGCTTCCCGATGCACCCATGCGATCGAGCTGCCCGGCAGGATGTCGTGGAACTGGTGGAGCAGCACGACCTTCCAGAGCCGGTCGAGCGCCTCGTACGGGTATGCGAAGCCGGTGTGCACGGCGGCGGTGGCGGCCCACAGCTCGGCCTCGCGCAGCAAATGCTCGCTGCGGCGGTTGCCGGACTTGGTGCGCGCCTGGCTGGTGTAGGTGGCGCGGTGCAGTTCCAGGTACAGCTCACCGGACCAGACGGGCGCGTTCGGGTACTCGGCCTCGGCGGCACGGAAGAAGTCGGCCGGCTTCTCGATGACGACCCGGGCGGAGCCTTCGAGGTCGCGCAGCCGGCGTGCGGTCTCCAGCATCTCCCGGGTGGGCCCGCCACCGCCGTCGCCCCATCCGAACGGCACCAGGGACCGGGTGCCGGCGCCCTTCTCGGCGTAGTTGGCGACCGCGTGCGCGACCTCCTGTCCACTGAGGTCGGAGTTGTACGTGTCGACGGGCGGGAAGTGGGTGAAGACCCGGGTACCGTCGATGCCCTCCCAACGGAAGGTGTGGTGCGGCAGCTTGTTCGTTTGGTTCCACGACAGCTTCTGAGTCAGGAACCAGCGGATGCCGGCGAGCCGGGCGATCTGCGGAAACGCCGCCGTGTAGCCGAACGAGTCGGGCAGCCAGATCTCCTCGCACTCCACACCGAACTCGTCCATGAAGAACCGCTTGCCGTGGACGAGTTGCCGGGCCAGGGCCTCGCCGCCGGGCAGGTTGGCGTCGGACTCGACCCACATGCCGCCGACCGGCGCCCACTGTCCCGCCTTGACCGCCTCGACGATCCGCTGGAACACGGCCGGCTGGTGCGCCTTGACCCACGCGTACTGCTGCGCCTGCGAGCCGGCGAAGACGAACTCCGGGTACTCGGCCGCGAGCGCGGTCACGTTGGCGAACGTGCGCGACGACTTGCGGATGGTCTCCCGTTGCGGCCAGAGCCAGGCGCTGTCGATGTGCGCGTGCCCGACCGCGTGGAGCGTGTGCGCGCTGGCGTGCGCGGGGCTGGCGAGCGCCGGGGCGAGCTGGGCGCGGGCGGCCGTGGCGGTGCCGGCGACGTCCTGCGCGTCGATCGCGTCCGCGGCGCGCTCCAGGGCCCGCAGGATCTCGTGCCGGCGCGGGTCGCTTGTGGACAGTTCGGCCATGAGGCCGGCGAGCACCTCCATGTCGAGGGCGAGGTGCCACGCCTCCTCGTCCAGTACGGCCAGGTCCATGAAGACCAGGCGGTACAGCGGTTCCTGGCCCGCCGTGGCCTTGTCGCCCAGCGGTGTGGGGCGGAAGCCGTGCACCATGACGTCGGGGTTGGCGGCCGCCTCGACGAGCAGCGACACCTCCTCGCCGCCCTGTGCCGGGTTCGCGATCGGCACGTACGTGTTGCGGGGCGCGACACCCTTGATGGGCGTGCCCGCGGCGTCGTACACGAGCGCCTCGGCCTGGAAACCGGGGCCGGCGCCGCTGAAGCCGAGGTCGAACACCGCCTCGACGCGCCGCCCGGCCCACTCCCGCGGCACGGTGCCGCGTACCCGGAACCACGCGGTCGACCACGGCCTGCCCCAGGGCTCGCCGACGGCCGCCGGCCGGTACTCCGCCGCCAGCGCCTCGGAGACCGGCACCGGCTCGTCCGGCACCTGCCAGACCTCGACGGCGAGGGGCACCCGCGCGGCGTACTTGGCCGTCAGGACGCGTTCGCGGTAGAGCCGGTCGACGCGGCGCTCGACGTGAAGGCGGTCATCGTGCACGGAACAGGCCCTTCTAGCGGAGGTACGACAACTAGCGGAGGTACGACAACTGCGGGAAGTGGTCCACGTACGCGTCTAGCATCCGCCGCGCGACCGTGACCGAGCCGACGAGCGGGTGCAGCGCGAGCGCCTTGTGCGCGGCGCGGCGCGAACCCTGTAGCGCGGCCTCGATGGTGGCCCGCTCGACCGCCTTGACGCTGCCGACGAGGCCGGCGGCGTGCGCGGGCAACTGGTTGATGACGACCTGGTGCGGGCCGTTGGCGTCGACCACGCACGGCACCTCGACGACCGCGTCGGCGTCCACGATGGACAGCGCCGATCGGTTGCGCACGTTGAGGATGAGCATGGTGCGCTCGTCGCGGGCGACGGCCCGCATGATCGAGAGCGCGACCTGTTCATACCCGCCGGACTCCATGTCGTCGGAGTCGCGGTCGCCCGCGCCGGCGATGTCGCGGGTGTCGGCCATGTAGGTGGCCTCGCGTTCGGCGCGGGTGCGCCGCCACGCGTCCAGCGCCGTGCCGGCGTCGCGCTGGGTCTCCGCGTAGAAGTCGTGCTGCTGGCGCAGCAGGAACGCGCCGCGCGTCTGGGTCGCGGTGCGCGCGGCCTGCACCGCCTCGTGCGCGTAGTAGTAGTAATAGAGGTACTCGTTGGGGATCGCGCCGAGCGTGCGCAGCCAGTCCGCCCCGAAGAGCTTGCCCTCCTCGAAGGAGCCGAGCGCCTCCGGGTTGTCGAGCAGGCGCGGCAGGTGGTCGCGCCCCTCGACGTACACGCCGCGCAGCCAGCCGAGGTGGTTGAGGCCGGCGTAGTCGAACCGGGCGGTGGCCGGGTCGATGCCGAGCAGCTTGGCCACCCGCCGGGTCAGCCCCACCGGCGAGTCGCAGATGCCGATGACCCGGTCGCCCAGGTGAGCGGCCATGGCCTCGGTGACAAGGCCCGCCGGGTTGGTGAAGTTGATCGTCCAGGCGTTCGGGGCCAGCTCCGCGATCAGCCGCGCCACCTCGATCGCCACGGGCACGGTACGCAGGCCGTAGGAGATTCCTCCCGCGCCGACCGTTTCCTGCCCGAGTACGCCCAGGTCCAGCGCGACCCGCTCGTCGATGACCCGCCCCTCCAGGCCACCGACCCGGATCGCGGAGAACACGAAGTCGGCGCCGATCAGAGCCTCTTTCAGGTCGGTCGTCACCGAGACGCCAATAGCGACGCCGGGTTCGAGCGCCGCCTGCTGGTCGAGTACGTGCCGGATCGCGGTCAGCCTGTTGAGGTCGACGTCGTACAGCACGAGGTCGGTCACCCGCGGCTCGCCGCGCTCCGCGAGCAGGGCCCGGTGGATGAGGGGTACCCGGAACCCCCCACCCCCGAGGATCACCAGTTTCACGTTTTGGTCACCTCCGCGGCTCCGGCGTCAGATCGTTGAACGTCTGACCACCGCTGAACTGGGCTGGATCGTATCAGCCAAACTCGCGCATGGCGATGACTGACTTTGAACAGGTATTGCCATCACAGCTACAAGGGGTGCACACTCATGCGCAATGTTGGACGGTCCGCCGCGCAGGTCACGCAGGAAGGAGGCGAAGCATGAGCGAGCGCACACCGGATGTCTTCCTGTCCGGCCTGCTCTTCGCCGACATCGTCTTCTCCGGCATGACCAAGCCGCCTACGCTCGGCACCGAGACCTGGACGCGCGGCATGGACTCCGGCCCTGGCGGGATCGCCAACTTCGCTGTCGCGCTGCGCCGGCTCGGCCTGCGGACCGGGCTGGCCGCGGCGTTCGGTGCCGACATGCTCGGCGACTACTGCTGGGCCGAGCTGGCGGGGCGCGAGGGCGTCGACCTGACCCGATCCCGCCGGTTCCCCGGCTGGCGCACGCCGGTGACGGTGGCGCTCGCGTACGACAACGACCGCGCACTTGTCACGCACGGGCAGCCGCCCCCGCTCTCCCCCGACGACCTCGTCGGCCAACCACCGGCGAGCCGCGCGGCAGCGGTACACCTTGGAGAGGAGCCGCAAAGCTGGCTGTCCCGCGCGCAGGCCCAGGAGACGCTGGTCTTCGCTGATCTTGGTTGGGATCCGTCCGGCGCCTGGGCGCCGGAGACGCTCGAACAGCTCTCGCACTGCCACGCGTTCCTACCCAACGCGGGCGAGGCCATGCGGTACACGGCGACCGACTCCCCCGACGCGGCGCTCGCCCGCCTCGCGGACCTGGTGCCGGTGGCGGTCGTGACGCTCGGCCCCGACGGCGCGCTCGCGGTCGACAACACCACCGGCGAGTCCGCCGCGGTGGCCGGCCTGCGCGTGCCCGCGCTCGACCCGACCGGCGCCGGCGACGTGTTCGGCGCCGCCTTCATCTTCGCCACCCTCGCGGGTCGCCCGCTGGCCGAACGCCTGCGGTTCGCGAACCTCGCCGCGGCGCTGTCCGTGCAGCGGCTCGGCGGGGCGATGGCCGCGCCGAGCTGGGCGGACATCGCCGAGTGGTGGCGCACGACCAGGGCCGGCGACCCCGACCTGAGTCATGAGTACGGCTTCCTTGGTGACTGGATTTCTGAGAACGTGACTTTTGAAGGGTGGGACAACCCATGACAATCTCCCGCAGACGGCTGCTGCAGGCGGGCCTGTTCACCGTGGCCACCGCGGCCGTCGGCGCCTCCGCGGCGTGCGGCGGCGACGACGAGTCGGGCAGCACGGGCGGCGACAGCAAGGACCTGTCGCTCTGGTACTGGTCGGGCGGCCTGAGCGAGAAGGTGGTCGCCGATGTCTCCACGCAGTTCTCCGACATCACGTTCAAGGCGACCCAGGTGGGTGGCAGCTTCAAGGACAAGCTGGTCACCACGATCACGAGCCGCCAGTTCATGCCCGACATCACCGGCATCAAGGGCGAGGACATCGCGTACTTCATGGGCCAGGCCGGCCAGTTCCTCGACCTCAACGAGCTGGGCGCGGGCGACCTGAAGAGCCAGTACCTCGAGTGGAAGTGGAAGCAGGGCAGCACCCCCGACGGCAAGCTCATCGGCTTCCCCATCGACATCGGGCCGACCGCGCTGTTCTACCGCGCCGACATCTTCAAGAAGGCCGGCCTGCCCTCCGAGGTGGCCGACGTGACCGCCGCGATGTCCACATGGGACGCGTTCTTCGACAACGGCGCGAAGCTCAAGAAGGCGCTGCCGGGCACGTTCATGGTCGGCGAGGCGGTCGAGGTGTACGACATGGCCGTCGGGCAGTCCACCAAGCGGTACGCCGACGCGGACAAGAAGTTCATCGGCGACCAGGAGCACATCCGTCGGGCGTGGGACCTCGCCACCAAGGCGGTCCAGCTGGGCATCAGCTTCAAGGTGGCGAGCGGCGGCCAGGACGCGAACGCCGCCTGGAACCAGGGCACGCTGCCCGCCAAGCTCGGCGCGGCCTGGGTCGCCGGCGACATCAAGTCGGCGGCCGAGAAGACCTCCGGCAACTGGCGGATCGCGCCGATGCCGGACGGCCCCGCGAACCAGGGCGGCTCGTTCCTGTCGATCCCGAAGAGCTCGGGCAACCCGAAGAAGGCGTTCGAAATCATCACGTGGCTGCTGAACGCGGACAACCAGGCGCGCGGTTACACCGACGCGGGCCTGTTCCCGGCCGCGCCGGCCGCGTACAAGATGTCCGCGCTCACCTCGCCGGACGAGTTCTTCGGCGGGCAGGTCACGATCGACGTGCTGGGCGCCGCCGCGGAGAAGATCCCGATCGCGTACGAGAGCGAGTACGACAGCGTGCTGCGCGAGCCGTTCGCGGCCGAGCTGAGCAACGTGGAGACGAAGGGCAAGGACCCGGAGGCCGCGTGGAACGACGCCGTGTCAGCGGCGAAGAAGGCCGGGGAACGGGTGGGAGTCTCCTGACGTGACCCTGTCCCGCACAGCCGCGCCGGTGGCGCGAGGTCGCCGCCGGCGCGTGCTGGCCTACTGGCCGCAGTACCTCGCGATCTCGCCGTTCTACGTCCTGTTCGCGGTATTCGGCCTGGCACCCCTACTGTTCTCGTTCTACCTGGCGTTCCAGCGCTGGGACGGCATCGGCGAGATGCAGTTCGCGGGACTGGACAACTTCCAGTACCTGATCAAGGACGACGTCTTCTGGCTGTCGCTGTGGAACACCCTGCTCATCTGGGTGATGTCGACGGTGCCGACGCTCACGCTCGCCCTGGTACTGGCCGTGCTCCTGCACTCGGTCAAGCGCTTCAAGGCGTTCTACCGGATGGCGTTCTTCATCCCGAACATCACCTCGACGGTCGCGATCTCGATCTTCTTCGGCGCACTGTTCGCCACGAACTACGGGCTCGTCAACGCGGGGCTGGAGGCGGTGGGCCTGCCCGAGGTGGCGTGGCTGCAGAACGCCTGGGGCATCAAAATCGTCATCGCGGTGCTCACGGTGTGGCAGTGGACCGGGTACAACGCCATCATCTACCTCGCCGGCCTGCAGACGATCCCGAGCGACCTGTACGAGCAGGCGCGGATCGACGGCGCCAACGCGGTGCAGCTGTTCCGCCACGTCACGCTGCCGTTGCTGCGCCCCATCATCCTGTTCACGGTGGTGCTGTCGACCATCGGCGGCCTGCAGACGTTCACCGAGCCGAAGGTGCTGCTCGGCGACACCGCCGGCACCGGGCAGAGCGGCCTGACCATGGTCTTCTACTTCTACCGGCAGGCGTTCTCGCACAACGACTACGGGTACGGCGCGGCGATCGCGGTGGTCGTGTTGCTCGTCGTGGCGCTCTTCACGATTCTCAACTGGGCTCTGGTCCAGCGTGGACAGAGCGAGAGGAGCCGGTGATGACCAGGCGCACGCGCGGGCTGCTGCTGCACGGGGTGCTGATTCTCGGCACAGTCCTGGCGATGTTCCCGTTCTACTGGATGGTGGTCATGGCCACCAACTCCACATCGGACATCTACCAGTTCCCGCCCAAGCTCACCTTCGGCGGGCAGCTCGTCACCAACCTGCGCAACGTGCTCGACAGCATCGACTTCTGGGGCTCGATGCTCAACACCGTAATCGTCGCGTGCACCACGACGGCGCTCGTGCTCTTCTTCGACTCCCTGGCCGCGTTCGCGTTCGCGAAGTACGACTTCCCGGGCCGGCGCATGCTGTTCGGCGTACTGATCGGCACGTTCTTCCTGCCCGTCGGGCTCGCCGTCATCCCCGGGTTCGTCATCATGGTCGAGCTCGGCTGGGTCGGCTCGCTCAAGGCGCTCATCGTGCCGGCCGCCGCCAACGCGTTCGGCATCTTCTTCCTGCGCCAGTACATCCACAACGCGGTACCCGATTCGGTGCTCGACGCGGCGCGGCTCGACGGCGCGGGCTTCTTCCGGCAGTACCTCAGCGTCGTCGTCCCGATCATCCGGCCGGGCCTCGCGTTCCTGGGCATCTACACATTCATCGCGGCGTGGAACGACTTCATCTGGCCGCTGGTCGTGCTCGTCAACCCCGACCAGCTCACTCTCCAGGTGGCGCTGCAGCAACTCAACAGCGTGCACGGCCTGGACTACAGTCGCATCATGACCGGCGCGCTGCTGTCCGTCATCCCGCTGATCGCGATGTTCCTGCTCTTCGCGCGCAACTTCGTCGGCGACCTGGCCAAGGGAGCCGTGAGAGAGTGAGGGTCGCGACGCTGAACATCTGGCACGACCGCGGGCCCTGGCCGGAGCGGCTGCCGCTGATCCGGCACGAGCTGGCACGCCTGAAACCCGACGCGATCGGCCTGCAGGAGGTGCTGCGCGACGTCTCCGCACCCCCCACAGTAGACACCTGCCAGGCGCTCGCGATCGCGCACGGCCTCGGATACCACGTCGCCTACGCCCCGGCCGCGCCGCGCGACGAGCGGAGCGGAGTCTGGCAGGGCCGGATCTGGCAGGGCAATGCCGTCCTGAGCCCGTGGCCCATCCGGACCCGGCACGTCGTCCCGCTGCCCGGCGCCGACGAGGCCGAGCCGCGCGCGCTGCTGTACGCGCTGGTCCAGACGCCGCTCGGCGACCTCCCCGCGTTCGTCACCCACCTGGCCTGGGAGCCGCACCACGCCCCGCTGCGGCTGCGGCAGGCCGCTTATGTGGCGGCGCACGTCGACGCGCTCTCACCGCCGGGCGCGCTGCCCGCCGTGCTGCTCGGCGACTTCAACGCCGAGCCGGACTCGGTGGAGATGAAGTATCTGTGCGACGCGGGCTTCGCCGACGCGTGGGGTGACGCGGCGCCGGGCTACACCTTCGACGAAACCAACGACTACGCCCGGGCCGCGGGCGAGGCGAGCTGCCGGATCGACTACATCCTGGTACGCGGAAGCGCCGCCACCCCGCTCGACACCCGGCTCGCGTTCACCACACCCGACCGCTCCGGCGCCGCGCCCGTTTGGCCCTCCGACCACTTCGGCGTAGTAACCGACCTAGCCCTGTAACCCCGACGCGCGACCCGCCCCACGCGCGACCCGCCCCACGCGCGGGTTGCCCACGCGCGGCCCGGGGCGCGGCGACGCGCCGCGCCGCGCCGCGCCGATCAAGGGCGATCGCATCGATCAAGGGCGAATACACGCGGAAAGAGATCCAAGCACGTGCATTCGCCCTTGATCGGCGTCGGGAGGCGCGGCGCGGGGGCGCGGGGGCGAGGGCGGCGGGTCGCCGAGGCGAGGGCGGCGGTTGGTCGCGGCTTGGGCGTACTCTTGCATTCGTGAGCGTCGCGACCGGCCGGGTGTTCCCGGTTCGGTTGCTGCGCTGGTTCATGGTGGTCGGGGCGCTGTTCGCGGTGGCGCTGTTCAGCGGCGCGTCCTATCGCGACGTGCCCCTCGCGCCGGCGTCGATGGCGGGTTACTACTCCGCCGCCGCCTGCCCCAACGTCGTCCTTCAGGCCTCGCTGCCCGGCGCGCTCGCGGCCGA
Source organism: Phytohabitans aurantiacus (assembly GCF_027923225.1). Classification (GTDB taxonomy): domain Bacteria; phylum Actinomycetota; class Actinomycetes; order Mycobacteriales; family Micromonosporaceae; genus Phytohabitans; species Phytohabitans aurantiacus. Next base: position 50,475 of record NZ_BSDI01000036.1, read on the forward strand.
GGCCGACGACGGCCCGGCGGAGAGTCCTGGCCCGGGTGAGGCTATCGCCAGCGGGTGCCTGTTCGTGGTGGTGGCGCTCGCCGGCCTCGCCCTGGCCGGCGAGGCCCGCCGGCCGCTGCTGGTGCATCTGGCGTTCTGGTGGGCCCGGCTGCGCGTTTCCCGCGCGGGGCTGCGGGTCGTCGTTCCGATGTGGACGGACGCGCTGCGCATATAGGCGCGGCGAAATCCCCTGTCCACATCCCCTTGCCCGGCATGAACCCTGGGAGGAACGACCATGCCATCCAACAAGACGAAGACCCGAGCCGCCACGAAAGCGGTACGCCGCGCGCGGCGGGGCGGATTGAGCACCAACCTGACAGTGACGCTGAGCCTCATCGTGGTCGCGTTGGTCGCACTGGCCATCGTGTTCACGGTCAACCGCACCGGCGACGACACCGCCGCCAACGCACAGACGGTCGTGCGCGACGACAGCCACCGGCTCTCCACCGCGGCCGACGGCAAGGTGACCGTCGTAGAGTTCCTGGACTTCGAGTGCGGGGCCTGCCGTGCCGCGTACCCGGGCGTGGAGCGGCTGCGCGCGGAGTACGGTGACCGGATCACCTACGTGGTGCGGTACTTCCCGATCGACAGCCACCCGAACGCCTACACCTCCGCGCACGCGGCCGAGGCGGCGGCCCGGCAGGGCAAGTTCGAGGCGATGTACGTCAAGCTCTTCGACAACCAGGCCGCGTGGGGCGGCCAGCAACAGTCCCAAGTGGACACGTTCGTCGGGTACGCCCGCGAGCTGGGCCTGGACGTGGAGAGGTTCCGTGCCGACATGGCCAGTGCGGACGTGGACGCCCGGGTCCGCGCGGACGCGAAAGACGGCGAGCGACTCGGGGTGCGGGGCACGCCGACGTTCTTCGTCAACGGCGTCCAGTACGAGCAGGACCCGACATACGAGGCGCTGAAAAAGACCATCGACAACGCCCTGGCCCAGTGATCGGCGACCGGCTGATCGGCGGGGTACTGGCCGCCGGAGGGCTGCTCGGCGGAGCCGCCGCGTTCGTCCTGACCGTGGAGAAGATCGCGCTGCTACGCGATCCCGGCTACACGCCCAGCTGCTCGATCAACCCGATCCTGTCCTGCGGCTCAGTCATGAACACTCCGCAGGCCGAGGTGTTCGGCTTCCCCAACCCGCTGATCGGCGTGGCGCTGTTTCCGCTGGTGGTCGCCACCGGTGTCGCCGTACTCGGCGGCGTGCGGCTGCCCCGCTGGTGGTGGCTCGGTCTGCAGGCCGGCACGGTCTTCGGTGTCGTACTGGTGCACTGGCTGTTCGCGCAGAGCCTGTACCGGATCGGCGCGCTGTGCCCGTACTGCATGGTGGTGTGGGTTGTCACGATCGTGCTCTTCTCGTACGTGACCCTGTACAACCTCGACCGCGGACACCTGCCCGCACCCCGGTCTCTGCGGTCGGCGGCGCGGTTTCACACCGCCATCCCCTTGGGCTGGTTACTGATCCTCACGGTGCTGATCGGCGAGCGTTTCTGGGACTACTGGCGCACGTTGTTGTGACGCCATGCGGGGGCCGGGTCCAGACGGACCCGGCTCCCGCGACGTCGATGATCCTGATTGGACACCCTGGCGCGCCGGGGCTCAGACCTGCCGTAGCTGGTAGTTGCCGCTTTCGTCGCTCTGGTGCGAACCGCCGCCGTTTCCGGGACAGGCGCCCTTGAAGGCGTGCCCGTTGAACCACATCCCCTCGCACAGGTGACAGTAACGCCAGTTGCTCTGGCCACCGCCGACCGACGCGGACTCGATCTTGTAGTCGCCGCTGCCGTCGCTGTGGTGCGAGAGGTTGCCATTGCCGGGACAGGCGCCCTTGAACATGTGCCCGTTGAACCATAAACCTTCGCACAGGTGGCAGTAACGCCAGTTGGTCTGGCCGGTGCCCGCGTCGGCCGCGAAGAGGAGCGAGTAGTTGCCGCTGCCGTCGCTGTGGTGCGACCCGCCGCCGTTACCGGCACACGCGCCCTTGAACGTGTGCCCGTTGAACCACAATCCCTCGCACAGGTGGCACCAGCGCCAGTTGCTCTGCGCCGCGAGCGCCGGACTCTCCAGGCTGAGGGCCAGGACCGAGCCGGTGACAACCGCCAGCCCGGTGCCCCCGATCCTGCGTATCGCGTCCCGCCGGGACAGTGTCATCGCGTCGTCCCCCTTCACCATCCATTGACGTATGCGCATGAATGCTATGCCCGGAGGGACTGGCGCGGACGGCACTGTCACATGTCGGACCGCCACCGGTTGTGGGAACGCGGGGGGCGAGGCCGCGGGAGCAGCGGTCTGGCGCGCGGCGGGCGTCGCGGTAGCTCGAAGCCCGATTCTGAACTTGATCCTGAGAGCTCCAGCGCGGAACAACTCAGTCGGCGGTGACCTCGGCGATCGAGCGGGGAGCGGTCACCTTCTCGAAACGGATGTTGCCGGCCGGCACCATCCAGGTCATCACCTGAACCGCGAGCCGTCCCGCGCGCACGGCGGGGTCGGCGGCGCACAGCTCGCGGGCCGTCGCCGGGTCGACCGACATCACCGAGACGCCGCGGACGCTTTCATCGTCTTGGTCGGCGAGCGGACCGCCGGCGAGCAGGTAGCCCTTTTCGCGCAGGTCGGCGCGGAACGCGAGGTGAGCGTCCTGGAGGGCGTCTTCCTCCTCCGGACTCAACTCCGGCGCGTCCGGCGGCCGCACCAGAAAGACGAGCGTGTGCTGGTCGAACTCCATGCCCTAAGCCTATGGAGGCGTGGGGCGGACCGAGTCGCGAAGGACCAGATGGGTGCCCATGGTGACGTGGGGGAAGGCGCCGCCGCGCTCCTCGTGCTCCAGCGCGAGCCGCACCGCCGTGCGTCCGACCTCCTCGTGCGGCAGGTGCACGGTGGTGAGGTTGAGGTCGAGCGAGGGCGGCAGGTTGTCGAAGCCGACCATCGACACGTCGTCGGGTACGCGAATGTTCTGCTCGGCGAGGGCCCGGTAGGCGCCGCCGGCGATGAGGTCGTTGACGGCGAAGACCGCGGTGAAGTCGCGCGGGCCGGCGGCCAGCCGCTCCTTCATCATGCGGTGGCCCTCCTGCCACTCCATCGTCCCCTCGACCTCCAGCGCGGGGTCGTGCGGCACCTTGTACGCGGCCAGCGCCTGCCGGTATCCGGTGAGCCGGCCCTGTGCGGTGGTGTAGCCGGGGCGGCTGCCGAGGAGCAGGATGCGCCGGTGGCCGGCGGACAGCAGGTGGCTGGTGGCCGCGAACGCGCCGCCGGCGTGGTCGTACTCGATGACGACGGCGGGCACGTCGGGCCCGAGCGGTGGGCGGCCGCACAGCACCAGCCGGGAGCCGATCGCGGCGAGGGTGTGCGCGTACTGGCTCATCCGCTCCCGGTACCGGTCGTCGGCGACGACGTTGCCGACCAGGATGACCGCCTCGGCGTGCTGCTCGCGCATGAACTTGACCATCGCGAGCTCGCGCTCGGGGTCGCCGCCGGTGGTGCCGATCAGGCACAGCCGCCCCGCGACGGCGGCCTGCGTCTCGACGCCCTGCGCGACGTGCGCGTAGTGCGGCGAGATCACCGAGTTGAGCACGATGGCGACGCTCTTGCTCGGGGTGCCGGCGAGCGCCCGGGCGTGGGCGTTGGCCACGTAGTCCAGCTCTTTGACCGCGCGCATGACGCGGGCGCGAGTGGCGGGCGAGGCCGGGTAGCTGCCGCTCAGGATCCGGGAGACGGTCGCGACGGAGACGCCCGCCATGTCGGCGACCTCACGGATCGTCGACCGCCGCCGGCCGTCCGCGGTATCGCTGGTGCGTCGCGCCACGTCGCCCCCAATCCTCGGACGTCAATCTAGCGGCCAGCGCACGGGCTTGCCGGACCCGGCCGGCCAGCGCGTGTACGCCAGCGTCGCACCCATCTCCAGTTCTACGCGCTCGCCGTCCGGGAAGGTTACGCCCACGCGGTCGCCGTCGACCGTCACCGCGACGGACTCGGCGAGCGCGGCCGGGTCGGCGCGGTCACCGGTGAGCTCCATCAGGGAGACGTAGACGGCGCTGTCGCCGGGATGCGCGGCCGCGGTGAGGTAAGGCGTGGCGGAGCAGGTGCCGTACGCGTTGGCGTCCACGGCTCGCGCCACGTCGGACGCGTCGAAGCCGTGCAGGCCGACCGCGAGGCTCGCCAGTCCGTCCGGTCTGGACACCATCGCCCAGCAGTGTCCGGTGTGGACCGTCGGCGGCCGGGTGTCGGCGAGGGCGTAACCGCCGTCGCGTACCGCCCAGCCGGCCGGCGCGGTCACCCGGTGGGCGCGTACCTCCCAGGGTCCACGCACGACAGACGCCGTCACGACCCGGACCAGTCCGTCCTCGTACGCCGACGCGGCGAACCGGTCGTGCGTGGCGAGCGGCTCGATGCGGCGGCGGCGCGAGATGGTGCCGTCCGGCGCCACGACGGCGAGGTGTCCGTCCACGGCGCGCACCCGGGCCTCCTCACCGGTCTCCGGCGCGGTGTGCGTGGCGTACCCGAACCGCAGGTAGTGCGGGTCTTCGAGGCCGCCGGCGACGAGGTGCCGTGCCCGGTCGCTGCCGTGGTTGACGAGCCGCACGAGGCCGTCGTGCCGGGTGGCGTGCAGCAGCCAGCCCGGCCCGGGCATCGCGACGACCTGGTCGCCGTCGTCGATCGGCGCGCCCCGCTCCCGCTCCGTCCACACCGGATGGTCGGCGGGCAGCAGCAGCCCGACGAACGCCTTGCTGGCCCAGTACGGCGACGCGGGCCCCGAGTAGTGCTGTGTCACCGGCAGGAACCGCTCGTACCAGCCGAGGCCGAGCAGCCCGCGCTCGTCGGGCACCCCGTGCTCGACGAAGTGCCGCAGAACCCCGCTGGCGATGCGGCGGGTGCGTCCGTGCGGCAGCGGCGTGGCGTCCATGAGCTCGCCGAGCCACAGCGGCGCGACGGTGGCGAACCGGTAGCACAGCGACCGTCCCTGATGGACGGGCGCGCCGTCCCGCGCGAACATGTGCTGGTACTGGTCGAGGAAGGCGCGCAGCCGCTCCCGGTACATGTCGCCGCGCTCGCGGTCGCCGGACATCCGCGCCCACAGCAGCGGGTACAGGTGCATGGCCCAGCCGGCGTAGTAGTCGAAGCACCGCCCGTCGCCGTCGGTGTACCAGCCGTCCCCGACGTACCACTGCTCGATCTTGTCGAGCCCGGCGGTGATCGCGGCCGGGTCGTGCGGGGCGCCGACGCCGGCCAGGAACTGCTGGATCACGACCGGAAACAGCACCCAGTTGCTCTGCCAGGTGCGCTTGCCGGCGAACCCGGCCAGCCAGTCGACGACGCGTTCCCGCACCGGCGCGTCGAGGCGGTCGAACAGCCACGGGCGGGTCTCGTGCAGCGCCAGCGCGATCGAGGCCGCCTCGACGATCTGCTGCGAACAGTCCGCGGCCGCCGGCCAGGCGTACGGATGACCGGGGTCGGTGCCGTGGGCGAGGCCGTCGGCGTACCGCTCGATGAGCCCGATCGGGACGGCGCCGCCAGCGCCCGCGACGCGGAACGCCGCGAGCAGGAACGTGCGGGCGAAGCCCTCCAGGCCGTCGCTGTGCAGGCCCGAGACGCCGGGCCTGCCGGGCAGCCTGACCTGCGCGAAGCCGGGCGTCGCGTGCGGCACCACCGCGTCGAGCAGGTGGTCGGCGAGGCCCTCCCAGTGGGCCCGGGTCCAGCCGGTGAACGGCGACAGGAAGCCATCCCCCGGTGGAAGCGAAGTTAAAACGTTTGCAGTGATGGCTCGCATCCTAGAACACGATCACACACCCGTGCCAGCAGGGATACAGGGTATTGACAGTCGTTGTTGGCCCTGGTTCGCTGCACCTGATAGTAAGCGTTTGCACGCGAAGTGGAGTGCCCATGCCCCACATCCCCCGCCGCAGCCTCCTCGTCGGCGCGGCCCTCGCCGGCGCGGCCAGCCAACTGCCCCTCCCGGCTCGGCCCGCGACAGCAAGCCCTCCCAGGAATGCCCGCGTGCTCGACGAGGGCGTGCCGCTGCGCTGGCTGGAGGGCGGCGCACCCCAGGCCCTCGTCGGCGCCACCTGGGGCGTGCCGTGGCCGCGCGGCGCGCTCACGCGCGACCAGCAACTGTCCCTTACCGCCGCCGACGGCGCCGCAGTGCCCGTGCAGTCCTGGCCCATCGGGTACTGGCCGGACGGCACCGTCAAGTGGACGGCCCACGCCATCGGCACCGAGGCGCCCACCGCCGAGCAGTACACGCTGCGGCCCGGCACCGCCGCCGCCCCCGCGACCCCGCTGCGCGTCACCGAGACCGGCAAGGAGGTCACGGTCGACACCGGCGTCATCCGCTGCGCCGTCGCCAAGCGCGGCCGCGTGCTGGTGCCGTCGATCACGCGCGGCGACCGCGTGGTCGCCACCGGCGGCAAGCTGGTGTGCGTGCGGGCGGACACCGCCGACGACGCCACCGTGGTGCGGAAAGAGCGGTTCACGTCCGAGATCCACAAGGTCACTGTCGAGCAGCGCGGCCCGGTCCGCGCCGTCGTGCGCGTGGAGGGCAAGCACCGCGCCGACCGCGGCACCCGCGCCTGGCTGCCCTTCACCATCCGCCTTTACCTGTACGCGGGCAGCGACGGCATCCGCATGGTGCACACGTTCGTGTTCGACGGCAACGAGAAGCGGGACTTCATCACCGGCCTGGGCGTCCGGTTCCAGGTGCCGATGAGCGACCTGCCGCACGACCGTCACATCCGCTTCGCGGGCGACGACGACGGCGTGCTCGGTGAGGCGGTCCGCGGCATCACCGGCCTGCGCCGCGATCCCGGTGCGGCGGTACGCCAGGCGCAGATCGCCGGCCAGCGCCTGCCGGATCCGTCCACATGGGACCTCCGGGTGACCAACCGGCTGCCGCTCATCCCGATGTGGGGCGACTACAGCCTGCGCCAGCTCGCCGACGGTTGCTTCGACATCCGCAAGCGCACCACTGCCGGGCACGGCTGGATCCAGGTCGACACCGGGCGCCGCGCGGGCGGCCTCGGATACGTCGGCGGCGTCTCCGGCGGGCTCGCGTTCGGCATGAAGGACTTCTGGCAGCTCCACCCGACGCAGCTCGACATCCGCGGGGCGGCCACCGACAACGCCGAGGTCACCGCCTGGTTGTGGTCACCCGACGCCACCCCGATGGACCTGCGCTTCTACCACGACGGCATGGGCCAGGACACGTACCCGGAGCAGCTCGAGGGCCTGGAGATCACGTACGAGGACTACGAGCCCGGCTTCGGCACCCCGTACGGCGTCGCGCGCACCACCGAGCTGTCGTTCTGGGCCCTCGCCAGCACCCCGTCGGCCGCGCGGTTCGCCCAGCTCGCCGCCGCGGTGCGCACCCCGCCGCTGGTGGTCGCCCCGCCGGCCGCGCTGCACGCCGCCGGCGTCTTCGGCGACTGGAGCCCGGTCGACCGCGGCACCCCGGCCAAGCGCGAGATCGAGGACCGGCTCGACTTCCTCGTCGACCACCACCGCCAGCAGGTCGAGCAGCGCTCCTGGTACGGGTTCTGGAACTACGGCGACATCATGCACAGCTACGACCCGGACCGGCACGTGTGGCGGTACGACGTCGGCGGGTACGCGTGGGCGAACTCGGAGCTCTCCCCGGACCTGTGGCTGTGGTACCAGTTCCTGCGCTCCGGCCGCGCCGACGTGTTCCGCTTCGCCGAGGCCATGACCCGGCACACCGGCGAGGTCGACGTCTACCACCTCGGCCAGTGGAGCGACCTCGGCACCCGCCACGGCGTGCTGCACTGGGCCGACAGCGCCAAGCAGCTGCGCATCAGCCAGGCGGCGTACCGGCGGTTCTACTACTTCCTCACCGCCGACGAGCGCACCGGCGACCTGATGCGCGATCTCGTCGACTCCGACCGCACCTTCCTGGTCCTCGACCCGATCCGCAAGATCCGCACCGAGCCGTACGAGCCGGACCCGCACGCGCTGTCCATCGGCACCGGCACCGACTGGAGCGGCCTCGCCGCGGCCTGGCTCACCGAGTGGGAACGCGGCGGAAATCCGATCGCCCGCACGAAGCTGCTCAACACCGCGCGCACCATCGCCGCCATGCCCAACGGCTTCATCCAGGGCAGCGGCCTCTACGACCTGGACACCGGCGAGTTCGCGCCCGCGGCGCCGGCGGTGTCGGTCGGGTCGCTCGGCGCGGTGTTCGGCCTCGTCGAGATGTGCAGCGAGCTGATCGACCTGATCGACATGCCCGACTTCACCGACGCCTGGCTGCAGTACTGCCGGCTCTACAACGGCACCGCCGCCGAGCAGATCGCCGAGACCGGCTCCTCGTTCGGCAACCTCAACCTCCGCCAGGCCCACTCGCGGCTCACCGCGTACGCCGCCGCGAAGACGGGCAACGCGACCCTGGCGGCGCGGGCGTGGCAGGAGTTCTACACCGGTCACGCCGGCTATCCGCGCAACCTGAACTGGCGGGCCACGCGCGTCGAGGGGCCCGCCGTGCTCAAGCCGGTCGACGAGGCCAGCTTCGTGTCCACCAACGCCAGCGCACAGTACGGCCTGGCGGCGATCCAGTGCCTCGCGCTGGTCGGAGACCACTTGGGACAGTCATGAAACGACTCGTAACGGTCGCGTCAGCCGTGACCCTCCTGACGGGCGCGGGAGTCTTCGTCGCCCTGAACGCCTCCGCCGCCACCACCCGGTACGAGGCGGAGAACGCGCCGGCCACCTGCCAGGGTGCGATCGCTTCCAACCACTCCGGGTACTCCGGCAGCGGCTTCTGTGACAGCAGCGCCGCCGTCGGCGCGGCCGTCCAGTTCACCGTCAATGCCTCGACCACCGGATCGGCCACAGTGGACATCCGGTACACGAACGGCAGCGGCGCCGGCCGACCGGCCGATGTGAGCGTCAACGGCGGCGTGGCGCAGTCGGGGTTCGCGTTCGACGCCACCGGCGCCTGGAACGCCTGGGCGACCCGCTCGCTGACCGTACAGCTCAACGCCGGCAACAACACCATCCGGCTCGCCGCCACCACCGCGAGCGGGCTCGCCAACATCGACTACATCGACGTCACCACCGGCGGCGGCACCAACCCGACCACCGGACGGGTGATGGAGAACCTCGGCCGGGGCGTCGTGGCGGTGCGCGGCGGCACCAGCAGCGTCCTGGTCTCGTGGCGCCTGCTGGGGCTGGACCCGGACGGCATCGGCTTCAACGTGTACCGGTCGGCTGCCGGCGGCGCGGCGGTCAAGCTCAACGCGTCGGTCCTGACCGGCGGCACGAACTATGTGGACACCTCGGCCAACCTGGCGCAGGCCAACAGCTACCACGTCCGGCCGGTGGTCGGCGGCGTGGAGCAGGCCGCGAGTGGCGCGTTCACGCTGACCGCCAACCACGCCACCGAGCCCGTGGTGCGGGTGCCGATCCGCGGCGGCGGGGCGGTCAAGTTCGTCTGGGTCGGCGACCTCGACGGCGACGGCGAGTACGACTACGTACTGGACCGCCAGACCTCGCCACAGACCATCGAGGCGTACCGGAGCAACGGACAGTTCCTCTGGTCGGTCAACATGGGCCCCAACAGCACCAACCAGGACAACATCGAGGGCAGCTCGTCCACCGTCAACGTCGGCCACAACGACGGCGTCACCGTGTACGACCTCGACAACGACGGGCGCGCCGAGGTCGCGGTGCGGATCGCCAACGGCGTCGTCTTCGGCAACGGCGTCACCTTCAACGGCCTGAGCGACAACACCCGCCAGGCCGTCGCCATCCTCGACGGCATGACCGGCGCGGCACGCGCCACCGCCGCCGTGCCAACCGACTACCTCTCAGACGGCCCGATGTACGCCCGCTTCGGCGTCGGCCACCTCGACGGCGTCAACCCCAGCCTGATCGCCTACATGAAGAACCGGATCGGCTCCGGCGCCTTCAACCTCATGTACACCGCCTGGCGGTTCACCGGCACGGCCCTGAACATGCAGTGGAAGTTCCTGCGCGGCAACCAGAACCTGCCCGACGGCCACAACACCCGCATCATCGACGTCGACGGCGACGGCCGCGACGAGATCGCCGAGATCGGGTTCGTCCTCAACGGCAACGGGACGCTTCGGTATTCGCTGGCGCCGCGCGGCATCATCCACGGCGACCGCTTCCACATCACGAAGATCGACCCCAACCGGCCAGGACTACAGGGATACGGCGTACAGCAGGACAACCCCAGCGGGCTGCGCGACTACTACTACGACGCGGCCACCGGCAACATGATCTGGCAGCACGTCGAAGCCGGCACCGCCGACGTCGGCCGCGGCATGGTCGGCGACGTCGACCCCCGCTACCCCGGCATGGAGGTCTGGGCCTTCTCCGGCCTCTACAACGCATCCACCAACCAGCTCACCCAGTCCAACACCACGCTGCAGCCGTGGCCGCAGACCGGCCTGTTCTGGGACGGCGACACCACCATCGAACTGCTCAACGACGGCAAAATCGAGAAGTGGAACCCGAACGCCCCGACCGGCACCAGCAGCGTGCCGCGGCTGGTCAGCACCTGGAACTACGGCGCGGTCGACGCCAGCCAGAACGTACAGCCCACCTTCCACGGCGACATCCTCGGCGACTGGCGCGAAGAGGCCGTCTACACCAACGCCAGCTTCAACGAGCTGATCATCTTCACGACCAACCAGCCGTCCAACACCCGGCTGTACACGCTCGCCCACAATCCCGCCTACCGCAACGCGATGACGCTCAAGGGGTACATGCAGTCGCACCACGTCGACTACTTCCTGGGCTCCGGCATGTCGACGCCCCCGCGACCGGCCATCACCTACGCCCCTTGAGATGAGGGCCGGCGGGGCGGCCGCGTCACAGCCTTTGTGACCGCGCCGCCCCGCCGGTCGCGACGGCTCGCACCTCGGTGGCGGTATCGGGCAGCAGCGCCGCGTCACTGCCGGCCTCGACCCACGCGCCGCCGCCGGACGTGCGGTAGGACAGCGCCGAGCCGTACGCCGCCACGATCCAGCCCTGCCCGTCCGGCAGCCGCACCCGCACCGGCACCGGTGCGTCCCGATCGGCGCTGCCACCCGGGATCACCGCGTCGACCGCTCCCGTCGCGTCGAGCACTACAGCGAACACGAACGCCGGTCCGGGATCCTGGTAGACCTCGCTGAGCAACGCGGTCCGCCCGTCGGGCAGGCCGGCGACCACCTCCCACCGGCCCGCTCCGCTGATCCCGGGGAGCGGGTCCAGATAGCCGGCTTCTCCGGCCGCTTGCAGCAGGATGCCGGCGCCGTCGCTGACCTGCGTGGGTCGCCCTGCCCGGGTCGGCCCGTCGGCGCTCCGATCCTCCCAGGGCAGGCCGCTTCCGGGAACCACGGTCACGGTCCTACCGTCGTTCTTGGCCTCCAGCCGTTGGACGTAGTCGCTGGCCCGCCGCACCGGACGCAGGCCGGTCGCGTCGCGTTCGTCGGGAGCCGGGAGCGCCTGCCGCGCGAGAACGCGGACGTTGTCGGGGTCGCCCCGCACTGGTACCTCAGCCAGTGCCACACCGTCCACAGTGCTCATCCTGCGCCAGTCGCGGGTGAGTTTGCCGTCGTCTCCCGCCACGGGTGCCATGGAAACAAAGAGCGGCACGCCCGTGTCGACCGCGAGCAGCGTGCGATCCTCGGGCCCGAAGGCGTACACCCATGACACGCCGTGCGCCGCGGACTCCTCGCCGACGAGCAAGAACCGCTTGCTCACCGGGTCCGTCGCCACGAGTCCCGACATGAGCCCCTCGTCGCCGCCCGCTCCCGCCTGGGCCACCACGGCCGCCGGTCCCGCCGGGGTCGTGCCGGCCCAGTAGACGTGTGGCTCGCCGCGCAGCGCCGCCACCATGGCGTCGCCGCTCTCCGTGTCGCGCAGGCCCTCCCGCCAGGCCTGCACCGCCCGCGAGATCACTCCTGAGTCTTCGGCCAGGTCACCGCTGGTGGGCTGGAAGAGGTGGCTGGCCACGGTGACCGTCTCGCTGGCCGCGTCGTGCCACGCCACCGTGGCGCCGCCGCCGGCCATCACGATGGCCACCGCGAGGGCGATGCCGCGCGCACGGGCGCGCCGCACCCGGCGGCGCCCGCCGCGAACGACACGGTCGGTGAAGTCCGGCGCGACGCGGAGACGGTCGGTCGCGTCCCACATCGCGCGGTTGACCCGCTCAGTGTCCATCATGGTCAGTTCCCCCGTACCGCGGTCGCCAGGATATTGGGAAACGTGCCGTCCTGTTCGGGAAGCCACTGGCGCAGGCGGGCCAGCCCGCGCGACGTCTGGCTCTTGACGGTGCCGACTCCGCAGCCGAGCGCCGCCGCGGTCTGCGCCTCGGAAAGGTCGTGGAAGAACCGGAGGACCAGTACCGCCCGGGTGCGCGGCGGGAGCGCCGCCAAGGCCCGTACCACCAGGTCCCGGTCGGTCACCTCGCCTTCCGGTCCGGCGATCCCGCGGGGCCCGGCCAACTCCAGCGGCGCCTCCGCGACCCGGCGGCTCTTGCGCCGCCAGCGGTTGGCGGCCGCGTTGGCGAGCGCCGCCCGCGCGTACCCCTCCGGGTCGCCGCTGATCCGCCGCCACTTCGGGTACATGCGTTCGAGCACGTCCTGGAGGAGGTCCTCGGCCGCGCCCGGGTCACCCCCGCAGAGAAGATACGCGCTGCGTAACAGGCCCGCTGACCGGGCACGCACGAACTCCTCGAACCCGCCGTCGTCCACGACCACCCCCTCGTCTACCCGATAGAGACACCATCGGATGCGGAAAGGTTGCGTCATCCCCGCACACTGACCGTGCACACCGCCACCCCCTCAACGACGACGCGGTGGATCGGCCGGTAGGTGACCGCCGGTGGCGCCGGATGGAAGCTGTACACCCAGAACGTCGGCGCCGCCTCCGCCTCCGTGCGGACGACCGGCAGCACCGCCACCCCGTTGTGCGGCAGCAGGCCACCGACCGTCGGGCGAGCCTCGGTGGTGTGGTCCCGGTAGTGCCGCGCCAGCCACCGGGCGGCCGGCGTCTCGCATGACCGCCAGTAGTCACTCTCGTACCGCGCGTGCGCACCGCGGAACCCACCGACGAGCGGGCTGAAGTAGGCGTACTCGTACGGGTACAGCCGGGCGTCGGCGACCGCCACCTCGGCGTGCCCGGCCACCAGCACCACGGCGACAGCCACGGCCACCGCCGTCCTACGCCGCCAGAGCCGCACCGTCGCGGCCACGGCCAGCAGGATCATTCCGGGCACCGCGAACAGGAAGTGTCGCAGTCCATTGTAGAGGGTGGCGTGAGTGACCACCAGCGCGACGACCGGCACGACGAGCAGCGCCCCGGCGAGCAGCTCGGCGACCGGCCACCGGCGGCGGGCGACGTCGGCCACGACGAACCCGAGGCCCACCAGCGCGAGCGCCAAGGCGACCGGTGGCGAGCCGATGACCAGCCACTGTGGAGTGTACTGCCATGGCAGGTCCATCCCCCGCACCATGACACCGTCGAAGAGCACCTCGCCGAACCACTGGTACTTGGACATCGCCGAGATCGACTCGGGCAGACCGGTCACCGGGTTGAGCGCGATGTACGGCCACAGCGCCAGTATCGTCACGTACGACACTCCACACACGACCGCCGCCTGCTTGAATCGGCGCGTCACGAGAAACGCGATCGCCAGCACCCCGTACCACAGGATCGCCGTCGCCCGGATCGACATCGCCGCGCCGAGCAGCGCCCCGAGCAACGCCGCGTCCCACATGTTGCTGTCGCGGCGGCGCAGCAGGCGCACGGTCGCCCACAGCACGAAAATCATCGCGGCGGTGAACGGGACGTCCTTGGAGTTGCCGAACATCGCCCCTGTGTAGCGGGGATAGAGAGTCAGCCCCAGCGCCGCCAGAAACGCGCCCCACCAGCCGGCCAGCTGCCGACCGCACAGCGCGATACCGGCGATCCCCGCCACGCCAAACACCCCGCCCATCACCGAGCGGGTGTGCCACGTCTCCCCGGTCAGCCGCTGCGCGGCCGCGATGAGCACCTCGGCGAACGGGCCGTGCTGCGGCATGAAGTCGGCCGGATGCGGATCCCGGACGAACCCGAGGTCCCGCCCGGCCGACAGGTACCAGTTCAGCACCGCCTCGCCGTACCAGTTCTGCAAGCCCTCGTCCCACGTGCGGCCGTACGCGTCAGCGGCCACGACCACGTACAGGCCGAGCAGGGCGAACAACACACCAAGCAGGAGCACTGGTAGCCGACTCTCCACAAAGGAGCGTTGTCGTGTTGGCGCGAGTTCTGTCTCCACGCCGGTACAGACACCCAACCGCCCGCAAAGGTTGACTGGGGGCCCTCGCTCGTCACTCCTCCCACCCCGCCCCCCTCGCCACCCCGCCCCCCGCTGCGCTGGGGATTTAAGGCTGTTGGGGGGTGTTGGCTGGTGGGTTGCGGCGTTTGGGGTGGCCGGTGTTGGCGGGTCGGCCTTTCCTGATCACGGGTTGGCGGGTTCGGGGATGCTTGTTCTTCGATCCTTTGGGGCGGCCTGGGCCGGGTCGGGAGGGTTTTGGTGGCTTGGTCGGGGT
>NZ_BSDI01000037.1 GCF_027923225.1 Phytohabitans aurantiacus
TCGATCGCATATCCGCGTGCATTCGCCCTTGATCCATGCGAATGCCCTTGATCGGCCCGCAGCGCGCCGCGCGCGCGACCCGCGCACCGCGCAGGGTGCGCGCCCGCGGAGCGCGCGGCCCCCGGCCAGCGCCCGCCCGACCCGCCCGACCCGCCCGACCCGCCCGGCCAGCACGGCCCGCGGGCCAGCGGCGCCGCCCGACCCCCGCACGGGGCCGGCGTGGAGGATGCCTCAGACGCTCTGGCGCTGGGCCTCGACGGTCATGCCGGAGCGGTTCAGCCGCAGCAGCGTCGGGATCAGTTCCGTGGCCGGGCAGGGCGATTCGAGCACCATGCGGCGCACGTCGTCGGCCCAGCTCGACCGCGCGCCGGTGACGACCAGCGTGTCCGGCTCGGGTAGTCCCACGAGCAGGTCGTCTTCGCCGAGCAGCTCGGACATGCGCTCGTGGAAGTCGGGCATGGCGACCGCCGACGAGGCGAACGACCCCTCTCGGTCCAGTCGCAGCAGCGTGACCCGCTCGGGGTTCGCGTCGTCGTTGTAGCAGTTGACCTGCAGGCCACCGGCCAGCGCGCCGAACGCCTCCGCGACCAGGTCGTTGAAGGGCCGGCCGGACAGGCCGGACTCGGTCACATGGCTCATGCCGATCGTGCCGCGCGACGTGGGCCCTACCGTCGCGAGCGAGTAGCACAGCTGCCCGGGCACCACGTCGACGTGCGGCAGGAACTCCAGCATCCCGGACCGGGGCGAGCCGTGGCTCCACAGTACCGGCAGGAGCTCGCCGTTCTCGCCGACCTCGCGCATTCCCTCGGCCGCCGCGCGACCGGCCTGCTCGTGTGCGGCCTCGACCATCGCGTGGCGGGCGCCTTCGAGCGCAGCGCCCCAGCCGTCGGGTCCGGGGCGCTCGAAGGAGTACGACATGTCGGCGCCCGCGAACGTCTCGCGGACGAAGCGGACGTCGTCGGCGGACGGCTCCCATTCGCTGTACAGGCTGGAGACCTCGGCGGCGGTGGCGTCGTGCTCGCGCCGCACCTGCTCCCACGCCTGGCGCAGGCCGTCGTCGTCGCGGGTGGGCACCTCGGCGAGCGCGCGCTGGCCACCACCCCTGCGCAGCTCGAAGACCACCAGGTTGCGCGACGGATCGGCGTCCACGCCGACACCTCCTCGGACTGCGCTCGGGCATCGTCGCCCGGGCCAGGGTTTCACACGGCGTGAAGACCCTACCGGTGCCCGGGTCGGCCCACCACAGTGGAGCGTCGGCCGCGCGGGGTTCCACCGGTGCCCGGTGGCGAAGGGAAAGCGCTTGCCATATGATCGGCGTCAATCCTGCAAATATGGCGACTCTCTAATCCGGCAATAGCGCGCACACCACCGCCGACCGACGAGTCGCCTACTCGCATGTGCCGGATTTCTTGCAACAAAGCTGCACATGGCAGGCATTGACTGTTTTAAGTCTACCTTTCTACGTTGGCAGGAAAGCGCGTTCCGACGCAGGGAGGTAACAGTGCAGGAAGCGCGGCACGTCCACCACCGCCTGGGCAGGCGCACGCGAACCGCTTTCGCGGCCGGTGCCAGCGCCGCCGTCACCGCGGTGGTCCTGACCATCAGCGCGGTCGCGAACGCGGCCACGTTGTTCTCGGACGATTTCAACGACGGCAACGCCAGCGGTTGGAGCACCTCCGGCGGCAGCTGGTCGGTATCGTCCGGCGCCTATTCTCAATCCGGCTCCAGCGCCAGCGCCAAGGCCCTGGCCGGCGCCACGTCGTGGTCGACCGCCACCGTGCAGGCGCGGGTGACCGCGGGCGCGTTCGGCGGTGCGACCTCGCGCGGCATCGGCATCGCGGCCCGGGTGCAGAGCACCTCGAACTTCTACGCTCTGGTACTCACGCCCAACGCGGTGCAGATCCGCAAGGGAGCGACCACCACGCTCGCCTCGGCGTCGTTCTCGACGGTCACCGGCACCGCGTACACGCTGCGGCTGAGCGCCACCGGCGGCTCGCTGGTCGGCTCCGTCAACGGCACGCAGGTGGTGTCCACCTCGGACAGTTCGTACGCCACCGGCCGCGCGGGCCTCATCGCCAACTACGCCGCGGGCTCCTTCGACGACGTCCTGGTGACCGACGCGGCCGGCCCGAGCCCCACCACTCCGGCGCCGACGTCACCCTCAACCTCACCCTCAAGTTCACCTTCAGCCTCGCCGACGACCTCGCCGACCGCGGGGCCGACCACCAGCCCGCAGCCGCCCGGCGGGATCATCGGCTGGGCGACGCAGGCCGGCGGCACCACCGGCGGCTCGGGCGGCGCCACGGTCACGGTGAGCAACTGGAACGACTTCCGCACCCAGGCGCAGGCGTCCGGCACCCGGACCATCCTGGTCAACGGCATGCTCGCCGGCTCGGGCACCGTCGAGGTCACCGCCAACAAGACGATCCGCGGTGTCGGCGCCAACTCCGGCGTCTCCGGTACGACCCTCAACATCGAGGACATGTCACCGGCCAACGTCATCATCCAGAACATGAACATCCGCGGCGTGCCCGGCACCGACGCGATCCAGATCGAAAACGCGTCGCACATCTGGATCGACCACAACACCATGCAAAGCACCATCGAAAGCGATGTCGACTTCTACGACGGAATGATCGACATCACGCACGCCGGTGACTACATCACCATTTCCTGGAACATCGTCCGCGACCACTGGAAGACGTCACTGGTCGGCCACTCCGACGGCAACGCCGGCGAAGACGTCGGTCACCTACGAATCACGTACCACCACAACTGGTTCGACCGCACATTCGAGCGCAGCCCGCGGGTGCGTTTCGGCGAAACCGTCCACGTCATGAACAACTACTACACGAACGTCAACAACAACACATCCTCGTACGCCATCGCCTCCACCATGAACGCCGGCGTGCTCGTCGAAGGCAACGTCTTCGAAAACGTGCAGCAGGCATGCTGGTCCGCGAGCGGTTACGCCGACTCCGACCCCGGGCGGCTCGTGGCCCGCAACAACTCGCTCACCAACTCCGGGCCGTGTGAGGTCAACGGTTCGGTGGCCGCGCTCCCGTACGCCTACACGGCGGAGAGCGTCGGCACCGTCAAGGCGTCCGTCACCGCGGGCGCCGGCGCGGGCAAGATCTGACCCATCGCGGGTCACGCGCGGCCCTGAGACGTCCCGCGTCTCAGGGCCGCGCGGTTCGATTTGAGCTACCGCGACGCCCGCCGCGCTCCATACCGTTGCTCCCGCGGCCTCACCGTCCGCGAGTCTGGATATCGACGTGGCCGGATGGGAGAATGTGCCGATGCTTCGTCGAATTCTCGTCGTGCTGACCGCGGTCTGCGGTCTCACCGCCCTTGGCGCCGCGCCCGCCCATGCCGACTCGGCCTGGGGATGGAAGATCTATCGGGCCAGCTCCACCACCTACTGCGGCGGCAAGATGGTCGCGTCATACGCCAACAACACGGCCATTTCCATCAACTACAGCCGAAGTGTGACAACGTCGGAGCAGGTGTCGATCTCCGCTACCATCAGCGGCGGCACCGAACGGATCGGCATCGAGATCGGCGCCTCGAACGAGCAGACAATCACCATCAACGACCAGATCTCGATGGTGATTCCGCCGTACACGATAGTCAACATCAACGCCCGGCTCACCCGCGAGACGTGGAACCTCGAATACCGGAACCTCATCATCCAGTCGTACGGAACCGGTGTCAGCACACGCCCCGTCGGCATGTGCGTATCCACCGCGCCGGTGCCCGGAGGGCCGTGACAGCCTCCCAACCCGTCATTACCAGCAGTGTCCGCAGGCGGGCGTGTGCTCGACCGCGTACTCGGTGACCATGACCTTGCGGTTGACATAGGGGGCGGTCGGCGGCAGCGACGCCACGGTAAACGCCTTCTCCCCCTGCTGCCCGGGGTTCCTCGTCACCATGACGCACGCGACACGCACGCTGTAGTCGGTCACGAGGCAGACCGCGAACCGCCTGGTCGCCGCGGCGATCTGGTTCTCCACGGTGGCTTCGGTCGGTGCAAGCTTCGAGTACGGCTGGAGGTGGAACCAGAACACCACGCCGATGCCGCGGTCGCCGTAGCGGGCGTACGCGAAGGAGGCCCGGGACCGGCGGTTGACGCAGTCGAGGTGGCCCTTCAGCACGAGGAACTCGGCGTCGGTCACCGAGGTCGCGTGGATGCCGCCGCTGAGGCAGCGAATCCGCGTCCACTCGGTCTCTCCGGCCGTGACGGGACCGGCGGTGAACACCATCGCCAGCACGGTGGTCAGCACCATCACGGCCCGAGCCAGCCACTTCATCCTGTACTCCCATCGGTCGACCGACTCGACGATGAGACCACGGGGTCGTGGGCGCTGTCGGCGTCCAGCAAGATCATCGAAAGCTTCTCTTGCGGAATCACGCATTCGATCACGACAGCAGGCCGCGCCGGTACGCCTCGCCGACCGCCGCGGCGCGGTCGCGCACGCCGAGCTTGTCGTAGATGTGCAGCAGGTGCGTCTTGATGCTGGCCTCGCTGATGAACAGCCGGCGGGCCACCTCCCGGTTGGACGCGCCCTCCGCCACGTGCCGCAACACCTCCAGCTCCCGCTTGCTCAGTCCCGGACCGCCCGGCCGGCGTACGTGGCCCATCAGCTGACCGGCCACCGATGGCGCCAGCACCGACTCGCCCCGATGTGCCGCGCGCACGGCACGCAGCAACTCGCCAGGCGTGGCGTCCTTGAGCAGGTACCCGGTCGCCCCGGCCTCGATCGCGGGCAGCACGTCGGCCTCACTGTCGAATGTGGTCACCACCAGTACCCGGATTGCTGGCGCCCGTTCGCGCAGCGCGGCGATCGCCTGCACGCCGCTCATCACGGGCATCCGCAGGTCCATCAGCACCACGTCGACGCCCAGCCGGACGGCCTGCTCGACAGCCTGCCTGCCGTCGGCGGCCTCGCCCGCGACGTCGATGTCGGGCTCGTCGGCGAACGCGCCGCGCAGCCCGTTGCGGACGATCGGGTGGTCGTCGGCTATCAGTACCCGGATCACGGCGCCCCCACGGACATCATCGGTACGCTGACACTGACGGCGGTGCCCTCGCCGGGCGCGCTCTCCACGGTCACGGCGCCGCCGATGCCGCGGATGCGCTGGCGCATGCTGTTGAGCCCGAATCCGCCACTGTCGGCGTCACGCATCCCCACGCCGTCGTCGCGCACGTCCAGCAGTACCACGTCGCCCAGGTACGACAGCGTCAGCCCGACGCGCGCGGCGCTGGCGTGCTTGGCGACGTTGGTCAGCGCCTCCTGGGCCACCCGAAACAGCGCGACCTCGATCGCCGGGCTCAGCGGCACCGGCTCACCGGTGATCTCCACACTCGGTTCCACCCCCGTCTCGTTCGACCACCGCCGGGCGAGGTCGGCCACGGCGTCGGGCAGCCGCGCCTCCTCCAGCTCGCGCGGCTGCAGCGCCTGTACCGACCGGCGCGCCTCCGTCAGGCTCTCCTTGGCCAGCGCCAGCGCCCGGTCGACGTGCGGCCGGGCGCGTGCCGGCTCGGGCCAGACCCGCTGCGCGGCCTGCACCTGGGTGATGATGCCGGCCAGACCCTGCGCCAGGGTGTCGTGGATCTCGCGGGCCATCCGCTGCCGCTCATCCAGTACACCGGCCTCCCGCGCCTGGGTCAGCAACTGCGCGTGCAGGCCGGCGTTCTCCTCCAGGGCCGCCTCCAGGCGGGCCACCATCTCGTCGCGGCGCCGCTGCTGCTCGCTGGCCTTCTCGCCGAACACGATCCCGGCGCCGATCGCGGCCGACTGCACGATGATCACCCCGAGGTAGCCGCCGAGCGACGCGGGGGTGGCTTCCGGGGCGCCCATCGTCATCGTGTTCAGCACCACCGAGGTGACCAGCACCCCGGCCACTCCGAGCGGCCACGGCTTGAGCTGGTAGGCGTGGAAGAACGCGGTGATGGTGAACAGCACGTAGATCACGTCGTACGCCATCAGCGCCGCGCACAGGGCGAGCAGGCCGGCCATGTAGACGGCGCCCGGCCACCACCGCTCCCAGCGTTCGCGCCGCGGCCGGGTGTGCCAGCCGTACACCCACGCCGCGGCGAGCGCCGCCAGGGCGAGGGTGCCGGCCCGAACGCCCGCCGCCTGGTCGGGCGTGGCCTGGTTGATCGCCACGGACGGGACCAGCAGGAGCCACGGGACGACCACCAGAACCCGCGCGTACCGCCGGTCCCAGTCGATTGATGCCACGCCCGTCCCCATTCCCGGTCATTCCCAGCGGAACAGCTTGGCCGCGGCCGCCCCCGCCACGATGGCCACGCCCGCCATTATCGCCAGTTGGACGAGGCGCGTACTCCCGCTCTGGGCGCCGACGGTGGCCAGTACCCCCGGGTGGTCGGACCAGGCGGTCAGCAGGCCCTGGACGCCGGGAGGGGTGTAGTCGCCCATCCGCACCAGCGCGTCGGGCATCAGGAACCGGGGCAGGAACACGCCGCCGGCGAACATCACCACCATGTACACGAGGGTCGCCAAGCCACCGGCGACCCGGCTGCTCGGCGCGACGGCCGCGATCAGCGTGCCCAGAGCCAGCACCGCGCCGAACCCGACGCCGAACGCGGCCAGGAACGTCCACGGATGCCGCGGCAGCGGGACATCGAGTACCAGCCAGGCCGTGACGACGACCAGAGCGCCCGCCACGACGCACGCGGCCAATCCCACGAGGAGCTGGGCGAGCAGGAGCTTGACCGGGTGTACGGGGGTGGTGGACAGCCGGCGCAGCACCCCGTGCTCGCGGTAGGTGGCGAGGACGCCCGGGATGTGTTGCAACGCGATGACGCCGATGCCCAGTACCAGAGCCGACGGCGCCCACAGCTCGACGAACCGGGCCCCGTCGTACTCCTCGGAGGGCTCCCGGAGTGTGGGAATGGCGCCCAGGGCCAGCAGGATGAGGGTCGGTGACAGTACGCCCAGGATCGCGGCGGTCGGCTCCCGCAGGAACAGCCGGGCCTCGACGAGGGTGGTCCGCATCAGGGTCGACATCAGTGGTGGCTCCGTCCGGTCAGCGCCACGAAGGCGTCGTCGAGGCTGGCATGCTCGATGCGCAGGTCGTGGGCGACGATGCGGTTGCGGGCCAGCACAGAGGTGAGAGCGTGGAGCAGGTCCCCGGTACCGGTGACGATCACCTGTCCCCCACCGCGCCGCACGCTGGTCACCTCGTCCAGGTCGGTCAGCAGGGCGTCGTCCAGCGGCGTCGACGGGGTGAACCGCACCCGCTGCTCGCGGCCGGCGCGGGCGATCAACCCGGCGGGCGTGTCGAGGGCGGCGACCCGGCCCGAGTCGATCAGGGCGAGCCGGTCGCAGAGCCGCTCGGCCTCGTCCATGAAGTGGGTGACCAGCACGATGGTGACGCCGGACGCGCGGACCTGCTCGATCAGGTCCCAGGTGTCGCGGCGCGCCTGCGGGTCCAGGCCGGTGGTCAGCTCGTCCAGCACCGCCACCGTCGGGCTGCCGACGAGCGCGAGGGCGATCGACAGGCGCTGCTGCTGACCGCCGGAGAGCTTGCCGTACCGGGTGTTCCGCTGGTCAGCGAGGCCGAGCCCGTCCAGCAGCTCCCGCCAGTCCGCCGGATGCTGGTAGTACGAGCTGTACAGGGCGAGCGCCTCGCTGACCGTGATCTTCTCCTGCAGCCGGCTCTGCTGCAGCTGTACGCCGACCCGCTGGCGCAGCTCGGCGCGATCCCGCTGCGGGTCGAGCCCGAGCACCGTGATGCTCCCCCGGTCGGGCCGGCGCAGCCCCGTAATGGACTCGACCGTGGTCGTCTTGCCGGCACCATTGGGACCGAGGATGCCGAATATCTCGCCTTCTTCGACCGCGAACGACACGTCGTCCACCGCCACCGTGCGGCCGTACCGCTTGTGCAGGTTCTCCACCGCGATGATCGCCATGAATCGAGGATCGCGGGCGGTCGCCGAACGCGGGACGCCCGGCCGGCGACGAGCTCGGTGGATTCCCGTATCAACCAGTTGACGGATACCGGTGATCAGGGCGTCCCTGAAGTCGTTAGGGCGACTTGAGGGACGCCCTGATCATGGAGGCCCTCAGTGGGCGAAGTCCCAGCGGGTGGCGCCGTGAGGCTCGGCGGCGGCGACGCCGAAGGCGGTGTGCAGCGTCAGGCGGTACAGGTGCCACGGCGGCGGGCCGGCGCTGGGCGCGGTGAACGGAGCCGTCAGCCCGTCGCCCTCCACCGACGCCGGCCAGCCGCCCCCGCGATAGACAGTGGCGACACGCTCCAACGTGGACGGATCGGTGACCCGGTGCGCGTCGCCCTCCAGTACCAGATCTATGCCGGGCAGCCGCACCGACACCGTGCACGCCGGGTTGGCCGCGAGGTTCCGCGACCTGCGGGTGCCGGGACCGCCCACGAAGTACAGGGCGTCGTCCACCCACACCGCGCCAACCCCCGCCGTGTGCGGCCGGCCGTCGGGGCGGACGGTGGCGACGAAGAACGTGAGGTCAGACTCGGGCGACTCGCTGGCGAGCAGGTCACGCGGGCGGCTCCACGGCAGCTCCGCCGAGCCGTACTGGTCGAGGTTGCGAGTCGAGATCGGCTCGTTCATGTAGTCAGTCATACCCGTACGTCGACCGGCCCGCCCCATTTTCGACACCCACCCTCGCCCTTCTGCCCGCCGATCAAGGGCGAACGCACGTTGTTGGATCTCTTTGCCGCGTGCGTTCGCCCTTGATCCCGGCGTTTGCCCTTGATCGCGGCCGGCAGCCGACGCAGCTGCCGCCGAAGGCGTGCGGCCGTGCCGGCGCCCGGCCGGCTCGCTCCGCCAACCGGCGCATCGGTCCCGCGTCGGAGGCGCAGTACGTTCCGGCGGCGTCTTTGTCGTCGCATCGTGCATGGGCACAAACGGACGTACCCGGGGGTGGTGCCGGCGCCGATCTCGCACGCGCGCTGAATCTTGGAGCTGGACCGTCGCCAGGGCGACGCTGGGCATCCAAGATCTGGAGCTGAGCAGCGCCTGTGGCGCCGCTCAGCGCGGGCACGCTTGAGCGACGGCCGTCGGCGCTTCCTGAGATCGCCCGAATCGCCGGCGGAGAGCGCGAACACTTCCGCAAGAACGCCATGCGGCAGGCCCCGCGCGGCGCGGCACCCGCGCGATGGCCGCGCGAGCGCGCGTGGCCGCGTAAGCGCGCGTGGCCGCGTAAGCGCGCGTGGCCGCGTAAGCGCGCGTGGCCGCGTAAGCGCGCGTGGCCGCGTAAGCGCGCGTGGCCGCGTAAGCGCGGGACGGCCCGCGATGGTCGCCGCCGCGAGGTTAGCCCCCAGACGGCTCGGTCTTGACGCGCCCAGAATCACCCAGCTTGATGGCCGCGATCAAGGGCATCTGCATGGATCAAGGGCGAATGCACGCGGAAATGAGATCCAACCACGTGCATTCGCCCTTGATCGACGAACAGGGCAGCCAAGCGCGCGGGCCGAGCGGACGCGGGCCGAGCGGACGCGGGCCGAGCGGACGCGGGAGGGGCAGCGGGAGGGATGAGAAATCGGCTGTAACGTTCTCGGCCGCGCTCGCGATACATAGATGCCGGCCGCAACTCCGGCCACCCATAGCACCTAGAACGTGTTCCTGGAATTTCAGATAAGAAACATTTCAGGACTTGTTCTAACTTGTAGAACCTGTTCTACTAGCCCAGTGCGACCGGGATTGAGCGTATTCATGGCGATTGCTGCGTGTCTCGCACTGCCGGCCTGCGGGTCCGCCCTGACCCCCGAGCAGCGCGCCGACGTGCTGGGCGCACCCGGAGGCGGCGGGGCCGCAGCGGGTGGTGACAGCGGCGGCGGGACCACGGGCGGCGCCGGCACCAGCGATGGCGGCGGCGACGGAGCGGCGGCCGGTGGCGGCGGGCCGGGCGGCACGACTGGCGGCGCGCAAAAGGGTGCGCCGGTGAAGTGCCAGGGCACCGGGGGCGCGACCGCACCGGGCGTGACCGCCAACAAGATAAAGATTGCCAACGTCTCCGACGTCAGCGGGCCCGTGCAGGGGTTGTTCGAGTCGGCGCAGCAGGCCGTCAAGGCGTACGTCGGCTATGTCAACAGCACCGGCGGCGTCTGCGGGCGCACGCTCGAGCTGATGGCGCTGGACTCGCGCACCGACTCCCGCGGCGACCAGGAGGCTACCGCGCGGGCGTGTTCGCAGGCGTTCGCGCTGGTTGGCTCGATGTCGGCGTACGACCAGGGCGGCGCGGCGACAGCCAGCGGCTGCGGCATCCCGGATCTGCGGGCGGTCACCACGACAGCGCAGCGCCAGAAGGTGGCCGTCACCTACGGAGTCAACTCGAACAAGGTCAACTTTCAGTCGACCGCGGTCGCCGACCATTTCAAGGGTAAGTTTCCGGCCGCCGTGTCGAAGGCCGCCTTCCTGTACCTCAACTCCGAGGTTACCAAGCAGAACGAGGCCAGCTTCGTCAAAGCGTTCACCGGCCGCGGCTTCACGTTCGTCTACGAGCAGGCCATCGACGTCGCCGACTTCAACTACGCGCCCTACGTGGTGCAAATGAAGGACCGCGGCGTGCGCTACGTGCAGTGGCTCGGCTCGTACCAGCACGCGGCGCGCCTGCTGCAGGCCATGAAGCAGCAGGGTTTCAAGCCCGACGTGTTCGTCATGGACCCGGTCGCGTACGACGCCAACTTCGTCAAGCAGTCCGGTGACGCGGCCGAGGGCATGGCGGTGTTCACCAACACGGCCCTGCTCGAAGAGGGCGGCGGCAACGCGGAGATGAAGCTGTACCGTTCGTGGCTGGCTCGGGTCGCACCCGGCGCGGCGCCGGACTACTTCGGCTTCTTCGCGTGGGGTGCCGCCAAGCTCTTCGTCGAACTGGCCGCGAAGGTCGGACCCAACCTGACCCGCAAGGCCCTGCTCGACGCGGTCAAGGGCGTGCACGCGTACACCGCCAACGGACTGTTCTCGCCGCAGGACGTGGGTGGGAAGCGCACCGCGAAATGCTGGGCGTTCATCCGGCTCAAGGGCGGCCGGTGGGTCCGCGAGGCGCCCGGCTCCGGATTCCGATGTGGACAACTCGTCAACACAGGCGTGGGCGGATGAGCGGACTCATCGCGTTCACGGTGCTCGGGCTCGTCACCGGCGCCGGATACGCCGTTGCCGCGAGTGGGCTGGTGCTGACGTACAGCACGTCGCGGGTGTTCAACGTCGCGCACGGCGCGATCGGCATGGTGATGGCGTTCCTGTGCTGGGAGCTGACCGTCCAGCGTGGACTGCCGGGGTGGCTGGCCGTGCTGCTGGTCGTCGGGGTGGCCGCGCCGCTGCTGGGCGCGTTCGCCGAACGCGTCATGATGCGCCACCTGGCCGGCGCGCCCGAGGGCACCACGCTGGTCGTCACCGTCGGGCTGCTTATCATGCTGATCGGTGCGGCACAAGCGATCTGGCCAGCGACCGCACGCCCGGTGGAGCCGTTCTTCGGCCAGCGCGGGTTCCGGGTCGGCAGCGCCTTCGTCACGTACCACGATCTCGTGATGGTCGCCGCCGCCCTGGTCGTCGCCGCTGGCCTGTACAGCTTGCTCAGCCGGACCCGGATCGGCGCCGCGATGCGCGCGTCGGTCGACAACCGCGAGCTGTTGCGCCTTTATGGCGCGCGCACATCGCTGGTTTCCGCGCTCAGCTGGGCGATCGGCGCGGCTCTGGCCGCGCTCGCCGGCATCTTGCTGACGCCCGTCGTGGGCCTCAGCTACTTCGACCTCACCCTGCTGGTCATCAGCGCGTACGCCGCCGCCGTGGTCGGCCGCCTCCGCAGTCTACCGTGGACATTTGTCGGCGCGCTGCTGCTGGGCCTCGCGCAGTCGTACGCGGTCGGCTATCTTCCGCCCACCGAGGCCCTGAGCGGTCTGCGCGCCGCCATTCCGGCTCTCTTCCTGTTCGCCGCGCTGCTGCTGTCGCCGCAGGCCACTCTCCGCGTCGGCCAGATCAAAGGCATCGCCGGTGTACCGGTTCCGCCCGCCCGCCGCGCGCTGGTATCCGGGGTGCTGCTGGTCGGCGCGGCGGCGGCCGCCTCCTTCGCCCTTCCCGCCGCGCAGAACGACCAGCTGGCGCTCGGATTCGTGTACGGCATCGTGATGCTGTCACTCGTGCCCCTAACCGGGTACGGCGGATTCGTCTCCCTCACCCAGCTGACGTTCGTCGGCATCGGGGCGGTCACCGTGGCGCGGCTGGGCACCGCCTCTCCGCTCGGACTGCTGGCGGCGGCCGCCGTGGCCGCGCTCGTCGGTGCCCTCGTCGCGCTGCCCGCGCTGCGGCTGCGCGGGCTCTACCTTGCACTGTCCACATTGGCCTTCGGGTTGCTGATGGACAAGCTCGTCTTCCAGTCCAGCCTCGCGTTCGGCTTCAACGGCAGCCTCTCGGTACCCCGGCTGGCCGGCCTGCGCGGTGAGCGCGCCTATGTGATGGTCTGTGCGGCGGCGTTCGTCGTCGTGGGGCTTGGCGTGCTGGCGTTGCGCCGCAGCGGATACGGCCGGATCCTGCTCGCCATGCGCGACAGTCCCGCCGGCTGCGCCACGCTCGGCCTGAACATGCGGTGGACGCGGGTGCGGCTCTTCGCCCTCTCCGCGGGCATCGCCGGGTTCGCCGGGGGCCTGCTCGGCGGGTTGCGGCAGACCGTCGCGGCGACCGACTTCCAGCTCATGGGCAGCCTGCCGTTGCTGCTGCTCGCGGTCGTGGCCGGCGTCACCTCGGTCTCCGGGGCAGCTCTGGGCGGCATGGCTCTGATGCTGCTGCCGGTACTGGCCAGCGCGTTCCCGGCGCTGGGCGGGCTGGTCTACCTGCTCGTCGGTGTGGCCTCGGTCGGGCTCGGCCGCGACCCGAACGGCGTGGTGAGCCACCTGTTCAAGCTAGGCCGCCGGCGCGAACACTGGCGTCCTGCACCCGCGCGGCGCCCGCCCAGCTCTGCTTCCACGGAGGCGACACGTGTTTCCTCCGCGGAAGCAGAGCAAAGCAGCACGGAGAACAACAGCGGCGCCGAGCACAGCGGGACGCCAGCGCTTCCCCTGCGGGGAGCGGGGGTGAACCGATGACGCTGCTGGAAGCGGTCGACGTGACGGTGCGGTTCGGTGGGGTGACGGCGGTCGGCGCCGCGAGCCTGGCGGCCGCCGCCGGCCAGGTGACGGGGCTGATCGGGCCCAACGGCGCCGGCAAGACCACGCTGTTCAACGTGATCACCGGGCTGCAGCGCCCCACCCGCGGCACCATCCGGCTCGCCGGGGAGGACATTACCGGGCGCGCCACCCACGAACGGGCCCGGCGGGGCATCGCCCGCACGTTCCAGCGGCTGGAGGCGTTCGGCTCGTTGACGGTACGGGAGAACGTGCTCGTGGCGGCCGAGATCCACCGCCGGCACGCGCTGCGCCGCTCGCGCCGCCAGCAGGCGCCGGCCCGGGTGACCGACCGTCTCATCGAGAGGGTCGGCCTCGACGCGTACGCCGACCGGCCCGCCGACACGGTGCCCACCGGCATCGCGCGGTTGCTGGAGCTGGCCCGGGCGCTCGCGCTGGATCCCCGCCTGCTGCTGCTGGACGAGCCGTCGTCCGGGCTGAGCGTGGCGGAGACCGAGTCGTTCGGCGACCTGCTGCGGGAGCTGGCCGGCGAGGGGCGGGCGGTGCTCATCGTCGAGCATGACATGGACCTGATCATGCGAGTGTGCGACCGCGTCAACGTGCTCAACTTCGGCGCGGTCATCGCCTCCGGCACACCCGCCGAGGTCCGCGCCGACGCCGGCGTCCAGGCCGCCTACCTGGGAACGGCCGCATGAAGCCGATCCTGGAACTCGTCGGGGTGACCGCCGGATACGGCCGGATCGAGGTGCTGCACGGCGTCGACCTGGCCCTGCCGCGCGGCGCGGTGATGGCGCTGCTGGGCCCGAACGGCGCCGGCAAAAGCACGCTGCTGAAGGTCGCGAGTGGACAGATCCGGGCCACCGCCGGCCACGTGCACGTGGGCGGGGCGCACGTCAACGGCGCTTCCCCGGACGCCCTCGCCCGCGCCGGGCTGTGCACGATCCCGGAGGGCCGCTCGGTCTTCCCCAACCTCACCGTGCGCGACAACCTGCGCCTTTCCACGTACGCCGGTGCGCGGGCGGCAGATGTATACGGGACAGCGTTCGACCGGTTTCCCCGCCTCGCCGAGCGCGCCAACCAGCTCGCCGGGTCGCTGTCGGGCGGCGAGCAGCAGATGCTGGCGATGGCTCGCGCGCTCGCGACCAACCCGGCTGTCCTGCTGGTCGACGAGCTGTCGATGGGGCTCGCCCCGCTGGTCGTGCGGGAGCTGTACGAGGTGGTGGCCGGGCTCGCCGCCGATGGCGTGAGCGTGCTGGTGGTCGAGCAGTTCGCCGACGCCGCCCTGGCGGTCGCCGACCGCGCCGCCGTACTGGTCCACGGGCGGGTCGTCGCGACCGGCGGGCCCGACGAGATCGCCGACGAACTGGCCAACCTCTACCTGGGAAGCGTCACATGAAGACATCGCGCACCCTCATGACCGTGTTCGTAGGCGGCGCCCTGCTGGCGATACCGGGGCGGGCCGAAGCCGCGGACCTGGCCGGCTTCACCCTCAGCGCCGACGCGGCGCCGGTCGCCGTCCAGATATTCGAGCCGACCATCCCGATACCGGCCGAGCCCCAACTGGAGCTGAACCTCTCGTACTCCCGCGCCAAGCTGTCCAGCGGACCGACCGGGCGGGCGGTGTCGAGCCTCATGTGGCCCGGTGACGCGGTCGGGTACGGGCTGCCGGAGCTGCTGCAGAACCCGGACGCGACGTACCCGGTAAAGGTCGACGCGGCACACCCCGGCGGACCCGCGGACGCCAAGCAGGAGGTGGCGCCGGGCGCGGCGATGACCTCGCACGCGGACGGCGGCTCCGTCGAGGCGGCCGCCCACGGTGCGAAGCATTCCAGCCCCGCACTCCCCCTGCCCGGCCTGCCCATCTCGCCGGTACTGGTCGCGCTGGAGGGCTTCTCCTCGCACAGCAAGACGGCGGTCGGCGGCGACAAGGCGACCGCCGTCTCGTACGCCACCGCCGGCTCGATCTCGCTGCTCGGCGGACTGGTCAAAGTGGACGGTCTGCGGGCGGAAACCGAGGCGGTCAGCGACGGCGCCCGGGGTACGGCCACCGGCACCGTGGTGTGGAAGTCGTTGACCCTCGTCGGCCAGAAGGTCGCGCTCAACCAGGACGGTGTGGCCGGGCCCACCGGTGTCACCAAGCTGCCGGCGCTGCCCGCCGAACTCACCACCCGTCTGAAGGACCTGGGGCTGAGCGTCGACCTGCCAGCGGTACAGCGAAAGGTCAACGGCACGGCGGCCACGGTGACCGGCCGGGGTCTGACCGTGACCCTCGATACCGGCGCGCTGCTCAAACGGCTCGGCCTGGCGTCGCTGCTCGACCCGGTCCTCGCGCTGCTGCCGGCCGACCTGCGCACCCAACTCGTCCCGTGGCTCAACCTGTCGCCCCGGCTCGTGTTCGTACTGGGCACGGCGACCGGCCAGGCGACGGCCTCCCCAGCGGTGGCCGCCGAGGCCCCGCCGCCGGCCGCCGGACCGGCCGGCGGCGGGAGCCAGGCGGGCGGCGGCGACGCGGGCGCCGGGGTGGGCGGCACCGGCGGCGAGGTGCCGCCCGAGTCCGCGCCGGGTGAGGCCACCACGCCGGTCGCCAGCAACGAGTGGCCGGTGTTCCCCGGCGTGCCCTGGTACGCCTTCGTCATCGGCCTCGCCGTCGCCGCCGCCGTCTCGTACGGGCTGCGCCGGTATGTCGCGCTGATGTTTGGCGGTGGCGGCTGCGACCTGGGAGTACCGAACGGCGTGCCCAACCTGAGGGAGCGGTAGATGGGAAACGAGCAGCGGCTCCAGCAGATCCTGACGCTCGCCGGCGGCTTCCTCATGCCGCTCGGGCTCGCGGTCATCGGCATCGGCTGGTACGGCACGGCGCACACCGGGTACGTGTTCGAGCAGGTGCCGTACCTGGTCTCCGGTGGGCTCTTCGGGCTCGGGCTGACCATCTGCGGCGCGCTGATCTTCTTCAGCTCGTGGCTGGCCCGGCTCGTCTCCCTGCAACGGGAGCAGGCCGAGCTGATCCGCCGCCTGGCCGACCGCCCGACCGCCCCGGAGCCGGACTCGACGCGCCTGCTACCCACCGTCGAGCCCGACCGCGCCGGCGTCTCCTAGTCCGTCAGCCCTGCACCGTGGGTATGGCGATGATCTCGGCCAGGTTGAGCCGCGCGGGTGCCGCGGTGGCGTACGCGATGACGTCGGCGATGTCCTCCGCCGGCAGCGGCGGCACGGCGCGCCGCATCTCGTCGAGGATCTCGCGCTGCTGGCCGTCCTGCATGCCGTCGCCGAGTTCGGTGCTGACGAAGCCGGGCTCGACGTTCTTGACCCGTACGCCGCGCGGGCCGAACTCCGCCCGCAGGCCGCGGGTCAGGTGCGCGACCGCGGCCTTCGTCGCCGTGTAGACCGCGTAGTTCGGAAACACCGTGTGGCCGCCGATCGACCCGACGAGTACCAGGTCGGCGCGCTTGTCGCCGGCTGCGGCGGCGAGCAGGTCGTCGATGAACGCGCGGGCGGTGTAGAGCAGGCCGTTGATGTTGGTGCCGACCATCTGGTCCCACTCGCCGGTCCGCCCCGCTTCGAAGGGTGCGGCGAGCATCACACCCGCGTTCGCCACGACCAGGTCGGCAGGCCCGAGCGTCGAGCGGATGGTCGCCGCGGCGGCGTACACGGCCTGCTGGTCGGTGATGTCGACGGCGACCGGCAGCGCGGCCGTGCCGAGCTCGGTGGCCAGCTCCTTGAGACGGTCCTCGCGCCGCCCGAGGAGGGCGACGGACGCGCCGCCCGCGACCAGCCGCCGCGCGATGGCGGCGCCGATGCCGCTGGTGGCGCCGGTGACGATGGCGATCCGGCCGGAGAGTGCGTTGTTGTCTGTCATGGCTCCACCATCGCGGCGTCGCGGCGGGCCATCCAGGACGGGCTTTTCCTGGTAGTGGCGGGGCCAGGATAGCCGCGGGCGGCCGGTCTAGCCTGGGGTGATGAACAGCGACAACCGGCTCGGCGAGTTCCTGCGCGCGCGGCGCGAGCTGGTGCGCCCGGAGGAGTTCGGCCTGCCGGACCCGGGGCGGCGGCGGGTGCCGGGCCTGCGCCGCGAAGAGGTCGCGCTGCTGGCCGGGATGAGCGCCGACTACTACGTGCGGCTGGAGCAGGGGCGCGACAAGCACCCGTCCGAGCAGGTGGTCGACGCCCTCGCCCGGGTCTTCAGCCTCGACGAGGAGGCCGCGACGCACCTGCGCGAGCTGGCCCGCCCGGTCGCCCGCCGGCGGCGCCGGCCCAGCCAGCCAGAGCGGGTCAGTCCACACCTGGCACGCCTGCTTGACGCCTGGTCCGGCACGCCCGCCCTGATCCTGGGCCGCTACATGGACGTGCTGGCCAACAACCGGCTCGCCGCCGCGGTGAACCACTGCTCGGTCAAGGGGCAGAACCAGCTGCGGTTGGTGTTCCTGGAGCCGGAGACCCGCCAGATCTACCCGGACTGGTCCACAGTGGCCGCTCAGACCGTGGCGAGCCTGCGCGCCAGCGCCGGCGGCGACCTCGACGACCCCCGCCTGACCGAGCTGGTCGGCGAGCTGTCACTCAAGAGCGAGGACTTCCGCCGGCTGTGGGCACGCCACGACGTGCGGGCCAAGACCGCGGGCAGCAAGCGCTTCCACCATCCGATGGTCGGCGAGCTGACGCTCGCCTACGAGACCTTCACGGTCAACGGCGCCGACGGGCAGATGCTCATCGTGTACCACGCGGAGCCGGCCAGCCCTTCCGAACACGCCCTGAAGCTGCTGAGCAGCACGGTGGCGGACGCCCCCACACGGGAACCCGTGGCGAGAAACGGGGTCGCTGGCGCCGGATCGGTACAGTCGCCGCGTGCCTGAACCGATGACCGACGCCGCCCTCCTGGAGCGCGTCCGCAGCACCCCCGCGATCGCCAAGCTCCTGACCGACTTCGACTTCGACGTCGCGCGGGTGGCGGGCGGCCCGGCCGAGCCGATCCACCTGGCCGGTGGCGAGCCCCTGGAGATGGTCGCCGGTGACGCGTCCGGCGGCGCGTTCATGCTGGTGGGCTCCGGTGACCAGCGCCCGGTGCTGTACGCCGGCTCCGAGGGCGAGGGTGGGCTGATCGCCACCAGCCTTCGCGACGCGCTCGCCCTCATCGCGAGCGTCTCCTCCATCCACGACGCGACCGCCGGCCGCTGGGACGACGACGGCGGCGCGGCGGTTCTCGCGATGCTGGCCGAGGCAGACGAGGAGCTGCGCGAGGACTGGCCGGATCTGGACGAGGACCGCCAGCGGCTGCGCGAGGCGCTCGCCCTGCCGGCCGGCGACGGCCTCGTGGAGGCGCTGCACCGGCTGGCGGCCGACGAGACGTACCGCCCGATCAGCGACGCCGGCGACCGCTACGACTCCATGCTGCCCTAGGGCTTGCGATAGTCAGTTGGACTCAATACTCTGATGGAATGAGTATTCGCGAACCGACGTACTTCGCGCTCGCCGCGCTGATGGACGGTCCGCTCCACGGATACGCGATCATCAAGCGCGCCGAGGAGCTGTCGGACGGCCGCGTGCGAATGGCGGCCGGCACCCTTTACGCGGCACTCGACCGGCTCAGCGCCGAGGGCCTGCTGCGCGTCCTGTCCGAGGAAGTGGTCAACGGGCGGGCCCGGCGATACTACGGTCTCACCGACGAAGGGGTCGCCGTGCTGCGTGCCGAGGCGAACCGGATGGCGCAGGCGGCGCGCGTCGTGACCGACCGGCCGATCCGATCCGTCGGGGTGGTGAAGCCCGCATGAGCGAGGCACTGGAAGCCCGGTACCGGCGGCTGCTGCGGGCGTACCCGAAGGGGTACCGCCACGAGCGCGGCGCCGAGATGATGGGCACGCTGATGGAGGCCGCCGGCGACGACCAGCGGCGCCCGACCGCGCGCGAGGCCGCGGCGCTCGTCCTGCGCGGCCTGCAGGCCCGCGCCGGTGCGCACCACGCGCGCTCCGTCCGCCAGTCCTGGCTCGGGGCACTGCGTCTGGCGGTACTCCTACTGCTGGTCTACGCCACCGCCGGGGGCCTGGCCGAAACCGGCCGGGTCATCCCGCGGGTGCTCACCGACGGCCTAGCGTATCCGCCTGAGCTCTTCTATCCACTGGGGATGGTCATCACGGCGCTCGCGGTCGTCGCGGTGGCGCGCGGGCGGTACGTGCTGGGTCTACTCGCGACGCTCGGCGGGCTCGCCGCGACCCTGACCTCGGCGTACTTCGCGATGGCCGGCAGGGACAACGTCACCGGGCAGCTCCACTACCCGGAAATCCGACTGGTCGTGCACTTCACGGGCATCGAGCCGACGTTCTGGCCGCTGCCGCTCGCCCTACTGCTGATCGCACCGCTGATCGCGTGGCCGGCCGCCGGCACCCGGCGACCGCTGCCGTGGCTGCTCGGCGTCCTGGCCGCCGTATTCCTGCTGCCTACCGCGTACGAGGTGACGATCGGCGTGCAGCCCTGGGCGACGGTCGCGGTGGTGGTCGGCTTCCTGTTGTGGACGGTGGTCGACGCCCGGGCCACCATCGCCGCGGGCGTGCTGCTCGTGCCGGTGATCCTCGCGCTGCTGGTGGTGAACACACAAAGCTATGGGCAGTTCGAGACCCTTGCCAGCGCGTGGTTCTGGACGCTCGTCGTCGGCGCGGTCGCTCTCGTGGCCGCCGGTACCTTCGGACTGCGCCGCCAGGCCCGCCTGTGACGGGCGAGCTGGGTAGGGGCATCAACTTCGGCAACGCCCTGGACGCCTACTCTGATCCGTTGCGGCTGACCGAGGCGCACTTCGACGCGGTGCGGGCGGCCGGTATCGACACCGTACGCCTGCCCGTGCGCTGGTCGGCCCACGCGGCGGCGGAAGCACCGTACACAATCGACGGTGGGTTCCTCGCGCGCGCCGACTGGGCGGTCGGGCGCGCGATGGAACGCGGCCTCAACGTCGTACTGAACGTGCACCACTACGACGAGCTGAACGCCGATCCCGACGGTCACACGGCCCGGTTTCTCGGCCTGTGGAAGCAGATCGCGTCCCGATACGCGGCTCAGCCCAACCGCCTGTACCTGGAGCTGCTCAACGAACCACACGGCGCGCTGGATCCGCCGCGCTGGAACGAACTGCTAGCCCAGGCGCTGGCGGTCGTCCGCGAGACAAACCCCGACCGGGCCGTCATCGTCGGCACCGCGCGCGCCAACGACATCGACGCGCTACCCGAGCTGCGGCTGCCCGACGACGACCGGCTCATCGTGACGGTGCATTACTACGCGCCGTTCGCGTTCACCCATCAGGGCGCGACGTGGATACCCGACACCGAGCGCTGGCTGGGCACGACGTGGGGTACCGAATCGGACCGCAAGGCCGTCGCCGACGACCTCGAAACCGCCGCGCGCTGGACGGCGAGCCACAACCGGCCCCTGTTCCTGGGCGAGTTCGGCGCATACTCCAAAGCGGACATGCCGTCCCGGCTGCGCTGGGTCGAGTTCGTCCGCGAGCAGGCCGAACGCCTCGGGATGAGCTGGGCCCACTGGGACTTCGCCACCGACTTCGGCGCATACGACCCCGAGCACGACGCCTGGCGCGCCCCACTGCTGCGCGCCCTCGTCGGCCCGGCCTCTCCGCCGATCAAGGGCAAAGGCACGTGATTCGATCTCTTTCCGCGAGCATTCGCCCTTGATCGATGCACATGCCCTTGATCGACGCGGCCAGGCTCGCCAACCGACGCGCCCCGCGGGCCGTGCGGGCCTCGCCCCGCGCGCGGGCCGCGCGGGGCCCGCGAAGCGCGCGGGGCGGGCAGGGCGCGCAGGACCGCACGGGGCGCGGCAGAGCTTCGATGCCGGGGCCGTCCGTCCACATAGGTCTGGGCACGAACGGCGCCGGATCGCCGGCAGGGCCTCGAACCTCAGAGATTTCGAGCTACCGCGACGTGCGTCGCGGTCGAGGCCGTTGCTCCCGCGGCCTCACCCATCACCTTTCCACGCCCACCCCCGACGGGGTTGGCGGATGTGGAACCGCGCGGGGTGAGGCCGCGGGAGCAACGGCACGGAGCACGGCGGACGCCGCGGCAGCTCAAAACTCTTTCGATCCCGAGATCGTGGCGACTGGCTGCCCCTGGAGGGGCAGCCAGTCGCCACAGACGCCGCACATGTCGATGCTCGCGCGTGGCGCGCCGCCGGCGGCGCGGCCAAGCGGCACGCGGACCGGGCGCGCGCGGCGGGCGGGTCCACGGCCGGCGGGTCGTGGCTCGTCGATCAAGGCCATTCGCATCGATCAAGGGCAAACGCACGCGGAAAAGAGATCGAACCACGTGCATTTGCCCTTGATCGACGGAAGGGGGCGGCGGAACGGGCGGAAGGCGGAAGGGGGCTCGTTAGCAGGAGACGGTGTTTTCGTACTGGTTGGTGCGGTAGCCGGCGGTGTTGGATTCATACGCGCTGTAGCCGCGGGTGCCCCTCGGGGCGATCGTGTAGCAGGAGCTGTCCGGGCCGTTGTTGACGACGACCTTGCGGCGCACGGTGCTTCCGCTGCAGTTGAAGTAGTTCCAGGTCCACTTGCGCTGCCACGTCAGTGTGTCAGGGATGTGGGTCCACGAGCCGTAGGTGACGCTGGTTCCGCAGGCGTAGGCGGGGGTGGGGACGACGAGTGCGCCAGCGATCGCGAACGCGCTGAACGCGACAGCCAACGATTTTCGACCGAGCTTCGACATGACGGCCACTCTCCCGATCATCGAGATCCGCTGATGCAGATATTCGCATAAGTGCGCGCCAGGCTCGCCCGAGCGACCGCCGATCTTGTGCGAATCTTGAGGGCCGGCACCTGCGAGAGATCCACTTATTCACCCTTGTCTCTTGCGCGGCGGCGCCGCGTCCGTCACAGTTACCCGCTAGTAGAAATAATCTTCACATTTGACGGAGCGGGGAGGTCGCGGATGGACGAGCCGGAACACGCCACCACGGTGAGTCGGCGGCGGGCGATGGGCCTGGCCGGCGGCGTGCTGGCCGGAGCGGCGGTGGCGCAGGCGGTGACCGCGCCCGCTTTCGGCGCCGCGGCCGCGCAGGACGCGGATGCCATCGTCGTCGGCGGCGGACTCGCCGGGCTGGTCGCGACCGCCGAGCTGGCCGCGGCCGGGCGCAAGGTGATCCTGCTGGACCAGGAGCCGGAGTCCAATCTGGGCGGTCAGGCGTTCTGGTCCTTCGGTGGCCTGTTCTTCGTCGACTCGGACGAGCAGCGGCTCATGGGCGTCAAGGACTCGCGCGACCTGGCGTGGCAGGACTGGCTCGGCACCGCGGGCTTCGACCGGGGTGTCAGCGACCCCGCCGGGCAGGACTACTGGGCGTACAAGTGGGCCGAGGCGTACGTCAACTTCGCGGCTACCGAGAAGCGCTCCTGGCTGTACGGGCTGGGCGTGCGGTGGTTCCCGATGGTCGGCTGGGCCGAGCGCGGCGGCGGTCACGCGGACGGGCACGGCAACTCCGTCCCCCGCTTCCACGTCACGTGGGGCACGGGGCCGGCGGTGGTCGAACCGTTCGAGAAGCTGGTACGCGCCGCGGTGGCCTCCGGGAAGGTCACGCTCAAGTTCCGGCACCGCGTCGACGAGGTGGTTCGCACCGGCGGTGCCGTCACCGGTGTACGCGGAGCCGTGCTGGAGCCCAGCACCGCCGCCCGGGGCAAACCCAGCTCGCGCACGGTGATCGGCGACTTCGAGCTCCGCGCGCCGGTCGTGATCGTCACCTCCGGCGGTATCGGTGGGAATCACGACCTGGTCCGGCAGAACTGGCCGGCGCGGCTCGGCCCGGCACCCGGGTACATGGTGACCGGCGTGCCCGCCCACGTCGACGGCCGGATGCTGGCGATCACCCAGCGGGCCGGCGGGCGGATCGTCAACTCCGACCGGATGTGGCACTACACCGAGGGGCTGCGCAACTACGACCCGATCTGGCCCGGGCACGGCATCCGCATCCTGCCCGGCCCGTCGTCGATGTGGTTCGACGCCAAGGGGAAGCGGTTCGGCGCCCCCGACTTCCCCGGGTACGACACGCTGAACACCCTCAAGTCGATCACCGCCTCGGGCTACGACTACTCGTGGTTCGTCACCACCAAGAAGATCGTCGCGAAGGAGTTCGCGCTCTCCGGCTCGGAGCAGAACCCGGACCTCACCAACAAGAACATCTGGCAGCTGCTGTCTCGGATCTGGCAGACGCCGCAGCCGATCCAGAACTTCCTGGACAAGGGCGCGGACTTCGTCGTCGCCGCCACCCTGCCCGAGCTGGTCACCGGCATGAACCGGCTCGCCGGCAGCGACCTGATCGTCCTCGCCGACCTCAAGCGGCAGATCGAGGCGCGCGACCGCGAGATCGAGAACTCGTACAGCAAGGACGCCCAGGTGATGGGGATCCGCAACGCGCTCGCGTACCCGGGTGACTCGCTGAGCCGCACGGCGTCGATCCACCGCATCCTCGATCCCGCCGCGGGACCGCTGGTCGCCGTACGGCTCAACATCCTTACCCGCAAGAGCCTCGGCGGCCTCCAGACCGACCTTTCGGGCCGCGTCCTCGATACCGCCGGCCAGCCCATCCCCGGCCTGTACGCGGCCGGGGAGGTGGCCGGGTTCGGCGGCGGCGGTGTGCACGGGTACCGGTCCCTGGAAGGGACGTTCCTCGGCGGCTGCCTGTTCTCCGGTCGCCAGGCCGGCCGGGCGGCGGCGGCCGCGACCGCCACCTGACACGGAGTAACCTGCGGTCATGGACCGCGCGGTGGATGGCGAGCAGGTGGCCGCGTCGCTCGCGGACCGGCTCGCGGCGGTGACCTTCGTCGACCTCAGCGCCGACGAGGTCACCGCGCTGCTCGTCGACTCGATCGTGGAGTGGGCGGTCGACCAGGGCTGGCGGGCCTACCGCAGAGCGCCCAGCGTGATGCCGCTGCCGCCGCCCTATTCGCACCGTCACTCGTGGATAGACGTCGGATGCGCCCGCCCCGACGGCACGCCAATCGCCGTCGAGATCGACCGCACCGGCCGCCAGCGCACCGTCGACAAGCTTCTCGCCGAGGCCGAGGCGGGCCGGCTCGCCATCTGGGTGCGGTGGGGCACCGGCCGGTTCGCGGCGCCGCCGCCACCGGTCGAGATGGTCACCCTGGAGGTGACCGCACGCCGCGCGTCCGGAGGGTCGGGCGCGTCCGTCGCATCCGGCGGGTCCGGCGGGTCCGGGGCCGGCCGGTCCGGCGGTTCGGGCGGGTCCGGGTCCGTCGGATCGGGCGGGTCCGGCGAGAAGGGGCAGCGGTTCAGCCGCCAGCCAGCGCGCGAACGGCCGGCGCCGGCGCACACCGCCGCGGCTCTCAAGACCGACGAGCAGCCCGATCTTTTCGCGGGCCCGGCCTGATCGCGGGGTTCAGGAGCGCGGCCGGACCAGCCCCATGTCGTACGCCAGGATGACGGCCTGGATGCGGTCGCGCGCGCCCACCTTGGCCAGTACCCGGCCGACGTGCTTCTTGACTGTCGACTCGGTCAGGACGAACTGGTCGGCGATCTCGGTGTTCGTCAGGCCCTGCCCGATGGCGAGCAGGATCTCCCGTTCGCGCTCGCTCAGCGCCCGCAGCCGCGGGTCGTCCGGCGGCGCCTGTTCGGTGGTGGCGGGGCCGCTGCCGATGTACGCGTCCATGAGCCGGCGGGTCAGGCTCGGCGAGACGATGGCGTCGCCGGTCGCGACGGCCTGGATACCAGCCAGCAGCTCCTCGGGTCGGGCATCCTTGAGCAGGAAGCCACTCGCGCCGGCGCGCAGCCCCGCGTACACGTACTCGTCAAGGTCGAACGTGGTCAGGATCAGGATGCGGGTGCGGCCACCGGAGGCGGTGATGCGCCGGGTGGCCTCGATGCCGTCCATGCCCGGCATGCGTACGTCCATGAGCACCACATCAGGTCGCAGCTCGGCGGTCATCCGCACCGCGTCGGCACCGTTGCCGGCCTCGCCCACGGCGCTCATGCCGGGCGTGCCCTCCAGCAGCATGCGAAATCCCAGTCGCTGCAACGGCTGGTCGTCCGCGATCAGCACGGTGGTCATGCGTGTCCCTGTCCTGGGTCGGTGGCGCGCGTATGCAGCACCACATCTACCAGCCAGCCGCCGCCGGGGCGCGGGCCGATGGAGACCTCCCCGTCGTACAGGCCGGCACGCTCGCGGATACCGACCAGCCCGTGCCGCAGCTCGTCCGGCTCGGACGGCCGGCGCTCCGAGCCGGTGTCGGTGACCCGTACCCGCACATCGTCACCGTCGACGGCGACGCTGACCTCGGCCGCGGCGGCGGCACCCGCGTGCTTGAGGGTGTTGGTGAGCGCCTCCTGCACGATCCGGTACACCGTCAACTGCGCGCCACGGCCAACGGAGTTGAGGTCACCGGTGGTCTGGTAGGTGACGTTCAGCCCGGCGGTGCGGACCCGTCGCAGCAGCGTGTCGATGTCGGCCAGTACCGGCTGGGGGTTCAGTTCGGCGTCGCGGGGCTCGTCTCGCAGTACACCAAGAAGACGCCGCAGCTCCGCCAGCGCCTGGCGTCCGGTCTCGCCGATGGCGCGCAACGGCTCGGCGGCCTGCTCCCCGCGACTCGCCGCCAGCACCGCGCCCCCATCCGCCAGCCCCACCATCACGGCCAGATTGTGGCCGATGATGTCGTGCATCTCCCGCGCCACCCGCGCCCGCTCCGCGGCGGCCGTCAACCGCACCCGCTGATCCCGCTCGACCTCCAGCCGCGCCGCCCGATCCTCCACCGCCGCCAGATAGGCGGTGTGGGTGCGCACCGCGAGCCCGATCGCGACAGCCGCCGCCGTGGTACCCAGCAACAGGAACACCCCCGGCACCGGACGCGAGACCGGCAGGAGGAAGAAGGCCGCGGCGGTCACCTCGACGACGGACGCCGCCACCGCCCACCCGAGCGCGCGCAGCGGCCCGTAGCGGGCGAGGCTGTAGAGGGCCACGAGCATGCTGGCGCCAGCGTCCAGCCACACGCCCAGTGACCACGTGACAAGCACGACGGCCGCGACCACGGCGAACGCCACGGTCGGCGCCCGCCGGCGCCACCACAGCGGCAGCACGAGCCCGACGACCAGGAGAACCACCAGCACGGTGGGCAGGTCGGTGCCGGCGGCCGCCTCGCCGAAGGGGCCGTCGGGGTGGTCGGAGCCCAGGTCCCCCAGCCCCAGCAAGAGGACGCCAGCCATGACGGCGACGTCGAGTACCCACGGGCGGTGCTTGTCCGCCTCCGCCAAGCGGCGACGGGCGGACAGCAGCCTGTCCTGCGTGGGTACGAGGTTGGCGCTCATCGCCCCATTTTCCCTGCCCGCCCCACTCACCCCGCGCGACAAAACACCCTCGGCCCGCGCCGCGGCCCGCTCCGCCCGCAGCGCGCCCGCCGCCCGCCCGCGCGCCCCGCCCCGCCCGCCGCCCGCCGGGGGCGGCGCCCGCCGGAGGCGGCGCCCGCCGGGGGCGGCGCCAGGCCCGCCGGGCGCCCCCTCTCCGCGCCGATCAAGGGCGAACGCACGTGGTTGGATCTCTTTTCCGCGTGCATTTGCCCTTGATCCATGCAGATCTCCTTGATCGACGCCGCCGAATTGAAGCGTGTCGCCGCGTCTCGCAAGGCCGCGGTTACGCGCGGTCCGAGCCGGCGCGATCAGCGCCGCGAGCAGCGCGGAATTGTCTGACCGCTGCCCAACTAAACGGCGTTGCCACCGGCCCGCGGCCCGAGGAGTCAACCGCGGCAAAAGCTGTGAACGTTTGTGGCTGCTGGAGCAACCACAAGTGTTCACAGCCCGAGAGGCCGGCCGCGCGACCCAGGACAATCCGGTCAGGCAGCGCCCGCAGTGCCCAGCCGCCCCCAGTGGCCGGGGCATTGACAAAAACTTCTTTTACGTAAAGACTGGTTTTCGCTATGAGAGATGTCGTGTACCTCCACCAGATCGAGCAGGCCGAGGCCCTGCTCAAGCCGCAGCGGATCGAAGTGCTGCGGCGGCTCGCCGAGCCCCGGTCGTGCACCGAGGTGGCGGTCGAGCTCGACCAGACCCCGCAGCGGGTCTACTACCACGTCAAGCGCCTGCTGGACGCCGCCCTGGTCCGCCAGGTGGCCGAGCGCCGGGTGCGCGGGATCAACGAGGGGATCTACCAAGCGGCCGGCCGGTCCTACTGGCTGTCCCCCAGCCTGGTGGGCCGGATCGGGCTGCGTCAGACCCGCGACCGGCTCAGCCTGGGCTACCTGGTCGACCTGATGGAAGACGTGCAGGCCGACGTCGCCGCACTCGACCTCACCCGGCCGGACCTGCCCTCGATCGGCGTGTCCGGTGACATCCGGGTGCGCCCGGAGCAACGCAAGGCGTTCCTCGACGAGCTGCAGCAGACGCTGCAGGACCTGTTCACCCGCTACGGCGGTGCCGAAGGCGACGCGTTCCGCCTGGCCGTCGCCTGCTACCCGAAGGGAAATCCCGATGACCGAGCCTGACCTGCGCCTACGCGCCGTCGTTCCGGCCCCGTTGAAGGTCACGTACGAGGCGTTGACCGACCCGGCCGCGCTCCGCGTGTGGCTGGCCGAGCACGCCGATGTCGACCTGCCCGGCAAGTACGAGTTCTGGGGGCGCTACACGCCCGATGGCGGGCAGCCGCACCAGCGCGTGCTGCACGTCGACGAGCACACCATCCGGTTCGCCTGGACCCTGGACGGCGTGGAGACCACGACACAGATCGAGGTGGCCGAAGACAAGGATGGCACGCTGGTCACGCTGAGCCAGAGCGACCTGCCCACCTTCGCGGACGTACTGGCCGACAAGGCCGGTGCCCGCGGCGCCCTCCAGACGTACTGGTCCCTGGCGATCGCCAACCTCGCCGACTATCTGGACGGCCGCGAGCTGACCCCCAGGTGCGACTTCACGTCGAGCGAGCTGCGCGCGTCGGTCGTCATCGACGCCGCACCGGATGCAGTGTTCGACTCGATGATCAAGCCCGAGGTGTTCCGCGAGTGGTTCGGCGCCAACGTGGACATCGAGCCCTATGTGGGCGGCCGCTTCGCGATGGGCGGATTCGAGCTGGATCCGGGCGGGGCGAAGTTCGTCGAGTTCGAACCGGGTCGCAAGGCGACCCTGCGATTCGCCGACGGCGAGACCACCAGCTGGGAGCTGGAAGGCTCGGACGGCAAGACCCGGCTCACCACGATGCACAGCGGGTTCGACCCCGCCAACCCGCCATACGCGGCCTGGGGCGGCTGGCTCGGCGGCATCGCAGGGCTGCGGCGGTACCACGAGCTGCCGCGCCGGCGCTCCATCTGGCGCCAGGTCGAGATCGCCGGTGTCCCCGGGGGCATGTTCGCGATCGACGAGTGAAACGATCGACGAGTGAGATGAGTGCCGACGTCTCGTGGAAGTCCACGCTGGCCGCCATCGGGATCGCGATCGCCGGATCGGTCGCCGCGAACAGCGTGATCGCACTGGTCGCTCGCGGCCCGCTGGACGCCCCCTCGGAGTTCCAACCGCTCACCCCCGGCGCCTACGTGTTCCTGACCTCCGTCGGCGTCATCCTCGGCGCGGTCGTCTGGCGGCTGATCGTCGCCCGCAGCCGCAACGCGACCAGCGTGTTGCGCTGGCTGGTGCCCACCGTCGTGGCCGCCTCGCTCCTGCCTGACGTGGCACTGCTGGTCGCCACCGAATCGCAGCCGGGCATCACGACAGCGGGCGTGGTGGCGCTGATGCTGATGCACATAGCGGTAGCGGCGGTCGCCGTGCCAACCTTCCGCCGATACCTGCCGCCGCGCACCTGAGGCCCGTTCCCAGATCTCCCCCGCACCTTCACCAGATCCTCACCGGCGGCCGCAACCGTGACCGTACCGTCGCGATCATG
This sequence comes from Phytohabitans aurantiacus, assembly GCF_027923225.1. Lineage (GTDB taxonomy): Bacteria > Actinomycetota > Actinomycetes > Mycobacteriales > Micromonosporaceae > Phytohabitans > Phytohabitans aurantiacus. The sequence goes on from NZ_BSDI01000037.1 coordinate 28,969, forward strand.
CCGTTGACCCTGCCGACACATCCGCTCGCCGTCCTGCCACTCAAGCTCTGGCGGCCGCGCTGGTTCGACGGCGTGGCGCTCGTGGCCGGCGCGGTCGCGCCCGATCTCGCCTATGCGATCGACGGATACGGCGTCACCATCCACAGTCACGCCTGGCACGCTCCACTGTGGTGGGCACTGCCGATCTCGCTCGTCGGTGTGCGGCTCGCACGGTGGGCAGCACCGGCCGTGGCGGCCCACCTGCCCGCGGGTGGGCCGCTCGCGCTGCGAGACTACGGCGTCCTCGGCGGCGTGCACCATCCATGGTGGACAACCGCGATATCGGCGATCCTCGGCGCCGTCAGCCACATCGTGTGGGACGCCTTCACCCACCCTACCGTCGACGGCGGCCGAGTGCTGTTTCCCTGGCTGCACAACTGGGTCACACCAGAGTTGCCGTGGTGGCGACTACTGTCCATAGTGTCCGACCACATAGGCTTCGTCGCGGGCATCGCAATGGCGCTCCACATCGGCAGCGCCCGGCTGCTGCGCCGCTGGCACGGGCACCCTCCCCCGGCACCGCGACGACCGGTAGCGTTCTGGACCGCCGCCTTCGCGGTCGCCGCCGCGGGCATGGCGCTCCTCCCGCTCCAGCCCGCCCAGCTGATGCACAACCAGGCCATCCGGTGCCTGGTCATAGCCTGCGCCGCACTGCTCGCCGGCACGACCGCGACCCACCTAATGGCAGCGCCACAAACCCCCGCCCCCACCAGCTGACCCTCCCTCCACCGACGGCTGCCCGCTCTCCGCGCCCGCTCTCCGCCCGGCTTTCCGCCGGCTTTCCGCCGATCAAGGGCAAACGCACGCGGTTCGATCTCATTTCCGCGTGCATTCGCCCTTGATCCACGCAGATCTCCTTGATCAACGCCGAGTGAAGCGTTACGGCGCTGTGTCAAGGCTCCGACGCGCACGACCCAAACCCTCGCGGCCCGCGCCACGACCGGCCGGATTGCCCACGATCTGGCAGGGCCACTGGGTCAACCAGACCTACTTCTCGTGTAGCGACGTCATCTTCACCGGCACGAACGCCACCAGCACCGTCGCCGACGAGCACGCTCACCATGGGAAATCGTCGACCCTCCACCGGAGCGCAGCGACGACGCCGGACCATGACAACCACACCGAGTGCCCACTGAGCTGACGGTTCAGTGGGCAGCCCGCGGGCGGGGATGGGAGGCGGGGCGCCCGAGGTCATGGCCCGTGACAGACTGGCCCGGTGACCGCGATGCAGAATTCACCGGCCGCAGGTGTGGAACGCCGGCGCGACGCGGAGCGCACCCGCGCCGAGATTCTCGACGTGGCCGCCGCCGAGTTCTCCGAACGGGGCTACAACGGCGCGCGGGTCGACGAGATCGCCGCTCGCACCCGCACGACCAAGCGGATGATCTACTACTACTTCGGCGGCAAGGAACAGCTTTACATGGCGGTGCTCGAACGCGCGTACACCCGGATCCGCGCCGCTGAGCAGGCGGTCGAGGTCGACCACCTCGACCCGGTCACCGCGATCCGCAGGCTCGCGGAGATCACCTTCGACCACCACGAGGCCCATCCCGAGTTCATCCGCCTGGTCAGCATCGAAAATATCCACCACGCCGAGCACATGGCCGAGCTCGCCAGCCTCGTCGACCTCAGCATGCCCGTGATCCAGCTGCTCGACGGGATCCTCAAGCGCGGCCGGGACGCCGGGGTCTTCCGCGCCGACGTCGACGCGATCGACGTGCACATGATGATCAGCTCGTACTGCTTCTTCCGGGTCGCCAACCGCGACACGTTCGGCTCGCTGTTCGGCCGCGACCTCGTCGACCCGGCACAGCACGACCGGTACCGGGTAATGCTCGGCGACATGATCGTCAGCTACCTGACGGCGGGCGATAGACAGCCGTGACCGACGAGGCTCCCACCACCGCCCTGCTCGAACGCGTGCTGGCGCCGGCCGCCGAGGTGCTGATCGTGGAGGCACCGCCGAGCGACCTCGGCCGGGCCGGTGCCGCGCGGGTTGTCGTGTCCGGGGCGGAGATCAGCGAGCTGGCCCGGCTGCTGGCGGTCGTCGACGGCGGCACCGGCGACCGCTGCCGGTGCCTGGGCTGGCCGACAATTGTCGTGTCCGACGCGGGTGGCCACGAGATCGCCCGGTGGACGCTGCACCATCAGACCGGCATCCGCGGGCTCGGGTACTGCGATGCCGAACTGCGGGACGGCCCCGCGCTCACCGACTGGCTGGCCGCGCGCGGCCTGACCGGGTCGCTCAGGGCCCAGCGGATGCTCGCCCGCCAGGACGCCGAGGCCGAGAAGCGACGCGTCCGGTGGGTTGAGGCCGCGCCGCCGGGCCTCGCCGAGGCCGCCGAGGCGGCCTCACGGCGCGAGGCCGGCGCGGAGGAGAGCCTGGCCGCGCTGGTCCGCAGCCGGTACCCGGACGCCGTCGAGCGGATCCGGACGCTCGCGGCCTGGGCCGGTTTCCCGCCTCGCCAGCCAAGCGGTATCCCCTGGCACGAGCTCGCGCCCGAGCGCCTGCTGCTCACCGAGCCCGCTGAGTCGATCTTCAAGGCGCTGGCATCGGCACCGTTGACGCCGGAGCAGCTCGACGGCGCCGCGGAGCTGTTCACGTCCACGGCGTGGACACGCGCACGGCGCGCCCGAATCCCGAGGTCGCTGAGGTCGTCGCTGATCGCTCACGTGACGGCGACCGGCACCGACCCGATGAAGTTCCGGATCGCCTCAGGGTTTTAGCAGGTGTCAGCCGCGAGACGCTGGAACTCGGCCGCGATGCCGCTCGTGTAGAAGTCGACCGTCTGGGTCAGCGCGATCGCGGTCAGGTCGCGGTTCGGGTCGTTGTGCCAGGCCGTGCCGAAGCCGCCTTCCCAGCCGTAGCGGCCCGGCTCGGAGATCTCGTCCGGTGCGACGCTGACGGCCATGCCGTACCCCCAACCACGCCCGACGAGCGGGAAGAATCCGGCGGCGGCGACCTGCTCGGGCGTCAGGTGGTTGGTGGTGAGCAGCCGCACCGACTCCGCGGACAGCAGGCGGCGGCCACGGTGCACTCCCCCGGCGCGCAACATCCCCGCGAACGCCAGGAAGTCGTCGATGGTCGATGCCAGCCCGGCGGCGCCGTCCGGGAACGCCGGCGGGCGGGTCCACTCGCTCGGCGGGGAGACCGGCCACGGTTCCAGTCGCTGCGTCTCCTGGTTCGTCGCGTACATGCCGGGCAGCCGGGCGGCATCGCTGGCCGGCAGCCAGAAGCCGGTGCGCCGCATGCCCAGCGGCCGCAAGAGGCGCGTGCGCAGGAAGTCGGGCAACGACTGGCCCGAGGCGCGCGCGATCAGCACGCTCAGCACGCGCGCGGCGGCGTTGTACTGCCAGCGTTCGCCCGGCTGGTGCATCAACGGCAGCGTGCCGAACAGCCGGATCCACTCGTCGGGCCCGTGCGGCGTCGGCGGGTACGGCACCGACATCACCAGTCGCAGGTCGTTGGCCGCCTTGATGATCGGGTAGTTCTCCGGCTCGAAGGTCGGCTCGAAGATCATGCCGTATCCCATCCGGAACGTCAGCAGATCCTCCACCGTGATCGGGCGGGTCGCCGGCACCGTCTCGTCGAGCGGCCCGTCGATCCGCGCCAGCACGCGCCTACCGGCCAGCTCCGGCAGGAGCCGGTCGACCGGTTCGTCCAGCGCGAGCCGGCCCTCCTCGACCAGCAGCATCGTCGCCGCGCCGATGATCGGTTTCGTCAGTGACGCGAGCCGGAACGGCGTGCCGCGCCGCATCGGCTCATCGCCGTCGAGCGAGAGCCTTCCGAGCGTCTCGACGTGTACCGCGGCGCCGCGCGCGACGGCGTAGACGATCCCGACCAGCTCGCCCCCGGCGATGCGCGCGGCCATCGCCTCGCGCAGCCGGGCGAGCCCGGCCCGCGGCAGCCCCGGCGTGCCGCTCGGGCTCGCCGAGGCCGACCCCGAACCCGCGAGGAGCGACGCGCCCACCGCACCTGCCCCCGTCAACAGCGCTCGCCTGTCCATGTGCGATCTCCCCTCGCTCAGCCAACCAGTAGAACCGAGACCTGTTTCATTTCTGCTTCACGCCGCCCAGGGCGGGCGCGGGTATCGTGCTCCGGTGCAGATCCGACCGTTCGCAGACGCTGACTGGGCCGCCGTGTGGGCCATCGTGCGCGACGTGGTGCGAGAGCAGGAGACGTTCCCGTACGACCCGGGCATGACCGAGGCACAGGCGCGCCAGACCTGGATCGAGACCCCGCCGGGACTGACCGTCGTCGCCGTCGACAACGGCACCATCGTCGGCACGGCGAAAATGGGCGCGAACCGTTCCGGACCCGGGTCGCACGTGTCGACCGCCAGCTTCATGGTCGCCGCCGACGCCCGCGGACGCGGCGTCGGCAGCGAGCTGTGCCGGTACGCGCTGGACTGGGCGAAGGACGCCGGATACGCGGGGATGCAGTTCAACGCCGTCGTCGAGTCGAACCACGCGGCGGTCAAGCTCTACGAGCGCAACGGCTTCACCGTCATCGGCACCGTGCCCCGCGCCTTCACCCACCCAACCCAAGGCCGCGTAGGCCTACACATCATGTACCACGAGTTCTAACCCCACGCCCCTCGGCCTCGCCCGCCGGGCCGCCGCCGCCCGCGCCCCGGCCCGCCGCCGCCCGCGCGGCGCGCCCGCGCCGCCCGCCCCCGCCCGCGCCGCGCGCCCCCACTCCCGCCGATCAAGGGCAAAAGCACGTGGTTCGATCTCTCTTCCGCGTGCATTCGCCCTTGATCGACGCAAATGCCCTTGATCGACGGGCGCAGGCCCTGCCGGCACCGCACCCCGGCCGCGGCCACCGATGTGGACAGACAAGCTTCGAGCTACCGCGACGTCCGCCGCGCACCCGACCGCTGCTCCCGCAGCCTCACCCTCCGCGCACCCAAGCCCCCACCCGCCGCCCGCCTGCTATCCGGGCACGGTCGATGCCCCTTCTGCCCGATAACGCGGCACCCTCGGTTTCAGTCTTCCGTGACACCGGCGCGTTCCTCGAGCCGCTCGATGCGGCGCATCAAGGGTTGCAGCTCTTGCCGGACCATGGCCGCCACGGCCGCGATCGGGTCCGCGCTTCCGTCGCCGCTGGCGGCGGGTTGGCCGGTTTGGGCGCGCAGGTGGACGTAGCCGGCCAGCGCCGCCGCCACCGCCCGGCGGGTCAGTCGCAGCTCGGCGCCCATGGACCGCAGGGTCTGGCCGGCTTCCCCGTCGGGCTCGGCGACCAGGCCGAGCAGCAGGTGCTCGCAGCCGACGTAGTTGTGACCGAGCGCGGTGGCCTCCGTGACGGCCATCTCCAGTGCGTTCGCCGCCGGACCGCTGAAACGCCGGGAGCCGTCGCCGGCGACCACGATCTCTGCCGACGGCTGGCGGGCGAGTTCTCGGGCCAGCTGCTCCGGTGCGATCTCGATCGCCTGCAGCACGTGCAGGGCCAGGTTGCCGCCCTCGGCGAGCATGCCGGCGAGCACGTGACTGGTGGTCACCGCCGCCGCCTGCTCGGTCTGGGCCTGCTCGGTCTGAGCCTGCTCGATACCGAGCTTCAGCGCGGCGCGGGCGCGGGCGGTGAGGTGTGGCATCCGGGCGGCCAGGTCGGCGTCGTCCAGTTCGCCGAGGGCGGTTTCCCGGATCGCGGTCACCCGCCGCACCGCCTGCTCCAGAGCGCGCTGGCAGACGGCGGAGACCGGTACGCCGGCTTCCTTGACGGCCTCGGCCAGCTCGTCGGGCAGATAGACGTTGATCTTTGGCATCACGGGGCCTCCTTGATTGTCGCGAGCGTCGCAGCTTGCATAACCCTTGTATACCCCCTTAGGGGTTACATGTCCAAGAGCGGCTCAGCGGTAGCCTGGCCCCGGAGACGACCATGGGGGGACGGCGGCGATGGCACGGCAGCGAGCCGGGCGGCGGTCGGGTGGGCCGCGGGTGCCCTACCGAGGGCCGGGCTGGAAGCAGCATCCGGCGCTGGGCGTCGACGTCGGCGGCGTGATCGTCACGCTGGCCGACCGGGACGAGGACACCTCGTTCTTCGGCACCCGACCGCTGGAGACTCCGGCGGTGGAGGGCGTCTTCGAGGTACTCGCCGCGCTGACCGACCAGACGTTCGCCGGCCGGGTTCACCTGGTGTCCAAGGCCGGGCCCAAGGTCGCCGCCAACACCCGCGACTGGCTGGCCCATCACGACTTCTTCAGCCGCACCGGCATCCCTGACACGCACCTGCATTTCGTGCGGGAGCGCAGGGACAAGGCCGAGGTGTGCCAGCGCCTCGGTATCACCCACTTCGTCGACGACCGGCTCGACGTACTGGCCCACCTCGACACGGTCGAGCACCGGTACCTGTTCCTCGGCGGCACCGCCGAACCGGTCACACAGACCATCCCGCCCTGGGCGACAGTGGTCTACGAATGGGCCGAGTTGATGGACGCGTGAGTCTTCTCGTCGTGGGCGGCAGCGGCCTGCTCGGGCTCGAAGTCACCCGCCAGGCGCTGGCCGCCGGCCGCCGCGTCACGGCGACGTTCCACCGTCATGCTCCCGCCCTCGGCGGCGCGGACTGGAGAGGGCTGGACATCCGCCGCCGTGACGACGTCGTGGCGCTGGTAGGCGCGGCGCGGCCCCGCGTGATCGTCAACGCCGCCTACCGGCAGGCTGACTGGGCGACCACCGCTGACGGCGCCGCGCACGTCGCCCTCGCGGCGGCGGCCGCCGGAGCCCGGCTCGTGTACGTGTCCAGCGACGCGGTCTTCTCCGGCGCCGCGGTCCGGTACGACGAGACGCGCGCCCCGGATCCCACGACGCCGTACGGCGCGGCCAAGGCGGCCGCCGAGACCGCGGTCAAAGGCATCGTCCCATCCGCGGTCATCGCCCGGACTTCGCTGATCGTCGGCGGTGGCGCGTCCCAGCACGAAAAGCACGTGCGCGCGCTGGCCTCGGGTGCCGTGAAAGGTGTCCTGTTCACCGACGACGTGCGCTGCCCGGTACACGTCACCGATCTCGCGTCCGCGCTGCTGGAGTTGGCCGCGTCGCCACACGCCGGGATACACCATGTCGCCGGCGCGGACGCGGTCAGCCGCTACGAACTCGGTGCGCTGATCGCACGGCGGGACGGGCTCGACCCGGCCGCCCTTCCGTCGGGGCTCCGCGCCGGCTCCGGCATGCCCGGGCCTGTCGACGTGCGGTTGGACTGTGCCATGACTCAGTCGCGACTGGACACCCGCCTACGCGGCGCGCACGAATTCCTGTAGCCGCCTCAGAGAACGATTTTGGCGATTTCGGCCGCTCGCCGCCTGGCCCGCGGCATGTGCGAGACGAACATCCACGAACCGGCGTCGCACGCGCGGCACGCCCTCGCCCGGCCGATCTCGGCGCGCCGGCCGTCGGCGGCGACAAGCAGCATGTGGTGCCGCTCCTGCAGCCGGTGGTCGCAGCGCCGGCAGACACCGACCTCGACCCGGGTGGCCGTGTACGAATAGTGCTTCTCGGCGTACCGGATCTGCTCGGCCTGAACGCCCTTGACCTTCAGCTCAGGGTTGCGTGGCGTGCCGCCGAGCAGCCCGCCGAGCACCGAGTGTGACACCGCGTCGCCGGCACCGGATACGGGGTGGAAGACCCGCCGGATGCGGGCGAACGAGTCTGTCGAGTGGCTCAGCAGCCATTCGTCGTCGGCTTCGACCCGCCACGGCTCCCAGTCACGCATGACCGATCACCCCTTGAGTGTGCCACGGTCGCGGCGCCTTGTCCGGTCGCGTCCAGCCGCGTTCAGTATCCGGCTCACCGTCCCGACCTGATCGTGAGACTGGCGTGATCCAAACAGACCAGTCCCCTCCTGAAGGGAACGGGAATGTCAATACCAGCACACCATCCACGTACCAGAAAACCCAGTCGGCGGGCCGTGCTCGCCGCCGCGATCGCCGTCATGGCACCGATGGCCTTCATACCGACCGCCGCGGCGGCCGAACCGGCCGACCAGCCCGCTCCGGCCAGGGGTGGAGCCGTCATCGCCGGCGCCGCGACGGACCTGGCCGGTGCGCTCGCCGAGCACCGGGGCATCGGCCGGGACGCGGCCGAGAGGCTGCTGCGCGCCGAGAACGCCCAAGTCGAACTCGCCGGCCGGCTGACCGCCGAGTTGGGCGCGAAGACCGGTGGCAGTTACCTGTCCGGCGGCGAACTCGTCGTCACCGTCACCGACGCGGCCTCCGCCGCGAAGGTGACCGCCGCCGGCGCCAAGGCTCGCGTCGTCGCGCGCGGCGACCAGCAACTGCGGTCGATCCAGCGGGCGCTGGAGAACGCGCCGAGCGAGCCGAACACGACCTGGGGCGTCGACCCGCAGACCAACCAGGTGGTGGTGAGCCTGCCGAAGTCGGGCGCGAAGAACGCCGCGCAGCGCCTGGCCGCACGCAGGTTCGGCGCGGCGGTGCGGTTCGAGACCGAGAGCGGCACGATCCAGCCGAACGTCGGCATCTCCAGCGGCGACGCGATGGGTGGCTGCTCGGTCGGCTTCACCGCGACGGACAACAGTTTCAATTACATCATCACGGCCGGACACTGCACCCAGGGCTTTCCACATTGGACCCTGCCGGACGGTTCCGACGTCGGGCCGTCGCTGGAAAGCAACTACCCGGGCGACGACTTCGGCCTGATCTGGATGAACGGTCCCTCGGTCTGGCCGACCGGTGTCTTCAACCTGTGGCCCGGCTCGCAGGGCATCCACGGCTGGGCGACCGCCGTGCGCGGTCTGTCGGTCTGCAACTCCGGCAAGACGACGGGGCTGCGGTGCGGCACCGTCCTGCGAACCAACGTGACCGTCAACGGCACCGGCGGCACCGTGCGCCAGATGGTCGAAACCAACATCTGCACCCTCGGCGGCGACAGCGGCGGGCCGCTGTTCGCCAACCACATCGGGTACGCGCTGAACTCGCACGCCAACCGAAATGGCAGCCAGTGCAACGCCACGCCGCGGACCTGGCACCAGCCCGTGGGCGAGGCGATCAACGCGTACCAGGTAGTGATTTACGGCGCGCCGTGACCGGACGAAGGAGAATTGGCATGAGACTCACGAGGTTCCTCCGCTTCGCTGTCGCGGCCGCCGCGACGACGGCGGCGACACTGGCCGTGGCCGCGAGCCCCGCGCACGCCGACCTGTGGCAGCACACCGACGGGTTCGAGGGGAGCCCGGCCTCGGTGTGGGAGTTCCACCGCTCCGGCGCCGGCAGCGGCACGTTCGAACTGAGCGCCGGCACAGCGCGCACCGGCCTGAACAACGCCCACCTCACCACCTCGGCCGGCGGCTGGTCCGGCGTGGGCAAGCTGCTCACCGTCCGGCCCCGTACGGTCGGGCACGCCACCACCTGCGGCGGCGGCTTCCACATCCGGGCGCTGAACGGGCCGGCGGTGCTCAACGTCGAGGTGATCGACCCGGCCAGCTGGACGTATCTGGCCCTGCGCACCGTACGCGTCACCGACACGGTCTGGCGGCTACACAACGTGGCCACCTACCAGAACGGTCCCGCCGAGGTGTTCTTCCGGGTCTCGCTGCTCGGCGGCAGCGGACCGGTGCGGGTCGACGACATGATCTTCCAATGCACGTTCTTCCGCTGAGCGGGTGACGCGCGGGTCAGCCAGCCGTGTAGTACGACGTCACGGCTGGCTGGCCGGTGTAATTCGGGCCGGTGCGGTCATCGGCGCCAAGGTAGGTGTACGGCAAGGACACCTGGCCCGGGCCCGTGCGCGACACCTTCCGCTCGCGGGGATCGACCGTGAAACCGGCCGCGTGCAACGCCGTGACGAGCGACCGTCCGGCTGGCCGGCCCGAGGCGAGCCCGACGCTGTCCAGGTCGAGGTCGGCGACGAAGAGGCCGCCTTGAGTGAGCCAGCCCGCCGCGCGGGCCAGCACACCCAGCTTGTCACCCACATAGTGCAACCCGTGCACGCAGGTGATGAGATCGAACCGGCGTGACGGCGACCAGGCCGTGGCTGAGGCGCAGCTCAGGCTCAGCAGGTCGGCGGGGTGCGGATTGGGGTCGAAGAAGTCGACGAGGTCGACGCCGACCATCCGCACCCGGTGCGCCAGCCCGGCCCCGACAAGCTGATCCGCGGCCTGCACGAGCGGGCGCCCGGTGCCGCAGCACAGGTCGAGCCAGGCCACCGGCCGATCGTCGTCGCGCTCCCCGAGCCGGGCCAGGAGCCACTGCAGCGGCTGGAAGCCGAGCTCACGCTCGTAGCTGTTGACGCCGTCGAGCTGGCGTTCGCGATTCATGGCACAGTTGGCCACGACCGATGACGACTCCAGCTGCTCGTCGCTCAACAACCGATCCGCCACGACGCCCAGCCTGCCACAATCCGCGTCGCCACCACGCCCCACCCGGGCCGAGACTTTGAGCTACCGCGACGCCCGCCGCGCTCCATACCGCCGCTCCCGCGGCCTCACCCTCCGCCGTCCCCAGACCCAACCCCCTCCGCCGCCGCCGGCTACCAGTTCAGCGACAGGGTGCCGATGAAGGTGCCGAGGCGGTCGGCGATCAGCTGGTCGTCGCGGGTGGAGTAGTGCCAGTGGCAGCCGAGCAGGTCCAGGCCGGTGCCGTCCTGCAACCAGTACCGGACGCGGCTGTCGCCGGCCGCGGTGCGTTCCTGCACCACCTGCTGGACGTAGTCGGCGAACGGGCTGGCGCCGACCGCGACGATGGTCGTGTTGGCGCCGTACCGGGTGCGCAGCTTCTGCAGGAAGCCGCTGTACGCGCTGCGGTAGGCGGTGACCAGGCTGTCGGCCGTCCACGGCTCGCCGGAGCCGAGGGCGGTGGAGAAGTCGTTGGTGCCGAGGAAGACCACGACCAGTTGCGGACGCCAGGTGCCCGGATTCCACACGTCGCCGGCCATGCTCAGCAGCGCCCGGTCGTAGTACGTGCGGTAGTCGGTGCCCAGGTCGCCGCCGGCGTAGTTGCGCACCATGCCCTTACCGGAGATCGCGTTGATCTGGTAGTCAGCGGACAGCCGGCGGGCGGTCAGGGCGCCATAGCTCAGGTCGGCGTTCGTGGTGCGGTTGACCTGGTCGCCGGCGCAGTCCCGGGTGCCGGAGGCGTTGCCGTAGCCGGCCGTCAGCGAGTCGCCGATGAACTCGATCTGCCGGGTGCGGGCGGCCGGCTTGGCCAGGATCGCGCCACCGGGGGCCGCGACGAACCCGCCGAACTCGCTGACGCTCCACGGGTTCTCGCTACGCTTGACCAGGCGTACCGTGTGCTCGGCGTTGCTCAGGCCGTTGACCCACCGGGTGCCGGCGCCGGGCGTGACGAGGGTGGTGACGGTCGCGCCGTCGACCTGGACGTCGTAGTCGGCCGCGCCGTCGTTGAGCACGATCCCGACACCGGTGCCGCGGACCCGGCCCTCGAAGTAGACGCCCGGCCAGCTGTACTGCACGGCGCTGCCGCTGGTCTTGACCCGCCCGGCGGTGTGCACCTGGGACAGCACGTCGCCGGTCGGTGGTGTCGTCGGGCCGCCCGTCGGTGAGGCGCTGGCCGAGGGCGAGGCGACGCCGCCGGTGCAGGTCGTCCCGTTGAGCGCGAAGCCCGCCGGCACCGGGTTGCTGCCGGTCCACGAGCCGTTGAAACCGAAGCTGGCGCTGCCGTTGGTCGGCAGGTTGCCGTTCCACGCCGCGTTGCGGGCCGTCACCGCCGCTCCGCTCTGCGTCAGCGTGGTGTTCCACGCCTGTGTCACCTGCTGGCCGGCGCCGAACGACCAGGTCAGCGTCCAGCTGGTCAACGGGTCGCCGAGGTTCTTGACGGCGACGCTCGCACCGAACCCGCCAGTCCACTGGGAGGTGACGCTGTAGGTGACGGCGCAGCCCGCCGCCGCGGCGTTCGCGGCGGCCGCCACGACGGTCGCCGCGCCAGCCAGCGCGGCCGACGCGGTCACCGCCACGACAAGCCTGGTTCGGGATCGGTACGAGGTCATGGCTACTCCGTTCGACATGCGTCAGCCATCGAAGTATGACGATCTAGCAAACCCTTGGCAATGCCCCGCCGGCGGCGGGTGGATACCCTGTCTGGCATGTCCATGGCGAGCTCGCTGACCGACCAGCTTCAAGGCTGGGGTACGGCGGGAGCCGCGCTCGTCGCCTTCGCGGCGTTGATCGCCGGAATCGCCGCCTATCGGACGCAGTCCGGGCAGCTGCGTCTGCAGCAGCAGCAGATCAACGACCAGGCCGAGGTGCTCGCGTTGCAGGCGGAGGAGCTGCGAGCGTCCATCAAGGACCGTCAACGAGAGGAGATGGAGCGGCAGCGGGCGCAGGCGGTACAGGTGTACATCGTCCAGGAGACGCGGGACTTCGTGGGCGACCGGGGTCGCCGCGGCCGGCGTCTGGCCGCCACGGTGCGCAACGTGAGCCCTTTGCCGGTACACGATCCGGCGATCATCTGGCACGAGACCGGCGGGGAGATCACCGGCATACTGCCGCCGTACCTGGCGCCGGGCGACTCGGTGAGCCACGAGTACCTTCCGGTCGACGAGACGCCCGATCCGCCGGCGAACGTCTTCGCGACGGCCCGGTTCCGCGATGCCGCCGGTGCGGTGTGGGAGATCGCTCCCCACACGACGCCACGGTTGATCCGCATGGCGCTGGAGCTGGTCGACGAGTAACCCGATCGGTGTCTGGTACCCCTTTCGCGGCTGCCATATCATCGGGTCAGCGCGACTCGGACGGAGTGGCCGGGTGAATGATTCCCTTTCGGACGACGGCTCTCCTTCCGTCGTCGGGCAAGCCGCTCCCGGTGCGATCGACCGCCGCGAGCTGCTGCAGTCCAGTTTGATCCTGTTGGGCGGAGAGGTCTCCGCTCGCGCGCTGCGTCCGCCGTCAGGTGTGGCGCTCGGGATCGCGGAGCTGCTGGACAGCGCCCGGAGCACGCCCACGGTCATGGACTCGTTGCAGGTCGCCGTCACCTACTTCGCGAGCTCGTTCGACGAGCACGACTTCGAGGAGCTGTACGACTCGCTGACCCAGCATCTGAAGATCGTGCTGGGTCTGCTGCGCCGGCCCGCGTACCGCCACCGCCGCGACCTGTGCCTCTACGGTGCGCGGCTGTCCGGGATGATGGCGCTGCTCACGCACATGCAGGGCAAGCTCAACGAGTGCCTCAGCCACTACAGCAACGCGTACGCCTTGGCCGAGGAGATCGGCGACCAGGGCATCATGTCGTGGGTGATGGCGGAGCGGGCAGCCGTCGCGTGGTCGGTCGGTAACGCTGCCGCGGTACTGGCGTTGACCGAGGGCGTCGTCGACGGCACCCGAGGCGCCAACCGGGCCAACATGGTGAGCAATCTGGCGCAGGCCGTCGCCCGCACCGGCGACCGGTCCCGCGCGGTGAAGCTGATCGTCGCGGCCGAGGCAGCCGCCGAGGCGATACCGCAGTCGGAGAACTCGGATCGAGCGGGCACCCCGATCTGGGGGTTCTCGCCCAGCAGCACGATCACCAACACCGCGATCGCGTGGCTCAACCTTGGCGAAGCGCGGCGGGCGCTGGAGTCCGCCCAGCGCAGCATTGAGCTGTTAGGCGACCATGCGCTGCATCGACACGCGGCCCACGCCAAGATCATCATGGCGACCGCGCACGTCGGGCTCGGCGATCCGGCCGAGGCGAGCCGCCTGGCCACCGAGGTGATCCAGAGTGCTCCGCAGGACGTGTACATCGTCTCGCGCCAGTCGACCGATCTCCTGCGCGCGCTGGATCAGCACCGGGCGTCGCCGGAGGTGCGCCAGCTCCGCGAGGTGATCAGCCACTACGAAAAGCGGCTGGAGGCGGCCGCGAAGTCCGCTTACGACGGCGACTTGGCGTAGACGAGCCCCGCGGCGCGCAGGTCCTCCAACAGCATCCGCAGGTCTGCCGGCTGGAAGGCGTCGAAGCGCCGGTACACCTCCTGGATGTGGATCGGATCGCCGCTGACCAGAACGCCCAGCAGGTCGGCGATGGACTCGTCGAAGGTCCACCGACGGCCATCGGCGTACAGGTGGACGGCGCCGGAGGCGGTCTTGATCGACGCCCGCGGCGCGGCGAAGCACACCAGGAAGTCGTCGCCGGGCGGAAGCAGGTCGCCGGTGGCGGAGGCCGGCAGGCCGAAATGCTGGCGGCCCCTGGCCTGTAGGTCGCGGTACTGGACAAAGCTGCGCAGGAGGTCCGCATCCCAGATCTTCGTGATCGCCTGAAGCAGGTCGTCCATGTAGGCGGACTGCTCGTCGTCTCCGCCGAGAATGGGCATGTCGCGACGGAACACGAGGTCGCCGAGCATCTGGTCCGCTACCCACTCCAGAAGATCGGAGCCGGTCGCCGACGCGACGCCAAGGGTCACATGCATCGCCGGCGGCTCCACCGTCTCGACGCTGTGCCACCAACCGCGCGGGAAGTAGAGGACGTCACCCGGGTAGAGGACCTCGTCTATCAGGATCTTCTCCGGCGGCGCCGACCGCACGACCATGTCCCGCAGCAGCGGCGCCTCCCTGGTCGGCTCGTAGATCCGCCACCGCTTGGCGCCATGTATCTGGAGCACGAACGTGTCTACCTGGTCGGTGTGGCTGCCAAAGGCCGGCTCGGTCGTGCCGCTCACGTACGCGCAAGCACCGACCTGCAGGCGCAGCTTTCGCTCCAGACCCATCGCGACGCTCTGCAGCGGATCCCAGAGCTCGTCGACCGAGTCGAGGATGAGCGTCGCGCCCTGCCGAACCTGCGTCAGCAGCGGCGCGGCGAGCACCCGCGCGGCGGTGCGCCCCGCACCGGTCGACACCCGCTCGGTGTACCGCTCCGGAGGCAGCGCCTCGCCCTGCCGGACCAAGCGCAACCGCGGAAATTCGAGGCGGTTGTGGCTCAGCGCCGCGTTCAACGCCTCCCACGGAAAGAGCCCGGCGAACCGGTCGCGATCACCCGGCGCGTGCAGCGGTCGCCGGTGGTAGATGTCGGTGAGGAAGTCGGCTTCGGTCGTCGGCGCCAAGAGATCGGCAAGCCCCAATGCCATGCCTAGCGCTCCTTGTCGCGATAGCCGGGGAGCAGTTCGGGGCTTGAGGTCGTGTCCTTCTCGTCCTGCTCCTTCACGACCGGCGGCCGCTCCACCGCGCGCACAAAGGCGGACCGCGTGGTCTCGGCGTACTCCTCGTCGGTGGAGAACTCAGGCCACAGGGACGGATTCGACATGGTCGATCACCTCGCGGTCGGGGTGCGCGGGAATGTCGACACTGTACAGCGCGTGTCCGTTCCATCACCAGAGGTGCCATCGTGGGCGCTCGAACTGTTCAGGTGCGGCATGCAACCGTCTCGTGAACTCACCGGTGTCTGAAGCATGCACGGTTTAGGGGGAGGGCTCAGTGCTGGACGCTGAGGACTTTGACGAGTTCTACCGCAGTACTCGCGTGCGGGTCAGCGCCTATGTCTATGCGCTGACCGGCGATCTCACCGAAGCGCAGGACGCTACCCAGGACGCGTACGCCCGGGCCTGGGAGCGTTGGGCCAAGGTGCGCACCTACGACAGTCCGGAGGCGTGGGTGCGGACTGTCGCCCGGAGGTTGGCGACCAACCGGTGGCGCAAGGCGCTGTCCCGCGCGGTCGCCCACCGGCGACACGGTCTGGTCGAGTCGGTTCCAGGACCGACCGAGAACGTCGTCGCCATCACGGCGGCGCTGCGGCAGATCGTCGAGCCGCAACGGGTCGCCATCGTCCTGCACTACTTGATGGGGCTGACGATCGCGCAGGTCGCCCGGGAGACCGGCGTACCCGAAGGCACGGTCAAGGCCCGACTCTCACGCGGACGCGCCGCACTGTCCGGCCTGTTGAGCATCGACGTCAAGGAGCCGGACCATGCCTGAGCTCGATGAAGTTCTGAGCCCTCTCATCCAATCCACTAGTGAGGTGACTTTCCAGATGCCATCAGAGATTCGCCGCCGTGGCGAGCGTCGCCGTATCCTGCGGCGGACCGCAGTGACCGGGCTCGTCCTCGTCAGCGTCATCGGTATCGGTGTGGGGTCGGCGTGGGCGCTGAACGGACCGGCACCAACGCCGGACGTGGCCGTCACGCCCTCGCCCAGCACGCCACCCGCGACGTCGGCCCCACCGACCAACCCGCCCACCCACACCACCACCCCGCCTCCCACCACCCCGCCGGCCACCAGCCCGCCGACCGGATCGCCGCGGTCGACCGGCGAACCGGCGACGCCGCGGTCGATCCCCACGACCGCCATGCTTCGGCCGGCCGACGTCGGATCCGGTTACACCGCCTCGGACGCACAAGAGGGCGACGACCACGGCTCAATCTCGATGATGATGAGCTACTGCGGTCAGGGTGACTACACCAACGCCGGCGAGCACCGGGTCGTGAACCGCAAACGCAGCGTGCGCCGCGACGACGAACACTACGTCCTCGAAGAGGTCAGCGCATACCAGAACACGTGGGCCGCCCGCCACATGGACGACCTACGCGCCGTCCTACCACAATGCACCACCATCGACATCATGGGCGACCCGAACGCGCGGGCCACTTTCACCGTCGTCGACTCCAACTTCACCGGTGACGAAGCCATCCTGCTCAAGGAAACCCGCAACGGAATCGTCCAGTACCACGCGGTGGTACGCCAGGGCAACGTCGAGGCCCGACTGCGTATCCACACCGGGGCAACCCAGAGTCAAGCCCGCGCCATCGTCGTCGCCGCGGCGGCCCGCCTCTGCAACGCCACACCCACCTGCTGACCTGACATCCGACCAGCGGCTCGCCGTAGCCCCGCCGGCTAAGCCGGCGGGGCTACGGACGGCGCGCACGGCCTTCCTCGTGTCGCCACTCCCCCACGGTTGCCCTTGGTCGTGCCGGTACGCTCAACGTCGGTCACGTCTCGTGATCGTAGGAGTGGCCGGCAAAGCGATTCCGGGCCGGATCTACTTGATTCATCGGCAAGACGCGTCCACAAAGGAGACCGGGAGGACCAGGTGGTCCGGCGTCGCATCAGCGATCTCCGGCGCACAAGGCACGGTTCGTCGCACATCGCTATCGATGACCGCCTACTGCGGGCGAGCTTCATGCTCGCGGTAGTCGCGTCGTTGGCCGCCGGCTTTGTGGCCGCCGTGCAGTGGAAAATGTCGACGAAGCAGTGAGCCTGGCCAGGCGGGCGCACCGTCGGGGTCGGCTATGCGGCGAACAGCTTCCAGTGCCCCTCGGAGACGACCTCGACGGCGCCGTCGGTCACCTTGATGGCCGTCTGGTCGTCGATTGCGTACGCCGGACCCGCGATCGCTGCCGCCCATCTCTCGGCAGCGGCCATGGTGTTGTCCGGCAGGAGACCCAGGTGCGGGAAAATCGAGAAGTCGACGACCCCGAGGGCGCTGTCGCCCCCATTGGGCGGCGTCCACTCGACGAAGTCCTCACCGATCCGCGGGGTCAGCACCATGCTCCCAGCACTCAACCCCACCCAGACGATGTCCCGCAGCGACGGCAGGAGGTCCGCCAGCCCGGACTGGCGCATCCAGTGACACAGGTACATCGCATCGCCGCCGGCCACCAGCAGGACGTCAGCCTCCCGGACCCAGGGCAACCACCGTTCCTCGCCGATGCTGGGCAGCGCTGTCAGCTCGAGGACGCCCAGCGACTTCCAGCCCAGGTCGCACATCGGTAGCGGCGTCTGGCCGGTGATGAAGCGCCAGGCCGAGGCTGGCCCGCACATGGGGTGGCCGTACTGCGCCGTAGGAACGCACAGGGCACTGGAGTCTGCGATCGGCTTGCCCAACAGGTCTACCAGCGAATCGCGGATGCTCGGGTTCGTGACGCCCGCGGAGGTGAGAAGAAGCCTCACGCTTGCCTCCTGTACATAGTGGACGCGTGCGAGGATAGTCCGCTGGTCTCGTTTTCATGGCCTTGCGTGTGCTTGCAGGGCCGAGTGCACGCCTGGCCGCTTGCTCTGGCGTCTCTCGGGCCGGCTTGTATCCGCCCCCCGGCAGGCCCCACAGGGACTGGTCGCCGTAGCTGTGTCGGACCAGGAGCACTCGGCCAGAGTCGGTTGGATGAACGATGAGCGCTTTCACGCCGTACGTTGTCGGCCTGACGATCCGCCAGTAGACAGCACGGACGCGATAGAGCAGCCTGAACGCGAACGGTGGAACCCTCATTCAACCATCATCCTTCGCGGAGGCTTGGATGACGCTGGTGCGGGTCCCCACGCGCGGGGGCCTTGTGAAGCGCCGTCGGCGCGTCCTGGTCGCCGCGGCGCTGGCTGTCATAGTGTGCGCCGTCGGGTATCTGTCTGCGGTCATCGCCCATCGCCTCGATCATGGCAGCTCATGGTGGCACGGCGCTGACGGGAGCTTCCGCACGGAAGGGCCGAGGGCGGAGCTGCGGTTCGCCTTCGACCCCGGAGGACAGGTCACTTTCGGCGTGTCCATCCGCAACCCCGGTCCGTGGCCAGTCACGATCACCGGTGTCGCGGTCGATGACGGTCCGGCGGATCACCACGTGTTCAAGATCGCGCATCTGGCGACAAACCATGCCGACAAGTCGACCGCCGTCGTGTTCGACCCGGCCGCGGCAACACCGTTGCGACCGACGAGGGTCGGGGTCGACATGGAACTGCCGGTCTTCGTCACGATCACGATTCCGAGCGTGGAGATGGGGTCCGGATCAGGGCTAGCTTTCGAAGACCTCGCGGTCGAGTACGACGTGCTCGGCCTGCCTCGTCACCAGCGGGTGCCGATGGGCTTCCGATTGTTGATCCACTCCGCAAACGGCCATGTTCCACGCTGACTCCGAACGCCGGAAGCCGATAGCGGCGCTGGCGGGCTGGTTGTGTTGCCGCGGAGGGTGAGGCCGCGGGAGCAACGGGCAAGGAGCGCGACGGGCGTCGCGGTAGCTCAGAATATTGGCCCTCGGCTCAGGATGTGCTCGAGTTCCTTATCGGGTCCTTGCTACGTGGGGCGTCAGCCGCGTCGCGGCCCTCGCGGACGACCTTGAGCGCGATGGCAGCCGACAGCAGCCCGAGGAGCCCGACGATCAAGACGTGGCCGCTGTTCTGTCCACTTTGGCCAATGACGAACCCGGCAGCAGCCGGGGCAGCCGTATACAAGCCACCAATGGCCACGACCGACCAGGCCGAACCCACCATCCTGTGCGCCAGCACGCCGATCAACCCCACGATCGCCAAAGACGACACAATGATCGAGGGACCGAGCACCGTCACGTCCGTCGTGTCGTAGAACATACCGCCGGCAACCGCGAGCCCGGCGACTCCGGCCACGGCGCAGCCAACACCCGCGACCGGTGACAGCGTCCCGCCGCGGTGGCGAGCCGCCGCGGCACCAAATGCGAGAGCGGCCGTCCCGGCGGCGAGCCAACCCTCGCCCGTCGACCACATGCTGACCAGCGCGGACCCGGCGAGAAGACCGGCGGCCACCACGAGCAGCCTGACCGCCGTCACCGGCCGCCTGCCCGCCCCGGCCGAAAGTGCGTCGCCGCTCTCACCAGTCACCATCGCTGGGCGTTCACCGGCGGCGCGGCCACGACCGGTGAGGCCGCTGCCCAACGCTCCGGCGCCCAACCCCAGCACAGTCACCAATACCCAGGCGCCAACATCACCCGCATGGTGTAGTGGTCGCCATCGCTGCGACCACCCGGCAGCGGCGTCACCACCAGATGCACAGCGACAAGCAGGAGTGGCCCAACCACCACCCCGACCAGCGGCGCACGGTCTGCCCGACGCCTGGCCCACCGGCCCACAAGCGCGGCCGGCAGCAGCGCCGACAGCACGACCATGGTGACCACGTCGGTCTGACCGGGCCAGGTCGGCGTGAACATCCCCAGCGGATGAACCGGCACGACATAGTCCCGGCCGGCCCGGTGAGGTTCGTAGGTGGCCCCTCGCAGCGAGGCTGTCACCACAATGACCCGTCCCGGCTGGATGCCAGACCGTGGGATTCGAGGGTGAGTTGGGTGGCTTCGGGTACCCCGAGTTCGTGGTAAATCTCCATGGCCTGCCGCAGGTGGACGAGGGCGGTGGTGGCGTCGTCGAAGCCGATGGCGGCGCGGCCGATGCCCTCCAACGCGTGGGCTTCGGCCAACCGGTGGCGGATGACGCGGGCGATCGCGAGGGCTTGGCGGTGGAAGGCCCGCGCCTGCTCGGGGCGTTCGGTGAGTCGGTGCAGCGTGCCGATGTGGTTGAGGGTTTCGGCCTCGTCGTGCGGCGCCCCGACCTCGCGCAGGATGGTCAGCGCCTGCCGGAGCAGGTCCTCGGCGCTGGGATAGTCTCCGGCGACATACCGCACCGCGGCGAGCTGGGTCAGCACGTTCCCCTCGTCGTGCCGGTTGCCGATGGCCCGGTGCAGGTTCAGGGCCTGTCTCAACAGGTCAGCGGCGCCCGAAGGGTTTCCGGTCAATCGCCGCACGATCCCGAGTTCGCTCAAGGTGATCGCCTGCCCACGCCGGTTACCGATGGCCTGGTACAGCTTCAGGGCCTGACCCAGCAGGCTGGCCGCGCCGGAAGCGTCTCCGGTCAACCGCCGCACACGCCCCAACTCCCTGAGCGCGGTCGCCTGACCGCGCTGGTCGCGCAGAACACGATGCAGGTTCAGGGCCCGGCCCAACAGGTCGGCCGCACCGGGATAATCACCGGCCAGGTACCGGACGACTCCCAGCTCGTGCAGGGTGTTGGCGTTGCCGCGCCGGTCTCCGATGGCGTGGAACAACCAAAGGGCCTGACCCAACAGGTCGGCGGCACCGGGATAGTCACCGGTCAACGACCGCACGGTCCCCAGCTCGTGCACGGTGTTGGCGTGTCCGAGCCGGTCACCGATGGCCCGGTACAGGCTCAAGGCTTGACCCAGCAGGTCGACCGCGCCCGGATAGCTCCCGGCCAGCCGGCGCGCGATACAGAGGTCGTGCAGCGCGTTGGCGTGGCCGCGCTGGTCGCCGCTTTGTCGGGCGATGGAGGCGGCGGTGTGGTGCAAGTCGATGGCCAGGCTCCACGGCCCGTCGGTGCGCAACAGGGCGGCGATTCCGGCGATGAGTCCGACGGCGTGCTCGTGTAACCGATGGGTGGTGGTGTGGTGAATACAGGCAAGGAGGTTCGCGCGTTCGGTGCGCAGCCACGCGGCCGCCTGCTTCCGGTCGTTGAGCTCGGGTGCGGCGGCTGGCTTGGATGTCGGGGAGGCGGCGGAGCGGGTGTGGCGTGTCAGGTAGGCGTCGGCGCGGGTGGCGGTGTGCTGGTAGTAGTCCAACAAGTTCGCAAGCGCCTGGTCACGCATTTCCGGTGGGTCGCGGATGGTGGCTTGGGCGTGGGCGTAGTCGCGGACGAGGTCGTGCATCCGGTAGCGGCGATAGGTTGGCTCGCCGAGCAGATGGTCGTTGTTCAGCGCGTCCAGCTCTTCCAACGCCCGCTCGTAGGAAACGCCGGTGAGGGCCGCGGCGGCGTAACCGTCGATGTCGCTTCCGGGGTGCAGACCCAGCAGACGGAAGAAGCGCTGCCGAGGCTCGGGCAGGTGGTGATACGACAGGTCGAACGCGGCTTTGACGGTGTGCTGTTCACCGGTAGCGGTCAGCCGCCGCCCCCGAATCTCCGCGACGAGCTGCGTCAGTGTCCAGGTGGGATGCCGGGTGTAGAGGCTGGCGATGATGGCGATCGCCAACGGCAAATGCCCACACACCTCCACCACATCTCTGACGGCGTCCGCCTGCGACTGGGCTCGCGGCGCCAATCGCGTGAACATGGCGATGGCGTCGATCGCGGGCAGGAGGTCCAGAAGCAGGTGGGTGGCGGTCAGATCGGCCAGCTGGCGCCGGGAGGTGACCAGGACCAGACAATCCGGGGTACCCGGGAGCAGCGGGGTGATCTGGTCGGTGCTGGCGGCGTTGTCCAACACGACGAGAGTGCGAGAACCAGCCAGACGATCGCGCCACATCGCGGCCCGTCCGTCGAGGCTGTCGGGCAGGTGACGTGGATCCACACCGTCGGCGATGAGCAGATCGGCCAAAGCGTCGGCCGGCGCGGTAGGTGGCTGGTCAGGGGTGTGGGCGTGCAGGTCGATGAAGACTTGCCGATCCGGGAAGCGGCCAGCGAGTTCGTGCGCCGCGTGAATCGCCAGGGCGGTTTTGCCGACGCCGGGCATGCCGTCGATGGCGTGGATGGCCACCACACCACCTTGCCGGGCCGCGTCGGTCACGGCGGTGATGTCAGCGAGTTCGCGGGTGCGTCCGATGAACGTGATCGTGTCGGCCGGCAGGGTGAACCGCACTGCCCGACGGGGCTCCGCCACCGGAGGCTGCGCCGCGGGTCGCGGACTCGTGCCGCCAGCCAGGATCTCCCGCTGTAGGCGTTGGAGGTCGGGTCCGGGTTCAAGGCCGAGTTCGCTGACGAGGATCCGGCGGCCCTCGTGGAAGACGGCCAGCGCCTCCGCGGGCTGGCCACACCGGGACAGGGCGAGCATGAGCTGGCCGCGCAGCCGCTGCCGCAGCGGATTTCCGGCGACCAGTTCCGTCAGCTCCGCGACCAGGTCACCGTGCCGCGCCAGGAGCAGGTCGGCCTCGACCCGATCCTCCACAGCCGACAGTCGCCGTTGCTCCAACCTGTTCTGCCGCTCGACCAACATGTCACAGCCGGCGGCGACATCCTCCAACGCCGGGCCGCGCCACAGCGCCAATGCCTGACGGAGGAGCTCGGCCGCTTGGCCAGGATCTCCCGCCGCCCGTCGCTCACGAGCCTGCCCGACCAGGCGGTCGAAATGGTGCAGGTCCAGCTCATCTGCAGCCACCCGCAACCGGTATCCAGGTGCGCGAAACACCAGCCGATCCCGCACGGTCGACCCCACACCACCGTCGGCTTCATCCAGCAACCGGCGCAGCTGAGAGACGCGGACCTGAAGCCCTCGCCGAGAACCCCGCGGCGGCTTGCGCTCACCCCACAACAGAGTCGTCAACTGCTCGACCGTCACCGTCCGGTTGGCGTGCAGCAGAAGCAAGGCCAGCAACGCCCGGCGCTGCCACCCACCCAACGGAATCTGGCCATCCGTGGACCACGCCTGCACCGCACCGAGCAAACGGAAATCCATCCCCCGAGCCCCCGGATCCCAAAGTCAGCGTCGCCGCTCACCGTAATCGTCAGAGTCAACCATCGATCGGTGCCGTCTGACCAGCGTCGTTAGGCGGGCGTTAAGCGTCTGGTGAGCGCGCGCCGCCACGCTGACCTCACCAGCCGCCCTCGGGGTGGTCACCAAAACAACACGGGAGGAAATCACATGCCGCGGCTCCTCAAGAGAACGACGATCATCCTCGGATTGATCGTGGCGATGCTGCTGCCCGGCGTAGCCGCGACGGCCAGTTCCACCGCGACCAGAACCGCCCCCGCCGGTGCCGCAGCCGCCGTGGATACGTGGCTCATCGGTACACCCGTGTCCGCGGGCTCGGGTCTCTACTGGTTCCCCTGCACCATCCCCAGCCAGCGCACCAACATCATCATCCTCGCCGTACCGTTCGGCGGGCATCCCGTCAACGACGACATCAACTGCACCCTCAGCGGTGAGCACGGCTTCGCCGCGCTCATCACCAACTCCAGCACGTCACGCACCGTCAAGGTCTGCAACCACACCTCCGTGTCGTTCTGGGAGGGCGTCAACGTCGCGAACGCGAGCGGCGGCGCGACCGGCGAGATCCGCTGGTACGAGGACACGCCAGGCGGTGGCTGCTACGTAACGAACATCAGCTACCCGGTTCGCAAGTTCTACGCGTACTGGGCCGGTAACGGCTCATACTCGCCGTGGGCGCCGCCGTACTAACTAGGGCCACGTGGAAGGTCGCATACCGGTGTCGTATGCGGCCTTCTGCCCGTCGCCGCCGGCGCTCTGGCCTGCCTGGTCGAACCCGGCCCGCGCACGCATGAGCTCGTCGAGATGGCAACGGGCCCAGCCACGCGCGTGCTCGATCACGTCGAGCAAGGAGCGACCGAGCGACGTCAGCTCGTACTCCACGCCGCCGTCATCGCCCTCGGCCAGACAGCGCCGCACCAGGCCGTCCCGCCCCATGGCGGCCAGGGTCTCGGCGAGCACCTTCGCGCTGATCGGCCGCAGATGGCGGCGCAGGACGCCGAACCGCCGCGGGCCACCCTCCAGGCACAGCACCACCATCGCGGTCCACTTGCCGCCGATCTGGATCGGGAACGCACTCGTCGGGCAGATCGGATCGAAGGAAGGCAACGGAGAACTGGTCCCGATCACAGACTCAGCGTACGTGGTTACGTTGCGGTGACCACCCATGCGGCGGCTACGGTCCCGGACATGTCCATCGCATCATCCGACCTTCCGCGGCGGGTCGCCGTCTTCGGCGCCGCCGGCCGCACCGGGCGCGCGGTCACCGCCACGCTGCTCCAGCAGAACCTTCACGTCGACGCCGTGCTCCGCGAACCGAGCCGGCATGACCCACCGCACCACCCGAATCTGCGCGTGATCCGGGGAGACGCCCAGCGGCCCGAGGAGCTGGCGGCGGACCTCCGTGCCGTCGACGCGATCGTGCTCTCCGTCACGCCGTTCACCGCGCCGCCCTCCTCGTTCGACGGCTTCGACCTCGACTACTACGCGAAGATCGTCGCTGGCGTCGACGCCAACTGGCACGGTCCCCGCCGACGCCTCGTCGCGGTCGGTCTGACGGCCACGCTGCGGCTCGACTCCGGCAAAACGGTCATGGACGACCCGGCTCTGTTTCCGCCAGAGCTAATGCCATTCGCCGAAGCGCACGCCAGACAACTGTCCGCGCTCGCCGGCACGAGCCTCGACTGGACGATCCTGGCCCCGCCGGCTGGATTCGGGGCACGGCAGGAGCCGGAGGTCGGGCAGGGCTACCGGCTGGTCACCGAACCCCTCACCCGCCAGCAGGCGACGGCCCAGCTCACCCACGCTCAGTACGCCCAAGCCGTCGCCGCCGAACTGGTCCACCCGACCGTCCACGCGGCCCGCGCCGCGGTCATTCCCAGCGAGTAACGGCGCCACCGGTCAGATCAGGTCGATGTAGTCGAGGTCTGCCGTGCCGGTGCCGCCGGCGTAGCGGGGAGCGCCTTTGGCCAGGCGGATGTGGTTGAAGCCGGCCCGCAGCGTCACCGTCGTGGTGACGGACCCGAACTGGCCGGCGCCGGTCGCCGGGTAGCTGACGGTGCCGAAGGCGCCGCCGTTGACCGACAGGCCCTGCGTCGCCGTGCCGCCGCCGGCGTTCGCGTATCGCACGGTCATCGTGTACGACCGCGCCGCCGGTACCTCGACGACGAAGTCCACATAGCTGTCGCTGCGCGGGTCGCAGCAGTTGGCGATGCGGCCGACGTAGCCGCCGTTGGACGCCGCGGAGTTGGACAGGGTGGCGGCGCGGAAGACCGATCCGTTCTCGGCCTCGTACCGCTGCTGGTAGCTGGGCACGCCGCTGGTCGGCTGGACGACCACGTGGTACGCGCTGCCAGCGGCCATGTTCGGGATGACGACCACCAGTTCGCCGTTCACGATCTGGTAGGTGCCCGTCGAAACGGTCGTGGGGGCGGTGACGGCGGTGAAGCGGCCGTTGGCCGGAGTGGACTCCACAGTGACCCGTGCGGTCGCTCCCAGCGCGCCGAGCCCGGTCAGGCGCACGCTGTTGGTGCCGGACTCGTCGCCGAGCGCCACGTGCACGATCCGGCGGGTGCTGTCGTACGCGGCGAACCCGTCGAGGCCGCTCTGGCTGGGCGGTGTGGTGGCGACCATGTTGCCGGCCATCTCGCCGTACCACTTGTAGAGCCACCACGTGCCGGTCGGCTGGTTGTTGTTGACGACGAGCCCGTTGACCGTGCCGTACTCGTACCAGAAGGCGCGCTGCGCGTCGGCGACACCGGCCCGTTCGAGCTTGGCGATGTAGTTGGCGACCCGGCCGGGCACGTCGACCTCGTCGGTCCACGCGTATTCGTTGATGGAGATGGGGCGGGGGCTTATGCCCAGTGACGCCTCCATCTGCCGGTAGGCGGCCACGTTGGCGGCGATGCTGGCGGAGGTGCGGTTGAGCTCGTGCCAGACGACCACGTCGGGCAGCGCGTTGTTGGCCTGGGCGTGGGTGAGGAACGACCGCATGTACGACGGCTGCCAGCCCGCGGTGCCGGGCCCGACGATCGGCGTCACGGTGTCGCGGGCGCGGATCTGCCGGTACGTGCGCACCCAGCCGTCGTTGAAGGGGCCGGCGGCGCTGGTGTTCCAGGTCCAGTCGGGCTCGTTCCAGATCTCCCAGCCGGCGACGTTGCTGACCCCGGTCGCGTTCAGCCGGGCGGTCACCATCGTGTCCACCTTGGACAGCCAGTCGGACCAGCTGACCCACTGGTACGGGAAGTTCGGGTAGATGTCGGGCATCCGGATGTACTGCCCGGCGCCGACCCGGTCGGCCTGCGGGGCGATCAGCAGCGAGTCACCGCCCGGCGGCTGCCCGTTGGGGCGCTGCCCCACACCGGGTGCCGGCTGGACCAGCTTGTTCAGGCGCAGCGGCAGCAGCGTCGAGTCCGCCGGGCGGCTGTTTTCGGCCAGGGCGTAGAGCCCGCCGGCGGCGGCGTGGGTGACCGGCCGGAACGGTGATCCGACCGCGACCGAGAGAACCCTGCCGACGGGCTGTTGCGGCGGGGTACCGGTCGCGGTCGGCACCACGGTTGGGCTGACCGTGGGGCTCACCGTGGGACTCGGGCTGGCGCTCGTCGGGCCCGCGGTCGGTGTGGTCGGGCTGCCGGTGCACACCGTGCCGTTCATCGCGAACGACGCGGGCGGCGTGTTCGCACCGCCGCTCCACGAGCCGTTGAAGCCGACGCCGACGGTGCCGTTCGTGGCCAGCGAGCCGTTCCAGCTCGCGTTGGCCACGGTCACCTCGGCGCCGGACTGGGTGAAGGTGCCGTTCCAGCCCTGGGTGACGGTCTGCCCGGCCGGGAACGTCCAGGTGAGCCGCCAGCTGGTGACCGGGTCGCCGAGGTTGGTCAGGCTGACGCTGGCGCCGAACCCGCCGGGCCACTGGTTGGTCACCGCGTACGTCGCCCGGCAGCCGGCGGCGGCCTGGGCCTGCCCGATGACGAGGACGGGTAGGGAGACGGTGACCGCGGCGGTCACCGCAAAGGCAATCAAGCGCCGGCGCATTTCCTGCCCGTCCTTCCAGCTCTGAATGGTCGCGCGAGGCAATTTCGGCAACCGGTTTCCGAGTTGCCAGGGTAATGCTCCCATATATCGACGTCAATGCGCAGCGGCGCTTCCTACGTCGGTATCCACACCCGCATGGCGCCGTCCGCGCGGTTGCCCCACAGGTGGTACGGGATCGCGGTCACGCCGATCCGCCGGCCGGGCGGGCCCGCGTGCGGCTCGGCGTACAGGGCCGGCGACGGCGGCGGCCGCAGGTACGCCTCGGCGGTGACCGCGAGCGCGCCGTGTGGCAGGTCCGGCGCGGGCGCCAGCCCCAGCCCGGCGGACGGGTCGAGTCGCACGTCGGCCAGGGCGGCGCCGCCGGGCAGGTCGGCCTGCTCCAGGCAGTACACCAGCGGCCCGCGTGCCAGCGCGACGCACCCGCGGACCGCGTCGACGTACGGGTGCGCGGCCACCAGTCGCGGCGGCATGTCGAGGTCGAGCTCGACCGTGCTGCTGGCCGGCCAGTCGCGGGAGAGTCGAAGGTATCCGTCTCGCACCGGCGCCGTGACCGGCTCACCGTCCACAGTGGCCGTGAACGCCACGCACCAGTGCGGGACGCGCAGCGCCAGGGTCCACGCCCGCCCCGCGTCCGAGCTCACCGTCATCCGGATCCGTCCGTGCCACGGATAGCCGGTCGACACGTCCACGTCGGCGAGGGCGGTGCGCACCGCGCCGGTGGCGTACAGGTGCAGTTGCACGCCGCCGTCGTCGGCCGTCGCGACGTAGGAATCCAGGGACGCCATGAGGCGGGCCAGGTTCGGCGGGCAGCACGCGCAGGAGTACCAGGGTTGGCGGCGCGCGGGCGCGTGGTCGTTGGCGGAGTCGTGGTCGGCGCGGCGCTGCAACGGGTTGGCGTAGAAGAAGTGCCGGCCGTCGACCGCGATCGCGGCCGGGATCGCGTTGTAGAGAGCGGTCTCCATCGTGTCGGCGTACCGGCCCTGCCCGGTGGCCAGCAGCATCCGCCAGTTGAACTGGAAGCTGGCGATCGCCGCGCAGGTCTCCGCGTACGCGCGGTCGGGCGGCAGCTCGTACGGGTCGCCGAACGCCTCGTCGCGGTGCCGGGAGCCCTGCCCGCCGGTGACGTACGTCTTCGTGCCGTACGCGTCGTCCCACATCCGCTCGGCCGCGGCCATCAGCGTCGTGTCACCGGTCTCGGCCGCCACGTCGACCACACCGGCCAGCAGGTAGAGCTGCCGCACGGCGTGCCCGGTGACGCCGGGCGCCTCCCGCACCGGCAGGTGGTCCTGCAGGTACGCCGGCCCGAACCGGCCCTGTCCAGCGAGGCCGCGCCCGCGCAGGTCGACGAAGCGCCGCGCGGTGTCCAGATACGGGCGGTGGCCGCTCAGCCGGTACAGCTCGACGAGCGCCGTCTCTATCTGCGGGTGGCCGCACACCACGTCGACGCCGCCGGGGCCGAACCGCGCCACGATCAGGTCGGCGAAGGCGCGCGCCACGCTCAGCAGCCGCTCCCCCACGCCGACCCGGGCGGCGGCGACGGCGGCCTGGATGAGGTGCCCGGCGCAGTACAGCTCGTGGCTCCACTCCAGCTCGCGAAAGCGCAGCTCGGGCCGCACGGTGGTGAAGTAGGTGTCGAGGTACCCGTCGTCGTGCTGCGCCTTGGCGAGCATCTCGGCGGTGCCGTCGACGAACTCCCGCAGTCGTGGGTCGGCGCCCGGACGCGCCAGCTCCCAGGCGGCGGCTTCGAGCGTCTTGTAGATGTCGGAGTCGGCGAACCACATCGGCGTGTACTCCCGGTCGCCGAGCCCGAGCGCCCGGCGCAGGTTGTCGAGCGCGCCGGCCTCGTCGAGCTGCGCGACGCAGTGCGGCAGGGTCGCCGTCGCGTTGCGCCGCTGCCAGGCGCCGAGCAGCCCGCCGGGGTCGAGGCGCACACTGTCCACTGTGAGTGGTCGCAGGGCGCCCGTGGACGGGCTGACCGGGCCCAGCCGCATGAATCTCCCCAGGAAACTTAGGCAATCGGTTTCCAGCAGGCTAGACAGGAGTATTGTGGGGCGTCAATAGTGAAGTTTCCCTATACGTCACGCAGTCATGAGAAAGCAGGCAACGTGGCCAAGCCGGGTCGCCCCTCGACCATCAGCGACGTCGCCGCGCTCGCGTCGGTCTCCGTGGGCACGGCGTCCAAGGCGCTCAACGGCAGCGGCTCCCTGCGCCCGGAGACCCGCCAGCGCGTCATGGACGCGGCGGCGCGGCTCGGCTTCCGGCCCAACGCCGCCGCACGCGCGCTCAACGAGGGCCGCACCTACACCGTCGGCATGATCACCACCGACAGCATCGGGCGGTTCAGCATCCCGATCCTCATAGGAGCCGAAGACGCCCTCGGCGCCGGCCGGATGTCCGTGTTCCTGTGCGACGCCCGCGACGACCCGATCCGCGAGGAGTACTACCTGCGGACGCTGCTCGGGCGGCGCGTCGACGGGATCATCGTGACCGGCCGCCGCAGCCAGGCCCGGCCACCGATCGCCGCCGACCAGCCAGTCCCGGTCGTGTACGCGTTCATCAGCTCCGCCGACGAGCGGGACTGCTCGGTCGTGCCCGACGAGGTCGGCGGCGCGGCCAAGGCCGTCGAGCACCTGCTCGCGGTCGGCCGGCGCCGCATCGCGCACGTGACCGGGCCGGAGCACCACCACTCCGCGCAGGTCCGCGCGGCCGCCGCCCGCGCGCGCCTGACCGACGACGGCCTGGACTTCGCGGTGCCGGCGCTGTTCGGCGAGTGGAGCGAGCAGTGGGGCCGGCAGGCGGTGAGCCTGCTGCTCGCCTCCGGCACCGCGTTCGACGCGGTCTTCTGCGGCAGCGACCAGATCGCCCGCGGTGTCGCCGACGGCCTGCACGCCGTCGGCATGCGGGTGCCCGACGACGTCGCGCTCGTGGGCTTCGACAACTGGAGCGTCATGGCGCTGGCCTGCCGGCCGCCGCTGACCAGCGTCGACATGGACCTGGAAGGCATCGGCCGGGTCGCCGCCAACCTCCTGCTCGCCGCCATCAACGGCGAGCCCGCCCCCGGCCGGCACACCCACCCGTGCCGGCTGGTCGTCCGCGAGTCGACAGCGGCACCCCCGGGCCTCGCGCCCCGCCCATAGAGGTGCGGCCGCGCTCCGACGCTTCACCCGCCCAGGACAGACATGTGAGCTACCGCGATGCCCGCCGAGGTCGAGGCCCGTTGCTCCCGCGGCCTCACCCTCCGCGGTGCCAGCCCCAACCCGGGTGGGTCGTGGGGCGCCGGAGGGCGAGGCCGCGGGAGCAACGGCATGGGGCACGGCGGGCATCGCGGTAGCTCAGAATCTCTTCGCTCCGGAGATCCTGCGCCGATCTTGCACTTGTCATGTCCCAAACCGGGCATTCCGCCATGACAACTGCAAGATCGGCGCAGGGTCTGGGTCGACGGCGAACGGGCGGTATGGGGTGAGGGGGACTGGGGGCGGTGGGTGAGGCTGCGGATCGACGGTCTGGCCCGCGACGGACATCGCGGTGGCTCAGATCGGGTCTATCGGGCTTATCGGGCGAGATGTAGGGCTGGGCCGCCTCTCCGGACCGCGTCGATCAAGGAGATCCGCATGGATCAAGGGCGAATGCACGCGGTTTCGCGATCAAACCGCGTGCGTTCGCCCTTGATCGGCGTGGCGGGGCGGGCGGGGCGTGGCGGCGTGGGGTGGGGCGCGGGCGTTGGGGTGGGAGGTTTCTAGCGGCCGGTGAAGTGGGCGGGGCGCTTGTCGAGGAAGGCTCGCATGCCCTCGGCCTGATCCTCCGTCGCGAATAGGGCGTGAAATACGCGCCGTTCGAAGAGCAGGCCCTCTCGCAGGCTCACCTCCTGGGCCCGGTCCACCGCCTCGCGGGCCGTCATCGCGGCCGGCTTGCCATATCCGGCGATCTTTTCGGCGGCGGCCAGCGCCTCCGGCAGCAGGCGGTCGGCGGGGAACACCCGGGCGACCAGGCCGGCTCGCTCCGCCTCGGCCGCGTCGATCAGGCGGCCGGTGAGGATCATGTCCATCGCCTTGGCCTTGCCGACGAGCCTGGTCAGGCGCTGCGTGCCGCCGATGCCCGGTATGACGCCGAGCGTGATCTCCGGCTGCCCGAACCGGGCGGTGTCGGCGGCGTAGATGATGTCGCACATCATGGCCAGTTCGCAGCCGCCGCCGAGGGCGTAGCCGGCCACGGCGGCGATCTTCGGGGTACGCAGCGCGGTGAAGCCGTCCCAGCCGGCGAAGAAGTCCTCGGTGAACATCTCGACGGAGGATTTCGGTGCCATCTCCCGGATGTCGGCGCCGGCGGC
Source organism: Phytohabitans aurantiacus (assembly GCF_027923225.1). GTDB lineage: Bacteria > Actinomycetota > Actinomycetes > Mycobacteriales > Micromonosporaceae > Phytohabitans > Phytohabitans aurantiacus. The sequence continues at coordinate 60,448 of NZ_BSDI01000037.1, forward strand.
GAAGGCGCGTTCGGAGCCGGTGACGACGAAGCAGCCCACCCCCGGGTCGCGGTCGAGTGGCCGGAGCGCGTCGACCAGCTCGGTCATCAGCTCGGTGTTGAGCGCGTTCAGTACCTCCGGCCGGTGCAGGTGCACGATGACGACCCGGTCACGCTGTTCGATCTTGATGTTGTCCATGCGGTTCCCACCCTCCACTTAGGAGTCCCAGATGGCGCCGTACGCCGGGATTCCCCGGCGTTCCAGGCCGTGGACGACCTGCCAGGTCAGCTTCTTGTTCGAGATGCAGATGACGGCCTCGGCCCCGAACGCCACGTACGCGGCGTAGGCCAGCTGGACCATGTCGGGCTTGCCGTGTTCGGCGGTGTCCCACACGGTCGCGTCGGGCTGGCCGGCCAGGATCTCGTCGACCAGCTCGTCGCCGTAGGTGGCTCGCGGGCTGCGGGTCGCCCAGACCAGCCGGGAGGGCACCTTCCGGGCCAGCAGATGCGGCAGTACCGGGCCGATGCCGCTGCCGGTGGCGACGTACACCACCTTGGTGAACAGGGTCTCGATGTTGGCGACCCCCGCGGTCGTGATGCCCTTGACCCACACGTGCGTCGGCATGTCGTCGATGAACGACCCGGTCCAGTCGCCGGCGCGGGAGATGGTGAGCCGGAAGCCGGCCTCGCCCGGGGCCGGCACATTGGCGAACGAGTGCCATTCCCACAGTGGACGGCGGCTGATCGCGGTGGACGATCCGGCGAACGGGGTCACCCCGTGGTTGAAGCGCGCCAGCGCCACGTGGTTGGAGGGCCGGCTGACATCCACCCGTACCCGGCGCAGGCGCAACCACGGCAGCGCGACGCTGAAGGTGAGCAGGGCCAGTACCCAGAGCTGCGGCGCGGCCAGCGGGCTGCCGGGTTCCGGACGGACGGACAGCACGGTCTGTACCCAGAACAGGACCAGCGCGCTCCAGCCGCCGAACCGGTGCGCCCGTTCGAACCGGTCGTGCCGCCTGGCCCGGTAGCCGGGGCGCGCCATCGCCACGATGACGGCCAGCAGGGCCAGCAGCGCGTACGAGACGACGAGCAGGCCGGTGGAGACCGCCGGATCGCCGCGCAGCGCGGCGACGGTGAGCGAGCCGCTGAGGACGAGAAACCACAGCGTCCCGGCGAGGGCGCCGCCGACGTGCAGCCCGCCGAAGTGGTACACCTTCGCCAGGGTCCAGCGGATCCGCAGCGGCCAGTGGGTGGGCGCTCGGGTGGCGAGCCAGAACAGCAGGTTGACGACGTACTGCTGGCGGATGAGGATGGCGAGCGCGAAGTTGGCCAGTACCGCCGCGGAGATGGCCGCGAGGTCGATGTGTCCGCCCGACCACCAGCCGCCACCCGTGAGGGCGTGACCGAGCAGGGCCAGGTTCGCGACGCCGACGAGAGCGGCGAGGCGGTTGTGGTGCATCAGCCGGGGATGCTTGAGGAGCCGGCGCAGCGGCGAGGTCGGTGGTGGCAGTGCGAGCTGGTCGGCGGCGGAGGCGGCGGGAGCGGCCGGGCTGATGACGCTCATGCCGCCAACCCCATGATGTGCCGCAGCGCCGCCTTGTCGATCTTTCCGCGGCTGGTCTCGGGCAGGACGGGCAGCGGGTACACGACCGTGGGGACGCAGTAGTAGGGCAGCACGGAGGCGACCGCCTGCCTGGCGATCTCCGGGTCGACGTGGCCGGGCGCGACGAAGGAGACGAGGCTGCGATCGTCGAGCTTGAGCGTGACCGCCCGCCGGCAGCCCGGTACCGACTCGAGGATGGCCGATACCGAATCCAGCTCCACGCGGAATCCGCGGACCTTGACCTGGTCGTCCGTGCGGCCCAGGTGCTCCAGTCGCCCGTCCGGGGTCCAGCGGCCGAGGTCCCGGGTGCGGAACATCAGGCGGTCGCCGCCGAGGAACGGGTCGGGGACGTAGCGCTCCGCGTTCAGTGCCGCGTCGCCCAGGTATCCGGCGGAGACGCAGTCTCCCCCGGCCCACATTTCGCCGGTGGCGCCGATAGGGCATGGATGTCCGGTCGGGTCGAGCACGTACACGGTGTTGTTGGGTGTGGGGCGCCCGATGGTGAGCGGTCCGGCGGGGTCGTGGCGGTGCATCGTGTTGACGATGGTGGTTTCGGTGGGGCCGCACGCGTTGTAGAAGGCGGCGCGGCGGGCCCACCGGTCGGCGAGTGCTCGCGGGCAGGGCTCGCCGGCCACCGCCACCACCTTCACCGGCCCGCACCGGTCGGGGTCGAGTCCACCCAGGACGGTCGGGGTGGCGACGATGACGTCGACGCGCTGGGCGGTCTCGGCGATGTCCTGGCCCCGGATGACGAGGGTGGCGCCGTGGCTGAGGCAGCCCAGGATCTCCCACGCCGCCATGTCGAACGCCACGTTGAGCAGCTGCCCGACCCGCCATCCCGGCCGGATGCCGAGGTCTCCGGGCGCGGTGAGCAGGATGTTGCAGACGTTGCGGTGGGTGACGGCGACGCCGTTGGGGCGGCCGGTGGTGCCGGAGGTGAACAGCACATAGCAGTTCTCGCCGGCGCCGACCGGGCGGTACTGGTCGCCCCCGTCGTCCGACGACATCAGGGTGTCGATGGCGATGAGGCGGTGGCCGGCGGGCACCGGTATCCGATCGGCGACGCCGGACGTGGTCAGGATGACCCGGGTCGCCGCGGCGTCGATGACGTGGCGGAGGTGGGCGGTCGGGGCGAGGCCGGCGTCCTGCGGGACGTACGCGGCGCCGGCCTTCAGGACGCCGAGTATCCCGACCAGCATGGGAATGCCGCGCCGGACGAACACCGCGACGTTGTCGCCGGGGCGGACGCCGTGGCCGGCCAGCCGGGCGGCGAGCCGGTTCGCCTGGCGGTCCAGCTCGCCGTAGGTGATCGTCTCGCCGTGGTGTTCGGCGGCGGTGGCGTCCGGGCGGGTTGCCGCGTGCCGCTCGAACGCGTGGTGGATGTGGGTGTCCGGTACCGCCGCGACCAGCCCCTGCCCGAAGAGCTGGAACCTGCGGCGGTCATGGCCTGACAGATGGTCCAGCAGGGGTGTGGACCAGGCCGTCGAGGTCCGTTCGATCAGTTGCTGATACATCGCGGCATGTCCCTCCGATCGATGTGTGCGCGCCAGCCGCACATGTACATCGATGCTTGTGGAGAGATCTCAGAACGTTCTTAGAAGGCGTCCGGGCCGGCGCCGTGGGCAGCCGCACGGTGAATCGCGCGCCCCGCCCGGGCTGGCCGGCAGCGGTGATGGTGCCGCCGTGGCTCTCGACGACCTCCCGGGTCAGCGCGAGCCCGATGCCGAACCGCTGGCCGGTGCCGGCGGTCCCCCGGACGAACCGGTCGAACATCGTGCCGGCCCGCGCCGGATCGAAGCCGACACCGGTGTCCGCGACGACCAACTCCACCGCGCCGCCGCCGTCGACGGCCGTAACGGAGACCGTGATGCGTCCCTGCGGCGGCGTGTGCCCGATAGCGTTGTCCAGCAACGCCGACACCATCCGCCGCAGGGCGGACACGATCCCCGGCACCACGAGCGGCCCGGCTCCCACCTCGAGTTCCGCGGACAAGCCGCGCTCGTCCAGGCGCCCCGCCTCCGCGGCGAGCAGGTCGGCGGCGACCGCGGCGAGGTCGACCCGCTCGTTTCCGGCGGCGTCCGAGCCCAGCCGCGCGCCGCGCAACACGTCGTCGAGCACCTCGCCGAGCTCGCGGGTGCCCGCCACCATCCGGCGCAGCTCCGTCGCGAGCGGCTCGGGCAGCTCGTCGGCTCGCCGCAGAAGGAGCTGGCTGCGCACGTGCAGGCGCGTGAGGGGTGCCCGCAGCTCGTGGCTCGCGTCGGCGACGAGGCGGGAGCGCCGGTCCAGCAGTTCGGCCATCGGGTCCAGCACCCGCCGGGCCACCAGGCCGCCGACGGTGACCGCCACGACCAGCCCCACCAGCAGGCAGGCCACCCCGCCGACGAGCAGGACCACGCCACTGATCGCCGAAGCGACACTCGCCGCCATCACCAGTCGGGCCCGGCACAGGAGGCGCCTTTCCCGGTCCTGGGTCGCTGCGCTCACAGGGCGCCGATCTGGTAACCCAACCCGTGGATGGTGCGCACGATACCGGGCCCCAGTTTGCGCCGCAGATAGTGCACATAGGTATCCACTATGGACTCGGAGTCGGCTCCGTGGAATATCCGGCCGCGCAACTGGGCACGGCTGTGCACCGCTCGTGGTCGCGTCGCGAGCGAACGGATCAGCGCGAACTCGCGCCCCGACAGACTGACGAATTCGCCATTGGGTAAATGCGCACCGCGCAGCGCCATGTCGAGCCGCGCCGCACCCAACGGAATCACTTCCGCGTCGTCGACCGGGCGCCGGCTCAACGCCCGCACCCGGGCCAGCAACTCCGCTATCTCAAAGGGTTTGGCGAGGTAGTCGTCGGCGCCGGCGTCGAGCCCGGCGACCAGATCGGCGGTGTCGCCGAGCGCGGTCAGCATCAGGACGCGGGCGCTCACTGCCCGCTGGCGCAGGCGCGCGACGACCTCCAGGCCGTCCATTCCCGGCAGCCCGCGATCCACGACAATCAGCCTGTACTGCCGAGTCAGTCCGAAGTGGAGTCCACGCTGGCCGTCGGACGCGTGGTCGATGGGATAGCCCTCGGCGGCGAACAGCGCAACCAACATTTCGGCCAGTTCGCCATCGTCTTCCACGAGGAGAACCCGCCGCGAGTCGTCGGTTGAACGCTCATCCACTCCAACATCATGACATCAGCCGACGCGATTGTCAGGGAGTCGGAACCAAAAACATTGTTACCTATCAATACTTTTGAAGTGTTCCAAATTGGACGATCGGTTTCGGTGGCTTATACGGAATGATTCAAGGAAGCGCGATAACCACCCGATACCGCTACCCCGAATCGATCGCACAGCCGGCCTCCTCGGCCATCTACTCGTCTCGGCGGAGGTGACCGTGGAGGAAGGTGTGGACGCCCGCGGTGACCGTCGTGGTGATTTCGTCGACGGGCGGTGCGGCGAGGTGGGCCGGCAGTCCAGCTGAGATCAGTACCAGCAGGTGCAGGGCTGGCCGAGTACGGCCTGTCGGTGCTGGACGAGCCCTTGCCCGCCCTGTTCGGCGCCTACCACCACGCGCACACCAACCGGTGGGCCCAGACCATCGGCTCCTTCGACGGCTTCGTCTTCGTCACCCCCGAGTACAACCACTCGGCCCCCGCCGCGCTGAAGAACGCCATCGACTTCCTGTTCGCCGAGTGGAACAACAAGGCAGCCGGCTTCGTCAGCCACGGCGTGCACGGCGGCGTGCGCGCCGTGGAGCACCTGCGGCATGTCATGACCGAGCTCCAGGTGGCCAACGTGCGCACCCAGGTCGCGTTGTCAGCCTTCACCGATTTCGAGATCTCCGACCCGACCGAGCCCGGCACCATCGCCCCTGGCCCACACCAGGAGCCGACCCTCAACGAACTGCTCGACGAGGTCATCGCCTGGTCCGGGGCACTCCAGCCGCTGCGTGCGGCCGCCGATCAGACGGTGGCCGCGTGAGCATGCGCTATCGGCTCCTGGGCCGTTGGGCTTTCCAGAGCCGTCGGTGCCCACCAGCATGCTCATTTGCCGTTGCGGGCGCAACCGAACATGCTGGATGTACAGGGAGGGCATGTGGAGCGCGGCGAGGTTTGGTGGGCTCAGTTCGACGAGGAGCGGCCTCTCGTGCTGCTCCAGGGAGGTGCGGGGCCGGAGTTCCGCGCCATGCAGATCGTTGAACCGGCCACCCCGGCGCAGAAGCTCGGATTCGTCCTGATGTCTGGCGAGCAGGCGGTCGACGTCGATGAGCGACGCCGGATCGTCGAGGAGGCCGGGCCGGACGCGGTCATCGGCGTCGAGGTCTCCTTCGGAGCCGAGGAGGGCCTGGCAGAGAGCGGCGTGGTCCGAGTGGCGCTACCCAAGGACGGGAAAGTCTTTTGCACCTGGAGCACGGCTGTCAGCGAGGAGTCGCTGATCAAGCGGATTGGCACGCTATCCCCGGCCAAGCAGCACGAGTTGGACGTAGCCCTGGCGCTCGCCGGCTACGAGTGGGCGCGGAGGATGGTTAACACACCTGGTGGTTCAGAATCCGATGGCTTCGCGGAGCAGTAGGACGGTGCCGCGCCCCGGGTGCGGTTCTGCGTTGAGGATGAGCAGGCGGTTCAGGGCGCTGGGCTGTCCGTAGGCCGTCATGGCGCGTTCGTGTTCCAGCGGCAGGCAGTGGTCTTCGACGCGCCGGAGCGCGGTGTCCAGGTCGGGTACGACCTTCTGCGCCCCGACGATCCAGATGGCGCGGGCGGCGGCGCCCGAGTAGCCGGCCAACTGGCTTCCGCTGGCCGAGGCGGCCACCAGGGATCCGGTCTCGGTGACCGCCGCGACGCTGCCGACGATGACGTCGGGGCAGGCGAGCATCCGCCAGATCTCGGCCAGTTGGGTGGCGCGGTCCATGGTTCGGGTGCGTGCCTTGACGGACTGGTATCGCCCGCTGCCGTTGATGTCTACGTCGATGCCGGACAGGCGGAGGGTCTCGCTAGCCCCGGTGAACACTCCAGTCGCTGTTTGGGCGCCGCTTCGACGAAGGGTGTTTGCGGAACTGCGGTGGTCATGATGTCGCTGAGCCTTTCTGGATGGGGTGGGGGTTGAGCGCTCGTCAGACGATCTCGAGGTTGGCCATCATGCCCATGTCCTCGTGTTCGGCGTTGTGACAGTGGAACAGGTAGCGGCCTCGGTATCCGTCGAAGCGGGTGATGATTTCCGCGGACTCACCGGGGCGTAGGGAGATGGTGTCTTTCAGACCCGCGTCGTGTGGGAGGGGTTCGGCGCCGCCGCGGGACAGGACGCGGAACCCGACGAGGTGGAGGTGGATCGGGTGGTGGACGTCGGCGATGAGCCGCCAGACTTCGATGTCGCCGAGGCGCGTGGTGACGTCGGTGCGGGCCGGGTCGAACGGCTGGCCGTCGATGAGCCAGCCGTGGCGCCCGTTCATCCGGCCGGCCCGAAACGCGAAATCTCGGATCACGGTTGCCTGCGATCTGTCCCATTCCGGCAGGTCGTCGGCGAGCCTGTCCGGGATCGGGGCGCTCGCGCCGTGGCGCACGACGTGGAACTGCATGACGTCGGCGGTGCGGCCGGTCCCGAGGCGGTTGGCCAGCCGGACCCGCGAACCGACCGGCAGGCCGCCGAAGTCGATCAGCAGGTCGTATCGTTCGGCGGGAGCGATCGGTAGATGTTCGTGTCGTACCGGGGCCGCGAGCAGCCCCTGGTCGGCGCCGATCTGCACAAGTGGGAGCGTGCGGCCGTTCTCGGCGACGGCCTCGAGTTCATAGTGCCTGGCGTTGGAGCCGTTGAGGATGCGCAGCCGGTAGACACCGGTGTCGACCTCATGTACAGGCCATGGTGCGCCGTTGACGAGGATCACGTCACCGAGGACGCCTGCCAGGTACGCCTCGGTGACGCCGGGCTGGCCGGTCAGGGTCGGGTCGAGCGCCGGGTACGCCAGCCGCCCGTCGGCGTCGAAGGCGCGGTCGGCGATCATCATCGGCAGTTCGTGGTCGCCTCGGGGCAGGTCCAGGGCGTCATCTACGTCGTCGCGCACGAAGTGCAGCCCGGCGAGGCCGCGCCAGATCGCCGGTGCGGTGAAGTCCATCCGGTGGTCGTGATACCACAGCATCGTCGCGCGCTGGTCGAGCGGGAACTCGTACGCGCGCTGCCTGTTCGTCACGACCGCCCGGGCGTCCGTCATGCCGTGTCCGCCGGCAGAGCCATGGCCCGCGTGGCCGCCGTGCAGTGCGAGGTGAGACCACGCGGCGGGGAGCACCAGGTCGGTCGGGTACCCGTCGTGCGCGGCGGGAGTGCGCCCGCCGTGCAGGTGCACCACGGTCGGCACCGGCAGCTCGTTGTGATGGGTCACGATCACCTTGCGGCCGCGGCGCGACTCGATCGTGGGGCCCGGGAACGTGCCCCCGTACGTCCACATCGGTGTGCTGATCCCGGGTAGGACCTGCAGGGTCGCCTCCCGCTGGGTGATCTCGTACCGGTCGGCACCTTCCGAGGTGCTGACCGGTCTGAGCACGGACGGAACTGGCATCGGAGTCTGGAACGGCGGTGGCAACGCGGCAGTGCTGCGCAGCTGGGCGCCGGTGAATGACGGGCGCCGGGCAAGCGCGGCCGCGGCCGACAGCCCGGTGGTGGCGAGCAGTCCGAGCGCCCCACCGATGCCCAGCGCCCGGCGCCGGGTCATGCCACGGTGCTCACGCATCCCCGCCCTCCGGACGTGAGACCGGCCGCAGCGGCTGACGCCACACGACGATGAACTGCACGGTGAGCACGACGATCGTCAGCACACCCAACGGGAGGTGCAGCCACAGAGCGCCATCCATGCCCGCGAAGTACTGCACGGTCTCCGCCGCCACCACGGCGAGCGAGGTAAGGAACAGCCCGCTGTGCCGCAGTTGGACCCAGACCGCTGCCGCCGTGATCACCTGCAGGTAGCCGAGCGAGGTGACGACGTCGGCGCCGATCGCATGCCAGCGAAGGCCGTCGAAGTTCCCGCTCAGATAAACGCCGGCGAACACGGGCTGGCCGACGATCGCGATCATGTGCGCGCTGATGATGGCCCGCACGACCCAGCCGGCGAGACTCGTCCGGTGCGCGGCATCGGCTCGGGCCGTGCCGCCGCTCGTGGTCGCGGTGACCATGAAGCGTCCTCCTCACATCGTTTCGGACCGTGCGACTGTCAGGGCTCGAGGTCGACAACCCCTTTGCCGCTGCGGATGTCGAGCGGCACGGAGACCTGGTCGTGCGTGATCAGCCAGGTGCCGTCGATCCTCCGCAAGCCGTACGTCACCCGGACCCACATGCCGGTCGTCGCCGTGCCGTCCTTCAACGTGCCGGTGAGACGACCGAAGGCATGCCCGAACGCCACCTCGTCGCCGACCGTGAGAGTCAGATCGCGAAGCTCGTAGCGCACGTCTTCGAAGAAGGCGAAAACGTTCGCCCAGTTCTTGAGCTTCGCGTCGATGCCCACGTGCTGCAGCGGAGGGTCGATGTCGAATGACACGACGTCCGTCGAGTAGGGCTGCTTCAGGGCGTCGAGGTCCTTGGTCCGGAGTGCTTCGACGATCGTCTCGATCTGCTGGCGGATCGCTGCTTCGTCGACCTCGTACTGCGTTGACATTGCGTGACCATCCCTTCGCGGTGGGGTCTTGGCTGCTTCCATGCCAAAGCTATGTCAGTAGAGCTATCTTGTCTAAGATCAGTATCGCTATGGCGTTATGCACTGGAAGGCATGATGGAGCTCAACTCGCTGAAACAGTTCCTCGTCGTGGCGCGCCTGGAGCACCTCAGCCGGGCGGCCGAGGAACTCCGCGTCGCCCAGCCCTCGCTGAGCCGCACCATCGCCCGGCTGGAAAGCGAACTGGGCGTGCCACTGTTCGATCGCGGTGGCCGCCTGCGCCTCAACGACATGGGCAAGGTCTTCCGCCATCACGTCGAACGGGCGCTCGGCGAGCTGGACGCGGGCCGGCGCGCCGTCACCGACGCCACCAGCCACGGATTGGGCACCGTCAGACTGGCATCGGAAACCTTCCTCACCCTCACCGGTCCGCTGGCCGTCTACAAGCGAGCGCACCCCGCGGCCGAGGTCGAGCTGCACTGGTCACCCGCCGATGACATGGCCCGCCGCCTCCGCGCCCAAGAGGTCGACCTGTGCCTCGCCTCGCAACCGATCGACACCGAGGGACTGGAGGCCGCGCGGCTCTTCCACGAGGCCGTAGGCGTGGGTGCGCCACTCGACCATCCGCTTGCCGGCCGGACGTCCGTAACCATCGATGAGCTCGCCGACCAGCCGTTCGTCACCGCGCGCAAGGGACACTGGCTCCGCAGACTGCTCGACCGGCTGTTCGCCGCACGAGACCTCACCCCGAAGATCGTCTGCGAGAGCGACGAACACAGCGCCATCGCCGACCTGATCAGCGCCGGCCTTGGCATCGGGCTCGTGCCCGCCCTCGCCCGCCGCAGCGCCACCCGTGCCCCCGTCGCCTGGATCGATGTCGACGAGCCCGACTGCGCCCGCGCCGTCACCCTCTACTGGGGCGCCGACAGCCACCTGTCGACCGCGGCCCAACTGATGCGCACCACCATCACCAGCTGGAACTGGCCGACCGACGTTCCCCAAGACACGCGCTCCTGACCGACTTGCTCAATCAGGGTGTTGCCGGCGGAGCGTGCCGGCGCGAGACGATGTGTCGGAGAGCGTCGCGTAGGTCGATCAGCTGGTCGGCTCCGATGCCCTCGACCGTCCGGTCGAGCCGGGCAGTGCCCTCGACCAGTTCGGCCGAGCGCAGGTTGTGGAACAACGGATCCAGCACCGTCGCGACTGTCCGCAAAGCCAGCAGGGCCTCGACGCCGATGACGTGATCGGCGTCGAGCGACGCGATCGCCTGTCGGACATCCGGTGCGTACAGATAGCCGGCGTCGTCGTGGGCCAGTGGAAGGCGCATCCGTACCATCCAGGGGGCGAGCCGCCCGTACAGCCACTGGGGAAACGTAGGCTCATGGTGGCAATGTGGACCATCAAGCGCTTCGGCAACGGCGAGTGCCGCCTCGCGCAGCGCCAGTACCGTCTCTCCGGCCGTGACCTGCCGGGGCGGGAAGTCGAACACAGCCGGCTCGGCTTGCTCGGGTGAGGCGTGGGTCGGATCGGGTGAGGCGTGGGTCGGATCGAGACGGGTTCGCCAGACGACGCTGACATACCAGCTCGACGGCTGCTGCACCGGCTTGCGCCACTCGTGGTAAAAGGAGACGCTGCCGCCTTGCCCAGCCCGCCGCAGCGAGTACCTGGCTATGCACGTCGCGGGAATGAAGTCGGCGAATTCGGCGGTCGGCACGGTGCCGAACTCGCAGCCGAAAGCCCGCAACCGGTCGGCGTACCCGATGAATGGCCGGCTCGCGCGTCGCCACGCGGCATGTTCCCAGGCACCGTCACGGGCGGACTGCGCGAGCACGAGCGTGGCGTTGTCGGGCACCGGGAAGCCGGCGGGAGTCTCGGCTCCAGCTGGCCATCGACGCCGGCCGATCGGAGCTCGTCGCGGATGATCCGGACGATCTACTCCGCATACTGCGTCTCGTCCTTCATGTCCAGATGGAACACCGGCACACCATCCTCGTGCAGGACAGTGCACCCGTTCGGCAGCGGTGAATCGGGCTCAAGTGGATGCGGTATCCGGCTGATCTCGCGTACCGCAGGCCGGAGCGCCGCGACCGCGGCGACTTCATCGGACGTGTCGTCCAACGCGAGCGCCACCCCGGAGGAATGTTCAGCGACGTAGGCTACGAGATCTGCTTCGTCATACCGCAGCACCAGGACATGCTTTCACAAGGGCTGCGCCTACCCCGCGTCATGTACGGAGCGTTGCGTTGGCCTGGTCTTCCGGGCCTGGAAGACTTCTCACGCACAATCAGCCACGAACGGAGTGGGAACCGATGAGCCGTCAGATTCAAATCACCTTCGACGCCCATGACCCGAGCGCGCTGTCATCGTTCTGGCGCGACGCGCTTGGCTACGTCCACCCCGGACCGCCCGGAGCCGAGTTGCCCGAGGGCGCCGACCCCCTGGCCGCGTGGGACGATTTCCTCGAGCGGGCCGGCGTACCGAAGGAACAGCGCAACACGAGATCGGCTATCGAGGACCCGGACGGGAGCGGGCCGCGGATCTTCTTTCAGCAGGTTCCAGAAGGCAAAACCGCCAAAAATCGCGTGCATCTCGACGTACGTGCGGCTCCCGGATTGCAGGGTGACGAGCGGATGGCAGCCCTCGAAGCCGATTGCGAACGGCTTGTGGCGCTGGGAGCGACCCGGGTACGCCGCTTCGAGCCCGAGCCACCGATGAGCGCCGGCCACATCGTCATGACCGACCCCGAGGGCAATGAGTTCTGCCTCGATTAGCCGAGGCGGCCGCCGGTCAGGTGCCGGCTTCACCGTTACGCTCCCGGCATGACTCCCGAAGTCGAACGGCTTCGCGCGGTGCTCGACGGGTTGCGGGCCAGCGTTCTGAAGAAGCTGGCCGGACTCGGTGAGGAGGACGCCCGGCGCAGCACGGTTGACTCGGGTACCAACCTGGCCGGATTGTTGCAGCACCTGACGTTCGTCGAGTCGATGTGGTTCGAGGAGATCGTCGCCGGTGGGAAGGCGTCCAGGGGCAAGCGGTCGATGCGGGTCGACCCCGCGGTGCCCCTACGGACCCTGCGCGCCGAGTACCGCGCCGCGTGTGATGCCAGCAACGAGATCATCGCCGTGGTCGGGGAGGCGGACGCACCGGTGACCCGCAACGGAAAGACGCACGATCTTCGGTGGGTGCTGCTCGCGGTGATTGAGGAGACCGCCCGCCATGCCGGGCACGCCGACATCATCCGCGAGCAGATCGACGGCCAGACCGGCCGTTGATCCGGTGCTACCAGCCGCCCTTACCACGCCCCAGCCGCCCCAGGCACACGGCCGCGCCTACGGCCGGCCTTCGCCTGGCCCTGGACCTGTACCGCGGCATCGGCGATCGGGCCGGCCAGGCCGCATCCTCAACAACATCGGTTGGTACCACACCCTGCGGGGCGACCACGCGACCGCCATCATCCACTGTCGACACGCGCTCGGCTTACACCAGAAAACCGGCGACCGTCGCGGCGAAGTCGCCGGCGACCACGACACCGCCCGGGACAACTGGCGCCAGGCCCTGACCATCCTTGACGAACTCAGCCACCCCGACGCCCACCAACTCCACGCCATGCCACCTTCAAGCGCTCGGCGCGCGGCGGTATAGGCGCTATGCACATCTCAAACCCCGGACACCAATAGATCTAGACGACCTATTGCCGCAGGAACGACAAAAAATCGACTAGGTCCAAACAAAGAAAGACGCGAGCTACCGCGACGTCCGCCGCGCTCCATGCCGTTGCTCCCGCGGCCCCACCCGCCGCCGTCACACGACCAACCCCGACCAGGGCAGGGTCGTGTGCCGCGATCACCATTGTGGACAGTGGCCATCCCGACCCCGGCCGGATCGCCTGCGGGGCAACGAATGTCGGTGGATTTCGATAGAATCAAACATGTGATCGAGAGGCTGATCATCCCCGAAGACCTGGCGGACATGCCGCCCGGTCCAGGCCTGTCAGCCATCCTCGCGCGCATCGACCGGTCGTGTGTCAACGGCCACGACATGGTCACCGTCATGCAGGCCCGCGCCCGCCAGGTCGCCCACGATCAAGCCGAGCTGCTGGCCGACATCGTCGAGGTGGCGCACTGTCCGCCCGGCACGTTCGACAGCCCGGTCAAACGCCTAAAAGGGTTGAGCCGGTATCCGGACGATGAGGTGCGGGTCGCGTTGTGTTGGACCCGCCGCGCCGCCGGCGAGCAACTCACTCTTGCTGTGGATGTGGTCGAACGCCTCCCCGACGTGTACGCGGCGCTGCGGGCTGGGCACATCGACGTTCCGCGGGCTCGGGTGTTCTGTGACGTGCTTTCGGTGTTGCCCGAAGATGTGGCGCGGGATGCGGCGGCGCGGTTGTTGCCGGTCGCGGATGGTCTGACGACGGGGCAGTTGCGGGTGCGGTTGCAGCGGCTGGTCATCACCATCGACCCCGACGCGGCTCGCAAACGCCGTGACAAGAGTGTCGTGGATCGGCGTCTGGATCACGGGCTGCTGCCGGAGGGCACCGCGTTCCTGGGCGGCACCAACCTGCCCACCGAACGCGCCGCGGCAGCGTCGGCGCGGATCGACGCGATCGCCCGCGCCGCCCGACGCGGGGGCGACGAGCGGACGCTTGATCAGCTACGCGCGGACACGTTCCTGGACCTGCTCGAAGGCCTGAACACCGCGACCGCGTTGTCCGCCGCGCCTTGCAACGCGGCGAAGACCCCGACGATGGCCGCGCCCTTCGACACCAGCCAGGCCGACGGCACGAACCGGCAGCCCGGCATAGCCGAGCAGCCCGGCACCGGCCAGGCACACGGCACGACCGAGCGGCCCGGCACGGCCGCGACTGCCCATGCGCCCGGCGCGGCAGAGGCCACCAGCCGGCCCGAGCCGGGCGCAACGGCCTGCGGGGACACCGCGCCTGGCAGCGCCGGCCCAGCCAGCACCACGACCGGGCCGGTGCGCGGCGGCGTGGAGCTCACCGTGCCGCTGTCCACGCTCATGGGGCTCACCGAGCTGCCCGGCGAGTTGGCTGGGTGGGGGCCGGTCATCGCCGACATCGCACGCCAAGTCGCCGCACAACAACGACGCAGCCGATGGCGATTCACCGTCCACGACGGCAACACCC